>CAZHLW010000001.1:0-221200 GCA_964533375.1 uncultured Candidatus Peribacteria bacterium
GCACACTTGTTCCCACGTACAGGTTTGCTCCGCTGATGGTTCCTTCGGCGGTGATCGACCCCGAAGAGTTCACAGAATTCTGTCCGTAAACGACCGATCCGGAGACGGTGCTAAAGCGGATAAGAGAACCGGTGATGGTGTCGTTCACTTTGAACGATGTTCCATTGAGCGATAGCCCCTGTCCGGCGATATAGGTCGTATTGGTATCGGTGCCGCAGCTGAACCGTCCGCTTGTTGCATCCCACAGAAGCTTGTTTGCAACGCCGTCATCACAATCTGTTCCCAGTCCCGCTCCGCGAATGCTCGTGCCTGCGTACAGGGCGGCTCCGCTGATGGTTCCTTCGGCGGTAATACTTCCAGATGACGCCAGAGACTTCGTGGCGGTGATGATGCTGCCGGAGAGTCCTGCAGTGAAGGAACCGGAGCCTACGACAACAAACTTACCGCGTGGTGTTGTCGTACCGATACCGACATTTCCGGATGAAATAACGCGAAGCACTTCACTGTTATTTGTGCCGATTGCAAACGGCTGAGCTCCCAATGTTCCAACCCACATACCCTGGTTCGATGCGCCATCAGCAAACATAAAGAGCTTGTCGCGTCGCGTCTGTCCGAAAATATTGCCGAGAGTGCTGGTGCTGCCGCCGATCAGGAATCCTCCATATGACTGGAATGAGCCGCGATCGTTTTCTATATAATAAGACACCTGATCATTGGCGTCTGTTCCCTGGAAATAGGCGTGATAATAGCCCGGACTCATGACCCGCAGCGGATATCCGGTCGTTGCAAATGTTCCAAGGATATCAAGCTGTGCATCCGGTGACGCCGTACCGATACCGACTTTATTGCTGTTCGCCTGAATCACCATGGTGGTGCCGTCAAAGTATGCACCGGATTCGGTGATGAGTGCCCCGGATGAACGCAGTTGTTTTGTTGCCTGGATGATTGCACCAGACAATGTATTCAGCACTCTCAGACCGATGGTATCGAGGGTGCCGTCTTTTACATCAATAATGAGCGCACCGGTCATTGTGTCTCCGCTCTTCTTCACGAAGTTTGCATTGCCGATGGTAATAACGTTTCCTGTCGAGAATGTCGATCCTGTAATCGTGCCGCAGGAGAAGCGTCCCGAAGAAGAGCTCCACTGCAGGGCGGAAGTCAGTGAATTGCAGTTCGTCACAAGGCCTGCACCTCTTATAGATGTGCCTGCGTACAGGGCTGCACCACTAATAGTTCCTTCGGCAATCACGTTTCCCGACGCACTCAATTCCTGGTCTGCGTGGATCGCTGTGCCGGAGAGTGTTCCGATTGCCTTGAGCGCCAGGACGGACGGATTGTTCGGCTTGATCGTGAGCGTGCCAGACATTGTTTCTGCAATATTCTTGCGGACGAACATGCTGGAATCGAATCCATCCAACGTGTTTGCATTGTGCGCGTAGGGGACGGCACCGAAGCGGCGGCGCGGGCTGAAGACTTCCGTGTAGGTGTCGTTGTTATCGTCGTCCAGTTCCACCTGCAGATAGATGTTGTCCGTATTGAAGTTCACGCTGCCGGTCATGGGGACCTGTGTTCCGAGTGGGACAGAGAAGAGTCCGCCCGTCATCGTGACCTGCTGGGTGTTTGTGTCCCATGTTTCAGTCCAGACCGGAGAGCCACCGGTTGCCCCCGTGTAGATGCTGAAGCGGACATTGTATTTGCCGTTCGCAATTGCCGTACCATTGATACCCGTCACACGTCCCTGGTAGTTGATAGGTGCGAAGATGCCCGTTGCGGCTTCGGCTTTCGGGATCATTGCATCAAATACGGAGACCTGCACCACGCCTGCGGTGTCCAGGAGCTGGGCGAGGAGCACTGTCAGAGCGGCCATCCGCTTTATGCGGTGCATCACTCTCTGCCGGTTCTGGCGGAAGAGGTGCATCATGGTCGGTCGAGGTTGGAAACAGTGGTTGTGCGTTCAGGTTGCTGGCTGCTGACCTGTGCCGCCATGTCATTGAACTCCCAGCTCGCGGTCATCAAAAAGAGCGTGATGATGGCGATATTTATCAGGATGCTGCTGGTAATGAGTGCGCGCTTCCAGGCTGGCTGTGTTTTCTTCGTGTGTGTCTGAAGGGGGATTGTCCGGGTTGCCACCACTGTCGCCGTGTCATTTTCCCCGTGCGCAGCGGGCACACTACGGCTGGTCCGTTTCTTCCAGTGCAGCGGTGTCGTTGCAAAGTACAGACACTCGCGTTCAATCACGCGGCCGACTGTGGAACTCGACATGGTGATGCCGTGCTCGCTTGCAAGCAGTACACGGATTTTTTCTTTGCCCATGTGCGGGTTTGTCTGGCGATATGCACGGATGAGCGTAATGGCATCAGCAGATACATCGGACTGTCTGGGGTTGAGGGGCTCATGAGATTTTTCTTCGAGTGTGGAAAGATCCGTCGGATCAAAACGTTCGAGCCAGCGGTGGAAGGTGCTGCGCGAAATACCGAAAGCCGCACACGTCTCATGCACCGAGCATCCGTTCTCCGCAAAGGTCATGATCCATCCGAGGCGCGTCTTTGCACCATCACTCAAGCGGGCCGCCTCCGGTCCGGATGCAAGCTCGTGGAGCTGTGATGGAGAGTATGTATGCATGTGTGTATCGCGTGTGTGTTTCTTTGTGTGATGAATTTTTCTAACTATCATAGCAAAAAGTTCACTTTTCCGCAATCATTCTGAACTTATTTCTTCACAGCAGCGGGTATCAACGAGGACAAAGTCCACCGACAGAGTCACAGCCGGGAGGAATCGGAAAGCCGCAGCCGGAAGCCACATCTGTACAGTAGCCTTGTCTCGCCGCCTGGTGATCACGTCCTGATTGGCGTTTTACGCCACTTCCGGCTGTACCGCATCAGTCTGGACTTCTGTTGCAGCTATCTGAACTACCGTCTCGAAATGCTCTTTAGAGCTGAATGGTGGTGAAATACTCTTGCTGACCGTCAAAACGCAAATACGGGAGGAGTGCCCCTTCGGAACCCAGCAGATCTCCCTTGAAGCCGCTGAAACCGCTCTCCAGACGGTCATTCCACTTCTTTGCCGCTTCATTGTACTCCGTCAGAAGGTCATTCATCTGTCCGTCTTCGCTTGTTTCCATCTGCAATGTCGTTATTTCCTCCGATGCCGCAAACGACTGGTCCGGCTGCACACTTGCCACAAAAGAGACCAAAGAGAGCTGCACGCTATTAATAAGAGAGACAATGGCAGGAATCTGCTCCTCCTTTTTGATCTGTTCGCGCAATGCATCCAGCGGACGCAGAGCGGCGGTTTGGGTGGCGGTCAGAATACCTGCTTTCTGTAGAGGTACTACGTTCTTTTCAATCATTGTGTCATATCCCGCAACCACCGCATCGGTTTTTTCCTTCAGCAGAGCCGCGAGTGCCTTTGCCTGCGACTGTTCGTAGAGCACAAAGCTGCAGACAATAATGATCAGGAGTGCGAGGGCTGCAATGAGTTTTTTCATGAGCGGATGTGGAGAGGCGGCACGGCTGCAGTGTAGAGGAGCGGCTACCGCCACGAAAGACGCTCTTGTGCCCACCGTGCCGGATGCATTACTCTTCCACACCAGCATGAGACGCGCACTCCGGTTGGTTCTTCTTGCGGCATTTTTTCTTTCCATCACGCAGTTGCATGCCGCAACGGTGCCGGGTGTGAATCCGCTTCTGCGTCCGCAGAGTTTGCGCATCAATTCCCAGAGCGATACGCCCAATCTTGGCGATTTCACGCTGGGCCCCACACGGTTTTTGATGACTATGGCACCCGGGGAAGAGCGCACAGTCGATGTCGAACTGACAAATAGAAATGGCGAAACGGCCATTTTCAGACTGACCAGTGAAGATTTCACTTCGAGTGCCGAGCAGGAGGGCACACCCAGTTTCTTTGAAGACACGCTTGACGGCCCGTATTCCGCCCGCCGCTGGATCAGTCCCGAAATCCGCCGCGTGCAGCTGTTGCATGCCGACCGCGCGTTCATTCGTGTCACCATCCGCGTGCCGGCCAATGCCGAAGCAGGCGATCATCAGGCGGCGCTTATTGTCACACGGGAAGATCCGCCCTCGCAGCAGTCCGGCATCAATATCGTCTCCCGCGTGGCCAGCCTCTTTATCATCAGTGTGAGCGGCGAAGTGATCGAGAACGGCCTCATCAGCAACCTGAGTGTCAGCAAACATCTGAACTGGTCATTGCCCGTTCATTTGCGCGTGACTGCCAAAAACACCGGCACCGTTCACATGATTCCGACGGGTATTGTGCAGATCCGCAATATTTTCGGCATTCCCGTTGATGAAGTGCCGTTTAAAGACTGGGTGGTGCTGCGCGATTCCACGCGTTCACGAACGTTTGACTGGGCCCCGCGTTTTGCGCTCGGCCGCTATACTGCCAGCACAGACTTTACCGCGTTCAACGGCCGGCATCTGGCTGCGGTGTCCACCAGTTTCTGGGTGATTCCGCTGCTGCCGGTGCTCCTGATTCTCCTTTTGATATTCATCGTTTCCTTCCTGGTGCAGTACTGGATGGCCAGATTCGAGGTCCGCCGCAAGGAACCGGAAGAGGAAAAGCGTCCTGCTCCGCAGAAGAAATCCCGCTGAATGCGGCAGGGTCTGGCATAGCCTTTTGGCTGCTTTTTTGCTATACTGAAGGGATTTGACTACATCCCTTGCCTACCGGCATCACCATGGTCCACTGACTGCATTCAGTTTGATGGCGGGGCTGCTTGTGTCGCTGTCCCTTCACCCGGAGGCGCGGATCCTCCGTGCGGATACGGAGGAAGTATGTATCAGCCTTTCGGTTATCGGCTATGACGACGGTGATCCCGGGACGGGTTGTGTGGGCGCCGCATCATCTTCATCGGTTGAAAGTTCGGCATCGTCCGCTTCGTCATCCGAGGAATCGTCGTCGGATGCATCGGTGTCGTCGGCATCATCGGCATTATCGGATACATCTTCCGAACCGTTCATCTCCGGTACGTCCGGTCCGTTTATTCCATCGGGATCGTTGGGGGGCCGTCTTGATGAAAAAATTGCCGAGTGGGGAAGATTGCATCGTGCACACAGTGCCGCTCCGTCTGCCTGTGCGGAATCATCGTATGTCGATGTGCCTGACCGGACATGGTTCACGGTTCCTGTCCGCGTCTTCCGCAATGCAGGCTACATTGATCCCAATTGTTTCTTCCGTCCGGCCGATTCCGCTAATCGTGCGGAATTCGCAAAGCTACTTGTGCACATGTCCGGCGGCAGTATCGGACCGCTCCCGGCTGTTTCCAGTTTCAACGATGTCTCTGTGCACTCCTGGTACTTCCCCTACGCTGAAGAAGCGGCACGGCAGGGATGGATGCTCGGAAACCGCGACTGTTATGGTTCCCGTCCGTGTTTCGATCTGCCTGCAAAAGCAGTCACGCGTGCGGAAGCTGCACAGATGATTGTGCGGTTCTTTCACCTTTCCAGAAATGGCTTCGCACCCGTCTTCTCGGATAATCCGCCCGGTCCGTGGTATACTCGTGCGGTACAGATTGCCGCGGACCACTGTGTGCTTCTGGGTGATGATGAAACGGGGCTTGTCCGTCCGGATGCGCGCATCAACCGTGCGGAAATGGTGACAATGCTCGCTCGTGCAATGCTGCATCTGACATACGGAACAGACTGTGCACAGGGTGAAACAAGCAGAGTACAGCAGCATGGTCCTCTTTCTGCTCCGGATCTGCTCCCGCGCAGGAGTTGGTTTTCTCTGTCAAAAACGCTCTTAAATCCCTCTACTCTCTTTCAATCACTCGTTCAGGCATTCGGGCTCTAACTTGTAAAATCTTGCCTGATGTGCTATTATAGATACGAAAATAATATACATACCAATAGCAAATATGACGACGAAAACCACACTCACCCCCGCCAGAAAACAGCGCGCAGTCACAGTTGGTATTGTTGCTGCCATTGGTTTGTATTGTATGACGGTTACAGTTGCAGAACCTCTCCGCGGTCTTGCCGCAACCGAAGATGAAACAGCCATTGTCCAGCTCACACTCGAAGCTGCTCTCGGCATGGCTTGCGATGCGAATGGAGACGGTAGCCGCGGTTCCGGCGAAACACTCAGCCTTGGTACCATTACCTATACAGGTGATACCGGTGCGTACTCCAACAGCCGGGCTGTCCGTTGCCACATCCAGACGAACAACACAGCAGGCTACACCCTTGGATGGCGTGTGCGTACCGGAAGCGGTGGATTCAGCACCGGTCACCTCATTAACCAGTTTGAAAATATCATCCAGGCATTCGGTACCGGCAGCGCCAGCAACTACACGAAGGCATGGGAACTGAACCCGTCCGGAAACACAAACGATTCCCGCTGGGGCGGACGCGTGTCTTCCACCAGTTCCGGTTCCGATGTCTCTCCTATGTTCTGGGGAACGGATGCTTCTACCGAAAAGTGGGCTCGTGTGAAAACTGGTTCCACTCTTACCATCCGCCAGAGCAACACCGCGTCCCAGCACGGAAGCGGTGACCTCATCCGCATTGGATTCCGCGCGCAGGTGGGAGTACTCAAGGTGCAGCCGACCGGTACGTACCAGACGACGGTTACATTCACCGCTGCAACACAGTGATGCAATTCCTCCTTTGATTCTGAAAACCGGCGCAAGCCGGTTTTTTTGTGCTCGTGACCGAGTAAAACGAAAAATGGAGCCGCCCATCGGGATTGAACCGACGACCACCTCCTTACCATGGAGATGACGCTGCGGCGTCACAGGTGCTTTTTTCTGACATTTTCGTAAACGAAAATGTGCACTGAGCATTCTGTGATTAAGTGAGTTTTATACATGGAGCCGTCGATCGGGATTGAACCGACGACCACTTCCTTACCATGGAAGTGCTCTACCACTGAGCTACGACGGCTTGTTGGGACGCTATCCTAACTGGTTTTGTTGTCATTTCCAACCGTTTCTGTCCAGGTCTGGAGAGGTTCCTTGCGGAGGGTATGCAGGGCGTTTTTGAGCGTGTGGAGGCAGAGGAGGGCACATTTAATGCGGCGGTTACCGACGGGGATTCCAAGGAGAGTGAGGATATCCTGGGCGGTGAGGGCATCGAGTTCGGTGAGAGTTTTCTCCTGCATCTCTTCGGCCAGGATCGACATACCAGCCTGGCTGATGGCGCAGCCGTCTCCAGTCCAGTGCATGTGCGCGTGGTCAACATCGTCAATGGTCAGGTATGCAGTAAGGACGTCGCCGCAGCTCAGGTTTTTTTCCGTGTGCGCCGCAGTCGGGGATTCCACTGTTTCTTTGAAGCGGGGGTTTCGGTAGTGGTCGAGGATGGTGTCGGCGTATAAATCCATTTTTGGGTTATGGGTGATAGGTTATGGGTTATGGGGTCTCAGAACTTTGATGGCCTCGAGGATGGCGGGTTTTACTTTCATGATTTCTTCTTCGGTTGTGTGGATGCTCACAGACAATCTTGCGGATGCGTTGATGCCGAGAGTTGAGTGGAGCGGCTGGGCGCAGTGGTGGCCGGCGCGGAGGCAGATGCCTTTCTGGCCGAGAATATCGGTGAGGTCGTGCGGATGAATGTTGTCGATGGTGAAGCTGATGCAGCTGTGACGGGTTATGGGTAATGAGTTATGGGTTATCGGGGTGTTTGGAGAAGGATTGCTTAAGATATGCAGGCCTGGGACTTGAGAAAGTTCTTCATGGACCAGTGTGAGCAGAACCTGTTCGTGGGCTATACGGTCTTCCCAGGAGAATTGGTTTTGCCAGTCTATGGCTGCCTTCAGTCCGACTGCTTCGGCTACCGGAGGCGTTCCTGCTTCGAACTTTGCCGGCGCATCTGCTGCAGTAAAGTGATCACGCGTGACCTCGCGGATCATCATCCCGCCGCCGAGGAAGGGGGACATCAAGCGCAAATGTTCACGCTTTCCGTAGAGCACGCCGATGCCGCTTGGTCCGTAGATTTTGTGGCCACTGAACGCAAGGAAATCGCAGTTGATCGCAGTCACATCAATCGGCAAATGTGCGGCCATTTGAGCGGCATCAATAATCAACAGTGCATTTTTCTGGTGAACGATCTTACTGATGTTTTGCAGATCGGGTGCGGTTCCCAGCACATTACTCAGTCCGGTCACCGACACAATCTTCACGCGATCATCAGCCATTTGTTTTTCCATCGATATCAGATCAATCTGTCCATCACTCGTCATCTCCACCCAGCGCACCTCAATGCCTTTCTGCTCTTTCAACTGGAGCCAGGGGACAATGTTGCTGTGGTGTTCCAGTACAGAGAGTAAAACGGCATCACCGGGTTTCAGAGTGTCGCCCAGACTGCGTGCCAAGAGATTCACAGATTCTGTCGTACTCTTCGTGAAGACAATTTCATCAGCGTGTTTTGCTTTTACAAACTGCCGCACTGCCTCTCTTGCATCTTCATACGCAGCGGTCGCTTTTTCTGCGAGCGGGTGCATGCCGCGATGCGGGTTACCGATGCCGGTTTCGTAGATCTTGCTCATTGTATCAATCACAACCTGCGGCTTTTGCGAGGTAGCCGCGCCATCGAGGTACGTGATGTTCCCTTCCTTCAAAAAAGGGAAGTGCCGGCGGATGTCTGCTGGCTGCAGGCTCATGAGGCGACAGTATACCCGATTCGCGCAGATGGTTTCGTCCTTTCCAGCTGCTTTTTTTTGATTGTTTACGGAAATCCGGGGTGACCGGACCCCTTTCCGCCGCTATACTTCAGGCTATTGATTTCCCGCTTCTATGAACTTCAATTTATCCTCTCTGCGTATTGCTCTCCTGTGTCTTCTTATTCTGTGGGGAGGCCACACACTCTTTTCGTATCTGGCCGTTGATGTCCATCAGCAGGTGCTTTTGTCTGAGGAGCAGAGGAATACGGTGACGTCTGTATGTGGTGAGGCAAAAATCTGCACAGGCTTGATGTCCGTTATTCCCGTTATTACCAATACCATCGGACGGGCGTCTCCGTTTGTATGGTACTTCGTGTGGAGCGTGCTTGTGTACGGAGCGTTACTCGGAATGTCATTTTTGAAAACGGGAACCTGGCGTCTGCAGTTTACGATGACGCCGCTCAAATTCATTCTCGCATTCGTGGGATTCACGTGGGTGCTCTTTACGGTGTTTGCCAATGGAAACGTGGACGGCCAGCCGTACCGCAGGATTTTCATGCCAAGCAGCCAGGTGTATCCGACTGCGGATGAGCAGACCATTAATATCCTTACAGAAGACTACAACGGACTGAAAGAACGCGGGTGTCTGACGGAAATCCAGAGCGCGAGCGTGGGTGTGGAAATTTCCGAAGTCAGTCATATCTGTATGCAGGGGGCATTCTTTACACGCGTCTTCAGTGAAATGCTCTGCGTGCTGTATTTGCTCTTTGTTTTCCTGTCCTTCGGCCGATTCCTGAAGCAGCAGCTGCGCATTCCTGCAAAGTCCCATCTTTTGGAGGCACTCTTCAGTACGGGTCTTGGAGCATGTGGCGTTATCGTCCTTCTCTGGACTCTTGCCGTTGCAGGCGTATACACGCAGCTGGCCGGCTGGTTACTGCTCCTCGCATTGCCGCTGGTGGTCTGGCCGCATGCGCTTTATTGGCTGAAGTCCCTCACGCAGAAAAAATGGGAGTTTGAAGGTCCGTGGCACAGCGGCTTTTTGTTCCTGACATGGCTGCTCCTTAGCTATCTGGTCTTCAACTTCCTGACCGTTGTGCGTCCCTTCCCGATTGGATGGGATGACCTGGGTGTGTATCTGAATGACCCGCGTTTGCTGGTGAGCTACGGCACCTTCATTCCGCGCATGTTTGCGTTCCAGTGGCAGTACATTACCTCGCTTGGCTTCCTGCTCTTTGGCTACGACAGCTGGTTCGGTGCCACCACTTCCATGATGATGAACTGGACCGCCGGACTCCTCTCCGTGTTTGCTGTTTATATTTTCGGTGCCACGTACCTGGGCCGCAGACAGGGAGTGATTGCAGCGCTGCTCTACTACACGTTGCCGCTGGTCGGACACTTCTCGTTTGCCGACATGAAGGTGGATAACGCAGTGTTCACAATGGGAACACTCTCCATGCTTGCGCTGTTTTTGGCACTTTTCCCGCCAACTGATGACAGTGATGAAGAGGTGGCGAGTGAAACAACATCACCAGACTTCTGGAGGTGGATTATTGTGGCTGGAATTTTTGGCGGCTTTGGCTTTGCCATGAAGCCGACAGTCATCATGGTCGTCATGTCTCTGTTTACCGTGATTGTCGGAACCCTGCTCCAGCCGCTTGCGATGGTGGGTGGTATGTTCCTGGCGTGGGCGGTGTTTACACATCAGAGTATTTTCAATGTGAAAGACGTGCTGCAGCGCATGATTAGCGATCCTGATGCCCTGTCTAAAACCACAGTCACACTCGTGTGTCTCGTTATTGGCGCCGTGCTTCTTGGCATCGGCTGCTACCTCAAGCCGCGCTCCGTGAAAAAGACATTCCTGGCATCCGTACTGTTTTTGGGTGTGTTCTTTGCGTCGATCCTGCCGTGGATTGTACACAACAACATTGTGGCAGGCCGCATGCCTCCTGGGCTTTTGCTCTCCGCACCAAACACCATCACTCCCGATTTCCTGGTGGGGGGACAGGTTCTGAAGCCCGGACAGAATGCACGGACACTGCCACCGGAACTTGCAGTAGATGATAAGAGTTCTGCCTGTGTGGGCGGTACATCCAAATCAGAAGAGCTAGACCGGTACTGGGGATATGGGGGAGGAATCGGTCATTATTTCGGACTGCCGTGGAGGTCGGTCATGAACCTGGACAGTGCAGGGTATTACGTGACAACTGTACCGGCACTGTTGCTGTTGCCGCTCCTTCTGCTTCTGCCGTTTTTCTGGACGAAGCGGGGACGGTGGTTGCGGTTCCTCTTTGCAGCCACACTCTTCATGGTGGTGCAGTGGGTCTTCTTTGCAAACGGTGTGCCGTGGTACGGCATCGGTATGTTTACGGGTCTGGTGATCGGGCTCGAGGCGCTCATTGCCAAAGCCCCCGATCAGCCGACAAAAATTGCTGCATCGGTGTTTGTGTTCTTCTCCATCCTCATTGCACTGGGAAACCGCTTCTGGCAGTTTGAAAGTCAGAAGAGCTTGTACACGTATCCTCTTGGTGTTGTATCCGCACCCGCTATGCAGGAACGCACCATTCCGCATTACAACGTTATCCGCGATGTGGTCATGCAGCGTGCCGAAGCTATGCCGGATACACCGTATGTCTATCGCATGGGAACGTTCATCCCGTACTTCATTCCGAAGAACCTGGAAGTCCTTCCGGTTGCGGACAACCAGCTCGATCTCTTCACCTGCATCAATCAGGACAAGAACGCCGCACTCACTGTTGCCCGCCTGAAGGCTCTTGGCTTTAACAGCATCATTTTCGACACGAATACCTCGACCATTGAGCGTGATCCGAACGGCAGTTTGCACAAGAAAGTGCAGGCCTTCCTGGACTTTGCCAACACACCGGGACTGGGACTGCAGGCGGTCGTGAATGATACGGCCGGAGGCATTGTCTACATCCTATTGCCCGATTCTGTGCCAATGCCAACTTCTGTGCCGGAAGACGACAAAAGCTGATATCCTGTATCCATGATCGTCGCCGTTATTCCCGCCTACAACGAAGCCACGCGCATAGCGTCTGTGGTGAGCGATGTCATGCGTTTTGTTGATCGCATTGTGGTGGTGGATGATGGATCATCTGACAGAACGGCGGAGGTGGCGGAGAAAGCTGGAGCACTGGTTGTCCGGCACATGACCAACTGCGGAGCGGGTGCTGCGACTATGACCGGACTCGAAGCGGCACGTTTACTTGGCGCCGACAGCGTTGTCACACTCGATGCCGATGAACAGCACATGCCTGAAGATATCCCTGCGCTTTTAAAACCTCTGAACGACAACCTTGCCGATATTGTGTTTGCCAACCGCTTCGGAACGAAGAATAAAATTCCGTTCATCCGCCGTGTTTTCAATGGCATTGGAAATATCGTTTCGTTCCTGGCTACAGGCCAGTGGGTGAGCGACAGCCAGTGCGGCTACAAGGCTTTTGGTTCGAAGGCTCTGGCGGACATCAATCTGCGTATGAGTGGCTTTGAATTCTGTACAGAGATTGTGCGCGAGTCCGTGCAGCACAAGTGGAGGATTGCACAGATTCCCATCAAAGTGATTTACTCCGAGTACACGCTTGCCAAAGGACAGTCGTTTGCAAACGGTGTGCGCACCGCTTTTAAAATTCTTCTCCGTTCCTTCCTCCGATGAGTCTCTCGCCGTACCAAATTGTCGTGCCCCTGCTCTCCATCCTCGCAATGATCTACGCGTGGAATCTGGTCGTGCGTCAGAAGAAGACGCTGTGGGAGGCGTTGCTTTGGACTATCTTCTGGGCGCTCATTGCTCTCATTGCACTCTACCCCGGATTGCTGTCGTACCTGACTGCGGCAACGGGTATTAAGAGCCGGGAGAATGCCGTTATCTTCACGTCCATCGGGATTCTGTTTTTCATGGTGTTTTACATGATTATCCGCCTGGAGGAGCTGGAACAGCGGCAGACCAAGATGGTGCGCGAAAGTGCGCTTCGTGAGGCTGGATTGACAAAGGGGGATCAGTGATCGGAGATCTGAGATCGGGAGGGTTAGGGTTTGGGTTTGGGTTCGGTATACTTTGGTTATGCAGACGATTCTTTTAGTCAGCCCCTATTGGAAAGAGCAGCACCGGTGGATGGTGAGCGGGTTTAAGCTGGCGGAATTGTGGCAGCGGCTGGGGTACAGAGTGGTGGTGGTGTGCATGGGGTCTGAGACGCGTGTTGAGAATGTGTCCAGCACGCTTACGGTGCATTTCCGCAAAGATTGGTTCCTGAAGGACCCTCTCAACTTCGGTATCGCGTTTGGGTTTGCGGGGTACGTCCGGCGCATCATCAAAGAAGTGAAGCCAGATCACGTCGTCATCAACAAAGTTCTTTTCTGGAGTTCGTTCAGCATCATTCCACTGAGGCTCCGTGGCATCAAAGTGCAATTACTGACCGATGCCCTTGTCGGCATCACCTGGTTCCCGCGAGGGGTACTGCCCGGCATCATCATGCGGATTGGTGCGTGGACAGTGGGGTGGCTGGTTCTCCTCTGTGCGGAGCGCGTGGCCTTCTTCCACCCGCAGCCTCCGCGAGTTTTGAAGATTCTCGGCATCAGCAAAAAGTCCCGCGTGATTCCTACTGGCATTGATCCTGCGCCTTACAGGCGGGAGATCGGAGATCAGCGATCGGAGATCAGGGTGACGTATATCGGACGCTTGGAATCGGTGAAAGGTGTTGATGATTTTTTGGCTGCGAGCGTGCCGCTTAAGAAGGAGTATCCAAATCTCGAAATTCAAGTGATCGGTTGGTACAGAGACGATCATCCTCTGGTTACAGAATATGGTGATGATGTGCGCTTCACAGGTCTTCGTGAGGATATCCCGGCCATTCTTTCTACAACCGATATCTTCGTTCTCCCCAGCTACAGCGAAGGCCTCAGCAATGCGCTGATGGAAGCGATGGCAAGTTCGTGTGCGTGCGTTGCGTCGGATGTCGGAGGGAACCGCTACCTGCTCCAGAACGGAGTCTCCGGATTACTCTTCCCTGCAGGGGATCGTGAAGCGCTGGCAGCTCATATCCGCAGACTTATCGACGATCCTGCAAAGCGCCGTGATCTGGGTATAGCTGCCCGTAAAAGAATCGACGAAGTCTTCAGTTGGGATGTGATCGGCAGACAGTATCAGTCTCTGTTCCACGAAGCAGGCGCATGAAAAAGATTGTCATTCTTTCGGCATTCCTCTCACCGTTTCGCAGCGGTGCCGAAGCCTGTGCGGAAGAAATGCCGCAGCTTCTGACCGGTGATTTTGCATTTACTATCATCACCGCCCGCATGAAGAAATCGCTCCCTGTTCATGATCATCTTGGGTCTATTGACGTTCATCGTATCGGGTTCGGGACATCGTTCGATAAATGGCTCTACCCGTTCATCGCGCCTTTTGCTGCGCGTCAGTATAAGCCGGATATTATCCACGCCGTGCTGGAATCATTCGCCGGTCTTGCGCTCGTGTTCTGTGCGCGGACAGAGCCGAAGGCCAAAAGAATCCTTACGTGCCAGAGTACGAACACCTCATTCCTGCTCGGACTCATGCACCGCACTGCTGATCGTGTGACCGCCATCAGTACAGTTCTCGTGAAGCGTGCACAGACACTCGGCCGCACCGATGTGGTCCTGATTCCAAACGGTATCCGCCTGGCGGATTTGCGTGCCGCCTGCAAAGAAATCAAAAAGAGTGCCGAACGTCTGCTATTTGTCGGACGTCTGGAACCAATGAAAGGAGTGGCTGTGTTGCTGGATGCTTTTGCAATCACCGTCCCGCGGCATCCGGAAATGCGTCTGCATGTGGTGGGCGACGGATCATTACGTTCGTCTCTGGAGGCGCGGCATCCGCATCTGGTGCAGAGCGGACACATAGTCTTTCGCGGGTATCTGCCGCCACTGTCTGTGTACAGGGAATATGCAGAAGCGGATCTGTTCTGTGCGCTCTCCAGAAGCGAAGCGCTCGGGAATGTCTTTCTGGAGGCCCAGGCGAGCGGATGTGCGGTGGTTGCTACCAATGTCGGCGGTATTCCCGAAATTGTAAAAGAAGGAGAGACCGGTTTGCTTGTTGCCCCGAATGACAGCGAATCGGCTGCCGCAGCAATGGACCTGCTGATGAGTAATCCGTCGCTCAAAGAAACGCTCCAGAAAAACGGCATACAGCACGCGCAGGCCTACGACTGGAAAACCATCGCAGAGCAGTACAAGTCTGTGTATCAGGAGGCACTCCGTTGAGCACGCACTAAACCTGCCGCCTCAAACAAACTCTCAAACGTTCCCGCATCCACCCATTCTTTCTGGAGGATGGAGGCCTTCAGTTCGCCGGTTGCTAAAAAGCCGCGGCTCACGTCTGTAATTTCTTTCTCGCCTCTGGCGGAGGCCTGCAGATTTCTGATGATGTCGAAGCAGCGCGGGTCATAGATATAACAGCCGGTCACCGCGAAATTACTTTTGGGTTCCGCCGGTTTTTCCTCAATCGACACAATGCGTTCGCCATCCAGCTCCGCCACACCAAAGCGCTTTGGGTCATCAACTTCTTTCAGAAACACATGACCGCCGCGCTCAAAAGAACGGATGATGGGGGACAGATCATCAAAGAAAATATTGTCCCCAAGGATTGCACAGATGTCCTGACCGTCGGCAAATTCTTCGGCCAGGCCGAGTGCTTCCGCAATGCCGCCCGGTTTGTCCTGCACCTTGTACGCAAACGTCGCACCGAAGCGTCCGCCCGACCCAAGGAAGCTTGTGATCTGGTCGATGTGTTCCGGACCCGTGATGACTGCAATATCGGTAATGCCGGCATGCAGCAGTGTCTCCAGCGGGAACTGGATGAGGGGCCGGTCGTAGACGGGCAGCAGGCTTTTATTCGTGATTTCGGTCAGAGGCCGAAGTCGGGAGCCGGTGCCACCGCAGATCAAAACGCCTTTCATAGAGGTTAGTGTAGAGAAGTGAGCTTTTTCTGGCTAGGCAGTTAAAACCGTGAGATCTGCGGAAATTCGAAATCTGAATGACAAAAGTTTCAAACATTCAGCCTTCGAGCTTCGGTATTCCATTCGAATTTCGGGTTTCGTGCTTCGGATTTACGTCTCTTCTGGAGTATCATTCTTCCATGAATATCTTAGTTACGGGAGGCGCTGGCTTCATTGGATCTCACTATGTTCTGCGGCACGTCCGGCAGCATCCGGAGGACCGCGTTATTGTGCTGGATGCCCTTACCTATGCAGCGGACAAGACGCTGCTTCTTCCGGTGATGGACGCCATCACGTTTGTGGAAGGGGATATTGCGGATCTGCCACTACTTGAGAGTCTGGTCGAGGACCACAAGATTCAGATCATCATCAACTTTGCAGCGGAGACCCATGTGGACCGCAGCATCCAGAATGCGGTGCCATTCCTGCATAGCAATGTGCTGGGAGTCCAGTCGCTCATCGAACTTCTGAAGAAGCATCCGCATATTCTGCTCGTGCATATTTCCACTGATGAAGTCTACGGCGATCTGCAGGACAACGAACCGTCCTTTACCCTGATGTCCCCCTTGTGCCCGAGTTCTCCGTACGCCGCAACCAAAGCCTCCGGCGATCTGCTGCTTCTGGCAGCGGCCCGTACCTACGGCATCAGTGTCCGCATAACGCGCTGCACAAATAACTACGGACCGCATCAGGACAAGAGCAAGCTCCTGCCTGTCATCATTCTGCATGCACTGAACGACGAACCGATTCCCATTTACGGACAGGGACTCCAGAAGCGCGATTGGCTGTATGTAACAGACCACACCGATGCCATTGAGCTTGTGCTGCAGAAGGGGAAAGACGGTGAGGTGTATTTGATTGGTGCTTCAAACGAGCAGCAGAACATCAATGTTACAAAGACAGTCCTGAAGATTATCAACAAACCCGAAAGCCTGATTGAATTTGTGACCGACCGGCCGGGACACGACTGGCGGTACAGCCTCGATGCGTCATCTATCAAGGCGCTTGGCTGGAAACCACAGGTGTCGTTTGAGAATGGAATTAAAGAAACCGTTGCGTGGTACCAACTCCAATCATGAAGATCGTTCTTGCGACGGGTATTTTCCCTCCCGAAATCGGCGGACCGGCTACATACGTGGAAAAGCTTGCGCGCCGACTTTTGGATCGCGGATTGCGTGTGACTATCATTGCTTATGGCGAGCAGGACCCGGTGCAGCTTCCGATTCCCATCATCAGAGTGTCGCGCAAAGGCGGTATGCTGATCCGCTGGTGGCGATACGCGCAGGCGCTCAAAATGTATGGAGCGGAGGCGGATATTATCTACGCATTTTCCTCAATCAGCTGCGGAGTACCGCTGTGGCTCTCGCGCCTGAAGCACCCGCGAAAGATTCTGCGCCTGGGCGGCGATTTCTTGTGGGAGCGCTACACGGACAAAGGCGGGCTCCTCTCACTTGGTGACTGGTATGCCACAAAGCCGCTGCTCTCGGGACCGATGAACGGACTTCTGCAGACCTTTGATCACATCGTTTTTTCCACGCAGTTCCAGGAGCAGCTCTACGAAAAGGTGTACCGCAACATGCCGTTGCATCATGTGATTGAAAATGCACTGCCGGGCGGCACGCCGGTGGAACACGAGAAGCATGATCCCTTCCGTGTTCTTTTCCTCGGGCGGTTCGTGCACTTCAAAAACCTCGGCTCCCTTGTGATGGCGTTGCACGATCTTCCGGCAACGACTCTTACTATGGTTGGCGAGGGGCCGCTCCAGAAACAACTTGAACATCTGGTGATGGACGAAGGCCTGTCTGACCGTGTCACATTCCAGGCGGTGCAAGGGCAGGATGCAAAGCAGGTGTCCTTCCTGGAGCACGATCTTCTCGTACTCCCGTCGCTCACAGAAATCAGTCCGAATACTGCGCTCGAAGCCAGAAGTCTTGGTCTGCCAGTTCTCCTTACGCAGGAAACGGGACTCAGCAGAGTGCTTTCGGATTCCATGCAGCTTCGCATTTTACGGTCGCCCAAAGACATCAGTAATGCGATTCGCGAAGTCGAACAATCGTATCCGGTCATTGCGGAGCGCGCCGCAAGTGCACTCCCGGAGCGGACATGGGATACTGTTGCAGATGAGCACATTGCTCTGTTCCAGAGTCTGCTATGAACCTCCTCATGATCAGTGGCGATAGGTCGATGCTGAATGGAAAGCGGGGAGCGTTCTGGTATACGCTCGAAGCTTTTTCGAAGCACTGGGGACGTATCGACATCATCTGTCCGTATGCGGACATCGATACCAAAAATCCCGATAACCTGACTTTTTTCGGCAATGTGCATTTTCATCCGTGTCCGGAAAAAGCGCTCATCAAACAGCCGGCGTGGATTTTCAAGAAAGGACTCCAGCTGCATGAACTTTTTCATCACAACGTGATGACGGTGCATGAGTATCCGCCGTTCTATAACGGCTTTGGTGCGATGATGCTTCTGCGCTCACTCAAAATTGGGAGCGTGCTGGAGATTCATCACCTGGTCGGATATCCGGTTCCGGCTGATATGAAAGAACGGATGGGACGCATACTCTCACGCGTCTTTCTGCCGTACGAAATTCCGTCGTTCGATGCGGTGCGGACGGTCTCGAAGCCGACAGCGGAGCGCCTGCTTTCCTGGAAAGTGAAGAAATCCAAAGTCTCGGTTGTACCGTCTTTCTACCTCGACCATCGGCTTTTTGCAGGAATCGAACAGCCGATTCACAAGCAGTACGACATTGCATTCTGTGCGCGCCTGGTCCCGAACAAAGGCCTCGAAACACTGCTCCGCGCAATTGCGAAACGGCCGCGCATCACGCTTCTGGTTATTGGCGACGGACCGGAACGTGCCAAGTGTGAAGCTCTCGCAAGGCAGCTCGACATCAGTGAGAGAGTGGAATTCCGCGGGTGGCTGGGTAGCCAGGAAGAGGTGCTTAAGGCCCTTACCTCCACAAAAATATTTGTGATGAATTCCCTCAGTGAAGGCGGTCCGCGCATTGCGCTCGAAGCGATGGCTTGTGGTCTGCCCGTCATCGCTACAAAAGTGGGAGTCATGCCCGATGTCATTGAAGACGGAAAAAACGGGCTCCTGACCACAGGGACCCCGGATGATCTGATTGCGAAAATTGAGACGCTTCTGCAGGACGAATCGCTGCGTCAGCGACTAGGGCAGGAGGCGAAAGGTGTTTTGGAACGGTTTGAACGCGAGAAGCTCATTGCCAATTACGCGCGTTTCTTGCAGAGTGTTGCATCCAATGGATAAGGAAGATGTTTCATTGAAGGCCCCCACCCGGCCCTCCGGGCCACCCTCCCCCGTGGGGGAGGAAAGGCGGAAACTTCTTTTTATCACACAGAAGCTTCATGGCCAGGATGCATTTGGCATTCTGTGGATCAACGCGTTTCGCAAAGCGGGGTACGACGTTGATGTGATTTGTCTGGAGTGGCGGCCGGAAGAAGCCAAGGCGGCGCTTGGTATTACCGATATTCCTTTCACCGTGCATTCGCTCGGGAAAGAAAGAGGATCATCAAAACTCGCACAAATTTTCACTTTCATCCGCCTGATATTCACATTGCCGTTTGACCGCGTTTTTGTACACATGGCGCCGGTCTGGGGATTGCTTGGAGCGCCGGCATTTGTGTTACGTCGTAAACCTACCTACCTGTGGTACACGCACTACAAGATGCAGGCGGGGCTCAAACTGATCGGCTTGTACGGCAAGAGAATGTTCTGTGCCACGCCGCAGAGCATGCCGCAGTATGAGGAATCACCGAAGAAAGTAGTAGTCGGCCATGGAATCGATATGGACTACTGGAAGAAGCGTCCGAACCTCGACACGAATCCGCGGAAGCTTCTGGTCGTGCATCGTTTGTCCCGCAGTAAGCGTCTGGAACTGATCATCCGCGCGCTCACATTACTCCCGGAGGACTTCACGCTGGAGATCTTTGGCATTGAGGCTGAGGCTGACTATGTGGCGGAGCTGAAAGCATTAGTGACGGAATTACAACTCGAACATCGCGTCATTTTCCGCGGCACCATTGCGAGCAAAGATCTTCCCGCACTCTATAGCGCGCATCAGCTTATTTTGAATATGGCGTCTGAGACTATCGATAAAACCATGGTCGAAGCCATGACCTGTGGCTGCTACCCGATGACCACCAAAGGCAACGCTGCAGCCATCGGCATTCCCGTAGCCCCCGAAGCAGATACACCGGAGGCAATTGCTGCTTTCATCCTTACCTACGGCGCAAAGGCTCCCATCAGCGCCGACGACATGTATGAAATTGTGAAGACGCGCCACAGTCTGGAAGCGCTGATTGCAAAAATGAATGTCTACATCCACCCCGGCACATGACGCAGTCTCTCATTCCCTGTACGGTCCAGGTCCTCACCCGCAACAGCGAGACGTCGATTGCGCATTGTCTGGACACACTCAAGGATTTTGGCGAAGTGATTGTGCAGGACGGGCACTCCACGGACCGCACGGTCGAGATTGCCAAGACGTATCCGAATGTGACGATCATGCCGCAGAACAAGGCATATCTGGATGATGAAGGACGTATCCGTGATTTCTCCGCCATCCGCAACGAAAGCATCTTTGCCGCCAAATACGACTGGGTTCTGGTTGTCGATGCCGATGAAGGCGTTCGTCCGGATCTCACTGAGGAAGTCCGTCAGCTCATCAGCGATGACAAAAAAGGAGTCTACGTCGCGTTCCGCCGCTACTACGTTGGTGGCACGAAAATCATGTACTCATCGCAGTATCCGGCGCTGCAGATCCGTTTCTTCTACCGGCCGCTCATTGAAGGCTACCAAAAGCCTGTGCATGAGCGCATCAAACTGAAAGACGGTGTGGCGACACAGATGCTTGTTTCGGAATTGCCTGTGCCGCTGCCGCCTGCGAAAGATCTGCGGGCGAAGAATCACCGTTACCTTCTGATGGAAGCAAAGCGTGCCGAGTACATTACCTTTTTCGGGTGGTGTAAGTGGGTGCTGTGGCGGAACACTCGTACCATTCTGGGGGTTACACTCCGGCTCCTGAAGATCTGGCTGGTTCCGCAAAAAGGAGCGAGATTGCCGCTCGCATACGAAATGCAGTTTCAGATGCATTCGCTTAAAACCATCATCCACACGTTTCCGCCTATGGCGCGGTTCCGCAAATTGCCGCTGTCAGCCCGTCAGTTCATCACCTATATCTGCACCGGGGGATCGGCTGCGGCTATCGACATCGGGCTCTATCTTCTGCTCATCACACTCGGCGTCTATTACATCACTGCGTCAGTCATCAGCGGTGTGTGCGGTTTCATCAGTGCATTTGTCCTTCACAAATACGTCGCCTTTAAAAAGCACGACAAAGTCGGAAATCACTTTGTGCGGTACTGCCTGCTCGGACTCTGGAATCTGTTTGCGACGACGGTTGTTCTCTACCTCTGCGTTGATGTACTTGGGATTCCGGAAGAAGGATCGAAGATTGTGGCGAATGCGTCGGTCGTGCTGTGGAACTTTTTCCTCTACAAGTTTTTAGTATACGTTTAGTGGTATTCACGACCGGAGAATTCCCGGCAATTTTGTAATATCACTGATGATGTGATCCGGGTGCAGGGCGGCAAGCTTTGCTTCAGAGCGGATACCGGTGAGCGTGGCGCAGGAGGTGATGCCGAGTGCCTGGGCTGCCAGCACATCAGCGTCTGTATCGCCGATAATCCAGTCACCGATGGTCCTGTATGGTTTGATCATCTCCACTTTTGTCTGCCAGGGGCCCAGGTCGGGAGCGGAGACAAGGACATGTTTGAAGTATTGCCGCAGGTCCAGATGATCGAACTGTGCCTGCAGTTCCTGCGGACGTTTGCGGAGGGTGACGAGAATCAGCGACTCGGTTTCTGACAGCTGCGCGAGCGTTTCACGGGCGCCGGGGATCAGCTTGTCATGCATCAGGAAAGCGGCGTCTTCAATAAGCGACAGGCGCTTTGCTTCGTAGACAGCCACATCCTCACCGGGATAATGACGCTCGATGATTGCTGCTTCGGACACGCTCTCTCTTTTGAGCGACCAGTAGGCATCGGCGCTGAGGGGCTGTAATGCATTTTGCAGACACTGCAGATGTAGTGCGTAGTAGCGCCCTGAGACATCCACAATCGTGCCGTCGAAGTCGAGGAAGAGTGTCATGCGTGGTGCGCGCTGTACCAGTCATACGTTTGACGCAGCCCTTCCGCAAGTGATGTTTTTGCCTGAAAGCCCAACGCGGACGTCAGGCGGCTGATGTCGAACCTTATTTCCGTTTTTGCTTTTTGCCGCTCCTTATACACCGGTGTGAGATTTTTTCCGCTGATCCGTATGAGCGTTTCCACCGCCTCCTTCAGGGTGGCACTCCGGCCACTTGCAACGTTCAGGATGCCGGGTTTTTTCTTTCCGACTGCGAGAATAATGGCATCAACGGCATCTGCTACGTACAGATAATCCCGGGTATCGCTTCCATCTCCAAAGAGGACCGGTGCCGTTCCTGCTGCAATAGACCGTATGAATAGAGGAATGGCTTTAACGGGTTTTTCGCGCGGGCCGTAGACCTGTGTAAAGCGCAGAATCGTGAGAGGGATGTCACGCATGACACAGAGAGTTTCTGCGCGGTGCTCACAGGCGGCCTTCGATTGTGCATAGGCGGACTGCGGCAGGAGCGGGTGCATTTCGGTGAGCGGCAAAAACTGCGGCGGGCCATAAACATCCAGTGTGCTTGCGAGAATGACATGTGAGACGCTTACGGGGAGGCTCTGCAAAAGATATTCCGTACTGTCGAGATTCGCTGTCCACATTGCATCGGCCGATTCCGTTGGATTTGATTGGGATGGAATGGTGGCGGCCAGGTGAATGACAGTGTCGCAGCCCTGCATTGCTCTTGCGAGTATGTCCACGGACGCAGGATTCGTCAGATCAGCTACAACAACTCTGCACGGAAGAGCGATGTCTGTCCGGACAATGGCAGTAACGGTATGGCCCTGTTCCAGAAGAACGGGCAGCAGGTGAGATCCTATAAAGCCAGTTGCTCCTGTCAGTACAATATTCATCCTTGTGCGAGGGAAAGACGGAGCCGTTCGAGTTTCTCCACCTCTTCTTCCACTGCATCGACGGATGTCAGTACCGGTTCAATATCCATGCCGCGTATCCATGCCAGTCCCTCCGGCAGCGGGTTCATTTTTTTTGCAATGGGCGGCAACTCTTCACCGAATGCAAGTTTTACAAAGATGTACGGCATATTGAGCCCGGCTCGACTGAAGAACAGATGCGTGGTAAAGAAACGCCCGATATTAATTTCGGTCGGGTTCGGGATACCACTCGCATCGTAGGTCATATCCACACTGAAGATGCCATGGGGCTTGCTGTCGATGGCGTGGATGGCGCTCAGAGCAAGGTCATCAAGAACGGGGTCGGAGACAGTGGCGCCTGTTCCGGTCAGACCGGTAATACCCGATGGCGCACGATTTGCAAATTCCCAGTACAGACGCTTTCTCCCCTGCGCCACGACCAGTTCACCATTGTTCCAGATGGATTGCCATGTGATGGATTCCGGTCGCAGACATGCTGCTGCGGAATACGTTCCCCAGCCGCGCTGGAAATCGAGCCAGGCCCTAGCCTGATCGTAGTTGTCTGTTGGCAAAGATCCCTTTCCGAAGGCACCCCGTACAGCTCGGATCCAGATTTTCGGTCCGAAGAGATCGAAGGCTTTACGGAGATCGCTCTCGCTGTGGATCATGATAGTGTCCGGGACCGCCAGTCCCGCCTCTTTCCATTTTTCGAATGACAGATATTTGTTCTGACAAATAATCACCGTCTCTTTCGCAGGTAAAAACACACGACAACCGATCTCGTTACGGTGCTCACTGATGTATTCGATTTCCACATCCGGTTGTGCGAATATCAATTCCGCGCCCGTGTCTTTTATAAGACGGTTGAGCACGGGGATATACTGCGGATCGCTGCAGGGAGGAATCAGGTATTTTTCATCTGTCTCCGTACGCTGCAGATAGTATTTATCGGCATCGACGCCTATAAGGTGAAAAGGTTCGTCTTTTACGAGACGCAGAGACCGGACAAAATTGGTGGCGGGCGCGCCGCCTGCTCCGGTAATAAGGATGCGTTTCATGCGGGGCACCTTATCAAAAATGTGCTGCAAAGAGGAGTTTTTATGGTTTTTGTCGGAGGATTTCGAGCTTCCACCACACTATGAACATATCTCTCACAGATTTGGCAACGGTCGACAGCTTACCGCCTCTGGCTTTGCCACCTTTGCGCGGCTCCTGTATGAGATCGACGTGGGCAATCCTGTAGCCGCGCTTAGCTGCACGGATAAAGCGTTCGGCTTCCACAAAGACGCTCGTGGATAGAACGGGGATATTGTGAATAATCTCTCTGCGCACGCATTTAATAGTACCCGGATCGTGCAGATCCACCCCAAATAGTATACGCGGAAGCCAGCGATACGAGCTGGAAATAATATGGCGGTAGAGTGTGTAGTCTTTATAGATACGGTCGCAGATGACAACGTCGTAGGAGTCCAGAAGCGGTGCGCACTTGCGGAGAGTTTCCGGGGGAAACTGCCCATCACCGGAAATGAGAAAGAGGAAGTCTTTGGTGGCGAGTTTATTGAGATCTTCGAAGGTTGTGGCAATGCCCTGGTTTACACTGTGTCTTTCAATGCGGATCTCCGGATGCTTTACCTTCGTTTCCTGCATGAGCGCCCAGGTGTCATCTTTGCTCGCATCGTCCAGCACGATCAGCTCGTAGTCTGTTGTGCATTCCTTCAGCACAGCAAGGGATCGCTCAATAACATCCTGAATGGAGGCGTGTTCGTTGTAGGCCGGGATCAGTAAAGAGACCGAAGGCACGGGCCTTAGAGTACCTCGCCAAGAGCCGCGATGACAGAGTCAATCTGCTCGTTTGTCAGCTCCGCAAACATCGGGAGGGACAGAATTTCGGCAGCTTGTCTTTCAGCATTCGGGAAATCACCCTGTTTCCAGCGTCCGTTGAATGCGGGCTGGAGGTGAATGGGGACCGGATAGTGAATACCGGTGCTGATGCCTTTTTCGCTCAGTTTCTTCTGCACATCGTCACGGTTTTGCACGCGGACGACAAACAGGTGATAGACCGAATCACTTCCCGGTTGAATACCAAAGGGCTTGGCGCCAGCCGGAAGTTGCTCTCGGTAGTACGCAGCATGAGCGCGGCGGGCGTTGTTCCAGTCGTTCAGGTGCCTGAGTTTTATACCGAGGACCGCGCCCTGGATACCGTCCATGCGCTCGTTCCAGCCGATTGCATCGTGATGATACTTCTTTGCCGATCCGTGCTCGCGGAGCATGCGGATTTTTGCGGCGATGTCTGCGTTATTCGTCGTCACCGCACCGCCTTCGCCGTAGGCCCCCAGGTTTTTGCCGGGGTAGAAACTGAAGGCACACCCATCAGCGAGTCCGCCGGTAGTCTTGCCGTTATACGTCGCGCCGTGTGCCTGGCAGGCATCTTCGAAAACAAGAAGTCCGTGCTTCTTTGCGATGGCATTGATGGCGTCCATATCTGCAGGCTGACCGTAGAGGTGGACCGGAATGATCGCTTTTGTCTGTGGGGTGACAGCACTTTCAATCTGCGAGACATCAATCAGCGCCGTGTCATCCACGCAATCGACCAAAACCGGTGTGGCGCCAATTTCCGAGATTGCCTCAGCCGATGCAAAGAAACTGTTTGCAACCGTGATAACTTCATCACCCTGTCCGATGCCGTGTGCTTCCATGAGGAGTGCCAGTGCAGCTGTGCCGGAGTTCACCGCAATACAATGAGCCGCGCCACAGTAAGCTGCGAAGTCTTTCTCGAAACTTTCGACTGCCGGCCCCAGGACGTAGGCGGAGGTATCGAGCACTTTTTGGATGGCGGGATCGACTTCGGCTTTGATGGAGCGGTACTGGGCCTGGAGATCGAGGAAGGGGACGGGCATGGTGGGTTATGGGTAATCGGTTATGAGTTATGGGGAGCTTCTAGCTTTTAGGAGTGATGGTATGGGCTGGATTGCCGATCACAGTAGTTCTGTCCGGGACGTCTTTGGTCACGACTGCACCTGCACCAACAATCGCATATTCACCGATGGTGATGCCGGGAAGGATTGTCACATTGCTGCCGATGGCGGCGCCTTTTTTGATGAGCGTCGGGAGGCAGACCCAGTCGCTGCCGGTTTTGAGCGATCCATCAGCGTTCACAGCAGCGGGATTTTTGTCGTTGGTGAACATGACGCCGTGGCCGATGAAGACGCTGTCTTCGAGGGTGACGCCTTCGCACAGAAAACTGTGACTCTGGATTTTGCAGTTCTTCCCGATCACTACTCCTTTCTGAATTTCCACGAACGTCCCGACCTGACTTCCATCGCCAATCGTGCAGCCGTACAAGTTCACGAAGTCGCGGATGATGACGTCTTTGCCAAGTGTGACACTGGGGGCGATTTTTTGGAGAGGGGTTGGTTCCATATTAAAAAGTCAGGGGTCGTCCTTCGGCGATGGACTGGTTGGCGTACTCCAGAATCTGCAGGATCTTGCGGCCCTGTTCTCCGGAGACTTTCGGCTCTTCCACTCCTTCAATCACCGCGCGGAAATGATTGGCTTCCAGGCGCAGGGCCTCACTGTTATCCAGCTTTGGAATCAGGACATCGCCGCTTCGGTAAATGGGGAAGAAGGGGCTTGCGTCTTTCGATTCGCCAAGTGCGCCGCGCTGCACACCGGTGTCGTAGACGCGGATTTTTTCGGAGGGGTGGATGTCATCAAACAGGATCATCTTATTCGTTCCACCGATGATCATCTGGCGCAGTTTGACCGGCGAGAGCCAGCTCACATGAATGTGCGCCTCGAATCCGCCCTCAAACGACATGTGCAGGTGGCCGATTTCTTCCTGGTCACCGTAGTGTTTGCTGCCGTGGGCGAAAAGTGTTTTAAGCTTTGTGAGATCCTGCACCACGCTCAGAATGGAGAGATCGTGGATAGCCAGATCCCAGAGGACGTTCACATCTTTCTGGATGAGTCCGAGGTTGATGCGCGAGGAATCGAAGTAGTAGAGGTCCCCGAGATCGCGATTATCGACCAGTTCTTTAATTTTGCGGACAGCTCCTGTGTAGACAAATGTGTGGTCGACCAGAATGTGCAGGTTCTTACTCTTTGCGAGGGCGATCAACTCATCAGCCTCTGCAACAGTAGATGTGATGGGCTTTTCGATCAGCACATGCTTGCCGTGTTCGAGTGCCGCTTTCGCCACAGGGAAGTGGGCGCGGGTGGGGGTGGCAATCGCAATCGCGGTCAGTTCCGGATCGTTCAGCAGATCATCAATACTGGTGGTGTAGGTAACCGACGGATACTGCGCGCGCATCTTGTCCAGGTTCTTCTGCTCCAGGTCGCAGCCGTATTTGACGGTCCAGCCGTCGGCAGCATTGAAGTTGCGGAGCAGGTTTGGCCCCCAGTAGCCGAGGCCGACGATTCCGATAGTAAGATTCGACATGGGCGGAGTATAGAATGAAAAATTGAGAATTGACCAGCCTTCATTTGTGAATTACGGCCGGCAAGGAATTGAAAATTGAGAATCACGGGTTCGGGTTAGGGTTAGGGTTCGCTATACTTATTCCATGTCTTTTGCTGATCGACGATTAAAGCCGTTTTCTCTGGTTTTGCTGTTTGCAGCAATCGCAGGCCTTTTGTCGGTTTTGCCTTATGTTCTTCATACATTCAGTCCGGATTTTCAGGGACTCACTATTTTGCGGGACAAAGACTATGCAAACTATGACAGTCGTTTGGAGCGGGTGCTCAAAGGACATCCGGAGGAAGCGGCCAATGCCATCACTCCTGTTGGATCGAACATTGATGGTATGCAGGTAGCCGGAGTCGAGCAGGTGGTGGGGACGCTCTTTGCGTGGACACAGCTGGATGGACCGACAGTCAGTGTGATAGTGACAGGCCTTCTGGCGCCGGTTCTCTTTGTGCTTTTCTATCTGCTTTTCCTCACGCTCTCTTTCCCACCGCGATGGGCACTTGGGATAACGCTTGTGCTTTTTTCTGTGATGTTCCACGGACTGACGCGCGTGGTGCATCCGGGCTGGAGCTTTGTGCCGACTATTGCCGCTCTTCTTGCGTTCTTTGCATTTGCCCGAAAGCCGACAATCATCACTCTCATTCTTTGTGCCGTGCTCCTTGGACTGATGCCCTACATCTATTTCTGGAGCTGGACCTGGAGCTGGGCGGTTGCGGGATCGTTCTTATTGCTCACGCTTTTCTCTTCAAAAGACAATAGCGTTTTGCGGTGGGCTCCTGTTTTTTCAGCCGTTGTCGCCATTGCCGTCATTGCCCTCAGTGTGCCGTTTGCACTGCAGACAGCTGCACTTTTTGGAAATCCCATCTACCCCGAGATTGCCATCCGTGCGAGCTTCCTCACCCAGCGTTTCCCGGAATCACCAATTCGTTCTGTCTTACTCATCATCCAACTGATTACACTCGCATCACTCTTTAGACGATACCGGACAGATGCGGGATATCTGGCCGCCCTGTCGTTCCTGCTGGGAATCACGCTGGCGCTTCATCAGAATGTTCTTCATGAACGCGTCCTGATGTTTGCGTCGCACTACTATCCGCATCTGCTTATTTCCACGACTGTTGCCGGAGCATGGGTTTTACTTCGCAAGGCTCCCATCATCGCAAGATCAATTGTTGCTGGCATCGCATTTCTCTTCCTTGCAGCTGGTGTCTACGACTACGCATTTGCCCATGCATTCTTTTTTCCGCGTTCGCAGGATTTTAAAGATCAGCACCTGGCTAGCGCTGTCGCCCAACTCAAGAGAGAAGGAAGGCAGACTGTTCTCACGGATTCCGAAACAGGCCGCGTCATCACATCTTTTACCGATGACGGCATTGTCTACACGACGCATGCCCGATTCCTCTTTATTTCAGATAAAGAGTTAGTGGAGCGGTACTGTATGTCGGAAATGTTCAATCCTGCGCCGGCACTCACCCGTGTGCTCGATTTGGAATACAACCGCATTCTGCAGTCAGAGGAGTATCAAACCTATCAGCGCAATCTCATCACCGAAGCGTGTGATCGCGTGAAGGCCGATCCTTCTGCGTATCTGAAAAAGTACGGCGTGACGATGGTGCTGTGGAACAAGAAAGAGCGGCCGGGGTGGGTGGTGGATGCGACGGGGTTAAAGCTCATTGAAGTACAAACCGGTGAGGAGTGGGTGCTTTGGAGAGTCGAAGATCAGGGTTAGGGTTCGGGTTCGGGTTCGGTTAAGATGAGGAGGTGTCTGAAAAGGCGTATCGCTATTGGCTTTGGGGGATCACTATTTTTCTGATGGCGTGGATGGCGTGGCCGTTTTTCCTGTACACGCAGCGCGCCGAGTACCAGGGGCTTGTGCCCTTCCGGTCTGCTGATGACGGCACGTATGAAAACCGTATTCAGACCGCGCTCCTCGGGCGCTTTGATGAAGTGGATAACGGCATTACCGGCCCTGGTATTCGCGGGGCGGGATCGGCACTGGTGGAGCGGGTGACGGGATTTTTACTCCAGGGGACAGGACTCAGGGGGCCGGAAGCAGCAGCTGTTCTGATTGTCACTATCGCCCCGCTCTTCTTCCTCTTCTTCGTACTCTTCCTCCGGAGCATCGGTATCACAGCTGCTTGGTCACTCATCATCACCGCTGTCTACACGCTGATGATGCTTGGTACCCTGCAGCGGCCGGTGAATTTGTCCTTCACGTTGCCCTTCACGGCACTCACGCTCCTCCTTTTTTCCAAAGCTCGTCAGAAGGGGAATGCGATTCTCATTCTGCTTGCTGCTCTCTGCATCGGCTTATTGCCCGGTATTTACTTCTGGGCCTGGACGTTCCTGTGGGCAGGTATCGCCTGTGTGTATTTACTGCATGCGTTTCTTCCGGCGTCACCACTCAAGCATTCGCAGATCAGATCTCTGGTCTTCATTGCGGGCATTGCCTTACTTGTCACCATCCCCCTCCTCACACACACGTGGCTCATGCAACTGAGTCAGCCAACCTTTGCCGATGTCGGCGCAGAGCGCAGTGGAATGTATCACAGCTACGAGATTGAATCGCCGGTGCGCAGTTTCCTGTTCCTCGTCCTCACACTTGCCGGACTCTCGCTCTTCTTCCGCAAAAAAGAGCAGCGCATATCTCTCATTCTTCCAGCCGGTCTCATGCTCGGCGGCTTTCTGGCCATGCACCAGAACGTCATCCACGGCAAAGACCTGATGTTCTCCAGCCACTACTATCCATTCCTCTGCCTGGCTGCAGTCACTCTCTCTGCCTGGGTCTTCACGTTTGACCGCGTCCGCTACCGCATCAAAAGTATCGAATCCTGGTTCATCATCGGGGCAACTGTTGTTCTGCTCGCCGCAGGGTTTTCTGACTATCGCATCTCGTGGATCCTGCCCTTTGCTCCCGCGAAGCATCTCGATCTGCAGCATCTGGCTCCTGTCCTGAATCAACTGAATGACGGAGACCGCCAGATGATCCTGAGTGACCCGTGGTCTGCGCTCATGGTGAAAGCCTGGACGGATGATGATGTGGTCTTCACGCCGTACGTTCAGAGTCTGTATGTGAGCGACGAAGAATATATCGAACGGTATTGTCTTGCGGAATCATTCGGGCAGATCCCCGTTGAACGTATTGCATTCGAGCTGACCCAGTACTTCAGCATCGAAAAACTGCCCGCCCGCATGGCACAAGTACAGGAGGTGTGTGATCGCTTTCTTGCTGATTCCGCCAAGGCTTTGCGCCGGTATGGCGTTGAGTTTGTATTGTGGAACAAAAAGAGCAGACCGGACTGGATGCTCGATTCCCGGCAGTTTACGGATGTCTCTACCGGGGAGGGGTGGAGTCTTTGGCGCGTGGTATACTAGCCCGTCCCTATGGTTCGACTCCGCTCACCACAGGTGCGTTTATGAAAATTGCCTATTGCACCAACGTCCGGCTTCCGAGTGAACGCGCACACGGTCATCAAATCGCCCAGGTCTGCGATGCTCTCGCACGCCTGGATCACGATGTGACCATTTTCGCGCCGTTTCGGAAAAATATTGTCACGGAAGACTACTGGACCTACTACGATGCAGACCGCCGGGTGAAGATTGAACATCTCGGATCGTTTGATCCCATTCAGTCGCCGCTGCTTCCGGGGGTGACGGGGCTTCTGACATTAAATGCGATATTGCGCCGTGCGATCCGCACGTCGCTACAGGGTGATCATTTTGACATCGCGTATACCCGCAGCCCGGCATTGTTACCTGCGATGTTGGATAGTCATTTGCCTGTCATTCTCGAACTCCATCAGCTCCCACGCCGAAATAAACGGGCGTTTGTGAAGCACTGCAACCAGTGCCGCGTTGTTTCGTGTCTTACCTCTCCCATGCGTGATGCATTGGTTGAGTGGGGAGTGACTGCCGACCGTGTGATGGTTGCCGGGGACGCGGTCGATCTGTCGCGCTTCAAAGCATTGCCCTCTAAAGACGCAGCCCGTCAGCAGTTTAAAATCCAGACGGAGCGGATGGTGGTTGGCTACGTTGGCAGACTGAAGACCCTTGGCATGGAGAAGGGAGTTGCTTCACTGATTGATGCCCTGAAGTTCCTGCATGATGCCCATGAATTTTTCGGACTCGTTGTTGGCGGTCCTGCGAAGGATCAAACTGAGTACGAAGCGATGGCCAAAGGTGCAGGACTCAACTCCACTGATGTTCTCTTCACCGGCGAAATTCCGGCCGCTGATGTTCCCGCCGCTCTTGCTGCCTGCGATATTTTTGTGATGCCGTTCCCGGATGTGCCGCACTACCGCTACAACATGTCGCCGCTCAAGATGTTTGAGTACATGGCAGCCGGGCGTCCGATTATTACGTCCGATCTCCCCACGGTCCGTGATGTCCTGAGCGACGAGACGGCAGTGTTCTGTAAACCGGGGGATACTGCCAGTTTGGTGCTGGCGTTGCATTGGATAAAAGACCATCCGCAGGAAGTAGCCGAACGTGCGGCAAAGGCGCAGGAACTGGTGAAAAGCCACTCCTGGGAAGAGCGCATGAAGAGAATCCTGGAAGCTGCTACCATCAAACCATGAAGACGATTGTCTCTGTCTGTTCGGCGCGTCCCAACTTCGTGAAAGTCGCGGCGGTGCATCATGCGCTGGCGGCGCACGGCGGGGACTTCAAACATGTCATTGTCCACACGGGTCAGCATTACGATCCGCTTTTTTCCGACATCTTCTTCGAGCAGCTCCTCATTCCCTTGCCGGACCATAACCTGGGAATCCACGGTGGCACGCGCGATGAACTGCTGGCGGCCACACAGGCTGCGTGCGAGAAAGTTTTTCCGAGCATCAATCCGGATCTCGTTTTGGTCTATGGTGATGTGAACGGTGCTCTCGCCGGAGCGCGTGCTGCAAAAAAGTGTGGCTTCACAATCGGCCACGTCGAAGCGGGACTACGCTCCTACGATCCCTCGATGCCCGAAGAACACAACCGCATTGAGGTCGATGCCATCGCTGATTATCTGTTCTGCAGCGAAGGCGCGGGAGTTGAACACCTGAAGGAAGAAGGAGTGAAGGGGAAGATCATTCTTGTGGGAAACACCATGATCGACACGCTCGTTCGCATGATGCCGCTTATCAATGCCGCGGCTCTTCCCATCAACATTAACGGACCTTTTGCCGTTGCCACGCTGCATCGCCCCAGCAATGTCGATAACCCGGAAACACTCCGCGAGGTGCTCTCGTTCTTCTCCGAAATCTCCCGCCATATTCCACTCGTGCTGCCTGCGCATCACCGCCTCACGCATGCTATCACCGAGTTCAACTTGGGTGACGCTGTTGCCCCCACTATCGAACTGATTCCGCCACTGGGCTACGTTCCCTTTATTCGCATGGTGAAAGAAAGTGCCTTTATCCTCACGGATTCCGGAGGCATTCAGGAAGAGGCGACGTATCTACAAAAGCGCTGCTTTACGCTCCGTCGCAATACCGAGCGCCCGGCGACCATTGCGAGTGGCAGCAATGTGCTGGTCGATACGGCCAATCACGCGGACCGGACCATCATGCTCGAGTTTGCGACGAACTTCGTTCCACCAACAGTGACAGTGCCCGAATTGTGGGATGGTGGGACTGGAGAGAGGATTGTTGCTGCTTTGGAGCAGAAACTTTCATGATGAAAAATCCGAAGCACGAAATCCGAATATAATCGAATGTAAAAAGTTGAATGCCAAATGTTTAAAACATTCCACATTCGTGCTTAAGAAATTTCATTCGGATTTCGTGCTTCGTGCTTCGGATGTACGCGAGTCTCAGCGCTTTTTTGCAAGCACGCACCACCCTATCACATGAAGCTTTGCAGCAGGACTACTCGTTCGAGCGTCCCGCCACATTGCCCATTTCGCGAGCAGCAGTGAGAGTGGACCCAGAATCAGCATCGCTGTTTTATTCTCGTACGGATGGAAGCGGTCGATCCAGTAGCGGATGCGCAGCTGTGCGCGCAGCGCGTGGTACTTGCCGCGTTGGTCCATCACTTCCACATCGAATCCGTTGTCGTTAAAAAGTGTCTGGAGGCCGAAGTTTGTGTAGCGGAAATAGTCGTGCGGGACTTCGTGCATTTCGTTCCACTGGGGGACCGTGAGCAGACAGTAGCCGCCGGATTTGAGCACGCGGCTGATTTCCTTCATAGCAATGTGCGGGTGGGGGACATGCTCCAAAACCTGCGTGCAGAGAATGCTGTCGAAATGCGCATCCGGGAACGGCATCGCTTCAATGGACCCGACCACGTCCGGTCCGCCCTTTTCATCAATATCCATGGTCGTGTACTGCGTGACCTGCGTGCAGATTTTCTGATACCGCCTGCTACGACCTGCGCCAACATCCAGCAAGCTGCCCATCAGACGCGGGGCGAATGTTGCTATCTGCCGTTGCAGGATGATGCGGTCAGGCTGGGCGATAATCATATGCGCGCATCATACACGGTCTCAAACCAGTTGCTCAGCTGTATCAAAGACGACAGCGTATGCAGGCCATACTGCGTTTTGGCTTTATGTTTCTCGAACGTCTCGCGGACCACGTCGACTTCGAACAACTCTTTGATGTGAGCGTTTTGCAGCATTGCCTCCACCAACGGCGCCGTTTCCCGGCGCAGCCATTTCGCGAGCGGCGGATAGAAGCTGGCTTTATCGAGGGTGAAAAGATGCTCAGGAAGAATCGATCGGTACGTCTCTTTCAGGAGCGCTTTTGTGCGCCTGGATGTGACATGCCAGTTACCCGGTGTGGCGTGGGCTGCTGCAATAATGCGCGGGTCCAGGAACGGCACGCGGCCCTCCACGCCGTTCCCCATTGTTGTTGCATCGGCAAGCCTGAGCGATTCATCCACCAGCCAGAGTCCGCGATCAAACTCCATGAAGTCCCGGACGACATCTTTGTCTGTCATCTTCGCGAAGCGTTCCTCGAACAGATGCGTGGTCGCTTCGGGCTGGAACCAGTTTCCTTTCGTGATCGATTCCGTCTCTTCCACTGATCGTGCGAGCAGGCGTTCTGCAAGAGTTGCACCCGGAATCATCGCCAGAACATCCGGAGGATTGCCGGTCAGATGTGCACCGAGGGAGCGCAGAGGCGGGGGAACAAGCCGGAGCATCTGCAGAATTCTCGCGATGCGGTAGCGTGGGTAACCGCCAAAGAGTTCATCGCCGCCGCTACCGTTCAGGATCACATCAACGTGTTTCTTTGCGAGTTTTGAAAGCAGGAACTGTGCCACAGACACGGCATCGGCATTCGGCAGGTCGAGTGCCTTTGCTGTTTCTGCGTAATGCTCTCTGTACAGATCCGCCGTCAGCAGCAATTCATGATGATCCGTTCCGTAGTGCGCAGCAGTCAGCTTCGCGAGATCGGCATCGGTATTGAACCGCTTGGCGCCTTCTTCCATGGTCGCATCAAAACGAACCGTAAAGGTTTTGATCTGCCCCTTTGCGTGCTTTGCCATGTGGTGGAGCACAATGGAGGAATCCATGCCGCCGCTCAAAAACATCCCGACGGGTTTGTCGGAAATGAGATGATCGGCGACTGCTGCGTCCATCAGAGCGGGGAAGCGCGTTTTGAAATCTTCTTTCGATGCAAAAGACACAGCATCAACGACAGGTTTAAATACCTTTCGTGTTTCACCTTTTTCAGACCATGTCAGAATAGTCCCCGGTGGCAGCGACTCAATTCCTTCGCAGAGAGTCTGCGGACCCGGTACGTACTGCAGGCGCAGGTACTGCGAGAGCGCTTTCGTATTGATGGCAGGCTTCGTTGCATGCGCACTCATCAGCGATCGCATCTCCGACGCAAAGTGCAGGCGGCCATTCGGGTAGCTGATGTAGAGCGGCTTGATACCCGATGCATCGCGCGCGAGGTGCCACGTTTTCGTTTTCGTATCGTAGAGACCAAAGGCAAACATGCCGAGCAGGCGCGGCACAAAATCCATCCCGTATTTGTCGTAGAGTTTCAGGATCACCTCCGTATCTGTTCCGGTTTTACAGGTGAATTTTTCTTCTTCGATCAATCGGCGGTAGTTAAAAATTTCTCCGTTAAACACAATCATCACTGTCTTCTCCTCATTCCACATCGGCTGATCACCCACCGGGCGGGGATCGAGGATCGCAAGTCTGGCATGTCCAAGAGACGCTCCATGCGACACGACTGCCGCATTGCCGTCCGGACCGCGGTGCACGAGGCAACGGGTCATCCGCTCAATGAGCGCCTGGTCTTCGCCGAAGAATCCCGCGATACCGCACATGGTATGCAGTATAGAGAGTTATTGCTTTGGAAACACGTATTCACCGCCTTGCAGAGTGCCGAAATCCAGCGGTCCTGTTTTAGGATTATTCGCTGTTATAAGGCCCGTTTCACTGTCGTATTGAATGTATCCCCAGGTGCTTCCTGTATGTGCGCCGTGCGCTCTGCTCATCACAATATCACCATTCATGTCAGCAACGCCGAATGCATTATTACACTGCTGGATGCCTGCTTTGTCTTCGAATGCCTGGCCCAGGGCGGCATGACCGTGAATGACGACAGGCATATTTTGCCGGAGTGATTGAGCTGCGGTTTTCTGACTGATCAGCGGACGGGTGTCCGGAGCCATCGGTTTTACCATGCATGTCAGATCGGTCAGAGGGGCTTTGGGAGATGGTTTGCGATTGGCCCAGTCGAAGTCGTACAGGAATTGGAAATCATTTCTTTCGAGTGCAAGCTGGAAGAGTGCGTTCAGCCGGTCCGGTCCGAGTGCCAGACCTTTTTCTGTGATGCCCGCATGGATGGCCAGAATGCCGTCGATGACATGAGCGATTTCCAATTGGCGGAAGAGGATGCTGTATTCCCCGTGAAGGAAGAGTTCTTTTGTCTTTTCAAATGCTTTTGGAAAATCGATCATCTGCCACTCTGGATGTTGTTCAATAGACTGCTGCCATGACTGCAAATATTTCGCTGTCATCGGATCATCCGGATCTTGCGTGTAGTTTGCAAGAGGATGCGCATCGGTCGTTTGTTTTGCGCGCGGGGCAATCTGCAGTCGTTCCGCAACCTCTTGTAATACAGGCAACCCCTCCATCCACTCCTTCATCCAGCGTGGATTCTCCGGATGTGTCAGAGCCTGGAGAGCGGCAAGCTCATGGTTGCCCAATTCCACCACTGTCTGAAAATGCTCGCGCACTGCCATCACCAGATCCAGCGTTTTGAGGTTAGCCGTGCCGCGGTCAATGTAATCACCCGTGAAAACCGGCCGGTGCAGATCGGCATCGCCAAACACCAAGCGGCCACTTTGTTCAGAAGCCAGTCCCGCGTGAATGAGGGTCTGTTCGAGGCCTTCCGGATCGCCGTGGATATCGGGGATAAAGGTGTATAGCATTACTATATAATTATAACATATTTATTGTACATAGCAAACGACTTGCGTGATTCGGTGACGAATCACATGCAAGTCGTTATGCCCCGTTTCTCTTAAGGAGTCTTCGCTACTTCAACCTTTCCTGAAGGGAAGACTGTGAAGAGCGGTGTGAGTTCGCAGGAGTCGCCATACGCTCGATAGACCTTTACGGTTTTTCCCACGATTTTTGCCAGTGCGACGAAGGGAGGTTCATGAATATGATAATCTCCAAGCTCCTCGTAGCTGCCGACCTCTTTCGGGAGCGGGACTTTCACCCTTTTGTTTTCTCCCCAGATCAACCTCAGAGGCGAGAATTGCCAACGCTCTGTCACTTTGTATTGCGGGTTGAACATCTGTCGTAACTTTTGTGGGGTGAGCCCCACCACTTCCGCAACACGTCGGAAGGGAAGTTCCTCTTCGATTGTCTCGAGGAAAATCCTTGCATAGCGCATGCTATTGAAGCGCCTGCATGGAAAATGCAGCACGTTCGCTCTTTCAAACCTCTGTCGAATTTCCTCGTCGGAAATTCCCTTTGGCCAACTAGAGTCTCCCACAGTATCTCCTTTTCAATGAACGGGATTTGGGCCCAAACTAGACTGTCTGGATTAATATTAAAATAAAAAAAATTATTAATTAGTCAAATTTTATATGAATAGCGCTAAATACGCCTGCGCCTGCCTCTCCATCGTAAAGTTTGCGTGGATTCTTTGCTGTCCGACTTTACCCATCTGCTGGCGTCTGTCTTCGTGCTGCAGCAAATCAATCAGTGCGTCGCTGTAGGCTTTTGTATTGAGCGGATTGCAGATGTAGCCCGTTTTCCCATTCTCCACCAACTCCGGCGTGCCGCCAAAACATGTTCCCACCACCGGCTTTCCGGCGGCCATTGCTTCCAGGTTGATGGTGGGGAAGTTATCGAGGTAGATGCTTGGTGTCGTCACAATGTCCGACGCGTGGTAGGCGGTTTCCATTTCTTTTACATCAATCCATCCTGTTTCTTTAGTGTGCGCCTTCACCATCGGTGATGCTTTTTCCAGATGCGGACTGAGGCGCGCCTTGTCTCCGGCTATCAGGAACGTCACCTCGGGACATTCTCTAATCACCGTCTCAGCAGCCACGAGCAGTGCATCAATTCCCTTGTCCGCGCTGATGCGTCCGCCGAACAAAATAACCGGGCCGGTCAGGTCGTGCTTTTTACGGAAGGTGAAAACATCAACATCAGACACTGTAGAAGAGGGTGTCATGCCACCACTGATGAACGTTGTGTGCGTGTAGCCGTGGTCATGGAGAAAGTTTTCCATCGCGTGGCTGTAGACGACTATCTGCGTATTGGATTCTTTGATGATCGAACGGATCTTTCTGTTACGCTGCGGATAGTATTTGCGGCCGACTGCAAACAAATGATCCCACCAGTACATGCGGTAGGGCTTGTGGTGGAGCACGGCATTTCTGTAGGCATCACCACCAACTCGTGAGAACGAAATCAGATACGTGTCGTGAATGGTCATCACCACTTTCTTTGTGTGGAGTGCGGCAACGCGCAGGGCGTCGTAGGTCAGGTACGAGTGGACGTTGTGGGCGTGGGTAACATCGCAGTGTAGATCTTTCAGGAGGTCTTCCAGTATCGCCGATACTTTCGTGACGCTCACACAGTGTTTGTGAATTTCCGTTGATGTCACCTTCACCGGAATACTGATGGTCTCGCCGGCATCATCTTTCCATCGCTTCAAATCATCAGAATCCTGATGCGTGCTGATGAGCGTGACTTTGTGGCCATGGGCTGCATACGCGCGGCGAAGCCTGTCGACAATCACAGCAGCACCGCCTTTCCCGTAGGGGAGGGCATCGTCATTGAGCATCAGAATGTGCATACAACCAATAGTAGCAGAGGTTTTTGTGCGACTTCGCCGTAATAATTGAATTGATCATTTTGCCCATTTCTCTATTTGAAAGGGGTAGGCTACGCCGCATCCACTCTCGGCTTTCTTTCTATTAGATTGCACTTTTGTCTTAGTGACGCCAAAATGGACAGGTTATGGCCTCTCCCGAGATCGACGTCTTCAAAAAAGTGGGCATCCTCCTGAAGCGCATTCACATTCACCCGCTGTATTTCACTGCGCCGGTTTTGTGTTCCGTGCTGGCGGCGGGGCTGGAGGGAATGGGAATCGGGTTGCTGATGCCCATGCTCAACGGATTTCTGACAATGAACTTCGATGCCGTGCAGCAGATTCCCGGAGTGAGCTGGCTCCTGCATTTTCTTTTTGGTGAAGGCGAACTCCGTGACAGGACGCTCTTTATTTTCCTTATCAGTTTGTTTGCCGTTTCCATCATTCTCAAAAACGTCTTCCGTTTTTCATCGTCTGTCGGGATGGCGTACCTGTCCACGCGAGCACTGCATCATCTCCGGAAGGAATTATTCAATCGCTACCTGATGTTCGGAAAGCTCTTTTTTGACAAGTCCAGCCTGGGACATCACAGCACGATCTTCGCGCAGTTTGCCAACCAGTCGGTCGGGCCGCTCATCATGATTGATAAATTCATCAGCGCCATGTTGTCGCTTGCGGTATATATGTGCGTCCTGCTGTTCATTTCGTGGAAGCTGACGCTTGCCGCAATTCCGCTCTTCCTCATTCTGCATCTTGCCATCCGGCATCTGATCAAGGGCATCCAGACATTGTCCTATTCCATTACTGCCAGTCTGAGTGTGCTCGGGAAAAAGGTTGTCGAGATTCTGTCGCTCATTCCGCTTGTGCAGTCGTCCAATATGGAAGAAGCCGAGCGCACACTCTACAGTGAAACAAGCAACGCTTCCGCAATGCTGGAGTTTAAGCGTGTTGCCGCGCAACAGGCGCTTCGGCCGATCCAGGAACTGATCACCCTCATTGCGATCCTTTTCCTGTTTTCGGGCATGCTCTACCTGATGGCGACGGAGCGGACCTTCTCTGCGTCGTCCTTCATCGTGTACTTCTATGTCGTCCTGAATGCCAGTAACAAATTCAGCGTTTTTTCGAGTGTCCGCGGCGATGCGCTTAATGCGAGCGGGGCAATTGAGGCGGTCCTGAGCGTCTTCAACGACGAAGACAAGTTCTACGTGGAAAGCGGTCAGAAAAAAATGGAGCCGCTCAAAAAAGGCATCACTTTCAAGCATCTCACGTTCTCGTATCCCGATCGTCCGCATGTCATCAATGATCTCTCGTTTGAAATTGAAAAAGGAACACTCACTGCCATTGTCGGGCCGACGGGAGCGGGCAAGACGACACTCATCAGTCTGTTGCTGCGGTATTACGATTGCCCCCAGGACAGCATCCTGATTGACGGTACGGATATCCGGTCATTCGAAACGGCGTCGCTCCGGTCACACATGGCGCTTGTGAGCCAGGAGATGCTGCTTTTGAACGACACGCTCCACCACAACCTGACCTACGGACTCGATCATGTATCGCCCGAACGCCTGCAGGAAGCAATCAAGAGTGCGCGTTTGGAAGACTTTGTGAAAAAACTGCCGGACGGCCTCGACACACTGCTTGGCGACAGAGGAGTGCAGCTCTCAGGTGGCGAGAAGCAGCGTGTGTCGATTGCGCGTGCGCTTCTGAAGGGCGCGGACATTCTCATTCTGGATGAAGCCACAAGCTCGCTCGATTCCAAAACCGAGCAGCTCATTCAGGAGGCGATCGACGAAGCCATTAAAGGGAAAACAGCAATCGTCATCGCGCACCGGCTGTCGACTATCCAGCATGCCGACAAGATAGTGGTTCTGCAGAAAGGAGCGTTTGCGGAAGAGGGAACAGTCGACATGCTGCTTGAAAAGAAAGGACTCTTCAGCGAACTCTGGAACCAGCAGCATTTCTCCTGACGTATGCAGACAATTGGAATCGGTATTATCGGCACGCGGTTTGGATCGATGGTGCATCTGCCTGCTTTCCGGCGTGTCGATAGTTGCGAGATTATCGGCATTGTGGGACATCACCCTGAGCGGACGAAAGAGATTGCCGCGCATGAAAATATTCGTGCGTTTGATTCCTGGCAGGAGCTGATTGCCGATCCATCCGTCCATGCGGTTGCGGTTGCCGTGCCGCCGGCTCTCTACCGTGAGATTGTTATTGCGGCGGCGGAGGCGGGGAAGGCGGTCCTGTGCGACAAGCCGTTTGGCATGGACAGCAACGACGCGCGCGTCATGCTTGCCGCCCTGAATCAGGCGGGCAAAACGCATATGATCAACTTCGAATTCCGCGAGCATCCGGCATTTCAGTATTGCAAACAATGGATACACGAAGCGCGCGGCGGGTCGATGCGGCATATCGAGCTGAAGTGGATAGTCGGCAGCTGGGCCGATCCTGCACGTCTCTGGGCCTGGCAGTGTGATCTGTCCCAGGGCGGAGGCATCCTTGGCGCACTTGCAGTCCATAGTCTGGATTACATTGAATGGTTGTTCGGTCCGATTGTCCGTCTTAGCGCCACAACAGGAATCACTGTTACAGAACGTCCCGCTGCCGATGGATCCATACACGCCGTCACTGCACCCGACCACTGCCATCTGCTGCTAACCCTTCAGTCCGGTGCGACGGTTACCTGCAGCATTTCCAATGTCGCGCCGCATGGGACGGGTCACCGTCTGGAATGCCACGGGGAGACGCAGTCGCTTATTCTTGAGAGTGCCGCGATGGACTATGGCAAGGGCTTCACTGTCTCTGTGGCGGACCTCGGTGCAAAGGATTTCGTTCCGGTTATCACTCCTTCTGCAGATGAAGCAGCTTCTCCCGACGGACGCATAGCCATGATGCAGCCGCTTGCCGCCAGGTTCGTTGACGCTGTGCGCTCCGGTCGCATGGATGCGAGCCCTTCATTCGAAACGGGTGTCCGGACACAGGTGCTTGTGGAAGCCATTTGGGAAGCCAAAAGGACAGGCTCTGCCGTCAGCGTTCCCGCATAGCCGTTTTTTTGGCGACAGATTTGCGGTCGCTCTCATCATGCCAAAGAAAGCTCTCATTACAGGCATTACTGGTCAGGACGGCTCCTACCTGGCGGATTTGCTCCTGTCCAAAGGCTATGAGGTCCACGGCATTTTCCGCCAGAACAGCTCCACCCGTCAGATCCGTCTACAACACCTGGTCACAGATTCCCGTCCGCCCGATGCCGGTTTCTTTTTGCATCATGGCGATCTGATGGACCGGGGTAGTCTCAGCCGTATTCTGCAGCGCGTGCAGCCCGATGAACTGTATCATCTGGGAGCCCAGAGCCATGTTGGTATCAGTTTCGATATTCCCGAATACACGGCGGATGTTATTGCCCTTGGTACGCTGCGTCTTCTGGATGCCGTTTGTGAAAGCGGTATTCCCGCGAAATTCTACAATGCCGCCAGCAGTGAGATTTTCGGGAACGCCCCCGTTTTCCCGATGGCAGAAGACACCCCCTTCCGCCCCAGGTCCCCGTATGCCTGTGCCAAGCTCCATGCATACTGGACGACGGTGAACTATCGCGATTCCTACAATCTTTTTGCCTGTAATGGCATTCTCTTTAACCATGAATCCCCGCGGCGCGGCGAAAATTTCGTCACCCGCAAAATTGTCCGCGGTCTGGCAGGTATCGCGGCGGGACTGTCTGACACAGTGCATCTCGGCAATCTCGATGCAAAGCGTGACTGGGGGTATGCTCCTGATTATGTTGAAGGGATGTGGCGCATGCTCCAGGCGGACCGGCCCGGTGATTACGTTCTGGCAACCGGTGAAACGCATAGTGTGCGGGAGTTCACGGAGGAAGCTGCGGCATGCTTTGGATTTGAAATCGGGTGGCAGGGGGAGGGAATGCAGGAGACCGGCATAGACCGGAAAACCGGTAAAACACTGATTCGTCTGGATGAAGCCCATTTCCGGCCAACGGACATTACTGTGCTGCAGGGCGATGCATCAAAAGCAAAACGGGAGCTCGGTTGGGAGCCTACAGTCATGTTTCATGATCTGGTGCGTCTCATGTGTGACGCTGAAATGCTGTCGCAGAAGCCTGTTGAACGGTAGACATCCCGGGCGTTTGAAAATATAGTGCCCGCACCTATGGAAACGCCGAAATATGACATTGTGATCATCGGGGGATTTGGCCACGTCGGGCTGCCGCTCGGGATTGTGCTGGCGGACTCCGGTCTGCAGGTGGCGCTCTACGACATCAACTCGAAAATGCGTCCGGTAATCGAATCCGGAAAGATGCCGTTCATTGAATACGACGCGGAGCCCATGCTGCAGCGCGTCATCAATAAAAACCTGCACATCCGCGATGACCTGGCAGTCGTTGCCGAATCCGACATTGCTCTGATTGTCCTTGGGACCCCGGTCGACGAATATATGAGCCCGAAGACGCGGCCGCTGTTCGAACTTGCCACATCGCTCGTGCCGCATCTGCGGGATGGCCACAACATTGTGCTGCGCAGCACCGTGTTTCCCGGTACATCGGAATCACTCACCCGGCATTTTGAAAAACACGGAAAGAAGGTGAACCTGGCGTTCGCCCCCGAACGCATTGTTCAGGGATATGCCATTCAGGAGCTCAAGACCCTGCCGCAGATTATTTCCGGTTCATCACCCGACGCGCTGGCCATGGCGCGCCGTTTGTTCGGCCGTCTGGGGGTGGAAACCATCGAAGTCAGCATGGAGGAGGCGGAGCTTACGAAGCTGTACCTGAACGCGTGGCGCTACATTCAGTTTGCGGTGGGCAACCAGTTTTACATGATGGCGGAGGAGCGCGGACTTGATTACAACAACATCTACAAAGCAATGACCCACAACTACAAGCGCGGCAATCTGCCCGGTCCCGGATTTGCAGCGGGTCCGTGCCTGTTGAAAGACACCATGCAGCTGGCCGCTTCGTACCGCAACCAGTTCATTCTGGGCCACAGCGCGATGATGGTGAACGAAGGACTGCCGAGCTTTGTGGTCGATCAGCTCATTAAAAAAGCGGGTCCTCTTCATAGCAGGAAAGTGGGTATTCTCGGGATGGCATTCAAAGCAGATATTGATGACACGCGCGATTCTCTTTCCTTCAAACTCCGCAAACTTCTGCGTTTCCACGGTGCAGACGCCGTGTGCAGCGATGAATACGCGGAAGATCCCTCCTTCGTTTCCAAAGAAGAACTCGTCAGCACGTGCGATGTCATTGTGATCGGCGTGCCGCACACCGCCTACAAAACTCTCGCCATTCCTGCATCGGCCGTTGTGCTTGATCTGTGGGATGTTCTTCCCGAGCGGCACTGATGAGCGGACGCGTTCTTGTTACCGGCGGACTGGGATTTATCGGTTCGGCACTGGTGAAATCGCTTGTAAAAGACGGACTGACCGTGCGGTCGTTCGATAATTCCTCGCGCGGGTCGAAAGAGAAATTGGGCGAGGTCGCGGCTGATGTCGAGATCATCGAAGGTGATATCCGCGATCCGCTCGCTGTCCGTAATGCCATGAAGGGTGTCGACAGTGTATGGCATCTGGCGTTTGTGAATGGCACCGAATTTTTCTACAAATATCCGGCATACGTGCTTGATGTCGGTGTGAAGGGCATTGTGAATGTTCTCGACAGTGCCATCGCGGAAGGCGTTCCAGAGTTTGTACTGGCCTCCAGTTCCGAGGTGTACCAGACACCGCCCGTTGTTCCGACCGACGAATCCGTTCCGCTGCTGGTGCCTGATCCCTTCAATGCCCGCTACTCGTACGGCGGAGGGAAAATCATCAGCGAACTTATGGCTATCAATTACGGACGTGACCACTTCAAGCGGATGATGATTTTCCGTCCGCACAACGTGTACGGTCCCGCGATGGGATGGGAGCATGTTATTCCGCAGTTTGTCATGCGCCTGAAAGAATCCGCCGGCAAAGACGGCGTCATCGATTTCCCCATCCAGGGAAGCGGCAGGCAGACACGTGCATTTGTGTACATTGATGACTTTACCGAAGGGCTGCGCATCATGCGGCAGAAGGGGGAACACATGGGTCTCTACCACATCGGAACCATGGATGAAGTGACAATGACGGATCTTGCCCTCAGCGTTGCGGCAGCCATGGATCTTCGCATTGCTGTCATTCCCGGACCGGATGCTCCCGGCGGAACGCAGCGCCGCTGTCCGGACATCACAAAAATTGCCGCACTCGGCTACGAGCCCCGTGTCCCGCTTGCCGACGGACTCAAGCCGACGGTTGCATGGTACAGAGAGAACGATATGCCGAATGGGACACGCCCCGCCCCGTCTCTCTATCTGATATAGTGCACCTATGGCTTTTGAAGTGGTTGAAAGAGACGGCACCCGCTATGCAGACATTATTTGGGCTGACACAGAAGCGGATATCAGCACCTTTTTCTCACCTGCGGAGTCCTCGTTCCAGTTCGGCATCATGGCGCACGACAGCGGATTCATCGAGCCTGCGCACAGCCACCATCCGCAGGACCGTCATATTAGGGATGTGCAGCAGGCGATCGTGTTGCAGAAGGGCGTTCTTGCCGTTGATTTTTTTGAGGCTGACGGAACGTGTTTCAAAACAGTCGAGCTTCATGCGGGCGATGCGATTGTGCTTGTGCATGGTGCCCACGCTGTTCGCGTTCTGGAAACAGTCCGCGGGATCAGCGTGAAACAGGGGCCGTTCCTGGGGGATAGAGCGGACAAGATGTTCCTGCAATAATACTATTTCACTCCCACCCACTTCGGATAGAAATCGCCGTCTTTCATGCACTGCCGGAGATAGCGCAGGTAGTATTTCCGGGAGAATTTCGTGAACCAGTAGGGACTCAGACATCGCCATCCCCAGGGCAGACAGAAATGTTCCTGATAGGGAATAGCCGAGAGCGGCATGTTTTTCAGCTTTTCGATCTGAGCGGCATCGAGCGGCTTTAGGAAATACGCACGGCGCGGCTTGCGTTCATAGCCGAAGGACCGGCCTGCCGAACGGACCTGCGGCCAGGGTACGAAGGCGAGTGTCGGCATTCTGAGAGCATAGAGTTTGTACCCCCAGTCGACCCAGTGTTTGCTGTTGCCGCTTTCCGTGTTGCCGAAGCGCCACTTCTTTTCCTGTAGCAGGGCAAGGGGCATGATGCCGATATCAACAATGGCATAGGGCGTCAAATGCCATGCATCCGCCTCTGTGAAAGGAATGAGCCGCTCCCGCATCTGCCGTGCGACAATGCCTTTAAAAAAGAAACAGTTCACCATGGCCGCATCCGGTTGTGTGCGGAAAACATGTTCAACGCGCTTGCAGAAGTCATCGTCTTTCCACAGGAACTGCACGTCATCCTGCAAAAAGAAAATATGGCTATAGCCGCCTTCTACGGCGTGATCGACCGCGAGGTTCATGTTGGGATACAGGCCTCCATGCTGCGCTCCACCCTCCCTGTCGCGTCGGATGACTGTGACCCGCGGGCGTTTTGCGATCTCTGCCAGATAGGCAAGAATCCGCGGATCATCGCTTCCGTCATCAACAATCAGAAGATCGCTGTCGGGTCCGAATGCGAAAAAAGAGTCGACAGTATTGCGAAACAGGTGGTAGCGCTGGTAACTGAAAATAGCCGAGAGGAGACGCATGCACGGCACGATAGCGCAGACGGTGGACAGTTGCACAGAGGGTGGCAACGGGGAATCTGTTGTCTTGCCCTCCTCTTTCCGGCATAACCGTTCTACTCCGATGATTCCTCCCGGATATTCATGTCTTTTTCATCCGTCATCAAGCGCCAATGGCACCGTCAGATCAAACGGGTGATCTTTGTTAGCAGACTGATCGCCAGGCCTTTTGCCATAGCATATGTCAGCACCGAATTTCTCGTGCTGATCCTCCGTCATGCACGTGACATCCGCCGTATGCCGTTTGTGTATTCGATGTGGTTCTGGAGTTTCGGGCACCAGGCGACTGATTTACATATGCTCTCGCTGCGTTTTCCGGAGAAGGATGTGCTGGTGCTTATTAGCGATTACCGGAATTTCAACAGATACCTGACCGATTCATTCCGTTCACGCGTGTCGCTGCGATACCTTTCGCATACCCGCCTCATGGAATTCTGCTGGAAACATGTGCTGGGCATCTGGCCCACCGTCCGTCTGAAGCAGGCGCTGCTCCGTTTTTTTATCCGGCTGATTGGCGCGCATGCCGTTGTTATAAAGGAGTTCTGCGAAACGCGCCGGTCGCAGGTGTCAGGTTTGTACTTAACAGACTATATGGATCTGATGAAAGGCAGCGCGCATCCGTTTCTTACCCCCGACCCAGAACCCGTTGCCGCATTTCGTGCATTGCTGACGCCCACGCAGCGCGACACGCTGTCGTCGCGCTGGCTGGTATCCGTGTATTTGCGGCATAAACGGCAGGGATCAACCGATGTGCGCGACTGCGATGCAGCCTCCTACAAAATGGCGGTGGAATGGCTTTTGGATCAGGGTGCCGTCATTTTCTGCGGCGCGGATTTTACCGCGGACGACATTGCGCCCGGCAGGGAACATGTCTGGAGCTACCGCGATTTCCCGTGCGACCGCACGCTCACCGATTATTTTTTCCTGACACAGTGCAGGTTTCTGTTTGCAGCACACAGCGGTCCATTGCCGATCTCGACTGCTTTCGGATTGCCGGTGCTCATCACGAACAACGCCTTTTATTATCTCTCCGGCTACCTCCCGTCCCACCGGCTGCTTAACAAAAAACTGACAGACCAGAAAACAGGACGCGTGCTGTCTGCCCCGGAACTTTTCTCGCATCCTGTTGTTGCCTACGCCGACAAGAGTCATTTCGACAGGGCGGGTCTGGTGCACATCGACAACACACCGGAAGAATTGCTCGATGCCGTACAGGAAATGACCGCGCTCGTGCTCCACGGAACGGATAACATGACCGACGCCGACCGCGCACTGGAAGAACGCTACCGTTCCCTCATGCCATCCGATGCCGTTGCCCGCCAGACGCCCGCCCGCCCAACGGTCGAGTATTTGCGGAGCCTGCAATGGGAATGATTCTCCTTGCTATTTGTCTCTGCTTTGCGAAGAATGCTGTCGATGAGCAAACCGCGCATTGTTGTTCTTGGCGAAAAACCCCAGGGGGCTGCCTGGCTGCGCTCCCTTCTGGAGAGCGATCTTTTTGACATTGTCGCGGGTGTCCCGCGCTTCATTGACCGCCAGTGGTGGGGATGGGATCCGTTTGAAGACATCCTGCGCGAACACAACATTCCGATTGTGCAGCGGGCGGATTTGCCTTCACTGGAATACGACATTCTCTGGTCGATCATGTACGGTTTCATTATTGAAGGAGAGCATATCCATCATGCCAAATGGTTTGGGCTAAATCTGCACGAGTCGCCCCTGCCGCGCTACCGCGGATGCAACGGTTACACGCATGCCATTCTGGAAGATGCCGCGACCTATGGAACGACTTTTCATTTCCTGGCGCCGGAACTGGATGGCGGTGATATTATCGCACAGGAAATTTTCCCCATTGATCCCAACGAGACATCGAAGGAGCTGTACCTGCGGACCATGGGTATTTCCCATACACTCTTCAAACGCATGCTTCCGCATGTTGCCGCCAAAGAATTGACCTCCACGAAAAATGAATCGGGCGACGAGCCCATCCGCAAGCGTTCGTCTCTCCTGGATCTGAAAGAACTGCAGATAGAAGACGCAAATCTGCCCTCCATCTACCGTGCGGCCCGCGCTTTCGACTTCCTTCCGTTCGAGCCCACATTTTTTCATCTGGGTGATAAAAAGTTCTATGCCTACCTGCCCGGCAGCGAGGCGCGCGGAGCCGGCACGCGGGAAGAAAGCCTGCCGCATGTCTCTGCTCTGGGTGGTTTGATGGACCATTGCCGCAACGGCTCCGGAGCCCTTATTGACTGCTTCGACAGGCCCTTAGCCGTGCTGGAAGCGGGCGACTACAGCGCCATGTACAACATCTTCGTTCCGCACTATCCTTGGCTGTCTCCCAAACCCGCTTCCTGAGTATGGCTCACATCGCTTTCTTTCCTTCATCGGTCCGCAGCAGCAAAGAGCGCCGCGAAAGAGCGGATCACGCAGAAATGGAGAAATCCGTGACAGAAGATTATACGCATTTCGGGCGCGATTACTTCGACAATCCAACGCTTGGAGTGGGATATGGCACCTATGCCTACGACGGCAGATTCGCCGATGTCGCTGCTGCTATGATTGCACACTACGGCCTGAAACCCGGTGACCGCGTGCTGGAAGTCGGCTGTGCCAAAGGTTATATGCTCGTGGAATTTTTCAAGCAGGGGATGCAGGTTGCGGGCATCGATCTGAGCGCGTATGCCGTTGAAAACGGCCATCCGGATATCAAAGAGTTTTTGCAGGTGGGCAATGCTGCCGCGTTGCCGTTTGCCGATCAGTCCTTCAATTTTGTGTACAGCAAAGAAACGCTGCCGCACGTGCCGGAAGACCAGATCCACACCGCTGTCCGCGAATGCATGCGTGTGTCCAAAGGCCCTGTCTTTTTTGAAATACAATGCGGCCGCACCGACCGCGAACTGGAATACATGCGCAAATGGGATATGACGCATCAAATCTTCCGGACGCCGGATCAGTGGGATGCATTACTTGCCGAAACCGGCTATCGGGGCGATGTGCATTACAAAGTGCTGATTGCCGAAGAGGATGCTACACTCGACTTATGACGAAGACTGTTCTTGTTACAGGCGGGGCTGGATATGTGGGTGCCGTCCTCGTGCCCGCTCTTTTGGACAGCGGGTACCATGTCAAAGTGCTGGATCTGTATCTGTACGGAAAAGACGTGCTCTCAGCCGTACATGGTCATCCGCAACTTGAGGAAATTGAAGGGGATATCCGCAACAGAGAGCTTCTGCAAACAGTCCTTCCCGGTTGCGACAGCGTCATCCACCTTGCGTGTATTTCCAACGACCCCAGCTTTGAACTGAATCCGGATTTGGGAAAGAGCATCAATCTCGATGCCTTTGAACCGCTCGTGCAGGAGGCCCAGAAGAGCGGTGTCCGGCGTTTCATCTATGCGTCATCATCCAGCGTGTACGGTGTGAAGGATGTGGAGAATGTCACGGAAGACATGTCGCTTGAACCGCTGACGGATTATTCCAAATACAAAGCGATGTGCGAGGAGATCCTGGCACGCTACCAGTCGCCGGATTTTACAACCGTCACCCTCCGGCCTGCCACCGTCTGCGGCTATTCGCCGCGCCAGCGTCTGGATGTGATTGTGAATATCCTCACGAACCATGCCGTGCATAACCGCACCATCAAAGTGCTTGGCGGCACGCAGAAGCGTCCGAATATCCATATTAAAGACATGGTCGATGCCTACCTTCTGATGCTCAGCCTGCCGGATGAAAAGATTGCAGGAAAAATCTACAACGTCGGCAGCGAAAATCACACGGTCATGGAACTGGGAGAGATGGTCCGGGATATTGTCGGTCCGGATGTGCAGCTTGTTGTGGAGCCGACGAACGATAACCGCTCATACCATATTTCCTCTGCAAAAATTGAGCGGGAACTCGGGTTTACGTGTAAGCGGACTATTGCCGATGCCGTGCGGGATTTGGTCGATGCATTCGCAAAGGGGCTTCTGCCGGACTCGCTCACCGATCCGCGTTACTTCAATATCAAGCGCATGCAGGAAGTTTCCCTTTCGTGAGTATGCGCGTTCCCTACATTGATCTCTCGTTAAAAAACAGCCCCTGCCGCCAGGTGGTCCTGGATGCAATGGAGCGTGTAGCGGATCACGGTCAGTTCGTACTGGGCCCGGAAGTCGAGGAATTTGAGCGGGCGTTTGCAGCGCTTTGCGGCGTGCGGTATGCGGTGGGCGTCGACAACGGAACCAGCGCGCTCGTTCTTGTTATGAAAGGACTCGGCATCGGTCCGGGGGATGAAGTGATCACCGCTCCGAATTCTTTTCTGGCATCCGCATCATCCGTTGCACTGTGCGGTGCTAGACCTGTCTTTGTCGATGTTGGCAGCGATTATCTGCTGGATCCGGATCTGCTGGAGGCAGCCATTACTCCGCGCACGAAAGCCATTATCCCCGTACATCTGACTGGCCGCCCGGCGGACATGGACCGGATTCTTGCGATTGCCGACAGTCACACTATTCCTGTTATTGAAGATGCTGCGCAGGCGGTTGGCGCTCTCTACCGTGGCAAGACAGTTGGGTCTCTGGGCAAAGCGGGATGCTTCAGTTTCCACCCGCTGAAAAATCTCAATGCCTGCGGCGACGGCGGCATCATCACTACCAATGATGAAGAGTTGTACCGCTATCTGCTGCTGGCGCGAACGCACGGGTTGCGCACGCGTGATGACTGTGAGTTCTGGAGTATGAATGCACGGCTCGATGCGTTGCAGGCTGCCATCCTGGCAGCAAAACTGCCGTTCCTTCCGGAGTGGTCGGAAGCCCGGCGGGCACATGCGGCATTTTACCGGGAGCATCTTTCCAGCGTCGTCCGCGTGCCCGATGACCCGGAGCATCTGTATTCCGTCTACCATACATTCGTCATCCAGGCAGACCGCCGCGATGAGCTGCGTGCGTTTTTGAAGGAGCGGGAGATTGATACTGTTGTGCATTATCCGGTTCCCATCCATCTGCAGAAGGCGGCTCTGTCTCTCGGACACAAGAAAGGGGACTTCCCCGTTACAGAAGATCAGGCGGATCATATTGTCAGCATTCCGGTCTTTCCATCTCTCACCGCAGAGCAACGGGAAAGCGTTGTGGCTGCCATCCGCGCGTTTTACGGCCACTGAACCTGTGGTATGCTCCAGGCCTTTCCCCGTTTTTTATGCGTGCACTCGTGACCGGCGGCGCCGGATTCATCGGTTCCCACCTTGTGGACCGCCTGCTTGCGGACGGTCACAGCGTCACGATTCTCGATAACTTTTCGACTGGACGCGAGGAGAATATCCGGCATCTGAGTGGTAGAAATGATGTCAGTGTCGTGCGTGCAGACTGCGCCGATCTCCCAACTATTCTTCCGACATTCACTGGCATCGACTGGGTGTTTCACCTGGCGGCACTGGCAGACATCGTGCCCTCCATCCAGCGGCCGCTTGCGTACCACCATGCGAATGTCGATGGCACCGCTGCCGTGCTCGAAGCAGCGAAGGCTGCAGGGGTGAAGCGCTTCCTCTATGCTGCATCGTCTTCCTGTTACGGTATTCCGCCCGTGTACCCCACACCCGAAACGGCGCCCATTTCTCCGCAGTACCCCTACGCCCTCACTAAAAATATCGCCGAGCAGTATGTGCTCCATTGGGGTCAGGTCTACGGACTACCTGTCGCATGTCTGCGACTCTTCAATGTCTATGGTCCGCGGTCGCGCACATCCGGAACCTACGGCGCAGTGTTCGGCGTCTTCCTTGCGCAAAAACTTGCCGGCAAACCTTTCACCATTGTGGGTGACGGCAGCCAGACCAGAGACTTCACCTTCGTAACGGACGTTGCCGATGCTTTTGTCCGTACAGCACAGAGCAATGTGACGCAGGAAGTGATGAACGTCGGCAGCGGCAACACCTACAGCATCAATCTCCTGACCGATCTCCTGGGGGGCGACAAAACCTACATCCCGAAGCGCCCGGGGGAGCCGGACTGCACCTTTGCAGACATCACCAAAATCGGCAGTTTGATCGGCTGGAACCCATCGGTCTCGTTTGAAAAAGGCGTATCCATCATGAATGAACACATCGAGGATTGGCGATCTGCGCCTGTTTGGACGCCAGACAGCATTGCTGAAGCGACAAAAGATTGGTTTGCCTATCTGTCGTAAGCTACCATAGCGGCAAATGGCTTCCTCTACACATTCATCGAAAATCCGCACGCTCGAGGAACTGGCGGATATTATTCAGGCTGCCAAGGAAGAAGGAAAAACAGTCGTGCATTGCCATGGTGTTTTTGACCTGTTGCACCCGGGACATGTCCGGCATTTCCAGGCTGCACGGAAAGAGGGGGATATTCTGGTGGTCACACTTACCCCCGATCATTTTGTGAACAAGGGTCCGGGCCGTCCGGTTTTTTCCGAGCAGTTGCGCGCGGAGTTTCTGGCGGCGCTTGCGGACATCGATTACGTTGCCATCAACCGCTGGCCGACCGCCGTGGAAACAATCCGGATGCTGAAGCCCGGTGTCTATGTGAAGGGAGATGAGTACGAGCGCCGGGAAGATGATCTGACCGGCAAGATTACCGATGAAGAACAGGCTGTCCTCGACAGCGGCGGACGGATCCACTTCACGCACGACGTGACATTCAGTTCAACGAAACTTCTCAATGAGCACTTTGCCGTCTTCTCCCCCGAGACAAAGATGTATCTCCAGTCTCTGAAGGAGAAACATACACTGGCAGAAGTCATTGCGGCACTGCAAAACCTGAAGTCTCTGAAAGTACTCGTCGTCGGCGATACCATTATCGACGAATATGTACGGTGTAAGGTGCTCGGGCGGGCATCCAAGTCTGCGGCGCTCAATACGCGCTTTGTGCAGACGGAATCGTATGCGGGAGGTGCCGTTGCCGTTGCCAATCACATTGCCGGTCTGTGCGAGAATGTCGACTTTGTGACAGTTCTCGGGGCGGAAGAGCCGCAGCAGGATTTTCTTACTGCCCATCTGGGAGCCGCTGTCACCCCTACCTTTTTCCTGCGCAGCGACGGACCGACCACGGTGAAACGCAGATTTGTCGAACCGTTTTTGTATCAGAAAATGTTTGAGGTCACTTTCATTCAGGACCGGCCGCTGCCGGATGACATCATGCAGGAACTCAATGCACATCTGGAAAAAGTGCTGCCGCAGTACGATCTTGTGATTGTTGCGGACTTCGGACACGGCATGCTCCGCCCGGAAACCATCCGTCTTCTTTGTGAGAAGTCGCGGTTCCTGGCACTCAACGTGCAGATCAACAGTGCCAATACCGGCTTCAATCCTCTTACAAAATATCCGCGTGCAGATTATCTGTGCGTGGATCAGGAAGAAATGCGCTTTGCGTATCATGACCGTTTCGGTCCGATGAATACGCTGATGAAGCATGCCGCAGGTACGCTGCAGTGCCGGATGATCACTGTCACGCAGGGTGACCAGGGATCGCTGACATGGAAGATGGACGATGCATCGCCCGTGCAGACTCCGGTGTTCGCGTCCCGCGTGATCGATACCATCGGAGCGGGGGATGCTTTCCTCTCGTTTGCGGCGCCATGCGCAGCCGCCGGATACTCTCCCGAGATCGTGGGGCTGGTCGGCAATGCCGCAGGTGCACTCGCTGCCCAGATTCTCGGAAATAAGGAACCGGTCAATCCGGTCGCACTCCTGAAGTTCATCACCACCCTTCTCAAATAATATGGATGACCGTTCCGCTTTTGCCGGCACCTACATAACAGAGCTGACTGCCGTGCTCCAGGCTATGCCGCTTGAAGCCATCGGTGATGCGCTTGCGATTCTCGACAATGCCCGCACAAGCGGTCGCTGCGTGTTTGTGGCTGGAAACGGCGGCAGTGCGTCGACTGCGTCCCACATGGCCAATGACTTCATGAAGACCATCACGAAGACCGGCGGTACACCGCTTGAAACCATTTCGCTGTCAGATAACGTTCCGCTCCTGACCGCGATTGCGAATGATGTGTCCTTTGATGCCGTTTTCTCTGCACAATTAAAAACCCTCGCCCAGAAAGAGGATGTCCTTATTGTGATTTCCGGTTCCGGCAATTCCAAAAACCTCATCGACGTCATAAAAGAAGCACGTATCCATCAGATGAAAGTGATCGGATTTCTGGGAATGGATGGCGGGCTGATCAAAGACATGGTGGACACTGCTATCGTCGTTCCCTCGCACGACTACGGACCGATTGAAGACGTGCATCTGATTCTCAACCACCTCATTACCGCCTGGTTTTTGCAGAAAGGACCGGACCACGTTTAAACTCTATCTATGCATCCATCCACCGGCCGGCTGCGGCTGGTCATCTGCTCAACGGGTATTCCGCACGTGCACTTTCACGCCAAACTCAGCGCCAGTCTGATGACGCTCTACAGTTACATTGAAGAACTGAAGAAGGCAGGCATCCCCCTGCTGCATATTCTTGTTCTGGACAAGAAGAATATGGATGTCGATCTGTTGGCGCGGTACCGCAGCGAGATGGAAGAGCCGGGCGTACTCGACATAGCGGTATGGGAGACGCCGGCGCTTGTGCGTCCCCGGTCGCACTTTTATCAGCCGTTCCAGCCGGTCACCCTGCCGGACTCTGTCCATGAACAAATCCGCGCATTCCATCCCGATGCGATTTTCTGTCTGGATGCTTACAGCGTCGGTGCGCTCAACCAGGTGAATGATGCGCCCATTCTGGTGCAGGTGCATGATCCCAAATTCCAGACACTCTGGTATCACAGCGTCTATGCAATCCGCGAAGGATCCGGACATTTAAAAGACAGTCTTCTGGATATCTACAAAGCATGGCTCTGGCGCGGGTATTACCACCGGGTGCTCCGGCATGCCACGCGCATTGTGACTGTTGCTGTATCGGGTGCAAATGCACTCAAAAAACTGGGGCTGCAGGCAAAGCATTTTCCCATGCTCTGGGCGGGTGTGCGCGAGGTGCCGACGTTGCGTCCGCCTCTTCCCGAAAAGCCTACGTTTCTGTTTCAGGGGAACCTGGCAGGACTGGGGTCGCGTTCTGCGTTGCACTTTCTGCTGGACCGCACATATCCGCTCATTAAAAAGCAGTGGGGGGAGGGCGGGTTTTCCATTCTTCTGTGCGGTACGCGCACGCTGCCGTCGTGGGTGGAAGAGAGCATCCGCACGATGCCTGAAGTTGAATTCCTGGGATTTGTGGATGATATCGCTGGCCTTATGATGTCCTGTCATGCGGTTCTGGCGCCCATTGATGTTCCGGTCGGCAACCGTACGCGTATCCTAACTGCCATGTCGCTCGAAGTACTGACCATCGCCCACACGACTATTGCCACAGGCAATCCACATCTTGTTGACGGACAGACCTGCTACCTGGCCGACGAGCCTGCCGCTTTTGTGGAGCGGATGGTGCGCGCCTACGACCGGCCTCCGGAAGTGGCGGATATTATTAAACGTGCGAAACATGTCTACGATACAGAGTTCCGTCCGGATGCGGCGACAGCCTCGCTCATTCGGGAATTAGAAGATATGGTTGCAGACAAACAGGCTCAGCGGAGCGCCTCCTGAATTCTCTCCGCCAGGAATACATCCGTCGCCTCGCGTGATTCCACGGTCATTCCTCCTATATGCGGAGTGATCAGCAGATTGTCGTGCGTGCGGGCGTAGGCAACGAGCGGGTGCGTTGCCAGCGTCTTTGCGGCTGCCTGTTCATCGGCAAGTACGTCCGTTGCATATCCCGCAATCGTGCCATTTTCCAGGGCGGCAAGCAGGTCTTTCTCCTGCACAATCTGTCCCCGGGATGTATTGATGATAACGGCGGTCGGCTTCATCTGTGTGAATGCTTTTGCATCAAACAGGTGTGTTGTATCTGCAGCGAGCGGGAGATGGATCGACAGACAGTCGCTTTGTGCGAGCAGTTTTTCAAAGGACACGCGCTCGCACCCTTCCGTGCCGGTAGCCGCTGAGTCGTAGCCGATCACCCGCATCCCGAATGCGTTTCCATAACGCGCCATCATGCTGCCGAGTCTGCCCATCCCCGCAATACCGAGCGTCTTTCCGTTGAGCGAATGGCCGCGGAAATGTTCACGGTCCCAGCGGTTTTGTTTCACATCATCAATCGCCTGCGGCAGGCGACGCAGCAGACTCAGAAGAAGGCCCCATCCCAGCTCCGCAGTCGACGAAATCCCACGCAGGAATTCTGTTTCATTTTTCAGACTGACGATCCGGATTCCTTTCTCCTCCGCGACTTTTGTATCGATATGATCCAGTCCGGTCGTGGGACTCGCAATGACATGCAGGTGAGGAGCACCGTCCATGCACGCGCGATCAATAACCACAGCCAGGTTGGCTATCAGCACCGTGCAGTCGGCCAGTGCCTCTGCAGAGGGCGGCGTAGCGGGAAGAATGCGCACCTCGCCAAGAGACGCAAGCAGCGCTTCCGCGGCAGGTGCGGGCGGAACATCCGACAGAAGGACAATAATCTGCTTCATGCTGGAAAGAGGATGGAATGCAGCTGCTCCGCAATCTGAAAATCCATCGAATGGTTGATATCCAGCGACCGTTCCGCAGGCATGACATACGGCCGGGAGATGGCTCCGAAGAGATCGCCCTGTTCAATCAGATTTGTTTTTGTAAGGTAAATGGCAGCATTGCGCTTGAACACTTTCGGCCCCTCAGTACGTTGCGCCGAGGTGCGTCCTTCGTCTTCAAAAAGCGGACGGATGATATCATCTTCTATCACTTTCAGTTTTGCCGGGGAGAAATCCGCCAGCTCCACCATGCTCATGACAGAATCCGCATCCGTGTCGACAATTTTCCGGATGCAGGCATCAATATCCTCCGATGTGCGGAAGGGTGAGGTCGGCTGCAGGATCATGACGTAGTCATACGTTTCATTGTTTTTTTTCAGCTCCGCGAGCGCATGCTGCAGAACGGGAATGGTGGGCGTGTCCGCCTGCGCCAGTTCCGCAGGACGCATGAACGGCACGTCGGCTCCGAGATGTTTTACAATGTCTGCAATCTCCGGATCATCCGTCGATACGATGCAGCGTGTCAGAAGCGTACTGCCGCGCGCAGCCTCAATGGTGTAGGCGATGAGCGGCTTGCCTCCGAGCAAGCGCGTATTTTTTTTCGAGACCCCCTGCGAATTGCCGCGCGCCGTAATGATGCCGATAATGCGCTTAGTGTTGTACATGGGGCGCGTGGAAATGTTTCTGCACATACAAATCCGCAGTCGCGATGATTTTTGCGATAGATGCGCTGCAGTTTTTCTTGTAGTAGAGGTCATTGCGTTTGTAGCGGCCGTGGGCGAACTGGGACAGGATCGCTTTCTGCAGAGCTGTTTTGTTGTAACCGGCATCAATGACATTTTCCCCGTGCAGGCGGCCGTACTGGCGGTCGCCGATGTTCACGGTGGGGATTCCCAGAAATGATGCTTCTTTAATACCCGAAGACGAGTTTCCGATCAGGCAGCTGCATTTTTTGAGCAGGGCGATGAACGTATCCTGGTCGAAGTATTTGGCAAAATGCATGTGGTCCCCATAGCCTTTTTCGCGGAACACGCGGATGGCTTTGGAAATCTCGTCCGTTCCCGCGTCAATATTCGGCCAGAACCAGAGGGTGGGAATGTTGCTCTTTTCCAGCACATCCAGCAGCAGTTCAGTGTGCTGGCGGTTTTTACCGGCTTCGGTCGTTACAGGATGATGGATGACGATTGCAAACGGTTTGTTAATATTCAGCGGATGGCCGACACCCAGATGGTTCACATCCGCAGACGTGACTTTTGCCCGATGGCGGGCCAGTTGCTCCACTTCCGCGCAGCCGACATTCCACACATACTGCGGATTTTCACCCATCTGGAGGATGCGCTTTTTGGATGCTTCGTTCGTTGCAAAATGCAGATGGGAAAGTTTAGTTACGGCATGGCGGACGCTTTCATCAATGCTGCCCGTGCTGTCGCCGCCTTCCAGATGCGCGATGGGAATATTCATGTAGGCCGCAGCCACCGCGGCAGCGAGGATTTCGTAGCGGTCGCCGCGCAGGACGACAATATCCGGCCGCAGATTTTCAAAGGCCGTTGCAAATTCAATAATGCCCACGCCCGTCGTCTTTGCCATGGCAACCGTGGTGCCGCCCGCAAGAGTCATGGTGATGGTTGCATCCGGCGTCAGTCCGTCTTCCGCCATGGGCGACAAGACGTCGCCGTATTGGGGCAAGATTGCCGATGCTCCGACAATGATCTGCAGTTCCACATCTTTGCGTTTTTTCAGCTCCTGGAGAATGGACGTGCTGCGTGCATAGTGGATATGCGAGGTGATGATGAAACAGATTTTGCGCTTCATACGGATGTCAGGAAAGGATAGCAGACGTAATGGGATCGTGGGGGTGCAAATCGACAGTCGTGCGCCTGCCGACGACCGTATCAATATTGTTGGATGCGAGCGCGCCGCTCAGCATGAGCGGACGCAGGGCAATAAGCAGATCGGGCGTCAGGACGGTGCCGGCAGGAATAAAGTCCGCTGCCATCAATCCCTTGTGAAAATACGGCCGGAATTGATTCTGCGCACCTTCCAACTCCCGGTTCCTGTCTCCTTCATAGACAGTGGTATCGACTTCCCTGTAGGCGCCGTTGCGGATGTGTTCGACCATTTCGCGCATTTCATCGGGTGTGAGTGATGCTTTGTGATCCGGCCCCCAGGCGTTTCTGGAAAAGCTGAAATGCTTCTCGATCACGCGTGCACCCAGCTGGATGGCGGCATAAGTAACGCTGTGTCCGAGCGAGTGGTCCGAAAAGCCGACGGTAATATCGGGATAGGTTTCGCGCAGATATGTGATGGTTGCCAGATTGAACTCCTCAGGCGGGCATGGATATTTGCTGACGCAATAGAGCACGGTGAGGGGGACTTTTTTTGCGCGCACGCGGTGAATGATCTCGTCCAGCTCGCGCAGGCTCACCATACCGGTGGACAGGATGATCGGGAGGCCCGTTGCAATCAGTTCATCCATCAGCAGATAATCCATCACATCCCCGGACCCCACTTTCCAGAAGGGCACGTTAATTGTCCGGAGGAGCCGCGCAGCGTTTCTGCTCATCGGCGTGGAAAAGAAGATGATGTTTTTCCGACTGCAATAGTCCGCAATCTCCCGCCAGAAAGTGACTGGTGTTGCACGGGTATTGCGGTCGACCCACCTGTAGCGGTCCATGCCGTCGAAGTGCGGCGAGACAACTTCGGTTCTCATCTGTTCGTCTTCCACTCTGTGCGTCTGGAATTTGACCGCATCGACACCTGCATCCACGGCGGCATCCACCAGGAGCTTTGCTTTCGCCAGATTCTCTTCGACTGTTTCTTCCTTCTCGGATTGTATGAAATTCTTGCCGATTTCCGCGATTACGAATGCATCCTCCCCGCGCCAGTTGTCTCCCATATCTTCACGAAAAGGGGAGCGGATGGCGGTGCGGACAGTTCGGTCAACCATGTTCTGCAGCATACAGTACCCCGGGCAGGTCTAGAAAGCCGCAATCCTACTGTAAAACCCGCCCTTTTTCCGCTTTGGGGAGATGCGTTCCGCTCGGTCTCTTTCTTTGGTAAAGTGCCTTCGTTCTCCCGTTGCGTTTCTTCCATACGGGATCTTTTTGCTCCATGACTTCGCTCTCTTCCCTGTTCCGGCGGCTGCAGAAACACGTGCGTTTTACAGTCCAGTATCTTCTTTTTTGTCTGCGCTACCCTGCCATGCGCCGCAAGACCGGGGCGACCATGCAGAGCGATACTCTCATTGTGAGTCTGACAGATTGGCCTGAACGTCTGAAAATGGATGGCGTCATCGCAAGGGCGTTGCAGGAGGAAGGGACGCTTCCGGTTGTCCTGACCAACAGATCTTTTCCGTGGTCGCAGCGGTACTTCCGCGCCTTTGGCGTGACCGAATTTATTTTCCTGGATGACCTGATGGCGGAGGCGGAAAAAGGACATGATCCTGAGGAAGCGCAGCGGATCCTTGCCGGCATCACCACGTTCGATGCCATGTACCGTTTCCGGAGCGGAGAGGTGAATACGGGCAGACATGTGCTTTCCACTATCGTCCGCCAATTGAAACAGGGAAGCGCATCTTTTCACGATCCCCAGGTGGCGGCATTCCTGCGGAAGTTTTTCCCGCAGTCGCTCACAGCCGCACGCGCCGCGGAAACATTGTTCGCCGCCCGTCCGTTCAAAAATGTCCTGTTCGTGGAAAAAGGCTACACCCCCTATGCCGAGTTTTTCGATGTCGCCCTCAACCATCATGCGAATGTGGTCCAGTTCCATCACGGGCACCGCTCGGAGCTGATTGTCATGAAGCGGTATACCGACAGCAACCGATACCAGCATTCTTCCTCGCTCTCCCGGCAGAGCTGGGAGCGGGTGCTCAAGATGCCGTGGTCACAGGAGCAGGAAGATGCATTCATGCAGGAGCTGCGTACGGGCTACGAGCAGGGAACATGGCTTAACCGCAAATTCCTTCTGGCCGACAAAAAACTTCTCACTCCAGCGGAAGTCTATGCCCGTCTGGGTCTGGACCCCGCCAAAAAAACCGCGGTGATTTTCTCACACGTGCTGTGGGATGCCACATTCTTCTTCGGCAAAAATCTGTTCGTTGATTACGAAGAATGGCTGATAGAAACCGTGAAAGCCGCCTGCCGGAATACCGATGTGCAGTGGGTCATCAAAGTGCATCCGGATTATGTCTGGAAGACGCGCCCCGGAGAAACGCAGGAACCCCGCGATGTCATCGCCCTTGCAGCCAATGTCGGCACGCTTCCGCCGCATATCGTTCTTGTTCTTCCCTCCAGCGAGATCAGCACGTATTCCTTTTTTGCCATCACGGATTACTGCATCACCGTCCGCGGGACGATCGGTATCGAAGCTCCGTGCTTCGGCATTCCGGTTCTGACTGCCGGAACGGGACGGTATTCAGGTCTCGGGTTCACGTGTGATTTTGAGACGAAGGAAGAGTACCTGCATGCACTCCAGCACATCCTGGATATTCCGCCGCTGACCGCACAGCAGATCAGCCTGGCGCGCAGGCATGCCTATGCGCTTTTCAACCTGCGTCCGCTTGAAGTCCGGTCTTTCGAGATGCTTCCTGTCAGATTGCCCGGAGGAGGCTTTGACTACGAAACGACATTGCGCGTTTCCAGTCCTGCCGATATCCGGTCCGCTCCGGATCTGCAGGCGTTTACACAGTGGGTACTGCATTCAACTGATGAAGACTACCTGCAGACTGCTTCATCACCGTCATGAACCTCGCGCTCTTCTCCTCATCGCTCGACACGCTGTGCGGATACGGCAACATCACGTACGAACTCTGCATGGCATACCACCGCCGCGGCATCGATTTCACACTCTTCCTGCCGCCCAGCGAAAAAGTCTTTGCGGAAAAACTCGCCGCTCCTTTCAAGGTCGACTTCTCCCTGCCGCGCTACGTTGTCCGGTTCAACCTCTGGAACCTGTGGCCGCATCTCCGGCGCATCAATATCTCGCGGTTCGACATGGTGCACTCGCTCCTCGATTTTCCGCACTGCATTATCGCCGCGCGCTCTGCAGCCAAATATAAGAAACCGTTTCTGATGGGATCGCAGGGAACATACGGTGTGATGCCGCTTACGTATCAGCCCGACCGCTATTTCCTGATGGATGCATTCCGGCTGTCGAAAAAGATCATCGTCCCGAGCAAATACACGAAAGACCAAATCCTTGAACATGCCAAAGAGCAGTTCCCGATCGACATCATTCATAACGGTGTGAACTTTGAGCGGTTCCAGAAACAGGTCGACACGACATCCATCAGATCAACATTCCCGGGTAAGACCATTCTTCTCACCGTTGGTAATTTCAAGGAACGCCGCGGGCAGGATCTTGTGCTGTGTGCAATGGCCATGCTCAAGCATCGCTCCGACTTGGCATACGTGATGGTCGGAGGAGGAAGTCTGCGTACGAAAATGGAAGAACTGGCTGCTGAACTTGGTATTACCGATCGCGTGCATTTTGCAGGCCAGCAGAGCGGCGACAACCTGCTGTCCTTCTTCCAGGCCTGTGATGTCTACATCCACACGCCACGCGTCTTTAAACTGAATTTTGAGGGTTTTGGGATTGTCTATCTGGAAGCAAGCAGTTGTGGGAAGCCCATCATCGCAACGGACGCAGGAGGCATTCGAGATGCCGTGGTGGATGGTCAAACGGGGATTGTGGTGCCGGATGAGGATATTCCCGCCATTGCCGCCGCCATTGAGAAAATGGCTGATGATCCCTCTCTTCGTGAAAAGCTGGGGAAGCAGGGGCATCAATATGCACGGGAACATGACTGGGCAATGATTGCAGACAGCTTCCTTGCCCTCTACGATACGGTCCTCCATGGCTAAAATGCTTATTACCGGCGGCGCAGGATTTATAGGAGTCAACGCTGCGCGTCATTTTGTGGCAAAGGGTTGGGATGTCACTATTTTCGATAATCTCTCCCGCAAGGGAACGGACTACAACCTACAGGCGTTGCAGGCTGACGTGCCGTCCATCCGCTTTATTCAGGGTGATGTCCGGAACCTCAGCGACGTGCAGGCTGCACTCACCGGTGGCTGTGATGTCATTCTGCATCTGGCCGGTCAGGTCGCGGTTACCACATCAGTGGTTAATCCCCGCGAAGACTTTGAAATGAATGCACTTGGAAGTTTTACTGTGCTCGAAGCAGCACGCCTTGCAAATCCGCAGCCAATCGTTCTCTATTCATCAACGAACAAAGTGTATGGTGGTCTCGAAGATCTCGAGGTGGTCGAAGGGGAGCAGCGCTACGCATTCAAAGATTGTCCGCTTGGCGTTCCCGAAACCCAGCCGCTCGATTTCCATTCGCCGTACGGCTGCAGCAAAGGTGCTGCCGATCAGTATGTCCGTGACTACGCCCGCATCTATGGATTGAAAACTGTCGTGTTGCGCCAGTCCTGCATTTACGGTCCGCACCAGATGGGGATTGAAGATCAGGGATGGGTTGCGTGGTTCATGATTGCCGGCCTCTTCGGTCGCCCGATTACCATCTACGGCAATGGCAAACAGGTGCGCGATCTGCTGTACGTTGATGATCTGGTCCGTGCCTACGACGCAGCTATCACGAACATCGAAAAGACCGCAGGCAAGGTCTACAACATGGGCGGAGGATCAACCAACACGCTCTCGCTCCTGGAATTCCTGGACTTCCTGAAAAACGATATCGGACTCTCGATGCCCTATGCATCCGCCGCAGAACGCCCGGGCGATCAGCCGATTTTTGTGAGCGATAACAGTGCGGCGCTATGCGATTTTGGCTGGCAGCCGCAGATGAATGTGCAGGATGGTATTCGAAATCTGCATGCGTGGCTGCAGGAGCATCGGGAGCAGTTGGCGAAGTTTTATAGTTAGGCTTGTAGGAAGTAGGCTGTAGGCAATAGGCTCTTTTAAGCAAGGCTAACATTAAAAACCTATAGCCTAACGCCTACAGCCTAATGAGCGTTATACCACTCAACAGCTTTGCGGATTCCTTCGCTGAAAGGAGTCTGCGGATTGTACCCAAGCAGGCGCTTGGCTTTTGAAATGTCTGCCACGTAGTGGAAAATTTCTCCTACACGTGGTTCGCCAATCTCGACCGGCACATTGCTTCCGAGTAATTCCTTTACGGTATCTGCCAGCGAGACGAGTGTTGTTCCCTCACCAAAAGCGAGGTTGAAAGTTTCGCCGTTCACCTCATCAATTTTTTCAAGAGCCTGGATGATGCCCCCCACCGTGTCATCAATGTAGGTGAAGTCCAGACACTTCTGCTTCCCGAATACTTTGAGCGGCTCGTTTGCTTTGCAGCGGCGGATGAAGAGCGGAACCACGCGGTCGGATTCATCGTAAGCGCCGTAGACGTTTGAGAAACGAACGATCACGCAGGACATCTTGTAGCAGCGGCGGTACGAATGGACGAGCGCTTCGCCTCCTGTTTTGCTGGCGGTGTAGGGACTTTCGCAGTTTTCGACGCGCACCAGATCCTCCGTGCAAATCTCCACCGGAATGTTGCCGTACGTCTCGCGGGACGATGCAAACATGAATTTGTTGATGCCTTTCTGGCGCGCCCACTCAAGGGTATTAAACAGCATCGTCATGTTATCCAGCGCTCTGCGCGGTTCAATCACGAGGTCATGCACACGGGCATTGGCTGCCAGGTGGATGATGGCATCGCCTTCAATGCTGGCTCCTTTTTCATCCAGCAACTTGTCATCACGCAAATCAATCAACGTTGTGATGGCATTAATCTCCGGATTCCACTTATTCGGCACGATATCAATACCGATCACCGTGTGGCCCTGCTGGAGCAGTGTTTCGCACAACCGTGTGCCGATAGTTCCGGATGATCCTGTAACGATGACGCGCATAAAAAGAGGAGGATGAGCTGTTGGCGGCCATTGTGAAGCAGGATCTTTCCGCTGTCCATGCAGATTACCTGCTGATTTCTTCCGCAATCATATCCAGAATCTGTTGCCGGAAGTCCCATTCTGTCGGGACGGGGAAGTTTTTCTTTTGCCCCTCCAGCAAGACATTTTGTGCAGAGGTATCATTTGTCAGAGCTCTCAGTGTGCTGGCAATTGCAGAGACATTATCTCTATCAAGCGGGATGCTGCCACCCTGAGAAAGGACAAGCCACTGCTCCTCACGGGGGATCGGCTGGTAGACGCCGTTTTGCAGTCTCATATTCCAGAAAGCAGTTCTGCGGTTTGCCATTGCGCCGGTAATACTTTCCGTCGGGCCCGCTCCTGCAAAGACTGTGACATCTGCAAGACCTGTCAGTTCCGGACCTTTCAAAACGGGATTATTTACAAGAAGAGCCATGTTGGCATCGCGCAGAAGTGCCTCACGATCAGCGAATGCCTTTTCGTAGCGCGCAGTTTCCTCGGGCTTCGTTGCTTTCTCACCCGGGTGCTTATCGAAAACAAAGACCAACTGGTCTCCAAAAGCTTTGCGTGCAGCTTCTCCTATTACTTCAATAGCATGGTTCATTTCTTCGGGTCGTCCTTTGCCGCCGGGCACATAGATAAGTTTGTCTCCTTCTGCAAAGGGCACAGCATCTGTCGTACCTGGCAGTTTTTTCCGCAGAAGTGATGCATGCTGACCTGCATTTGCAATGCGGTCGAATCCGTCTTTCCAGTGGGAGGGCGGGCCGACATACTGCGGATTTACATAGCCAAATGTGCTTGCAGGTTCTAATCCTGCTTGATGGGCAACAAAGTTGAGGCGTGCTGTTTTTGCAATATTCTGCGCCGCGGGTCGAAGAGATGATCCGAAGCTATCATCCAGAATAACTACTGGAATATTGTTTTCGTTTGCAAATTCCCAAACAGCTATTTCCTGGTCTGTCCGATGTGATGACAAGCCAAGAACAATTGCTGCGCAGTGACGTAATTCTTCTGTGTATTTTTTTGCGATATCAATTTCCTGTCCGGGAATCAGGAGGGGGTTTACGGCCAGCTCGCTCAATTCTTTCAACTGATGTGCGGGACTCAGGTCGTGAGCATAAAAACCCATGCGTTTTGCTGATTGGTCCATATATACATTTTACAATACTGCATTTATAAGTCAATTCCACGTCATCCCCTCATTTTCATCTCTGCTGTAGTCTAAGCCCTCATTCTGTGTTTACCTTCACTGTCATTCTGCCGGCGTATAACGAGGAAGCAGGCATTGCCAGTGTTCTGCAGAGTATCCGTGCTGCCTATCCGCAGGCGGAGATTATCGTTGTCGACGACGCATCGACTGACCGCACGGCAGCCATTGCGCAGGAAAACGGGGCGAAGCTCATTCGTCATCAGTTGAATGTTGGCGCGGGGAAGAGTGTGAAGGACGGAGTGGAGCAGGCGTTCTGCGACAACATCATCATGATGGACAGCGATGGCACGTATCCCGTGGAGGCTATCAGTGCATTACTGGCGGAGCTCGAAAAGGGGTACAACCTGGTTGTGGGTGCGCGGCATGGATGGGAATACAACGGGCGCATTTTCAAGCGGCTCGCCCGCATTGTGTTCCGGTTCCTGGCGGAGTTTGCAACGGGCAAGCGTATTCCGGACATCAACTCCGGCATGCGCGCATTTAATCGTAGCGAGATCATGCCGTACTTTCCGCACCTCTGTAACGGCTTCAGCCTGCCGACCACTATGACGCTGGCCTATTTTTTTACGGGGATGAAAGTGCAGTACGTTCCCATTCAGTATCACAAGAGGTTCGGACACACAAAAGTCCGCATCATCAGAGACAGTCTTCGCACACTTCAGTACATGGTGGAATCCATCGCGCACTACAATCCGCTCAAACTGTTTTTGCTCCTTGCGATGTGTGCAGTGGTCTGCGGACTCATCTCCATGTCCTGGATCGGCATCATCGGATTATTTTTAGGTCTCCTGTTTGGAGTGCTGGTGATGGCGCTGGGTGTTGCCGCAGAAAGTATGCGCATGAAGTAATTCAGAGCAGACCCAGTCGCACCTTCACCATCATCACCGCCCCTTTCACCGCATCTTTCCAGTTGATCTTCTTTCCTTCCTCAATGCTTCTGGGGTGATAGCTGATGGGAATTTCGACAATGTGTACCCATCGCCGTAGACACTTGGCGGTGATTTCCGCTTCCAGTTCGAAGCCGCCGCTTGTAAGTTTCAGATTGCGAAAAAGCGCAGTGGGGAGCAATTTGTAGCAGGTGTAGGTATCGGTGAGGGCGGCGAAGAAGAGGAGATTCATCAGCGCTGTCATCGCCTTATTCCCCAGCAAAAACCGCCAGTAGATGTGTGGGGTTTTTCCGTGGAAGAAGCGGGAACCAAAAACCGCTGCACCCGGTTCTGCTTTTGCAGCGGCGAGCAGTTTGTGAATTTCCTGGGGATCATATTCCAGATCTGCATCCTGAATCACAGTATACGTTCCTGTCGCATGTTCGAGTCCCATGCGGATAGCCGAGCCTTTGCCGCCGTTTGGTTTTGTCAGCACGAGGTCGGAGGGTCTTGCGTGTTTTTTCAGAAGCTCCAGTGATGCATCTTTCGATCCATCATCCACGTACACAATCTGCGCATCCGGGCAGGCGGCGCTGATGGCGGACATGATGGCTTCCAGCGTCCGCGCTTCGTTGTAGACCGGCACAATAATACTCAGTTCGGACATCAGGCGAGAGTGAAGGGGTGGGGCATGAGCGCGAGGGCGATTCCTATGCCCAAGCCCAGAGCCAGAATCGCAAGGGCAATCAGCCGTGCAGGCAGCGTATCACGTTCTGCGGCCAGCAGCAGGAAGAGCGGATACACGGGTGTAATCACGCGGCCGATACTCGTGATGGACCCCCAGATATGATCGGGCATGACAAGCATCAGCCCCAAAAAGAGGGTGCTGAAAAGCGGCAGGAAGAGCCGCTCGGTTTTCTTTTTTATGTTCCATACGGACCAGAAAAAGCCGGGCAGGACAAAGCCCAGGAAGAGCGCGATGGAAGACAGTGTGTAGGCGTTATATCCCTTGAGGCCGCTCAGAATATCAATAATAGCGGTGAAGGGCAGTGCGTGTTTTTCAGTACTCCAGAAGAACGGCATTGTGCCGAAAATTTTAAAGATGAGTGTGTGGAGCGCCAGAAATGTGGTGAATGGAATAATCAGCAGGAAACAGTCCTGCCATCTGCGCTTGGCCAAGAGGTAGAGAAGCAGCAGACCAATGAAGAGAATATTTACCTCGCGGGTGAGAACGAAAAGTGACAGAAGGAGAATATCCACCGTTACCAGTTTTGTGCGGTTTACGAAGCGAACCAGAAAGGCGGTCAACAGTGCGAGGGTGAGCGGTTCTGCCAATGAGAAATGCAGACCGATCATGGCAGCCGGACAGAGAGCCAGTGCAAGGGCGTAGAGGGGTTTTCGCGGATGCAGACTGGTCATAAGCAGGCAGACGCTCACAAGGCTCAAAATCTGGATCAGCAGGAAGGTGTAGGGCAGCAATGCTGTTTGTCCGAGCGCGAGAATGTAGGCCGCAAGCGGCAGCAAAAAACGCTGGTACGAGTAAGCGATGGTCGGGTGTCCGGCAAGGCTGGGCCAGAGGGTCGGATCGATCATCATCCCCATGTGCCTTGCGATCTGGTAGTACTGCTCGCCGTCGTAGCCCGGCACACTCAATGTGACAAATCCCGCAGGCACGCCCCAGCTTTGCGCCATTGTTTCATCACTGTGAAAAAAGGCTGACACATTCCAGCCGTAGGGACGGAGATTTAAAAATATCAGTGCTCCCAGCACGCAGAGCAACGACACCAGCGGCCAGATATACCGGCCTGCCCGCCGTAGCTTGAAAAGCGAAGGTGGGGTTGGCATGAGGAAATTAGAGCGACAGATAGAGACGACCGGCATCGGTGATTGCTTTTACATCCAGACACGACTTCAGGTCGTAGATGATGCCGCCGTTTTTCGTGGCATCAATAATCGTCTGGAGCGGCAATGTTTTGTAGGCGGCGTGGGACACCAGGAGGAGCACTGCGTCGTACGGACCTTTCTCCAGCGAGCCGACTGTGTGCTTCATCTGCGCAATCTCTGCGTCCGTCAAAAACGGATCATGGGCTTCTACGGTCACACCTTCTGCTTCGAGTGATTTGATCACGTCGTGCACTTTGCTGTTTCTGGTATCCGGGACATCTTCCTTGAAGGTAAGCCCCAAGACCAATACACGGGCTTTGCTAGGCGGAACAGTCATCGACTGCAGCACCTGATCGGCTACAAACTTGCTCATGCCATCATTAATCAACCGTCCTGCGCTGATGACGTGCGTGTGCATGCCCATCTGCTTTGCTTTCTCCACCAGATAATACGGATCCACGCCAATACAATGACCGCCCACGAGTCCCGGGCGGAAAGGCAGGAAATTCCACTTGGTACCGGCTGCTTCGAAGACATCATTGGACTTCAGTCCCAGCTTCACGCTCATCATCGCAATTTCATTCATGTAGGCAATATTCAGATCGCGCTGCGCGTTCTCGATCGCCTTCGCCATTTCCGCCACCTTGATGTTTGGCGCGCGGTGGATACCTGCACGGACAATCGATCCGTACAAATCAGCCAGGGTATCGAGTGTTTCGGCATCATCACCGGAGACAATTTTGATGATGGTTTCCACGGTGTGCGTTTTATCACCGGGGTTGATGCGCTCGGGGGAGTAACCCACATGGAAACCGTCTTTCCAGGTGAGGCCGGATTCTTTCTCGAGGATAGGCACGCACAGATCTTCCGTTACGCCCGGGTACACGGTGGATTCGTACACCACAATCGATCCCTTCTGCAGATGCTTACCCACGGTCTTTGTGGCTGCAAGCAGAATCGTCATGTCCGGATCGTTATTGTCATCAACCGGGGTCGGCAAAGCCATGATGATGACATTCGCTTTCTCGATTATTGCCGGGTTGTCACTAAATTCGATCATCACTTCTTTCAGCTGATGTTCACTCAGTTCCAGCGTGCGGTCGTGCCCTTCGCTCAGTTCGCTTATACGGTGGCTGCTGATATCAAACCCGAACACCTGGTACCCTTTTTTCGCGAATGCATGAGCCAAAGGAAGACCGACGTACCCAAGGCCGACGACACAAATTTTGATGGGAGATTCTGACATGGGCGGAGTATAAAGCCTGAATAACGTTCTTGCCAGAGATGTGAAAGGTTATGGGTTACCGGTTATGGGTCATCGGGAACGTGAAAAAGAGGCTATATCACAAAAAGAGAAAATCTTTCCCATAACTCATAACTCATAACCCATAACTTGCTCAATAATTAGTATCCTCTTCCGAAAGTCTGCTACCCTTCTTCTATGAAGAAAGATTGGGCAGGTAAGTCTGTCCTTGTCACTGGCGGTACCGGCTTTATCGGGAGTTTCCTTGTGGAGCGGTTGCTCGATAGCGGTGCAAAGGTGCGCGTGCCGCTGCGCGCGGAAAATTACCGAGCATTGTCTTCGCGCCGCAGTGAGGTTGATTGGCTGGAAGGGGATCTGCGCGATCCTGCGTACTGCACGGAACTGGTGAAAGGGGTTGATGAAATTTTCCACCTGGCCGCGAGCCGCAGAAACAGCGCCTATCACCAGAAACGTCCGAGTGATGTCATCAACGATAATGTCCGCATGACGCTTGCATTGCTTGACGCCATGCGCGAAACAGACAGCACCGCTTCCGTCACATTCTTCAGCTCCGCAAACGTGCCGTCTTCCATGGACGCCATCTCGCTTGCGCAGTCCGACACCGTCGACGGTTACATCTTTGGAAAGACCATCTGCTGCATGCTCTGGCTTGCCGCACACCGTCAGCGCAAGTTCCCGCTCCTCATTCTCCGTCCCGTTGGAGTGTATGGTCCCAGGGATACCTTCAACGAAGACGCCAACCTGATTCCCGCCCTCATGGTCCAGACCCGCGACGCAAAAGAAATGCTGAAAGTCTGGGGTGATGGAACCCAGGAGCGTGCATTCCTGTTCGTGGAGGACCTCATCAATGCCATTTTCAAACTGCACGATGCAGGGGCATCGGGCATTCAGTACATCACTTCGAATGATGTCGTGACGGTGAAGCAGGTTGCAGAGAAGATCCGCGATATTATCCGGCCGGGTCTTCCGATTGAATTCGAGCCCCAGAAAACAGTCCTCGACCGCGCGATTCCCGCACTCTCTTTGCACGAGTCGATTGCGTCTCATCCGTGGACGCCGCTGGATGAAGGGCTTCGCAAAACGTATACTTCCTGGAATGGCATCTAGCCCTGCGGGAAATCCGAAATCCGAAGTACGAATTGCGAATGGAATGACGAAGCTCGAAAAACTGAATTTTTAAACATTCTTCATTCGGATTTAGAATTTCCATTCGGAATTCGGATTTCGTGCTTCGAGTTTTTCACCGATACCCGCTACACTGCCAGTGATTTCACCCAATGATCAAAGCCCTTTTTCACCGGCATGCATCCCAGCTCTGGAAATTTATGATTGCCGGAGGCAGTGGCGCTGTCATCGATTTCTCTTTGCTGAACCTTCTGAGTGTCGGTGCTGGACTCGATCCGCGCATCGCAACCGTCTTCTCCACACTGATTGCCAGCCTGGTTGTGTTCCTCATCAACAAATACTTCGCCTTCCGCCACCGCAAAGGACATGCCGGTTCGCAGGCTGTGCGCTTTGCTATGGCGTACGCCCTTGCCTATTTCCTCAACGTCGCATTTACCACGGGTTTCTACACTGCAGGACTGCATCTATTGCCCATGGCCCCGACCCCCATTGTGTCCAATCTCTCCAAAGCCATGGCAATCGGAACGGTGATGTTCTGGAATTACTTCCTGCTCCATTCCTTTGTTTTCCGGCAAAAGAAGGGCGACAATGCCCCGGTAGCTGTGTAGAATGGCCGCACTTTTCGTATGACGCATCAGAAACTCGCGATCATCGCCGGCGCAGGGCCAGCAGGTTTAACTGCCGCCTATGAACTCCTCAATCGCACGGATAGTAAAGTCCTTGTGTGCGAGGCAACGGATGCCATCGGTGGTATTGCGCAGACGTACAACTATAAAGGCAATCGCATCGATATTGGCGGGCACCGCTTCTTCAGCAAAGAAAAGCGCGTGATGGACTGGTGGTTCAATATCCTGCCGCTCCAGGGCGCACCCTCTGCTGATACGCTCGAAAAGGAACATGACATCGACTACGCAGTCGAGGCGATTGTTGAAAAACTCTGCACGCACAAGAAAGTAAAAATCCCTGCACCCGATCCTGAAAAGACAGATGATGTCATGCTCCAGCGCCCGCGCCTGAGCCGCATTTTCTACCGCAAGCATTTCTTCCCGTACCCGATTGGTATCACCATCACGGTTGCCAAACGTCTGGGATTTGTGAACACATTCCTGATTGGCATGAGCTATATCTGGCGGCAGATCTTCCCGCTCAAAGACGAAACATATCTGGATGCCTTCTACAAAAACCGTTTTGGTGATCGCTTGTACAAGACATTCTTCGAGGCCTACACCGAAAAAGTTTGGGGTGTTCCCTGTGGCAGCATCCGCGCCGACTGGGGTGCACAGCGTGTGAAGGGTCTCAGCCTGAAGCGTGCCATCGCCCATGCAATCAAGGACCTCATCAGCAGCGATTTCAAGAAAGCCCAGGCCGAGCGCGAAACCAGTCTCATCACCCGGTTCTTCTACCCGAAGTTCGGACCCGGACAGATGTGGGAAACGGTCACGAAGCAAATTCAGGAGTGCGGTGCAGATGTCCGCATGCACACCAGAGTGGTGGGTGTCCGGCAGGAGAACGGCAAAATCGTCTCAGCTACGCTGGAAGATACAAAAACCGGAAAGACCCAAGAAGTGGAGTGCGATTACTTCTTCTCTACCATGCCCATCAAACACCTGATCGGCATGATGCACCCGCATCCGCCTGCATCCGTTGTGGAAGTGGCAGAGGGACTCAGCTATCGCGATTTCCTCACAGTTGGATTGCTCCTCAAAAAACTGCATGTACAGGAAGGCAAAAAGAAGCCCGCGACCGATGTGCCGGATAACTGGATTTATATTCAGGAAGGGGGAGTCCGTGTCGGCCGCGTGCAGATTTTCAACAACTGGAGTCCGTACATGGTGGCAGACCGCAAGAATCACATCTGGATCGGCCTTGAGTACTTTGTGAACGAAGGCGGGGACTTGTGGATCAAACCGGACCAGGACATGATCGACCTGGGTATTCACGAAATGGAAAAGATCGGCTTCCTGAAAAAAGAAGACGTGGTGGATGCCTGCGTGCTGCGAATGCCAAAGGCATATCCGGCCTACATCGGCAGCTACACCCAGCTCTATGTTGTGCGCGATTACGTCTCCACTATCCCAAATCTCTTTCTGATTGGCCGGAACGGCATGCACCGCTACAACAACCAGGATCACAGCATGCTCACGGCCATGATGGCGGTGGATAACATCATTGCCGGAAAAACGGATCACTCAAATCTGTGGGAGGTGAATCTGGATATGGTGTATCACGAAGAAAAAAAGAATTGATATGGCTTGCCCGGCGTAGATCGCAGAGCGAAGTCGGGTGTATCACGAGGAGAAGAAAAGCTCGTAAGAATTACTCGACGCGGAAACCGTATTTTCTCTGTAAGGCGCTATTTTCTTGAGGTGTTAAGAGAATGCCCTGAATTGATTTTTGCAGAGCAATCTCTGCCAAATCTTGTGTTGCTTCCGGCTGAGTCTCCTGCTGGAGAGTTGGTGTTGCGTGCGATGGTGTTTTTTCAAGGATAATCGGCGAGAGACCGTTTACATGAATGTCCATGCGGTTTCCAAGACCGGATACAAGTGCATCACTATCGGGGGTTCTTCGTAATTTTTGCACGACATATTCATAACTAAGGTCCTGTACTTTTTCAAAAATTACTCGTTCTTCCAGAGTAGTTATTTCTTGATTATTTGTATCAAAGAATACCTGATTATGCGGCCCTGTCTTTTTTCCACTGCATCGCAACCATATTTCTTTGCGCTCGCCGGTGATAGCAGGAGTGCCGTAGTCCTCCTGCCATTCTGCATCAAAGCTGTACACTCTTGCGCCACCATCTTTTGTGGGAAATTTCGTGTAGTGCAGTCCCGGCAGCATTGGTCGGAATGTGGGTTTTTCCAGGACTTCTTTGCCTCTGTCACCTGCAACGGATGCAATAGTCTGGTTCACACTTTGAAGAGAGGGCAGTAAATTTGTTGCTTTGGTTTGCAAGGTCAGTGCTGTCCAGATGCCCCAGACATCTTGCTCTGTGAGAGCATCAATATCCATATAAGCGGAAAGATACATTGCTTCCCTCGCGGTTTTTCCATACTCAATTCTCGCAAAATCCGGAGCGGAAAATCCGGTTGTACTTTCCAGTGTATTTCCATCCCACGGGCGTGCGATCACCAGTCCTTTGCGTTCGGGATAATGAGCTTTCTCTATGCGCGCGACAAAAGCCTCCCACTGCGCCATAAGATGAACATGTACAGCGCTCATGGAGAGAATATGTAGACATTCATGACCAACACTTTGTCTGAAAAGATCAATATTCGAATCAATGTCTTCCGCATTCACAATCATTCCGCGCAGTTCCGGAGATCTATATCCAATAGGGGTAAGGAATGTTCCTTCCATTGTTTTTCTTGCGTTTAAATGCAGAGTGACAGCGTTTTTAAAAAGACAACTCGCTTGAAAGCCTTCATTCTCGTTTCGGTTATAGAGGGGGATAGAAATGTCTTTTTGGAAAATGCGCATCAGCTCAGCTGGAGCCCATCGGATAACCTGCATGCATTCATCCTGCACAACTCCCCGGATATATTCGACTTGCGAAGCGCTCATTCCTTCAAAACCTGAAATAACATTCGGCTGTTCTAAGGCACCCGGGTCCTGTCCAATAGTGATGTTCACTTGATGTGACATATATATCAAAATATTATAATATTATATTTTTGTCAATTACAGCTTTCTTCTCACTTATGCGCTCAAAATTACTCTATGGAAGGTGAATCTGGATATGGTCTACCATGAGGAGAAAAAGGCGTAGCTCTGCATCATTCAAATGCCTCTTCCCTTTTTGCTGCTTCAATCAGTTGCAGTAATGCATCTATTTCGCTTCCCAGTTTTTGGTTTCTGTCCTCTTCAGGGCAGATATTCTGTGCGCTCTCCAAATGCTCCGCCGCTTCTTCCAGGCTTCCAATTTGGTACTGCATGTTTGCATAGAGAAAGCACATAACTGCCTGTTCACGAGCATTGTCTGTCATTCTCGAAAAAAGGATGAGCAGTTCATCCAGTATCCTGTGAAAATCTTCCGGTATCTCTATTTCTGCATCCTGCTCTTCTTCGGCATCGTACAAACGCAGTATGGCATTTATTACTCTTTCCGTTGCTACTGTGCAGAATTGTGAAGCGTTGCGGTAGGCAGAATGCTCACTCATTAACGTCATTGTTTGCTCAATGACAGAGATGGCTTTTTCGATAGGAATGCGCGCAAGGGATTGCATAACGAGTTGCACATGCTCATGTGTGGAAAGGGCCTGCGTTTCTTCCAGAACTTTGCAGATTCTTTCCGGATCGTCCGAAAGAACGCAGACTATTCTGCGTGCAAGAACGGTGGTCACGGCATCCTGTTCTCCTGCAAGACATTGCGCTGCCACTATTGTTATCTGCCTTCCTTCCTCTTCCGCTAAGAGTTCTTTTTGTATCAGTAATTGTGCGGCTGCCAGCCGGGCGCGTGCCGGCATGCCCGCCTGCAGAAAAGAATGTATTTCTGCCGGAGAAAAAGCCTCAAGCCCCTCAAATGTTGTTGGATTAATTCTCTTGTATGGCGCAAGCCAGTACATGATGAACTGCTGTTCGCGCGTTGCGTAGAGAAGATAGGAATCCAAAGTCGACTGCATTGCGCACGTCTCATCTTCTGCAGGTGGATTAACGCATTGAGCGACAACAGTACGATTCAAATGATCTTCAATCTCTTGTGCTGTCGGGCGGTTTACTGCTGCCTGCACCAGTTTCGTATTCAATATGCGCAGTGCTGCCACTACCCGTTCATTCGTCGGGTCTATTTCTGCTATTTCATTACACGTTCTGAGAAGAGACTCACGCTCCGCACCTTCCGGTTCGTCGTGTTGTGCCAGCCTTCCTTCAATTTGTGCCAGCCAGGCATAATGATGGTTTCCGAGAGCCATGCGTACTATTTTGATGCTCTTCTATAATATGTCAACTTTTCTCTACAAAGAGTGGCAGATGTCCCTCTACCGCCTTCCTGATTCTCCATTACACTAATTACGTGCTCTCCCTCATCCTTCCCACCTACTGCGAAGCCGCCAATCTGCCCGAACTGATGGCGGTGCTTCAAACGGTGCTTTCGATGCCGCATGAGATTATTGTCGTGGATGACGACTCAAAGGATCAGACCTGGAGAGTTGCGGAGGAATTGCAGCAGACCTATCCCGCAATCCGCGTGCTCCGGCGCATTGGCCGTAGGGGACTTTCGTCTGCTGTCACAGAAGGATTTGCCATGGCTAATGGCGATGTGCTGATGGTGATGGACGCAGATCTCCAGCATGATCCGCAGCTCATCACAAAACTCTATAATGCGGTGACGAATGGTGCCGATATAGCAGTTGCATCGCGCTACATAGAAGGCGGGAGCGTGGGGGAATGGGTGACGGGGCGGCGGCTCCTCAGCAAGACTGCAACGTGGCTCGCAAAGTGGATTCCGCCTGTGCATTCCAGCGACCCAATGAGCGGCTTTTTTGCCATCAACCGCGCATCCTACAACCACATTGCGCCGCATTTGAGGCCGACGGGATTCAAGATTCTGCTGGAAGTCCTGTCGTGCCTCCCGTCATCTTCCAGGCTGACCGAAGTGCCGTTGCAGTTTCAGTTCCGCAAACACGGCGAAAGCAAACTGAACCTGCGTGTGGAACTGGAGTTCATTGTCCAACTGTTGCGCATCACGCTGCACCGCATTCAGTGGGCGCTTTTTCTCTGCATCAGCGTGATTCTGGCGATCATCTTCCTTTTGCAACTCTGGCCGATGCTGCTGCTGTATTATGATGCTTCTGCACGATCCAGCGTGCAGCAGTCTCTGCAATCCATCAGCGATGAACGTGGCTGGTTACTGTCCGACATTACTGTCATATCCGTCCAGAAAGACCGTTTCACTTTCATACATCGCGAGCATTTTCGGGGTGCGGGTGAGGGGGAATGCTACGAGTGGAAGTTTGCTTCTCCCGTTCCTGTGTCATGCGCAAACTGATCGCCGTTATAGGGCTTGAGGTCTATGCAGTGCTGCTCACAGTGCTGCAGGCATTGCTCCATGTCCGCACGGATGAAGCCAAGTATCTGCTGAATATTCCCTATCCGCATCCGCCGCTTATTCGATCCATTCTTCATATCCTCGATGCCTGTCCGTATCAGGAGTGGATTGTGCGGTTTGTGTTTGCGTCGCTTTTGGTACAGGTACTGTGGCTGGCTGTGGGTTTGTTGAAAGGTCGTAAGGCATCAATACAGCTTGCCGTGGCAGCTGCGTGGTTGTTCTCTCTTGGTATCATCACCCAGGCTGGAACCATCATGATGGCGCCGCTTACTGCGCTGGAGGCATGGATTTTCATCACTGTCTATTTACGTGGCGACAAGCGGACGCATACGGGACTCATTGGATTATTCTGGCTGTTCTCCCTCTTTACCGCGTATCAGGCCATCCTCTTTTTCCCGATTGTGCTGTCTCTTCTCTGGAAGCAGAACTCGCACATCAGTCACAGGCTTGCTGCCTTCTTCATTCCCATCGCACTTCTTGCGCTCTACACGCTCACTAACCCTCTCGTTCCGGCCAGTCTCCTTTTGCATGGTGATCACGATGTGTCATTGATGCTCCGTCTGCAGGAACTGGGAGTGCTGTGGCTGCTGAGCGGCAGCATTGTTCTGAGCATCATCGGCTTGTGGGGCATGTTCCGTGAACGTCTGTGGGCTGTGCTTTGTAGTTTTCTTATTGTTGCTACGTACGTCGCTCTCGCGCGGTTTCCGTACTACGCCATTCTGTTTGTGCCGCTGTCGATGGCGGGCTTTGTTGCACTTGTGAGAGCGAATCACATGCGGGCGCAGCTTGTCGGCGGTCTGATCGCCGTCGTGTCGGTTGCTTATTTTCTGTGGTTCCCTCTTGGTTTCGAGCCCGGGCCTGCGCGTGCTGCTATGGCGCGAATTACCAGTGAGGGGATTGGGGGCACGATTCTTCTCCGCGGATCATTCGGGCACGAGTGGCAGTACGAAAGCCGTCTTCCTGTCCGGCGCTATACCGAAGCACTCCTGCCCGACGCAGGGGCGGTTGTGTGTCTGACGGCGTGTCCGGATGTGGATCTGGATACCGCATGGCGGCAGATCAGTACTGAGGCGCCGTTTATTTTTATTAGGCGGTAGGAAGTAGGCGGTAGGGGTGATCATCGCAGAAAGTTCCTACGGCCTATTGCCTACAGCCTATAGTCTAGTCATACACAAAACGGCCCTTACGTAGTCGCAGGTGCCGTGTGTGTTTGTGTCAGATAGTTGTTTACCGACCGTTGATGGCACCGCGGAGGGTGCAGGTCTTCACGAGAGTGCGGTAACCGCGGTCCGTCGGCTTGTACGGACACTTCTTGGTCTGATAGTTCGTCAGGGTGATGGCACCGGTGACGGCACTGGCAGTGGCGCTGTTTGCAGCCATCTGCTGTGCGGAAAGGGTGATCAAGAGTGCGAATGCAGAAGCTGCAAAGGCACTGACCAAGTGAGCATAACGGCTCTTGTGATGATGTCCATGGGACATAGGATGTGGGGGTAAATATGTATGTTGATATTATAATAACATATTTTTAGTATTTTTGCAACTATCATCAAAACCGTCTTCCCTCAGGAAGGCGGTATTTAGGCTCAAATACGCTTTTCTCTACATTCCGTAATATTCCCGGTACCAGCTCACAAACCGTGGCACACCGTCTTTAATTTGCGTTTTGGGTTCAAATCCCAGCATTGTCTGAGCCTTGCTGATGTCTGCCAGACTGGCCCGGACATCTCCCGGCTGCATGGGGAGATAGTCTTTTTTGGCTTCCTTGCCGCAGCTGACTTCCACCATGCGGATGTATTCCATCAGTTCCTCTTTGCGGCCGCAGCCGAGGTTGAAGATTTCGTCGTCATAGTTTTTATCAATTGATGCAATAATGCCCGCAGCAATGTCATCCACGTACGTAAAGTCGCGCTGCATTTTGCCCTCACCGAAAATCTGGAGCGGCTTGTCTTTCAGGAGTGCATCGGTAAACAGGAACAGCGCCATATCCGGGCGGCCCCACGGACCGTAGACCGTGAAGAAGCGGAGACCTGTGGACTTGGTGCCGTAGAGTCTGTGGTATGTGTGCGCCATCAGCTCGTTATCTTTCTTGTTCTGACCGTAGAGCGACAGCTGATCATCCGTGCGATCATCTTCTGCTGCCGGCAGTTTGCCGTTGCCGCCGTAGACAGAACTCGATGATGCGTAAATCAGTCCCGGAATATTCTGCTTTCTGACTTCGTCCAGAATGTGGAAGAAGCCGGTGATGTTGATATCAATGTATTCATCCGGATGATCGAACGCGTAGCGGACACCGGCCAAGGCAGCCAGGTGCAGCACGCGATCCACTCCTTTCATGGCATCGGCAACCGTTTTGCGGTCCAGAATATCACCTTTGATGAACGAAAAGCCTTTGCGCTCTTTGAGCATCTCCAGTCTCCTCTCCTTCAGTGTCGGATCGTAATACGCATTCATGTTATCAAGTCCCACAATTTCATCCCCACGATCGAGGAGTTTATTGATCGTGTGAAACCCGATAAAGCCGGCGGCGCCAGTTACTAAGATTTTCATAGACTATTCGTAGATGAGAAAAGATAACCTGCTTGCCCGGCGAAGCTCGAAGAGCGAAGTCGGGTCATAGTCCGATGCCATGGTACACGAATCCTGCCTCCGCCACCTCCTGCGGTTCATATACATTGCGGCCGTCAAAGAGGAGATCGCCGTCCATGTGGTCTTTTATCAGCCGCAAATCTACCCCCCGGAATTCGTCCCACTCGGTTAGCACAATCAGCGCATCTGCATGCATCGTGGCACCTGCGGCCGTATCGGCGTAGATGGTTGCTTGGGGCATCAGGGATTTTGCCCGCTCCATGGCGACTGGATCGAACGCGGTCACCGTGTGTCCCGCATCAACGAGTGCTCTGATGACATCAATACTCGGGGCTTCGCGCATGTCATCAGTCTTGGGTTTGAAACTCAGTCCCCAGACTGCCACTTTCGAAGTTGCAGGGAGCAGGCTCAGCATTTTTGCAATGAACCGTTCCCGCTGATGTTGGTTGACCGCGTCGGTCGCTTCCACAATCGGCATCGGCACGTTGTACTCTCTGCCGGTTGCCAGCAGCGCCTTCACATCTTTCGGGAAACAGCTGCCGCCGTAGCCGATTCCTGCGTGCAGGAAACGTGGGCCAATACGGCTGTCGAGCCCCATGCCAATCGCCACATCGCGGATGCTGGCGCCGGTTTTTTCGGTGAGCTCTGTAAGCATGTTAATAAAGCTGATCTTGGTTGCCAGGAAGGCATTGCTTGCGTACTTCACCATCTCCGCGCTCTCGCGCTTCATGAACACAATCGGCTTATTCGTGCGGGTGATGGGGCGATAGAGTTCGTCCATCATGTCTCTTGCATGCGTGTCGCCATTAATACCCACTACAATTCTCTCCGGCATCATGGTATCGGGCACAGCCATTCCTTCGCGCAAAAATTCGGGATTGCTGACAACCGGAATGCGCCACTCCACTCCGCGCTCTTTTAAAATTGCGGTGATGCGGTTTTCACACTCTTCACCTGTGCCAACAGGCACAGTCGATTTGTTCACAAACACAATCGGATGATCCACCGTTTTTGCAATCGACTCCGCTACTGCAAACACCGCGCGCAGGTCCGCCTTGTAGCCTTCCCCCGGGGGAGTGGCCACAGCGGAAAACACAATCTCTACATGAGGTAGTGCGAGCGTGATATCGGTTTCAAATTTCAGGCGGCCGTTTGCGAGGCCTTGCTTAATAAGTTCCTCCAGACCGGGTTCGTAAATCGGACTCTTTCCTTCGCGGAGCATTGCCACTTTTGCGGCATCAATATCAATACCGTAGACCGTGTGTCCCAGCTCAGCAAAACACGCTGCAGACACGAGTCCCACGTAGCCGGTTCCAATAACAGCAATCGTCATGGGTGGAGTATACGGGAAGAGCGCTCCTCTATGAAGAGCATGGTTGATGCTCGCAACGGGTGTTTTCCCGCTGCGAGCATCGTTCGTTTGTTGCCTGACTTACTTGGTTTCAGTCTCAGGAGCCTCAGTTTCAGCGGCAATCTTAGGAACAATAACCCATTCATCTGTTTCCAGGATCAGCGAGATGGAACCGAGACGTGTCACGATGGAAATCTGCGGTCCACGCTGGGTCCTGTTGTAGCAGAACCATACGACTCGGGCGGCATGGGGGCGTTCAGATTTGCCATGTGTGGTTTCCTCTGTGTGCAATATGGTGCTTCTTGCGAAGACAATTCCAATTGCATCTGTCGAAATCTCGCTTACATGGAGCGCATCAACGGATGTTACTTTTTGTCCTGGCTTAGCCATCGCGGCTTCCAGTAACTCCTCTCTTGCCTTCAGACTTCTCATGAGAGCGGGATCGGCATCAATGCCGATACAGTGGGCGGTGACTTGCGTCGAAAATTCCATGACACGTGTTCCTAGAGCCTTTGAATGTGTAAACGAACGATGTTTCTATCATGCTTTAAAATCAGAATATGTCAATAACCCTTTGGGTATGAAAAAAGGCCTGTTACGGCAGACCTTCTTTCAAAAATATCAGGGGGAGAAGACTTACAGATCTTCGCCGCGAACGGTCTTGCGGCCGTTAGCGCCTGCGCGCTTGATGGCTTCCGTGAGGAGCCACTCAGCAAGAGCGCTGACGTGCTCTGCGAGATCGCCGGAGCTCATCATGTTCTTGCCATTGATGTACTCCTTGACCTTGCTTGCAACGATCAGAGCCATTTTGCCCGGCTGAAAAGCGAGCATATCGGAACCGCGAACGGTCTTGCGATCGTTAGCCTGGGCAGCTTTGACGCCCATACCCAGCCACATTTCAATGTGCTTGCTGAGGTGTTCTGCGAGGTCACCGGAGGACATCATGCCCTTGCCGTTAACCAGCTCTTTGACTTTGGAAGCTACTACGTAACTCATAGGTAAAGAGGGAAAAGAAATAATGCGGATGGGATTGTAGGCACCCTAGAGTGCAGTATGCAAGCGAGAATTTGAATTTTGCGTGGAAATACGGGTGAAACATGCAATGGACGCGCTCTGAATTTGTCGTGGGGTCATCAATTGGACCGATGGTCTTTAGATACCACTTTTTGGCTCTATGAAGAGAAAGAAGCGATACAAAATCTCCACAGAAACAATCAGGCAAAAAACACGCCAGTTTTCGTAGTGATGTCTGTTACTTTCTGGTGTGATTCGCTGTGTTTTGGATTGATGAAACGGGGATTTTGCCAATTTTTCTATACTAAAGCGGCGCAGCCATGAACCCGAAGCGAAGCTGAGTGGTTCATGGCGGAGAGGGGGAGATTCGAACTCCCGAGACCCTTTTGGGGCCTACACGATTTCGAGTCGTGCGCCTTCGACCACTCGGCCACCTCTCCTTAAAAGAAACGAAGGTGCGCAGACGATAGCCGAACCCTACCCGCGTGCCAATCGCTTCAGCTCCGCATCAATAAACACTCCTCGGCTCCGCTCGGAGTGACATTTTACTTTCGAGCCAATCTCTTGAGCTCAGCATCTATAAACTGCTGGATATCACCGTCCAGAACCCCCTGCGTATTGCTCGTCTCTACATCGGTCCGCAGGTCTTTCACCATCTGATACGGATGCAACACGTAGCTTCGAATCTGCTGTCCGAAACTTGCTGATTGCGATGCGCCTTTCAGTTCCTGTTTCTGTTCCAGTTCTTCCGCGCGCTTCTTTTCGAGCAGCTTTGCTTTCATCAGGTTCATCGCGCGTTCGCGGTTCTGGATCTGGCTGCGTTCGGTCTGGACCGCGACCACAATGCCGGTCGGCAGGTGTGTGAGGCGGATGGCGCTGTCTGTCTTGTTCACGTGCTGACCACCGGCTCCACTCGACCGGTAGGTATCGACGCGCAGTTCGTTAGGATTGATGACGATCTCATTCGTCTCGGTAATTTCCGGCAGCACTTCCACGAGTGCAAAACTTGTCTGACGCAGACTCTTTGCATTGAAAGGGGACAGGCGAACTAAGCGGTGCGTTCCTTTTTCACATTTCAAATATCCATAGGCCGGATCGCCTTCTACATAAATTGTCACCGTCTTGATGCCCGCTTCCTGCCCGTCAGTTTTATCCACAATCGACGTTGTCCACTCCATACGTTCGCAGTACCGCAGATACATGCGCATGAGAAATCCCGCCCAGTCCTGCGCTTCGGTTCCCCCGGCTCCACCGCTGATGGTGATGTAGCAATTGTTGTGATCAAACTCGCCGGACAAATACAACATCGGTTCCAGGACTGCCCACTGTTTCATTGCGGCATCGAACTCTGCCTGTAGTGCTGGCAGGTCTTCTACGGAACTGATCTGCGTCATCTCCACCAATCCATCCACATCACCCTTGAGCGTCGCCACCGGGTCCCACTGTTTTTTGAGCCCGCGGAGTTTTGCGAAAAGCTCGTTTGCTTTCTGTTGGTCATCCCAAATGTTGGGCGCAGTGGACTGCGTCTCCAGTTCGGCTATCTGTTCCGGCACTTTCCGGGCCTCAAAGAGAGTCCTTTCCCATGTTCACTGCAGACTGCAGTTCCTGAAGTTTTAAGAGGAGTTCTTCCACTGGAAAGGATGTAGAGAAGTAGGATTTCAGTGTAATGGTTTCTGTATCGGAATCCACAGCAAAACAACGGCTGCTCTTTAAGGAAGAAGCAGCCGTTGTCGTGGCAGAATTCGGAGAGCCGTCGGTTTAGGGTCGGCCCTTGATCATGATGATTCTTTCAATCTGCTCGGCGATGGGATCGTTGACCAATCTCCATTTTCCAATTTCCGGAATATCCAGAATGACCAATACAGTCCCCCAAGTATCTCCCCCTGCCGAGAGGAGCGACAGTGTGCCGGTTACCACTTCATTGAGTGATATTCTCCAGGCCTGTGTCTGGGTTTCCTGCTTTTCCCATACACGATTCTGGCTATCTGTGAATTTGCCGTCATCTGCCGTTTTTAGAGGCATGATCGGAAAATTCAGGACGCGGGTCTCCCGGCACGGGGCGATCAGGCAGAACTGATCGGTGATCATATATTGTGGTCGTTTCGCCGCGTCTTTTGCAGCATAAACCACAACACTCACTACTGTTCTTGCGGGTATTCCATTCAGGTCAATAAACGGTCTCCTTTTGATCTTCCCAATGCGTGGTTTCCAGGTTGTTGATACGTCACTCGGCTTACTTGTCGACGGCATAACCATTTGACTCTCCATTTCCCCACGACACCCTCTCTCTGGTCGTGGCTTTGAATTGTTGCTTGAAAGAGAGGATGGATAGGGAAAAGCGCTGGTTTCAACGATCTTTGTTTATTATGGCATAATCTATACATATGTCAAATAATAGAGACATCACAAACAGGCTCTTTTCTGCTATACTGTCTAGAAAACATGCTCCAAACACCCACATCCCTACCGCTCCCTACTGAGCCCTTCCGGAAGATTCTGGAGCGCGTTGCGCTGCCACTTCTTCTTTTTGCTGCAGTGCTCTTTGTACTGCTCTTTGTGTCGTGGTTTTCCATTCTTCCGCGCTTCACGAGTTTTGCGGTAACGGATGTGCGCCTCACGCCGGTGGAGATGGATGCGTATGTATCGCACCTGAAAGCAGAGCTAACAACGCAGGAAGAGACGCGTGACGGACTCATTCTTCCTCTGCGCGAACCCGCGTATGACATGTTGAAACATCAGAAGCGCGCAGCGATGACTGCATCGATGCTTCGTAGCACTCTGCTCGACATTGGCCGCTCTGTCAGCCAAGCGAAAGACGCTGTTGCCATCACACATCTCTCCATTGATGGATCAACCGTGCACGTGACCGGCGATGTCCGCAATGTCGGACTCCGGAGCATGACGGTGCTCGCGTCGTTTGTGGAAGCAGTCGGTGTGCTGCCGTTTGTGGACGACATCAAGCGTCCGTCGTTTGACCGCATTCAAAACGCTGATGGCTCGTCGCATTCGCCGTTTGAAATGACCCTCACTCTCGCAACCAAATGATCTCCCTCCCGCGTTTCCGCAGGCCGTCCCTTCGCATGCAGTATCTGCTGAGTGCCATGTTGCTTGGGCTTTCTATCCAGCTCCTCACGCTCCACACCGATACCGTCCGTGATATGCGCGACATCGGTTTGCCTGCGGCTCTGGCACTGCCTGCCATCCAGCATCGCATGGATATTCTGAAGGAGCAGACGGAGATGGCCGAACTCCAGACAAGCATCAGCGGGAATCCCAATGAAGAAATGCTGAAGATGTACGTTCTGCCGAATGACACTGCCCTTGAGCGCCTGCTTGCAACACTTGATGCCGTCACGCTCCAGCTGCGCCGCGAGGGGAATTTGCAGACACTGTCTGCGGTAGAAGTGGGGGAGGCAACACCCGTTGACGTTTCCACTGATGACGGCCCCGTCACCTACACAAAAACAGCCATCAACTTTGAAGCCGATGTGACAGAGAAAGGACTGGAGTCGCTCTTCCTGTTCCAGGAATTGTCCGGGTACCTCACAGTCAGCGATGCGCTCACGCCGGAACAACAGTCGAATCTGCTGCACCTCACGGAGCAGGAGAATCCTGCTGCAGTCACGGCACTCGAAGCATTCCTTGCAACAGATCTGCTGACCTACGCAAAAGCACCGCAGCGCGTGGAAGATCAGCTCTTCAAATCGTTCTCCTCCGACAGTTTCATGCAGACAGTCCGCGGCGTCATCCAGCAGTCCAGCCTCACACGCATTGCACCACTTCTTTCCGGTTCGGTTGGCTCAATGCTCGAAGCCCAGAAGCTCTGGCCGCTTCGCTTCCTGATGCCTGTAAAAAGCGCCATCCGCCAGACGGCAGAAGGGCAGTATCACATTGCGGTGATGTGGGAGGCTTATAGCCGGTGATGAGTTATGGGTTATCGGTTATGGGTGATGGGATTTGAATGAGTGGAGATTGATGATCGCTTTCTTGACCGGTTTGCTGCTTTTGCGTACAGTAAGCCCAATTTCCCCCTTGAATTTATAAGACAGCGATTTACTCATGGACGTCAGCAGAAGCTGGAGAAGCGTCCGCGCATGAACGAACAGATCACATCCCCCAAGGTCATGTTGATTGGGGACGAAGGTCAAACCGAGACCATGACCATTGCCGAGGCGCTTGAACGCGCGAAGGCTCTGGAGATGGATTTGATTGAAGTATCGCCCAAGGCAGTGCCGCCGGTTGTGAAGATCGGGGATTTCGGGCATTACCTGTATCAGATCCAGAAAAAGGAGAAGAAGCAGAAGGCCAACAGCAAGCAATCAGAAACGAAAATGCTCCGCTTTGGCTTCCGCACAGAAAAGCACGATTTGGATAGATTGGTTGACCAGGCCAAGGATTTCCTTGCAGAGCGCCACATGGTCAAATTCTCTGTACGCCTGCGTGGTCGTGAACTGACCAATAAAGACTATGCTGTGCAGAAATTGAAGGGATTGATGGTGGCATTAGCTGATGTCGCGGAGGTGGAACAAGAGGTAAAACCCCAAGGAAACCAGTTTATTGCGGTTATGCGACCAAAAGCTAAATAAGAAGGTCAAGGTTGAGGTTAAGTGTAAGGGGACGCTCCCCCCAACCTAAACTGTATTCTAGACCTTATATGAGCTTAAATTTTCCTTTGCAATATCCTCTGTCTTCCCTATAATCCCAGCCCGTCACAGGTTTTTTATGCCAAAAATGAAGTCACACAGCGGCGCAAAGAAGCGAGTCCGAAAGACTGGCTCCGGCAAGATTGCCATGAAGCGCCACAGCCGCAGCCACCTGCTGCAGCAGAAGAGCAAGCGCCAGAAGCGCCTGAACCGCACTATTATGATTGGCGGAACCAATACAACTGCCCTGAAGGGTCTCCTCCCGAATCTCTAACCCCTCCGTCACCCCTCGACTACGCTCGGGGTGACATCCTCCCACTACTATGCGCGTTAAGCGAGGTATCGTCCGGCACCGCAGACACAAGAAGATCCGCAAGCTTGCGAAAGGCTATGAGGCTGGTCGCAGCGCGACATTTGCCAAGGCGAAGGAAGCGGTTATCAAGGCCGGTCAGCACGCGTACATGGATCGCAAGAAGAAGAAGCGCAATTTCCGCTCCCTGTGGATTATCCGCCTGAACGCAGCTGTTCGTGCAACAGGCAGCAAGTACTCTGTCTTTATTGATCAGCTCAGCAAGCAGGGTATTCAGCTGGACCGCAAAGTATTGTCTGAACTCGCTATCCGCGAGCCGGAGGCATTCCAGAAGATTGTGGAGATGGTGACTGCAAAATAAGGTGTCATACTGAGCCTGTCGAAGTGTGTCTTTGTGAGCAGGTTTTTCATTGTATCGAGCTTTCCCTTCGGGGAGCCTTGCCAGGCGGGCATTCTTTTTGGCCGTGCCCCAAAAAGAATCAAAAAGTGCGGTCCGGGCTGACCGCATCTCCACTGACCCCTTCACCCCCCGGGCAGCCGGACTCCACCCCATGAATGACGAACCTTCATTTTCGCTTTGCGAAAATGTTCCTGGTGGAACTCTTTATTTATTGATCCTAAAAGCTGAAAGCTAGAAGCTAAAAGCTTTTATTTCTTCTTCGCCGCCTTCTTCTTCCCTCCACCAATAATCGGCTTGGTCGAGGGCTTCATGGCGCCGTAGAGCTCTATGAGGGACAAAGTGTAGAGCACTGTTGCAACGGTCGTGAAGACTGCGCTGAGGATGTTTAAGACAGTGAGGGTCATGTCCAGCGGCAGATCGACGCTAAGGGCATCGACAATGCGTGCGGGTAGGAAGAGGAGGATCGTGAGCAGGAGCAGCGTGAAGAACATGTGCCACGAGTGGCCGCGGACAATATCTTTGCTGCGCTGCAGTGCGGGGCGGTAGGAGATGCCTTCTGTTACCAGGATGATGGGGTAGAAGACGGTGCGGATGCTGTAGATGATGCCCGGGATAATCAGAAGGAGGCCCCAGAGGATGGTGATGATATTGCGGAGAATGCCTGTCAGAATCATCGGGATGAGGACGCGGCCTGCTTCAGTGCGGACGGCTTTGAAGGATGTTCTGCTGCGGCCGGAAGCGGCGCCCAGTTGTCTGCTGCCAATCAGGAGAATGCAGCACAGGCCCCACACCAGAACAACGGAGACAATCAGCATGCAGAGCGCGCTCAGAAGAACCGGAGCGCCGTTATTCACATCTATCTTCACACGCGGATCGAGCACAAAAGAAGAGAGCTCATTGATGGCGACCATCGGCAGGAACAGGAGCCAGAAGGCTGCCTGCAGCAGAACGGTCTGCTTCTTTGCAAAGTCCCAGGAATTGCCGATGAGAGTGAAGACGGAAGGCATATGGACGGGTTATGGGTTACCGGTTATCAGTTATCGGGAATAGAAGATCTCCTATTTGCGCTTCACACGAACGAATCCAGACACTTCCAGTACTTCGAGCTTCTTTTCTTCCTTCGCAAGGAGATCGAGCAGGAGGTTGATGCCCATTGCATCGCTGCCCATATGGCTGCACTGGATCATGTTTACGCCGTATTCCTTGCCCTGCTCCACTTCTTTCTCTGTAAAGTGCATCGCAAGGATGGTACCGACGCCTGCTGCGGACTGGGCCTTAATGAAGTCCTCCGGGCCATTGGTGCCTCCGGTGAATTCTGTGGCCACAAGTTTTCCGACGCGGCTGCCCTTACCGCCGTTCACGATGATGGGCGGGTTTCCTTTCTTTGCGTAGTACTTGTATTCCTCAATCTCGTAGAGGGCATTCACAATTTCTCCCAGATCATCAAAATTCTTCTTGCAGACGTTCTTCTCCATCCATTCCCAGACAAGGTTATCGGTAATGGTGTGGCAGCCGAGAGCGGGGATATTCAGGAGCTCTGCGGTGCGCTGGGAGCGGAACATGTTATCTGCGTGAATAGCGCGCCAGATACGATCCTGACGCGGGCGCAGGAGGTGTTCTGAGTGGTTTACGGGCACACCGGCCTTTGCGTAGACATCGACCTGTACATCCATCACCTTGTCCAGATCTGCCAGAGAGCGGCCTTCCGGGTGGTGGATCATAACGGCGTCGATCTTGTGCCCCTTCTCGCGAAGACGGTCAGCCAGGATGAATTCCTGGGTTTCGATATCGATACCGACCATCAGGTTTTTTACTTCCGTGTTGTCATCTCCCCACAGAATGCCGGAGTCCGAATACGGGTTCCAGGTGCGTTCCATGTTGAACATCTCTTTCTCGCGGCCTTCCAGCTTCTTGCTGCGGTCGAGTTCTTTCTTGAGCATTTTTTCGACGAACTTGCGGCCGCGCGGGTCGGAGTCGATGCCGTGCTGAACGGCGCGTTCCATCATTTTCTTGAGCTTCATAACGAAAAATGGGTAGCGTACTAAACGTGTCTCTACATTAAAAGGGAGGATAGAGAAAAGTAAAGCATGATTTTAGGCATTTTCCGAAGATACAAGAAACAAGATATCCCCTCTGGGGGACCCCTTCGGGGCAAGAGACAATCAAGCTTGAAAAATATGCAAAAATGTAAGGCTCTTTGATTTTGTTTTCCTTTCCACTTTGACTGTCTCTTGCGTCTTGTATCTTGTTTCTTAATCACCAATGACTACCTTCGCATCCGCAATCACCACATGGTCGTGGGAGACGAGGACGGGGTTGATGTCGAGTTCTTTAATGTTCGGGCAGGCCATCATCATGTTCGACACGCGTTCGACGACAGTTGCGAGTGCATCGATATCGCGCTGTGGCTTGCCGCGCATACCAAGCAGCAACTTCCAGGCTTTCAGTTCGGTGAGCATTTCATACGCTGATTCGGTGCTGACCGGTGCAATGCGGAAAGCGGTATCGCGGAAGAGTTCGGTGTAAATACCGCCAAGGCCGGCCATAATGAGCGGACCAAACGATGCATCGCGCGTGGCACCGACGATGAATTCATCACCGACGGGGAGGAATTGCTGGATGAGAATGCCATTGATCGTAAGGGTTTGGGTTGGGGTTAGGGTTGGGTGTGTTTGGACGTTAGCCATTATTTCGTCGAAGGCCTTTATGACATCTTCTTTATTTTTCAGATTGGCCCGCACGCCACCCACATCTGTTTTGTGGAGAATCTGCGGGGAACTGATTTTCATGATGACCGGATAGCCGATCTGCTCTGCAATACTGGCAGCTTCCCCGGAGGTTTTTGCGAGAGCCTGCTTTGGCATCGGGAGGCTGAATGCTGTGAAGAGCTTTGCGGTGGATTCTTCATCCAGAAGTCCACTTTTATTTTTCAAGAGAGCGGTGGTGTCATGCTGAGCCCGTCGAAGCATGGGGGAGGTGAGACGTGTCGACCCTTCGACGAGCTTAGGGTGACACTGCAACGCAGCCATGGCCGCAACAGCACGCTCTGGTGTCGGAAAGACTGGAATCTGATGCTTACGCAGATACGCGATCGCTTCCAACACAGATTCTCCTCCCATGAAACACGCACAGACCGGCATGAGCAACGCAGCTTTTGTTGTGTCGACAATCACCTTTGCAACCTCGAGACACGGTGTCATCACTTGCGGCGTCAGGATCACCACGAGCCCATCGATATTCGGATCATCGCAGCAGGCATTCAGTGCTGCTTCGTAGCGGTCTGCCCCTGCATCACCAATCACATCAATCGGATTATGGAGCGAAGCGGAAGCGGGGAGTTTTGGTGCGAGATCAGTGGCGATTTTTTCGCTGAGGGCGGGGAGCTTCAGGCGTACAGTTTCTGCCGCATCGGTTGCGAGAATGCCGGGGCCGCCGGCGTTGGTGATGATGGCAATTTTGTTCGTGAGGAGCTGCGGCTGCGTGCTTAAGACTGCGAGCAGATCGAACAGTTCTTCGCTGGTGTGAGCGCGGTGCATGCCGGTTTCTGCGCACAGCGCATCAATGGCGCTATCGCTTCCGGCGAGTGCTCCGGTGTGGGACGCAGCAGCCTGTTTGCCGTGCTGTGACACACCTGCTTTCAGGAGCACGATCGGTTTGATCTTGGCTACACGTGCGGCAATATCGCGGAATTTCCTGCCGTCTTTGATGCTTTCCAGATAGAAGGCAATCACTTTGGTCTCGTCATCTTTCTCGCACAGTTCCAGCCACTCACATTCATCCATCACCGCTTTGTTTCCAATGCTTGCCATCAGCGAAAAGCCGATGCCTTCCTGTGGCGCGCGGTCCATCAATGCAACAGCGGTCGCACCGGACTGACTGATGAGCGCGACGGTTCCTGCGGGCGGCAGATCTTTTGCGAACGATGCGTTCATGCCGAGGGACGGGCGGACGACGCCCAGGCAGTTGGGGCCGACCAGGTGAATGTTGTATGTATCGGCAATCGCCACGAGTTCATCCTCGAATTTCTTTCCTTCATCGGTATGCACTTCGCTAAATCCTGCGCTGATCACAATCACCGATTTAATTCCTTTCTCGCCGCATTCTTTGAGTGCGGCAGGAACAACGGCAGCGGGAATCACAATCACCGCAAGATCGATCGCATCACTGATATCTTTCACGGATGTATAAACCTGATTCCCAAGGATTTCTCCACCCTTCACATTCACCGGATAGACCTGACCTTTGAACCCCTGCGTGAGCAGGTTTTTCAGGATGTCATGCCCGACCTTGCCTTCTTGCGAAGACGCTCCGATGACGGCGATGGATGTGGGTGTGAGGAGAGACATGAAAGGAGATTAATCTTGTTCCTGCCCGATGGCAGCTATTTCATTCCAGATTTTGTAGAACGTTTCGTCGTTCCACGTTTCTCCTGCGGGGAGATTGTTTTCGATTAATTCTCGGGCATCAACGAGCATCTCGTCTCTGGATAATGAGTCTTCGGCTGCTCGATACTTTTCTGCGTATCTTGCACAAATTGCAGTCGCGATCTGATCTTCCAGCGTTCCCCGTTCCCCATTCTCATTTCTCTTATTTGTTCGCCTTGTACTGTCAACGCCCTTTTGGGTAATTGCTTTTTCGTTCTCATCGGTTACTTCTATAAATGACCTGGATTTCTGTTTTTCAGTCGCTTTCGCAAGTCTTTCCCTTCTTGCTTCCTCAGCTGCTTTTTCTGCTTTTAGTGCCAATTTTGCGAGCACCATTTTACGGATAGAGCCTCTCTCTGTTTCTACTGGTTTTGTTGTTTCTGCGCCGGGAATTGGCGTAGGAGTAGAGAGGGATTGAAGTTGCGGTGTTTTGTGTGCCATTTCGCCATTGGGTCCCGTCATCTGTATTTCACAATATTGTGCGAAGTGCTTGAAGGATTCTGTAAAAAGCATTTCCGGACATCTGCGCCCTGCATACAGAGTGCGCAATACTTCCAGACAATCATTGAATCGCGCGATGCCTTCTTCTGAAAGAAGTGCATTGAAAATAATCAACCCACACTGATGTCTTTCTTCTTCCAACGCCCGTGGTCCTGCCTGTGCAATGATCTTTTCATACTTCTCTTTCTTTCTCTCGATACCACCAAGATGATCCGGCTTCAGAATCATGGAATAGGGAACTGCCTGCATTTCTGCCTGTTCTCGTCTCTGCCTTTCTGTATCCGCCGAAGGGAAGCCTTGGGAAATAGTCACGTCAGAAACGTCCATTGTTTGTCCGACTGTTGCGGCGGGAATCTCGTTCAGCTTTTCAATGATCTTTGGATCTGTTGGAACATTTTCTTCTTGATTACCTTCAATTGGGGGAGTGTTTGTCATGTAGATATTATAACATATTTTATAAATAATGGCAATATAACGTATTCTAACGCAATTTTGACAATATCTGCACTATTTTCTCATCATTTTCCTGTCTACAATGCAGTCCAATGACGTCTCTGCACATTATCTACGCCTCAACGAGCGGTCACACGGAATACGTGGTTGACCGGCTTCTTGCGACAGTGAAGGGCGTACAGGCAGAGAAACAGCGTGCGGAACTCACAAAGCCGGAGGATTTGCTGCGTGGCGATGTCCTCGTCTTGGCCTCGAGTACGTGGAACACAGGCGGTCCGGAAGGCCAGCTCAATCCGCATATGTTTGCTCTCCTGATGGATCGTGCGGCGCAGATCGACTTGGCTGGAAAGAAAGTCGCGGTGATCGGACTTGGCGATGCGCGCTATCACTTCACATGCGCTGCAGCGGAGCATCTGGAAACGTTTGTGACGTCACACGGTGGAACGCTCATCGCTCCCACACTTCGTATTATCAACGAGCCCTACGGTCAGGAGAAGACGGTGGAGAAATGGGCAGCTACACTCCAGAAAGCATGAGCCGTCTTTCGCTTAAAATCGTCGGCGCATCGGGCCAGGGAATTATCTCCATTGGCGAAATTCTGGCGAAGGCATTCAAGCGATCCGGGTATTGTGTGTTTGGGTATCGCGAATACATGTCGCTGATTAAGGGTGGTCACGGCAGTTATCAGCTCGATATTTCAGACAGCCTGGTGCAGAGTTCGGAGGAGCAGGTTGATGTGCTGATCACACTCAATCATCATGGATTTGAACATAACCTCGGTGACCTGAAGGAAGGCGGCATGATTATTCACGATACGAAAGTCTGGAAGTTTTCGAAGGCGGATCAGGCGCTTTTAAAAGAGCAAAAGGTGCAAGTCGTGTATCTGCCGATTCACGATATTCTCAGCAAGCTCCAGGCCAAGCCAATCCTCGCGAACGTCGTATTCAGCTCCTTTGTGTGGTGTCTGTTTGGTGGCGACATCAAGCTGCTCAAGAGTCTGGTCGGTGAGCGGTTTGCGAAAAAGAAAGATCTGCTCGATATGAACATGCGCTGCATCGACGAGGGATTTACAATCTGCAACGAGTCAGGTTGCGAACTTGCGGCCACACTCCCGAAGCCGGATAAAAAGTGGAAGGATCAACTGCTACTGACGGGAAGCCAAGCGATGGGACTAGGTATTGTGCATGCGGGCTGCCGCTTTTACGCAGGCTACCCGATGACACCATCATCACCGCTCTTGAGTTACATCGCAGAAATCCAGAACGAAACCGGCATGGCCATCAAACAGGCGGAGGATGAAATTACCGCTGCACAAATGATGAGTGGTGCGATGCACATGGGAACGCGCGCTATTACCGCTACATCCGGCGGAGGATTCGATCTGATGACCGAAACCATCTCCATGGATGCGATGATCGAAAATCCCGCTGTCATTGTTCTGGCCCAGCGCCCGGGTCCCGCAACGGGACTCCCGACATGGACTGCGCAGGGCGATCTGCTCATGGCCGTCCATTCCGCACACGGCGAATTTGCGCGCTGCGTGTTGAGCGTGAGCGATGCCGACGATGCATTTCATCTGATGCCCAAGGCCTTCAATATTGCCGAAGAATTCCAGACGCCGGTCATTGTTCTTACTGACAAGCACACAGCCGAAGGTATTTACACACAGAAGCAGTACGATCAGAAAAAGGCGAAGATCAGCCGTGGCAAACTGGTGACTGCATCATCTGAACTGAAGAAACTGAAGAGCACCGACCGCTACGATCCATTCGTCAAAGACGGCATCAGCAAGCGCTGGCTGCCGGGAGCGAAGGCTGCAACCTACAACGCACAGGGTGACGAGCACAGTCCTAACGGCAGCGTCGACGAGTCTGCGGAGAATGCAGTGCTCCAGATGGAGAAGCGCATGCGCAAAGGGGAGCTACTGAAAAAAGTTTTGCCCGAACCGGAATTCTTCTACGGAGACGACATGCCCGAACCCGGCGACAGTAAATTGGATCTTCTGATTGTGAGCTGGGGATCGAACAAGGGCGTGGCGATGGATGTCCTCAATGATGAATCCCTGAAGAAGAAAAAAGTCGGTTATCTGCACTACACCTACTTGTGGCCGCTCAAAACGGAGATGTACGAGGAACTCGCAAAGAAAGCCAGGAAAGTGCTCTTCATTGAGTGCAGTTATCAGGCGCAACTTCTGCAATTACTGCGCATGCAGTGTGGCACAAGTGAGAACAATGTGCTTCTGAAATATGATGGCCGACCGTTCTTCTATTACGAATTACTCATCGCAGTGCATCACTATCTTTCCAAGAAAGCATGAGCATCAAACTCGACCTCACCGGCAAAGCCATTTCTCCACTCGAGTACCACTCCGAGAACAAGTGCACGTGGTGCGATGGTTGTGGCGACTATGGTATTTGGACTGCAGTGAAGCGTGCGCTGTCTGAGCTCGGATTACAACCTCACGAAGTCCTGCTCTGCTACGACGTCGGTTGCCACGGAAACGGATCGGACAAAATCGAAGGCTACCGCTTCCATGGACTTCATGGCCGTGTGATGCCGTTTGCCGCTGCTGCAAAAATCGCCAACATGAACATGCCGGTCATTGCTTTTGGTGGTGATGGAGCGAGTTTCTCGGAAGGAGTCGGTCACCTGGTGCACGCGATCCGCAGCAATTATCCGATCGTCTTTGTACTCCACAACAACGGCAACTACGGACTCACGACCGGACAGGCAAGCAGCCTCACGCCGCAGGGAAAGAAGATGAATGCCGCACCCAATGGCATTCCCGAGCAGACACTCCCGAGTATGGATTTCGTCTTCTCGCTCGAACCCACATTCGTCGCCCGCGGCTTCTCGGGAGACATTCCGCAGATGACCGATATCCTGAAAAAAGCACTCGCACACCGCGGCTTTGCGTTTGTGGATTTCCTGCAGGCCTGTCCGACGTACAACTACTTCGCGACGCACAACTATCTGCTCGAAAAGTGCTATCACCTAACGAATCACGACACATCAGACTTCGCAAAAGCACGTGCGCTGGCGGTCGACACATCCGAAAAAATCGCGACCGGTATTTTGTATCAGAATGAAGAGGTGCCGAGTTTCTACGAACAGCTGGTTCCGCGGCAGGGGAAAAAGACCGTGCTGGTGGACGAGGTGCAGGTGCAGAATGTGAGTGCGCTTATGAGGCAGTTGGTTTGAGCATCGCTTTGATGAGCGCTCCCGTCATCACAAACGGATGATTGAGCGCAAATATTTTCATCTTTCTGCCGTTGCCGCCCATGGGAGTTTTTTGCTTGTTTCTGCGGCGTTCAATGAACTTTCGGATCATCACCACCAGAGCATCTTTGCGCGCTTTCTTTGCGGCCCGCATGGTCTTGCCAAACCAGGGGAGCGTTTCAATCAGCCGGTCGAAGCAGATGAGGCGGTCGTAAATACCGGCGCCGGATTCTTCGTTCTGGGCGCTGGCACCACCCGGGTGGACACGGAAGCTGCCGAGCATTTCCGGAACATACACCACGTCTGATTTCTGCAGACACCGCAGCCAGTACTCGACGTCCAAAAACTGCGGCAGGTCTTCTGCAAAGAAACCGACCTGCTGAATGAGCGACTGGCGCATCATCACAAAGCTTGGCTCGCCGATGATGTTTGGATGCAGCTCGCGCTGGATCCAGGTGAGGAGTAATTCTTTGCCGCTCTGCACGCCGGGTTTTAACACTTCCTGCCGGATGCGCGCGACTTCCTGGTACTTGTACGCATTTGCCGTGCTCTCCGCACAATCGTACAGATGGTTCGCACACGCAAAGCCTGCAGCCGGATTCGCCTTCAGAGCAGCGAGCATTTTTTCCAGGTACGTCGGTTCCCACACATCATCCTGAAACAGAAACTGCACGTAGTCTTCGATTCCTTTCTGGAGACAGAGATTCCAGTTCCCGCCAATGCCGTGGCGCTGATAGCTCTTCAGGAAAAACACGCGGGAGTCGTACATAAAATTTTCCACAACAACCCGGACGTTTTCCTCGGAGTTGTCGTCGTGTACCAAAAGCCGCCAGTCCGTTTCCGTCTGGCGCATGACCGAATCAATGGCCGCCTTCAGGTAGACGGGGTTGGCTTCGTAGGTGGGGATTAATATGTCGATCATTAGTTTCTAGAGTAACGTATTAGCCAGAGAACGGGAATTGGTTATGGGTAATGAGTTATGGGTTATGGGGAGTTTCTGCTATGATTTGGCTGTGCGAATAGATATTCTGACTCTTTTTCCGGCTATGTTTGACGGGCCTCTCACCGAGTCCATCCTCAAGCGCGCGCAAGACGATGGAAAAATCGATATTCATTTTCATGATCTGCGGACGTACGGGCTGGGTGCATACCATCAGGTGGATGATTCGCCGTATGGAGGCGGGGCGGGGATGGTGATGCGGGTTGATGTGTTGGTGGATGCTATTGAGAAGATTACGGCTGAGGGGTTATCAGGTATCAGTCATCAGTCATCAGGTCCTTGGAGGATTTATTTCTCGCCTCGCGGCAAAAGGTTGGAACAAGAGATGGTCGAGAGCATCGCTTTATCGAAGGAATGGCTGATATTGGTTTGTGGACATTACGAAGGCATTGATCAGCGGGTCATCGACGGAGGATGGATTGATGAAGAAATGAGTATTGGGGATTATGTCCTGACTGGTGGAGAGCTTCCTGCAATGGTTCTCATTGATGCGGTGGCACGCCATATTCCCGGTGTACTTGGACACGAGGCATCAGCGGAGGAAGAAAGTTTCAGTCCGGCGCTCGACCGGAAAAAAGAGTATCCGCATTACACAAAACCGGCAGAGTTCCGCGGGCTTACGGTTCCGGATGTGCTGATGGGCGGACACCATGCAGAGATTGAGAAATGGAGAAAATCGCAACTTCAATAATTGCCTCACCCCTAGCCCCTCTCCCTACCGCCCGGATTCCAACGGGAGAGGGGAATTGGTTTTCTTTATACAATAAAAAACTGCTCCCTCTCCGGGGGCAAGTGGTTGGGGCACGGAGAGGGTCGGGGTGAGGCAATTACCGATCCATCACGTTGTTGATCTGTCCTCTCAAATCCGCATACTCTGGGAGTCCGGTGTATCGCTTTCCATTAATATCATAGGCCGGAACTACTGTGACATCCGTTGTGGCTTTTGCAGGAGGTGCTTTCACACAAGCCTGGTAGCGCGGCATATCGAGCCCGATCGACGTGATCTGCTTTTGGAGGAGTGTGAGGTTTTGTTGTGCAAAAAGAAGGTCGCTCATGGCGATTCCTTTTCCCTGAATGGCGCCACACAGGAACATCGTCTCGCGTTCTTTGCTCTGCGGATACTTTGCGAAAGACACAGTTGTCATCTGAATCTGCAGCAGACCCTTTGTGACAAATTCATCAACCAGGCGAGGGAGGAACGTGTCATGGAATTGCTTCGAGTACGGACTTGCGTGGTTCAGGTAGAGCGTCAGTTCCACGTCGGCATCGCTGTTACCAATATGCAACAGGCCGCCGCTCAGAAATGTTTCTGTTACTGCAATACTCTGTACTGCTGCCGATGATGCGCTGCTACTAGCCAGCTGGAATTCGGCGCCGCTTTCTGTGACTTCTGCCTGCGTGGTGCAGGCTGCCAGGAGCAAAGTTATGGCCAGTGAGGGGATGATTCTTTGAAGCATCGACGTGACGGAAGATACAAGAGACAAGATACAAGAGACAAACAATATTCAAATCAAAAGGCATAAAGCTTTTTAAATTTTGATTACTTTTCCTTAAAATTTCTCTGTATCTTGCGCCTTGTATCTTGTTTCTTCGTTATGTCCCGCATCCATCTCCTCTCTGTCCCCATCGACGCCATCACCAGACACGATGCCATCGAGCGTTTGCAGGGCATGCTGGCGTCCGACAAGCAGCACCACGTTCTGACTCCGAACAGCGAAATGCTTGTGGCGGCGCGGAAGAATCCGGCGTTTTTGCAGGTGCTCCAGCAGGGCGATTTGAATCTCCCGGACAGCCAGGGGATTGTGACGATGGGCCGCTTTGTCGGGCAGTATGTGCCGGAGCGTGTCACGGGAGTAGATACCGTCACAGCACTCTGCGCAGCACTTACCGAAGCAGATAGCGTCTTTCTTCTGGGAGCTGCACCGGGAGTGGCTGAACAGGCATCACTCAAGCTTCTTGCACAGAATCCGCATCTGCAGATTGCGGGGACCTTTGCCGGATCACCGCGCGACGAAGACGCAGCAACCATCATCGAGCAAATCAATGCCGTGCACCCGCACATTCTTTTTGTGGCCTACGGTGCCCCGCAGCAAGATCTATGGATTGCAGCGCACCTGGCCGAAATGCCGTCTGTCCGCATTGCCATGGGAGTTGGCGGAACGTTCGATTTCCTGGCGGGGGTTCGCAAACGCGCTCCGAAGATTTTTCAGAAGCTGGGTCTCGAGTGGCTGTGGAGACTAGTGCTGGAACCGCGGCGGTTACCGCGTATTTTTACTGCTGTGATCCTGTTCCCGTTGCTGGTGCTGCTGCATCCGCAGTCTGGTGGAGAGGCTCAATGAAGTCGACCATCCACTGCTGGTTCTTGCGGAGCTTGATCAGCTTCGGACCGTCTTTCGTCTCAGCTAGATAGGCACGTTCCGTATCATCATCATTCACACGAAGGAGTGTGGTGTTGCCCAAACCTTCTTCTTTCAACAGCAGATAGATAGCCACATCCGGAGCATCGGTCAGGGCTGCTTTGAAGTTGTGTGCAGCGCGTCCAAGCATGGAAACCGCACAGACAATCGCAATGCTCAGGAGAATGGACCAGAGCACTGTGTGGCCGTAGCGGCGACTTGATAGGGTGTGGATGTGAAATTTGGACATCGGATTAGTATAGCAGAAAACGCGGTTTTTTGGAAGAAGGTATGGTAGGCTTTGGCCATGCAAAAGCTCTGTTTGATTGTTATTGATGGTTTTGGAGTAGCCCCTGCAGGGCCGGGAAATGCCCGTACGAGCGCAAATTTGCCTACTATCAAGCATCTGGAGGAGACAGTTCCCAGTGTCATTATGGATGCCTCCGGCAATGCCGTGGGACTTCCGGAAGGCCAGCAGGGCGCCAGCGAGCCGGGACATCTGACAATAGGCGCCGGGCGGATTGTCTGGCAGCCGCTCGAAGAAATTAATGTGGCAGTCCGCAAAGGAACCTTCGAGCAGAACAGTGTCCTTCGCGGTGCGTGCGAGCGTGCCATCCAGAAAGGCGTGCCGCTACACCTCATCGGTTTGTATTCCACGGGAGGTGTCCACAGTTCCGCCGGACATTTCCATGCCATGCTGCGTCTGGCAAAACAGATGGGTGTGCCGCATGTGTATCTGCACTTGTTCAGTGATGGCCGCGATGTGCCGGAGCAGCATTTCTGTATAGACTTCCAGCCGCTCAAAGAAGAAATTTCCGAAACACAACTGGGAACCATTGCATCGCTCGTCGGTCGTTACTTCGCGATGGACCGCGACAAGCAGTACGAAGCCCGCACCAAAATCGCGTACGATCTGCTGACACGCGGAGAGGGGAAGGAGGTGGCCGATCTCTGCGAGGGCGCAAAGGCGTGGTACCTGGAAGCAAAGGACACGGAGCGTACCGACTACTACATCCGCCCGCTCAGGACCCCCGAGTTCCAGCCGATTCACGCAGAGGATATTGTCGTTTGCATCAACTTCCGCAGCGACCGCATGATCCAGATTGTCCGTGCGCTGGAGGATCAGGACTTCACCGAATTCGACCGTCCGGTTCGCATTACCGATGTGGTCTGCATGGGTCCGTATTCAAACCATCTTCCCATCGCATTTCCGCCGGTCGATGTCCGAAATACATTGGGAGAAGTTATTTCCAATGCAGGTCTGAAGCAATTGCGCGTAGCCGAAACCGACAAGTTCGCACATGTTACCTTCTTCTTCAATGCCCAGCGGCAGGAGCCGTACCCGGGAGAGGAGCGTTTGCTCGTGGAATCGCCGAAAGTATCGAACTTTGCCGAGGCGCCGGATATGAGTGCGGATAAGCTCACCGAGGAAGTCATCAAACACATCGATGCACAAAGCCACGATGTCATCATCATGAACTACGCAAACCCGGATCTGGTGGGACACGGTGGCAAGTTCGATGCAGTCGTAAAAGGCTGCGAGGCAGTCGATCGCAACCTCGCATTGCTTCTTCCTGCACTCGAAAGGAATAGCTACGAGTGGATTATTACCGCAGACCATGGCAATGCGGAAGAAATGCTCATTCCCGGGACAACGACGGTGTCTCCAAGCCACACGACCAACAAGATCCAGACCTTCGTGCACTCCAAAGCAATCACCAAAGAGGAGCTGTCAGCATGTACGGGACTGAAGGATATTGCACCGCTGTGTCTGAAGATTATCGGGCTGCCGGTTCCGGCGGAGATGACACGACAGGATTAATACTTAAGAGCGTCTTTGTTGTAATAGAATGTCGAGAGGGGAAGCGTGTGATTGTTCAAAGACTCTCAGATCTTTTGAAAGCACTTCCCCATCTTCTGCATCACTCTGTAACATTTTTTGTCTGAACCAGGAACAGTACGCACACTGCCTTATATGTTGAACAATAGTATCAATGCCAGGTTCCAGTTCTGCTGGTAAACATCCAATCGCAGCTTCCATAAGAGTATCAGCCTGCGGGCATTCTGCGTGATAGGTACGTTGAACAATAAAATCCATTACATCATTCATCGCAGCTTCAGAACCAGACAGTGTCACCCTGCTGTAGCAGGGACTTTTCGAAAAAATTCGTACATTCAACTCCGCACATCGCCATCGAATTTGCTCAATCATTGGTCCAAAGTGCTGTTTAGCGAGAACTTGTTCTCCTCTTACATTAATCTGATTAGCCGGGATTATGAGTTTTTTCAGATCTACATCCCACGTTGAATCTCCGTTTAAGGTCAAAATATTTGATTCCTGATCAATTTTTACATTGCCGAGGGGAGCCGAAGCTTGCATTAATTTCATATAAGTTGCGAAGAGTATATTTATCAGCACAGGAAAAGCAATGTATGCTGCAGCCCATGCAGGAGATTACGTACCGTTCACCGACCTTTTTTGATGACCTTGCGGCGAATCCCGAGCTGCACGTGCATTTGATTCTGATTGCCACCAAGCCCGATATCATCAAGCAGGTTCCTCTCTACAAGGAGCTGAAGAACCGCGGACATCTTGTGATCCTCGGTCATACCGGCCAGCACTACGACGAAAACCTGAGCGGCGGCATGCTGAAAGAGTTTGGCGTGGAACCGGACTTTAACCTGAACGTCCGTGGATCCATGCACGAAGTCGTCAGCCAGATAATCGGTCGTCTTGGCTTTGTAATCGCTGAGCTGAAGGCGAAGGACAAGATCGTCATTCCCTATGTGCACGGCGACACCACCACTGCCATGGCTGCCAGCAATGCAGGCTACTGCAACGGCTTTGCATCGGTGCATGTGGAAGCAGGTATCCGCACACTCACACCGCGTTTTGCAGATGAACAGCTGGCCTTCGATGATGTCTCACACTTCGATGTCGCACTCTGGCGCAAGTTCCTTATGCAGTCGGAGAACTGGGAGCGGGGAAGTCAGGAGCCGTACCCGGAGCAGTTCAATACGCGCTGCAGCGAAGCGGGATCGGGCATTCACCTGGCACCCGTCGAGCTCGACCGCATGTTTTTGGAGAGCGAAGGATTTCCGGAGGATCGTATCTTTGTTGTCGGAAATTCCGTTGTTGATGCCACACAGGAAGCGCTCGCGAACGCGGAACAGTCCGATATTTTCGCGCGCTATCCGCTGCTGGAAAAAGGCGACTTCATCCGCTTCTGTATTCACCGCCGCGAGAACTGTATTTCCGAAACCCGCTTCCGCGCCATTTACGACGCTATGAAGTCTCTCATCGTCGACGGCAAAACAGTCCTCCTCATCTCCCTCTTCCAGACAGAAAGCGCCATTGACCGCTTCGGTCTGCGCGAGGAAGTGGAACAGCTGAAGGCCGATCATCCGAACTTCATCTATTCTTCCGTCTGGCCGCTCTATACTGATGTCATCGCTGCCATGAGCAAGGCTGCAGTCTGCGCAACAGACAGCGGTTCCATGCAGGAAGAAATGAACGTGCTTGGTGTGCCATGTGTCACTCTGCGCTTTGGTTCCGACCGCTCTGAATCCGCCATCGCCGGAGGCAACCTGATTGCCCCGCCCGTAGACGGCACGCTCATCCGCCGCATGATCGACTTTGCGTGGAACAATGAAGAGATGCGCACGACGCCAAAACTCTACGGAGAGAACGTGAGTGCTCGTTGTATTGATGCTGTCGAAGAGGTGTTGGCAAAGGGGGAGGTGTTCCGGAATGAAGAAGAACGTTTGTGTTTATAAGCTTGCAAAACCATCAATAGACTGCAAATAGAGAAAGTTCTTGCAAACAATGGGTGCAGGAATAGTATGGCGCGCTCATGGAAACTCCCGATTCTCCTGGCGTTTCTCTTCCTTCTCTTCGTAGAAGGGGTAATCGTATTCTAAGCTCTCTTGAAGATTTGAGTCTCATGCATGAGTACTGTTACGAAGACGGAGATGGAGTGCCTGCATTTGTGAAGCAGAATGTGAAAACTCTTTTGCTGCGTATTCATCTTTTTCTGAATTCTCTTGCATTCGTGGATGCACAACCTTCGTCTGAAGATTCTTCCGATCAGCGCATCCTAAAACAACTTCATGCGATTGCCGATACGGCACGGGCATCCATTGCCCCTCTCAATTTACTGCTTGCAATGCCGGAAAGCGAAGACGATGGAGATGATTCAAATGATCCTGATGATGACAATGATCGCGGCTCACATCGCGGGCCCATTAAACCGTCCCCGGTTTCAGGTGCGAACAAAACGTCTGCATCGGTAGCATCCTAAGAATGAATCGCTATGATATCGGTATGCTTCAGCGTGTCCGCGAATGGCTGTCTCTGGGACTTCTGATTTTATTGCCGTTTCATGCACTCGCAGTCACGGTGCTTACCAAGCTGGTACTGGGCCCCGGACATGCGCCGCTTTTTGCGATCGCTTTTTGGAAGGAGGCGCTGCTTGGCATCATTCTTCTTCTTGCACTCACCGAATACATTATCCGACTTATTGAAGTAAAAAGTCTGAAGTCGGTCGGCCGCCATTTTGATGTGATTGATGCGCTGATTGCCATGATCATCGGGCTGGCATTTCTGATTTCCGACTTCCAGCCGATCCAGTCGTATTCACAGTTTGCACTGGGTGTGAAGTACGACCTTGTCCCGCTTGCAGCACTTCTGGTGCTCCGGCGTGTGCACTGGTCTGCGTGGTTTAAGGAGACTGCCGTTCACGCCATTCTGTGGGTGGGTGTGATTGTGTCTGTGTACGGCATTGCCACACTCTTTTTGCCGGACAATTTCTTCACATGGCTCGGCTATTCCGATCTGCATTCGCTCTATATTCCAAACGGTCCGCTTGCAGCATTCCAGCAGATTGGGGGAGCGGCACTGCATCGCGTACAGTCCACATTCAGCGGGCCGAATCAGTTTGGGATTTGGCTGCTGATTCCGATTGCACTCTGTGTCACTCTGAGCTCGTCGAAGAGTCGACATTTCTCATGGTTCGATGTTTTCACCATGACACTTTTCCTTACAGCGCTCTTCCTGACCTTCAGCCGTGCCGCCTGGGTTGGTGCATTCGTCATCATCGTCATTGCGCTGTATCCGTACGTGAAGGCACACATGACCCGCGGCAGACTGCTCGGATCGGCATTCGTTTTGGGTGCGCTCGTCTTCACTGCCCTCGCTCTCTTCCCGCAAACACTGCTCCGCGTCTCTTCCACCCGTGGCCACATCGAGCGTCCCATCGAGGCTCTCCGCACCATGATCGCACATCCCTTCGGTCTGGGCCTTGGCTCCGCCGGTCCTGCAACCAACCGCAGCAGTGATACCTGCGTGATGCTCCGGCCGGAGGACGATCCCGCGTGGGCGAAGGAGCATGCAGACCTCTGTGTGTTTTTAGGTGATGTACAGGTCCAGCCAACGCACCGCGCATGCGACTGTCCGTTTGTTCCGGAGAACTGGTATTTGCAAATCGGAGTAGAATTGGGATGGCTAGGCTTTTTTTTGTATGTGGCATTGATTTTCTTACTACTGCGAAGGTTATGGGTTATGGGTTATGAGTTATCAGGAGTCTTTCTGATGTTCCTTGGAGTGGGGATTGCCGGGCTCTTTTTGCATGCGTGGGAGGACAGTGCGGTGGCGTATATGGGGTGGCTTCTTTTGGGTGCCGGATTGCCCGTTGCCTCCAGGCAGTAGGGTGCGTACAATCCCCCTATGTCAGCCCCAATCAGCCCCAAGAGCATTATCATTCTGGATTTCGGGGGTCAGTACGCCCACCTGATCGCACGGCGTGTGCGCGAGGCCGGGGCATTTTCCGAAATCCGTCCGCCGGAAACCAGCGCGGAAGATTTGAAGGAGGCAGCGGGCATTATTCTCTCCGGTGGTCCGCAGAGCGTGTATGACGAAGGCAGCCCTCAGGCTGATCCGAAAATTTTGGAACTCGGTATTCCAGTACTGGGTATCTGCTACGGCCACCACTGGCTGGGACACACGATGGGCGGGGAAGTGACAAGCGGGAAGACAAAGGAGTACGGCCGCACAGCTATTGAAGTGAAAGCGGAGAGCGCACTGTTCAAAGGATTGCCCGACAAGTTTGTGGTGTGGATGTCCCATGGTGACGAGGTCACGCGCCTGCCGCAGGGATTCATCACTGCCGCCAGTTCATCGGATTGTGTGAACGCTGCCATGGCCAACGAAACGCGCAAAATCTACAGCGTCCAGTTCCACTGCGAAGTGGTGCACACGGAACACGGGTTTGAAATCCTCAAACATTTCGTGGACCTGACCGACCACGCACCCTGGAATCTGAAGAGCTACGCCGAGCGCATCGGCAACGAAATCAAAAAGGACGTAGGCGACAAGCGTGTCTTCATGATGGTCAGCGGCGGAGTGGATTCGTCTGTAGCATTCACCATTCTGAACGAAGTCCTCGGCGCACACCGCGTGCAGGGCTTACTTGTCGATACCGGTCTCATGCGCAAGAACGAAACACGGGCAATCATGAATGCATTCCATCTGTATGACACGGAAAACCTGGAAGTGGTCGACGCATCGGAAGAATTCTTTGCGAATCTGAAGGGTGTGTACGATCCGGAAGAGAAGCGCAAAATAATCGGTGAGACCTTCCTCACGGTACAAAAGCGTGTGAGCGAAGAGATGCACCTGCGCATAGAAGACGGCTGGATGTTTGGGCAGGGGACTATCTACCCGGATACGATTGAAACCGGCGGCACGAAACACGCGGACAAAATCAAAACGCACCACAACCGTGTGGATGCCGTGCAGAAAATGATTGATGCAGGACTCGTGATCGAACCGCTGAAAGACCTGTACAAAGACGAAGTCCGCAAACTGGGGGAAGAGATCGGACTGCCGCACGAACTTGTGTGGCGCCATCCGTTCCCGGGTCCGGGACTGGGCGTTCGTATCCTCTGTGCGGAAAAGGAATTGAAAATTGAAAATGGAGAATTGAAAATTAATGGCATTGAATCGTCTGTATTGCCAGTACAATCTGTTGGTGTGCAGGGAGACGGACGAACATATCGCCATGCTGTTGCATTATTCAGCGATACGCCTACAAAAGTGGATCATCGTTTTGTGGATCTTGCGACATCTGTTCCCAACAGCAATAAATCGATTAACCGCGTTCTTCAATGTACATCGCACACGACGCCACCTAGTTTTGTCTTCACGCCCGGTTATATCACCCGCGAGCGTGCCGATTTGCTCCGCGAAGCAGACGACATTGTCTACGACGACATGCACAAGGCCGGTCTCTACGAAAAAATCTGGCAGTTCCCGGTTGTGCTTCTTCCCTTTGGTACGAGTGAAGGGGGACAGTCGATTGTATTGCGCCCGATTGAATCCCAGGAAGCGATGACGGCGAATGCCGTGGTGTTACCTGAAGACGTCATCAAAAACATGACCGAGAAATTGCTGAAGCTTCCTAGTATTGATTGCGTCTTCCTCGACCTTACCAATAAACCACCCGCTACTATCGAGTGGGAATAAGTAACGTTTCCTCCGCTCAAACGTTTAAGAGTATGCATACTCACCCCCGTAGCTTTAGCGATGGGGGAACCCTATAATCAAGATCCATGATTCCTCCACTTCTAAGCGAAGCGGAGCTGCAAAAGCTTATCGCTCTGGCCCAGGATGGAGATACGGACGCTTTCGGTCGTATCTACGATCATTTCTTTACTCCCGTCTACCGGTATTGCGCGTTTCGTCTGCCCAAAGAAGTGGCCGAAGACACCACGGCCGATATTTTCGTGAAGGCCTGGGAGAAGCTTCATACCTACAAAACGCAGCGCAATGTGCCCTTTGCGGCCTGGATTTTCCGTATTGCGCGCTACAGCGTGATCGATACCTACCGCTCCACACGAGGTTTTGAGGAAGTGCCCGAGACACTTGCCGATACAGATGCTTTTAATAGCGCAGAGAACCGATTGGAGCGAAACGACACCTTCCGGATTGTCCGGCAGGCATTGGACCAATTGCCCAACAGGTACCGTGAAGTGCTTCTTTTGACCTATGCGAGCGAATTGCCCTACAGCGAAGTGGCCAGAGTGCTCCATATGACCACTGGAGGGGTGAGAATCCTGAAATTGAGAGCTCTCCGCAAACTGGAGGCGCTTCTGCCCCCGGAAATTGTCAAAGAGCCGTAACAGATGCCCTTTTCCCCCGTTTTAACTGCCGACAATGGACATTGAACCGCGTTTCCAACAGCTGGCCAAAGAGCTTGCTCCGACCTCGGAGCAACATGCGCGCGTCCGTGCGCGGCTCATGCGTAAGCTCGACGGTCCGGCAATTTTGTCGGAGGCGGCATCTGTTGCATCTCCCACAACCGCACAAAAAAATCATCTCCGTGGAGAAGTGGATAAGCGCATCAGCATGCCGGGTGTGTCGTCGCTGCTCGATCTGTTGGGCAACTACCTGTCACCGTCACCGCGTGCACAATCCAGTATCAAGCGATCCGTCTTTGATCTGATTCTTCCTCCTGTTCCGGTTCCGCTCTACCAGCGGGTGGGCAAGTGGGGAGCGGCATTTGTGATTGTGGTTCTTGCGCTGCGCGTCAGTCCGGTGCTCTTTTTGGCGCCACAGTCCAATGCTGATTCCGCTGTGATTCTCGATCCGTCTGCAAACGGTGTAGAGCTGTCTTCCCACGGACTTTGGCAGCCTGTTACACAGGAAGTGGAGATTCACGAAGCAATGAGCCTGCGCACCGGCGAAGGTGAAGCAACACTGATGATGCACGACGACGGCAATGTCCGCCTGGCTGCCAACACCACTATTTCCCTTGATGATGTCTCGAACCAGCCTTCGACTCTCGAAAACGTCGCAACGCTCAGCGTGATTGAAGGCACCGTGTGGGTGCAGGCGCTTCTGCCTGACCAGGTTCGCGGCTTTGTGATTGCGACTCCCGCAGGCACCGTCACCATTCACGGCGGCAGCGTGTCGGTTGCAGTCCAGAATGACAACGTCCGTGTGTCTGTCTGGGACCGCCATGCGGTTGTGTCCCACAATGACCGCGCTATCTCACTCGTAGCAGGGGAATACACAGACCTCCGCCCGGGCCAGATATTTGCCGTGCAGGCGCTGTCGTCTACTGCGTATCAGGACAGCTGGGTAACCCAGAACTTCGCGCGTGACAGCGTGCATCAGCGTGAACTGGCACAGCTCCAGCAGGAGCGCCGTGCAGCAGAAGCAGGCATTCTGCCGACTTCGCCGTTCTATACGGTCAAGCGTGTCGCGGAAACCGTCGATGTGCTCCTCACTCTCGACCCGCAGGCCAGAGTGGAAAAGCGTCTGCAGCAGGCCAGCACGCGTTTGAACGAAGCTGCGGCGCTCATCATCAAAGGAGATTCCGGTGCCAGCATCCCGCTTGGTGAATACCGCCAGACACTCATCGATGTTGCATCCGGTACCGGCGATACCCTCGCGCAGTATCTGGTCCAGCAGACGGTTGCGGAGAACGCAGCAGAGTTGAGCGCAGCTCTTCCTGTCGATCAGTTGTATGTGTTGAAGAAGGCAGTGTTGGAAGCAAGCGCAGACCTTCCGAACGATGCTGTGGATGCCCGTGATGTGAGCGCAACGCTCCTGGTCGATACACTCAACACTCTGCACCAGGCAATCGAAGAAAATAATGTGGAGCAAATGAAGCTGTCTCTGCAGGCGCTCGCTCCGTACCTGTCCTCACTGCAGAGCGGCACCGGTACGCTCCTGAAGCCGGATGCACAGAAGGAGGCATTGTCTCTGTTGTCTCAGGTTGCAGAAGCTCTTAAGAACGCTACAAGCAGCGGAACGGGAACCGTTATCACGAACGACATCGCCCGCCAGATTGCTGACTATCTCCCAGCCTCCAGTCCTGCAGAAGACACAGACACGCCGCGCATTGTCATCTCCCGCCCGCGTGGCGAAGCACTCACCGAATCCCAGCTGGAAGCCGCAGTCCAGGGCGCCATCCGCCGCGTGTTCGATATCTACACGATGCCAAACAGCCGCCTGAACGCGCTCCGCGTCGAAATGAAGAAGTTTGAAGGTACACAGGATGAAGGCCGCTTCCTGCGCCGCCTCTACCGCGATATGCCGGATAACGAGGTGTTTAGAAATCTGGTTCGCAAGGCGATTCAGAATCTCCGGGTTGAGCAGTTTGTCGAAGATATCATCCAGACGGGCTCCGGGGCTGGAGCGCAGTAATTGCCTCACCCCCGACCCCTCTCCGTGCCCCAACCACTTGCCTCCGGAGAGGGGGGGGCAGATTTTCATAATAGAAAGATAAACCAGTTCCCCTCTCCCGTGGCGTCATGTTGGGCGGAAGGGGGAGGGGCTAGGGGTGAGGCAGATCTTGACTCAAATAGCCTTCTCGATCTAAAATTTCGCACCATTTCACCAAATCACTATGTATGAAATTACTGAGTTAAAGCCCGGCCGCGCCATCCAGCTTGATGGTGAACCCTACGTTGTCATCAACTCCGTCTTCGGTCGCAAAAGCCAGGACAAGGCGAACATGCAGTGTAAGTTGAAGAACCTGAAGACCGGCGCCATCATCGCCCGCAACTTCCAGGGAAGCGAGAAAGTACAGCCTGCAGACGTCGGACATCGCCGCGTGCAGTTCCTCTACAGCAGCGGAGACATGTACACCTTCATGGACAGCGAAAACTACGAACAGTTCGACCTCCCCGCAGACATGCTTGGTGATGCAGTCGGCTACCTGGTGGACGGTAACGATGTCGATGCGCTGATGTTTGAAGACAAGCCGATCGGCATCAAGCTCAAGGCTACGGTCGATCTGAAAGTCGTTGAGACGATTCCGGGCGTGAAAGGCGACACCGCTACCGGCGGCAACAAGCCTGCCAAACTCGAAAGCGGCATCAAAGTGAACGTTCCGCTTTTCATCAATGAAGGTGATGTTATCAAAGTGAACACAGAAACAGGGCTGTATATGACGAGAGTTACGAAGTAAGGATTGCCTCACCCGGCCCTCCGGGCCACCCTCTCCATACCTGCCCGCACGCCAACTGGAGAGGGGAGATGGAAAACATTTTTTTCTGCTTATAACAAAAAGGCCACTTGCGTGGGCCCTTTTTGTTTTTGTTTTGTCGTCCTTCGTAGCTATCGACGTTATAGATATAACATTGAGCTACCTATACATGAAGGGTGACTGAGGAGAGGAGTCCTCGGTTCTCTGCCTTGTTCTGGTCTCTTGTTTCTCCTCGTGACCTTACGAAGTCCCCGTACCGGTTCCACGAACAAGGCACTAGGGCGCAAGGGGAACACTGGGGAGGAAAGGGGCTGCGTACGGCAAGCAACCTCACATTTGCCGTACGAACGTTACAGAGCAGAGAGGGGTGTGACCACGTCTTACAATCGCGTATCCTCGCCCAGTAAATGTGCAAGAATGTGCAAGATGTTGTCCTGGGGGAACGGGTGCAAGGCCCGTGATCACGCCCTTCTCTGTTTCTCGATGGTGGTGATCCAAGGGGATCAAAAGAACTATGTTTGTCTGTGCTATGTGTTGTTTCTGATTTGTCATGTCGAGCGTAGTCGAGACGTGAACAAATCAGGACATCGTACGCTCTAGGGAAAAATACGCAACTGGCTGAGATGGACTGGGGGCGAAGAAAGTATTATGAATACATTTGGTGTTCACAAATAAGTCTGTTTTTGCTGTTCTCTGGCTTCCAAATTTCCCTTTTTCATCGCAGACATATCGATTTTTTGTGGTCTTTTGTTTCCTGTATTTCATCCTGACATGCTCTTGCGCCCTTTAAAAATATTCCTACAATGCTGCATCAAATGGAAGCACTTCTTCTGCCACGAGGCGAGGAGCGAGAAAAGAAAAGTGCACCACCGACCCCCGCAATTATCGGAATCAGCACGGACTATGCAGCCCGGATTTTGTTTCAAATGAATGTGATTGCTGATGGTGTGGATCTGGCAATTGTCTCAAAAGCAATTGAGCAGATTCTTGATGCTTCGGATGGCTCCCGACGGTTTTATATCGATACTATCCGGGAATTATTGCCTGAAAACCTCAAAAAGAAGCCAGAATTTCGGGACTGATTTTCAGATACGTATGCCTCTTTTTGCTATACTGCTTTGCTATGCCCCCTTTCCTCATTCATCTTCTGGCATTCGGCATGTACGGCAATTCCATTGAGCGCTTGCAAGTCGCGGCACTGACATTTTGTGCCTTGTCTCTGTTCTTTATTACCATTTTGCCATTCGTTTTGCGGCGTCTGGTATCTCATATCAAACCGGACCAACGTCATGTTGGTGTGATTGTCGTCAGTTTTCTTAATGGCATTGGGACATGGGTGTGGGAAATACTGGCGCTGACTTTGTCGCTGCGCATACTTATTTTAGGACCACGAGCGGAATACATCGTGATGGCAGTTCTGCTCATTACTGTGGTTATTCTGGCTATCCGCCTGCTGCAGCGGATGATTGAATATGTGGTTCTGCGCTTTATGCGTGTGCAGGATAGCGCACAGGGACTTCCCACTATTCTCCGTGATGTCATCATTGTGGTGCTATGGGTACTCGGTGGTCTACTCGTTCTGAGTAACCTGGGCGTGAATGTCACCTCACTGATCGCCGGGCTTGGCATCAGCGGCATTGCTATCGCACTTGCATCACAGCGCATTCTGAGTGACATCTTCAGTTCGTTTTCTATCTATTTCGATAAGCCGTTCAAGGAAGGGGATTACATCATCACTGGTGACCACAGCGGGTTTGTGCGGAAAATTGGCATCAAGACCACACGCATTCAGGCGGTGCAGGGGGAAGAGGTCGTCATTCCGAACCAGGAACTCACGCAGGCCAGAGTCCGCAACTTCAAGCGCATGCAGGAGCGGCATGTGGAGTTTGAGCTCCTTGTTGCGCCGGATACGTCTGTTGAAAAACTCCGCCTGATTCCCGATATCATCAAGCAGATCATCACGCCGCTGGATCAATTGCGTTTTGACCGCGCGACCCTCACGAAAATCAGCAAGGCCAACATTGCGTTTTCTGTCGTATACGATGTGAAAAACAGCGATCACATCATGCACATGAACCTGCTGCAGGAGATTAATCTGCGGCTGATTGAGCGATTGAGAAACGAAGGTATCCAGCTTGGCTGATACAAAAAAGCCCGATCAGAGAGACCGGGCTTTTTGAAGATCGAGGTCTTCTTATTTCTTGGCGACTGTCTCCCATTCACCGAAGCCGGACTCTTCATCGACTGTGCGGTGCATGATGCTCAGTTGTTCTGCCTCACCCACGAACACGCCGTACTGGTCGCCACCACCTGCCCACCAGCACTGGACGGAGGCAATGCTGCCTTCAACATCCTGCATGTCTGTGGACGCTGTTCCCATACAGCTGGTGCTGTAGATTTCTTCTTTTGTTCCAGTAACCTGCAGGGTGATTTTCGTGACAGGCATATCGCCTTCGCCAACCTTTTCGCCGGTATCTTCTGATACCCATTCCATAGGCATACGCTTGGCCGCGGGAGTGTCGGTATCGGTCGGTGTCTGCGTGTTGCAGGCTGCCAGTGTAAGGGCCAGAGCCGTGATAAGAAGCGTTTTCTTCATGAGAGAATAAGGAAAGAATTAAGAGAGTTTTGAACGCAGAAGTTCATTCACCTTTGCCGGGTTTGCCTGACCTTTCGTCTCTTTCATAATCCACCCGACAATTGCGCCAAGTGCTGCTGCTTTGCCGGATTTGTACGCATCGACTGATGACTGATTTGCAGCAATCGCTTTATCGACAATCTCGGCCAAAGCCCCATCATCACTGATCTGCTTCATACCGCCTTCTTCGATAATCGTGGATGCATTCTTTCCTGTTTTGATCATGGTATCCAGCACTTCTTTGCCGGCGTTTCCGCTGATGGTTCCGGCATCAATCGCTGCAACCAGTTCAAGGATTGCCGCTGCATTTGGTCCATCACTCACTTGTTTATCCTGAGCTTTCAGGAAGCCAAGAAGTTGCGTGAGGACAATGCCTGAGGTGCGTTTTACATCGCTTGTTTTTGCGTAGACGGCATCAAAGATTGAGCCCAGCGTTGCATCATCAGTCAGCTGCAAAGCTTGTGCCTCTTCAAGCCCCAGTTGCACGTACGACTCGCGGCGGACACGGGGGAGAGCGGGGAGCGCCTGCTTCACTTTCTCCACATCACCGGCATCAAAGTGCAGGGGCGGGATATCGGGCTCCGGGAAGTAGCGGTAGTCCTGTGCATCTTCTTTGTCGCGCAACAGCCTCGTCTTTTCCGCGTCATCCACCCAGCCGACAGTGATGTTTCCTTTGAGTGGTCCGCCTGTTTCCGTCCACAAATCGCGCAGCCTCTTTTCCTCATACTGCAGCGCTTTTTCGAGGGCCTTGAAGGAGTTCAGGTTTTTGATTTCACTACGCGGATTCAGTTTCTCTGTTCCAATTTCTCTGAGCGAGATCGACGCATCGAAGCGCATCATGCCTTTGAACATATCTGCCTCAGACGCGTTTACCGCAATCAGAATGCGGCGGAGTTCCTGCGCGAAGGCAACAGCTTCATCAGCATTTCTGAGATCCGGTTCGGTCACAATTTCCATCAGCGGGGTACCCGCACGGTTGTAGTCACACAGCGTAGTATTGCCATAGTGGCTCAGTTTGCCGGCATCGTTCTCCATGTGGAGGCGTGTAATGCCGCAGACTTTCTCCTCCAGCTTTTTGCCGCTCGCATCGCGAAGGTCGTAGTGTACCGCGCCACCCTTTCCGAGCGGGAAGTCGTACTGGGAAATCTGGTAGCCAAACGGGAGGTCGGGGTAAAAGTAGTGCTTGCGGTCGAAGTGGCAGTCTGGGGCAATACTGCAGCCGATCGCGAGCGATGCCTTTACGGCCTTGGACACAGCCTCGGCATTGGGCACAGGGAGCGTTCCCGGGTGGCCCATGCAGATAGGACACACGGTGGTATTCGGCTCCTTTCCAAACGCATCGTTATCGCACCCGCAGAACATCTTCGTATTCGTGTTCATTTGGGCGTGGACTTCCAGGCCGATGATGACTTCAAGCTTTGCCATTTCTGGCAAAGAGTAGCGGAAAAGGGAGAGAATTGCCAAATGAAAATTCTATTGCTTCGGACCCTTTGCAGTGATTGTATGGGTTCCAATATGGAATCACTTCTGGAACACGAAGTGGCCACTCCAGAAACTATAGAAGAAACGCAAGTTCCTCCGGCAATGTCAGCTGAGTTGTTTGCAGAACTCTATGAACAGTATTCTCATAAAGTTCTGACATTTATTCTTTCGAAGAATATTCCATATCACGATGCCTTGGAGATTTCACAGGAAACGTTTATTAAGGTGTATGTGCATTTTGATCAACTGCGCGACTTTAAAAAAGTGCATTCCTGGATTATGGAAATAGCATTTCAGACACTTCATTCTTTTTGCCGAAGGAAGAAACGGTCAATGGTGGCTTTTTCCGTACTGAACAAAGAAGACAACGCAGGTCTCATTGCTATCCGCGATCGTGGAACGAAGACTCCTTTTGAATCAGTTGCCACGTCTGAACAAGAAGGCATTCTGCGTTCCGTTATGTCACGATTATCTCAGAAAGATCAGACAATTTTGGAGGTTTGTGATATCCAACATCAGAAGATGAGAGAGGCAGCCGAAACATTGCATATTCCGGTCGGAACCGTCAAAAGCAGCTTATCTCTCGCAAGAAAACATTTGCAAGAACTGTTACAGAAAAGAATCAGTTATGAGGATGTTCTCGATAATTAATGTTTTTTAAAGCGCCTTTCCCGTCTGCGGATAATCCACAATCAGTTTTCCTTCCAGATGATCGACTTCGTGCTGAACGACACGCGCATCCATTCCTTCGAGCATCCGTTCCTGCTGCACACCTTTGCCATCCAGATAACTCACGACAATCGAAACTGACCGCGGAATCTGGAGCCAGACTTCGGGCAAGCTCAGGCAGCCTTCTTCCGCAAACTCGAGATCGGCGCTGCGGAAAGTGATGTCGGGATTGATAAGCGGCGTCAGCTTCTTTCCCATCCGCACAATGCACACACGTTCCGTGCGGTTGATTTGCGGTGCGGCAATGCCAAGACCATCAGCGGCAACGGTCGTGTCCTCCATGTCTTTCAGAAGTTTCAGGAGATCCTTGGTGACTTTCGCCACTTTCTTTGTTTTGGTTCGGAGAATAGGAGTATCCGCGCCGATGACGATAGGAAGGGTTGCTATACGGTGAGTATAAAGGCTTCAGCGCATGCCCGCCATCGCTTGAATACTGGCTCTACGCCGTAATTCATCCATCGACGAAATCTTCCCGTGATCGAGCATCTTGATGAGGATTTTGGCTGTCTGGATAACATCCGGGAGCGCTCTGTGGCGGCCGCCTTCGAATTCTATGCCGAAGCGCTGGCTTAGAATATCCAGGTTGTGGCGGAACTGGGTGGGGAACAGGCTCTGGCTGAGCCTCATGGTGCAGAGGATTTCGGGGAGTTCCACATAGCCCCAGCAGAAGTCCTTTTCGTTCTCCAGGAATCCTTTGTCGAATGCTGCGTTGTGCGCAAACAGGATGGAGCCTTTGCTGAATTCCAGGAAGTCGGGAAGGACGGCCATGATGCTGGGAGCGTCTTTAATATCATCATTACTAATATGATTGATCCGCTGCGCTTCAAGCGGAATGTCGCGCTCGGGGTTCACAAAAGTGCTGAATGTCTTTTCTGTGATGATGCCGTTTTCGATTCTGACTCCCGCAATTTCAACAATCCGGTGGCCCTTTTTGGGGTCCAGACCGGTTGTCTCCGTATCAAAAACTGTAAGCGCGGGAAGCATGGGAGCTGACTATACACTTCCCGTTTTCCGGCGGTAGAAATTTTTCTATACATTCTTTGAAAATACGTCTTGTGGGCTTGTTAGGTCTGTTAGGTTTTTGTTATTGGCCCAGTTCGCGCATCATTTTTGCCTGATTTTCTCTGTACTCGTCTGCTTTCTGCACTGCTTCATTCTGTGCGGCTTCCATCTCTTGTCCCGTCGTTTTCTGCTGCTGCATGACAAAATAATAGATTCCTCCTGCAACCAGGGCGCCAATCACAATGGTCAGAAGAAAACGCATGGGTCGATTCTAGAAATTCACTGTTCTATCTGCAATAGTTTCTTTTGATGGGACTGGTTTCTGGATTGAGATTTCCTCCGGAGGCCACTGCCGTGGGGGCGTTCCTTTTTGTCCGTGCAACAAAAAGGAACCAAAAAGTGCGGTCCGGGCTGACCGCATCTCCGCTGACCCCTTCATCCCCCGGGCAGCCGGACTCCACCCCACGAACCTTCATTTTCCCTTTGGGAAAATGTTCCTGGTGGAACTTCTTTTTTTAATTTGTTCTTCGATACAGCAACAACCAAAACTCCCTCCCTGCCAGTCCGTAGCTAATAAGCGAAGGCTGGTCCCTTCAGGGGGAGGGGCGGGGAGGGGGCAATTTCTTCATAAAAGGATATACTCATTGCATGCAGCGCCCCGACGCCATTCCCATGGATACCGTGCTCAAAACGCTTGGAAAAATCTACACGCCCCCGAAGACGTTTCTGCATTTTCGCACACCGGTGGATCTGCTCGTTGCGGTTATTCTCAGTGCCCAGTGTACCGATGCCAGAGTGAATATTGTGACCGAAACGATTCTCTACCCGAAGTACAAAACGCCGGAGGATTACCTCAGGGTTCCCATCAGCGAACTGGAGAATGATGTTCATTCCTGTGGCACGTTCCGCATGAAAACCAAATCGATCCGCGGTATGTGCCAGATGCTTATTGATGACTTTGATGGCAAGGTCCCGGATACGATGGAAGATCTGCTTAAACTTCCGGGCGTGGGCCGCAAGACGGCATCGGTGATTCTGAGTGCGGTGTTTGATAAGAATCTTGGCATTGCGGTTGACACGCATGTACAGCGCCTCGCTCAGCGATTGGGTTTAAGTAAATATGACGACCCCAAACGTATTGAACTGGATTTGATGCAACAGGCGCCGCAGAAGAAGTGGCGGCAGGTGACGACGTTGCTGATCAGCCACGGACGGGCGGTGTGTACAGCGCGCAACCGGCAGTGCGGGAATTGTGTGTTCAAGAAAGACTGCCCATCATCCATCATTATGGGGCGGAGTGATAAAGCGAAGCCGAAGAAGAGCGGGATGGGTCTCTCTAGAAATTAACCTGCAGCCGAGTTTGGCGGCTACAGGTTGTAGGGTCTACGCACGCGGTGCATCGTAAGTGCGTTGCGCATCATCAGACCTTTATTTAAAGTATAAAATATATTGATTTATATGTCAAATAGTGAGCTTTTTCCCCTTTGCAGACAGTCCTTGCATGGTATAGTGACGGCTCTTTTTTACTTTTCTCCTATTTTTGTATGAAGAAAGTTCTTCTCTCCGCAGTTTCTGTTTCCCTCCTCGCTCTCGCAGCTTGCAATGGCACCGCTTCCGTTACACCGGACACCGATACCGATGCTTCCAGCAGCTCCATGATGATGGAGGAGACAAGCTCCGCAACAATGGAGGCTTCCAGCGCTACCAGCGAAGACAGCACATCTTCCGTCTCTTCCGACGAAGGTATGACAATGTCCGCAGCCGCTTCCGTTGCTGCTGAAGTCACCGCTCACTAAGTCGTTTGTACAGTCTAAACGGCGGCTCCCCGCGAAACCGGAGCCGCCGTTTTCATTTCCCTTTGACTTAAGTCCCAGGAGGTATACATTTGCCTGCAATCCGCTCTTTCAAAGCGTTATTTTGTGCCTTTTCTTCAGCAAATTAACACTACTAAGTGATAATTGTCTGAGGCCTAGGGCACACGAGAGGTCGACTATCTTCTGATCAAAGAAAGTCAAAATTGATGTGTGCAGCGATTCCTTTTCTGTCCGGCTCGGGGAGCTGGACGTGCAGAACCACAGTTATGGGAGAGAATTGCAATGAGACGAACCTTATTGGGGATCGGTGCGGTTGTTGGCATGTGTCTGGTGGCAATCAACTCGGGGACTCCGAACGATCGCGGTAAAGCGAATGTTCCGAAGACTCCAGATGCGGTTGCGGTCAATCACGTGATTCAGAACACTGCGGCACCGAATATCGCCAATGCAGTGATCAACACGAACGCCGGCCATGTTGCTGCGGTTGCGACTGACACGGGAACCAGGGTTGCTGCCAATGCGACCAATCCGAGTCCACATGCCGCCGCCAACGCGAAGAACGCGAATGCCGGCACCGTCAATCGAGCTGCTGAGACTTGGACCGCGGTTGCCGTGGTTCCAAATGAGAAGACCGGTCGATACCTCGTTTCCTGACGGCCCCCGCGTGGGGGTTGCAGGAATGTCTGGCTTTGTGAGTCTTAAGTGATTCACGTTCACCGAGGGGCTGTCGTGCTTATGCATTACAGTCCCTCAATTTGGAATATGCAATTATTACACCGCCTTCTCCGCATCCGTCTTTTCCTGCTGCCTGCGAAGCCTGTTCATTACCTTCACCATCAAAAAGAGGGCGAATGCGACAATCACAAAATTCACAATCTGGTTTACAAACAAACCGTAATTCCAGGTGGGGATTCCTTTGGCTTTGGCTTCCACGAGTGATGCGACTGGCGTGGAGGAGAGGTTAAGGAAGAGATCTTTGAAATCGACCTGTCCGGTAATGGCTCCTATGGGCGGCATGATGATGTCGTTCACCAGTGAGTCGACAATTTTCTGGAACGCAGCACCAATCACCACACCAATTGCCAGATCCATGGCGTTGCCTTTGACCGCGAACTCGCGGAATTCTGCGAAGAATTTCATGTGGATATTTTACCGCTCGGCTTTCTTTACGCAATCGGGCCATTCATCAAATCTTCAATCCGCCGGATCTCGCCCTGCAATTTTGCGATGCGCGCCTCGTTTTCATCGAAGACTGCCATGGCCAGTTCATCCTGTATAGCCTCTAGTTCTTCCTGATTGTTCTGCATATGTGTGTGGGAAATGTTTCTCCCTAGTATACCAAAAGTGAACGATCCGGGCAATTCGTGATGACGCAGTTTTACAGGAAAGGTACTATCCTTTTCCCTGGGCTGTGTCACCCCTCGGCTACGCTCGGGATGACAAACCTATGAAACAATATCACGACCTTTTGCGGCATATTCTGGAACATGGACATAAACGGTCCGATCGGACGGGCGTGGGGACTATCAGTGTTTTTGGCTACCAGATGCGTATTAACTTGAGCGAGGGCTTCCCGCTCCTCACGACTAAAAAGATGGCGGTAAAGTCGATTGTGCATGAGCTGATCTGGTTTTTGAAAGGCGATACGAACATCAAGTATCTGGCGGATAATGATGTGCATATCTGGGATGAATGGCCGTTCCAGGACTACCTGATTGCCAACAAGCTTACAGAGCAGCTGCCGATGTATTCGGAAAGCTGGATGGAGGAGAAAAAGAACTTTATTGAGAAGATCAAAACCGATGCCGGTTTCGCCGCGCAGTGGGGTGATTTGGGACCAGTGTATGGCAAGCAGTGGCGACGCTGGCAAGGAAACGACGGCAAGGTCTACGACCAGATCGGGCATGCCATAGAGGAGATCAAGAAAAACCCGAATTCCCGCCGCAATCTGGTGTCTGCATGGAACGTTGCCGATGTGTATGGACACACCAAAACTGCACCCCCTCTCTGTCACACGCTTTTCCAGTTCTACGTTCTAGATGGAAAACTCAGCTGCCAGTTGTATCAGCGCAGTGCCGATTCCTTCCTCGGCGTTCCGTTCAACATTGCATCCTATTCGTTACTGACGCATATGATCGCTCAAGTGTGCGGACTACAAGTCGGCGACTTCGTGCATACATTTGGCGATCTGCATTTGTACAGCAATCACCTCGAGCAGGCAAATGAGCAGCTTAGCCGTGAGCCGAAGGCACTCCCGACATTGAAGCTGAATCCGAGTGTCACAAACATCAGCGACTTCACCTTCGACGATATCAGCTTTGAGAATTACGATCCGTATCCGGCCATTAAAGCCCCTATTGCTGTGTAATTTTTAACATGGCTAAGCCCGCTACATCCTTGTAACGGGCTTTGCTCTTAAGGCTTGGCAACTTCTTTTTTTATGGGATAGGAAACGGTGAGGTTCCGGGGGATGCGAAATGTGCGTTGCGACAGACTCTTTTTGTCGACGGGAGTCCTCCCTTTTTTAAAGATGGATTCCAGGGGTCGCTCTTTGTGGAATTCGATCCACTCATCTTCAAAGTGTGTCACGGCTGCACCGTACCATAGCTGTGCGGAGACAGCGGATGCATCAAACGATGCGTCGTTTCGAACGGGCCCCATCAGTTCAATGGGCATCAGCAGATCGTCATTCTCGTATGTGAGGGGTCCGATCTTCTTGATAAGGATTCCTGCAAATGAAGTACTTCCCTCAACGCAGTCGATCACTACCAAGAACGTGTCTTTGTCCTTGCCCGATTTTACCTCCGATGAGGTGGGGCCTCTTTCCCAATATGGGATCTTCTTTGGGTCCTTCTTCGGATCTTCCCTGCATCGCAGTGCGCTGAAACCCAGAGCATAGGCTGCGGCCTTCGCCGGTGATCCTTTTCCCTTATGGAAAACGACTTCCACCGTTTCACTCTCCTTCTCAATCTTGATGCTGCTGATTTCCTTCAGAGCCGGTGTCGGAGCAGGCGCTTGCGCAAGACCGCATGCGACAAGCATTAGCAATAGCTGGACCATGTTGTATCCACTCTTTCAAAAAATTTGCCGACGTTGCCTAAAAAGCAATCCCCAACAAACCGTTGCTGAGTACACAATTCTATACCTTCTTTTCACGAATAAAACAGATTAAGCTGATTGCATGATTATCAGCCTTGTCGCCGCAGCATCGGACAACAACGTCATTGGCAAAGACGGCTGGATGCCGTGGCATTTGCCGGCTGAATTAGCCCATTTCCGGGACTATACGCGGGGGAAGACGGTTATTATGGGCCGCAAAACCTTTGATTCGATGATGACGACCCTCGGGCGCCCGATGCCCAATCGCCATAATATCGTGGTCTCGCGGTCAACGGATCATTCCTATCCCGAAGGAGTGGATGTGGTGGGGTCGATTGAAGAGGCGATTGAGCTTGCGAGAAAAGATGGGCTCGACGAAATCTGCGTGATTGGCGGAGGGGCTATTTACAGTGCAGCATTGCCGTACGCGAACCGCATTAGTCTGTCGCGGGTGCATACGACTATTGAAGGAGGCGAAGCGTTCTTTCCGGAGTTTTCGAGTAGTGAATGGAAGGAAACGGAACGCATTGAGCATCCGGCGGATGCGGAGAATGTGATTCCTTATACGATGTTGATGTACGAGCGGAAGTAATTGACAGCGGGTCATGGCGGAGGATGATAGGTTCATATGACACTCCAGCCACAAGAAATCACCGGCCAAGATGCTGCATTGGACACTACAGAATTTACAGAGATGCCCGAAGGTGTCGATCTTGTTACTACCTTAAAAGGGATCAGTACAGTGGTACATCTCGAGCACAATCAGCTTTGCTCTATGGCAGCAATCGATTGAGAGGTTTTCACTGTTTTTCCGTCTTGAGCCAGCGAACGCCCCAGTACACAAATGGCGTCTCAATCACGCTCATTGCACACTTTATCAGCCAGTAGGGAATGAGGAGACCGACAATGAAGGCGAAGTTGCTGCTGAAGGTTTGATCAAACGCGTAGAAGGCGGCGAACATGAAGATGACCGTGTCCAGGAACTGGGAGAGGAAGTTGCTGACGTTGTTGCGGAACCAAAGTGCTTTTTGGCCCATCATCGCGCGGATTTTTGCGAAGATGTAGAGGTCTGTGAATTCGGCAATGGAGAACGCCAGGAGGCTCGCGAAGGAGAAGCGGGCGGAGAGGTGGAAGATGGTCTGGTAGGCTTCTTCGGTTGCGGCGAAGCGGGCGGAGGGCGGGAGGGCTGTTGCGAGGAGGGAGAAGAGCATGACACCGACGACCGTGACCAGACCTGCACGGATGATGCTTCTGGTGCGGGCTTTGCCGTAGACTTCAGTGATGACATCGTTGATGGTGAAGACGAGCGGAACGGTGAAAATGCTGACGCTGGTATTCAGGTTCAGCCATCCAAGCTGCACAAGCGGGAAGGTCTTTGCGCCCATCAGTTCGGAGGTGATGATGCAGAAGATGTAGAGGGCTATTAAGAGGTCGAGCTTCTTCATGGTAAATAAGGTCAAGGATAAGGTTTAGGTTAAGGTACCTTGATTATTGCAGCTTCGCCATCATCGATTTTTCTGCAAGAGAAAGCCATTTACCCTTTCCCTTATCCTTTTCCTTGACCTTTTGATTGTGGGTAGAGGGATCGGGGGGATGATAGGCTCATATGGAAACCATGACAGCATCATCGGCCGCTATCGACAGCGAGGAATTGGCTCAGGCTTTTATTACTCAGGCTGCGACAGACGCTCAAACCACCGGCGAATATCTGCAGGATATCGACAACGTATCATCCACTCTGGGTCAGGCGAATGGTCCGATGAAAGACGTTGCGGATCTCATGAAGAAAAATGCCTCTGAAATCAGAGAGGTGCTCGACGGATCGATGACTATCAAGATCGATCAAAATATGGAGGCTGGAGTCAACGGGTACACGTACATTGGCGGGACCGACAGTACGACTGCGCTCAGTCCGGAGCTTTTCTATGCATACGATACAACACAGGAACTTGCTCAAACCATTGATCACGAAAGACGCCATCATGAGCAGGTCGAGCTGCAGACAGGCGGACAGGAAACCATCTTCGTCACGGCGGATGGAGAAAACATTAAAGACACGACGCTCTTCTACGAAGGCGACACCGAAATGCATACGACGAAAACATTCGGACGCAGGAACGATCAGCCCCAGGAATATGCTGACGGCCACGATATGGGCATAGACATTACGCAGGAGCATGAAGCCGAGTGGCATGAGACACTGACTGTCACGGGAGATCTGGCATCGTTGCAGGGAGAGGTGTGGGAGGCGGGGCTGAAAGATGGATCACTGGCTATTGATGAACTCATAGTGCAGGCAGACCAGACGGGATATACGGAAGCAGCCGCACAAGCATTGCAGTCACATATTCAGACGGTCGGAGTCGGACAGTAACTTCAAAAAAGAGTCTCACGTTGGAGACTCTTTTTTATTGCGATCAATGATTGATTATTACTGCACTTCTTTGCTACCGGGGAAGAGATGTCTCTTCTCTGCAATCGGCATCATGGCTACTTTCCGTGCCATCCAGCGGGTGATGATCATACCGGTGAACATGGAGATGACGACACCGAGTCCGAGTGTGATGGCAAAGCCGCGAACGAGGGACGTACCTACCAGGAAGAGGAGGGCACAGGTGATGATGGTCGTGATGTTACTGTCGCGGATAGATGGCCAGGCGCGCTCGAAGCCGACTTCGACTGCGGTCTTCAGCATTTTGCCGCGGCGCAGTTCTTCCTTCACGCGCTCGAACACGAGCACGTTACAGTCCACCGCCATACCAATAGACAGGATCATACCGGCGGCACCGGCGAGCGTGAGGACGATGTAGCTGTCTGAGAACAGGAAGAGCGGGAGCTTCAGGATGGCAATGAAGATGACTGCGTAGATGATGAGTGCGAGGTTTGCGAGGACGCCCAGGAAGCGGTACATGAAGAGCATGTAGAGCATGACGACAATCATTCCAATGAAGCCTGCGAAGACGGACATATTGAGGGCCTGTGCACCGAGTGTTGCCTCGACTGTCTGCTGGCCGCTCAGGTGGATAGGAGCGGGGATAGCACCGGTGTTCAGGTCTTGTGCCAGCTTCTTTGCTTCGTCGTAGTTCTGACTACCGGTAATGACTGCGGAGCCTCCGGTAATTTCTGTCTGCACTGTTGGAGCGGAGACCAGTTCACCACCCACGAAGATCGCGATGCGCTTGCCGATGTTTGCCTTCGTGAGTTCCTGGAACAGCTTGGCGCCTTCGGTATCGAACACAATCTGCACAACCGGGAGGCTGGTGTTTGGCTCGAGTGTGACTGTTGCGGAGCGGAAGTGCTTGCCGTCGAGAGCAGTGTCTTTCCAACCCGTCGGGCGGAGAGAGAAGAAGAGGGTGCGCAGTTGAATTGCTTCTTCCGTGCTGCGGACATCGCCACTCTGGAGACGGGCGAGCATGGCATTGGCGCGGGTCTGTGCGTCAGCACCGGTGATGGTGAGAGCATCGAAGCTCGCTTTGTCTGCAGGCATATACGGAGCCTTGTCCACGCGGATGAGGTGGTAGCCAAACGGTGTTTCGACCGGATCGCTCACGATGCCGACTGCCTGGGAGAAGGCGACGTTTTCAAAAGTCGGGACGAGGGAGCCGTGAGTGATAGGACCCAGGTTTCCTGCATTCTGTGCGGAGGGGCCGTCGCTCTGTGCGCGGGCAAGATCCGCAAAGTTTGCACCTGCGGTCAGCTGTTTCTTCAAATCCTGTGCGCGGGCGAGCGCCTGCTCTTTCGTGCGGGTGACGGTTGCGGCAGCAGAGTTCGCACCCTTGTAGGCAACAAGAATGTGGCTGACATCCACCTGCTGGGAACCGGGGACGTAGCTTCGGAGGAAGATGAGCTGTGCAGAACCATCGTCCATGCTGGCAACTTTCAGTTCGCCGGCCTTCATGCTCTTGATGGTGGAAATAACACGGGCGGGAACAGAGGTGTCCAGCACTTTGTTTTCTTCCAGACGCTGAGTCGTTGTCGTTTCGGTCTTTGCCAGCACTTCGAAGGCTTTTGGTGCTTCGTTAATCACACGGCCGGTCATGGCGCGCGGCGAGAGTACTTCCACCAGGAAGACGCCCGGGACTTTGTCCGTAATAGCGTTGCCCTGTGCATCTGTGGACGCAACGTCGACAGATCCTTCAATGCGCTGCACGCCGCTTGCCTGTGTCTGGGTCCAGACTTTTTCAAGACCGGTTGGCAGTTCATCGCGGAAGTAGGTGTGGGATGCTTCGTAGCCCATACCGAGCTGCGATCCCAAATCCTGTCCAAGCGTGGCAAGCGTGGCGCCGCTCTTGGTCATGCGCGCGACTGCTGCTGTCACATTCGCGCGGACGGTGCCTTCGTAGGCGCTGTCTGCTTCTGTGAATTCCTCTTTGAATTCGAGCTGAATGGTTTTTCCAACTGTATCAATACACTGCTGTACATCCACCACACCCGGACACTCCACCAAAAGGTGTTTTTCACCACCCACATACGACGGGGTGATGGTCGCTTCGCTCACACCAAGGGCGTTGATGCGGCGCTCAAGCACGGTGCGGATGGCTTCGACCAGGTTTGTCTGCTGCTCGCGGATAGCGGCCTGTTCGTTCTGGAGCTGGATAAGCTCGGTACTGCCTGCGCCCTGTGCCTGCAGTTCATTGATGCGTGCATCAAGCTGCTTGAGCTGGTCCTCGATTTCGTTTTCGGAAATGCGGAAGTCGAGCTGTGTACCACCCGCAAGATCGAGACCGAAGTGGAAATCCGGATTCAAAAATGATGGTGCCCATCCTGCTTTCAAAGAAGAGGGCAAAGCGACAATCACAATCAGGAGCGCGGCTACTGCGGAAATAATAGGCCAGAGATGAGTGGAAGAACGGGAAGCCATAAGAAGATTACGGAACCGGTGTAAAGGTGACGTGCAAACCGACGTTCATATCGTCGGCGAAAATACTGGCAATATCGACACTCGGGACATCGCGGATAATCAGGTTATCGGGAATAGAGTCTGTCTGCACTTTGAGCAGACTCACGAGTCTGCCGCGCACGAAAATACCCATGCTCTTTCCTTTCAGTCTGGCAAAGAGGGCGTTGATTTTCGTGCGGCCGCTGTCTGTCAGGAGCAGGCGCACTTCACCCTTGCCGTTTGTCGGATCTTTGCGCGCATCGACCCAGGTGAAATCATCCTGTGTGATATCGGTTCTTGTGTAGCTGCCGCGGCCTTCGATCGTCACATCCGCTGTTTCATTCGTTCCGGTCTCTCCCATGACGGTCAGATCAAACGGTTCGACCAGTTCCGCGGTCAGCGCATCGGCTGCTTCTTTGGTAGGGAGCGTCAGACTGATGATGGTTTCGTCGCCCTGTACATCTGTGTTTTTTTCCACAGGCTCCACACCCAAATGCGCCAGTCTGCGTTCAATAACTTCCATGCTTGCCACAGTCAGGCCCTGGAGCTGCGTTGCATCCGCATTTTTGAAGTCCAGACGGTATTGCACATCCTGCTGCCCGGAACAGGCGGCAAGGAAGAGGAAAGTTGCCAGAGAAAGGCTGATTCGCTTCATAGAGTAGGTGGAGTCTAGGCTATCAGTCTTTACGAATCAATCGAGTATTGCGTCGAATCATTTTCCCGGTCAGATCCACACCCCGAAGCTCGCATCCGTCATCAATCACGCAGCGGTCCAAAACACAGTCTTCTACCGTACAACCATCGAAAATGACCGTATTCTCCAGTTTGCTCGCGGTCACTGTCGTTTCTTTCCCCAGAACCACGCTGCCGGTTGTCTCTGTTTCTTTTGCCAGAGATCCGTTTCCCGTCAGAACCGTCTGTCCGACAAGCGCTTGGGTGGCTTCCAGATACGTCTCAAACGAGCCGATATCGAACCATTCTTCACTAAAACGGAAGCAGTCGACCGGTTTTCCCAGCCTGAGCAGTTCCTCAAAAATCCCGCCGACGTTATCGGGCTTCACTTTTGCAAAGGCCAGAAGGTCGGGAATCACACTTTTTGGAAGGACGGAGCAGCCGGTACTTACCAGACTTGTTTTGGGCTCAGCAGGTTTTTCCTCAAATCCAATAATCTTCTTTCCATCAGCATCAACAATGACAGTTCCAAATGCACTCGCCTTACGTACGTCACCAATATCGAATGCAGCCACCAGCGCCGCATCACTGTGAAACGCATCGACGAAACTTTGCATATCGAAGCCGAAATAGTTATCACCAGTGAGTAGCAGAATGTCATCGCTGATGTTTTCGGTTGTGATCCACTGCGCAGTTGCGCCGAGAGTCCCGAGTTTCTCATCATCGCTTTTGGTCTGCTCAATGCGGATCTGCAGATTGCTCCGGTTGATGGTTTTCTTCCACTCGTGAAAGCTCTCCTCAAACACGGCGTTCGTGCTCACGGTTACCGGAATCTCTGCTGGGATTTTTTCGACAATGTGCGTGAGCAGCGGTTTACCGGCCAGTGGAAGCAAAGGCTTGGCCCGGCTTTCGGTTAAAGGCCAGAGTCTGGTTGCGAAGCCGCCGGCTAAGATAAAGGCTTTCATTGAAATGAGCTTATCTGTTTTGAGGAGGGGCTTCTAGGTACTTTGCCGGTTATGCTTTTGGTTATGAGTTACGGGTTATGGGTTATGAGGGAATAAGGAATCTTTTTTCTCTATCTTCGTAAAAGTATCCCATAACCCATAACCAATTACCCATAACCGTTTTTTGGCCTCAGCCAAAAAACCAATGCCACCACTTCTTTACCGGCCGCACCATGGCAACCTGGCGGCCTTCGATCGACTCGATACTTTCGGTGTTGTTCACCATACCAAGGACAGAGGGCAGCAGAATGTAGGTGATGTTGCGGTTGTTGCACGCAGACAGCAGATTGATAGATTGCTCAAGATCGCTGCACTGAATGAGGTGCGTGATGCGGTATTTGCTGATGGTCTCTTCCAGCTTATTCAGTTTTCCTTCCACCGGCACACCGTGGACCTGTGTCTCTTTCGTTCCCTTTGCATCCAGAATCGCAACAGGGGCGAGGGGGCTTCTTTGCTCGTTGAGCGTTTCGATCAGTTTGGCTGCTTCCCGCGTTGCACCAATAATGAGCGTTGGGAAAAGCGGGCGACCGGTGCGGAAGAATTTGCGCATGACCTGTTCGAACCCGATGTGCCACACAATCAAAAATCCGCTACTCAGCACGAATGCATAAATAAGGAGGAGGCGACTGAAGAAGTCGATGTAGAGGAAGTAGTAAGTGAGCGTGAACAGTGCCGAGCCCATTGCAGTGGCAAAGACAATGTGCATGATGTTGCGTTTCTGGGCCTGATTACGCATCAGGCGGAAGACGCCCAGCTGGAGCATCACCAAAATCGTGAGCGGCGCGACGATTGCTGCTGTCTGGAAGTAGAGATCAAAAGGGAAGTCTGTAGACAGAATCAGCCCCACGCGCAGGAAGTACGCTAGGACGTAGGCACCTATAAAGAGGGCGATGTCGGTGAGGAGCCAGATGATGAGGAGGGCGGTGCGGCGCATGGAGCGAGTGTAGTAGAAAACCCTTATTGCAGGAATGGTTGTGCGAGCACTACCAGAAAATCGCGAAATGCTTTTCTGGAATCTACAATTGCTCTGTGCTCTTGAACAAAAACTTCTGCTGCTTTCTCTCCTTCTTCTTTTGAAGGAACATCCTGCACTGGCAATCGTAGTAATTTTGTTCCGGCTCTTGCTGTTCTTAAAGCATAGTCCAAGCCAATGAAGCGAGCTTGATGTGTTTCGTATTCTGCCGTCATTCTTTGTAACTCTGTGTGCTCCGGGAGTAGCCGTTGTAATTGAATGCTTATTTCTAACAAGACGTCTAACGATTCATTGTAGAGAGGATTGTTAGAAGCAAGACAGTGTATGCAGCCGGGTCTTTTCAATTGTACAGAGAGCGCGCATTCGTTTTTATACAGACTTTTGCCTTCCCTATCTGCAAGAGGTTTCCCACGCTCATCGCGTTTAATGTCCTCGTGCTCTCCGTCGCAATAGGGAAATTCGAATGTTTGTGCATCAGCTACCAGTGCATCCAAAGAAACATCAGGTTCCATAGCTTTAGTATACTATTTGAGGATTCCAACTATACGCCAACTTCGTACTATCCCACGGTACCACTTTATCCCAGCTGTACTGCGCTGTTCCCAGCACATCATCAGCGAGTGGAAGGTTTGTTTCCATCCATGCGAGTTTTGCAGCGATCACCGAGTTTGTTTTTGCACGCTCTACCATCGAGGGTCTCTGGAGCACGTAGGTCGCGAAGGTTTCTGCAAAGTCTTCGAAGACATCAGACTGTGCGTAGCCGGAGACGAAGTCTTCTTTGGTCAGGTCTTTTTTCATGATGTTGGATTGCATCCAGGAGATGGCGAAGAACGAGACGACGGGGGAGTCTTTGGCGAAGGTGTCTTTGCCATCTTTAAAGAGGCTCAGGCCGCTCTTGCTGTTTCCCTGCATATTTGCGTGAATCACGTGGCCGCATTCGTGAACGAGCAGGGCTGCAAATTCGGTGTCTTTGGGTGTGCCGTCCAGGATAATGGTCGACTTGCCTCCGAGTCCGCGCTGCTTCGGATTGTTGTACAGGACGTAGAAGTTTTTTAAGTTATCGCGGCAGCCTGCAGGCAGACGGCGGAGCACAGCGTCGGCAATTTTCTGCTGATTCTCGCGGATGCTTTTTTGCTGCACAACCGGGAGGAGGGACGGGGTTTCGGCAGCGGGGTGGGGGGCTGGCTTTACTGTATTTGAAGCGATGATGGGTTTGAGGGTGATGGCAACCGGTGCTTCATGCGGAATACTTGCGACAGGTGCCGAGTCTGTTACAATCAACGCAAGAACGACAGAGACGACGACAACACTGATAGGAAGAACGGCCGCTTTTGTGACTCTGCGTGCTTGCATATCTGGATCAATAAAAAAGGAAGTATTTATATAACATAATCACTATAATGTCAACTATTCAGGAACCTCCCGTCCAAAACGGCCAGGTTTACACCATCACCATCGAGAAAGTGACCCATGGGGGGTCGGGATTGGCCAAAATTGAGGATTTCCCCATCTTTGTGCCAAACAGCATTCCCGGCCAGCAACTGGAGATCGTTATCACCAAGCTGACACCCCGTTTTGCGGAAGCAAAGGTCGTCAAAGTCATCAGAAAGGCAAAAGAGGAGATTATGCCGCGTTGCCAGCATTTTCACGATTGCGGCGGTTGTACGTGGCAGAATCTGCCGTATGACAAGCAATTGTCGTACAAAGAGGACATTGTCCGCGAAACCATCGAACATCTGACCCCTGCCGACGATGCTGTCCGCAAGCAGCTTCCCGGCCGCGTGCTGAAAATCATCCCCAGTCCGCAGGTGTTCCACTATCGCAATAAGCTGGAAATGAGCTTTGGCTTTGGCGAAATGCGCACCGAGGAACGCAACGGCAAGAAAATCTACTTTGATGAAAACCCGACCATCGGTTTCCACCAGCCGAACCAGTGGTCCACAGTCCTGCCCATCAGTGAATGTCATCTGTACGACGAACAGATTGGTACCTTACTCGCTGATGTCCGCCGCTTCATGCAGGACACCAGGCTTCCGGTGCATAACCCGAAGACACACAAAGGACTACTTCGCACATTGCTCCTGCGCCGTGGTATCCACACCGGCGAACACATGATTGCCTTCACGGTGAATGCACGAAAGAAAGAACTCGAGCCGCTGTTCCAGTACTTCATGCGCTTCGGCGGACGCCCCAACCTCGCGTCCCTCATGGTGATTGAAAACACGACGCTGAACGACAAGCCGGATATGCCGGTTATTCACACGCTCATCGGCAAGCCGTTTATTACCGAGCGTCTGTTCGATCTTGAATTTGAAATTTCTCCGTTCTCGTTTTTCCAGACAAACACGCTGGGAGCCGAGAAGTTGTACCAGGCAATTTCCGATGCCGCGGATTTGAACATGCGCGACACCGTGCTCGACGCGTACTGCGGCATGGGAACCATCGGGCAGTATCTGTCCCGCTTCTGCCAGAAGGTGGTGGGTATTGAGAGTCATCCGTCTGCGATTGAAGATGCACTCAAGTCGGCAGGTAAAAACCGCATCGGCAACATCAGCTTCTACAAGGGCCGCACCGAACAGATTCTCCAGGACCAGGTGAAGGCAGGAGGGAAGTATCACTTCGATGTCATTGTCGTCGACCCGCCGCGTGCAGGCTTGCATCCGGATGCCACGAAAGCAGTCATCGCGCACGATCCGAAAAAGGTTGTGTACGTAAGCTGCAACACAGCGACGTTTGCCCGCGACCTCGGGGAATTCCTGAAGGCCGGATACGAATTGCGCTCCGTGCAGCCGGTGGATATGTTCCCGCATACGGCGCACATCGAAACGGTCTCTGTTCTTCAGAAAAAGTAAGTGTCATACTGAGCCTGTCGAAGTATGAACACGTGTCGACTCTTCGACGAGCTCAGAGTGACACTCCATGCAACGTATCGTTCTCATCGCCATCGGCAAATTGAAGGAAGCGTGGGCCAAAGAAGCCTGTGCGCTTTATGCGGAGCGCCTGAAACATGCTGCCAAGTTCGACATCATCGAATTACCTGCGAGTCGCGAGGTGGATGCCAAGCGCCAGATGAGCGATGAGTCGGCGCGATTGCTCAAATTTCTGAAAGGCTACGATGCGGACATTTTTATCCTTGATGAGCGTGGAAAAGGAATGAAGTCGCCGGCGTTTGCGAAAGAGATTGCTGCTGCGAAAGACAGTGGCCGCACGGTGGTGTTTGTGCTGGGTGGATCGTACGGGCTGACCGATGATGTACGGGCAGTCGGACGCTTACTAAAACTGAGCGATATGGTGCTGCCCCATGAACTCTGTCGCGTGGTGATGCTTGAGCAGCTGTACCGGGCGATGGAAATCATCAAAGGATCCGGGTATCACCATTAATCTAAGGTCAAGGAGAAGGTTAAGGTGAAGGGTTTTTTGTGATGCAGAGTTCCGCAGTGATATTCTTTGCCACTGGACAAACCAGTAACCAAAAACCAGAAACTAAAAACTTTCGTAAAATTCACAACATTTTCCAAGCGTTTTGACAGTTCCGCGACATTTCCTGAGTACTATTTGTCGTGTTTCCCGGCCGTTCATACGCCGGCACCGGGAACCTTACACACTGAATCAGAATGTCACGGACAGATACACCTGACGTGGCTAGCCATAGGAGAACAGCCGGGGGAGGGTTGGAAGGTCCCTTCCCCGGTATAAAGTTTAAGGTCAAGAATAAGGTTGAGGGTGAGGGATCTGAGGGATTATTTTCTGCTATACTCCATTACTATGAGAATCCTTGTTGTTGAAGACGAACGCGGCATTGCGGACAATATTGCGGAGTATCTCCGTCAGTATTCGTTTGCGGTTGATACGGCGTACGACGGGGACGACGGTTTGAAAATGGCGCGGGCGCATCCGTACGACATTGTTTTGCTCGACTGGATGCTTCCGGGGACGGATGGACTGACCGTCTGCAAAACACTCCGGCAGGAATATCCGCAGTTGGGACTGGTGATGCTGACTGCAAAAGATACTGTCGATGACCGCGTGTCCGGCCTCGATACCGGTGCGGACGATTACATTATCAAACCCTTCGCACTCAAAGAACTGATGGCGCGCATTCAGTCGCTGTTGCGCCGCAAATATCAGGGTGCGCAGTCGTCGTCGGGCAATCGTCTGACAGTAGGTGACCTCACGCTCGATGTCTCTACCCAGCAGGCGGAACGCGATGGACAGAACATCAAGCTGACGCGGAAACTCTTCCAGATTCTGGAACTTCTGATGCGCAATGAAAACAAGGTCGTCTCGAAGGCGGAAATAGAAGCGCACATTTGGGATGCATCGGCAGAACTGTGGAGTGATGTGGTCAGGTCGCACATGCAGAAGCTCCGCGAGAAGGTCGACAAGGGATTTGCCAAGCCGCTCATCCACACCGTTCACGGAACGGGCTACCGTATTTCTGCCTCGGATGCGGCCTAATCTGTCCATCAAATGGCGCCTCGCACTCCAGTTCACGCTGGTGGTGGCGCTCATGCTCGTGATTGCGGGAAGTGCGGTCTTTTTCCTGTTTGTGAGCCGCATGCAGCAGGATGTGGATACTCTTCTCTACGTGCAGAATGCCGCCGTCCGCACAAGTCTCCCCATTACCATCGACGACATTGCTGCTCCCGACTGGAGGGAACAGATGTTCAAAAAAATCGAAGCCGTGAAAAGCCTGGGGTTCGTTGTAGTTATTGCCGATGGCAGCGGCAGTATTATGGAACATTCGTCGCCGTTCGCGGCTCCGCTGCCAAAGCGGACGGGTTTTTCATCCGTGGATGCCGGCCCGAACGAGTATCGCCTCTACAAAAATATCTACGGTCCGTACGTGATTGTCATCGGCCGCACGCTTGATTCGCTCATTGTCGCGCAGAACGCACTGCTCTCTGTGTTGCTTTTGACACTGCTTTCCACACTGGGACTGACAGCCGGACTCAGTGCCATGTTTGCCGGCCGCGCCCTGAAACCCCTCACGCGTTTCAGCAAACGCGTCCGCGAGATTGATCCGCGGCATTTGCAGCTTTCACCGCTCTCGGAAAAAATGCCGAATGATGAAATAGGCAGGCTGGCCGAAACCTTCGACGACTTCCTCCGCCGCCTGGAACAGGCCTTCAAGCGCGAGCGCCAGTTCACGCAGGACGCCAGTCACGAACTCCGGACGCCCCTGATGGTTATTAAAAGTTCGATCGAACTTCTTGCAGTAAACCGCTCTCTGACCGATCCTCAAAAGGAAAAACTGAGCCTGATTGCCGGCGCCGTGAAGCGCATGGAAATTCTCCTGAATGAACTCCTGGAACTCTCCCGCGGCATGCAGAGCGGCACCCGCGACAATATTCCCGTCGCGGACTTTGTGGAAGAGTTGGCCGGTTCATACCGGTCGATGGCCGAAGAGAAAGGCCTGACCCTCACCGTGAACATCGCCAAGCACACCGCCACTATCAATGCCCACCGCATCGCGCTTGAAAAGGTGATCGGCAATCTGCTGAAGAACGCCATCCGCTTTACGCACGAAGGCGGCATTACTGTTGATGTGACGGGCAATGTCGTAAGCATTACAGACACAGGAGTGGGCATAGCCGACAAAGACCTGCCACACATTTTCGAGCGCTTCTACCGCGGCGATACGTCACGCAGGACAGAGGGGACGGGGCTGGGTCTGGCTATCTGTAAAGATATCTGCGATGAAGAGGGATGGACGATCCGGGTGCAGAGTAAAGTGGGCGAGGGGACGGTGTTTCGGGTGGGGTTTTGAGTAGCTTTTAGCTTCTAGCTTTCAGCTTTTAGGTAAATTGCAATTTAAATAAATTGTGTTAGATTAACATAAACTTGCACTGGCAAGTTCAATAACCCTTTCACATTTTTCGGCTGGAGGAAGGAATCGTGGAATATATTGAAGTTGATATGGGTGGAGGAGTCACGGGTTTCTTACCCAAAGACTGGGAGCCCGCGGGACAGTTGCAACCGCAACTGTATGCAGAAGCCCGGGCAGGGATGGGGATGGTTTGTACGGATGTGCTGCCTGCCGGAATCCTGGATGATGGCACTCCCGTTGTCATCCTGATCAACAGAAGCAGTCAGGGCGAATTTGCAGGTCCCTTCCGTGGCGAACCGTGGGTGGTAGGAGGCAAGTGGCCCTGGAGCTACACCTACGCCGAGGGAGTACTTCCGAAATTGGAAGTCGAACTCTTCGGAGGGCGGGACATGACAGGGAAGATTGTGATTCATGACAAGAAGTCCATCGGTGGCAGGCAGTATGTCACTGGCTGGGCAAGTGGCGAAGATGGCCCGTTGGGATTGCCTGGCGCAACGCAACAGCCCTGCTTTCTGGCAGAAATCGAAGGCGTCTTGCAACTCGGGATGATCCGCCCTGACAAGGACCACAAAGGGTACAAGCTGATCACGCCCGACGATCCACTCGATGACCTGCACCCTTATGTACGCACGGTCATCCAGAAAAGCGGGTGGCTAACACAGGATGTGGAAAAGCAAAGAAGAAGGAAAAGTGGCATGCGGTGGCTGCGTCAGCCGTGGCTTGCGAGTGGATTCAGGAGTTTGGCAAGGGTGTTCGAATGAACTCCTACCGAAACGAAAGGGTAAAGCCGGTTGTCTCAGGACAGCCGGTTTTACGAATTTCTCTATTTTATTTCCACAACCCCACAATCAAAGTAATCACCGCAATATTCACAAACTGATACGCAATATTGAAGAGGTAGAGCGGAATAGTGCGCTGTTCCCAGAGCACGCCGTTCAGCAATGTCGTGACAATGAAACCCAGCCACAGGAGAAATGCCAGCTGCAGAGCCATGATCACCGTGAGCAGCCCGCCCTGGAGCATCAGTCCTATGACAATGGCGACAACCAGCTGCTGGATGAAGGCGGCAATCATGTACCAGTGCATTTTTCCTGCCATTTTCTTCTTTCCCTTCTCCATATCCTGTGGGGTGATTTTCATCAGCTTCATCCACTGCTTTCCAAAAACCGGTCCGTGCCACAGAAAGCCCACAAAGAATGCGGCGAGTGCGGCGACGAAGAGAGAGATCCAGTTCAGGCTGGAGAAATCGAACATAGTGGAAGGGGAAAGTGGGTTTACGCTAATCCCGAACCGGTAGGTGCGTCAAGAATGTCTGGCTTGTCTCAAATGATCGAATGGGTCTTATGCAATGCAAGAGAGCATTCCTGGCAAAGTGGCCTCTATACCCCTTGAAATCTTTCTACGGATGTGGTAAAGCGGGTTCTAACCTGTCCACAATACTTGTCTATGGAACAGTTGGAAAAGACCATTAACGGCGAAGGTACAGAAACTGCAGACAATACAGAGTTCTGGATTGCACAGGGCAGATCTGTGGATGTAGCTTTTGCAGGTATAGAATTTTTCCGCACAAAAACGCAACAATTAGGCTTTTTCACTACAGAAAGTGATGAGCGCATACTACAGAGCGCAGGCTCTTGGCGGCCACTGCGGACGGGTTCAACCATGCCATCCATAGCAGGATGGGCAGAAAGCCTGGAGCACCGTCTGGCACCCAGTGCCGCACCTGTTGCTGCAGAAGTGGCAGTCATTGGCCACGATACCCATCAGGAAGTGAAAGAGGCGCTATCCGATGACGATCATCATGGTGAGACGGATCATAAAACGCAGGATGCAGTCTTTGCGGAGCTGAGCGATGAAGACGGACATCACGCTGTTGTGGAACATCACGAACACCATGTGCATCACGATGTGAATGTGCACCTGCATCACGGTGTGCTTGTTATCCGCAGTGCCAGTCTCCACGAAGGACGTGCCGCTATTCATCATGAAGATGGTTCAGAGCTGGCAACCGGTGACTTTGAACATCACGGGGAAATCCATATTGCAGTTCCACGCGAGCACGGTACCTACAAACTGGTGCTGAAAGACAAGGAGCAGAAGATTGTCGCCACGGTTCTCATCAATGTGCAGGCACAGGGTGTAGACGTGGGAGAAGTCGAGCACGAACACGGCGATCATGAGCACGAGCATGAAAAGCACGAGCATGAACACGAACATGAGCACGATCATGCCCCGCACGCCAAACATGATCATGTTCATGAACACGAACATGATCATGAACACAAGCATGACCATTTCCACGATCATCCGCCGCATGCACATGAGGATCATATCCATGGACACTCCGGTTTCCACAAAGGTCACGCACATGCTGCTCATGATGAGGCACACGAAGGCCATGGACACGGTCATAAACACGGACACGGGCACGGAGAAGCGTCACACGGACATGAGAGCCATTTGCCTATCTGGGAATTGGAGAAGATAGAAAAAGAGGAACAGGAACGAAACAAAATCGAACTGATAGAGATGCCCACCCCTTTGCGGGACATCGAAATGAGCCGCCGGATGTTTGAGGGCACGAATCCTGAACGGGACACCCTGCATCCGTTCCCCCTCGATATGCATTTTGCATCGTCCGATATGGGAACCCGGTTGTCTAAAATGAGATTCAAAAAGCCGTCTCGCGGAAAGAAGGGATTTGAAGATCCCAACAATCCCAACAACGATAACCTGGACATGGATATAGAGGATTAAGTGCGTTTCTTGTGCTTTGGAAGCCACTTGCCACACCCAAATCGTCTCTATAAGCTTTACGCTCGCTCTTATCCAGCACGGCCTCATCGTCTAACGGTTAGGACACCAGGTTCTCATCCTGGAAATCGGAGTTCGATTCTCCGTGGGGCTGCCAGTTTCTGGATTACAAACTCAAAAAAAGCAGGAGAAGTACAACTTATGGCATCTCCGGTCTGCCACCCGGGCGGCCATCTCCTGGCTTCGGGCCGCGCATGTCGCCGTGTGTCGGGTTGATGACATCGTCGATGAACAGAGCCGGGTTGTGGAGAATGTCGGGGAAGTCTTCCATGTGCCTGTCACTCGAAATCGCAAGATCATCGGGGTTGGTTTCGCTGAGAATCGTTGCTGTGTAGCTCACCCAGCCACCGGGGCCGTTGAAGACGGGGTTATTGAGTTCCAGAGTGATCGCATATTCTTTTCCATCCGCTTGGCTGTGCGAGAGGAGGACAGCGTTTGGTGGATCATCGGCGAAGCTGTCCGCACCGCTCTCCCAGCGCGAGATGAAGTCGGTCATAGTCCAACTGCCTACCGTTCTGTTCGGTCTGTCGGAGAAGATCAGTGTATGAGGCTTAATGCCACTCATGGTCAGCAGATACGTGCCCGAATCAGTGTTTGATGGTCTTAGAGATCCGGTATCCGCTTGCTGTACCAGGAGAAACGTTGGCTTCTTTTGTGCAATGAATGTGCCTGCGGCAATTCCTGCGCTGAGCATGAAGAGTCCAGCGACGACAAGGGAAATGATTGTAGCTAAAGAGGATGTATGTGATGCGCGTTTCACGGCGGTAGCTTTGGAGGTTGATTGTTTTGTGAAGCGGAAGGGCATGGCGCACAGTGTCCATTTTACTTGTAAGGCTCGTCAATATTTCCATACAGTTTCGGCTGGACAATGATAGCGAGTTTATTGAGTCATAGATTTAGACCCATTGCTGTCATATTTTGAGCACTTCATACCAATGTCTCACTGCGTCGAAGACACCTGTTTGAGAAAGTCGTGGGGCTGCCACAACGCATGAAGGAAGCCTTCCAGGTTTTCTCTCTTTCCGGTAAGGAAAGCCCAAGAAATAAATCTCTTTCATTTTCAGCGCTCTCCAACTGGCGCGGCGTATACTGTGGCCATGCCCTCCTACACCGTCACAAGTCCGTCGTGGTTTTCTTACACGCAGGAACTGCGGGAGAATACGCATATTATCGGGACGCTGACCATGCTCAGGAAATGGAGCTACATGCTGGCGGAAGCGAAGATGCCGGACCGCACTGTGCGCTTTGGGTACAAAGGATGGGCGAGCAGAAATCTCTTTATGCAGGATGCGTCTGAGAAAGATATTGCCGCTGTGAAAAGTGTATCCTGGTTGAACCGCGATACGGTCCTCACGATGGACAACAAAGACTACACCTGGAAGCGGACAGACTGGTGGGGGATGCGCTGCGGATGGTTTGGACCTGATAACAAACTCATCATGGAATTCCACATGAACTGGTGGGGCAAATTGCAGATTCATTCTGTAGCGCCACTCGAGAAAACAGAGCTGCTTCTGGCGTTCTTCGGGATGTATTTGATGAAACTGTGGGAGATGGATGCTGCCGCGGCAGGCACGTAAGCCTTTTTGTTGTAACGGTCGCTCCACTTGTGTATCTTGCCGCAGCCCGATTTTTCTATGTCTTACGCAAAACCCCGTCCAACGAAACATCAGTTCAAAGTCAAAAAGAGTTATGCGGGACTCGGTCTTTTTACCGAAACACCCATCAAGCGGAGGGATTTTGTCATTGAATACTGGGGGAAGATTATGTCCGATGAGGCGGTCGAGAAAATACGCGGCGGCAAATATTACTTCGATATCAGCGATACGCCCTGGACAATCGACGGCAGTGCACGGACGAATCTTGCCCGGTACATCAACCACTCCTGCAAACCCAACTGCGAGGCGATTCAGGATGGTAAGCGCATTTTCATCTACGCGCGGCGCGCCATCAAACCCGGAGAGGAATTGTCCTATGACTACGGTGAAGGCTACATGGAAGGCGTGATCGGCAAAGGAAATTGTCTGTGCGGACACCACGGACTAAAGAAGGCGTGAGACTTTTCAGGATTTTTGTTTTTGATGCGGGCGCAACATGCCCACTAGGCATTTCAGGAGAGAGTCCGTCGGAACATTTTCACTGCCTGCCGGTCTCTGCAGCTTGATGTTGACACTTTCCAGGTCCTTGCCATCCCAAGTGGACATGCGCATCTGATATCCCTTCCACCACAAAGGTGCAGTTGATGGAGTCAGATCGCTCTTGGCGATGAGTGATCGTTGCACACGATTGTTTCTTCCGGAGCCCATTGCCTGTACGTACTTCATAGCGGCGTAAAAAGGTGCTGTGCGGGGATTATGCAGATCGCCGTGCATGACTGCTTCGCATGTGTTGAGATGCGGATCCAGCATCGGGCCCAATGTGTCCATCGGAAGGAAGGGGGTATGAGCGCAGAGCGCCCATGGTTCACCTTTGCGAGTCTGCAGCATGTCACCCAGAAATTCGTATTGATCCTTCTGTTTATCGAGTAGTTTCTTTTCCTGACCTGTGTATTCCAGAACAGGGGAGCAGATACCGAGCAGGTGCAGATTCTGCTGCCTGCATTCCCACCAGAGTCTTTTGTACGCATCCTCGCATGCTTCCACACTCTCCACGCTGATATCGCTGCCCGCGACCATCGGGTGATGGTAGCCGGTGTCGTGGTTGCCTGCGGCAATATAGGTCGGGGCTATGGCGGCAAGTTCATCGTAGGTTGTGTGTGCGATATCGACGACGGATGGATGAACAAGGCCCCGCTCGCGCCATCCTCCGGTCAGATCACCAAAATGCAGAATCGCGTCCGGTTCTTCTGTACGGATATGATCGAGAGCAGTGATATATGCGCGATGTACTTCTGTGATGCATTTCTCATAAAATTCCGGACCGTCTACCGGACCAAGCTTTTCCACCCATCGCGGAAAGAGCGCCTCGCTCTCCACTTCGGGCGGGAACAGATGTGTGTCCGATATGCAGGCGATTCTGGCCGGCACTGTGTCCGTCATTCCCATATAACTAAATTAGCATATATCAAGATTTAGTCAACTATAGGCTCACTCTCCACTCGCACGGTTCCTTGCACTTGGCGCAGTACTGTTCGCCGTATTCGTGCCTCTTGCCATGCTCGCAGGCCGCTTTGCAGCACTGGGAACGCATGAACAGGCGGGCTTCCGCGGTAATCACGGTTGGGGGCTTTTTTCCTTTGATGTGCTTTTTGCAGTAATTTCCTCCATCGGTTCGTCCTTTGCAGTCTTTTATCAGGCAGGCGTTTTTGACAGCTTCTTCCATAGAGACTGGGAGGAAAATAGTAAATGCAACTATTGATTCTATTGGCAATACCGCAGAGAAGCAACCGTTATACTGTCTTTTTTGAAGAGAATTTGCGAATGCATTGCTTTCAACAGCGATCGTTTTATAGTTTCTGCAGAGCGTGGCCTTGTGGTCTCTTCGCTCATTCCCATTCTCGTACGGAGGACTTAGTCATGGTGAGAAGGGCTTTTGCCGTTGTGGCGTTATTGGGGCTTGGGGTGATAGCCATTGCCACTGTTCTTTTCTTTACGGGTGATGAGCCCTCGGGGAAAGATCAGATGCTGCTGTATGCGGGAGTTGTCCCCCTGCTTATCGGTAGCTTTGGTTTCGTGATGCACTATGCGCTCGGAATCCTGTGGTCACCTCGTATTCGGGATTGGGACATTCAGTGATCGGCTTGCAGTTGGCCGTCTTGTGTCCGAGGACACAAGAGAATATTGCAAAGAGAGCTACGCCGGTTTCGGTCGCAGCTCTTTTTTATGCACGACATCGTCCTGTTAGACAATCCCTGCAAACCGCAGCAGCAAGTAAATGGCGACAACGCCGATGATGATGTACCCGATGCGCTTTAGCTTTCCGTCCATGGGAATGTAGTTGAAGATCACCGCGACAATCAGGAGAACGATAAATGGTGTGATGGCACCCATAAGAAGAAGGGGGAAGGTTAAGGACTTCATACGATGAGACGTCCCAAAGTACTATTCCTTACGGGAAATTATTTGTGCGTCACCTGATACGTCTTATCCATCGCTGTCCAGAACACGCGGTTATCAATACAGAGGGGATTGTTGCCGGCATCCTTACAATCACCATTCTCGATGATGTTTCCGAACTTCACGAAGCCGCTGTTTGGCACATCTTCGTAGGGATTCGCTTTCACATTATCCACCGTCGCTTTGTGAATCTGTTCTGAAGACCAGTCGGGGTGTGCCTGCACAATACCGTCGCGCTGGCGGTTGTAGGCTGCGGCGAGTCCGATGAACATCTGCTTCTGCGCTTCTTCCTGGAAAGAGGAGAGGGCATGATCAACGATTCCCACGACAGCAAACGCATCACCGGCAACGGTCTTGGCAATGTCCTCGACGCCTTCTTTCAGTTTGCTGGTTGCTTCGTCTTTGGCTTTACCAATGAGCGTATCGGTCACACGGGTGAGCCGGCCCTGCTGCAGGAAGTCGTTGTCCTTCTGCTGCTCTAACATCGCTGCATAGACGGTCAGTGCATCTTCCGCTTTGGAGGCTTCCGTCGGTGCATCTTCACCAACCAATTTATCCTTTAGCCGATCGAAGAAACCTTTACTCAGAATCGAACTTGCAGACATGTTTTCGATTGCGTCTTTGGGATCGTAGCTATCAATGAAAATCTTCTTGAGCTCCTGCAGCTTATCGAACGTGGTTGTCACATCCTCGATCTTTTCCCCTGCGTTCTCCAGAAACTCCTTGTAGTTCTCGAGTCCCGCTTTGCGGTCCGGATCGCTCTCGTGCTCAATGTCCCAGTCGAGGAGCTGCATATAGCCGCTCTTCCCGGCATCGCCGATGGTCTGGAGATCTTCCTTCACCTTGTCGTTCTCAAAGGGATTTTCCGTTTCGCTGGGAGTTTCGGGTTTCACATCACATGTATTTCCGGCTTTGTTCCACACGTAGCCTTCGCCGCAGCCCTTGCCGTTCTGGCCCCAGGCTGCGCGGCACTTGTTTTCATCTTCTGCATTCTTACAGTCCTCCACTGTGTGATTTTTAAATGCGCCTTCCAGACATTCTTCTTTGGAGTAGCTCATGAATCCACCCTCGACCCCATCACACGCAGACGGGTCACCACTGTGCTCCGCAATCTGCAGGAAGCATTTGTCCTTCGGGGGATTACTCCCATTGAATCCTTCGCCTGCAATCTTTTGGCAGCCATCGGGATCGCTCTCCTGCACGGCGGCAGCCTGGAAGCAGTGGTCGCTGTCCGGGCCGACCTCACAGAAAATTTCCATCACATCACCCAGGCATCCGCTGAGAGGCAGAACGAGAAGAGCCGTTATCATTACAGAGACTTTCTTCATTTCTTGGCAGGGAAGAGGAGCGGGATGCTGAGGACGATAGTAAGCAGACAGGCAACCAGCGATCCCCACAGCAGTTCACGTGCGGCAAAATCGATCACCGCTCTGGCGATAGGCGTGTAGCGCGGCTCACCCGTCACCTGCCAGCTGAAGACCAGCCACGGAGCAATGCTCAAAAGGACGACGACCGGGTGGAGAATTGCCACTTTCCGGAGCCTGACAATACGGCGGATGAGGTTCAGGATACCGGCAAGGATCAACGACAAAAGAGCGGCCACGGGCCCGATGCCCCAGGCGGCGATCATCGCTATTTTTTGGATTTCACTATTGCCGATGTCCTCTCCACTTGGTTGCAGTCCCGCGTAGGCACCCGCTGTCACTGCTGCAAAAACCAGACAAATCACCAGAGGGAACCAGGCGGATGCGAGGAAGCGGCGCATGACAACTATGGTGCACCTGTCATTTCAAAAAAACAATGTCTCCTTTTTATTCTCATCCGGCCATCCTTCTCCTACACTTCCCGTATGACCCGCCCATCCTTTCTCGTCTGTGTGTCTCTGCTGCTTCTTACAGCATGCGCTTCTGCCAACTCTGTATCGCAGCTATCACCATCATCCTCAGCATCTTCGCAATCATCATCTGAAGCGCCACTGGAGCAGATGCCTTCAAAATGGACGATCGATCATTTCGCACACATGCGTTTGAGCGGGACCGGGCTCACGCTTGAAAGCGTTGAATTCAGAAACAGCGTCTACACGCGCCACAGGATCAGTTACCTCAGTAACGGACTGCGCATTACCGGCATTCTGAATATTCCTGTCGGGGATGGTCCGTTTCCGCTGCTCATTTTCAATCACGGCTACATTGAGCCGTCAATTTACACGCAGGGCAGAGGACTCAAGCGCGAGCAGGACTACATGGCGAGGCAAGGCTTTGCTGTTCTCCATACCGATTACCGCGGACATGCGGGATCGGACAAGAGTCCTATGACTGCAGAAACCGAAATGTACGACGGCAATCTGGAATATGCGATGGATAGCATCAATGCCATCAACGCCGTACGTGCAGCAAACCTTTCAACTATCGATGCCTCCAAAGTCGGGATGCTCGGACATTCGATGGGCGGCGGAGTCACATTGGCCATCCTCACAGCGTATCCGGAACTTGTGAGTGCGGCAGTGCTCTACGCGCCGGTTCATGCCGATGTGTGGGAAAACTTTGTGCGCTGGAGGCGGGAGCGGCCGGAGGGGGACCGCACCATCGAGGTAATGAAAACGCGCGAGGAAAATCCTGCTGCCTGGGATGCACTATCACCACAGACCTATCTGGCTGACATTCAAACGCCCGTCATGCTCTTCCAGGGTGACAAAGACAAAGATGTCCCTGCAGCGTGGTCCGATACGCTTGCCGAGAACCTGCGAGCTGCGGAAAGAAATGTCACCTATGTGCAGTACCCGAACGAGGGCCACGAGTTCGCGACGCAGTGGGGGGATTTCATGAAACAGTCGGCGGCGTTTTTTAAGACCAATCTGGCTTCGCGTTAGACAAGATACGTGGGCATGCTGTGGGAGTGGCTCCCGAGTAAAAACCCGATCATCGCCAGGATGCAGAGGTCTATCAGGATAATAAAGAGCAGTGACTGGCGTGAGGCAATGGGCAGCAGGACTTCCAGTTTTTCGATGCGCCGGAAGAGTCTTTTTTGATGTTGTAATTCGACGACGGCGATTGCAATCAGAACCAGTGCTGTCAGGAATAAGACTGCCTCGAACATGCCAAATACATGATGTGCATTATCCCTGCTCGCTGCAACATCGTCCGGATACAGAAGCTCGAAGCGTGCGTTCACATCGAAAACCTGCGGTTCCTGTTCGGTGATGTCGATGGTCCACTCACCGGGAGGCGAGAGGGCGGCTTTCGGGAATGTGAAGACATCATCAGAAATCTTCAGTACCTCCGCAGCGACAGGCCCAATGTTTTTCTCGGGCAGATTCAGGAGGATGCTAAGCGTCTGATTCGCAGTGTCTCCGCCCCGCTCCGTTCGTCTGACCGTTACCAAGAATTGTGAGGCATCAGTAGGATGTTCGCGCAGGGTGACGACGGCGTTATTTGTCGTCATCGTCGTGGTATAGACATTGGGTCTTGGAAGCGGGGGCGTGGTAATAATCAGCATGCTCGAAAAAAGAAGGACAGCGAGGCCAGTGAGCGTTTCGCTCAGGAGCACTGCCGGGTGCATGACGGCCTCTTCTTTGTGCCCGTCTGTGGCTGTACCCTCCGCCATCTGCAACAGCGCGCGGTGGGTGATGTGCTGCTGGTAGAGGCGGAGGGTGAGGAGGAGCAGGCCGAAACTTCCAAGTGCGATAGCATGCCCGCCCCAGTGCGTGGTGAAAAGATTCAGCGGATCTTTCAGGTGCAACCACACAATGTACATACCCGTCGTGCCGCCGATTGCGAGCGAGAGCATGAGGAGCTGTGAGAGTCTGAAGAGCGAGTGCACAGTGCGTGGAGCCGCCAGACAGAAGACGATGAGTCCGCCAATCCACAGGTCTTTGAAGAGAAGGTGCACGGCATTGATGCCAATCGAGAACGTCGGCAGAAATTCCGAGGCCGCAGCGTGGCTGATGCGGGCGCGGAGGATCACGATGGCAATCATCAGAGCCCAGAGAATCCACTCGGTTTCGGTTATCTTCTTTGACCGGAGCATCGAAGGTAGTGCCCACAAAAGGAGTAGGCAGGCGGCAATGCCGAGAATCATTCTGTGCACGGTAAAGCGGCCCACAACGGTCAGCAGGAATGTCTGCAGTGCGGTTACTAGATCCGTTCCGCGGTCAGCTGCGAGGTTCATGCTATTGATGACAAGAAAGCCGAGGCAGCCTGCTATCAGCAAGATCATTGCTCCGACAATGAGTATCCTGAGACGCTTAAGATCGAGGTGAAGGTTAGGGTTGAGGGGGCGCCAGACGGTCACTATCAACGACAAGAGGCCGATCACTACTGCGCTGCCGAGCAACTCCAGCCAGATCATGATGGCCAGTGGCCAGCCGGAGCGGTGTTGCACGGCCAGGTCTTCGCTGTTGATGACCGTTGCAGCCGTTTCCGTGCCGACCGAAAACAGGAAGCCGCCTTTGGTGAAGTGACCGTCGTCCTGGGACACGACCTGCCAGGAGACGGTGTAGGTACCAGACGAACTGGCATTGATCGCCGTTTTGAAGAGGCGGGGATCGGTGGCATCTACAACGGACTTGCCATCATCAACCAGACTTCCGTCCGGGGCATACACGCGGATGCTGCTGGCTGTGGCATCAATGCGCTCGCTGAAACGGATCTGCACCATCGAGGGTATCACAGCATTGATAGACGACACTGCCGGATCAGTTGAGAGCGGTGATGCATGTGCACTTACTTGCTGCACGATGCAGAGCATCAGCAAACAGAGGCCGGTGCGGAACATGAAACGCATGTTACTGCTTGCGAATAGCCTGGAGGGCCTGGGTACCAGTCGCCATACCAATGATGCCAAACACCATCCCCATGATGCCGAAGCTGAGGCTGCCATCGAAGTCATCAACCTCGTCTGTCAGTTCTGCGGCAGACATGGTTTCTGAGGGGAAGGAGACATCGCTGCGGGAGCCGGGGCAACCAAACGCGCCGCTCTTTTGGGTCTGTGTGACGCCGTTGGAAATCTGCTGGGCGGCGGTGTCTTCCGGAGCGGTCTCCGTTTCTGCAGGCTTGCAGGTGAAAGGCACATCGAAGGCAACACCGTTGATGGTTCCAAAGACACGGTATGTATAGCTGGTCTGCACCGTCGGGTAGAAGACGGCGTTGTAGGAACCGGCCTCACCCCAGAGCGGGCGGAGATCGAATGTCTTTTTCTGCTTACCGGCGCTCACTTCCACTTTCAGTGTGCTCTCGAGCCCGGTCACAGGCGTTCCTTCTGCGTCACCTGTTACGCCGGTCATGTCTGCCACCATCATCTCCACGCCGCTTTTGTCATCCACACGCACTGGTTCATTCATCGATCCGATTACGATGGAATATGTTTTCTCGCCGATGGTAAATGTGCGGTGCTCGTGGGCGAAGGTTGTGAGTGGGAGGAGAGTGAGAGTCGCTGCTGTTGCAATGCTGAGGAGGGACGGACGCATTGTGGGTGAGGGGAAAGAATAGGGTGAGTGTACTCCTGAAATGCCAAAATTCCCCCGGATTTTTCTCTCTTTGGCTCTTAAAAAATGATAAAATGAGTTCCTAGTTTTTTCCCCATTTGTATGAAGAAAATAACGTCTCTCTCGGTTGCAGCTCTGGTGCTTCTGAGTGCCTGCGCCCCTGCTGCCAATGTCGGCTTGTCGGATTCGTCCGCTCTGTCTTCCATGGATCATTCCAGCATGGACCACTCCGATTCATCGCATGATATGAGCGCCGGTGCTCCCACTGCCGAAGAAGAGGCAGCCAGCTCCGCAGCAGCATCGGCAGCTGTGTCTGCAGGTGCCCGCGTCATTACCATGTCTGTCACAGACTTCGTGTTCTCGCCAAACACCATCACCGTGAACAAGGGTGAAAAGGTGGTCGTTCGTTTGACTGCAGTGAGCGGTACGCACGGCTTTGGATCGTCCGAACTCGGACTCAATGTCCGCATTGAACCGGGTGAAACCAAGGATATTGTTATCCCCACAGACAAGGCAGGAATCTTCGCGTTCAAGTGCAGCGTTCCGTGCGGATCGGGACATCGCGATATGACAGGCACCATCATTGTCGAAGAGTAATCATCGCACCTACAAAAAAACGGACGCCATCATCGACGTCCGTTTTTTAAAATCGCTTACAGTCCGAGCATCATTGCATCCACGCTGATGGTGCCTGCACCAAGAGTCAGGAGTGCCAGCAAGCCGCCAAGGAGTGCGAGGTCGAATTCCCATCCCATTTTGTTCATCGCCGTAAAAGGAACATGCCACTCCTGTGTTTTCTTGTAGATAGCACCGACCATGATGATTCCCAGGCCCAGGCTCGCAAGCTGCGTCAGGAAACCAAAGAGGAGAGCCAGTCCGCCGAGCGTTTCACAAATGCCAATGAAGCCCATGAAGGACTTGAGGTCTCCGAGCTTCTTGGAACCGTGGACAATGAAAACAATGGCGATTACCAGGCGCAGAGCCAGCACGCCCCAGTTGCCGTACGACAGGAAGAACATATCGAATGCTTGCATAAAAAGGGAGGGAGGAAAGTACAACGACCAAGTCTATCATACCTTTTGCCCTGTCCTCAATTACGGCAAGACAACCGGCTTTTCCGGGCTCACAATCTTCACATCAATACTGCCGTCCGTCTGGATATCCACTTTGATGGGCAATCCTGCTGATGACGACACATGAATGTCCACACCTGCGGATGATTCGTTTTGGATCGTCAGTGATGATGCGCTGCTCTTTTTGATGGACGAGCTGCCGGTGCCGGAAGCTTTCGAACTGGAGGATGTTGCGTTTTTGTTCATAAAGGATGTCATCTGCAATGCATTGATGGAGTGGTCCTGCGCGATGCTGATTTTTGCGTTGCCGCCATCAATCTTCAGGTGTGACACCGTGTCTGCATCCTGCTTCATGGCGCGGTCCTGCTTTTCCGCCTTTTTTCCAAACATGAGATCGACTGCCACAATGGTGCGGGACGAGACAGAGGATGATTCCACACTGCTGGATGCGTCTGCCATCATCATAGCTGCCGGTGTGCTGCTGGCATCCATCACAATCTCTTCGCTGATTTTGGAGTCGAGGGCAATGGTCGCGTCCGCTGCCTGCTCCACATACTGGCGCATGGCAACCACAGCGTTGTTGTTTTTCAGGGCAATGATCTGCTTGCGCAATGCTGCCTCGGTTTTCTCGCCGACCTTCTTTGCACGGTCGCGGTTACCGGCCTTTGCCATTACTTCGATTTTGCTGTGGGCGGCGGCAATATGCGTGTTGAACGCAACGGCCAGGCTTGCGCTTTTTTCTTCAGTCAGTCTGCCTTTCTCCGCCAGCTTGGTAGCTTCTTTCACACGGCGTTCCGCACGGATAGCTTCCCACTCGGCTTTCGCTTCCGCGTTCACTGCGAGTGCTGCGTGGACGGTTTCATTCACATGGATTTTGACCGGATAGAGTGCATCACCCGGAAGAGCGTATTCCGCTGCGTAGGACAAACTTCCTGTGCCAAGGACCAACATCAGAACTGATGCGACAACAGGGCTGAAGCGAAGAGAGAACAACTCAAAAAAACCAGAGCGCTTTTCGTGCTGTCTGAGAGCTGCTGCCATATCCACCGGATGGTCTTTCATGAAGGCAAAGAGGGCTTTTCCGGCACGGTCGGATTCCCCAATAGTGAGGCGGATGGCTTGGGCTTTCTGTGCGAGGGCGGGATCGAAGTCGGTCATATGCTCAGTAGGACACGACTCTTTTGTGTCTCTTACAGGATTCTCTGCCATTTTCTGCGTTATTCGATTCAGGCACGCAGAACGCTCCGCTTCGCTTAAGCACATCTTTTTGGCCTTATCAAAAAATGCGTCTATCTCATCCATGGGGGATTAAGGTACGCAAATGCTTCACGCCTCTGGTAATACGCACCGAGACGGTATTGGGGGATTCTTCCAGGATTTCGGCAATTTCCGCCGGAGACAGGCCCTGGATATACCGCATGCTCACAGCCGTTCTGTAGGGTTCCTCAATTTGCTTCAATACGTCCATTACCTGGTCTTCGGCAATCATATCGCGCTTCAGACGTTCGTCTTCGGACGGAGGATCGAACCCCTCTTCCTGCAGTGCATCCAGCGAGGCTTCGCTTTTCTTCCGCTTATAGTTAAAGCAAAGGTTACTGGCGACGCGGTAGAGAAAGGCGCGGACGTTGTCTAAATCGTGCCCCTCGGCAATATAGACCCAGGTTTTCATGAACGCCTCCTGCATGATTTCGAGCGCAATTTCGCGGTTAAACACAATAAAATGGCAATGACGAAAGATTTCATCCTTGTACTCGTCAAAGGCTTTGGCGAAGTCTTCTTCTGCGTTGTGGGATGCCCGGATAATCATAATGAGGTGGAAGGCTGAGAAGGGATCATACACTATTTTTCAGACGATTTTTATGTGATTTTCCGGCTTTCTTCTGCGATTTTCCGCTTGTCCTATGGTATACTGCCCGCTCTCATGAATTCGTCATCAGATTCATCAACGTCTTTGCCGTTCCATGTGCTGGAGCGCGTCGTCACGCTTGCGCTCGTGGGGTTTGCCATCCTGCTTGTCATCATCACGCTGATTGTGACCATCGCCCCGCTGCGGGTGGCTGCCACTCGCGGGGTTCTTTCCATTGCCGGAGCCGCGCCGCCCCGGGACAGCCACGGATTTACAAACGTTCTGTTGCTTGGAGTGGGTGACAAAAACCACGACGGCGCAGACCTGACAGATACCATGATGATTGCGAGTATCGATCCGCTCACACGCAGCGCCGTGCTCCTGAGCATCCCGCGCGATCTGTACCTGACCGGCAACAAAACGATTCCCGACGGGCGCATCAATACGCTCTATTTTTATGAGAAGCAGGCACTCAAGCTGAAAGATAAAACGCGCAGCGCTGCGGATCTCTCCAAAATGGCGCTTCACGAAGTGGGGGATGAGATGGGGCGGAAGCTGGGCATCGATATCCATGGTGTGGTGAAAGTCGACTTTACTGCCTTCACTGAAGTAGTTGATGCGCTGGGGGGAGTCGATGTCATCGTCGAGAAAAAGATTACGGACTACACGTATCCGATTGCCGAAAATCAGACCGGCCTTTTTGAGCTCGATGCCGGGCCGCAGCATCTGGATGGAGAAACCGCCCTCCGCTTTGCCCGCACCCGTCACGGCAGCACGGACTTCGAACGTTCCGCACGCCAGCAGCAATTGCTCGGGGCCCTCAGCCAGAAAGCAAAATCGATGGGCCGTTTCGAGCAGATCAGCTTTGCATCATCACTGCTGAAAACATTGTCCAGGCACATGGAGACCACTTTTACGACAGCAGAATTACTTGGTCTGACACAGATTGGTACCACTCTCTCGCTCGATAATCTCATTACCATGCAGGTGAACTACAACGCCGGTGGAGATTATATCGAGGCAAAAGCAGGAGGCTTTGTGTACGCGGCCGACCCGGCACTCTACGAAGGAGCCAGCGTTCTGCTCCCCACCTCTCTCCCGACGGACCAGACCGGCTGGGGACAGATTGCGGCCTTTGCGGGATTACTCGTGTACCAGCGCTCCCTCTATCTGACTGATGCTGAAGTGCAGGTGGTGAATGTCTCTGCCAATGCGCTTATGGCAAGCCGCCTGGAAAACGAACTGCGCCGCTACGGCTTTACGGTAGGGGAGGCGCCGAAGGCCCCGAAGACCACCACTAAAGAAAAGCCTGCCGATCTGCCTGCGTCTTTCATTATCTTCAGCAATACCGATGGTAAGCAGTTGGCCGGCTTCTTCGGCGGACTCCTGAAGATGGATGTGTCCCAGGATACGTCTGCAGACAAAACCGGCACAGGCAGCATTGTGCGGATTGTGCTTGGGAAAGATTTCAAATATCAGCCGATCCAGACGCTGGTGGGAACGGGAGCTGCTTTACGGTGAGGGTTTGAAAGTTGAAAGGTAGAAGGTATAAGGTTTGTTTGAGAGTTTTCTTTTAAACTTTCTACTTTCAAACTTTTCAACCCGTCACATGACTGCACTCCACGCACTTCTCCTCGGAATTGTCGAAGGGTTCTCGGAATTTTTGCCGGTCAGCTCGACGGCGCATCTCATCCTCACATCAGCATTACTCAAACTGGAACAGACGGAGTTTCTGAAAACTTTTGAAGTGGTCATCCAGCTCGGAGCGATTCTGTCCGTGGTTGTTGTCTACTGGCGGTCACTCCTTGTGCAGAAAGACGTGATGCTCCGGATTGCCATTGCTTTCATTCCCACGGCTATTATCGGTTTCCTGCTGGAACGCATTATCCGCAATGTCCTGTTTGAAAATATCCCCACCATTCTGTGGTCACTTTTTATCGGAGGAATCATCCTCATCGCGTTTGAGAAGTTTCATACACCATCACCCAAAGATATCGCCGATATGAAAGACATGAGCTACAGGCAGGCCTTCCTGATCGGTCTCTGTCAGGCACTTGCAGTCGTTCCCGGTGTCTCGCGCAGCGGTGCGACGATTGTTGGAGGAGTCTTACTAGGAGTGAGCCGCAAAGCCATCGTCGATTTCTCGTTTGTGCTCGCAGTGCCTACCATGCTCGCAGCGACGGTTTTGTCGATGGTGAAGCACAGTGATGAGATGTCGTTTGATCAGTCGGGATTACTGGCGATTGGGTTTGTGACATCTTTCATTATTGCGCTGATAAGCATCAAGTGGTTACTGGGGTACGTGAAGAAGCACAGCTTTGCGGCGTTTGGTGTGTACCGGATTGCAATCGCTGTGCTGTTTTTTGCGTTACTCTTCTAGGAGATTAGACGGTGTCTTCTGGGGTAGTACCTCTGGTACGACAGCACTGAGAGCATCACGTACTTGCTCTGTATCAATGGTAAAGGTGGCGTTGTTCAACGCGTCTTCCTGTAGCGGATCGACAAAAACGGTTTCAATCGCACTATGGACAGCATCAATATCAAGAGCCGTTTTCCCGCTTTGTACTGTCGCCGCGTGCTGATAGTTATCCAAGTGCTGCAGCAGACGGGCAAAGGCACCGATGAGTGCTTGTGGTGTTGTTTGAATGAAATCGGTTTCAGATTCCTCTCCTGCCTGCCTGAAAATGCTTCCAACTCTCTTCTCCAGATCTTTGGGATCGATGAATGAGTGATTGTGAAGACCGGCATCCGTTCCATCGCGAATATCAGCCGCGATTCTTGCCAGCGATGCAACAGAGGCGGCAATTTCCCGCTTCACATTTCTTGCAGTTTTGATGTTCAGAATATCGTCACTATGGTCCCTGCGGCCATCCATATCGGCAGCCAGGGTGGCAATGGCCGTCAGTTCTTCTTGTAACGTTTTCAATTCTGCTGCTTGTTTTTCTGCCATCGTACGGCGCAATTGGTTATAAGTTTTTAGGAAATCGTTGCAGGTGGAAAGTGCCCTGAAAGCGCCTGCCATCAGTGTATCCTTTCGGCCTTCCAAAGCAGTGCGCAGGCCATCATCTAAGTCAGCCCATGCCACTACTTTTTCCTGCATCAGTCCCGACGTCTCATTAATTGCCCATCCGATTGTGACTCTTGCCGGATTCGGGTTATGCAGCGCATCGGCAATGGTTTCCACCAGTTGCTTTGCAACAAGACCGAGGTCATCTCCTGCGTCATACAGGGAATCTGCTTCCAACTTCTTTTCAAACAACGCAAGCCGAAAGCGAATACCTTCAAATGAACTGAAGAGAGGATCTTCTGGTGAAAGCACCAGTTGTTTTTGAGCTTCTCCTACGGAGACCAAAGCGTCTCTCTGGAGTTGCCGGATTCCCTCTACATCCACTTTTGTTTTTTCTCCGTTTTCCAGTTCCAGCTCCACGCTGACGTTGGTTGACAGCGTGTCGAGTGAGGAAAGGTCTTGTATATGCTTCAGGACAGCATCTTTCTTTAGTTTTAACGCAAATGCCTGCATGCCTTTTGCACGCACCACAGCCTTTCCGATACCCAGCTGCTCCATTTGTGAGGCAAGGGCTTCGAGAGAGGACTCATCTATACCTTCTGGAAGATGCCTATCTCCACTCCGAGTGTCTGTTTGTTTCATATAACTATTATACTATATTTTGCTATTTTAAGCAATATCCTTGTTTTACACCTGTATACGGGAGAATAGCCAGCTTCCGATCGCCAAAAAAACTGCAGAAACGACTACAAGGACGGTCAAATCCAATCCATAGCTAAATTGCAGCGTTCCGCTCAGTGCCCCGCGCAGCCCATCCACACCGTAGCTCAAGGGGTTGAGGTGCGTGACGACAGCAATCGGACCGGGGAGATTTTTGAGCGGGAACATCGCGCCGCTCAGGAAGAAGAGGGGCATCACGAGGAAGTTCATGATGAGCGGGAAGGCCTGCATATCTTCCAACATGCTGGCAATACCGGTACCAAGGGCTGTGAAGAGAAGGGCAATCAGAGCCATAAAAACAAAGGCTGTCGGCAGTGCGCTCCAGCTTTCCGGGCGGAACCCTGCTATCAGTGTGATCGCAAAAATGATCAATCCCTGAATGATGGCGACCGTTGCGCCACCAAGTGTGCGTCCGAGCATGATGTGCCAGCGGGGAACCGGAGCGACGAGCGTTTCCTTCAGGAACCCAAACTGTCTGTCCCAGATAATTTCGATCCCACCGAAGACCGCCATAAACATCACGCTCATCGAGATCACTCCCGGTGCAATGAACTGCACATAACTTCCTTGTCCTGCCTGTTCAAAGACGGGACCCAGGCCGTAGCCGAGCGCCAGCAGGAAGAGGATCGGTTGTCCGAGGGACCCGAGAATGCGGGACTTCGAGCGGACGTAACGCTTGAGTTGGCGGAGCCAGAGGATGTAGATGGTACCCATGGGATGTAAGGTCGAGGATAAGGTTAAGGTTGAGGGGCTTGCCCTGAGCGGAGCTGAAGGGTTAATGACGGCCCCAGGCTTTGCGCATTTCGCGCATGTTCTCAGCGTTGCTCGAACTTTCCTCACGAATGGCGTTGCCGGTTAATTTTAGGAATGCTTCTTCAAGAGTCGCGGTCGATGTCAGCTTTAATAGTTCTTCCGATGTTCCCATTGCGATGATTTTTCCGTGATCGATAATCGCGATGCGCGTGGCTACTTTGGCTGCTTCTTCCATGTAGTGTGTGGTCAAAAACACCGTAATTCCTTCTTCCCTGTTGAGTTTCCCAACATAGTCCCACAGGTGATTTCTGGTCTGGGGATCGAGTCCGATGGTTGGCTCATCCAGGAATAAGACTTTTGGGTGGTGCAGCAGACTGCGCGCAATTTCCAGACGGCGCTTCATGCCGCCGGAGAAGGTTTTCACCAGACTGTCTTTGCGGTCCCACATATCCACAAATGTCATCAACTCCTGAATGCGCTGTGCGCGGATGTTTCGGGGTGTGCTGTACAGCGCTGCGTGGAGTTCCATATTTTCTTTCGCTGTGAGCTCACCATCTAAACTCGGGTCCTGGAACACAATGCCAAAGGCCTTGCGGGCTTCACTCTGATGATGCACCGGATCGAATCCGTCAATCATCACCGCGCCTTCCGTGGGGCGGAGGAGTGTTGTGAGCATTTTAATAGTCGTGGTTTTCCCGGCGCCGTTGGGGCCCAGGAACGCAAAGATTTCGCCCTTTTCGATACTAAAGTCGACGCTGTCCACGGCGGTAACATCCTTGAACTTCTTTGTGACGTTTTTGGCTTCAATAATTGGAGGCATAATGATTCAGTGTAGCACGGAACAAGACCCTGCCCACAAAAAAGTGGAGATTTTGGGGGCTCGAGAAGTCCTAGCTCTTCCCCTCATTCTCCGCCTATAATCCGTCCATGCGCCTCTCCCAGCTTTTCACGAAAACATCGAAAGATTCCCAATCGGATGCATCCAGCAAGAATGCCGATCTGCTGACACGCGCCGGATTTATTGATAAGACGATGGCCGGAACGTACGCATTCCTGCCGCTCGGGCTGCGGGTGCTTGCGAAAATTGAGGCAATTTTGCGTGAAGAAATGAATAAGATCGGACAGGAAGTGTTCCTGCCGTCCCTTGCCCCGACTGAGTTGTGGGAAAAGACAGGGCGTCTCGATACAGTCAGTGTGCTTTTTCAGGCGACACCTGCAAACGATGCGTCCAAGAAAACCAACGACTCCCGTTATGTGCTGAACTCCACACATGAGGAAATCATCACGCCTATCCTCCAGCGCTTTTGCACCAGTTACAAAGATTTCCCCCGCGCCGTGTACCAGATCCAGACTAAGTTCCGGAATGAAGCGCGTCCGAAATCAGGACTCCTGCGCGGCCGCGAATTCCGCATGAAGGATCTGTACAGCTTCCATACATCGGAAGAGGACATGATGCGATATTTCGATACGCAGGCCACCCCTGCCTACAAAGCATTCTTCGACCGCGTGGGTCTTGGCGACAAAACAGTGATCGCCCTGGCATCCGGGGGGGATTTCAGCAAGCATCCTTCCAAAGAATTCCAGACTATCTGCGAAAACGGTGAAGATCATTTGTTCCGTGTTCCCGGTACCGAGGAGATCTACAACCGCGAAATCTGTCCGGCTCTTGCATCTGCCTGGGGCGATCCAAATGAAGCCGAAAAACCACGCGAAGATGTGGTCGGCAAAGGGATGATCGGTGTGGAAGAGCTCTGCAAATTTTTGGGTATCGAAGTGGAACGCACTACCAAGACATTACTTTTTGAAACGGAAACCGGAGCGGTGATCGCTGCGGCTGTGCGCGGGGAATACGATGTGAACGAAGAGAAGCTCCGAAAGATTCTCGGCTGCACAAGCCTCAAGCTCGCATCTGCCGATACCGTCCGCAAGGTTACGAAGGCCGAAGTCGGGTATGCCGGTCCGCTCAATCTGCCGAAGGATGTTCGTGTGATTTGGGACGACTCCACCCGCGGCCGCAAGAATTTTGAATGTGGTGCGAACAAGACGAACGAACACAGCATCAACGTAAACTTCGGACGCGATCTCCCGGTGCCTGAAGAATTCCACGATATCAAAGTCGCGCGGGAAGGGGATCTGGTACCCGGAACAGAGACGCCCTACGAGGTTTTCCGTGCCTGCGAAGTCGGCAATATTTTCACGCTCTTCACCAAATTCTCCAGCGCCTTCGATTTCACATTCCAGGACAAAGACGGCAAACAGAAGCCGGTGTACATGGGTTGCTATGGCATCGGTTCCAGTCGTGTGATGGGGGTGATTGCAGAAGTGAGTAACGATGAACACGGTCTCGTCTGGCCAGAGGCCATCGCTCCTGCCGACGTGCACATTATTCCCGTCGCCAAGTCCGAAGACGATGAAGCATTCAAAGTTGCCGCTGAGCTTGTTGCCCGCTTTGAAAAAGAAGGGAAGGAGGTTCTGTTTGATGACCGCACAGATGCATCCGTTGGATTCAAGCTGGCTGATGCTGATTTGATTGGTATACCCGTGCGTATTCTCGTCTCGCCAAAAACTCTCGCAGAAGGTTGTGCAGAAGTAACTATCCGCAGAGCCGGCGAAATGGCCCTGGTGAAGCTGTCTGATATCAAACTCTGATCAGCTGACCCAAATCCCGATCTGCGTGACAATCGCGCCGAAGAGAATTCCTGCCATTACCTGCCGGAACGAGTGTCCCACGCGCTCGGAGAACTTGGTCCAATTCTGCAGTCTGTTCAGCATTTCCGCCTGAAGTCCCACTTCGCGGCGAACGCTCATGGCGTCGTACCAGACCACGCAGGCAAACACGAAACTGATGGCGAACGGCACGGAGTCGTAGCCGGTTTTGTGTCCCACAACCATCAGAAGAGATGTGACAAATGCGGAGTGGCTGCTTGGCATACCGCCGGAACGAAGAATGCCCGAACGCCAGTCACCCGTGCGGATGTATTCAATAGTCACCTTCAGCAGATCCGACAAAATCATGACGATCAGCGGCGTGAGGAAGATGTACTGTCTAAGGATATGCATCTTAAGGTCGAGGAGAAGGTGAAGGGGTAAGGACCACGAATAATGGTATCACGTCCTCAATAATTATTGCGTGTGATTTCAATTACCTGTCCGCGGTCGGCAGTGTGTTTGCTGGTTTTCCCCTTCAGCATCAGTTCAAACATGGCAGCAGTCTCGTCTGTATTCATTGCGATGCTGACATCTTTTCCAAACGCGCCGACTTTCATGGTGACCGTGTCACCAGCTCGCTTGAAGTCCAGGATATCGAGTTCGACATCGCCACCGAGCGCGCCGCCGTTTGCGGAAACCAGGTACTTTTGGGCGTCCAGGTAGATGCAGTCTGTGCGGACCATCAGCGCATGCTTTTTGCCACCGAGGGTAAAGATCACTTCTGTCTGGCCGACAAGGTTTTTGTTCTCGGGGAAGGATGAGAGGAGATCGGACACGGGCGAAGATGCCTTCGTTTCCGGCTCTTCTTCGACTTCGATCTCAGGTTCAACCGCAGGCTCAGGCTCAGCCACCATAACAGGCTTCGGAAGCGGGCGGGAGCGGATGGCTTTTGGCTTGGGCTTCACGCTTTCAACAGGCTTCGTGTCTGGAACATCAGCCCCCTCGGTGCCATCGGTCACGTCGCTCTTCTTCACCTTCGGCTTCATCCAGCGTGTCAGCTGCACAGCGAGCGACTTGAGGGGGCGGCCGAAGGGGGAGGAAGGGGGAGTCACGCTGCTGTCCGAAGAAGTTCCATGATGCCGCCTTCAGTCAGGCGGCCAACTGTTGATCCTATATCCGTATAGAGTGTTTTTTCTGCTGCATGGTTTTGTTCTACATCTTTTGCCATGTCATTCGGTGATTTAGAGAGTACATCTTTCATGCTCAGAACGACCTGATCCATTTCCTTGTAGGTGATGCTCTTTATCTGCTTCACATGCTGAATGGTGTTTGTCAGGATTGTCTTGAGCGACTGTGCGTAATTTCCTCTGGCGGCAGCCCGCTCATTCTCCACGCCAAACCAGGATCCTGAATACGTGGCATCCAACACACTCTTTTCACAAATAGCCAGATCATCATGAATCATCTGCAGGACAAAGAGCGGCATATTTTCTGCAAATTCATTCGGATTGGCACTTGCCTCTACCAGCGAATTTCGTGTCGCTTTATATGCAGTCGATTCTTGCGTTGCGATGAGTTGATCTTGTTTTCCCCAATAGCGCTCATTGTTCCATGCTACAAATGATAAGGATTTGCCTTCGTAGCGCTCTTTGCACTGTAACTGTGCATACGTCGTTGCTCTCTTTAAAATCTGGGCATCGATGGTATGGAATTGATTGTTTGTTTTGTAGGCAATGTACTGCTCCGCATCGTTCACAAAATCGTTGATCCGCTGCTTCTGCATGTTTTTCAGATGTTGCTCAACATGCACTTTACCCATTTTTTCGAGTGCGATCGCCGTATCATCATCGACATCAAGGATAGTTGGTTTTTGCACTGTTGTATCCGCAATTTGTGCAAAGTATGCACGATATCCCTGCACGCGGGTGAACGTTTCTGCGCTCTGGAAATCAGTCTGCCGGAAGCCGATATCAAGGATGGCCGTCAGCAGTTTGGTGTCTTCCAGGCCTTTCGATTCATCGATGTATTTTAGAATATGTCCCGGAGTGCTTTGCACCAGATCTTTCTCCGATTGTGCATAACGCAGTTCCAGCCGTTTCAATTCCTCTACTTCATGTGATGCAATGGCTGATCCTATTGCCACGCCCACACCGATGGGCCCTAAGTACGCAGCAACGGGGAGGGCGCCAATCATGAGCGGGCCGCCAGCCACTAACGAGTACACACCAAGTCCGCCCATGGAGATTCCGATGGCCGACTGAATACCGCCATCAATTGTGTAGATGAAGTTGGAGTTTTCGTACACTCTCTTGAGTGCCGGGTTATTGGTATTCCGGATTTTTTCGTTGTTATCAAGAATGGCGAAGTAGGCAAGCAGCGGTCCTACCGCATCTGCGACCACGCCCACTGCACACCACTTCATATTCTTCAGACAATTTTGTGCTTTTTGTGCAGCAGTGATTAAATGTCCAAGCTCGTCGGTTGATCCAATGGCGCCACGGAGCAGCTTTTGGCCCGATTTGCTTTTGAGCACATCAAGCGCATCGTCGCCGACTGCTTCCAGCTGGATGTGCATGCGGATTTTTGCCTGTCTGCCTGCTTCACCCGCTTCTTCAAATGCCTTTGTCATTTCCGGAGTATTCAGTAGCTCATCTATTTTCTTTATCTTCGCACTTTCCGCGGCAGTATCTACTGCATTTGCAGGAACAGGTTTCGGTTGAGCGCCCGCACTATGAGACGACGTACTGGCGGTGTGCGGGGCGTTGGCGGTCTTTGTGAATCCTTTCCAGATTTCATCCATTTTCTCGGTAAAGCCCTCTATACCCATATGACATACATCTTTCAATTCCCGAATAACTGCAGGAGTACTGTCATCAATCGGCAGCTTTTTCAGTGCCAGGCGGATGGAATCCGCCATGGTTTCTTGTGCACGTACAACACTTGTCACTTCTGCATCCGAGAACATGCGCAGTGTTTTCTTATCAAACATTTGCATAATTTCCATGTCGCGCTGCAGTACTTTCCACTGCTGTACAGCTGCAAGCATTCCGTCATTCGTTGCCAACCCTCCTTTGAATGCCAATTCACCACTATTGGCAATACCCCATACAACCTGTCCTGGTACCGATTGTTTGATGTAGCGTAAGTGCAGAGCTTCGCGCCCCTGGGGAGTGACAGTCCTGCTTGCAATGGATAGGGCATCATTCAAGGGCGCCAATGGACCGCTGGCAATTTTAAGAGCGGTAAATATCAAATCTTTTTTCGTAAGAGGGATCAGGGTTCTTGCCTGTCCGCGCATCAGGAGGTTGAATGTTTTCTGCCCGACAAAATATGCAGCGCCGCTTGCGCCGTAGAGCATAAACAAGTCTTCGTCGCGTTTGCCTGTTCGCATCCAGTTCAGAATTTTTCCGGTTACTGTTGCAGGCAGTGCAATGGCCTGTGTTCCGATGTGCAGGAGAAATGCGCCATTTTCATACGCCAGCGCACCGCCATTGGAGAGAGCATACTGCAGCGCCTCTCCCACGCTTTCCTGACTTGCGACCTTTGTCAGAAATTCCACATTTTTGCCGCCGACACTCATCGCCTTGTCTCCCGTGTCGAGGAATTGATTGCCTGCACCAGCTGCAACATCTGTAACAGCGGAGGCTGCTTCTACAGGAAGGCGAGGCAGAAGATTGTCCGGTAATCCCAGGGGATTCTTCAGTTTCTTATTGAGCATGTCCAGGCCGACCAATGCTGCTGCACCAATACCGAGTCCAATAAGCAGTTTCTTCAAAAATCCACCTTCCGCCTGAGTTCCGGCTGCGAGACCGCTTGCTACCGCGTTTTTACTGCGGAACCACGCACTGATCAGACTGCCAATAATGACCGTTGCTCCCACAGTAATTCCGGCACCTACAAGCGCTTTCTTTCTGGTGGACCATTCTTTTGTCCATGAAGTGGGGAGCAGAGTATCCGTTACACCTACTGAAAAATTGGTAATCATTCCGCCTATCGTCTGAGGTGTCTCTTCTTTTTTTTCTGTCGCAATCTGATTCATCAGCGCCTGCTTCTGCACATCGGTCTGCTTTTCCACATTCAGACGTGCACCAAGGAGGAGCATGTTTAACTGCGCTTTTGTCTGCGTGCGTTTTTCCAGGGAACTGAGAGATCCTTCCACTTTCGCAAGCACCTCCTTTCCTTTCTCTCCCTGCAGCTTCTTTGCAAGCTCATCAAGCTGCAATTCTGTCGGATTTGCAGACACGACACTCATCACTTCCTGTTCCAGCGTCATCTTCTCCGGTGTCTCATGCAGCAAACGGTTCTCACCGGTTGTGAAGGAAGGGGAGCGGTGTTTGTGGGACAGTGTGTACATGAACGATGGAGGAAAAACAGACTCAGGCGCTTTGCTTGAGCGATGGTTCGAATACTTTTGTCAGTGCTGTAACTGTTGTGTTTACTGCTCTGATGCCGCCGACTGTTATGCCGCCGAGAGCACCAAACAGTGCCTCGCTTGCACCAAGTGCCGCCTGTGGGACTCGTTTTGCAACGGAATAGATCGTGCTGCCGGTTACATCAAGCACGCGATTCAATCCCTGATTAAATCTGCTCTGTTCGTAGGTAATCTGCTTATACACATCGATCTGCTTCTGACACTTTTCAATATCCATCTGTTCATTTTCCGTCAGCCCGATAAAGAATGCGCGGCGTGCCTCTTCGGCTGCCTGTATGGCAGCTGGATCTTTTATTTTCTTTGCGTTCTGTACGGCATCCTCATGATCCAAAAATGCCTGCACGTGCGGAGCGAGTCCCGCTTTCATCTCGGCTATTTCCTGTTCCGGTGACTGTGGGGTGGTGTTGGTGTCCATGGGAGAAAAAAAGTTAGACAGCAGGCTTGAATTCCACGCCGTATGCTTCAATGGTATAGGGTGTTTTTCTCTCTATTTGCTTTAATAGATCCTCCAATTCCTGATTGGTTTTAAAGATGTGTGACACAGTGATAGCTGCTCCTGTGAGAGGGTTTTTTGTGTTCGTATCAACAGTCATCTGCAACTGGCCATTCTCGATCTTGAGTTCAGTTACAGGCAGTACATCATTTTTCTTCTTATAAGAGAGCTGCCATGGACTTCCGCTAATATCTACCTTGCCGTTTACGATTTTGGCATTCACTGTTTTTCCGTCGCGGGTTGCACTGACCGCATTCACGCCTTCTGCTTTTAGAGTGACGGGCAGGGAAGGTCCTTCCGCGGCCTTGTCTTTTCCCGCTTCTGCTTTCACATCTTTAAAAACATGCTCCGTGACGTACTTGTCGAGCTCGGACAGCTCAAATGTTTTTCTGTTTTCTGTTTTCTGAAGATGGTCTGCAAACTTGAGTGCGGCCGTATCAAAAAAACCTTTTACGGTATATTTTGAGTGAATTCCCTGGATTTCTTTTGCCATCTCAATCATATGATTGATGGGCAGAGTATCCAGCTCGGGCCTGTCCGGATGGAAAACCGGGTCGATTCCCTTTTTACGGAGAGATCCGAAGAGCATTGTTCGGTCCATCCCCAGGAAAGACTCTAAAACAGCAATATTTGCATCCCCGCCAAGGAACGGAATTTTCTGCAGCGCTTCCATGATCGGAGCCAAATGGTACGCCAGGAAATTGCCGTAGTGCTCGATCATTGTTCCGATATTCGACAGGAAATCTTTCGGTGCCTCAGCTGCTTCCGGTTGATTGGGTTTCAGGTCTGATTCATCAATCTTCTTTTCAATATCAGGCAGTTTTTCAAAATCTTCTGCGATTCCCTGCTTTTCGGCTTCGCTCAATTCCTTTCCTTCTTTTGCTTTCTCTTCCATTTTCTTAATTTCTTCCAGGCGTGCTTTTGCATTTGCATCATTTCCTGCATTGATTTTCTTTTCGAGAGATCTCTTTAAATTTCGCAACTTTCCTCTTGCATCAAGTTGCTGCTGTTTCTCAGCAGATTGATTGCCCGAATTCGGGATATTCGGGGCACTATTCGGAGAATTTGCAGTGGTTCCGCCCATAAAGAAGTTGGTATAGGTTTCTAGAAATTATAGCAGAAATCACTCAAAATCGCAATTCTATTGGCATTTCGGGTGGTATGAACGCTTTTGAGTCGGTCTTAGGCTGCTATGCGGTTTGCAACTTTGTCCATCAATTGGTCAGAAGCACGCTGGAAAGCAGTTTCCATATCTTTTTTCAGAGTATCTGCCCTGCGTGTTTTCACACTGCGATCAAATCCTCTGACCCAAGGTGCAAACAGGGAGGTGATGATGGATTTTCCCGGACGGGTTGTTTTGTCTATCGTTCCCATGTCTGGTAGCAGATCGTGCACGTCGATACCGCTGTCCTGGAGCAATTTGTAGAATGCATCCAAATCGCTCATCAGCTGGTCGAAATATGCTCCTTCCTGCCTTGCAATCAGATGCGATCCTATGCCCGCAGGGATCGTTCCGATTGCCGTGAAGTTCAGAAGCGAAAGCATCTGCTGAATATTGGTATCCGTACGCAGTGCTGCAAATGTTTTCCGCATACGGGCGGCAAGGGAACGGAGTTGTTCGAGTGCGATGTCGCGCGGGAGTTTCACGTCTGCAGGCAGTGCGACAATTGTGTTTATTTGCCGATTTTCCACTGCCAGTCCTGCCTCTGCACGGCCTTCTTCGGCTGCCAGTTGTTCCGCTGATACATCGATTCCCGCTTTGTGCAGTGCATGGACAGCCGTGTTGACGGATGAACCGGATTGCTGCTCAGGATTTTCGGCGGTATCGGGGTTATGCATGTGCGTCATGGTTGTGAGAAAGGAAGGAGTGAAGACGGTCGATCTCAGCGCGTTCCTCGGAACGCTTTTCTGTTTCCGCACGCATGGCATCTGTCTTCTCTGCAAACGATTGCAAATGCAGCAGGGCGGAGGCTTTTTGGAGCAGTGTGTCGATGGTCATGGGAAAAGAGGAAGAGGTTAGATGGTCAGGTTGTCCGGGTTGGGTGGGAATTCTACGTCTCTCGGCAGATCCAGGAGCGGCTCTGCTTCTTTCTGCCTCTGGCCTACCACTTCGTTCCTGCTTTCTTCCGCTTTCCGGATGAGCGTACGCACGGTCTCGGACTGTTCGCTTTCCGGGACAATGGCGTCCATTGAAAATTCAATATCCATGAATAGTTCACGTTCCATTGCAGCGCCACCGTTGTTCCCTGTCATGCCTTTTACGTAGCGGGGGAGATCTTTTCTCAGCAGTGCGGCACGATACTGTTCGACCAGTTCTCCGAGTGTCAGCGAGCGGTCTGACTGCACTTCTGTCACGTGAATTTTCTGTGCAAGCCGCGGAGACGTCCGTTCGATCATTCTGCGCAATCCTTCGCGTGTCTCATCCAAAAATCGGTTTTCTCCCGCATCTTTGAGCGATGTTTCCAGTACATCAAAGTGCAGGCGTATATCGTTCAATCCAGTCTGTATTTCAGTGCGCGCCTCCGGCGGAAGGAATTTTCCGTCTGCTTTAAAAAGCTCTGCAACAAGAAGTTCCTGCTGTGCGAGAGGATCTTCCAGTGTGACTTTTGATTCTTCACCCAACTGGTCCAATTGCTCCCGTGTGGAAGACTGAATGCTTTCTTTGGAAGAGCGTGGTGTTTCCATGGTGTGATGTTTGTATGAGTAAACTTAATGATATTATACTCTAAATAAAATAATTTCGCAATATATCCGCTTTCTCTTCCGGTTTGTGCTAGGATGGTTTTTGTTCTTTCCCCCCTGTACCTATGCATATCGAACACTTCGAAAAAGGGCTTACGTATACGGATAAGGAATTGCTGGCTGTTGCCCGCAAGATCGGCAAAATGGCCACGTATTGCGGCCGGTTGAAAGATGAATCATCAATTATCCGCGTGGAAGCGGAGCGGCGGGACACGAAAAAGGAGAAAGACGCCATCAAAGTAATGATCACGGTTGAGTTGCCCAAAAAGCAGTTCCGCGCCGAGTCACGCAAAGCGGCTGTAGTGGAAGCGTTTGACCGTGCGATTGAAAAAATTGAACCCCAGCTTATCCGCTACAAGGAAATGCGCAGTCTGAAAGGACGTGTGCGCAAGGCACGGACTGAGCGGAATCGTTCCCTCGCCGCCTAACATGATCTACACCTTCCCTCGTGTCAGTCTCGCTTTGTTCTTCTGTCTTTTTTTTCTGAACACCGCGCAGGCGCAGCCTGCGGATACAGCGCTTTCTGCAGTTATTACCGGTCCGGATGATGTGGCGGTCGGCCGCACCATTGTGCTGGATGCAACAGTGAACCGGAGTTCGGGAAGTATCCTGTCGTACCAGTGGTTCGTGGGAACGAAGACCCAGCCCATCAGCGAGACGGTGGAAGCTGTGTACACGCCGGAGACGGCGGGTAGTCTGGAGTTCCGCCTGGTGGTGACTGCGGAAGGTACAGCGGGAGAGGAGCAGACCTCGGAGATTACCCATGTGGTGAACGTGTACAACCGCAAAATTGTACTGATTGCATCGACGGCGGTGCCGCCGGAAAAGCTGGTGCTGCATCAGAATATCGCATCCGATGCAGGAGTGTTTTTGCGCATCCTCCGGCCAAATCCCTCCACATCTCCCCTGGGTGATGAAGAAGCGCTCAGCATGCTGCTGTCCGAACGTGCCGATGCCATTGCCGGCGCCGATGCCATTGTGCTCTGGACCGAAGGAATTGCCGGACTGCAGTCGCTGCTCCGTGCGATTTCGGGAAATGCTGAACTGATTGCGGGGATGAATAACCAGACGATTGTGCTGGTCACAGACGGCAGTCTGCAGGCGCTGTCTCGCATTGCACGCGGCCAGTATTCCGTGCTCAAGCCGCAGCAGATTGTGCTCACCAGAAAAGAGGCGATCGATCCGCTTCTGACCGCTGCGAACAGTGAACAGTTCCTGCAGGAACTTCAGACGCGCGATATGGAATACGCTACCATCAATGCATCGACTGCGGGACTGCGTCCGTGGAATATCCTGTCGTCACTGGTGAACACCATGCTGACCAAAGGAGTCCCGAGCCAGACGGTGATTCTGCTTCTGGTGCTGCCCTTCATCGCGCTCATTCTTGCGTTCCTGAAGCAGGTGGTCGGCATCACGACTTTCGGCTTGTACACGCCATCTATCATTACTCTTAGCTTTCTAGCTTTGGGATGGAAATTGGGCGTATTTTTTCTGCTCTTCATCCTCTTTACCGGTTATGCCACGCGCACGCTCATGAAGCGCTGGCGGCTGCTGTACATTCCGAAAGTTGCGGTCATCCTGACAGTCGTCAGCTTCACACTTCTTATTCTGATGGGAGTGAGTGCGGCGTACGGGATTACATTCTCGCGCGAAACAATTTTCATTCTCCTCATCATGAGCACGCTGTCGGAAAGTTTCCTGGCGCTTAAGACGGAGGAAGGATGGAAGTCCGCCATCATCGGTGTGTTGGAAACAATTGCCGCGTCTCTCATCTGCGTCTTTATTGTGCAGTGGGATGTGTTCCAGTCAGTTATTCTCGCATATCCGGAAATCGTGCTTTTGACCGTGGTGCTGGATGTTATGCTGGGACGGTGGACGGGACTCAGGTTGATGGAATATATCCGCTTTAGAGAAGTGTTTAAGCACCTTCAAGAGGAATAAGGTCAAGGAAAAGGTTAAGAGTAAGGGAAGGTTCCTTAACCCTAACCTCAACCCAGACCTCTCTCGTACACATGTTCCCTTTTACTTCCAACAAAGGCATCCTCGGACTCAACGCCCGTAATCTTTTGTACATCAAGCCATATAATCCGCGCAAAGCGGTGGCATTGGCAGATGACAAACTGAAGACCAAAGCATTCCTCGCGGCACGCGGTGTGCCGGTCGCAAAAATTTATGCGCGCATTGAAAACCGCGATCAGCTCCGCACATTCGATTTCAAAAGTCTACCCGAAGAATGTGTCCTGAAACCCAACTACGGATTCGGCGGGGAAGGCATCATGATTCTCCGTGGCCGGAATAAACAGGGGCAGTTTCTGGAGCAGGGGAAAAGGCCCATCACAGAAGAAAAAATGCGCGAGCATATTGAAGATATCCTGGATGGAAAATTCTCCGTGAACGGCCGCGAAGACACGGCGTTCTTCGAAAAAATCCTGGTGGCAGATTCCTGTTTTGCACCGTTTCATCCTGCTGGATTGCCGGATTTACGCATTGTCGTGTTCAACCTTGTTCCCGTGATGGCAATGCTCCGCATTCCGACGGTTGAGAGCGGCGGCAAAGCAAACGTGCATCAGGGGGGAATCGGCATCGGCATCGATCTTGCCAAAGGGACGACAACGTACGCCACACAGTACAACAAGATCATTCACCAGTTGCCGCACGGCGGCAGCCCCTCCGGTATTGCAATTCCCGGCTGGGAGGAAATTCTTCTCATTGCGTCGCGCATCCAGTACAACACGAACATCGGCTATCTGGCGGTCGACCTCACCATCGATGCGGATATGGGCCCCGCTCTTCTGGAAGTGAACGCGCGCGCGGGACTGATGGTGCAGGTGGCGAATCTTGCGCCGCTGCGGGCCCGGCTTGAACGCGTGAGCGGTATTGATGTCACCACACCGGAAAAAGGGGTACGCCTGGCGCAGGATCTGTTCGGGCAGAAGCGCAAAGCACATGCGGAGGGGGAAGAGGAACGGCCGGTTCTCGGAACACACGAATCGCTTTCTGTTGCGGGAATCGGGGCGACTATTGATGTACCTGCATTACTGTCCGCAGAAGAAGAGCGCACGATTTTTTCCCCGAGCCTGATTGCCGAACTCCAGAGCATTAGCGGGGCGACAAAGCTGGAAACGGACGAAGAGGGATATCGCGTAAAGTTCGCCCTCGGCGGACGGAAAATCCAGACGATTGCGAGAGCGGGGGAGGTGCCGCAGCATGTCCGTGCGGTTGTGGGGCGCCGCGATCTGTCGGGATTTTTGATCGATCCCGTGAAGACCCCGTCGGTCGTTATGGCCTCGGGAGTGAAGGAAGATCTGCGTGCCATCGATAAGCTGCTTGCGGGGATTGATCACGACCTGCTGCTTCTCAAATACGTGAAACCCGACAACCTGTTTGAGGAACGCGCCCGCGCCATCGACGATCTGCGCTACAACCCCGTGTTCCAGTATCAGCCGGTCGATGTGAATATGGAGGAAATTGAGGAGCGGCTGCTCGGACTTTCCCCGGATGATTCTCCGTTCGGGCTGCTGATGCGGAAAAAATGCAGAGAGCTTTTGCAGCGTATTACCGTGCTGCGTTCGCGTGGCAATGCCAGAGCCTTTACCGATGCCTGCAGCGCAATGTACGGCCAGCCGACGTCGGTCCTCCTTTCTGCTGCGTCATCAGTCCTTCGCAGCCAGCAGGCGTGTGATGTCACACGGCCGGACTCACTCCTGACTGCAGAGCAGATGGAGCCGCTGCTTGAAAAAGTGCTGACTGCGTACGGTCTGCATGACTGGCATGTCGAGATCCGCGACAGCGTGGTGGCGCGCATTACAGTCGGCAGCAATTCCGTCTACCTCCGCCGCGATGCACTCTTCTCCAAAGACGATGTGCAGGGTCTCATCGCTCACGAAATTGAAACACATGTTCTCACATCTGAAAACGGCAGTCATCAGCCTTACGAACTCTTCCGCCGCGGCTTTGCCAACTACATGGACACGCAGGAAGGACTCGCGGTGTATAACCAGAATCGCTTCCTCTCGCCGCATCACGAAAAACGCTATGGTCCGGCACGCAATATTCTGGGCACAGCCTACGCCCTCGAGCATTCCTTTGCCGATACCCGCCGCTACCTGCACGAAGAGCTCGGCTTCGATGCAGATAAAGCGCTTACCAAAGCCATCGACATGAAGCGCGGTCTTGTCCATACATCAGAACCGGGAGGCTTCACCCGCGGTATCGTCTACTTCCGCGGACTGCGCGCCATCGAGCATTTCATTGCCGAAGGGGGAGATCTGCGTCGCCTCTACATCGGCAAAATCGCACTGGAAGATCTGGACATGCTCAAAGACGTCGCCGGCATTAAAGATCCACTCATTCTGCCGGAGTTTTTGCGTGAAGAACCTGTTACTCCTGTGAAGAAAAAGCGTACCAAGAAAAACTAGTGTCATTTCGAGCGTAGTTGAGAAAGACACGTCTTACTCTTTCTTCTCGCCTTCAGCCGGTGCAGCGCCTTCTGCAGCCGGTGCAGCAGCACCTTCAGCGGCAGCAGCTTCACCTTCAACAGGTGCCGGTGCTTCTTCCTTCTCTTCGCGTGGTTCCTGGGCGATCACAATCACAGAATCGGCTTCTGTCAGAAGCGTGACGCCTGTCGGCATGATCAGGTCGGCAGCGGTCAGTGTGCCTCCCATGTCGGCCAGTTTGCTCAAGTCCAAAGCCAGGTCGTGCGGCAGATTTGCAGGCAGAGCCTTCACCATCACCGTGTGGAGAGCGGTCACGAGGATCGCGCCGTCTTTCACAGCCGGAGATTCATTTTCCATGCGGACGTGTACTTCCGCCTCCACTTCTTTCTTCATGTCCACCGCGTAAAAGTCGACGTGGATCATGCGGTCGGAGACCGGATCCAGATCGATATCGTGAAAGAGAGCCGGAATCATTTTTCCATCAACATCCAATTCAACAACGGTGCTTTCACCGGCCTTCATGTGGGCTTTCTTCAGCGCAATCTCCTCAATGTGTACGAGGGTGTTCTCTACCTTGTTTCCGTAGATGACCGCCGGAACCTGTCCGCTTCTGCGGAGGTCTTTCATATTGAGATCCTTGGCACGAGCCGATGCTTTCAGGGCGACAGAGTTGGTCATAGGAAAACGGGGAAGAAACCCTTCAACGGGGCGCTAGGATAAGGCAGGGGCTGTCTGAATGCAAGCTTTGATTCGGAAGCAGGCCATAGAATTCACCGCCATTTCCAGAAGTACTTTATGGCACTTATTGCGTGAATACGGCCTGTTTTCTTCAGTAAAACCTTCATTGCATTTCCTTCACTCAGGCGTTTCTTCCTGTCTCCGGCTACAGCTTCCGGCACGTAGCGGACCCGGAAACCTGCATTCCAGCACCGGCGGCAGAGGTCCATATCCTCAAAAAAGAGGAAAAAGCGCGGGTCGAAGCCGCCGATTTTCTGCAAAAGATCATTTCTGATCAGCATACAGGCTCCAACAACCCAATCGACATCGCGGGCGGTATTCGGGTCAAAGCGGCGCTGAAGGTAAAAATCCATGCGGTCGCTGAAGATAGTCGACAGGAATGTGCGTTTGATGATGGTATCAAACAGCCGCGGAAAGCTGCGGGCGGAGTCGCGCACTGTGCCGTCCTCATGTACCAGTTTCGGGGCCGCAATTCCGATAGCAGGATTCTTTTCCATCACGTTCATCATCACTTCCACAGCATCGGGCTGGAGCTCGTTGTCGGGGTTGATAATAAGAATGTAGGTGCTGTCCGCTTGCCGTAGTCCTACGGCATTCCCTCTCCCGTAGCCGATATTCTCCGCCGTTTCCAAAACCCGGACACGGGGAAGATCGCTCAGGCGGTTACGGATGGTTCCGATGGAATCATCATCAGAGTGGTTATCAATCACCAGGATTTCCATTCTGTCTGCGATTGTCTGGGCGGAAAGTGCACGCACACAGGCCACCGTGTTTTTCGGCGTTTTGTAGTTCAGGACAATGGCTGTTATGAGGGGTGAGGAATGAGGGATGAGGTTGGGGGAATATTTCTATGATAGTCTATACTTTTCCTATGTCCGATACTCTGACAAATCTCCGCAAGCGTGTCGCCAGAGCGTCCACCATGTCCGGTGTGTACCGTTGGCTGGATAGCGACGGAACGATTATTTACGTCGGCAAGGCAAAGAACCTGCGGAACCGTCTGAAGAGTTATGTGCAGACGAATGCCATGAAAGATCAGGGGCCGTGGAAGCAATCGATGATCCAGCAGCTTGCCGATTTCGATGTGACCGTCACGAACTCCGAACTTGAGGCGCTCATTTTAGAGACGAATCTCATCAAGCAGCATCGCCCCCGGTACAACGTGCTCATGAAGGACGACAAGAACTACGTGTACGTCCGCATCACGCTCAACGACCCCTACCCGTCGGTCGACGTGACCCGGCAATTACTGAAAGACGGCGCAAAATATTTCGGACCGTTCCTGAGTCCGTTTGAGGTGCGTCACACGCTCAACATGCTCCACGATTTTTTCCGGTGGAGAGGATGCGTTCCCGCAGTCGATGCGCTCAATCGTGCGTCGGGGGACCGGGAGGCGGTGTTCAATACCGGGAAATTAAAACCTTGTCTCGATTCGCAGATCGGCCAGTGTAACGGGCTCTGTGCCGGCATTGTGTCGAAGGAAGAATACCGGCGCCGTATCGACGAAGTCGTTCGCTTCTTCAAAGGTGACTACGATCCGGTCATTGCCCGTGGTCGCGAACTCATGACCGTCTACGCAACGCAGAAAAAATTCGAGCGCGCCGCAGAAGTGCGTGACACGCTGCAGATGGTGGAGCATATGAAGGAGCGACAACTCGTCTCAGACACATCCGGTGATGACGTCGATGTTGTTGGTGTCGCATTGCTCTCAGGAAAAGCCCATGTGGAAGTCATGCAGAAACGCATGGGAAAACTGATCGGTGAACATCACCTGTCGCTCATGGGCAAAGCGGAATCGGTGGGCGATGTGCTCGAACAATTCCTGCCGCAGTACTACCAGGATGTTGTCGATCTTCCGGAGAGTGTTCTCATTGGCGAGACCTTCGAAGGAGTCGATGCACTCGAAGAATTCCTCACGCAGAAGCGCGGCAAAAAAGTGAAGATCCGCATTCCCGAACGCGGGACAAAATCACAATTACTGCAACTCGCGGAAACCAACGCCCACGAAAAAGCGAAGCAGGCGGAAGCAAGCTGGGAAGCGGAGCAGCGTAACCTCGATACCGCTATCAGTGAACTCGTTTCGTACCTTGGGCTGGAGAAAGATCCTGTCCGTATTGAGGGCTATGACATCTCGCATAGTGGCGGCACAGAGACAGTCGGCAGCATGGTTGTCTTTGTGAACGGCAAGCCAAAAAACGATCAGTACCGATCGTTCACAATCCATACATTAGCAAGCGGCGTGATCGACGATTATCGCTCGCTGAAAGAAGTGCTGACTCGTCGCTTACGTCACATCGCGGGTGGATGGAAAATGGAAGAAGGCGAGTGGGAGAAGAGTGGGATCACAGTCTCGAGGGCGAAGAAGATCGAAGCGCCTCTTATCGAGGACAAGGTATCGGTTATGGGTTATCAGTTATCGGGAGATGTAGTCGAAGAAGGAGCTGAGAAGAAAGTTTTTCCTTATGCGGATTTCATCGTCGCCCGACACGAGAGTGAACTTGTGGGATTTGTGAGATTGCATGAGCACGAGAGTAAAACAGTTGAATTATCAGCTCTCTGGATCGACGAACAATTCCAGCACACCAAGCTTGGACAGTTCCTTATCCGCGCGATTCTCCGGACGGTAAAGAAGGGGAAAGTCTACGTGTGCATCGACCCATCGCTCGAACAGGACTACGCTTCGCTCGGGTTCCGGCATGTGCTCAAAAATCCCAAGGGTCTGGAAGAGTGTGGCGAGAAAATGGTGATGGTCTACGATTCTGCATCACAGAAAACAGACAGCTCGCTTGGCACACCGCCAGACTTGCTCGTGATCGACGGCGGCAAGGGCCAGCTCAGTACCGTGCACGAAGTCCTCAAACAATTTGACATCACCATTCCTGTCATCGGCTTGGCAAAGAGGGAAGAGGAAGTCTTTGTCCCCGGTAAATCCGACCCCATCATTTTCCCGCAGGACAGTCAGGCAAAATTCATGCTGATGCGCCTGCGTGATGAGGCTCACAGATTCGCAAACAATCACCGCAAGAAACGCATCTCCAAACACACATTCGAATCACAGCTCGATCGCGTGCCCGGGCTTGGCGAAGAGGGGAAGCGGAAGCTGCTCCTGAAGTTTGGTGATGTCGATACCATCCGCAAACAGAATGATGAGGCGCTTTTGGAAGTCATCACCGAAGAACAGATTGCGGGGCTGCGGCAGATTTTGTAATTGCTCTTGTAAACAGAGAGGGAGAGGATTTTAATGAGGCCTTTAGTATTCTCCATCAATATATGAGCGCAGCTTCTAAGGTCGGACTCATTATGGGATCGCAATCAGATTACCCTGGCAATCTCGATGAATTATTAGATACGAATCCTTCACTGGAAGTTTTATGGAAAGAGATGAAGATGGCCAAAGCAGAATATGAACTTGCACTTTGGGGTGTGCCTGTAGATACCCATGTTGTCTCTGCTCATCGCACTCCAGCTGAAATGGAAGAATACGCACGAACTGCAGAAGAGAAAGGCACGGAAGTGATTATTGCAGGAGCGGGTGGCTCAGCGCATCTTGCAGGTATGGTTGCCGCCCATACCGCACTGCCCGTTCTCGCGTCACCAATGCCAACGAAAAAATATGCAGGGGTAGATTCCATTTTATCCATGGGAGCTATGCCAACCGGTATTCCGAATGGAATGGTGCCGGTGAATCAGGCGAATCTGGCGGCCGACTTTGCTGTCCGCGCCCTTGCATTGCGTGATGCCTCGCTTCGCAGCAGGCTTCGAGATCTGGCGACACCTGCAGACAATCCGTCCGTTGGTATTCTGACAGCTACGCCAAAAGAGGTGCATGTTCTTGCTGCAGTCGAAAAATTAAAAGAGTACAAAATAGCTTATACTCTCTATGGAAACGTCAACGCTGCACGTGAAGAAATGTGCGATCTTTTCATTGCAGATGACCGACAGATTCTTTTGGATCTGGAACGGCTCGGTAAGCCCACTATTTCCATTCCGACACTCTCCAATGGACAAGATGCATTGGCGTCTTTGCAGGATCTCCTAGCTTTCCAGACTGAGCATCAATTGTCATTCGCTAATGTGAGTATGGGAGATGGTGAAAATGCCGCGCTCTTTGCATTGGAAGTTCTTGGCATCAAGTACCGTGAACTGAGGGATGCATTGAGACAGCAACGTGGAGGCATGCGGCAAAATGTACTCACGACTCATGAATCTCAGGTGCAGAATTCAGCTGCTGGTGTTCGTGCCTATGTGCAACAGCAGAAAACTCATGAATGATTTCCTCGCATTCATTTCATCATCGTTGTAGAATTGAAGACATTCATTCCCCTTTGATTCTATGAAAAAACTTTCCCTTCTCCTCGGCACGCTCGGCGGCGCTATGGCGGGGTACGTGTTCAGCAACACCAAGCTCCGCGAAGAACTCTCCGGTGCAAAAGATGCTGAGGAAGCCGGACGCATTTTGGCCAAGCACCTGCAGACCGATGGTAAGAAAATCGGTCACGAAGTGAAGAACTTTGTCGAGAGCGATGTGGTGCAGAAGAATATGAAGAAGGCGCAGACGTATGTCACCAAGAACGCCAAGAAACTGCAGAACGATCTGCAGGGGATGGTCGGTATGAAACCCTCCTCCGCTAAAGCTACGGCGGGTAAAAAGGCAGCTTCCGCCAAGAAAAAGACCGCAAAAAAGGCTGCAAAATCAGCAAAGAAGGCAAAATAAGATCGATTTTCCGTGATGGCTGCCGGTTCCCCTTGTCTAGCAGGGCCGGCGCCTTCATGATGTGTCAGATTTTTTGAGCCATTCCCCACTTTTCCATGGCGATGCTTCTCTCTGTGTCTTTGTCTCACTCCCTCGCAATTGTTGCGCTGTCCGGCGTTGTTGCGCTCATTTTTGCCGCTCTCTTCCGATGGATTATCGGTCGTGAAAGCGACGGAACGGATGTCATGCAAAAGATTGCGGGCAAGATCCGCGTTGGTGCGATGGCGTTCCTGACAAAGGAATACTCCGTCATCATCCCGTTCATGCTGGTTGTGGGCGTGTTGCTCTATTTGTTCCTTGATGTCCGCATTGCAGCGGACGGGGAGCACAACTGGGGTGCTCCTTATACTGCTCTTAGCTTTATTGCAGGTAGCATCTGTTCCGGTCTTTCCGGACTGATTGGTATGCGCACCGCCACCATGGCAAACGTCCGCACGGCTCAGGCTGCGCGCACAAGCATGACCAAGGCTCTGCGCATTGCGTTCATGAGCGGTGCGACCATGGGACTTGCCGTTGTGGGACTCGGACTCATCGGCTTTACGGCAGTGCTCTACTACCTGCTCCAGTACGTCAGCATGACGGCTGCATTGCAGTCCCTCACAGGATTTAGCTTCGGTGCATCCTGTGTGGCGCTCTTTGCCCGCGTGGGTGGTGGTATCTACACAAAGGCTGCAGACGTTGGTGCGGACTTGGTCGGAAAAGTGGAGGCAGGAATTCCGGAAGACGATCCACGTAACCCGGCTGTGATTGCCGATAACGTGGGTGACAACGTCGGAGACGTTGCCGGAATGGGAGCCGACCTTTTCGAAAGTTACATCGGTGCCATCCTTGCAACCATGCTCGTCGGACTGCACGTCACGTGGGGCATTGAATACATTGAGCGTGCGCTTCTGTATCCGCTCTTGGTCTCTGCCATCGGTGTGGTCGCTACCATCATCGCAACGTACTTCGTTCGCACAAAGAAGGCAGACGGCGTACAGAATGCCCTCAAGAGAGGCATGATCATCGCATCCGTCCTTATGCTCATTGGCACCTGGTTCTTCACGAAAGCGTGGCTGCCGGTTGGCATCGCAAACGGTGTGTTCTTTGCAGTCACCGCCGGACTCATTGCAGGTGTGCTTGTGGGTGTCATCACGGAATACTACACATCCCACAGTTACCGCCCTGTCCGCGCACTCGCAGATTCTTCCAAGACCGGTCCGGGTACTGTTCTTATTGAAGGACTCGCTCTCGGTTACCTCTCCACCGCACTTCCCCTCATCGTGATTGTTCTCGCGATGGGTATTGCTTACGTTCAGGCCGGTCTCTACGGCATCGGTGCCGGGGCAGTCGGAATGCTGTCGACCCTTGGTATGACTCTCGCAATCGACGCGTTCGGTCCTGTTGCAGATAACGCAGGTGGCATTGCAGAAATGTCCAAACTTCCGCACGAAGTCCGCGAGCGCACAGATGCTCTCGATGCTGCAGGAAACACCACCGCTGCCATTGGAAAGGGCTTTGCCATCGCCGTTGCAGGCTTCATGTGTCTCGCACTCTTCGGGGCATTCAAGGAAGAGTCCGGACTCGAAGCTATCGACGTCAGCAACGCATTCACCCTCATCGGTCTTCTCATCGGAGGTATGCTCCCGTTCCTCTTCAGCTCCATGACCATGCGCGCAGTGTCTCGCGCTGCCATCGCAATGATTGAAGAAGTCCGCCGTCAGTTCCGCGAAATCAAAGGTCTGATGGAAGGCACCGCAGAAGGCGACACCGCTCGCTGTGTCTCTATCGCAACCGGTTCCGCTATCCGCCAGATGGTGCTGCCGGGTGTGCTCGCAATTGTCTCTCCGGTGTTTGTAGGTCTGCTCCTCGGCCGCGAGGCATTGGGAGGTCTGCTGGCCGGTGCACTCGTAAGCTCCATGATGCTTGGTATGTCCATGGCGAACTCCGGTGGCGCATGGGACAACGCGAAGAAGTACATCGAATCCGGTAACCTCGGTGGCAAGGGATCCGATTCCCACAAGGCTGCTGTCGTGGGTGATACCGTCGGTGATCCCTTCAAGGATACATCCGGACCCGCTCTGAACATTCTCGTGAAGCTGATGTCCATCGTCTCTGTTCTCACCGCCAGTTTGTATGGTGTGAGCGGTTGGTGGAACTGAACGTGTCACACTGAGCTCGTCGAAGTGTGCCTATCATGAAAATCTAAACAACCTCCGGAAGGGGGTTGTTTTTGTATTAAATTGTTGTAATTTATACAAGTCCAAAACGTTGTTTTTTCACATGTCCGTTTCAACCCCGTTTCAGTAAGGAGATCGAATTGGTTACTTTTCCGCGTGTACTGGCTACAACCAGCGAAGACAAAATTACAGAATGGAACAGGATTGTCAGGGCGCTGCACCCCGACATCGAAATCAGCCCCATAGCTCGGAAGGAAACACTCATGGAGCTGCAGGGGGATCCGGTTTCGATTGCTGTTACCAAAGCGATCGATGCATACTACCGAATTGGATCCCCGGTGCTCGTTGAGGATGTCGCTTTCATCCCTGCAGCTTTCAATGGTTTTCCCAGTGCCTACTATGCCCCCTGTGTGGGGAAGGGCATCGAAAACCATCGATTCCTGCGCATGTTCCTGGCGAGCGATAGTCGCGATGTTGTAGCGCTGACTCAGATCAGCTTCTATGATCCTGCGACCAACCAGGTGTACATCTCCAGTGGAGAGCTGGCGGGGACCATTCCGATGACTGCCCGTGGGAAGAATGGATTCGGGTTCGACGAGATCATTGTGCCAAAGGTGCATCCTTCGCCAGAGGTGAAGAATATGACTCTGGCAGAAATGACCAACGAGCAGAAGGATGCTGTTTCCATGCGACGGCTTGCTATTCAGAACTTGCTGGATGGCAAGTGGTCTGTGCAGCAGGCCAGCCAATCTCTGCTGGCGCGGTATATGATCCTCGCCTAGGCCATCGGTAATGGGTGGATTTGTGTTTCTACGTATTGGACGGCTGGCTTCTCGTAAGGGAGGCTGGCTGTTTTAAGTTATTTATTTTAACTTGTAGCCAGAATACAGGTTGTTGACGAAACATAAATAATGGATCAAAATGTACAACCCTATGAAATTCAAAGGTTCTCTAGATGCGGCTCGGCGTGCGGATGTTACAGATGCAACATATGTTCCAGAAGAGCGACGTAAAATTGCATTAGAGCAAGCATTGCCTGGTGATTTGGGCCATGAGTTAAAATCTTTAAGAGAATCATTTCAGTCGATATTGGCTAGAAAAAAGGAAGCTTCATTACGGGACTCTGTGGCGCCTGCAGATTTAACGCGATCTCTCATTGCAGCACGCGATGTGTATTTTCATAAAGTGCTTAGTTACAGAGATCAATACCCAGAATTCTTTTCGCCTATCTCTCGTAAAAATATCAGCGTAGATGTCCCACCCCCTCCTGCCGATAAACATGCTGCCGGACATACCATTCCTGTTGCATCCTCTTCATTAACATCTATTTTTCCAGGAAATTATCCTCATTATCAAAATTTCTTAGGAAGACATAATGCTCTCTATCATGGGCCTGAGACGCTCTCAGCAGCTGGTGGCATGTTTATTGAGCCTCCAAGATTAAAAAGGCCTATAAAAGATGGTCTCTTGGAATTTCAGCAGAGACAACATGCTATTTGGCGTGAAGCACCATGGGTGAATCGTCAAAATACACGCGCAGACGTATTAAGATTATTGTCTCATTATGATGCGGACTTCACAGCTTTTGTTGTTGAGCCAAGAGGGAAAAATAAATTCAATTTTATTGGTGTGGTGGATCGTGACAGATTGATTCGTGAAGCCAGTACAGCAGAAGTAAAAGATTTCATGATGACCGATATTGATATAGAGGGCATTCGGGATATTGAGCCATTGGCCGCTGCACATAAATTAAAAAAGAAGCCATATCTTATTCATATTGATGAGGATAATAGGCCCAAAATTCTCACTCGTCAGATGGCTGGCTGGCTTACACGACATAATCCGTTCAGACATGTTCCATTATCCAAAGATTCAAAAGAAAAACCCAATAATAGAGGCCTTGGATATGTATCTTATATTGGTGTGAATGATAAAGATGCCGCACTAAAAGAGATCGAGAGATTATATAAAAAAGGACAAAGGCGTTTTATGATCGAAACGGCACATATGCATCGTACGGATACTGTGTACCATGTATTGGCAGAAGCAAGACAGCGGTGGCCTGATATTTTTATTGCAACAGGTACGGTAAGTACTGCCGAAGGCGTTGTTGAATTATCAACGTTTGCAGATGCGATCAAATGCGGCATTGCATTTGGTGATATATGTGACACGAACGAGGTCGCTATCCAGCCTGCTGAATTGGAAATGCAGCTGGAGTGTGGGGCTGCAGCAGAAGGAGTTGTTAGTTTAATTATTGATAATCTTGGAACACGCAAACCATTCTTAATCAAATTAGGAACACAGGAATGCATTGCAGTACAAGGTGGTGGCAGCATTGCAACACGCCGTGATTCAGCAAACCCTATTGGCTTAGATGCGAATGGGAATCCCTGCAAACGTGTAGACGGTGAAGCCGGTCTTGCTGCGCTCAAACGAGGGCAGGAGGCGGCGGAGCCTACCATTGATCAACACATTGACGGATGGTTGGGTTATCATCTGGAAGGGCGCACAGGTGTTTGGAAAAGGGTACGAACGCCAGATACGTATATCGGCTTTTTGAATGAATTAGTCTCCGCTCCGAAATCAACAGAAAGTTATACAGGTCACGATAATCTGGCATCTTTCCAGGGTACTAGCCCAGGAGAAGGCGCGGAGTTACAAATTGTCAGAGGTCAAAACAGGCAGAAAAGTGATACAGAATTATATGTACCCATCCGTCCCGAAGAGGTCGATATCTTTGATGACATAAAAACCTATCAGGAAAAATTCATCTGAGGTATCTAATTTCCATTTGCCAAACCCCCCTCAATGGGCTAATAATAGCTCATGGTTACGCAAAGCAGACCCACACAGGAGCTAGCGGAGTTGCATTTCCATCTCGGACAATCGGTCGAGCCTCACGTGTTGTGGGCTATTGCGCATGAACAGGGAATTAAGCTGCCTAGTAAGGATTACTGGGAGTTTTACGATTTGGTCACGCTCAACAAGGATTCGGTTACCTGGGACGATTACCATAAACTTTTCCACCTGACAGAACTGGTCCAGAGTTCACCGGTTGCGATGGAGCGGACGCTCTACGAAGTCATTTCCGGTGCATATCGTGTAAACAACATCACCCTGCAGGAGCCGGGCTTTAACCCGCTCTACAGAAACCGCGAAGGCGAGCGCGATCTGGACATGATCATCCTCGCGGCACTGCGCGGTATGGAACGTGCGCTCACGGAATTCCCGCAGATCCGCGCCGGTCTTATCCTCATGCTCGACCGCCGCCTGCCGAAAGACGTCAACGCCATCATCGTGAAGAAAGCTATCAAGTACCGCAGCCGCGGTATTGTCGGTATCGATATTGCCGGCCCACTGCCGAAGGATGTGAAATTTGATTACGCCGATTACGCCGATTTGTACGCTGAGGCCCGTGCCAACGGTCTCAAGACTACTGTGCATACAGGAGAAGACGGCACCGCCGAAGAAATGAACCATGTGATCGACTCCCTCCCGCTCGACCGTCTCAACCACGGTTTCCGCGCCTACACCGATCCAAAACTGATGGAGAAAGTTCGCAAGAAAGACCTCACGATGTGTTTGTGTCCCACCTCCAACCTCAGCGTCGGATTTATCAAAGACGGTGCACACCTGAAAGAAGTGCTGCGCACCCTCTGGAACAACGGCGTGAAGTTCTGTGTGAACACCGATAACCCGTCCATGCTTCGCACGAACCTCAAGAAGGAAATCGGGCTGCTGCGGGAAAACGACATCTTCAACGAAGACGAAATCAACCAGATCATCCGCTGGGCGTTTGAATGTACGTTCATTCCGACGGAACCCGGTCGTAATTTGTATCTTTGATCTTTCTAGTGTCATGGTGAGCTCGTCGAACCATGCACGTCTCTTCTCTTCCACCCTTCGACGGGCTCAGGGTGACACTTTCCCATTATGGCAAAAAAATCTTCCTCATCGGCATCATCAAAAATCATCATGGATGGTCTGACGTTTGATGATCTCCTGCTCCTCCCGAACTACACCACGTTCCCTCGCGAGAAAGCAGAACTCACGACCAGGCTGCATCCGTCGATCACCTTAAAATTGCCGATCATCTCTTCGCCAATGGACACAGTCACGGAAACCGATATGGCGATTGCGATGGCGCAGAATGGGGGACTGGGCATCATTCATCGTAACCTGCAGGTTGCTGCCCAGAAGGCGATGGTCGAAGCGGTAAAGAAGGTCAAGGTTAAGGTTGAGGAGAAGGGAACGGCGAGCTTGGATAAGCAGGGACGATACTTGGTAGGCGCGGCCATTGGTGCCGGTGCCGATATGGAAGAGCGTGTGAAGGCGTTGGTCAGCGCAGGTGTCGACGTCATCGTTGTCGATAGCGGCCATGGTCACAGCCAGTACATCATGGATTGTGTGACCTTCATCAAGAAAAACTACAAAGGCAAAGTCGTCGTCATGGCGGGCAACGTTGCGACCTACGACGGAGCCAAAGCGATGATGAAAGCAGGCGCCGATATTCTTCGCGTGGGCGTCGGTCCCGGCAGTATCTGCACGACGCGTGTGGTGACCGGTATGGGTGTTCCGCAAGTCACAGCCCTCATGGAAGTTGCTCGCGCTGTGAAAGGATCGAAGGTGACGTTTGTCGCAGACGGCGGAATCCGCCAGATGGGGGACATGGCCAAGGCGCTCGCCACAGGTGCTGCAGCCGTCATGCTCGGTTCCATGCTTGCTGGTTACGAACAGTCTCCGGGCGAGAAGCGGAAGTGGGAAGGCAGTTGGTACAAGCAGTACCGCGGCATGGGATCGATTGGTGCTATGCAGAAAGGGGGAGCGGAACGCTACGGACAGAACATGAAAACGGAAGCCAAGAAGCTGGTGGCAGAAGGAGTCGAAGGCCTCGTCCCCTTTAAAGGCGACGCCGATGATTTCCTCTACCAGGCCGCAGGCGCACTGCGCTCTGCGTTTTATTATCTCGGCAGCAAAAACATCAGCGAGTTCCACAAGAAGGCGAAGTTCGTGAAGATTACGCAGGCGAGTCTGCAGGAGAGTCATCCGCATAGTTTGAGTGCGATTACGGATATGGGCGGGTCGTATAGGCGTTAAAATGCTTATTTAGGGCAATGAGTTGTATTTGCATGTTTTTATAATAGTTTTATAATAATAAATAGGTGAGTTATTTCGATTCACTTTCCTTCACACTCGTCGGCAAAGGACAATGTCCATGTTACGAAAGCGTATTATAACTGCGATCTGTTTGTTGGATGTAGCCTTTATGGTCGTGATCGGTGTACTCGACGCTACTGGCTATATTGGACGCCCCCTGGCTATCAATATATTTGGGTGGCAGGGCGTCCTCAGTTTGCTTGGTGCGTATGCCCTGATCTCTTTCAAGGCAATCGATCAAGGTGGCATTTATCAGATCTTGAATCTGATTGGTGCTGGTGGTCTCGCTTTGACCGCCTCGCAAACTAAAAACTACCAGTCTCTGGTGGTACAGGTGTTCTGGATGCTGATTGGGGTCACCGCCCTTGCTAGACGGCAAACCGATCCCGAGGGTTAATCCCAGACATGTGTCGTCGACTGAAGGTGCCCGGGTAATGCCGGGCTTTTTTTATTGTGGCCCGCTTGTATGCAGGGTGTAGCAAGGTTCATATTTCTCTGCCCGCATTCTTTTCTGGGCAATGAAAACAGTTAACAATTTATCCAGTGCTTCAAGAATATCCGGATCACCCTGTATTTGATATTTTCCATGCTCCTGAATTTCTTTCATTCCTTGCGCCGTCACGCTTCCGTGAACGATTGCTTTACAAAGTTTACGCAGTTCAGCTGCCAATTGTGAAAGAGGTTGATCCCGATGTATCTGCAATGCTGCGACACTTTCGTGTGTCGGAATAAAGGGGGTCTGGAATTCTTCAGGAATATACAGACTACGATTCCATTCGTCGGAATCATCGGTGTCATCGCGTGCCAAGTCAACGTACTGCATTTCCTTTTTCATCCATTCTGCCACTTGTTGCGGTGAGTCGATGATCGTTTGGTATTGAGTAGCCATTTTTGGACCAAGCACTGTTTTAATGAATTCGTCGATTGCAGCGACATATTGCAATGATTCCTTATTCCCCGTGAGAGCAATCGGCAAATACTGATTCTTGTTTTGCTCGTTTGTTTTTACTCCCAACTGAAGAAGTAGTTCTTCCAATGTGCCCACCCCTCCCGGAAGGAAAACAATTCCATGCATGCGGCGCGTGAACGCTTCCAGTCTTTTTTCAATGTCCGGCAGAATGACAAGATCAGTCACGTACACATTTGGTGGTTCTGCTGCAATAATTTCCGGTGCGGTAAATCCCATCTGTCTGGAGCCATTGATCTTCTGCTGATGGAATCCTTTATGAACACCTTTCAGCGTGCCGCGCATGGTGCCCGGCCCCCCTCCGGAGATTCCTTCAAATCCACGCAGGCCGAACTCTTCTCCCACTCTTTTGCTGTAACGATAATCTGCAGGTCCAATCGTATGTCCGCCTTGGAACACTACTTGATAAAAACGTCTGAATTTTCTTTGTTGCCTGGATGCGTCACCATTTAGTAAACCCGCGTCCTCAATCATTCTTTCAACTAATGCACTTCTTCCTTTTCCATCAGTCGCATGTGAGAAATTCAATGCCTGATATGCCATATCCCGAATAGCTGCTGCCAGATGCCCTTTGCGAAGTGCAGTAATGTCGCCATCGATAAATGCATTTGCAGGACTATTTTCTATACCAAGACTGACACTCTGTTTGGATTTTTTAAGGTTAATGCCAAAGTCGGGATAGTCGTGGACAAGGTTATGTGTGTGATTCATGCTGTCATCCGCTCCTAAAATACCCAGGCAACAGGTAGCAAGTTTTCCTCGAACAATTTCTGCCAAATCACCAGTCTCAGCTGTTAACGCTTCAATAACAGGAGAGGGGAGGTGGCTAAGTGGCGGCCCCTCGAAGGTGATCGTTGCTTTGTCGATCTTCCCCGGCATACGTTTATAACTATAGAATTATATTTAAAAAAGTAAAGTATCTGTTTTCTCTTCCCTCATCGTGCGGATTCGTTATAATGCTCTCGGGCTTCTCCCCGTAATCCGCCCAGTTTCTCCTATGATTCCACCTAAGAAAGAATCAACGGAAACCACACATACACGCTTTATTATCGTCACCGGAGGAGTCTGCAGCTCACTGGGAAAGGGAATCGCCGCCGCTTCGATCGGCGCTATTTTAAAGACATGCGGACTGAAGGTCTTTGTGCAGAAACTTGATCCGTATCTGAACGTGGATCCGGGAACCATGAGTCCGTTCCAGCATGGCGAAGTGTTTGTCACAGATGATGGCGCCGAGACGGATCTGGACCTTGGACACTATGAGCGTTTCATTGATGAACCAATGAGTAAGTTGAGCACTGTCACAACCGGAAAGATCTATACCGATGTCCTCGCGCGCGAGCGTAAAGGAGATTTCCTCGGGGGAACTATTCAGGTGGTGCCGCATATTACGGATGCCATCAAAGGTGTTATTACCAATGCAGCCAGCAAGACGAATGCGGACATCATGATGGTGGAAATTGGCGGAACGGTGGGAGACATTGAAGGAGAGCCGTTCCTGGAAGCCATCCGCCAGCTTCGAAATGACCTTGGACCGCAGAGACTTTTCCATGTGCACCTCACATTGCTCCCATATCTGAAAGGATCAAAAGAACTGAAGACCAAGCCGACGCAGCTTTCTGTGCGTGAACTCCGTCGCATCGGCCTGCAGCCGGATATGATCCTCACGCGTGCGGATTATAAAATCGCTGATGATCTCCTGGATAAAATCAGCACGTTCTGCGGAGTGGAGCGTGAAGCGGTTATCCCGGCTCCCACCCTGCATTCCATTTACGATGTGCCGCTCGGACTCAACCAGTATCACATCGCGCAGATTATCGGCAAGAAGCTCGCACTCGGGGAACTGCATCCGGATATGACGGAGTGGGAAGAGGGAAAGAAGCGCCACGAGGCAGTCAGCAAAGAGGTGAAGATTGCATTGGTCGGAAAATACACGAACCTGGAAGATGCTTACCTGAGTGTGATAGAAGCCATTAAAGCCGCAGGTGTGTTTGAAAGTGCGAAGGTCGAATTCCTGTGGGTTGATAGCGAAAAGCTCGATGCAAACGATGAAGAAACATGGAACATGCTCCGTTCTGCAGATGGCATCGTGGTACCCGGAGGCTTCGGAAAGCGCGGCATCGAAGGAAAAATCAAAGCGGCAAAATATGCACGAACGGAAAAGGTGCCGTATCTGGGACTCTGTCTCGGATCACAAATCCTCGCGATTGAATTTGCGCGCGATGTGCTGGGGGACAAAGTGCTCACCAGTGAAGAATTCGACGAAGAAGATGCGCTCACTCCGGACAAGTACGTGGTGCACTTCCTGCCGGGTCAGCACAAGGGAAAGGAAAAGGGCGGCACGCTGCGTCTGGGTGCGTACGACTGTAAACTGCTTCCGGGTTCAAAGGCGCATGCGCTCTACGGCACAGACATGATTTCCGAGCGCCACAGACACCGCTACGAATTCAATCAGACATTCCATAAGGATCTGGAAAAGAACGGACTGATTTTCTCCGGAAGTAATCCGGATACGGGACTGATGGAAATTGTGGAACTCAAGAATCATCCGTTCATGATGGGAAGTCAGTTTCATCCGGAGTTCAAGAGCCGCCCGCACCGCCCGCACCCGCTGTTTGCCGGGTTTATGAAAGCAGTTGTTTCAAAGTAAACGGGACTCTACGATAACCGTATGCTTCTGGAAGTTTCCAAGGTTTCGTTTGCCATTCAGGATCACACGATTCTGCAGGATGTTTCTTTGAATGTGAAAGAAGGGGAGATTGTCGGACTAATCGGCCCCAATGGCTCGGGGAAGACCACGCTCTTCAACGTACTCTCCGGGTTTCTGATGCCGACCAATGGCACGATCATCTACCGCAATCATGACATTACCCGCCTGCCTGCCGCCAAGCGCGCTGCAATCGGTATCGGGCGTGTGTTCCAGAACTTCGGCATTTTCCGCGATATGACCCTCGAAGAGAATGTACTGGTGGCGCTGGAAGCGTTGCCGCGGGCGCAGCAGAAGGCACTTGGGAATCTGCGTCAGGTTGCGAAGGAGACGCTTACAATGGTCGGGCTGGAATCCGGAGCACACCGTAAAGCGGGATCGCTCAGCGGCGGACAGATGCGGTTGCTGGAAATTGCGCGCACACTCAAAAGCGGCAAAGAGTTTTTTCTGCTGGATGAACCGACGGCTGGCGTCTCGCCCAAAATGACACAGCAGGTGGCCGATCTGATACGGGCGCTCAAGAACGAGGGAAAGACGGTTATCATCATCGAACACGATCTGCCGTTCATTTCCCGCATCTGCGACCGCGTGATTGTGATGGACGTCGGGCAGGTCGTTATCGACGGCAAGCCCGATCAGGTCCAGCGCTCGAAGGAACTGAAGGAACTCTACTTCGGAGCAGATCCTACGACGTAAGGTCCAGGAGAAGGTTAAGGGGTAAGGGGTTTTTAAAAGAGTCCTTAACCTTAACCTCAATCTTGACCTCAAATTGGTGACGAAAGAAAGTCGTCAGGCGAGGCAAAATACCATTGTCTAAGCTTGTTTTCAGACGATACAATGATCTCCAATTTGTTACCCCATCTTTCCCATGAAACGCGTAGCTCTTCTCGGCGCAGTGTCAGCTCTCCTGCTGGCTGCCTGTCAGCCGGGTTCCTCCGATACCATCAAGATCGGATACATCGGTCCATTGACCGGTGATGCCGCAGCGCTCGGTGTCGATATCCTTGGCGGTGTCCGTATGGCCGTTGCCGATATCAATACTGCCGGCGGTATCAATGGAAAAACAGTCGAACTCATTGCCGAAGACGGCAAGTGCGCCAGCTCCGATGCGACATCTGCCGCACAGAAGCTTGTGAACATCGACAAGGTTGTCGCCGTCCTCGGTGGACAGTGCAGCGGTGAAACGCTCGCAGCTGCTCCCGTTGCCGATCCTGCCAAAATTGTCATGATCTCGGGTATTTCCAGTAATCCGACCGTCACAGACGCCGGTGACTACGTCTTCCGTGTGTATCCGAGTGATGCCCTCAAGACGAAGGCGATGGCTGCGTATTTCAAGCAGAAAGGCTACACGAAGGTCGGACTGGTGACCGAGAACAACGACTTCGCAACCGGTTTCCGTGCATCGCTCCTGAAAGATGTGCCGACAGGAACTATTGTGTTTGATGAAACGGTCGATCAGGGTGAGAAAGATTTCCGCACCCTCTTCACACGTTTGAAGGACACGGATATGGATGCAATGGTGATGAACGCCGGATCGAACGCCGTGATGGGACAGATGATGAAACAGTTCCGTGAGGCCGGATTCGAGCAGCCGATTGTCAGCCATGACGTTGCCGATACGACCGATGTTCTGACAACGGTTGGCAGTGCCGGCAGAAACATTTTCGTTATCAACGTGCCGAACGCAGGAGAGGGAACATCCTTTGAAGAGGATTTCATCACTCAATTCGGAACACCGAAGGCAGGTATTACGTACGCAGCGTACGGTGCTGATTCTGCCGTGGTGCTGTTCAATGCTCTCAAGCAGGCAGACAGCGGAGAGGCTCTGCAGAAGGCTGTTGCCGCTACGAAGAACTTCAAGGGACTGGTCGGTACCATCGGCTTTGATGCCAATGGAGACGTGGTCGGTATCCCATACGCTCTCAAGCAGTATCAGTCAGGTGCTATCGTCAAAGTCAGCGACATTGCGGTAGACTAAACAGGTGCAACTTTTTGTGAATGCTCTCATCGCCGGCTCCCTGATGGCTCTTGTAGCCGGGGGGCTGGCGTTGGTGTATGGCGTGATGGGCGTGTTCAATCTGGCGCTGGGACAGACGGTGCTCTTCGGGGGATACGTTACGTGGTGGCTGCATACGATGGGGCTGCCGCTTTTCCCCAGTATCTGTGGGGGGCTTTTGGCCGGCGCAGCGCTCTCCTTTGTTCTGTACTACACCTGTATCAGCCCCTTTGCGGCCCGTCACCGCTTTTTGCCACTAGTCACAACCATTGCCGCCAGCATGGTGCTGGATGGCTTGTTGCAGATGGCGTTCACAGAAACACCGCGCAGCATCTTCCCCGGAGAGAAACAGATGATGGTCCTCGGTGGTGCCCGTATCAGTCCGGAGCAGATGGTGTTGATTGTCACCACAATTCTTTTGCTTGGACTCTTTGCCTGGGTTTTTCATGCCACTGCGTTCGGTCGGCGTATCCGTGCAGTCACCCAGCATCATCATGCCGCGCTCTCTCTTGGGATTCGTGCTCCGCTTCTGAGAATGTGGGTGTTTATCGGGAGCGGGATTCTTGCGGCTGCAGGCGGTATTTTTCTGGGTATCGATCAATCGCTCACGCCTGTGATTGGTTTTGGTATTACCATCAAAGCGTATGCCGCGGTTATTGCGGGAGGGAAGGGGAATATCTGGGGAGCGATCCTGTGCGCGTACGCTATCGCGCTCTTCGAACAGTTACTGGTCGGCGTCCACTGGTTCGGGCTGTTCTATGTACCGGCCGGGTATCAGGAAACAGTCGCACTGATGGTCATTATTCTCCTGCTCCTCATTAAACCCGAGGGACTCTTCGGATTCATTCGCCGCTCCGCCTGATATGGCTTTCTTTCTCTATATCCTGACGATTACGGCCACATCCGTTCCGAATATCCTCGGATACAATCTGGTATTCGGAAAAGGAAAAATGTTCCACTTCGGACCGATGGCCGGTTCGCTTGTTGCGGCGTATGTCACCTTTGTGGTGCAGGGCATGACCCAGAGTTACGGTATCGGGTTACTGGCCGGTCTGGCAGCCACACTGCTTCTGTGTACATTTCTGGCGTGGGCAGCGCAGCGTATGGAGGAAGACGGATTTGGCGTGCTCACGATTGCCCTGCATCTGTCGCTTCTGGCAGTGGTGCTGAACTGGCGCGATGTCACACGTGGTGCGCTGGGCATTCCCAAAATTCCGCGCATGCCGTTTCTGGAAACGAATCTTTCCTTCACAGTGGCAGCGGTCACCATCGCTCTGCTGTGGGTGCTGTTTTTGTGGCTTCTGGATCGCGGACCATTTGGTCGTGCGCTGAAGGCACTGGGGGAATATCCGCTTCCCGCACAGTCGATCGGCATCCGGAAGTTCCGCGTACAACTCATCGCATTTCTCATCAGTGGTGTCGGTGCCCTTCTGACCAATGTCCTCTTTACCCAGTACATTGCCATACTGCATCCGAGTGATTTCAGCTTCCATTACTTTATTTTCGTCATCATGGTGGTGGTCGCCGGTGGACCCGGCAATGTGCTCGGGGTGTTTGGAGCCATCATCCTTTTTACACTGATCCGCGAAGGCATCCGGTTCCTGCCTATTGCCCCGTCTTTCATCGGGCCGGTGCGATTGATTGTCTTTGGATTGATTCTGTACGCGGCAGTGTGGCTGCGGCGCGATACACTGTTTCCCGCAAAACGGTCGGTGTAACCCCTAGAAGCTGAAAGCTAAAAGCTATAAGCTAACGTCAATGAACCTCTCCCAAACCATCCTCGGTGTCGACTTCTCAAACCCGACCGTCCTTGCGTCGGGGATTATGGGAATCACATCGTCCAGCTGGAAGTACTGTGCGGAGAACGGGGCCGGAGGCATCACCACAAAGTCCCTTTGGCTTCACGAACACAAAGGTCACAAGAATCCCACCATCATCTCCACGGATTACTGGACGCTGAATGCTGTCGGCGTACCCGATGCCGGGCCGGAAAAGGCGACGGAAGAGATTGGTGCGTATAACAAAGACAAGCCCGTGCCGCTCATCGGCAATATCATTGCAGAATCCGTCGAGAATTATGCCAAGACTGCGGAAGCGATTCTTCCCTTGGGAGTCGATTTTCTGGAGGTAAACATCAGCTGCCCTAATATTGAAGATGAATTCGGTCGTCCGTTTGCGTGTTCGGCTGCCGATGCATCGAGCGTCACAAAAGCAGTGAAGAAGGTTTCCAGGAAGACGCCGGTCTTCATCAAATTGTCTCCCAACGTCGAGAACATTGGTGCGATTGCTCTGGCCTGTGCAGAGGCCGGTGCTGATGGATTTACCGTCATCAACACCGTCGGTCCGGGTATGGCCATCGACCTCCGCAGCCGCATGCCGATTCTGGCAAACAGGACAGGAGGCATGTCGGGGCGTGCTATCAAGCCAATCGCTGTTCGTTGTACGGCGGATGTGTACGCTGCAACCGAGGGCAAATTGCCGATCATCGGAACAGGCGGCGTGTACACCGGAGAAGATGCACTCGAACTGATGCTGGCCGGTGCCTCGCTGATTGGCGTTGGTACGGCGCTTGGTGAACGCGGGATTGATGTCTTCCAGAAGATCTGCGACGAAATGCAGCTCTGGTGCACGAATGAAGGAGTGTGGGAAATTGCCGATATGGTCGGTGGTATGCACAAGCAACTTTCTTCCCGTTCGTAATCCATGGCTATCCAGCTTCAATCACAGTTACCGCGAACCTATCGCATCAAAGACATCAAGCAGGAAACAGAGATGGTGCGGACCTATACGTTCGATGGATCGCTCGGGGCAAAGCCGGGACAGTTTGTGATGGTGTGGCTGCCCGGAGTCGACGAAAACCCGATGAGCGTTGCGTACGATGACGGTGCAGAAACGAAGATCACGTTCTTTGCCGTCGGTGATATGTCGGAGGAGCTGGCAAAATGTCAGGTAGGGGATTTGGTGGGTCTGCGCGGGCCGTTTGGGACGTCGTATGAGTGGAAGCCCGGACAGCACATTGTGCTCGTTGCAGGAGGCTACGGCGCTGCTCCCATGTACTTCATTGCAGCAAGTACCGTTGGTCACGGTTGTACGCTCGAAGTCATTGTCGGTGCCCGTGGCAAAGAGCATCTCCTGTACCTCGACGAGTTCGAAAAGCTTCCGCATGTTTCCCTGCACATCGCTACCAATGACGGATCGGTTGGCTTTAAGGGATTCAACACCGAAGTGCTCGAAAAGTTGCTCGCAAGCTGCCCGATTCCAAAGAAAGGTGCAAAGAAGAAAGGGGAGGACTGCGATCCTGTCGACCAGGTCTTTGCCTGTGGTCCGGAAATGATGCTCAAGCGCGTGTCGGAAATCGCAGCGGCGCACAATGTCCCGGCGCAGCTCTCGATGGAACGTTACATGAAGTGCGGCTTCGGGCTCTGTGGAAACTGCGTGATCGATCCACTGGGGATTCGGATGTGTACGGAGGGGCCTGTCGTCAAAAATGAAGTTCTACTCAAGCTGGAAGAGTTCGGGAAATATCACCGGGATGATTTGGGCAAGAAACATGATTTTGCTTAACTCTATCAGTAGGCAATAGGCTGTAGGCGGTAGGATTCCTGGAGACGGTTTTCTTATAGCCTAACGCCTATTGCCTAATTATCACTCGTCAAGTCAGAGTGATAGACATCAAGGAAGATTTGAGTATACTGAGCATGTTATTTCTTTCTCCCATCTTATGACATTGAAGATTGGAGGTGACGGCTGCAGCGATGGCTGCTCTTGCTAAGCTCACCTAAAGAAAGAAGCACCTCTGAAAGGGGGTGTTTTTTTCGTTAACGTGAAATTTTCATCTCAATCCAGAACCACTGTGGAGAGTGCAGGGTCTTCCGTGGTACAACTCGGATTGGCACCGTTCGCTCATCGTGGGCCATCAAAAGAGCGTGGAGACAGAACCCAAGGAGAATCAGGAGCAGGCCGACAATCAGTTCGCTGGCGGCAGAGACTTTCTCTGTTACCTCCATAATCGCTTCCGCCGGAGCGGCTGCGTGGACCATCAGCTGGGCGCCACCGCCAGTCAGATCTGCTTTTACAAACGACAGACTTTTGCCAATAGTCAGGGCGCTTCCTGTTACAAGTGCCACTGCGGCACAAAGGCGATAGATGATGTGCATATGGATATTTGACAGAAACAATAAATATTATATATTAATTTACTGGAAAAGACAACCTCGCTTTCGTATACTGCGCAGGCTCCCACAAAGAAGAGCGGTTCTTTTCCCATCACGGCCCCATCGTCTAACGGCTAGGACACAGGATTTTCATTCCTGCAATCGGAGTTCGATTCTCCGTGGGGCTGCCATAGTGAAAAATCAACTTCGGAAAGGCTATGTTCTGGCTTAGGAATCACGAAGGATCGAAGTTCGATCCGCTCTGATTTCTGCTTCATCGCTTCCAAGCCTTCCTGGATCTTCAAGAACGGGAATCTGGCTTCACACTGCACTATTCCGTCTTTCATCGTCCAGTTCGAGCCAATAGCCATGAGGATAACCTTCTGTGTATCCACGCTGCCTTTGTCGAAGCATTTCAAGGCGTTGCAAGAGAACTCAAATGTTTTGATAGTCCTATCAATCGCAGTGTCAGCATTCAGCTCGTTATCATCGAGGAGCCTTTTGGCATGGTCTCTCTCTTTGGTCAGCGAGTTCTTTTGCACTTTGAATTCATCCTCGCTGATTACTGAGCGGTCTATGTTATCGACAGCCACATAGAGCTTCACAAGGTTTTGAATCGCCGCCATTGCATTGTCGTACTTGCGACGAAACTCTACCAATTGTTTCTTCTGCCCCTTTTTGTCCATCTCATGCACCCGTTCCATCTTATCTTTCAGCCAAACTAACAACCTTTCGGAGATGGTAATCGCTTCGATGTACCTTCTAAGCTGAGGTGTCAGTTCGTCTTTATTCAGCTGCACCGTCTGGGAACAAGGACCCTTCTTCTTTGTGCAGCGGTAGTAGAGATGCATTCGTACATTCCCGTTCTTGAGCTTCTTACGCTGTACGTCACAGGTGATCATCGAGCCGCATTCAGCACAGTGGATGAGACCCGTAAATGGAGAATTGTGCTTTCGATTATTCGGTCTTCCGTCCCTCCCAAGAATCATCTGAGCTTTCTCGTATTCTGCATATGTGATCATTGCGGGGTGTGTCCCTTTATAAAACTCCTTCTTCCACCAGAAGAAGCCCGCACAAAATGGTGACGAAAAGATCTTATAAAGGCATCCAAGAGTCACAGGGCGCTCTGGGTACTTATCTGTGGCGCGGAGTGTCATTCCCCAATCATCACGCGCTATACGGTGTATCTGAGGGACCGAGTATGCGCCCGTGAGCAGAAGCCTCCAGGCTTTCTCCATGTTTTCATATCGAAGCTCATCACTCCCGATGTAGCACCTACCACGTTCACCTGCATTCACATTGCTGTAACCGAGGGATGCTTTTCCAGGGAACTGCCCGATCTTGCATTTCGTGGTCATGCCTCTTGTGACATCTACTCCCAATTTTTCCGATTGGTATTTAGATTGGGAGAGGGCAAAACTGAGCATCATTTTGCCCTCTGGCGAGTTGCTGAAAAAATAGGAGCCAAACTGCAAATCCTTCAGTACTTTTCGATCAAGTGCGTAGATCACTTCTGCTGCATCAATTGGATTACGACTTAAGCGGTCAGGATGCCAAACGATTATCCCATCAGCTTCACCCGCCTCTATGCGCGTTAGCATGTCCTTGAACTTGGGGCGGTTGTAGGGCTTGAAGGCACTGCCGTCTTCCGTAATTTCCTCAACGATCTCTAGGTGCTGGAACTTCAACAGAAGCTCTTGGCGCTGCGATTGGATCGAAAGCGCCTGTTTCTCTTCGTCGGTGCTTCTGCGGGCATACAGGAAGTATTTATAGGCCATAGGTTTGGGTGGATTGAGGGATGCCCATAAGTGTGGGCAGTATATAATTAGTTGGCTTAAAATCAACTATCGTTCACGATGAAACAGAAGGTCCTTTGCGCTGGGTGTTCTGCCATATAGTCCCTAAAAAATTGAACCATTGGCAGCTGTTCTTTAGATCCAAACCACGGCTCACCCTCCAGCACATCCTCTAAGGAAGGAAGCTCTTCTTGCCCGATGATATAAACGCCACGTTCATGGCGTTCGAGGTTTAGAAAAGCTTCACCGATGCCGCTCTTTTCAAGAACTGAAATCGCGCAGTGAGGAATATGTAGGATCGATGATCCTATGGGATTACCCCAATTAACATTTGCAGGAAAGATTTTCATGGGAGTTGGGGGTATCGGAAGTAAAAGCTGTAAAACAGAAGAATTCTTGGTTGGGGTGACTCTCCATGTACCCCGTGATGGCTCGAAGAAGCAGTTGGTCATCAGTCGTGCCTTTCCATTCCTCGTCTTCTCCTCCGAGGATTGCGTGCATCGTTGCTAGGTCCGTTTGGTCATCAACCGTCAGGAAGCACATGAAATTGCATCTGGGCGATTCATAGACAGTTCCAATTCCACTCGCTTCGAGCCTTTTCAGTGCATCGAAAGTAAGGTGAGGAAGCGGGATGTTCCTGGCGCAACAATTCCAGTTGGGTTGAGCAGGTATAAGGTCCATAAAAAAAGAAGGGAAGAAAATAAGGGTTCAGAATTCGTCCGAAGCCAGGAAGCAGTAGTGACCGTCTGGGGTAGGATTTTTCTCGATGTATTCAAGAATGGTCCTCGCAAGTTTTTTTACCGCTGGAAGATGTTCTTTTGAGACATCGAACCAATGATCACTCTCAAGAGTTTTTAGTAGACCATCTAGGTAATGGCTATCGACGTAGAAAAATCCCATGTTGTGGTCGCAAGGATTTAGGTAAACCTCACCACAGGCGTTTTGCGCCAGCTTTATAAGCAGACAGTGAGAATTTTCATCCTCGTACAACGTAGGGGTGAGGTCCCATTCAAGTTTGGCAGTGCGAAGGTTCATAGGGGGTGGGGGAAAGAATTAAGCGAAGAGCATGAACAGGTATTCCTCCTTCGGATGCGCCGAGGCGTATTCAATAATTTTCTCGATAGCGTTTTGCAAAGCGGGTTCTTCTTTCCAGTTTTTAAGCTCCTCAATTTCATACTTATCGAGCATGAGGAATGCGATGGCGGGGTCCTCCTGTCCAATGTCATAGGTTCGGATAAACACCGAGCCAATGCCGCCTTGCGGAAGTCGGTCCATCAGCAGGACAGCATTTTCATCCTCGTGCAGAGGATGTTTGTTACCTGATTCGAACGAAGCATGAATTTCCATGTGAGTAGTTGGGAGAAAATGAAGCAGAGTTACACACCGTCAGATATGCTTTATTCGGTGTTGGAATTAAGCGGTTCTGACCCTGTGTTCCATTTGAAGTGAGAGCGGCATTCTTCCGAGCTGAACCACATGAAGTCTTCCTGGAATTGGATACCCTTTTCCGTGGTCAAATCGTCAGGGTCCCATTCCTCACAAATTCCGAGAATTTTCATGGTCTGCATTTCGTGGAGTGCCGTTGGCTTTGAAACCTTCAAGACCTTCTCTACCTGTCCTGTAGTAATCTTCCCGCCACGATCAATAAGTGCGTGCAACAGCTCTGCTCGATGCCCAGGGGCAGAATCACAGGCGAGCAGTACCACGCAGGGCATGTCCTCATCCGTAATGTGTTCCCTCCCAAGAGCAACAGCGTGGCCTCTGGCGAGGTTATAGAGCAGCTGGTTGAGTCGGTCAGGTTTCTCAATGACGGGAGAGTGGTACACCAATTCTTCGCCCGTATCGTTGCGCTCTCTATCGGTGTTCAATGTCCCACGGAGCTTTGCCAGGAGGCTCGCACATCGTGCGATGATCATGAGATGGCTTGCCTGATCTTTGGATTTATCCCATGCGATGCCGTCACGGTGCTTTGCCCAGAGTGTTCGCAGCAGGTCGCCCGTTACTTTACGGCACACCATTTCTTTCTCCTTACAGGCATTGCCCTGCAATTGGCGCACAAGTTCCTCATTCGTCTTTGTCTTCATGTGCAGACCCAAGAAGAACAGGCGCGGTCCCTGGTTTCCCATGACCTTCCAAACGCGCCGTGGGATTGGCGTTGAGGCTGCAAGAAGCATGAAAAGATAGTCGCCTGTGCGGGTCCTTTGCCCGTGGACTCCTCCATCCGTTGCAAGCCCCTCCCCATCGAGTACGCGGGTAAGAATTCCCACGTTTGAGATAAGATCCTCCTCTCGCGCAGAAAACACCGTAGCGAGGTCGCGGATGCAGAACATGCGGTACTTCAGCCGAGGAAGCAGGTCCACCTTCTCCAGGTCTTCGCGCTTCACGTTTGCGGCATTCGATACGAAGGATGCGGGACTAAATTTATCCGATGGATACATGAGTTCGGGAAGCCCAGACTCGGCAAAAAAGTTGATCGTGATTGTCTTCCCCGCCGCTGGCACGTCGATGAGAACGAGAGCGAAGGGATTGGTGATGTCCTTGATAAGCAGCTGTGCAACGGTGCTTAGGGCAATCTCGGAAGCAACAACGAGTTCCTGAAAATTCTCTCGAATGACATTCCTCCATTCGTTGATTTCCACAGGCTGCTTTGGAGCAGTTAGAAGTGCTACCCGTGGTCGGGTGTCGTTTACATCTTTATTTTTGTCACCCGCCTGTGGCACTTTTTTGGCGAGAGATAATAGCTCGATTTTGAAGTCTTTCGACTCTTTTTTGCAGTAGCGAGCAAAGTCCGTGATGTCACCTCCATCGCCAAGTACTTCGGGTAATTCAATTCTGAAAAGCTCAATATCAGATCTCTTTTTTTCGAAAAGTCGTACTGTCTTATCTGCTCCCTTCTTGCCAGCTTCATCGAGGTCAAAACAAACAGTGACTTTAATTCCTTTTGGGAAGAGCTTGAGCCATTCTTCTTTGAAAGTTCCAGCGCCTCCCGTGGAGCAAATTGCTTCTATTCCATTACCGATAAGCACGAGTGCATCTGGTTCGCCTTCACAGAGAATAATGTCCGTTGCATCGCCCAAGTAAGGGAGTGGATACAGTGTGGCGGGACTACCCTTGGGTTGTACCAGATATTTGGGCTGAGTCTCTTTGCCGTTTGTCGGCCTCTTCAGTTTATAAAAAAGCGTTTTGCCCTCTGCATCAAGGATGGGGATCACAACCCATTTGTTCTGCGCGTGGATAGTCCATGCGATGCCCTGGCTCTCCAGGATGTCCTTGGACACGCATCGTTCCTCAAGCCAGTACTTGAGTTCGCCAGAGGGCAACGGCTGCAACTTGAGGGGTTTCTGGGTCATAGGAAGCAGGTGGAAAGAAATTCGGCTGCCTCCTTCAAAGAGCATTCGTGGATATGCATCACAAGATCGAGAGTGGAGCCTTGTGACACTCCACCCTTTTCTTTGCCTGAAAACCTCTTCCATGTATTCGTCTTTTCAAACAATGTAAGAGACGTTATTTCACCTTCATCGCGCATTGCATACGTACCAGCCCCTGTCTTTATTGCTTCAACGCCGAGTTGATGTGCAACTTCAAGGATTGGGATTTGCCGTAGAGCGTCGAAGTCTTTATGCATAGAGATAAGGTGAGTGGAGAGGCGAGAATGAAGAGTGAGCTTTGCGTTCCATACGGATGCGAGTTTGATAAGGCTTGAGATAAACCGATTTTCTGCGGTTAAATCTTGAGTTGTGGCTGATGTAAAAGTAGGATTCATCATAGAAATAAGGGAAAAGAGCTAGTCTTCTTGCAAGGAGGGCGGCTATTTTCCTGTTATGGAGGTCGGAGGATTGTCATGGTTGTGGCTGGGAAAGAAGATAAGCAAAATGAACCAGTGACTCTGCTTCGCGCTTAGCCTGTTCGGGTGTCAGTTCGACTCCATAATCCTCACGGATTATTTGTGCGAACTCGGCCAAATCTGACTCCGTAAGGGTCATGAGTGAAAGTCGTAAAGAATATGTTTTGCTCGTTTAAGTGATGTCAGCAGTGACTGTGCAGGACACAGCAAAGAATCGGTCCAGTAGGCGCGAAGGATCTTTTGAAGATCGTCACTGTCCTCAAATACGAAGATCACTTTGCCGCTAGGATCGGAACGATCTAACGTGCGTAGTTTGCACTGCTTATGCAGTAAAACTGCAATAGTGGGGAGGTCGTGTGTTCTGTAATCCTGCATGATGTCGCCACCATGCATCCCTCAAATTTTGAGGGCTAATCTAAGTCTTTGAGGGACAAAGTTGTTTCATCCACCTCAAACCATACCGTAACTTCTTTTCGTTTTAAGCCTGCCACTTGTGCGAGTTTCCTCTGCAAGTTTTCAATAGCTTTGTTGAAGTCAAACCCTCTCACTTCATCCTCTCGTTCCAGTACTTCTGCTAAATACTTTTTGATTGAATCTTTTTGGAGTACTTCACCTTTCTTTTCGAGCAAAAGCTTCCACAGATATTGAATCGCAGAATCTTGATTGAACCTTGTTGATAAGTTTTTATCACTCTCATTCCAAATAACTTTGAGATCAAAATCTGTCACAAGATTCAAATACCGAATCACATTACTTTTAGGTATTTGAAACTCTTCAGCATCCTCTAATACATTAGGAAGTTGCCTTCTTGGTGTAGATTTTTGCACTAACTTCATTCCTGGAAACATCTCGTGATGAGGTCTTATTATATAACGCAATAAGGTAATCATTGGGTTTATTGGTTTATGAGGGATCGCCTCTTCATCCATTGGAATAATCTCGGAGGGGTATTCCATTTCCACACTTATTTGTTTTTCTTTATTTAGCGCAAATAAAATTCCATGAAGTTCCGTTTTAGAGAGATTCGGTACGCCACTGAGAAATACGCTGGGTTCGATATATGTCGTTAAATCTTCCTCAGCGCTGAGATCCAACTGATCTACGGCAATCTTGAGGATTGCAGCCTTCTTGTCGCTTATCGATAAATACCCATTAGGGGTATTTTCAAGGGGAGCAGGTATTAACTGATTATATTGTTTTAGTGGTCGTATTCGGATTTGCAGAAGTTCAGAACCGTCTACTCTCCGCATTCCTCCCGCCATTAATTCACCGTCTTCATCTAATGCCAAGATTGTTTCTGCTGGCTTCATTCCTTCTGGGAATAGAGGGTGGATGAAGTCTTTATCAGAAAGCCAAAAACCTCGTTTGAAATGCTCCTGTTTTTTGCTCAATATGCCGTACATGGCCTCTTTTTGCTGCGCCCAGTTCAATACATTTTCCTCCCATTTAATGTCATGCCATCGAAAAGACTGAAGGTAATCATGCAGTTCCTTTTTCGCCAATTTATGCACTCCAACTGCCTGTGTGAAAAACTCGACAATCACAGGCGATGAACTAATAAAATCCGTGCTCTTGCTGGTCCATTGGTCTTTATGAGGGTTGTCCTCCAGGTTCAGGCGATGCTCACGAGTGATCACTTCTTGGCGCGCCAAAGCCAAGTGAAACGCGAGGTCAAATGCCTGATGCATTGGAACTATGACCGATCTCTCTGCCTTTACCTCTTCCCACAGCGCCACAGGTTTTTTCTTCACATATTCTTTCTCTCCGAGTGATTCTCCAACGCTTACCATTGAATGAAAAGACCCAAAAGCATTCGTTCGCTCATACTCATAAATCTCTACGGGGCTAACTGCAATCTCCACTTCCATCAAAGCGGTCTCAACCTTATGAAACATTCTAAGGATGTCTATCATTGGTGGTAGCTTCAAATCGTTGTACTTCACAAACTGCGCCCGCCCCCACAGAAGGTCGTTCAGGTGATCCTGCATTGCCCCTGAGAATTTGCGCTGACTTTCATCTAATTCAGTCCGTGGAACACTTTTTGCCCCTTCTGTGTAAAACGCTAATTGATACAGCGCAATTAGCGTGTTCGGATTGATCGGTGGTGAAGGTTCATCGTAGATGTCATCTGCGTAAACCTCATCTTTATCAATACTCATATTGAAACAATTTTAGCGTGTTTTACAGGTCTTGAAACCTGTGTTCTCGTTTATGTCACCTAATGCGCCTACTGCGTAATAAAGATCCTCTCGAAAACATACCCTCCATCGCAGACACATCATGCAGTTGCCCATCTTCAATAGCATTAAACGTTTCACGTTGCGGGATAACCATCATCCTGCAGCTGTACGTAAATCGTTTCTTGCATCCCGAATGATCGACCATGAAGCATGGAGGAACAGCGACGCAATGACAGATGCAGCAATTAGGTCAGGCCACGGCGTTCCCGTCCATGCAACAAGCCCCGCTGCGATCACGACCACAAGATTGCCAATAGCATCGTTGCGGCTGAAGAGCCACACAGCACGGACATTCGCATCGCCTGCGCGGTGGGGCATGAGCACGACTGCCGCGACAATGTTGATGACCAGTGCGATAGCACCGAGAATGCCCATCAATTCGCTTTCGGGAGTTTGCAGTACGAAGAAACGATAGATGGTGTTGAGAAGCACACCTGCTCCTAAGAGAGCAAGGAAGATGCCTTGAATGAGTGCGGAACGCGCCCGCCATCGAAGACCCCAGCCGATGGCGAGAAGGCCGAGGAACGTGATCGACCCGTCCCCAAGGAAATCGAGGGCATCTGCCTTGAGCGCTTGGGAACCCGCAATGAACCCGCCGACCATTTCTCCAACGCCATAGCAAGCATTAAGCAGGATCACGATCCACAGTGCTCGGCGGTAGGCAGGAGTGACATGCGTGAGATCTTTTGGGAGTTCGTCATCGTCTTTTCCTTCTTGCATCCGCGCGAGGTTGTAGCCGATGCCTTTGACGGCACTCTCCACCGCAGCAAGGGCAGCAACATCGTTCATGCGGAGCGTCATCACCTGCGAAGCAATGGAGACTTTCACATCCTGCACCTCTGCCACTTTTCTAGTTGCTGCTTCGATTTTGGCAGCACAGGAGGGACAATCCATCCCTGTAACGCGATAGCGGACCTGTTGTGTCATATTTAGTAGTGGGTACACATATAAATCTCCTTTGAGTGCTTCTTCAGAATTTTCCTCGCATATTTAAGAATCTCGGAAACCTCTTTGGATGAGACTTCGTAGAAGACCTCTCTGCCTCGCTTCTCCTTGCGGATGAGACCGCATTCAAGGAGACAAGCAAGATGAGCCGAGGTATTGGGCTGTGAGAGTTTCGTTTCTTCGACGATCTGTGAGACGGTTTTCTCTCCGTCTGCAATGGTTTCAAGAATCATCAAACGTGAGTGGTCGCCAAGACCCTTGAACAGTTTCGCTTCGAGTTGCAGTTCAGTGAGTTGAGGCATAGATTGGACGTATAATTATGTATTTATACATTATCCCATCTCTGCATGACTCGCAACACCGAAACACAACCTGCTAAGAAGAGAGTCGGTATTGGATTCGTGGGTTTCCTCAAGCTCGTAGGAAAGATTCGGGCACTGAAGCGGCGCGAGAAGTGGACGCGGGAGCAGATCAAGCAGTATCAGCAGCAGGAACTGCAAAAGCTGCGTGAATTCGCGTATGCCAGTTCTCCTTTCTACAAAAAATTCCATAAAGGATTGGAAGGCTGTCCGCTTACTGAGCTTCCAGTGCTCACGAAGCAGGAACTCATGCAATCATGGGATGAGATCGTCACGGATCGCTCCCTGCGGCTCAAAGATGTCGAGCAGTTCTTGGAGAACATGACCGAGTTCCAACCATACAGTTCTGGCCACTATGCCTTCGCTACGGGTGGCACTACAGGTGTCAAAGGAGTGTTCCTGTTTAACCAAGATGAATTCCTAACAATGTTCGCGCTGACAGCCCGTGCATCTGGCTGGATGGGCATTCATCTGAGTTTGCGCGAACGGCCACGCATGGCTGTTGTGCAGTCGCGCCTCCCGTGGCATCTCGCAGGAGCCGCACACTCTCTCAAAGTCCCGTTCATCCGCACGCTCGTTTTGGATTCAGTAGAGCCGATGCCGCAGCTTGTTTCTCAACTTAATGCCTTCCAGCCCCATGTGTTCGGTGGGTACGCGGGTAATGTACATCTGCTTGCCGAAGAGCAGATTGCAGGACGGTTACGTATTGCCCCAAAAACGATCCTGACAACCGCAGAAACCCTCAAAAAAGAAGCGAGGAAGGCTATTAAGAAGGCATGGGGCATTGAGCCATTTGAAGCGTATGGGGCAACAGAGACAGCGGAAGTCGCATCCGAATGTCAGGAGCACAAAGGGCTACATATCTACGATGACATGGTTATCCTCGAAGTGGTTGATCGTGACAATAAGCCTGTGCCAGCAGGAACCTACGGGAGCAAGTTACTTGTAACCGTTCTCTGGCGGCGTTCCATGCCACTCATCCGCTATGAAATAAGCGATCACATCAAACTTGCCTCCAAGCCTTGCCCCTGCGGTAGGCCTTTCCCTCTCATTGAAGAAGTTCAGGGGCGAGAGGAACAAGTGATTCATCTGACAGGGAAAGACGGCGGAGAAATCGCTATCGATCCAGAGTTCTTCTTTGACGAAATGGTTCTCCTGCCCATCGACGGATGGCAGATAGTACAAGAGAACAAAGATACTCTCACTTGCTTCATCCTTCGTCCTCATTCGACATTCAATGAATCGGAATTCGTGAAGCGCATTACGGGAGAATTGGAGACGCAGGGAGCGAAGACACCGACGGTGAAAGTCGAGCGCATCGACGAGCTACGGCGCACGAAAGTAGGAAAAGTGATTACGATACAGGCATTGCCGAGGAAACCTACCTCTTAGCTTTGCAGAAGCGCTGCAGTGTCTGTTCAGAGTACACAGGCTGGATCGTTGCATGTTGGATACCAAATTGCTTGTGGCATATCTCCTCGACCATCGAAATGATTCGCTCGCAATCGCACACCTCATCAATCGTGACCGTGACTTTGCAGGTCAGATGATGTTCCTTCGTATTCTGGCTCCAGACGTGAATATCTCCGACTGATGAAACACCTTTTACTGCCTTTACTTCTTTTTCAAAATCGTCGTAATTAAATCCTTCTGGTGCAGATTGTAGGAAGTATCCCATTCCCTCGACGAAAATACCCCATCCAGTTTTTATCATGAAGAAAGTGATAAGGAACGCAACGGCTACATCGACGTAAATAGTGGTGATGAACAGAGAAAGAATACCGCTTGCGACTACAGCCGCCGAACCAACAGCATCATAGATCATGCAGGCATAGGTGCCTTTGGCATTCAAACTGCAACAGGCATCCTCTTTAAGCCAGAGAGCCGATACGAGATTTACTACAAGAGCAATGGAGCCAAAGACGATCACTAATTCACCTGCAATCTCCTGTGGCTCTAAGAGCAATCTGATAGCTTGGAAGAAAGCGATAAATGCCGTAACCAGGAGCAGGCAGCCCTTTACGAACCCCGCAAATGCATCCATGCGAGCGTAACCAAATGTCCTTCGTGCATCAGGTGCCTGCTTTGTCTTTCGTTCACTGTAGATACTAAGAATCAGCGCCCCTGCATCATCTAAATTCATTAAGGCATCTGCTAATAAAGCACTGCTGCCCGTTATGATACTTCCGATGGTTTCTACAATGGCGAGACCGCCATTGAGCACTAATGCGCGAGTGAAGCGCTTTTCCAGTGATGCCGATGCATGAGGATGTTTTGTCATTGTAGAGACAAGTTATTGAGTATAACCCCAGGGAAACTTATGGAGCGACACACGGAACAGTCGGATCAGACACACAATTCTCCTTAGGCGGTGTGCCACGCTCAGGGCAGGTCAGCGAGTATCGACAGGCATCATCAGAAAGCTTTCTGAGTTGCTGCTTATACTCGGTATCACTCGCGCCGTATGTCAGAAGAATCTGATCCAAGTCTTGAAAGACATACACAGGATTCAGAGGCATTTCCTGTTCATTCACGAACATCCTCCAGCGTTTCTTGCCATCATTGCAGTATTCCTCGCCTGTATCGAGCGTAAAGCAATCTGCAGCCAAAAAGATCTTCAATGAAGAAAAGAAATCTCCGATGGTAATCCCTGGCTTGTGGCGGTGCATCACGTTCCCATTGCCATCATGGACGTGGGTATAGGGATGCTTTGGATTCGTATCGGTGGACATGTACTTCTCCTGTGAGAAATCGACTCTGCTCCCATCGATGAAAACAGCGAAATCTGCATGTGTATGATTCGGGTCAGGGTTTACAGCTGGACCTGCGGAACTGATCTTTGCAAAGCCAAAGAAGAGCGCCGTAAAGCCAACGGCCATCACATACGGCGCGATGTCCGAGAGCCAGTTTCTGCGCTGTGGATGGAAACCCTTAAGGAGAAGTGAGTTTGTGACAACAGACACTGAACTGAAGGCCATAGCGAGCCCTGCAAGTTCAGGACGAAGTACGATGCCGAAGTCCATAAACAGTCGTGCTGCAATAGGAATACCGATGACGTTGTAGAACAACGCAAAGAACATATTTTGCTTGATCTTGCTCACTGTCGCTCGGCTCAGCTTAATTGCCGTCACAACATCTCTGAGATCGTTCTTCACAAGCACAATGCCACCTGTCTCCATGGCAATATCGGTGCCGCTGCCCATAGCTATCCCTAGGTTCGCTTGTGCAAGCGCAGGACTATCATTGATGCCATCACCGACCATCGCCACTCTCTTGCCCTGTTCCTGTAGCTTCTTCACTTCACTGGCTTTCTCGGCAGGGAGTACTTCAGCAAGGACATTCTTGATGCCAAGACTCACTGCAATCGCCTGAGCTGTGCGCTTGTTATCACCTGTGATCATGTAGACCTCAATTCCCATCCTCTGAAGCTGTTCTACAGCCTCCTTGGAGGTTTCTTTGACGGTATCCGCAACGGCAATGATGCCAAGAACCTTGCTTGTATCCGCAAGCAGCATGGCGGTCTTCCCTTCATTCTCTAATTTCTGAAGTTTCGATTCGGCATCTCCAATTACAATCTTTTCCCGTTCCATGAGTTTGCGGTTTCCGAGGAAATACTTTTCTCCGTTGATCGTCCCTTCCACTCCATGTCCTGCTATTGCACAGAATCTATCTACTGCGACAAGAGAAATGGGCATCTCGGTTGCTCGCTTCACAATACTTTCAGCAAGTGGATGCTCTGAACCCTGCTCCAAGCTGGCTGCGATCTGCAGGATTTCCTTCTCTGATCCTTGAAACGCAAGAATATCGGTCACTTCAGGTTTTCCCTTTGTGAGCGTTCCCGTCTTATCGAACACAATGACATTGATCTTGTTCGCAGCTTCCAAGGGTTCTCCTCCACGAATGAGAATGCCCTGTTCCGCACCTTTGCCCGTAGCGACCATGATGCTTGTGGGTGTCGCAAGTCCAAGGGCGCAGGGACAGGCAATAACAAGAACCGAGACGGCAGCAAGGAGTGCAAATGTGACGGAAGTGCCTGCCAAGAGCCAACCAATAAGCGTAATAATGGCTATGCCAATGACTGCGGGAACAAACCACGAAGATACCCAATCGGCAAAGTTTTGAATGGGTGCCTTGGAACCCTGTGCATCCTCCACAAAGCGAATTATGCGAGCGAGAGCAGTTTCCGAGCCAATCTTTTCGGCACGGAACTCTATACTGCCGTTTTTATTCATCGTTGCCCCAAACACACGATCACCCTCTTTTTTCTCTGTAGGGATACTTTCACCTGTGAGCATGGATTCATCGACAGATGAGAGTCCCTTTATCACTACGCCATCCACAGGGATCTTCTCTCCTGGGCGCACAACCACTATATCGCCCACTTGGACATCCTCAATCGGTACATCCACTGCTTGCCCGTTACGGAGCACTCGTGCAGTCTTCGCCTGAAGTCCCATGAGTTTCTGAATAGCGGAGGATGTTCTTCCTTTCGCTCGTGCCTCCATCCATTTTCCGAGCAGGACAAACGTGATCAGTAAAGCAGCAACCTCGAAGTACAGATCATGCATTTCGCCAATCACCGTTCCATACGTCAGAACGTGATTAACGAGGTTATAGAGGCTGAAGAGGTAAGCAGTAAGCGTTCCAATAGCGATGAGGCTGTCCATGCTAAAGCTGAACATACGAGCGCTTGACCAGAATCCTCTGAAAAAGCCTGCTCCCAGCCAGAACTGCACAGGAGTAGCAAGAATGAGTGACACAATTCCCATATACGGCATGAGTTGCCAATGCAGTGGTGACTCTGGGAAGAAGGACAGCACCATGAAGCCGAGCATCGGCAGGCTGAGAACTAGTCCGATGAGGAATTTTCTACGATAATCTGCGATTTCCTTTTCCTGACGCTTCCGATCAATATCAACACCATGATGACTATGCGGGTCATGCACTTCAGCGCCGTAGCCTGCAGCTTTTACTGCATCGATAAGCCCCTTCTCATTCACAAGCTCAGAATTGAAGCGAATACGGGCTTTATTGGCTCCATAGTTCACATTTGCTTCCTCAACGCCTGCAGTCTTTTTAAGTTTGCGGGTGATGAGTGCGCTGCAGCTGGCGCAGTGCATGCCTGTAATAGAGAGAGTGCATTGTGAAGTCATGCGAGAGGGTGAACTTTGTACTTCTCATCCAATCCTTCAATTTCCTGCTTCCATTTTTCCATATCAAAACTTTCGTTATGGTCGAGGGTCACTTTCTTCGTATCAATATCAACCTCTGCGCTTTTGATAGCAGAAAATTCGCTGCTTACATCTTTGATGAGAGCTGCACAGGAAGCGCAGTGGATGCCAGGAATAGAGACACTGGTTTGCATAGGCTGGAAGGGAAAATAATTAACGTTTAGAGAGGCCAACAACTTTGATGACTTCATCAATAAATGCTTCCTTATCTGCAGGTGATGCGAGCTTCTTTGCGGCACATGTATGTAAATGGCTTTCGAGCACAGCTGCTTGGATATGCTTCAAATGCCCCTGCATGGCGAGCGCAAGTTCAAGGATTTCCGTGCAGTAGGCATCATCCTCAACATCTTTCCGCAGTTTAACAGTCAGTCCTTCCAGCCTGTTGATCGCGGCTAATGTCTTTTTCTTGGCATCTTCTCTCATATTATGAAGGGGTAGGGGGTAGGGGTACTTTATCCCCGTACCCCCTTACTTGGCAAGACTTCATTTTATAGACGCATCGCAGACCCACTTGCAGCTGCCTGAATCGCTGCACCAATCGCTTCAATGGTGCTCTCCACTCGCTGTCCATTGACGAAGAACGTAGGAGTCCCATTCACGCCAAGCTGTTCGCCTTCCTGTTGCGAGGCTTCCACGATAGCCATCTTGATATTGGACTTCCTGCATCTCTCGAAGAGATCCATATCAAGACCAAGATCTGTTGCCCACTTGGAAATCGCCGTGGGACTCAAGTCGTCCTGATTTTCGTAATCCATCTCCTCAAATTCCCAGAACTTCCCCTGATCAGCAGCGCACTCAGCGGCTTCTGCTGCTTCTTTGGAATAGCGGTGATTCGGATAGATTGGGAAATGCTTCACCTCATAACGAATCTGTTGGCCGTACTGCTCTAGCATCGGCTTTATAACTCTTGTCTGTGCTGCACGGCATGCCTCGCACTGTAAGTCGATGAACTCTGTCACCGTTACGGCAGAATTGGCATTGCTTCTGGGATGTGGAGGACGATTGGATTCCGTGGCAATTCCTGTCGTATCGACACTGCATGCGGTGAGCAACAGAAGCGATCCGATTACCGATGGAAGGAAATAACGTCTATGCATGGAAATGGTTGGAAAAAATTACGGAAGCATGGGATCGATTGCCTGTTTGAAATTGGCGAAGGGAACCGCGCCGCTAATCTGCGCTGTCTTCCCATCGGGTCCAAGCACCCAGAAACCAGGAGTGCCGTTCACGCCTGATGCTGAGCCATCAGCCATGTCCTTCGCTACTTCATCCTTGTATTTACTACTATCGAGACATGTATTGAACGTACCCGTGTTCAATTTTAGATCAGCCGCATACTGCTTAAGCGTAGGCACAATGTCCGTTGAATTACTCCACGTTGCCTGTGTTTCGAAGATTTTGTCATGCATTTCCCAGAACTTTCCCTGATCATCTGCACACTCAGTTGCTTCGGCTGTCTTCTGTGCGTGTGGATGGAAACTCAAAGGGAAATCCCTCACTACATACTTCACTTTGCCAGTATCGATGTACTCTTTTTTGATCTGGCCGTAGGCATCTGTGTAATGCCTGCTACAGAAGGGGCATTGGTAATCCGTGAACTCAACGAGTGTCACAGGCGCATCCTTGTCACCTAGAGTTGGATCGTCACCGACGGTAGGAGGCGTAGCGGGTGGCTGGGGAGCAGCTTCAGGAGCAGAGGGAGTAGGTACTTGCGCGACTTGTTGAGGGCTTGGATTTCCTGCTGCCAGGGTGAAACGTCCTGCATTGAAGGAACCCAGTCCAAATCCTACAATGATACCAATAAGACCCATGGAAACCGCGAACCATGGGTTGCTTCCAGCTGCGGATGGTGCAGCGTTTTTGTGAGCGGAGTCTTGCCAATTGAGAGCCATAATGGAAAAGAAAAAGAATAAGAAGATTAAATAACGTTAAATGAACCGCGTACCATGCCCATTGAGCACATGAATGCCAACTGGCCTTTCGCAGGAGGGGTAAATTCAATGATATTCTCACCGCTTCGCAGGGCTTGAGAGATATTCAGAGAAGGAATTGTCATAATGCTTGTGCAACCTGCTGCACCTGTTCCATCCACTTTCCAGCGGACAGGAACACCCGCTTTGATTGTGAGGTTCTGTGGCTCGTAGCCATTACGAGTTACTTTCATCGCAATCTCCTGCACTCCTCCCCTAATAGTCGGAGCAGCAGCATTGTTCTGTTGATTACTACCTGTAAACGCTTGAGAGAGATCAACACCCGTGAGAGCGAATCCTGTATTGAGATTGAAGAGTGCAAGCAGTAGCACGAGAGCACCAGAGAAGCGCAGGAAGATGCGAGAAAAATTCCCTCTAGCAGTCGAAGAAATGGCGCTGATGCCTATGAGAGACGGCAATGTACCAAGAGCGAAGATGAACATTGTTAATGCCCCTGTTACGAAGCTGCCTGAGGCAAGAGCCACTAGCTGGAGAGATTGAGTGAAGCCGCACGGCAGAAAGAAGGTGAACGCACCGAGTGCAAAGGGAGCGGCTGGGTGTTTGCTCTCGGAAAGTCCTGCGATCCAGCGTGAGAACTTTTTAGGTGGGCGAATAGGGAAAGCGCCCTTTGGAATCACTTGGAGGATCGTGAGAGCCAGATAGAGCATGACGAAGGCAACAACGATATTCATATAGCCCGTCATCTTTGTGCTCAAGGTAATGGACTGCCCTAGAAGCCCCACAAGACCTCCCAGAACGAAGTAAGAGATGAGGCGACCTACATTGAAGTGGAGCAGTGGCTTGAACTTATCCCAGGCGTTTTCCGCTTGGTTCACTTCGTTATGCTTCGCTGCCAGAGCAAGGAGAAGACCGCCAGTAACAGCAAGACAACTGGAAGTCCCTGCAACCAGACCAATAACGAAGATACCGCCAAGCGAGAGCGCTCCTGAAGTAGAGGGCGCGAGGGACACAAGATCGAATGTTTGCAGGAGTTTGTAGAGCGCCAAGATGATGAGCAAAGAACCACCGATCTCCATCCATTTCCGCTTATCGGCTGGAATAGAGGAAAGCGAGGGCGCTCCATCCTCAGCGAGGGAATAACCTGCTTTGCGGATTACCGATGCAATCCGCTCCTCACTTGGAAGGTTCTCTGCATCAGCGGTGATTTCTGCGATGCCCTTGCGATGATTTACGGACACATCCTTGATACCAGGAATAGCCTTAAGCTTTCGCTCTAAGAGTAATTCGCAGCTAGCACACGTCATCCCGCCTATACCAACGGATGTGTAGCATTCTTTTGGAGGTGAGTGAGACATAAAGAAAGGAAAGCGAAGTACAAACGAAGGAGCCAGCTAGACACTGGCTACTTCAAAGAAAGTTCACTTCACTCATTCTCGCAAAACAATTGTTCGTGTGATGATAACCTGAGGCGTGGGACCAGCAGGAGGTCTCAATTTCACGTCAGTGGTTTCTGGCAACTCAAGGAACAGATGCATGGGACGTACAGGCATCTGAAGCAAGTCTTTCTGCGAGGATTGCGTTGCTATAGCAGTAGATGGCGAGTGTTCCGATAGGCAGTGACCATCATTGCAGGGCATTTTCCCGCCATCCATATCAGAAGCGTGATGTTTCGGGCGAATAACTGTCACGCACCCATCGCAGTGAAGAGGTGACATGGCATTCACTGGAGTCATCACCATTTCTGTGACCTGCTCCATTTCCTCCATATCATGATCCATCGGCATAGCTTCTTCGCCATATGCCATGGGCATGAAACAGAAGTTGCTCAACAGGACTTGTGTAGCAACCACAACCGCTGGAATAAGCTTCATTCTCATTTGCGTAAACTATAAGCCATTCGCTTGCAGATCACAATGGAGGCCTGTTTTATTGCACCTAAGCTCGCTACTGCGAAATAGGCATTCTCAGACACGTATTGGCTGCATCATCACTGCATGGTTTTTCAACCTATCTAGGTTATGAAAATAGCGCTGTGTGGTGGAGGGATTCGAATGCCGCGCAAAGTCCTGCGCTGCTATAAGGGTCGCCCCTCCATTAATGAGGTGCGTAATGGAAGAATGTCTCAATGAATGTGTACTGACATGCGGGTGATCAATGCCAAGCTCTTTGAGACGCACTTTCACCATATGCTGAATGCTGCGCCTCGCAATCCTTTCCTTTGCACGATGAGTAGTACCCACGAATAATGGATCTGCTTCTTGCAGAGTACCGCGTGTTTCCAAATACGATTTGATAACAACATGCACATCATCGCGTATGCGGGTGTCGATGTTTTTACCTCCTTTGCCTCGTACCTTCAGGACCAAACAGCCATCCGTTTGTACCAAGTCTCCGATATTTGCTCGTGTAACCTCACAAACCCGAAGACCATTGATTAGCAGGAGAGCCATGATCGCCTTATCCCTCTTCCCTCTAATGCTTGTAGATTCGATAGAGACAAGGAGATGGTTGCACTCAGCCAGACTCAAGATTTCCCTCGTTGTTTCATTACTGACCTTGGGAAGTTTTAACCCAGATGCAGGATTGATTGGAATAACACCCTGCTCGTAAAGAAAGCAGAAAAGTCTTCGTAGAACTGTCAGCTTCTTTGCGATAGTTGCTGGTTTCAATCCTCTATTTTCTAATCCCTCTTTATACACGATCAGATCATGGAGCGTCACTTCTACTGCCCTCTTCTTCACTGTTCGATAGAACAGCTCAACTTCCGCTTTATAGTCACGTTTTGTATTGAAGCAGGACTGATTGCGGATAAAGGAAAGGATATGATCTGAAGATGGTTCTACTATTGCTGTAGTTGCCTGCATTGGGATCAGCTGCATGTTCGAAGCTTATCATATAGTTGGGTTATAGCCAACTATTATTAAAAGGCCAATGGAAGCAAAATAGTAGGCATGAAGCAAACGATCCAAAAAGCGATGGGGAGAACCGATGTGGCAGAGTATCTAGGCGTATCACGTCAATATGTGGACAGGCTTGTAAAGGAAACAAGGCTGCCCTTTCAAGAAACATCGGCGGGGATGATCTTTATGGAGAGTGATGTACTGGCTTATAAAAAAGAGCGTATGAAGAAAGCCAAAAGCGATACTCGCATCCGTCTCAAGAAAAGCAAATGAGTCTATTACGCAGTATTGGTATTCTGTGAAATGGAGGCTTCTTATCTGAAGATGCTCTCAATCTGTAGTGCAAGGCGCATTGCCCTGTCCCATCCCACTGCAAGATACGCATCGAGGATAGAGAGGAAATCAGTGCGTAGCTGGCTTCCTTCTTTCAAAGATGCTTTATGTTCAGCCAATATCCGTTCTAAGATTTCTATCGTGTGATCTGCTGCCAGCTGTTCATTGGTAAGGCCAACAGCACTATTCGCCTCGGTGACCTTGGCGAGCCAATGCAGCGTTCGTTCTATATCAAGATCAATCAAGCCCTCCAAGCCTTTAATAATATCGAAAGCAATAGAAGGGTGCTTTGCCTGAAGGATTGAATCGAGTAGTGGTTCCGTTATCTTCCACCAATCGGTTAGCATCACCTTTTGCCTTTCTTCATCAGCCCGTCGATACTTTTTAATAAAATCGTCAGCTGCTGCATGGAAATGACGTGATGCATGGTGAACGAGGTTGGCAAGCTGTCGTACCCAAGGAGGCAACTCCTTTGGTCTTTTCTCTGGCGGCAATGCATTAACCTCTTCTTGTGAAGCGGTGAGGATGCTGTGGCTGTGACTAATGAGTTCAATCAGAAATGCGAGTGCTCTTTCCCGCTGATCCTCATCAGAGGTCGTGCCAGCATTTCGAGGCATTATAAGCTCTAGAGCGGTGTACTCTGCGCCTTCAAGTTCATCAATATGCTCAGGCAACGCCTTTATATCCTCTTGAAGAAGAGCGTGGCACCATTCTTGCTCTTTCCTGAACCATAGGATTCCCAGCCAGTCACCAACCATTTGTCGTAAATCATCTTTCTTCAGCGAAGCAACTTCATGCCGCAGCCTACGTATCAGTGTGGTTGCACGTTTTTCATCGCTCTTCCAAAGCGGCCAGAACCAGCCATTTTGTAATGTCCCTCGCAGTACCCCTGGGGAACCGTTATTCGAGGGTATTTCTGCAATCCATCTCTCAAGGGTATTCCAAATAAATTCAGGCCATTTGTCGAAAAATCTCCATACCAATCTTCCTAGATAGAAGCGCACACGAGGGTCTACGTCCTTGCTCAACGTTTGTAGCAAAGCGCGGTCCTGAGCTTCGATATGAGGTTTCCTCAGAATGAGGTGAACAATGCCTTCAGTTGCATGAGTCCTCTCATCTGCGCTGAATACATCTCCTTCGAAGTGAGCGATGCTCTCAGGATCGGTGCGTGTCGGCTCTGATAAGACAGTCTCAAAATGCTGATAAAGCTCTTTCTGTATTTCTGGCTCCAAATTGACTGTGCTACTCGCAATTTCTGCTTTGCCATTCGTCACCCTTGCTTTTAATGTCGCTGCCAGTCGCGGATTTATGGTATCTCCTGCGGCATCAATATCCTTGGTCAGAGTGGAGATTTTTGTAAGCAGTTCATCCACGTTCTCATCTGTTACACCTCGCGCTGACAGATCCCTAAGAAATCTCGAAGCATCAAGAAGGGATTGGCTTGGGGTATTTGTTACGTCGATGCCCTGGTGTGCAAACATCTCTTCCTCAGTGGCCATGGATGTCTCGCTCGTTATTTGAGATCTGCTTGGTTTGGCAGCGAGTTTCTTCTCCTCCAGGCCGCTACCTGCAAGAAAATCAATTGCAGCTGGGTTGCGAAGACCTGCGGGAATTGCGAACAAGAGACGTGCTTTCTTTTCTTTGATATGCCGCTCAAGGAATTCTTTATCATCGGTATGCGGAAAGTGCGTTTCATTGATACTGAGAACCAGACCTTGAAGCTCTGAAACCCATGGCTCACCAAGCAAAGGCGCAAAAGCAGCGATACATCGTCTCGCTTCCAGCTCCGTTTCACTCTCCAAAAGTAGAGGGATGTTTAAGAGCAATGCTGACAAACGAGAGGCGAAGAAATCAGGGCTTTCCGTAGCCGCAGAGATGAGTCTGCGCCAGAGAGCCGCACATGAATTTTCCTCTATGAGAGCTTGCCGTATAGCCATCCATACCTGTTCCGCATCTTCTCGTTGTGGGAGTTTGGTACTAAGAAAATTCTCCCACTCTTCGAGCATTCTTTCTTCTTCATCAGGAAAGCTCCCATCATCCCAGATGTAGCAGCCATCAGGCAGGAATTTTGCCGCATCTTTCTCCCATTGGAGTGTAAGTATTTCAGGTGTTTCGCCCCATCGTTCTTTTCCCTCATAACGACTGTCTATCACGGTTGCCAACGCACGAGTTCCTTCCGATGGAGCTGCTTCCAAGAACTCAGGAAACTTCTCTGAAAGACAATGTGCGATACCATCAAAGTCCTGCCGCTTATTGCTCACGATAGAAAGAATTTGCCCTCCCATTGGTTGGCTAGGACTATCGTCAGTTTCGGTGTGTGCATAAATCTTCTTATAGAACTCCGTTACGAAGGCAGGTCGAACTTTCCAAAGGCTCTCGATATAAAAGGAGACCTCGAAGCCTGCCTGGTAGCCAAATTCCTTCATTTTTTTAGTGTCTGTTGCACGGTCAATTGCCTCTAAAGAAGCTTCAATATCCGATTCAATGGTCTGACAAATCCATTTCAATGGAGTAGTGGAAGAAGCATTGTTGTAGCCCTGCGCCGAATAGAAATTAAACAGGGAAATCGCTGCCTTGTTCAGCAGGTCTTTCCCCGTTTTTGAGAGCTTTCCAATGTGTTCAGCAGCTGCATGAAGAATGCGCCTGCCTAGGTGTATGAGGTGCTTATTGTCAGTTCCAATGAGTTTATTTGCGAACTCAAGCCACCACTCTCCTGAACCTGTAGAGAAAAGGCGCGCTGCCGAAGAGAATTCAAATGCAGAAATAACTCCTTGAACGGGTATGGGGTTGGAGTCATTGCCCTTACTCAACAGAGGCTCCAAATCGGCAATGCTTCGCGCCTCTTCAGCAATGATGAGATAGGCGGGAATTCTTTGAATGTGCGGGATATTGGCAGCCTGAAGTTGCTGAAGAGTATCCCAGAATTCAGCTCTCGCTTTAGCCCAAAGATGCCTATGGAAAAGCACAAGACTAGGCCTCAGAAATAAGCCCCATGTATCGTCTCCTGTGAGTTCAGTTGTGAGCATACGCTTCCTTTTGCGAACAAACAGAAGCTCTGCAGCGTAGTCAAAGAGAAGATGGTGCTGGAACTCAATGAGATCATCAGATGGGAGATAGCCAGCGGGTGCGGGAGGATGACGGAGAATTTCGGTACTGAGCAACGTCCTTCGTACCTCTCCCGTTTGTTCTCCAATGGGGATCTGCAACTTTCTTTCCGTTACCATGCGTTCAACAACCTCAGTGAGTGCTTTTTCAAGGTCCACTGCTTGAGCAGGATCGAGCCGAATACGATGTTCCCAGAAACTTTCAAAAAGCTCAGCTTGCGTCGATATTGAAGATAGCTCCGCTGCGGTAACACCATCGGTTATCAATTTGCAAAGAAGATCGAGGCTGAAGAGATTCCTTACAATGGGCTTTAGGGTTGGAGTGCTGTCGAGTACTCCTTTTATTTCTGGCAGCTGTGTAACTGCCTGCTGAAATTCAGCCTCACTGAGTTCAGGGATGCAGATGTGATTCACATTGGGGAACATCTGATGAGCGAACGCCGCAGGCATGTTCTGATGCCGAGGGAAGGCATCTCGAAACGAAGCAGAATACCGCAGATCGAAGGAGCGCATGGAAGCAATGACGTGGATACCAGCGTCCATTGCGAGCGTCATTAGTTGTTTATACGCATTCTGCGATGCGGAATCACGAAGAGCATCTAACCCATCAATGATGAGATACGCATCATTCCCAAGCTCAGAGAATAGTTCCTGCCATGTGTTTTGCAGCTGCAGGACGGATGCTATCTCTTGAGAAGAAGCATGCTGAAGCGAATCCGCTGGCCAATACAGCACCTGTTTCCCAGAGTCTTTCAGTTTTTTGGCGAGAGTAAGCATGCAGCCCGTCTTTCCGCAGCCCGCTCCACCAATAACGAGAAATGATGCGCGTTGAGCGAGCGCATACATCGCTTCGCTGACTTCTCTCGTAATGAATACTTTCTTGCCTGCTACTTCGAGCGCCATTCTTCCCTGTAATTCTTGAGTATGGATTTCGGTATCGGAAAGGTCAGAAAGCCGTTTTAGATCTTCTCTATAGTCCACTGTTCCCTGTAGCTGGATGCCAGTTGTGAGCAATTCTTGCCTGAGCGCATCCATGCTCGCTGAGCCACGTTTCGCAATAAGATCACCCATAAACCTCATGAGGGTGTTGATCATCTGCTGCGCTTGGGTTGGATCTTTAAGTAAGCCGTGCCTCGCGGCATCAATGGTCCAGGTGTAATCGGTTTCGCCTGGATCGAATTGCAGGCGAATAATAAAGAGTGAACGAAGAATGGTTTCTTTGTGTGCTGCTATGCCTTTATAAGCATCAAGTGCTTCCAGCGCTGCAAAGAGCGTATCGATCTTTTCCGTTACCTTACGTTCAGCGGCATTGTGAGCTGCTGACTCAAAAGGTTCGCCTTCAGTGATCCCTCTATAGCGTTCTAAAAGTGTTCCTAAGATCTCAAGGTTTCCATTCTGAGCGCCGTACATCACTACAAAGCGCCGTTCAGTCTTAGGGGCATGTGGACGTAAAAGTTCTGCATGACAATCTATAATAGCGGCTGCCCATTCACTGGTAGTACTGTCTGAAAGGCTCAAAGATCGCTTACACTGAAAATACAGCTTGGCATCCGAAGAGAGATCAACGCAGAGATCATCAACTGGATCTGCAGTTTCGCAGGATATTCGTTTGGGAATGGATTGAGCTGGCAGCCCATATGTTTGCTCTACGGGCGTTCGCAGAAGAATCCGCATTGCCCACCATGTAGCAGCCTGGGCTTGGAAACGCTGGCCAGCACCCATTGCCGCGCCTCCAGCGGTGTTCTTTCTTGCCGCTGTTTTTCTCTGTTTGGCCACCTTGCAAGGTTACATTCTTCTGTTGCCTTACTCAATTAAGGAAAACTGACGGTGTGTAGTTCTCAATGGATCATTCGCTCTTTGCATTGTCCTTTTCCTTCTTTGATTTTTGCTGCTCCTCAAGAAGCAATCTGCGCTGAATATTTGCCAGTATTTGGAGGTACTCAATGCCAGCCTTTAACTGTTCAGGAGTAAGTGTCATGGCGCAGTACGGTTATTCTGTGCAATAAAAATTGCTCATCATGGAACGTAGATTTTCTTGGCTACCGTGCCGTCACTGCTTGCATAGATAAGTATGAAGTCCTGTTGGTCCCTAGGAAGGATGAACGCCAATGCGCCGTCCGTATAGGAACCAGGCTGGAGGTTCACGGCATCAAAGTAATTGCCGAGGCTGTAGGTAGCAGACTCGTGCGTATAGGCGCGTCCTTGGGCATCCATGATCGTGATGTGGTTGGGATTGGCATGGATTACATTATTTCCAACGTTTTTCACAAATACACCAACACGGACGTAGGCATAATCCTTCGGGCTATTTACGCAGCTGTAGCTCAGACAATTACTCTTAAGCGTGTCTTTATGGACTGCGATTTGAATGTCTCCGTTGCCCTCATATTGTTGCATGCTGTCTTTTAGATTTTGGATGCGTGTTTTCTCGGCTTCCGCTGCCAACCGCTTTTGCTCTTTCTCCTGATCAGCCGCAACCCGCTTCTCATCATACTTCAGGTTCTTTACTTCAATCTCCTTCATACCCGCAGCGTAACCATCTGCCTTAGAGATGACTGAATATTTGTTTGTCTGAGCGTTATAAGTCGTGTCGAAGGCCATGAGAATCGAGCCGCTGCCATTTTCATTGAGAGTGACGCTTTGCTCATCCTTACCCTTCACGGTTACAGTTGCTCTTGGCAATCCGCTTAGTTGAAGCTCAAACTTGGCACTTCCTGTCTCCAGTACTGTATTGGTCACATCGATAGATGCGCTCTTTCTTTGGAAGACGCTTTCAGCTTTGGTCTCGATTACCTTTGGGTTGAATCTCCCTCCTGTGACAATTGCCGTCACTTCTATTTTTCCTGTGTCAGTCCCACTCGGAGCATCGAGGGAAACCTTGAAGGAGTCGCCATCTATCTTCACAGGCTTTCCGTTTACAGAGAGTTCCAATTTGCAGGGACAGCTTGCGGTTGCCTTTCCTGTTACCTCAACGCTATTACCTGTGAACTCATACTTGTCACTTAGCTCCATTGCGGCGCTCCTAGGCGCGTTATAGCCCCTCACAGCGACTATCAGCACGAATACCGCTGCGAGTGGTGTCACGATCTTCCAATGCCTCTTAGAGAAAGAAAAGGTGCTCAGGGTCCAACGTTTAAGTTTCGCACGTAATTCGGGCTTCTTATAAATGTACCAAATCGCTACGCCAGGAATCGTGATGTACCAGAGAAGGATGCTGGCTAATCCGATGAGACACCAAACTAAAACTTTAGGAGAAATCTTGATGTCTCCCGCCTTCTTTTGCATAGCGGTTTTCTGTTGCTGTTGAACTGGAAGATCTTCTCCGCAGTGTTTACAGCGAATCGCATCTTTCTTAATTTCTTCAGCGCAAAAAGGACATTTCTTGGTATCAGCCATATGTTATTTGGGAATACGATGAAGCATTCCATCACGAACAGAAATACGTGTTTTGCAGGAAGTACATTTCACAACCTTCTTCCCGTTCATAAGGATCACCTCGTGTTGGCAATAAGGGCAGTTGCCCTGGCTCAATGCGAGGAACATGACAGGAGAAAGCAAGATCGCTCCTCCCCCAATGAGCATCATCGGAATACCAATAATACTTCCAATTACGGTTAGTGTTATCAAACCTCCTAAGCCGATCATCACAACTCCAAAGAGGATGCTCACTCCTACGGATTTTGCGAACCCAGCTTTTCTCAATAGGTTGGCTTTGCCTTCTGAGCTTTGCGGCTTTACTGGAGAGGAAGGATCGGACAGATCGGCTTTGCAATGCTTACATTTCACTGCTTCCGCTTTGATCTCTTCGGCGCAGAAAGGGCATTTCCGCATTTGTTGTGTAGGAGGTGTCATATGCGAAAAATAGATGGTTAGTTACAGTTCAAGGCTTTGCGCCACCCAGCAGCCTCTGCCTCGCTTTCAGAGCAGAACCAGCGCTCACCAGCAGATGCGTCGATCTGAGTTGCGCTATAGCTTCCGCATCCCTCTACATGGTAAATCTTCTCTTTGCTGCTGCTGATATTTCCCTTGATAGTGCAAGAGCCTGATACCGAGCTTTGTGTGCTGGAAGAGGAAGTAGACCGAACAGAAGAGGATGAAGATTGCACTTTGGTTCCAGCTTTTTCACATGCCGTACCCCACAATCCTTTCTTCTGCTCCCGTGCTTCGCTTTCAAGAACGTTGTAATCCTCAAGACGTGGATGAGGATACTGTTTGTAGCTAAAGGCATAGCCGTCACGGATCATAGAAGCGCCGATGTCCTCAGTCTTTAGATCCACATAGCGAAGAAGCCTTTTGTACTTATCTGTGTCCTCAGCAGGATTTTTTATCAGAGTAACTTTCTTTCTTGTGAGGAGTTTTTTCATCTTTGCGGATGCCTCTTTTCCAAAGCATTGCACAGGCTTCCGTGGATCAACGGTCTCAGGCGTATCAATGCCGATGATGCGAACCTTCTCCCTTTTCCCTGAAGCAAGTTTGACCTGCACCGTGTCACCATCGATAACTCGAACGACAACGGCTGTCTCGTTACTCGATGGGCTTGCTGCAATTGCAAGGGGTGACAGGCTTAAAATACAGCTCGTAATAGCGATACTTCTAAGGAGATAGCTCTTCATAGGGGTGAGTGGGCGAAAGTTGTCTTGAAGCCTACACCGTCACATATGACGGTGTAAAGAGATTCAAACCATCCCGATAATCAACGGGATGACATCAGACACAGGAACAAAGTTGGCAAAACGCTTAAAAGAGCTTCGTGAAGAGCGTGGCTGGACTCAGGAAGACGCGGCTCGTAAGTGCAAGATGGAGTACAAGTATTACCAGCGGTACGAAAGCAAGAAGCCGCGTGATATGAGGCTCAGCACTTTGGAGAAGATCGCAAAGGCGTTTGGCATGGAGCCGAACGACATGATCACCTTTAACTGATCTCCACTCGCATTGAGGAAGCGTATAACAAACCCAGACACCTCCTACAGGCGTACTGTCCAAAATCCTGGCGATAGAGGCTAATAAATGCCTGATCGCATTGAGGGCAAAGAAAGTAATATCGGTATCCGTTTCCCAAATTCGTGAGCTTGCCGACAACCTGAACATCTTGAAGACCAAACCTGCCCTCAAGCTGCAAGGTTACAGCGAGAGAAAATTGCGGGATTGCGGCTTGTACATCACGTATATTCAGCCTATCCGCACGTTCAATGAGGGAGATTTGAGGCATGAGATCGATCATTGGAATCTGCTAAATCTTTAGGAGGGATACCCTGATTGATTTGTTGGTTTTGGGCGAAAAATGCGTTCTTCGCTTTCACATGAATCGGAGGATGGCACAGGTTTTGTAGAGCCTGAGTGAGCCGAATAATCTGATCATTGGCAGACTCAATACCCATACGCGCTTCTTTGAGGTATCTGGTTTTGTCTGGGTCATAACTGAAAGATGTCACTTTGCCATCCTCTTTGGATTGGTACTTAGAACCGAAAAACATTTTCTCGTATGACCATGCCATGTTCCAAGCGGAGACAAGACGATCAATGAGTATCCGCTTATAAGCGGTATCGCCCTTATATTCTTCCAATAGCTCAGCATGAAGTCGTTCAGCTGCCCCTTTGAAATGTTCATCTGCAAGCGTAGATGGCAGGAGTCCTGTATGTAACAACATGCGGGCATGAACTCTAGATTCAACAGTTGCTGCCTCTTCGTACTCTTCCTTGGTTAGCTTCTTTTTTGACCGCTTTTCGAGGAGCCTACAAAAAGTCAGATCATCAATGCGATCCCTATACACCAACTCCGATTCGTCGGGCTTCTTTTGATTCTCCTTTGTGATGAGGGCGAGCATGGACATAAGAAATGTGTAATTTTACAAATCGAACCCATTTTCATTGTTCATATTCACATCAATCGCAGCAGGTAAAGGTGGCTGGTTGCCCTGTCTGGCACTTTGGAGCCTTTGCAGCTCGTGAAGTGAATGCATAAACATTCGGTGTAGATTGGACTCCCCACGGTGAATTGCCAGCATCTCTTTCTCTGGTGGAACCAGCCTTGAATCCTCCTCTGCCATATCCCGTTGCAATTCCATATCCTCCCACATCCGTAACCGTACCTTTGCATTCTCAAGCATGTAACCTGCGAATTCGCGGGCAATTTTTGTCATCTCTATCAATGTCTGTTTATCCGCTTCAGAAAGATCAGGATCAATGATCCTGTCCTCCCAACGAACTGCCTCAAGCTTCATGCCTCCCACTCGTGACTGAGCTACGAAATCAAAATCCAGGATATATTTGATCTGCGAGAACTCATGCGTTGTGCCGAACCTATCCTTCAGCTGCTCACGAAAGTGTGAGCTAAGTGGGAGTCCAAACCAGTCCAAAAAAGTAACAAAATTATCAACAGACTCAACGAGTGACTTACATACGAGACTTGTACGGAAATGCTCAATGTAGTCGATTGTTGGTCGCTCTGCATGTAGGAGCAGGTGCTGTTCGTCCTCAAGACAGTGCTTCATCCTCGCCTCCATGCGCCCTTTTAAGACCATCGCACTTTCAGCTCTGGTGATACGCGCAAGTCTCCACTGAAGCGAAATAATCCTATCTACGAGAGTCGTTTCAACAATTCCTACGGGTTGTAGCTCTCCAAAGTATTGTGATCGCATATCTCTATACAGCTCTTCATCTTCAATCTCTTCCAGGACTACAGCCTTTGAGAAAATCCCGTATTTAGTCGCGTTCCTGCTAGATACTGTTTTTCCCTGTGGCGTTTTCACACCACCTAGGAGCGCATTATTGCGATTTGCCGTGAGCTGCTTATCAGAGGTTGAGGTCGTCATGGTTAAAATATAGTTTGCCACAGCCCAACTAATTTTCGTAGGGTGAAGTTCGGTATGAATAAAGGAAATCTGACGCTGTGTTATTGCGTCAGCATGCAGCAAGAACAGGGAGATCAAATGCCTCCTGTGAGCTTGCCCAGAAAGTTCGGATCGTCTCTACTAGGGGCTGCCATGAACCACGCACTCGCGGTGCTCGCTTGGGTTCATGGCAAGCCGGTCTTCATACAACGTA
>CAZHLW010000001.1:221300-473475 GCA_964533375.1 uncultured Candidatus Peribacteria bacterium
TTACCGTGCCCCCGTCTCACGCACTCGCGGTGCTCGCTTGGGTTCATGGCAAGCCGGTCTTCATACAACGTACTTTGTCCCCAAAAACCCCTCAGTGGTTCATGGCAACGGTGAACCCCACGTGGTTTACCGTGCCCCCGTCTCACGCACTCGCGGTGCTCGCTTGGGTTCATGGCAAGCCAAACTTCATTTAACAATCCTACTTCCAAGAAAATCCTGTGGTTCATGGCAACGGTGAACCCAACGTGGTTTACCGTGCCCATGCTACGCCTGTTCTCTAAGGATATAGAACAAGAGTTTTTCTCTCTATGAAGACCAAAAACATAAGTATTTCAGAACAATATTCCACTTCATATGCTTTGTGGTGCCTTCTCTGACATATTCTTTTTGCATGTATTACACCTATGTCCTACGAAGCCTCAAAGATGGGAAATTATATATCGGTTACACCGGTGATTTACGAAGAAGATTTGCAGAACATCAACAAGGAAGAAATACATCTACCAAGAACCGCCGTCCGTTTATTTTGCTTTTCTATGAGGTTTTTATAAGCGCTGAGGATGCTGTACGCCGGGAAAGTTATTTTAAAACAAGCAAAGGAAAATCAACATTACAGCAAATGTTGCGTTCATCTCTGCAGCAAGAGTGAGCATGCAGTCACTGACTCTCTTTCCGGTTACGAGTTGCTTTGGCGTGGGGGACCCACGCGTCGCAACGGTTTTTTGCTTATTAAATGCATATATAGGCAGTTTTGGACGCTATTTCGGATAATTGACACAATTATATTAAATTATATAATTATACTAATGTTACAGCGAATCAAAGATCTTCTTCGGCTGCAGGATCTGTCCGAGCATGAAATTGCCGTGTATGTGGCATTGCTCAAATTACGGAAGGCCACCATGCCGCAGATCCGGGAGAAATGCGGTCTTCCCAATATCAGTGTCTATCGTGCGCTCAGGCAATTGGAAGACCGGGATTTGGTCGAGTCTCATATGATGAACGGAAAGCAGTCTGCGTACTGTCCGCTCAGTCTGGAGAAACTGATCCGGAAGATTGGCTTTGCACAGAGAAAACTCCGGCGTATTGAACTGGAACTGCGCAATCTTGATTCGCTGCTGCCGTACATGGAAGAGAGTGAGGGGGATGATCAGCCGGAGATTGATATCCGCTTGGGCCTTGATGCGTTTCGTGAGGAATACTTGAAGGTGCCTGAAACATTCGACGAAGAATATTTCCAATTCGGCAATGCAGCAAAGTTCTGGGAAAGTGCGAAGCTCGACTACGACGCACCAGAAGAGCGGACCTTTATCCGTCATCGCCTTGCCAGCAATCTCTATCTGCGCGCATTGGATATACCATCTCATGTGACCGAGCGCATTCAGAACAACGACTCACATGAAAAGCGCACGATGCGGCTTACTTCTTCTTTGCCAGTGATGAACGATCTTACGATGATTGGAAAGAAGCAGATTACACACTTTGTGAATGATAAAGAGAATCCTCGTGTTCTTATTATTCGCAATCCTGAGCTGGTTGCAGCAAAGCGTCAGCAGTTCGAGACCCTCTGGATGCAATGATTTTTTCAGACTATGAAAAATAAGATAGTTGGTTTTCTGCATATAGAAGCCATTTTTACAAAATCATAGACAGAAATGGGGAAAATATGAATAACACCAGATACTGCCCGCGGTGTGAATTGCACATATCCTCAACCGATCTCTCACATGAAAGGCAATCGAAATGACTACTCTCTTACGCAATTGGCAGGGAATCCAGAATGTGGAATGTATTACGACGCAGATCGCCCTGGCAACATGTGCCAATCCAGGCATTCTTCTCCGATTGATGACTGCGTTCCCGGAGTGCTTCCGCTACGGAGGCGAAAGTGAGGTCGATAAGATCGCGTGGAGTGTCTTACGGAAGCGTGCCGAAGCTGCGATCGCAGAAGATTATGTTCGCTGGCCTCAGCATAATCGTGAGAATCCAGGAGATCAGTGGATCATTCCGGACCATACATGCGCACATTGTTATTGGCTGAATGCAGCCATAGATTTAGGCCTGCCATATGTGCACTGGGAAAGTTGGCAGGATGTTCCACAAGAAGTAAAGGAAGAGCTGAACACGTATATTCCAGACGATGGATCGCCACTCGAAATCGAGTATGAACAAGCGACCTGGTGCCTCGCTCTTCTGCAAATCAAAGAAGGTGAACTGTTGAAGCCAGGTCAACGAGTGATTGGCAGCGACGAAGACGAACAGCCGGAAGAAGTAGGCCTTGTACTAAAAGCCGCGGTGAATTTTGATTTCTAGCCCTCGCAATTCTACCCTAGGGGCTGCCTCCATTTTGGAGGCAGCCCTGTTTTAGTTGTTGATAAGGATTATCGATTCTCTCAGCCTAACCAAAAATACAAACCAGTCACAATCACTAACTGAGTGAAAATCCCCACTAACAAACTCTTCAAATAGTCTGTCTCCCCACCTCACTCCTCTGGGAGCTACGAGGGGCAAGCCGGATTACTCTATCCACAAAAGCAAGCTTTTGAGGTAATCAGTTTCGGGATAATAGATGTTGACCGGATGGTCATACGCCAGGTGATGTCTCTGTAGAATTCTGACCGGCCGGTTTGCCTGACGCGCGGCATGGAAGACGATGGTCTGGAGGATGTCCGGCGTAATCTGGTACGAGCACGAACAGGTGAGCAGCAGTCCTCCCGGCGGCAGCGCCTTGATGGCCATACGGTTCATGTCCGTGTATTTGTGCTTCGCAAGGTCCAGACTTTCGGCGTTTTTGGCAAAGGCAGGGGGGTCAAGGATGATGAAGTCATACGGACGGGGGAGCGGGTCTCTGCGCAGGAAATCGAACACATCTTCTTCGTAGACGCCAAACTGCGACGGATCGATCTTATTCAGATCGCGGTGCTCATTGGCTTTCACAATCGCTTCCGGATCGTAATCCACTGCATCGGCGGCAATTGCTCCGCCTACCAATGCAGAGAGGGCAAATCCTCCCACGTAACTGCAGCAATCAAGCACGGTGCGTCCGGCGGCAAACTGTTTCACGAGGGAGCGCATTTCCCGCTGATCCAGAAAGAGTCCGGTCTTCTGGCTGCCGTTTAAGTTCACCAGAAACTTGAGTCCGCGTTCCTCGACTTCAATAGTGGTATCGCCGCTTCCGCGCAGCCACTGTTCACGTGGTTCCAGTCCTTCATTCTTGCGGCTCTGACCGGTGGATTTTTCGTAGATGAGCGTTGCGCCCGTGAGGTCGGCAATACTGTTGATGATCCAGGCTCTGAGCTTATCCATGCCAAGGGTCGTGAGCTGGAGCACGATCACATCACCATACTTATCGACAATCAATCCCGGGATGCCATCGCCTTCGGCATTGATCAGGCGGTAAGCGGTTACATCTTTGCCGGAGAAGAATTGCTCGCGCAGGTCGATCGCATCCTTCATCGTGCGCTTGAGCGTGAGGAGCGGGTCGCCCGGCTCAAAGGAAATGATACGGCCGCAGATATAGGAGCGGGTGTTGATGGTGGCGTAGCAGAGGAATTCGCCCTCGCTGGTTTGTACTTCCGCGATGGCACCATTGGGAACATCCGGCGGACGGTCAAATGATGTCCGGTAAATGGCATGGTGCCGGTCGAGCACGCTGCTCTCACGTTCGGGTTTCAGCCGGAGGACGGGGAAGTCTGCCATAGATTGCTATTCTATCATCCGCGCACTTTCTGCGCCCCTCCTTTTTCTCAGGCAGAAGCCCTCAAAACGCGGTTGCAAGAGTTCTGGATTCCTTGGGCGTGCATTGGCCAAACAGGCGCTTACAATGCGCGGGATATTTCCCTTCCTTCTATGAACGAAACCCCTGACGATCAATCCACTGATGCATCGGATCGCATGTCGGATGCTGTGGATTCCTGGCTCAAGCGACGCCAGGCTTTTATGGGCAAAGATATAATAGAAGAAGTCCGGCGCGTCATGGCCGGGCATTGATACATGGTGTCTGCATCCCCTGTACGGGTATCGTGTAGCGGTGACTCTCATCGATATCATTCTCACAGTTTTCCTTTGCCTTGCACTTCTATTGGTGGCAACAGTTGCGTGGAATCTCTGGACCGGTGTTCCATCACTCCCCACACCACTTCCGATTGTCCGTGCGATGATCGATCTTGCCGCGCTGCAGGGCACTGAAACAATCATCGACTTGGGTGCGGGGGACGGACGATTACTCATCGAAGCAAAGAAGCGGTATCCCGGCATCACCGCCAGCGGATGGGAGATTGTGCCGACGGTGTGGGCTATCGGTGTTTGCCGGATGTTTTTGAGCCGCCAGCGTGTGCAGTTGCATCTTGGTGATGCGCTCAAAGCGGATGTGCGTGATGCGGATGTGGTGTTTCTGTATTTGTTTCCATCACTTCTTGATCATCTGGTGAAGCGCTTTGATCGTGAACTGAAACCCGGGACTCGTGTCATCTCCCACACATTCAAGCTGCCGGGAAAAACGCCGGTCGCAGAAAAAAGAGTGGCTGGATACATGGGTGAAACATCGATATTTCTGTACCAGTGGTAATTAAAACGTCAGCGACGCGAAGGGGAGGGCGGCGAGTGTCGTGGTAATCAGTAAAATGAGCTCCATGCATCCCCAAGCTACAAAGCCAAACAGCTGCCCGACCGGTATCGAAACGAAACTGACGATAGTTCCCAGAAATCCAAAGAGCATTGCAAAGGGAATGAGCGGGGCGACCAGAATGTTTGCGAGCGGTGATATCAGCGATAACGTTCCGAACTGGTACACAACCCACGGCATCGCAAAGACCTGGGCGGCAATCGTTACGGTGAGCGCATCGCGAATGCCAAGTGTACTCGGCACTTTCTTCAGCCATTTTTCTAGGAACGGTGCCGTTTCGGAAAGCCCGATCACCGCCAAAAAGGAGAGCTGGAATCCAGCGTCGTACCACAGCTGTTTCGGGTTCCAGAGGAGCATGGCGCAGGCGGTCCAGAGAATAATCAGCCGGAGGTTTTTGAGGCGTCCGGTTTGCAGTGCGAAGAGTCCGAGGATTCCCATGATCGACGCTCTCACGACTGACGCACTTGCTCCCACAAAGAGTGTGAAGAGGACAATACAGAGGACGGTCGGCAGGAAGCGCCATTTGAGTGGCAGGAAGAAGAGAGCTCCTGCAATGATTGCAATAATGATCGTAATGTTAAAGCCGGAGATCGCGACAATGTGTGTGAGGCCGGTGCGCTTGAAAGCATCAGTCAGATGTTCCGGCATTCCGCGCCGGCTACCGGTCAGCAGCCCTGCCAGAAACGATGCCTGCGGTTCGGGAAATACTTTGTTGATCTGTGCCTCGAATATCTCCCTCAACCGAATCAGTCCACTCATGATCAGATTGCCGTGACCTTCCGATTCCACACTGATCGTCGTTGCCCGCATCGTCGTATAGATCTCAAACCGGCTCAGGTAATTGTTGTACGCAAAGGTCTCGCTGTTCTTCGGGTGATCCAATAGGCCTTTGATCGTCACGCTGTCGCCATACCGGTAGCGCGGCCAGTGGCGGCGATCGGTCACGAGCACTTTGCCGCTCACAGGAATCACGGACCCTGTCGCGGAGGTCTGCACATCTGTGGCATCAACGGTGTAACGGATGAAGACCTGGCGGTCGTCCGGGGCATCACTGATGATGCCGTGAATCGTCACAGTTTTACTTTGGGCATACGCGTCGACGGTGGCAGCGGAGGGAATGTGGGTGGTTCGCGATACGGTGACTATCGCCAGTCCAATGCCGATGGTTGCTGCAAGAAGCATGCTCACTATTCTCCATCGCAGTAGGATTCCGAGAATGCCGATGATCCCGACGATACCGAGGATGATCCAGAGTTCGGTCGGATACGCTTGTCGTTGCCACCACTGCAGCAGAAAGATCGACAGCAGAAAACTGCCGAGAAAGGTGTAGGCAATGGTCGAGGGTTTTAGCGGTACTGTGCGAGGGCGATCCATTCCTGAATGGAAAGTGTTTGCGGGCGGCGGGTGAGTTCTATATTGCAGGCGGCCATCATTGCTTCTCCGTTCGGGAGACTGCCGAGCGTATTTCGGAGCATCTTTCGCTTCTGGCTGAAGGCGTGTTTGGTCAGGACGAACACGCGTTCCATGGTCGCAGGATCGGTAAGAGGCTTCTCGAAACAATCAATGTGGAGCACAGCGGATTCGACTTTGGGTGGGGGCAGGAAGCAGGCGGGCGGGACGTTCACCACGATTCGTGGCTTTCCGAAGAGTCCGACAATAATCGTCAGCATGCCGGCGTCATCCGTATCGCAAATCTTTTCCGCCACTTCGCGCTGAATAAGGAGAGTCAGACTTTTTGGCGGCTGCGTTCCTTCCAGGAAAGCATGGCGCAGCAGAGGCGATGTGATGTGGTACGGAATGTTCGCCACAATCTTATACGGCACAGTCGGGAAATCGACGTTGAGGGCGTTGCCTTCTATAACGGTCGGCACTTTATTTTCGCCGCGGGATTTGATGTAGGCGTGGAGGAGGGGAATCAGCCGGGCATCAATTTCGATGGTGGTGACATGCTTCGTTCGCGTGAGGAGTTCGTGTGTCAGAATGCCGATGCCCGCACCTATTTCCAGCACTGTTTCATCAGCCTGTACGTTCGCGGCTTCCAGGATTTTTTGCAGCACCGTGTCATCCACCAGGAAATGCTGACCGAGGTCAGTATTCATCTTGAGCCCTTGCTTTTTGCAAAACTGCCGGATTGTGTCTGCCAGAGCGGTCATATGCATCAGTGTAGAGTATTTTTCTTGCGGAGGAGCTGAATCGTACCAACCGTACACCATCAGCGTAAAATAGCCGAAAGGGCCCAGAAAACAGATCCATACAGATGCAAGCGTATTTCTGTCAGTTTTCCGCCAGACTACTGTCTTAATCCTCGTATGCGTAAATCTTTACTTCCATTATCGGCTGCTTTGCTCGTTTTGCCTCTTGCGACGGCACTGGCGCAGAGCACATCTTCCCCGCGTGACTACGACACCTCACACCTCGGTCGCTACACGGATACCCGTGATTGGGATCTCCCAACCAGGGTGGCAGTCAGCGTCCTCACCGATGCGGGTGTTGTGGAAGGCGACCCTTCGGGAACCTTCCGTGCAGACTCCACGCTTAACCGTGCGGAGTTTATGACTATTATCATGCGACTCCTGCCGGCAAGTGACGGCCGCGAGTACATGAACTGTTTCCCGGATGTTCCGCGCAACATCTGGTACGAAGACGAAGTCTGTCGTGCAAAATCGATGGGCATTGTCCGTGGAAATGTCGATCTGAAAGTCGACCCCAGCCTCTGGCGGTTCGAACCGAACCGTGCCGTGCAGTATGAAGAGGCTGTGAAAGTCCTTGTGAAGCTCTATGCCTATTCCGCCCTCGAGACGAATGGGAATGACTGGTACGTTCCGTTCATCAACGAAGCGCTTGATCGCGATCTTGATCTTGCGGGTGTTGCAGTCGGGGACAAAATCACCCGCGGGGAAATGGCTCGTTTGACTGCCAACTTCCTTGCCTACAGCGAAGGGGATCTTGATCTCCTGCAGGATGCACAGACACGTTCATCATCGTCTTCTTCCCGCTCGTCATCTTCCTCATCCAGGTCTTCGACATCGTCCTCTTCCAGTTCTTCGATGTCTTCTACATCAATGTCCTCCAGCAGCCGCAGCGGTACTTATGATCCGCTGACCGATGTCTCCGTCCGTTCCCGCATTGCGCTCTTGGGACAGACGTCTCCGGTGCTTGCGAGTGCCAATTTCTTCAGCAACAACGAACCGCTGAATGTCACGTCTCTGGATATCAGCCTGAATGCGGCTAACAATTCTATTGATTCCTTCCTGGTCTACGATTCCGATGGCCGCTCCCTCGGTACCGCTGTGCGCCAGGGAACGAGCAATACCTACCGTGTGACCTTCCCGACCGGCACGCTCCGTTTGGACCGCCGTGTCGACCACTCCGTCTACATCCGCGCCAGACTCAAGGCGAACGATGCCGGCGGTGTGAGCGGTGAAGGACTTGAAATTGCGACCGTGCAGATCACCGGAACAGGTGAGTGGAGTAACGATACCTACAATTCGTCGTCTTCCGACACCTTCCCGGCCTTCGCCGTCAGCCGCGCGATGATCACCTCTGTTACGAATGCAGGTCCTGCCAATAACCTCATCACGAACGGCAACGATCAGTTGCTCGCAACCTTTGCGTTCAACACGACCACCAGCGACAGCCAGGCCAGAGTCCGTCTGCAGACACTACGCTTCCAGGTCCAGGCCACAGCAGGCGTCACCCTCAGTAACGTCGAGCTCCGCCAGGAAGGCAGCGATGCTGTTATCCCTTGTAACATCGCATCGAACATTGTGACCTGTACCTCCATTCCCGAAACGTTCGGCACCATTACAGGTACGGAGAACATCCGCGTCTACGGTGATGTGAACGTTCCGGCCAACGCGAATAATCCGAGCCTGAGTCTGACCATCAATGAACCGGGATCTCCGACTGTTGCCGGTGACATTACCTGGTCCGATGGTACCTCCACCTTTACGTGGATCGGCAATGCCAGCGCACCTGTTGTCCGCGGCACCCAGTTCCAGTAAACACCATTTCAAATGACGAAAAGGGGAGTCAGCAATGACTCCTTTTTTCGATGTCAGGACAGGATTTTGATAGGGGCAATGCTGAGGGCAAACGTCTTCTTCGGTCCGCCATCAAACACAATTTCCACCACGTCTCCGCGCTTGCTCTGGATGGTTCCTTTCCCGAACACCGGATGCTCCACACGTGAGCCGACATCGGGTTCGCTGCCGTCGCCAAAGTCGACATCCTGATTGAATTCAATCTCCACATCCTGGTTGTCGCTATGCTGACGGAACGGTTCCAGCTTTCCGCCACGCATACGGCGTTCCATATTTCCGGAAGCCCAGGAGAAGGCACTGAGAAGGTCATCACTTCGGCGTTCAATGACTTCATCCGGCAGATCGTCCAGGAAGCGGCTGGGGGGATTACTCTTTCCTTCGCCCCACATGTATCTGCTTTTTGCGAAGAAGAGACGCAACTGCGTTTTGGCGCGCGTCATCCCCACGTACATAATGCGGCGTTCCTCTTCCAGCTGTTCTTTGTCGAACATGCTGTTACTGTGCGGGAAGAGTCCTTCCTCACATCCCACAATCATCACATGCTCAAATTCCAGACCCTTACACAGGTGCAGGGTCATCAGCGTGAGGGCATCGGTCCGGCTTTCCGATAGTTTATCGACTTCAGACACCAGAGCCACTTCCTCCAGGAAACTCATCAGCGATGTCTCTGCGTTCAGCCCGTCGTACTTGTGCATAACCGTGATGAGTTCCTGCACGTTGTGCCACCGGTCTTCGCCGTCTTCCTCCTGCTTCAGGAAGTCTTCCATCTTGATATCCACCAGCAGCTGTTCCGCAAGCGCGCTCACAACAACCGTCTGCGACATGTTTTTGTAGAGCTGCAGAATGGCCACAAAGTTTTTGATGCGCTCCTTCACACCACCGTCCAGAGTATCTATCTGTGGGACATACTGCAGACTGTCCCACAAACTCAAATGGTTCTCACTCGCAAAGGCCTGAATCTTTTGCAGCGTCGTATCGCCAATCTTACGGGACGGCACATTGATAATGCGTAACATCGACACGGTGTCGTACGGATTCAAAATCGCATACAAATATGCGAGCACGTCCTTCACTTCCTTGCGCGCATAGAATTTCACGCCGCCCAAAATCCGGTAGGGGATGCCGTTTCGCATACACGCTTCTTCGAAGAGTCTGGACTGTGCGTGGGTGCGGTAGAGAATGACCTGCTCGCGGAGCGGCACGCCATCGGCTTGCATCTGGCGGACGGCTTTCATCACTTCTTCTGCCTCGCGTCGTTCGTCGCTCACTTCATGCACAATCACATGCGCCCCTTCCTTCCGCTCGGTCCACATTTTCTTGTCGGGTCTATTCGGATTAGCAGAAATCACCTTATCCGCCGCAGTCAGGATCGGCTGTGTGGAGCGGTAGTTCTGTTCCAGTTTGATGCGCACGGCATCTTTGTAGTCCTTCTCAAACTCCAGAATATTCCGGATGTCTGCACCTCGAAATCCATAAATCGACTGGTCGGGATCGCCAATCACACAGATGTTTCGGTACTTCTGCGCAAGCAGTGTAATGAGCAGATACTGGCCGTGGTTGGTGTCCTGATACTCGTCCACGTGCAGATACCGCCATGTCTCCTGATACCTATCCAGCACGTCCGGGCATTCATGGAAGAGGCGAACAGTCTCGAGGATCAGATCATCAAAATCGAGGGCATTGGCTTGTCTTAGTTCTGTCTGGTAGCGGGCGTAGGCTTGTAGTACTTTCGCGAGCTTGTCGGTCGTGGCCTGGGCTTCGGCTTCCTTTGGACTTAATGCTTCAGACTTGAAGTGCCCGATGTAACTGAGCGCCGCTTTCGCTTTCAGTTCTTCCTCCGGAATCCTGAGCTCCTTCAGTACATGTTTCATCAGCTTCTCCTGATCATCCCCGTCGTAAATCACGAAGTTCCTGTCCCGTCCCAGTTTCTCAATGTCGCGGCGCAGAATACGGACGCAAATGCTGTGGAACGTGCCCATCACCGGTAACTTCGAATGTCTGTCGCCCTGGGAATTGTCGAACGGAGAAGGCGAATCGGGATCGGCAATGTGGAGCATCGACTTGATGCGCTCTTTCATTTCAGTCGCGGCCTTGTTTGTAAACGTGACCGACAGAATCTGCCACGGCTGCACGCCCTGACTGATGAGGTACGCAATGCGGTGTGTGAGTGCACGCGTCTTTCCCGAACCCGCTCCTGCCAGAATAAGGACAGGTCCGTTTGTCTGGAGCACTGCTTGTCGCTGCTCTTCATTCAGGGTCCCAAAAATGGCGTCATTGGTCATGGTTTCCACGGGAGGAGTGTACCGGAATGAAACAGAGTCGCGACCAAGTTTTCCTGACAATTGTGGTCCTTACGAAAGAGTCTCTGCCAGAGATTTCTGTGCCACTTTCTCAAAAGCTTCTTCAATGGCAGACGGCTCTATCCCGCGGGACACGCGCAGTTCATCGATCTTGGTCAGGTGCTTGTCCAGCTGGCGTTCGCGGGCACCGGTCAGTTCTTCGTAGCCTTTGTGCACAGACTCGAAGCGGTCCTTCACGGTTTCCATCTGGTCTTTGAATTTCTCCCACTGCTGCTTGAAACTTCCAAGAAGCGACAGCATTTCCTGGGACTTGGTTTCCATGCGGAAGTTATCAATCGACTGGCGCACCACTGCGAGGATGGCGTAGAGGCTCAGTGGAGAGCAGAGAATAGTACGGGCCTGCATGGCTTCATCAATCAGCCCGCGGTCCATTTCATTGATAAACCCGAATATCTGTTCGTTCGGCACAAAGAGCAACACGTAGTCGACGGTCTGGTCCTCTGCATTGATGTAATCGCGCGTCTGGATTTCCTTCACGCGCTGGCGGACATCTTTCAGGAATTTTTTCTTGTAGTCCTCGCGCTCAATATCTGTCTCTGCTGCTGTGAACTGCTGGTAGTTATTGAACGGGAACTTTACGTCCATATTCAGTTTCAGATTTTGCGGGAGTATGAAGGTGAAGTCCGGCTTCGATCCGGTTTCCAGTTTCGTCTGCTTGATGTAGTTAATCCCCTCAATCATCCCGGACAAACGCAGAACGTCTTCCGCCATGCGTTCCCCCCACTGGCCGCGGCTGCTGTTTGAGGCAAGTGCATTGCGGATGTTTCCGGCGGTGTCGTTCAATTCCCGGATCGCGGTTGCTGCGTTATCCAGCCGCGTATCGATCTTCACATTCTTCTCTCCGATGTTTTTCATGAGGTCTTCCATTCGGTGCATATTGTCCTTGAATTCATCCTTCATAGTCTTGAGCGACCCGTCAATCACTTCCTTTTTCCCGCTCAGTTTCGTTTCTGCCAATTGTAAAATCTGCTCCGCCTGCTTGCTTACCACTTGGGCTGCAATCGATGCGACCATATCGTTCGCATCGGATCGTGTACGGCTCATAAGGACGTACGCCAGCCCCGCGCCTGCCAATAAGCCGATAACAAGTCCGATCACGAGTTGCATAGAAGGTGTAGGAAAGGGGAGATCCATGCTATCAGCCGGTGGACGACTGTCCACTATATTCATCATTTCCTGTCTATTTTCACTTGCCAATTTTTGTGCTTTTCGTACAATAGGCGCCTATCCGTGCTTCAGAAAGCGCTTTTGCTTCCAGAGGCTCGGTGGAGTCCTTTGTTTTTGTTGTCTCTTCCCCACTACCCATGGCCATCAAGCGCAAAACCAAGAAGAAGCTGATCTCAGACAGCCAGATCCACGAAAAGGATACCGGCTCCCCTCAGGTCCAGATCGCTATCCTCACGAAGGAAATCGGCCTTTTGACCGGTCACCTCCAGGAACACAAGAAAGACCACTCCGCACGCCGCGGACTGCTTGGCAAGGTTGCTCAGCGCCGCAAGCTTCTGAACTACCTCCGCATGAACAAGCCAACCGAGTACCAGAAGGTTCTCGAAACGCACGGTCTCAAGAAATAAATCATCATTCAAGCATTCAGCCCTGCACCCAACGTGGTGCGGGGTTTTTTGTATCTATTGCCGATTGGAGTATTCTTTCTCTATGGCTGTTTTCAAAAAACACATCGCCGAGCTCTATACGCTCTTTGCCTCTGTGGAGGATGAAAAGGAAGCGAAGATGCTCCTGGCCGATATTCTCACGCCGCAGGAACTGGAGTCGCTGGCAGAACGCTGGCAGCTCATTCAGGCACTGAACAAAGGGATGCCGCAGCGCGATATTGCAGAAAAATTAGGAATCAGCATCAGCAAAATCACACGGGGATCGAGAATGTTACAATTCGGCGAAGGGGGATTTAAGCACTTTTTGAGCAAGCTAAAGAAGAAATAACGGAAAAATAGAAAATGTTCTTGTTTTGCCGTGTGTGTTGATGTACCGTTGTACCAGTACATGGAAACATCCTCTTCAACATCGGCCTCGCCTCTCGTGTCGGTCTATTGTTCGAGGGATTATCAAGAGAGTTATCGCTTCTCGACGCCATTTAATGCGATTGCATCGTCCTTGAGAAATGCCTTGATAGAATTGGATGTTGAAATGGGATTTGCTGATGAAATCAGCCGGAAACCCGATGGCAAATTACTATCCGAGGGATTCGGTTATCATGGGAAGTCTCCAAACGGGCAAACGGTCATTGTACATATCTCGCTCGTTCATGAACTCCTGGAGACACGCCTTGCAAAAACATTGGGAGACTTGAAGCCGTTTGAAGAAGTATTTGCAACAGACTCTTCGAAAGAAGCATTTGTAAGTGATGGGGGATGGGTTGCGCCCGGTTCATGAGCTGTGCTCGCAAAAGAGCCTCGACGAGTGTCGAGGACTCTTTTGGCAGAAAACATCGTGTTCTCTGCGCGCCGCTTCTTCGTTAGGCGACGACATAGGTCTCGCCAATTTTTGTCAGCACCAGCCGGTGAGTCTCTGCCAGCGGTACAGAACATTCAGTTGCCGCAATTTTGATTCTGTTCGGCTTGGCATTACCGACTTCAATCAGTTCAACCGCGTCGGCGTTGTGCATGCTGACCAGAAACAGCGGGCCATCCAGGTACACCTTTTCCGAAAGCACAGATGTCGGAAAGGAGTACAACTTTCCATTCGCATATACTTTTCTGAGCGATCCACGGTTTGGGTTGGGAGGAAGATCGGCCACTTGTACGATTGGTACAACCAGTGTCAGTTCTTCCTCGACAAGGACACGCTGGCCACGGTAGAACAGGATCTCCGATGGCTGTGCTGGGTTCACCAGGTCTGTGAGCACGATGGACGAGGGCATAGGAGCCTTTCCAAAAAACAGAGGGACGGGAATGTGAAGAAGCGAAACGTAGTATCAATCTACTATTCTTTCTCTTTCTGTCAAAAATTGGATTGGTCCAAGAATAAAGGTTTCCCTCTCCTTTCTTCTTCTGTATACTGTGCATAGTTCCTTCCCTCTGCCGTCTCCCTGCTTCCTCCTGGGTTTACGTTCCAGCAGCCCGTATCGGTTTCTGAAATGTGAATCCACACAGGTAGGTAGTGTCTCCGTAGGGGAAAGGGGGTTTTCGTATCCTTTCTTCTTTCTTTTTATGGCTGAAAAGTCTTATACCCTCGAGCTTGGGGATCAAAAGCTCACGGTCAGTACGGGCAAAATTGCCCGCCAGGCCAATGCCACCGTGCTCGCGCAGATGGGTGATACCGTTTGTATGGGTAACGTCACTGTCAGCGACAAGCCCCGCGACGGAGTCGATTTCCTGCCGCTCCAGTTGGTGTATCAGGAAAAGTACTACGCAGGCGGCAAAATCTGCGGAGGCCGCTACCGCAAGCGCGAAGGTCGTCCGTCTGATGACTTCGTTCTCCTGGCTCGTGTGATCGACCGCGGACTGCGCCCGATGTTCCCGAAGTACATGCGAAACGACATCCAGGTGTTCTGTACCGTGCTGTCGTACGATTTCGAAAATGAGCACGATGTGATCGCTGCCAACGCAGCATCCCTTGCTGTTGCTATTTCCGACTGTCCGTTCGAAGGCGCTCTCGGATCTGTCCGCGTGGGTCTCATTGGCGGAGAATTGGTTTTGAACCCGTCTGTCGAAGCACTCAAGAAGTCCGACCTCGATATGTTCCTGACCGCATCCCTCGAACGCGTGGTGATGATTGAAGCAGGTGCCAACCAAGTAGCGGAAGAGGATATCCTCCGCGCTATTGAATTCGGGAAGAAGTGGGCCCAGAAGATCGCAGCGTTCTTCGACGGTATCCGCAAGGAGATCGGCAAAGAGAAGTTCGTGGTCGAGGCTCCGTTCATGCATGACGAAGGCTACAACTTCCTGAAGGAGTGGGCAGTACCGACCATCAGCAAGGCTATCAAGGACGATATGAGTAAGAAGGCCCGCCGCGCCATCTTCAATCAGCTCATTGCCGATGCAAATGCGAAGCTGGAAGAGAAGTTCGGTCCGGCTGGCGAAGACGAAACACTCGGTACGCTCTACAAGAACGGATCGGTGTTCCTCGATAAAATCATCAAGGGCGAAATGCGCCGCCTGGTTCTGGAAGAAGGTATCCGCATGAGCAGCCGCAAGATTGATGAAATCCGCCCGCTCTCTGCAGAAATCGATATCCTGCCGAAGCGTGTCCACGGTTCCGCTCTCTTCCAGCGTGGAGAGACGCAGGGCATGACCACCTGCACACTGGGTTCACCTGGTGACAAGCAGTTGGTCGAGGGTATGGAAGGCGAGCATCAGCTCCGGTACATGCACCACTACAACTTCCCGCCGTTCTCTGTTGGTGAAACATCCAACCGTTTGATGACCGGTAACCGCGAAATCGGACACGGAAACCTCGCACAGCGCGGACTCCTGCCGGTATTGCCGTCGGAAGCAGACTTCCCGTACACCATCCGCACTGTCACAGAAATCCTCGAATCCAACGGTTCATCCTCCATGGCTGCAACCTGCGGATCGACATTGGCTTTGATGGCCGCAGGTGTGCCAATCAGCGCTCCAGTGTCTGGTATTGCTTTGGGACTGATCTCCGATGAAGAGAAGGGTCAGTACGTCATCCTGTCCGACCTCCAGGACGAAGAAGACTTCGGTGGAGACATGGACTTCAAGCTCACAGGAACCGCAAAGGGCGTGACCGCTATCCAGATGGATATCAAGATCAAAGGTCTGCCCGATTCCGTATTCGCAGAAGCGTTGGCTCGCTCCAAGTCCGGACGCGCCTTCATTCTCGATGTGATGCTCAAGAGCATTGCCGAACCACGCAAGGAACTCAGCCCCTACGCTCCACGCATCGAAACCATCACCATCAACCCGGACGACATCCGCCTCGTAATTGGAAAGGGTGGCGAAACCATCCAGAAGATCACCGGTGAACTCGGTGTTGAAATCGACATTGATGACAGCGGACTCGTGTTTGTCACCGCTCTCAATGGAGACGCGATGGCGAAGGCCAAGGAGTGGATTGAAGGAATTGTTGCCAAGCCCGAGGTCGGAAAGGTCTACGAGTGTAAGGTCGTTCGCATCATCGACGGTACCGGTGCCATCGTGGAATTCCTGAAAGGCAAAGACGCCATGATCCACATCTCGGAACTTGCCTGGGGTCGCACCGAGAAGGTCGAGGACGTTGTGAAAGTAGGAGACGTCATCCAGGCCAAGTGTGTCGAGTTCGACGCTCAGGAAGGCAAGACACGCATGTCCCTCAAGCAGATGACTGCGCCTCCGGAAGGCTACGTCGCTCCGGTTCGCCGCCCGCCTATGAGCGGAGGATTCAACCGCGGACCGCGTCGCTAATAAGGTCTAGGGAAAGGTTTAGGTTAAGGACAATTAAAAAAAGGCCTCGATGGAAATCGGGGTCTTTTTGTAAAGACTAGAGTCGGCTTGTCGGCCGTAGCTCGCAAGCGGAGGCTGAGGCTTTTTTTATGTCATACTGAGCTCGTCGAAGTATGCCTCTCATGAAAAATCCGGAGTTCACTCTTCGACGAGCTCAGAGTGACACCTTAGAGTGATGTCTTCAACCCCTTTGCGATATTCATAATCTCCTTGAAAATCGGACTCTTTGTTTTATGTGTCTGTTGCCAGTGCGGCATCACCGTTTCCAGAATGGAAATCAGTTCTTTCAATTCATCTGCACTTTCGTGCTTCTTCCAGTTGATCTTCTTTTTGGTCATTGCCCCCATCAGTTCTTTCATGCGCCGCAGTGTGCGCTGGATGGCTTCCAGAAGCAGCGTGTCGCGTTTGGCATCGATTCTGGTGCCGTAGAGCTGGGGCATGTCTTCCATCAGTTTTTCGGTTTGAATGTAGGCAGTTGTGAGGATATCCCAGTCTCCCGGGGAGAGTGTTTTTTCGCTTTCCAGTCTTTCAATCAGCGTGTCGAAATCTTTGCGGACAATGAAAAGCCCCTGGCGCAGGCTGTGGAAGATTCCTTCGGACGTCATACGGTGCATGTCATCCATGATCATGTCCTGTTTGCGTGTCACCAGCTTGGCAACAAAGATGGCGAAGATCATCAGCGCCAGGATTGCCTGTGCCATTGCTATCGCCTTGGAAAATCCCATCGGCACAATGTCGCCGTAGCCGATGGACGTGGCTGTAATGATACTGAAATAGAAACTGTTAAAGAGGCGTTCCCACGTATCCATATCCGCCAGGTGCGTGGGGGAGTGGATGCTGTGCAGTGCGCCCAATTCGTAGTACCAGACTGCACAGATGATATTCACAAACATCCACAGCAAAAAGAGTTGCGAGTAGGAAGCGTTCGCCAGTTTTTCCAGTGCCGTGAAACGGGAGGTGTGTGTCATGGATCTGGCCATCAGTGTATCAGGAAGCGTCAGGGGTTTGTAGATTCTGATTTTTTTGGCGCATCAACTTTCTTTTCGACTGGTGCAGGTTTTGCTTCTTCTTTCTTCTCTGTTTTCTTCGGAGCGGTGGGGCTGGTCTTGCTGTCAGTTTTATAGAACCCTGATCCCTTGAAGGCGATACTGGGCATGGAAATCATCTTCTCCGTTTTCTTGCTGCCGCACTCCGGGCATGCCAGTTTGCCCTTCGATCCAAAGGGAAGCGTTTTTTCGAAGACGGACTTGCAGGCGGTGCAGGTGAAATCGAAGGTCGGCATGTCAAAAGTATAAACGTATTTATTGGCGGTGTCCTGTGGCTAATTCGGGAATATCAAGCAATAGGTCCGTTGTGGCAATACGAAAGACATCGGTGAGGGCGTGAATAGGGTGCACGTGAATAATGTCTGAACCCAATTCTTTGAAATCACGTACAGTCCTGCCCATGGGTCCTGATGGCGGAACCAGGTGTTTGCCAGCCACTCCTGCAACCAGCACATCTGTCCCCTCCAAAAGTACGCTCGCTGCTGCAACGAACGGGCCGCTTATTTGTTCGATCGTATCGCCGGAGTGATAAGGATCTACGAAATAGGTATTCCACAGATCATGGCTATACGTTTTTATATTGGGGCCAATCTCCGATCCTATGCCATTGGATTTGGCCAGCAATCGGGATTCGCCGAATATCGCTCTTTTGCGCAGATGCTTCATAGAATCATTATCGCCTTTACACTCCGGAGCACCAGCAAAACCCCGACTTTTTTCCATGTTCTAAGCATAAATTGTTAAAATTCTCTTGCATCAGGAAAATTCTTCGCGTATAAGATTCCGGCTTCGATTCGCGCAAGCGAGACGATTCCTGTTCTTTCCATCATAGAACGCTGTCCCGTAAGGGCGGCGTTTTTTTTGTTTAACCGAATGTGAGCAGCCGCAGCGCGAACAGCAGGTTAAACAACCCTGTTTACCCTGAGAAATTCGAAGGGAGCGAGCAAAGCGATCGAAGGGTGGGCCCCGTTCTTTGCATATCTTCGAAGCAGGATTATAATTCCCGTTATCCTTCTCCACTTTCCATGCATGTGACTGTTCAAAACAGATACGAAGAACTCCAGGAAAAAATCCGCCTGCGTCATGCTGCACAGTCTCCTGCAGTAGAAACTGTTAAAAAGATGAATAGAGAGATCTGCCTGAATATGCGCCGGCTATTTGTGGCATACGTAGATTACAGCGGATTCCAGTCCGATGATGAGCGTCAATCGCTCACGGTAAAAATGCTGGAAGTATTACAGAGTGCAGATACAGCGTTAGGTACAGATGAAGCAGTATTCGCTGATGAAAAACAAGCGAATATCCGCCAGTCAGTCAGGCAGCACATTACAATGCTGGAGCAGGTAAAGAGCGGAGTGCCGCTGGGGGATGTATTAGCCAAGGCAGTGGCACAAGTGTCAGAAGAGCACGATTCCTGATATGCCGAAGCGGCCAAGCAATTCTTGGATTATATATTTTATAATGTAAGTAATTTATGTCAAATATCGCCTTTCTCCCTATTTCACCTATACTGCCATTCACCTTAGAGCTCATCCTTCGACGGGCTCAGGATGACAATTTATGCTCGATAAAGCTTACAATCCGGCTGGTACTGAGGATCGCATCTACGCGATGTGGGAGGACAGTGGGGCGTTTCAGGCTGATGTGAACAGTACCAAAGAGACTTTTACCATCAGCATGCCGCCGCCCAATGCGACGGGGCAACTGCACCTTGGCCATGCCGTCATGCTGGCGCTGGAGGATATCTTTACGCGTTTTGCGCGCATGCGGGGCAAAGAGGCACTCTGGGTGCCGGGGACCGACCATGCGGCTATTGCGACCGAAAACGTCGTCATTAAACAATTGAAGGACGGAGGGATGAAAGATCCGCGCAAAGAACTGGGGCGTGAGGTGCTGGTTTCGAAGATCGCTGAATTCGTGGAGAAGAGTAAAACGACTATCCGAAGCCAGGTCAGAAAAATGGGATCCAGCTGTGACTGGAGCCGCGAGCGCTATACCTTCGAGCCGTCACTGAACCGTTGCGTGAACGAAGTCTTCAAGAAAATGTACGAAGACGGACTGATTTACCGCGGCCACCGCATTGTGAACTGGGACCCGAAACTCCAGACCACCGTGTCCGACGACGAAGTGGAATGGAAGGAGGAAACGATTCCGTTCTACACCTTCCAGTACGGCCCGTTCCAGATTTCCACCGCGCGCCCCGAAACCAAATTCGGCGACAAGTACGTGGTCATGCATCCGGAGGACGAGCGATACTTGAAGTACAAGCACGGCGACACCTTCGAAGCCGAGTGGATCAACGGTCCCGTGCATGCAACCGTTATTAAAGATACAGCAGTCGATCCGGCCTTCGGAACAGGTGTGATGACCATCACCCCCTGGCACGATACGGCGGACTTCGAGATCGCCGAGCGCCATGGTCTGGAGAAAGAACAGGTGATCGACTACGAAGGAAAGCTGCTCGCAATCGCCGAGGAATTTGCCGGTATGAAGATTGAAGTCGCGCGGCCGCTCATTGTCGAAAAACTGCAGAGCAAAGGACTCGTTGTGAAGACTGAGGAAGGTTACGTGCACAACAAAGCGGTCAACCAGCGCGGCGGGGGAACCATCGAACCGCAGATCAAACTGCAGTGGTTTATGGACGTGAACAAAGAGGTGGTCGACTGGAAGGGGCAGAAGATGAGCCTGAAGCAGATTATGCACGATGTCGTGCATCACGGAGATATTCAGATTATTCCGGAGCGTTTCAACAAAACATATTTCCACTGGATTGATAACCTGCGTGACTGGTGTATTTCCCGTCAGATCTGGTGGGGTCACCGTGTGCCTGTCTGGTACAAGGGGGATGAAATGTACGCAGGTGTTGTCGCTCCGCAAGGAGATGATTGGGAACAGGACACCGACACGCTCGATACCTGGTTCAGCTCCGCACTCTGGACGTGGAGCACGCTCATTGATCCTGCACTGACATCGGATTTGTCGCTGAGTCTCAACGAATTATTGGAGCGCAGTCCTGACTTTAAAAAATTCCATCCGACCAGCGTGATGGAAACCGGGTACGATATTTTGTTCTTCTGGGTCGCGCGCATGATCCTGATGACGACCTACGCGACGGGACAAGTTCCGTTCAAAACCGTGTATCTGCATGGACTGATTCGCACACGCGATGGCGCAAAAATGAGTAAGAGTCATCCGGAAACCATGATCGATCCGCTGGATATCATCAACCGCTACGGCGCCGATGCACTGCGCTTGTCGATGATTGTGGGGCAGAGTCCCGGAGCTGATTCCAAGCTGTATGAAGAGAAGATTGCAGGCTACAGGAACTTCATCAACAAACTCTGGAACGCATCGCGCTTTGTGCTGATGCAGTGTGAGGCGGCGGACATTGATCCGAAGACTATTGACTCACTTCCGGATGCAGCACAGTTATCTTTGGCGGATCGTGCAATTTTGCATGCATCAGAAATATTGATTGAAGACGTTACCAAAGGACTGGAGACCTATAGCCTGAGCGAGACGGGGGAGAAGCTCTATAGCTTCACGTGGGATTATTTCTGTGACTGGTACCTCGAACTTTCCAAGGGAACAGCGAACCATGCGGTGCTTGTGCATGTGCTGCGCCGCCTCTACAAACTGCTGCATCCGTATTGCCCGTTCATTACCGAAGAACTCTGGGCGCAGATCAAACCTGCCGGTAGCGGCATGCTGATGGCGGAAACGTGGCCGGCTGCAAAAGCGGAGCGCAAAGACCAGAAGGCGTTTGATGAATTGCAGATTCTCATCGAAGTCATCACTGCTATCCGCAAGCTTCGCACCGATCAGGCGGTGGAACCGGGGAGGGAGGTGACAGTCACAATTGTGAGTGGCACGTACTGCAATGGACTTGAGGAACAGGAAGCGCATATCCGCCGTATGGGAAAAGTCGGTAGCCTGCAGATATCGAGCGATACGCAGAAGCTGGAGAATGTGGCATCGGTGTTCCTTGCGGATATCGAAGTACATCTCTCGCTCGAGGGATTGGTTGATGTTGAGAAAGAGAAGGCGAATCTAAGGAAAGAGAAAGAGAACCTGGAGAAGTTTGTGTCTGGTATTGAAGCGAAGCTTGGGAATGAGCAGTTTATGGCGAAGGCGCCGGCTGCGCTTGTTGCAGAGCAGAAGGGGAAGTTAGAGGAAGCGAAGGGCAAGCTTCAGAAGATTGCGGAGAGACTAAAAAGTTTGTGAGTTTTTACTCTTCAGATTCACCTTTTGCTAAAGTGTTCCAGTCTACATTCAATGGATTTCTAAGCTTTGCTTGTGTTTCTGTGATCCACTTTTGAACAGGACTACCTTCAATTTTTCTTTGTCTCTCTATGCGAAGGCGCATGCTGCGTTCACAGCCTCCTGCTATATATTCTATTAAATCGCTTTCCCTAATAGGTTCATCCGATGTTGGTTCATTATCTTGAGACATATTTTTATTTTAAACAAGTATTATATTTTGTCAAAAATCACTCAAACATCGGCAAATCCAGCGCCCGCTTCCTGTTTTTGCGCACTGGCATCGCACTGCCACGTACCACGACATCGCGTCCAAATCTGACTCTTAAATGATCTAATGACTGCTGCAGGGTTTCACTCCGGACAATTTCTTTGGGGTTTCTGAAGAGAGAAAATTGGGTAGGAGCTGTGGGGTGCAGGTCCCAGAGGGCGAAGCCGACCTGGCTGTAGTTAGTTCTAGCCTTCAGTGCTTTCTCGAAGCAGCGCTTGGCTATCGGCGTAATGGCTTCCTCGGTATCGAGGAGTTGTGGCATGCGCTGTTGTATTCCTGCGTGATGGAAATCGCTGTCCCGGAGCCAGATGGATATCCCGCGGGCGGCCAGGTTCTGCTTCCGCATTTTCAAGATGCAGTAACTCACATGTTCGAGGAGCTGCGCCCAGATCTTCTCTTTATCCATCGTCCGTTTGAAGGTTCTGGTGCGGGAAATAGACTGGGGTGGACTGTCGTCTGCGGCGACTTTGGACAGGCGTTCACCAAGTAACTCCCGCTTCAGGTCTATGCCCGGTCTGCCAAACAATTTCTGCAGGAGTGCATCATCAACAACGGTAATATCCAGCGCCGTCATCCAGTTGTTTGCTGCGGTGTGCTTCTGCCGCGCTCTGCCGATCCCCGGAATCGCTGCTACTGGTCTATCCGCCAGAAATGTCTCAATATCCCGCTTCTCCACGACCGTTACCCCTGCAGGTTTTCGATACTCACTGGCCATCTTTGCAAGCGTCTTGCTCGGTCCTATACCCACAGACACGGACATCCCGGTCATCGCCAGCACTTCCTGCTGTATGTCTTTGGCCCATACATAGAGATCGAATGGCTCACCACCGACCAGGCTCTTCAAATCCAGAAACCATTCATCAATCGACATCTGCTCCATAATGGGACAATGATTCTGGAGAATGGCTTCTATCTGGTGAGAGGCAAGAGAGGTCTCCGCAAAGTCCGAGGGCATCTGAATAGCTTCCGGGCAGAGCTTGATTGCTTCGAAGAGCGGCATACCGGTCTTCACGCCTTTGGCCTTCGCCTCGTAACTCGCGGCAATCACACAACTCCCGCCCATGCCCATAGCAAGCAGTGGCTTCCCCCGCAGTTCGGGGTGTTTGCGCTGTAAAACAGACGCGAAGAAACTATCAGCATCGATATGTGCAATCATGGTTCGATGGGGAAGTGGCTTTAGTAGCGACGGATCACACCGCGGACGACACCTGCGACCTGTAGCTCATCCATGGCGTAGAGATCCGGATACTCGGGATTCTCGGCCTGCAGATAGAACTTTCCCTTATCCTTTCTCAGTCTCTTCAGGGTGTAGGCGCCATCAAGCACACCGACCACGATATCGTTCACCTTCGGTTCTTTTCCGCGCTCCACGACAACCAGATCGCCATCATTGATGCCGGCGCCGAGCATGCTGTCACCCTTCACGCGCAGGAGGAAGGTCGAGTTTTTATCGCGCACCAGATAGTGCTCAATGGTCAGGAGTTCCTCTGCCTGTTCTTCTGCAGCAGCTGCAAAACCTGCGGGGATCGGACCGAAGAGGGGGAGGCTGAAGGCCGGAACACTGTCGCGGGCTTCGTCATTTTCCAGGATTTTGATTCTGCCCTTCGGGTCTTTCTCCAGATGCTTCTCGCGCACGAGCGCATTCACCACCTTCGCAATCGCGTTCTTGCTGCGGACGCCAAAGGCGACAGCGAGATCGGATAGCGAGGGAGAATAGCCGCGTTTGCGCTGGAATTCGCGGATGTAATTCAATGTAGTTCTTTGATGAGGAGTGAGGGACATGGGACGGGTTTGAAAGTTTAAAAGTAGAAGGTTTAAAGGTTTGTGATTTTTACAGGAGACGAACGTCCACCATCATAGGTGTACGATTGTACATAGTCAACAGGAGATTTTTAGTGAGGGTATTTTTGCTATACTCGCAGAATCGTCAGTGTTTCAATCTCGGTCTTTCTCATGAAAGTGCAGGTCCATCGTGAAGTCTCCATGGAGATTCAAGTGTTTTGTTCTGTTTATGATTTTTTGGTGGTTGGGTGCATTGTGCTGGGTCGATCTTGGTTGCCCCTGGTGGTTCCTGGAAGTAAAAGACTGGTCTCTGGCTTTCTATAATATCGGCCATGGGATCGGAGGACGGGAAACAGCTGCATTGTACGGTTTGATGCATGGTCTTTGCCTTGTTGCCAGTGTTCCTTTTCTTCTTGAACTCGAGAGAGGAAAAGACCCTGTGACAAGGTCGCAAAAAATACAATGCTATTCAAAAGCGGCGATCATGCTTCCGGCTCTTGCATTGATGGGGATTACCTTTGAGACATGGATTGTCTCCTTGAAAGATGGATGGATTATGTATAGTCTTGCCGCTTTTCTGGAAGCCTTGATCGTCACATCTCCGCTGTGGTTATGGTTGAAATGGCCAGAACCATCATAGTAGTAAGGACTGATCATGGTGAACACTGACGTCTTGTGGTCACTACGGCAACGTGGTGACCACAGCGTCTCAAAAAACATCCACCATTCTCAACTCTCCATTCTCAATCCTCAATTCATCAGAGCAGCGGTTCCTCAAACGTTTCCTCATCAATCATCTCTTCTTTCTTGGGCGGTTCTGAAGCAGCTTCATCCCACTTCTTCAGCATATCTTCCACACTCTGGCGCGGGGCACAGTACTGGCTGCGGGACCAGGCGACAATTTCCGGCGTGTAGTCGCGGACAGGAGTCGGGGCGTTCAGGGTGAATCCGGAGAAAGCTTCGCGCAGTTCACCGGCCACAGACATTTTTGTGTAGAACTCGCGGACGCCTAAGTTGATGATGTCGCGCTGTTTGAAGATTGGCGCATATTCACCGGCCAGAATGTCTGCGTCTTCTGCACCCACACGGAAGCTGATCATGGAACCGACGTTACCGAACACCGTTTTGCGGACGGTATCGCTCAATTGCCCCATGTACTGGTGGGCGATGGTCAGGTTCAGGCGGTATTTGCGGGCTTCGCTCAGGATTTCAGCAAACGTATCGGTCGCGAAGTTCTGGAACTCATCCACGTACAGATAGAAGTCTGTGCGCTGGTCTTCCGGCGTATCGGCGCGTTCCATTGCAGCCTGATACAACTTGGTAATGAACATGGAACCGATCAAAGACGAGTTCTCTTCGCCAAGCAGACCCTTCGAGACTTTCATCAACAGGATCTTCTTCTGATCCATGATATCGCGGATTTTAAATTTGGTGACCGGCTGACCGATCATGTTGCGGATCATATTCGTAGCCACGAACTGGCCGACTTTGTTTAGGAGCGGCGTGATAGCATCGGCGTCGAACTTTTCGCTCCAGGCTGCGAATTCAGACACCCAGAAGCTTTTCACCACGGAGTCTTGGATGCGGGCGACAATCTTCTGGCGGTAGTTTTTGTCCGTGAGCATTTTCAGGATCGACAAGACCGTGGTGTTCGGACTATCGAGAAGCGCGAGCGTGGTATAGCGCAGCACGTGTTCCAGGCGGTCACTCCAGTTGCTTCCGAAGAGTTTCTTGAAGATCTGGAGGAAGCCGATCGTGACCTGCATCTTCTGCGCTTCGCTCACTTTTTCGAGCGGGTTAAAGGCGATAGGGAAGTCGATGTCGGCAGGGTCCAGCAGCACCACGTCTTTAATACGGTGCTCCGGAATGTAGCGCATGATGGCATCGATCAAGTCTCCGTGCGGATCGAGCACAGCGAGTCCTTCACCATTCTGGATATCTTCATTGATGAGCAGTTCCAGGAGCTTACTTTTACCGGAACCGGACTTTCCAACCGCGTACAGGTGGCGGCGGCGATCGCTTCTCTTGATACCAAACGGCACGAAGTTGTTGTGATAGTTCGTGACACCAAAGCCGCTTACGCCCTTATCACCCACTTTCGGCAGATCCTGCGGCGGTTCGGCTTTACGTGCCAGAACGTGCACAACGTGCGGGGCGTAGTCGGCGTTCGGGAAGTGGTAGAGCGTTGCGACTTCTTTGCTTCCCAGAATAAAGGCTGTGCCCTGGCTGCGACCACGATACTGCTGGAGGAACTTTGCGGCATTGTGCGTGTGGTGACCATGGAAGGAGTTCACGTCTTTGTCGTTGAACTGCGTGAAGCTGCTGATGACCGCCTCGAGCTTGCGGTCTGCAGACTCGTGATCCGGGGCAATGTACGCGCAGCGGATGGTGGTGGCGAAGGGCTTGTCTTCGTTCTTCTGATGCGCGAGTTCGTGGCGCTTGTGCTGTACGGCACCGCGTCCGCCTTCGTGCATACGGTCGCGGATAGAGAAGAAGTGGGACCAGTTGGCAATACGTGAGCGCCAGTTACGGCGGAAGTGATAGCCTCCGGTATCGTCCTTCGGTTCTGTCACAATCTGCACCCACACCTGGTCACCGCTCGCGATTTTGGAAATGACCGAGAACATGCGGGAGCTGCTGTCTTCATCAAACAGATCGTAGGTTTTAATCGGATAGATATCCGCGTGATGCAGCGAGATTTCCGCTCCGGCAATACTCTGCGTCTTTGGATCGAACGACTTGGTATAGTCCTCTGTTTCCTTGATTTCCGCGTCCGGGAACGTCGAATAGATCAAACCCTCGACCGTTTCGAGCAGTTTCTCCTCCAGAACGATGTAGAAATACGTGTACTGGTTATAGCCAAAGAACTCGAGCGACACGATTTTGCCCGTGAACGTATTCCACAGGTTGACCAGCAATTCCTGGAATTTGGATTCCAGCTTTTTGTTGCCTTCCTGCCCCTGAGGGACGACGATATGTAAGTAGCGTAAAGCCATAAGAGGGGTTTACCCTGAGCGTAGTTGAAGGGTATTCCTTATTATACAGTATTTTTTAGGGGTTTACGATAGTTTTGATGCCAGTAAATAGCCTATTGTGGCCGAAATTCTTCAGTAGACGGTCTCCAGATAGCATTGTTCACAATATACGATCTCTGCTCTGTCGGGGCTGTAGGTCGTTACAATCATTTTCTTACAGTGATCGCATTGCCTTTCATACATGGTTTGTGGATTGCAGAGAGCCATGCGGTGGCGGTGACGAACATCGAAGTGGAAACGTGGAATGGGGAGGCGCATGCGACGGTAAAAGTCGAGTTCCTGTTTGATGATGCGGAAGGGTTTGCCGCTTTCTGCACAAGTGACGGCCCAGTTCAAAATGTCGTCCGGAATGTCATCAATGCTATCCGGAAGTTTGGATGCGTCGATGGTTTTCTCAACCTGCAATGGTGCCTGGATATCTGCTTTCCAGCGCCAACCTTTTTGGGTGATCTCCGTTTCCGAAAGAGGAAAATAGTCCTGTGCGATGGTCTCGTTATAGCTAAACGGACTGAGTGTCACCGATGGGAATTCACCCCACTCGTTGTTTGATCGCATGGATGCGATGATCTTCGGAACAAGCTCCTCATATTCTTCCTTCGTGTACTGCTTATTCAGGATGCAATATTTCTTGTGGAGAAGACTGATGCAGCCGAAGCAGTGATCGACATTTTTGCAGTAGAGACAGCGATAAGCATCCTGCGAGTAGTCCGTTGCAAACGAGAAAGCGATCTTGCTCGCGTTCCCCACGGCGGCGTTTTCGTAGAGCAATTCAGAATCGTAGCCATAGCCAAAAAGGTCGTACGAATCTTTGCAGAGGCGCGAACAGGTCAGCCATTTGCAGTCTTCGGATTTGGTCATCTCGAAGCACTCTTTGCAGTTTTTCGACTCGCTGATGTAGTCACCCGTGCAGTCGTCAGTGTTGATGTTATTGCTGGCGCGATGGATGGAGTGGAGTCTGAGGTCTGCGAGTTTTTGCTGGCATTCCTGGGCGAATGATGCCGATCCCAATTGCTGCATTGTTTGCTGGTACTCTTCCGGAGAACAAGGCTGATTCCATAGGTAATATTCTTTTTGTGTGAGGTTTGTGCAGCCGAAGCAGTGCTTGCAGTTTCTGCAGTTAAAGAGGAACGCCGAGTCGATGCACTGGGTGCAGTTTTGGGAAAAACGGAGGTTATACGATCGTGTACAGTTCACGCATTCATAGCAATGTTCATCATCACTGCAAATCAGGAGATCCAAAGAATCGTTCGACGTCAGAATACCGCGGCTGTAGTAGCAGTCTTCGCTTCTGCCGGTATTGAAAACCAGGTAACAGTTCCGGCAGCTGCCCGCGAAATTGATGTAATCGGAGTTGTCGTTGATGCCTGTCTGGAAGAGCATCATCATCGGGACATCGCGCATCAGGTTGCGCATATTTTCTTCAAACGTCAACGAAAAATCGTAGTCCCGTCCGTACGAAAGCGGATCCCATTTGTCGCTATACAGACAGTCGTGGCAGTAGGTGTGATACGGTGCTTCGGGCGCAAACATCGATACTTTCATTGTCTGACACAGCTCGCACTGTCGATTGTAGAGCGACCGCTCGTTACGCCAGGCCATGCGACGCTGGCTGCGGCATGGTGGACAGAGGGTGGGTGGTGGGATTTGTTCTTTCCTACCATTAAAAACCGGACTGACTTTGTCGTAAAACGCGAGATCATCATCAGTGATCTCAAAGGGTGCCTGGCACTGGCGGCAGGATTGCTGCATCAGAGACGGAGTATAGCTCAGTAGACTTCGGTCAGGTAGCACTCTTCACAGTACACAATCTCGGGGCGATCTGGGCTGTAACTGGTTTTAATCTCCTTGTTACATTTTGCACAAGTCCGATCCCATAAGTGGAAAGGATTGAGTTTCTGGAGGCGCTGACGATAGCGGGAGGCGTGGCAGTAGCGGGGGAGGGCCAGGCCGTTTGTTTTGTAGAATGCGAGTTCTTGGGGGATGATTTTGAAGTACTGGGTGCAATGATGTTCCAGGGCTTTTTCCGGATCTTCATCATATGCCTTGCACAGGATGGGCTGTGCAATGGTTGTATCGCTCACATCCCTGATGTCATCCGGCAGCTCGTTCCAGTGCGTAAACTGCGTGATGCTTTTATCACGGTTATCGTACCAGCCATAGGATTGTGCAAGGCTCTCTTCTTTTGAGATGGGATGATAATCCTGTGCGATGGTTTCGTTGTAGGCGAATGGGCTCAGTTCAATCGGGAAGAATTCGCCGTACCGGTATTCGTTTCCCTTGGCATCAACATAAGGAATCTGCATCATTTGTTCTTTGATGCGAGCGACCAGCCCCTCGTATTCCTCCTTGGTATATTGCTTATTAAACACACAATACTGCTTGCTCCGCAGTCCAATACAGCCAAACATGTTTTTGGAATAGTGGCAGCCAATGCAGTATTCCAGATCTGATGCGCCATAGTTCCAAATAGAGAATTTGATATTATTCACCACCAGTCCGCACCAGCAGCATTCGTAGACATACTCCGCTCCCACGCCGAATGTCGTGTAGTCGTAAGCATGAGTCGTACCGGTATCCATCGCACGCAGCAGATGCACGAATTTGCAGTCTTCTCCTTTTTCGACCAGGAACGATTCCGAGACATTTTTGGACTGATAAATATAATCGCCCTCGACTCCCTCATTATTCCGCTGATGGACACATTTATGAGGCCTGGTCAGGAAAAAAGCGGTGCATTCCTGTTGCATTGCCTCCTGTCCCGCATGCGTTGCCGTTGTCCGCTTACTCATTTCCCGTTCATAGTCTTCTTTGGAATACTGCTGATTAAAGATCATGTACTGCTTGTGCCGGAGCCCCATACACCCGTAGCAATCCGTGCAACCCACGCAGTCTTTACACCAGAGAAGCTGGTGCGAGCTTTCACATTCCTCACAGAAAAAACACCGATAGCACCCAATGAGATGCACTCCTCCGTAGGAAAGCTCTGTGGAGTTGGCAAACGAGAGATCGGCACAATCGTTGCATTCATCAATATTCGAACAGTACATGCATCGCTCATCGTTATCCGCATTGATCAGCAGATAGCAATTTTTGAGTCCTGCTGCCGCGTTGCAGTAGTCACTGTTTTCAAAAGTGGAAAAACTGCGTTGCAAATGGGCCAGTGGCACCTCTTTCCAGAGTTTGTGAAACTGTGCGAAGAACGACTGGGAGAAATCGTAGTCTCTTCCGTAGGCAAAAAAGTCATATTTGTCTGACCACCAGTCTTTGTCCTCCACAATGTTGTAGTCTTTCTCCGGCGCATACATTGAAATGGTTGGTTTCTCTTCTTCTTTCAAAACGCGGGGATAGAGGCTTCGCGTATTGATGTGCGCCATTCGTCTCTGGAAGCGACAATTCGGGCAGAAGGTAGGCGGTGGCACGCTCATGGTTTTGTAAAACGTCACATCCTGATCGGTCAGATCGAAGGTTGTCTTACAGTTTTGGCAGGAAGCTTGCTGCATTGGTGTCCGATTCTAGCATCAATACACCGTCTCCAGATAGCACGATTCGCAGTACACGGTCTCCGGCCGGTCCGGCGCAAATGTCGTGGTGATCGGTTCCTGGCACTTCATGCAGGTTCTTTCATAGAGCTTTCGCGGGTTTTTGAAGGCCAGACGTGCAGCGTGTCTGCATTCAAAACACTCGCGGGGAAATGCGATACCGAGTGACCTACAGAGCTCGAATTCCTGCGGGATGATGCGATAATTGCGATTGCAGGTTTCGCAGGAAAGGATCTCTTTGGTGACTGTCTCCGGAGTGTCTGCCACTGTATCCGGTAGTGTGTAGGTCGCAGGTTTGTGGTCTGTCGCGTCATCATCCCTCCATGTATATCCTGCCTGCAGTGCCCCTTCTTTTGTAAGCCGGAATTCTTCCTGCGCATTCGTTTCATTGTAGGCGTAGAGCGAATGGGAGATAGGAAAGAACTCGCCGTATTCACCCGTTTTCCGCATGTGTTCTATGATCTTCGGAACAAGTGTTTCGTACTCTTCTTTCGTATATTGCTTATTCAAAATGCAGTATTCCTTGTGCTTGAGCCCTACGCACCCGAAGCAGTTGCTGCAGCTATTCATGCACTGGTCGCAGTAATACAGATCATTCCCTGTGTACGTATTGACGTTGAAGGCGCTGTGGAACGGCATCGGGAAACATTCGCAGTTTTCATATCCCAGCTCCTGATGCACGTACGTACAATCGCGGCTGTCTTGTATCTGGAATCCCAGACAATTCACACAGTCTTTCGACTCCACCATCTCAAAGCAGTTTTTGCAGTTTTCAGTATTCGACAGAAAGTCGCCGGTTGAATTGCTGACATGAGCGGTCTTGTACATGTACTGATGAACCGATCCTCTGATCATCTCCTCAAATGCTTTTTTGAATTCCCGAAGCTGTGTTGCCGATGTCAGGCGGTAGTCTGTCAGGCGCTTCCGGTATTCCTCTTCTGTCAGCTGTTCGTTATTGATGCAGAACTGTTTGTTGCGGAGGCCATGGCAGAAGAGACAGTCGCTGCAGTTTCGGCAGTCGTACAGGAAAGAAGAATCCCTGCACTGCGATGCCGCGCGCATGAAACTGCAGTTATACAGGTGATCGCAGAAAATCGCCTCATAGGTCTTTTCGCAGCCGTCTATATTCGTACTGTCACTGCAGTCGCGGCTGCGCTCTGTCCACAGGCCGTAGTAGCAGTTCTGGTTGAAGTCGGAGGAGAAGAGGAGGTAGCAGTCCTTCAGATTGGTTACACAGTTCGTATACAGGCTGTTTTCATTCTGATGCTGCAACACTGCCATGCGCGGGACTTTTGCCTGTAGTTCCCGGAACTGATCGAAGAACGGTCGGGAGAAATCAACATCTTTGCCCTCATCAAGCGGGTTCCAGTCATCGCTCCACCAGGCTGCGAGGTCGAAGACAGCGACATCTTTGTCCGGAGAATACGTCGTCACAATATCCTTACTCGTCAGTGCACATTTTCTTTTGTAGAGCTGATGTTCATTGCGGTGTGCCAGCCGGCGCTGGAGGCGACAGTCAGGACAGCGGGTTGGCGGCGGAATGGTTTCCTTCTTGTCTCCGAAGACAGGGGAAACCTTGTCATAGAACGCAAGATCGTCATCCGTAATTGTAAAGTCAGCCGAACATTGCTTACAGGTTGTATTCATGTCCATTACTATAAACATATTTTAAAATCCTGTATAGGTACAAAGAAATTTTGGCTTCATGGCTTACTTTACAGATAAATCTATTTTGTCTATACTTATAGACAAATGTTAGGTTCTTCGTTATTCAGCTCCGGCAAGTCCCTCCGCCCGCTTTTACGCCGGGCCGGGCTCGATGACAAAGAAGTGGAAGTGTATCTCGCACTTCTCGCATTGCGCACAGGCCGTGTTGCTGCCATCGCTGCTGCCGCCAAGCAGTCCCGCAGTCACACCTATCTGGTTCTTGAGAGTCTTGAAAAGAAGGGACTCGTGTCGCATGTGGAAGAAGGCAAGATCATTCAGTTCATTGCCGAACCGCCTCACCGCCTGGTGAACTATGCAAAGGATCGGGAGCAGGAATGGAAGGAAACGGAAATGCTTCTGCAAATTGCATTGCCGCAGCTTCAGTCCCTTACATCGCCTATGATCGGACAGCCGCGTGTAACGACCCTGAAAGGCTTGGACGGCATGAAGCAGGTGTACCGCGATGTGCTTCTGCAGCCGGGATTTGTTGCGTTCTTCAATGCGGAGGTGATGTTTAAAGCATTTGATAAGAACGTCGTCACGCTGCTCTTTGGACAGCAGCGGCTGCGGGGCAGGGAACTCTTTGTCGATAATGCCGGAGCGCGCAGATACATCAAAGAAATCCCGCAGGATGATGAATACGAAGTGCGTATTTTGCCGAAGGGCATGCAGTTTCTGTCGGAAATGATTGTCTTTGGCGATACGGTTGCACTCTTTGCCTACGACGATGAACTCACGATTGTGAAGATCGAAAACCAGAACTTTGCCAATACCTTCCGGATGCTGTTTGAGGGATTGTGGGCGCAGGCGGTTATTACCAGGAAAGCTCAATAAACGGCTTCCAGATAGCATTGCTCACAATAGACTGTCTCTGGTCTTTCCGGTGCAAACGTCGTCTGAATCTCTTTGCTGCACTTCATACATTGCCGCATATACAGATGCCGTGGATTTCGAATGCGCATGCGGTGTTCGTAGCGGATAACGGGGTGGAGGCGCGGGAGGGGGATTTGCTGGTTGCGGTAGAAGTCTAGTTCGGGCTTCTGGATGCGGAAGGGGCGGCCGGTTTCTGCGCAGGAGATGGCGTGATCGAGAATATCGTCTGTGACATCGCTGATATTGTCCGGGAGGTCTGCTGCCGGGATCACCGATTTTACCTGCGGCATATCGTCTTTCTGCGCTCTCCAGTAGAAGCCTTTGCTCGTTGCATCAGTTTCACTCTTCGGCTCATATTCCTGTGCGACCGATTCGTTGTAGCCAAACGGAGAGAAACGGGGAGGGAAGAACAATCCCCATTCACCAGACTCTTTCATCTTCTCAATAATCTGCGGAACCAATCGCTCATACTCTTCCTGGGTGTACTGCTTGTTGAAAATACAGTACTGCTTGCGCTTAAGTCCAAAGCATCCGAAGCAGTCTTTGCAGGTGTAGCACTGCTCGCAGTAGAGCATGTTCTGGCAGTAGAAGACGTACAGGCAGTAGGCGCAGTTGTAGCCTTCCAATGATCCTAATGTTTCGTAATAGAGCTGGGGCTTGAGGTAGAGGTTTGAAGAGTGCCAGCAATCTTTGGCGCCGCCGCCCACCTGCAGATAGCGGCAATCCTGCCCACCATCGACATCGTAACAGTCGGTACAGTTCTGGCAGTGTTCCAAATAATCACCTGTGCTGTGCTCGGAATCGACAATATTCGCGTACTTCCAGGTCTTTTGCTGCATCATGTTGGCCAGCTCTGCAGACATTGCGATAAAAGTTGCATGGGAACCCATCACCTCTGCGACACGTTTTTCGTACTCTTCTTTGCTGAGCGGCTGATTCCGGAAGTAGTACTCTTTCTGTGTGAGATTGGTACACAGGCAGCAGTTTTTACAGCCCTGCAGGTTGCTCGAAAACAGACAGTCGTGGGAATTTTTGCTGAAGGACACGTACGTGCAGCGGCTGCAGTTATACAGACTGAAGCAGCTGTAGCAGAGCTCGCTGTCGTACATATAGGCGCTGTCCAGCACGTCGTTGCATGTCTGGTAGAGCTTTCCGTACATACAGTCTTCGCAGTTTTCAGACGAGTTCAAAAGGTAGCAGTTTTTGCAGAAAGCGGTTCCTGTCGTGTAGTCGGAGTTTTCGTTGGACATGGTCACAACGGCCATGTGAGGAACGGCTTTCGTGAGCTCTGCATATTGCTCAAAGAACGGTCGGTTCAGATCAACATCGCGTCCATACACAATCGGGTCAAACTCGTCGGCGTTCCATTCGTCTTGGGTATACACCTTGTACGGCTCGCCCCACAGAGGCTCTGGAGCGTAGATGGAAATGAGGGGTTTTCCAGTGACGGCCGATACATTGCGATGAAGATTATTCTCGTTGCGGTTACTCACGCGAATGACCATGCGGCACGTGGGACATTGGCGCGGCTCGACGGGGTGGATCACCGTTGATCCAAACGTGAAAGACATCTTTTCAATAAATGTCTGCTCCTCAGTCGAGAAGTCGAAGGGCGCGCCGCAGTCGGTGCAAGTTTTCTGCATGAGGCCTTAGTATACCTGACTGAGGTAACATTCCTCGCAATGCACAATTTCGGGTCTATCGGGCGCGTACGTTGTCTGGATCGGCTTCTGGCAGTTCATACAGGTCCTATCCCACAGCTTCCGGGGATTACGCATGGCCATTCTCCTTCTGTGTCTCTCATCATGATGAAAGTGGGGAATGGGCAGATTCATCCGGCGGTAGAAATCGAGTTCCTGTTTAATGATTCTGAAAGGTCGACCCGTTGCTTCACACTCAATCGCCCAGTCGAGAATGTCATTCGGCACATCGGCAATTGTATCGGGAAGTTGTGATGCAGGGATGATTTTGCTCACTTGCGGGCGTTCCATATCGACCTCTCTCCATAAGTATCCTGCTGCCAAAGCGTTCTCTTTGCTGAGCGGGAAGTACTCCTGTGCGACCGTTTCGTTATAACCATACGGTGAGAATTTGCTTGGAAAGTGCCGTCCCCATTCATCGGTCTGACGCATGTGTTCGATGATCTTCGGCACGAGTTCGTTGTACTCCTCTTTGGTGTATTGCTTGTTTAAAATGCAGTACTGCGCATGGTTTAGGCCAATGCATCCAAACAAATCTTTGGAGAAATTGCAGTGTGAAGAGTAGATGATGTTGGAGGAATCTGAGAATTTTTTGGAGAAGAGAGCATTCGATGAAGGCCCCACTCCTTCCAGAGAATACGAAAAATCATTATCAACGGTTTCAGTCATATCCTGACAATTGCGTGCGCGCCAGACATCCTGACAATGGTGTAGATTTTCTGCGGTACGGCAATTGAAGGCATCATAGGTTGCGCGAATGCCTAGGAGATAATCACCACTCGCATCTTCAATGTTTGCTCCGGTGTAATATTTTCTGGGGAAACCACTGGAAAATTCAGCCAGTTTCCTGATGGCATCCTGGATGGAAGAATGAGAGGAGCAAACTCCTGCAACGCACTTTTCATAGTCTTCTTTTGATAATTGCTTGTTCCAATACATGTATTCTTTATTGCGCATATTCACGCAGCCGAAACAATTCTTGCAACCAATGCAATTGCGGGAAAAGAACACATCGGAACAGTTCTCCAGATTCTGTGAAAACGCACAGTGGTAGCAATTTGCGCTTGCGATCAATTCATAACAGAGTTCGCCGCGTTCTACGTACAAGCAATCAATGCAGTTTTGACTGTAGGCCAGCCACATTCCGTGCATGCACTCTCTATCTTCACCGGAACAAAACACCATGTAACAGTCTTTATTGTTCTGTGACTGATTCGTAAATTCGCAGTTCTCACTGTTCTGATTATTCATCGCAAGCTGCGGCATTACCCGGAAAAGCTCTGCCCATTGTTCAAAGAAAGGCCGGCTGAAATCCATCTCTTTGCCGTAGGCAAATCTGTCCCATGCATCACTCCACCAATATTTCTGATCGTAGACAGGTGGCCAGGTTTTTTCAGGTGAAAAAATCGAGACTACCGGCTTTCCAGTCGCAGCGCAGACTCTCTTGTACATATTGCGCTCATTGCGCCACATCAGGCGTTCCTGGTAACGACAGGAGGGGCAGAGAGTAGGTGGGGGAATCAGCTCTTTCTTTCCATTGAAGACAGGCGATACAGCATCATAAAACGCGAGATCCCTGTCGGTGCTCTCGAAGGGGGCCGAACATTGCGTACAGGTCTGTTGCATCAGTGATGAAGTATATCCTCAATACACCGTTTCGAGATAGCATTGCTCGCAGTACACCTTTTCCGGCCTATCGGGGCTATAGGTCGTCTGAATCGCTTTCTGGCATTTCATGCACTCCCGCTCATACAACTGCCGTTTATTCCGTGTCCCAATCCGTTCCATATGCCGGCATTCGGGGCAGGAACGGGGAAGGGGGAGACTGGCGTCACGATAGTAAGCGAGTTCCTGTTTGATGATTCTATAATTCCGATGGCAACGGTCGCAGGCAAGAATTTCCTGCAGAATGGAGTCTGGAATATCCGCAATGCGCAGAGGCAGTGCATCATTTTTGATGGTTTCCCGCCCCGTCGTGAATGGGAGATTCTCCTGCCATCGCCAGCCGCGCTTCACTGCTTCTTCTTTCGTAAGCGGCCAGTATTCAGCTATCACCGTCTCATTGAAGGCGAAGGGAGATACGTCTGGTGGAAAATATTCTCCCCATTCATCAGTCGACTTCATATGATCAACGAGCGTCGGGAGTACTGCCTTGTACTCCTCTTCGGTGTATTGCTTATTCAGAATGCAGAACTTCTTTCGCTGCAGGCCGATGCACCCAAAGCAGTCGGAACAGTTCTGACAACTGTCGCAGTAGAAGAGATTACTCCCATCCCAGCACTGGCAGAACCAGGCTGAGGTTTTGAGGCGTACTGGCGAATAGCCGCAGTAGAGGAATTCTGACCAGCCGCAGTGGTACGTATCGAGCATGTCCGAGGCACCGTCTGAATCGGAGGAATTGATGTTATCGCGGCCCCGAAACATCTGGTAACAGTTCTTACAGTTCTTGTTTTCAAACAGAAAATCTCCCGTGCAGTCCTCGCATTTGTCCTGTACGGAATGCAGATGCGGATGTTTCAAGATCAATGTATCCAGACGTTCTTTTACAAGGTGAACATGTTCAGGGTTTTGCAGATCAAACTGCCGCACACGGCTCTCGTACTCTTCTTTGGTGAGCTGTTCATTAAACAGGCAGTACGACTTTTTCCGGAGTCCCACGCATCCAAAGCAATTAGTGCATCCGCGGCAGTCAAAGAGGTAAGAACTATCTGAACAAGTATTGCAGCGAGTGCAGTGCTTACAGCCATAGCATTCGTTACAGTCCGTGCACCACAGGCAGCGCTCGCATTTGAAGCAGTAGCTGCAGTCAAAACAATCCCGACCCTCAAGCATCCAGTAGCAGTAGAAAAATCCCTCTCCGTAGTAGCAGCAATGCGTCAGATAGCATCCCTTTGTATCGAACGCGAAATTGCAGTAATCACAGTTCTCCGTGTTTTTCCCGTTCAGAGCGGAGCGTGGAACCTTCCCCTGAAGCTCTTTAAACTGCTCAAAAAATGGCTCTGAAAAATCGTAGTCTTGACCGTAGCTTAGAGCATCCCAATCATCGCTATACCACTCTGTTCTTTCGTATACGGGGAACGGCACATTTTGCGGGTAGACCGAAATAATCTCTTTTCCACTTCTATCACTCTTCCGTCTGTAGAGCATGCGCTCATTACGCCAGCTCATTTCCAGCATGTTTCGGCAGGGGATGCAATGCACCGGTGCCGGGGGTACGCCAACAGGAAGCAGCTCCCCGATTTTCTGGCGAAGCGCCTCTTCCTCGGGAGAGACAGTAAATGCCGTTTTACAGAGCTTGCAGATGCTGGCCACTGGGTCAGTATACCTGCTTCAGGTAACATTCCTCACAGAAAACAATTTCTGGCCTGTCAGGAGCGTAGGTGGTTTGGATCGGTTCCTGACAATTGGCGCAGGTTCGATCCCACAAGTGTCGCGGCGTCCGCTTCCTGATGCGATCTTTGTGTCGCTGCTCGAAGGACCGATTCGGGAGCGGCAGACCCATATCCCGATAGAATTTGAGCTCCTGCGGAATAATCTTGAACGGCTTTCCGGTTGCTTCGCAGATCAGGATTTTCGAGCAGATATCGTTCCCAACATCGCTGATAACTTCCGGTGGCGTGAAGGCCGGACCCAGATAGGTTTCCTGCTGGTCAGTTTCATCGCGCCAGGCAAATCCTTTTTGCAGTGCTTCGTCGCGGGTGAGGGGGAAATAATCCGTGGCGTTGGTTTCGTTGTAGCCGTAGGGGCACATAGAGAGCGGGAAGAACTCACCCCACTCGCCATCCGCTTTCATTTTTTCGATGATTCTCGGGACCAGTTCCTCATATTCCTCTTTCGTATACTGCTTATTCAAAATACAGTACTCCGCGTTTTTCATGCCCGCGCAGCCGAAGCAGTTTTTACAGTGATGACACTCGATAGAGCAGTAGACATCGTTTCCGTACCACACCAGGAAGGTGAAGGCGGAGTGCGGTGCGCCTACGGTCGAGGCGATCATGTAATTATGGTCCACTCCGTCGGGGGAGGTGAAGGTAGCATCTTTGCTGTTGATGCCTTTGGGGGTGAACGCGACATTGGTACAGTCTTCGCAGTTGGTGACATCGAAACAGTTCACTGCGTTTTTACTGTTATACACCGCGTCACCGGTTGATCCTTCCGAGGCGTAAATGTGGTTGGCACGGTGAGGAAGGGTGATGACCATCGCATCAAAATGCTCCCGCAATGCTGCAATCTTTGCGCGTGTCAGTGGCAGTAATTCTTTTTTGTAGGCCTCGAATGCTTCTTTTCCCACATACTGATTGAAGATGCAGTATTCCTTTCGGTGGAGCCCAAAGCACCCGATACAGTTGGTGCAGGATTCACAGTCTTCTATGAGCAGGCACGACGTACAGTCCCGGCAATTCATGAAGAACTGGCAGTCGTAGCAACGCTGAGACGAGATGCCTTCGTAGCAGCGTTCACAGGAGTAGAGGCAGAGACCATCAACAGTATCTTTCGAAAACGAAATGTAATTTCCAAACAGGCAGTCTTCATCATTTCCGCCTCCGAAAATCAGATACGAATTCTTCAGGAACAATGTGTGATTCGTGAAATAACTGTTTTCCGCGCCCGTCGTGAAGAGGGAAATACGCGGAACCGTCAGGCGCAGCTCGTGGAGTTGCTCATAGAATGATCTGGAGAAATCAACATCTTTGCCATAGGCCTTTGCATCCCACTGATCGCTCCACCACTCGTCCTGGTCGTACACAGGGAAGGTCTTTTCCGGGGAATAGATCGAAATGATCTGCTTCCCGCTCAGACTGCTTTTCCGGTGGTACAAGTGGCGGTCGTTGCGGAAGAGGAGTCGCATCTGGAATCGACAATCCGGACACAAAGTTGGCGGAGGAATAGGGCATTTTCTATCACCGAAAACCGGAGAGATTGAATCATAAAACTGCAGATCTGCGTCTGTTATTTCAAAGCCTGTGGAGCATTGGCGGCAGGTTTGATTCATCAGTAGACGGTGGAAAGGTAACAATCCTCGCAGTAGACAATCTCGGGGCGATCTGGTGAGTAGCTCGTCTGCATGGCTTTTTTGCAGTTCATGCATTCACGATCCCAGAGTTTCCGGGGATTGCGTTTTTGCATACGGTCAGCATGACGCTGATCAAAGCAGCGCGTTGGAACTGGAATGTTCATATCTCTATAAAAGGCCAGTTCCTGCGGGATAATCTTGAATGGCCTCTTTGTGATTTCACATGTGAGAATATCGCCGGTTATCGAATCAGATATATCACGAATGGAATCTGGAATAGTGACCGTCGGTCCCATATATTGTTTCTCTGCGTCGCTCTCATCACGCCAGCTCCAGCCGCGGCCCCGGACTTCTTCTTCGGATAACGGGAAATATTCCTGTGCAACGGTTTCGTTGTAACCATAGGGAGATAACGCTGCCGGATAAAACTCGCCCCACTCGCCGGTCGAACGCATGTGCTCAATAATCTTTGGCATGAGTTTCTCATATTCCTCTTTTGTGTACTGCTTATTTAGGATGCAGTATTGCCTGTGCAAGAGTCCGAGACAGCCGAAACAGTCTCTCGTGCCATTCTCGCAATAGCGGCAGTAGAGCAGATTACTGACATCGTTTGCGCAGGATTCCGAGAAACGGACACTGGAAAATCCATTACCCACCAGATGATTTTCATATCCAAGTTCTCCTGGAAACCCCCATCCGTAGCAGTCATAACAGTCTTTTGCCTTATGCCACCAGACGCAGTATTTGCAGTCCTCGCAGTACGTCATGTCGTAGGAATCGGTCACGTTTTTGCAGTATGAAATGTGGTCCCCGCTGACGTTTTCATTGCTGTGCCCGGACATGAACCTGTGTGGCAGAGACATTGCCAGTTTTTCCGCTTTCTCTTTTGCCAGATGAAGAAGTGTTCTGTCGCTCATAGCTTCCGCAAAACGCTGTTCAAACTCTTCTTTGCTGCACGGCTGATTGAATATGTAATACTCTTTGTTTACCAGATTCACACAGCCAAAGCAGTGTTTACAGCTCTGACAATTGGAGAGAAGTGCACTGTCGATGCAGTTCTTCACGTGTTCGGAGTAGAGAACATTGTAGCAATCGTAACAATCGACACATTCATAGCAGCGCTCGCTATCGAAGGTGAAAAAACAATCGACAACATTTTTGCTGCGGTGCAGATACGTTGAGTAGTACGAATCCTCGTTATCATTTGCAGCAAAGATCAGATAGCAGTTCTTGTTTCTGGTCGATAAATTCGTGTAATCGCTGTTCTCATTCTGAAACTGCAGATTCATGGAAGGCAGCGGTACCACATTACGTAACGCATTCCACTGTTCGAAGAAGGGCTTACTGAAATCGTACGGACGCCCGTAACTCAATGGGTCCCACCGGTCCGAATGCCATTCCGCTGTGTCGTACACCGTATATGGCTTATCGGCTGAGTAAATAGAAATGATTTGTCTGCCAGTCAGATCGCATTTCCGGTGATACAACTTCTTCTCGTTCCTCCAGGTTAGCCTGCGTTGACGACGGCATTCGGGGCAGAGCGTCGGCGGAGGAATCAGCTCTTTCTTCTCGCTAAATATCGGCGATACCTTCTCGTAAAAAGCCAGATCCTCATCCGTGATCTCAAAGCCGGCCGAACAGTGTTTGCAGGTTTTTTGCATCAGTAGACAGTGGAAAGGTAACACTCTTCACAGTAGACGACTTCAGGTCGATCGGTTGCGTACGTGGTTTCGATCGGTTTCTGACAATTGGCACACTGACGCGACCACAGTCGGCGTGGATTGGCTCGTGCCATACGTTCTTTATGTCTTTGATCCGGGCATTTGTGGGGGATTGGTAAATTCATATCCCGATAGAATACCAGCTCCTGTGGGATAATTTTGTAGGGCCTTTTCGTGACATCGCAGGTAAGAATCTGCTTTGTAATGTCATCGGATACATCAGCAATGGGTAATGGAACTTCAACTTTCGCTCCCAGATAATTGGCAACAGCTACTTCTTCATGATGCCATTTCCAGCCTTTCTGCAGAACCTCTGCTTGGGACAATGGGAAGTACTCCTGTGCAATTGTTTCGTTGTAGCCAAAGGCGGAGAGTGAGGCAGGGAAAAATTGCCCCCATTCACCGGTTTTTTTCATATGGTCGATAATCTTTGGAAGTAGTGCTTCGTACCCTTCTTTTGTGTATTGCTTATTCAGGATGCAGTATTCCTGCTTCTTCATACCCGTACAGCCAAAGAGGTGATTCGAATTAAAGCTGTTCATGCAATAGAAGCAGTCCTTTACGTACCAGGTCAACATGCAAAAGGCGATATGATAGTTGTCTTGCAGGTTGCTGGAAAAGTATTGGAGCTCGCAGTCATCGGAGAAATTACAGTCTCTGCAATCACGATCATTTTCGCCCACCGCACACTCACTGCAATCCTGCGAATGCTTGAAGGTATAGCAATTTTTACAGTTCCGGCATTCCAGAAGCTGATCACCTGTAGAGTCTTCACATTGCAGAATGGTGGCGAACCGATGAGGTGCCTTTTGATGCAATGCTGCAATTTTTTCCTGCAGACCCGGGAATGTTCCCAGGCGGATTTCTTCCATTCGTGCACGATATTCTTCCTGTGTCAGCTGTTCATTGAATACCTGGAAACTTTTATTCCTGAGGTTAATACATCCAAAGCACTGTGTGCAGCCATTGCAGTTCTCGCAGAACTGAAGATCCGAAGAATTATGGCAATTACGGCAGCCAACGGACTGAAATAAATCACTGGATTCTATACATTCGTAACATCGTTGGCATTTGAATAGATCGTAACAATCGACACAATCCGATGAGTAAAAGATGCGGTATCCATACAGACAATCTTCCGCTCCCAGACCCCCGACCACCAGATAGCAATTTTTATTTTTAGCCGAATAATTGGTATATTCACTGTTTTCGCTGTTGGCATTCTGGATGGCGATTTTGGGGACTGCCAAATTTAGCTCGTTGAATTGTTCAAAGAAAGGACGTGAAAAATCAAATTCCCGACCATACTGCAGAGGATCATATTGGTCACTCCACCAGGCATTTTGTTCGTAGACAATGTACGGCTTATCGGCAGAGTAGATAGAAATGATCTGCTTTCCCGTCAGATCACATTTGCGGTGATACAGACATCGTTCGTTCCTAAAAGCAAAGCGATTTTGCTGGCGACAAGAAGGACAGAGTGTCGGCGGGGGAATCAGCTCTTTCTTGCCGTTAAACTCCGGACTGACCTTCTCGTAGAACGCGAGATCGCTGTCTGTAATTTCGAAGCCGGCTGAACATTGTTTGCAGGTTTGAGTCATAGAAGCATTTTTAAAATCCTGAGCGTATGATCTCGGCCCAGTGTTTGTAGTATCCTCTGTATAGTCAAAATCGTCCAACATCAGAGAGCTACTATCTGTTTTTATGCTTACTATAAGCCAAAAATCGATACTCAAATACTGTAGAAAAAGTTCTACAACAGGTGTATACTATCGGTAACATGATCAGTGATCTCCTGAAAATCGGCCTCTCCGCAGAAGAAGCGCGCATCTACCTGGCTTGCCTGGAAATCAACGGTGGCCCGGCTTCTGTGATTGCCCGCAAAGCCGATGTGCACCGTGTCAGCTGCTACCACACGCTCGAAAACCTGCTCAAAAAACAGCTCCTGAGTCAGTACACGAAGAACGGCGTGAAGTACTTTACGCCGGAGCCTCCCGAACAACTGGTCAAACTTGCGGAGGAAAAGGTGAATCTCACAAAAAGCCTGATGCCGGAACTCAACTCCCTGGCATCCGCCATCGCCTTTAAGCCGAAGATGCGATCCTACGACGGGCGCGAAGGAGTGGAGAAAATCTTCGAGGAATCACTCACGGCCGAAGGGGAAATCCTTGGGTACACAAATCTGCAGAAGGTGATCGACTTCTCGCCCAAATACTTCGAGCACTACACGCACAGCAAACTGAAGAAGGGGATCAAGACGCGCTACCTGTCGCCAAATACAGTGGAAAGCGTGCATGTGATGGATCCGTTTCTGCCGAAGAAATACGATGCCAACCTCATCGAAATATTGCTTGTGAATAAGGATCAATTTCTCTTTGAAAATGAGATTCTGATTTTCGGGAACGAAGTGGGAATTGTGTCACTGAACAAAGATGAACTGTTGGGGGTGATTATCGAAAGTCCGACGTTTGCGCGCACGATGAAAGCGGGATTTGATCTGGCGTGGTTAGGAGCTACGGCGTTTGTGGCAAGATAAGTGTCACACTGAGCTCGTCGAAGTGTGTGATCATTTTGTGGCTGGATGTGAACTTTTTTCTTCTTCGTTAAGGGGAATAAGAAAACCCTTCGCCGGTTTTCTTGATCCCCCTTAACAATCCCTTTCATCTTTCCGGCAGGACGAGCAGAAATCGCATGAGTGATGTTCGAAGTGATCGTATATTTGTGATCGCTGTGTCGTTATTGCTCTGCGATTTCAATAAAGGAATGGTTTCCCCTTCTTTGGATTCTTTGTGATAGAGAGAGTTGAGGCGAAATTTTAGATTGTTTTATGGTAATGCACCGTATTCGCCTGCGCCGTCGGCACAATAATCAGATCATTCACACAGACATGCGGCGGGCGGGTGAGGGCGAAGAGGATGGCTTCCGCAACATCATCACCCACAAGCGGCTGGTAGCTTTCGTAGGTTTTCTTTGCTTTCTCTGCATCTCCTTTATAGCGCACAAACGCAAATTCCGTTTCCACGTTGCCAGGGTGAATGCCGGTTACTTTGATGTTATGTGGCAGGAGATCGATCCGCATTGCCTTCGTAATGGCATCCACGGCGTGTTTGGTCATGCAGTAGACGTTGCCGTTCTGATAGACCTCCTTGCCCGCAATCGAGCCGATATTCACGATGTGTCCGCTATTCCTCTGAATCATCTGCGGCATGATGAGATGCGTGATGAAAAGCAGCGCCCGGATATTCGTATCGATCATGATGTCCCAGTCGTCGGGGTTTCCTTCCTGAATGAGTGACCGACCAACAGCCAGGCCCGCATTATTGATGAGCACGTCGATCTGTTTGAAGCTATCCGGTAGTGCATCGATCATCGCTTTTACCGCGTTGCGGTCACGGATATCGCAGGCGGCGCAGTGGATCTGGACGCCGGTCGCAGCAAGATCCTTTTTGAGAGCATCGAGCTTTTCTGCGCGGCGACCGTTGATAATCAGGTTAAAGCCGTTCTTTGCGAGTAACCGGGCTGTCGCTTCGCCGATTCCTGCGGTGGCGCCTGTGATGAGGACGGTTGCTGGCATGAGGTGTCAGTCTAAGCAATTTCCTCTTTTATGGGAATACGAAAAGGGTTCATACTTCATCTCTCATGCAGCAGACCTGTACCCACTGCTTGGCCCCCTTTGAGATCTCGTCTGCAGATCTGGATTTCTACGACAAAGTCTCGCCGCTTTTCAATGGCCAGAAAGAATCCATTCCGCCGCCAACCCTCTGCCCCAAATGCCGCAGCCAGCGCCGGTACGCGTGGCGCAACGAGATGTCCCTGCACCCGCGCAGCTGCGATAGCTGCAAAAGAAACATCATCTCGGTGTATCCGGCGTCTGCGCCCTTTCCGGTGTACTGCCACACCTGTTGGTGGAGTGAGAAATGGGACCCCCGTGACTTTGGGCAGGAACTGGATCTGTCCCGTTCATTCTTCGATCAATGCGCCGAACTGCTGAAGAGAATCCCGCATCTGGCGATGATGAATGATAACGGCGTGAATAGCGAAAACTGCGAATACACGTATGATTTTTCGTTCGGGAAGAATTGTTATCTGGTCGTCGGATCCTGGTTTATTGAAGATTCCTATTACACTGCCACCACCTCCACCCGCTGCAAATTTGTGGTGGATTGTTACCTTTTGGCCGACTGCGAACTGTGTTACGAATGCCTGGATTCACAGCGGCTCTATAACTGTCGCAACCTTCAGAATTGTGAGAACTGTACCGACTGTCTTTTCGGATACGATCTGAAAGGATGCAGTGATTGCGTGGGGTGCTATGGCCTCCGGCAGAAACGTTTTCACTGGTTCAATGAGCCCTTAAGCGAAGAAGAATACAGGCAGCGTCTTGCGGCAGTGGATGTGGGATCTTACAAAGCTATTGAAGAGATGAAGGCGCGTTTCCGGCAGGCGGTCCTGACGCTCCCACGGCGCGGCATGCAGCTCACTCATTGTGAGGATTGCACAGGGGATTACCTGTTTAACAGTCACGATGTGCATGACAGTTACATGTGTCTGGATGCCGAGCATTGCCGCTATCTGAACCGTGGAGTAGAACAGGTGTGGTCCTATGATTTACTGCACACGGGCAGCTGCCAATACTGCTACGAAGGCTTAACTCCGGATAACTCCTATATGACCTGTTTCAGCATGTGGACGTGGTTCACCAAGCACAATCTTTACTCCGATAACTGTCATCACTCGGAACATCTCTTCGGTTGTGCATCTCTGAAGCGTTCGAAGTTTTGCATTCTCAACAAGCAATACACGGAAGAGGAATATATGGCTCTTGCACCTCAGATCATCACCGGCATGCGCGAGAGAGGGGAATGGGGACAGCTTTTTCCGATCACCATGTCGCCCTTTGGCTACAACGAAACGATGGCGCAGGATTATTTCCCACTGGATCGATCGGTTATCGAAGCAAAGGGTTGGACATGGCGTGAACCTCATTCCGACGATAAAGAGGGGACACCTGCAGATCAGTTGCCGGATTCAATCAGCGATGCCACAGATGCCGTCCTGAGAGCACCTATCCGCTGCGCACGCTCCGGACGGGTCTTTCGGATGATCAAACAGGAGACAGACTTCTATCGTGCCCACCACATCCCTCTGCCGCGCCTGCACCCCACAGAACGCCACCGTGATAGGTTCCGCATGCATAACCCGGAGCACATTTGGGATCGCTCCTGCATGAAGTGCGGACTGGGCATGAAAACGACGTACCCGCCCGATGCACCCGAAATCATCTACTGCGATTCCTGCTATCTGGAGTCGGTGTACTGATGCTTACAGAATCTGATCCAGATCCTTCTGCTTAATCAGCTCTAGGTACGTAATAGTCCAGACCGTGTGTTTGAATGCGTGGAGGTAGGCAAAGAAGTAGCTGGCGGCAATAATCAGGCCGACGCCTATGACTCCTGCAATGCTGTAGCTCACCACAGGGGAGATGAAGAGGGCCAGTACGTAGCCGATCGCGACAATGATTCCAGGGATCAACACCAGCATCGCAATATTCAGGACAATGCGGATCGTGATGACAAAGAGGAGCAGCAGCAGGAACATCACGTGGCTTAAGTGGCTCACGATCAGTTTGAAGCTTTTGCCCATTGCTTCGAAAATGCTCATTTTCTCGAGCACCGCGCCCTGGTTTGCAAAGCTGAAGAAGAAGCGGAGGAGATTGCTGAGGAGGAAGAGGATGATAAGAATGACAACGCTGTACCAGCTGATGGGGGACGGGACGTAGCGGAGAATCAGGGATGTGGCCGTGACGACAGTCGACAGTCCCGCCAGAACCAGAAATTCATGAATACCGAAGATCGCGAAGAAGTTGTAGAGGCCCAGCACTAGTCCGCCTTTCACGTCTTCCTTGCGGTAGGACTTGGCGGCAAGGCCGATCACGGCACCGGTACACAGGTGCGGCAGGAAGATTTCCACTACAATCAGCAGAACGAACAAAATCATCAGCGTCAGAAAGACGCCAAAGGGCATGGAGTGGTAGATGAGGATTTCAATGTCGAAGAACCCCGCCTGGCCGCTGCCGTAGAAATATTCGTAGGCGAAGTAGAGCTGGTAGACGAGCAGTTTCACATCCAGCAGTGTTTCAAAAAACGATGATGTGAACGCCCACCGCCGGATGGCGACTTCCTTTGTGGTAATGGCCCATGCTTCCGCGATGATTTCCCGTGGCGTCATGGTCGGGGTTGGAACGTGGACTGCAGAGGAGCGTAAATGTAGTCCTTTCCAAGGAGAATCACGATGGCAGACGTATCCATTCCGGCGGCCGTTTCCGGCGGAATGATCTCCAGCTTCAGTTTGAGCAGATCTGCCACAAAGGTCGCTTTGACTCTGTTCTCTTCGGATGCGCGGATGACAGTCGTATCCAGCTTCTCGGCATTATCACTGTTGGCTACCCGTCCGATGACAAATCCGAACTTCTCCAGTTCGTCGCTCTGCTTGCGGCCGCTACCTGGCTTTGCACCGGCATTCAGGACATCAATCGGTGTGCGGTCCACAAACATCGCGCGGTGTTCACTCAGGAGACTTGTGAGCATGTTGATCTGCTTCCAGGTAATAGGTTCTGGCGGAATCGAAACAGGAAGGAGAACAGAGGCGCCGCCAAACTGTGCGCGTGGCGGGGTATAGAGCAGGCCGCCGGGGCGGACGACAGAACCATACAGTCCGTTTTGATCATTCAGCTGCATCGTGAGCAGGTTTGCTTTATCGATTTCGCCACCGAGCTTCGCAAGACCGAGCATCTCGCGCACTGTCAGCGTCGTTTCTACATGCTCCTTCAGAATATTCACGAGATCAAGAATGCGGTTGGGTTTGCTGAGCACGCCGCCGCTCTTTACCGTATCGCCAATGGCCTGCAGGATCTGCTGCTGGCGGCGGGAGCGGTCGAAGTCGCTGGTACTGTGGCGGCTGCGGGCGTACTTGAGGGCGGTTTCTCCATCCAGATGCTGCGGACCCGCTTTCACTTCAAAGGTGATGAAAGCGCTTTCATTCAGGGGATCGGGATATTCGGTATCGAGCAGATCTTCCGGCACCTCAATATCCACTCCGCCAATTGCATCCACCGCTTCCACAAATCCCTGGAAGTCGACCATCAGCGCTTCGTGAATCTCGATGCCAACTGTGCGTCCGACTTCTGCAGCCACTTCCGTCAGCGCTTCTGTTTCTGCCGCCTCTTTCTCCATACCCTCACGAATGAGCAGGCTCTTATAATCACGATACAGCGTATTGATGCGGCCTTTGCCGATCTTCTCCGTTTGCAGGAAATAGAGATCACGCGGGAGGGAGAGGAGCGCCACGCTCTTCGTGTTCCCCGGATCAATACTCGCAATCATGATCGTATCCGTCAGATCAATACCGTCGTGGTTGGCGTCACCTTTTCCAAGCAGCAGTACGTTTGTATGGCCGAAGCCGTCCATTGGCAGATCCGTTGCTGCAACGGAGACGAGACTCTTTACGTTCAGCACTTTCAGATGCATCAGCGCTTTCACGGTCGAGGCAAAGAGCAGCGCCGCACACAGGATGGTGATCAGAATAACCAGCACGCGTTTTAGTACATTCAGCCGCTCCTTCTTTTTGGCTTTCTCCTCCGAGAGTTTTTCGGCACGCGCCACCACAAATTCCCCGATCGCCAGAACCGGCCCGCTGCATTTCAGCAGAAGGGTTCCCCATTTCTTCCAGGGGAGAGGCCGCCTCTTTTTTTTGTCGTCGCTTAAACGACGAACTGTGAATGACATAGGCGGTTCCGAGTATAATTGAAAATGGAGAATTGAGAATGGAGAATTACAATCTAATAGATGCCCCAGCGCACCCTGGAGTTTATCCTGAGCAGACGAAGGGCGGGTGCAACTAGGAGGCAAGATCATCTATCTGTAGATCATCCACAAAACCAGCAGAATAACCGGCTGATGCACCATGTAGATACTGAGCGCGTAGCGGCCGGGAACGGTCATAGCTTTTAGTTTTCGGCTTTCAGCTTTCAGGATTGATGGAAGATGTGTACGCCACTCAAGGTGCCGTACATAGAAAAATTGTCCGGTCACAAGACCAATCAGCACAACGCCAAACCACGGAATGAGCGGGAAGTAGTCCAGGGTGCGAAAATCGTAGGGCATGAGGCCCAGAGGCAGCAGAAGAGACGTCGGGACACGCAGGTGCGCTGTCCACTGATGTGCCACAAGAAGCGCCATGGCGGTTGCGATGGCATCGATTTTTCTCTTTGCAAAGAGCGGCAGGAGGAGGATGGATACTCCTATCAGATGCAGGACACCGAACCGGACGTATGTGGAGGGATCGCTGTAGTAGGTTGCGGCAGTGACTGACATCGCACACCCAAGGACAATCAGTCCGCGCTTCAGGAATTTCAGCCGGCGTTTTGCGGGGGGAGTACGGTCATGGGAAATAGCAAAGCTGATTCCCACAAGCAGCAGAAAGGTTGTGGCGATTGCCTGCTGAAAAAACTTCCAGAGTCCGTGCAGGACATCAATATCCATGTGAAAGACAATCTGCAGGTCAAACGCTGTATGGTAGATAAGCATGCCGAGGACCGCTGCGGAGCGCAGAAGGTCGAGTTCGATGTAACGCCTCATGAGTTATCGGTTACCGGTTATGGGTTATCGGGATCTGATAAGAGAATATAGCAAATGAGTGGGATTTTCTTTTCATCATAAGCAATCACCAATTACGATCGTGGTCGCAGCATCCAGATCGACACTGTCAGCAGAATGATGGCAATAATCCGCAGGAGCGGCAGGAACGGAGTGAGCACTGTCAGCACAAAACCAAGTCCCAGAAGTGATGCCGGCAGCACCACGCAGACCGGGCAGAAGAGCGTGACAGCACCAAGGACGCCGGCAATCCCGGTCGCACTTTTCACTCCCGCCGGGCAGCTGCCCCTTTTTGTAGTCCAGACAGTCAGTCCGGTTGTAAGCGACAGAAGCACACCAAGAATAATCGTAAACAGAATATCCAGATTCGTTGCAGGTACGCGGGGGAGTGATGGAAACAATCCGTTCACAAGCCCCAACTCCCATCCGAAAAAGAGTCCGACAATAACAAGTGATGCCAGAAACGGTAGCCAGAAATACGGCGACTGAAGCACGCGGCGCATCTTAGTTGGTATGATTGCAATTGAGCGGACAATCCGGCGTACAGGCACCGGACGTACAATCATGTTTGAGGGGACACTGCAGATTTCCCGCATGCGCAGACAACTGGCCGGATTGCTGGAGTACCAGACCGTAGCCGGCTACCAAACCCAGCACACCGAGCGTGACTGCAAACCAAGGAGATGTCTGTGAGGATGCTTTCTTCTGTGCCATCGATAATAGTATAGCAGAGATGGCTCACTGCGGCCACAAAAAACGCCCCCTTGCGGAGGCGTTCTTGGAATGCGATAGAGCGGGGTATTAACCCATGCCACCATCAGAGTCGCGCTTGGCCATGAAACAAGCCTTGCAGAGGACCGGCTTTCCGCCTTCCTCAACGGGGCGTGGCTTGAAAGGCACCTGGCAAGCGGCACCACACTGGGCGCACACTGCATCGTGCATTTCACGCGTAGCACCACGCTCGTTTTTGCGAGCAGAGCGGCAATTCTTGCAGCGCTGTGGAGCGCTCAAGTTCTTGCTGGCGTAAAATTCCTGTTCACCGTCTGTGAACGTAAATGATTGTCCGCAATCGCGGCACGTAAGCTGCTGATCAGCCATAGTAGAAAAAAAGAAAGAAATGAATCACAGTGTTCCTCTTTTCTGATCTCTGGTTTGACCGCCTATGGTGGGGTTGTCGTGCCTTATGACTGAATCGAAGGTAGCTGTTAGTGGGAATTTTACTGCTATTTGGCGGAATGTCAATGATTTTGCACATTTCTGCCATTTCTAATAACTATAACACCTTTTGACCCCTTATAGGCACCACAAATCCTCTAGCCGGTAAGCCAGAGGATTGTGTTGCCGGGGTGCCGGCAGCAAGGGTGCACACGGGAAGATTAATCTGCCAGAATGAGGACCACATCCGGCATTTTCCTGTCGTTATATACGACCGGCCCCTCCTTGTCGGTGTCTTTTTGTCGTATTTTGCTTATGCGATCCTGGTAGTCTCCTGCCATTGAAGCCTGGCTTGCCTGTAATTTGTCGATGACATTTTGCCACCTGGCATCCTCATTCTGCTCATTCAGACCCCATTTCTCCTCGGGGCCTGCCTTTGTGCGGAACGCCATTTGCTGTTGCTTCATGAAGCTCAAAGCTTCAGTGGCAACGTCGACGTATTCGATTTGAATATAGGCCGTTTTCTTCTGTGCCTCCAATTCCAATCGTTGCTCCTTATACGTATCGGATCGCACACTTGTTGTTATCCATAGTCCACAGATAAACATAATCCCTAAAACGACGTACCTCATTTCCAGTTCTCCTCTGTATAAATCTTCCGGTGTTTCAAAGGACCAATGTCCTTGTGTATCAAGTACAATGAATGGTTTTTTAAAATCAGTCAATAACCAAGAAAGCGCCCTTTCGAGCGCTTTCTTTTAAGGACAAATTCTAGAAGATTTACTTGAGGTTAACCTTCGCACCTGCCCTGAACCACTCGCGTGGCTCGGGTACAGGGCCTAGGTTTGGAGCTTACTTCAGATTTACTTTAGCGCCGGCTTCCTCGAGCTTCTTCTTCATTGCTTCGGCGTCAGCCTTGGCAACACCTTCCTTGATGACTTTCGGAGCACCGTCGACAGCTGCCTTGGCGTCACCGAGTGCAAGACCCGTGATTTCGCGGACAACCTTGATAACGGCGATCTTCTGAGCTCCAGCGTCCGCAAGTTCGATATCGTAAGCAGCCTTTTCTTCTGCGCCAGCAGCTGCACCGGCGTCACCGCCAGCAGCGCCACCTGCCATAGCAACAGGAGCAGCGGAAATACCGTATGTTTCTTCCATGTACTTAACGACGTTGTTCAGAGAGACAACGTTGAGCTTTTCGAGGGCGGTGATGACTGCCTTCTCCTCGCTAGTGAGCTCGATGGTAGCTGTATCAGCCATGATAATAAGGGGTTAGGAATTAGGAATTGGGGATGAAGAATTATGCGGCCGGGGCTTCTGGGGTTGCCTCAGCGGCAGGAGTAGAAGGTTCCGGAGCGGGGATTGGTTCAGCTGCAGGCGCGGCATCGCTAGCAGGTGTGGCTTCCTTGTCCACCGTAGCTTCAGCGGAGGTGGATGCCTTTGGTTCTTCTTTTGGAGCTTCAGCAGGTGCTGGAGCTTCTTTCTGCTTTGCGAGTTCAGACAGTCCACGAGCAAACGACGACAGGGGACTGTTGAGCATGGCAGCAAACATACCAAGGAGCTGGAGCTTGCCGGGGATTTTCGCCAGGCTGACAGCTTCTTCCTTGGATAGAAGCTTTCCTTCGAAAATACCGCCAATCAGCTGGACCTGCGGGTGTTCCTTTCCGTACTTGAAAGCGACTTGTGCGCCGGTCAGTGGATCTGAAAAGCTGAAAATACAGGCAACAGGACCTTCGATGGAGCTGTCTGTCAGTTCCGGCATACCAAGATCCTTGGCAGCAAGCTGCATCAGGGTCTTCTTGGCGACTTTCATTTCTGCGTCGGATGTGCGCAGCTTGTTGCGGAAATCACTGACATCGTGGACGGTGAGTCCGATGTAGTGGGCGAACATCACAGAGCTGCTCTTCTTCATTTTATCCTTGAGCTCATTGAGCTGTGCCGCTTTCTGTACTTTGGTGAGGGCCATGATTGTAAAGGTTAAGGGTAAGGTTGGGGGGCTATTATAATGACGAGCTACAAAAAAATCGTTGGTCCCGGGGGGCTTTCCCGCCCGGGAGACCAACGAGGCAAACGGCACGAATCACCAAGCCGGAGCCGGATGAGCGATGCTGTGTGCCTCGGGAGGACTTACGTTCGGCCTGCGGCCTAGCGCCTCCGGTCTTCGGACAGGCCCCTATCATACTCATAGGCAAAAAGGAGTCAAGTTTTTCCCTTCAAACTCCCTAAAAAGAGGCCGGAGAGATGCAGATCTGCGGGTCCTTGACGGAGATCTGCGGTCAAAATAGCGAAGAAACGCGTGTTTTTTGATACGCCTGTGTTACACTCGCGGGAACATGATGACGCAGGATACTGCTTTGCAACCGGCCCGAACCACATTCGATACGTTGCTTGATCAGCGGGAAAAAAGCGGCGTGCCCACGGACATTGCCCGCTTGCAAAAAGCATTTCAGTTTGCGGAAGGCCGCTACGGCGACACCATGCACTGGACGGGGGAAAGTGTGATGGATCACTGTCTGGGGATTTTTAAAACCATTCTGCAGTTTCATCCCGATGATGACACTATCATTGCCTGCCTGCTTCATCACACAATCGATTCCGGATATTCCCTCGGACTGCTTGAAGAACACTACGGCACGGCGGTTCGTACGATGATCAATGGAGAAAATCTGCTCTCGCATGCCACCGTGAAAAACAGGCGCATGTCTTTGGAGCAATTGCGTGTGATGTTTCTGAAAGTATCCGGAGATATGCGTTTGGTCCTTCTGCTCCTGAGCCAGCAGTACCGCTTACTGGAACGCATGTCCTTTGTGAGCGATGAACAACGCAAGCGCATCTGCCAGGACACGCTCCAGATTTATTCTCCTGTTGCGGCGCGGTTGGGTATCTACTCCCTCAAGCATCAGATGGAAGCGAAGGCGTTCCCTGTCATGTACCCGGTGGATGCCATGCGCATAGCGGAGCAGCTGGAGCAAATGCACGAGAAGCATGGACGGTTCCTGGAAACGGCGCCTGCACTTCTGATGGGGCAATTGAAAGAGGCCGGACTGGATGCGATAGTCTATGCGCGCGAGAAGCAGCCCTACAGTATTTTTCATAAAATGCAGCTCAAGACACTCACACATGTGGAGGATTTGTACGATCTCTTCGCTCTCCGCGTGATTGTGGCCGAAGAGGCGGATTGCTACCGCGCACTAGGGGTATTGCACCGTCTGGCGTATCCGGTTGCCGGACGCTTCAAGGACTACATCGCGTTTCCGAAACCAAACGGCTACAAAAGCGTGCATACCACACTTGCGCAGTTGCCCGGTGTGCCGGAAGGAATTTTTGTGGAAGTGCAGATTCGCACGGCAGACATGCAACGCGAAGCGGACTACGGTCTTGCCGCGCACTGGAGTTACAAAGAGGGGGGATCGGCTGCGTACGCCGTTCAGCGGGCACAGGTCCAGCATGCACTCAGTCAGTCGTCGGGAGATAACCCGGCAGCCGGCGGGATGACAGACCGCATTTTCGTCCTCACGCCCAAAGGCGATGTGCTGCAGTTACCCGAAGGGTCGACGCCGCTCGACTTTGCGTTCCATGTGCACACCACGCTCGGCCTCTCATTCAAAGGTGCCCGCATCAACGGCAACATCGTGCCGATCGATCATATTCTGGAAAACGGAGACGTGGTCGATATTCTGAAGCACCCGGATCCGCGTCCGTCGCCGCAGTGGATCACTCTTCTTCGAACTGCATCGGCGCGGTCACGCCTGAAACATTATCTCTTGTCCCAGGAGCGGCCGGCGCATCTTCTTCTTGGACGCGAAACCCTCAACGACGAACTGCACAAGCACCGTCTGCCGCCGCTGGATACAGATCTTTCCATTCTGCGGTTGTTTGATGGCGAGGTGAAAAACTTTGCCGAACGGGAAGATCTTCTCGTACACATCGGACAGGGCGCACAAAATGCCGCATCACTCCTGCCGCATTTGTCTGTCCTGAAAGACCGCCTGCAACTGCAACATCAGCGGACGGACATTGCTTTCAGTCCGGGTACATCGCTTGTTGCCAAAGTCGACGGCAATATTCCGATGCCGGTCATTTACGCCAAATGCTGCAAACCGGAAGCGACTGTCGGCCAAAAAATCATCGGCGTGATTGGCCGTAGCGGGGACGTACGTGTCCATTTGCACGGCTGCAAAATGCTCAGGAACGTGAACCCTGAACGCAGGATCGGGGTAACGTGGGTTTCTAGGCGGTAGGCGGTAGGATTGGTGGGACTTTTTTTATGACCTATTTCCTATTGCCTACAGCCTAGCGCCTAAGCCAAGAGGCCCTCAACAACCTTACCAACGAGCGTTCTCCAGCGGATTTCCTCGTACAGGTTGCCGTGCTTTTCGAATTCGTCGTGAGCCGGTCTTTGTTGATCCTGCGGAAGGCCGCGGAGGAATTCATCCAGGTTGGCGTGGACTTCTTCGTCGGTGACAGTCACCCCTTTTTCTTCAATCAGCTTGGCCATCCCGAGGCGCAGTTTCCAGCGTTCCTCGGCCTGCTTTTTCAGATCCGCTTCCGCCTGCTCCACCGTCTTGCCTTCTTTTTTCAGCGCGTCTGCAATCGTCATGTTCTGGCGTTCCAGCTGCTGGCTCCATTCCTCAATCAGTCCGCGCATTTCTTCGTCCAGCAGTTCTTCGGCAATCTCGGCATCGGTGCGCTTGCGGATTTCATCCATCAGTTCGCGTTCGCGGCGCATGCGGTCGAACTGTTCCTCCTGCATCATGATGGATTTCTCCACCATCTCCTTAAACTCCGCAGCGGTGTTGGCATTCAGTTTCTCTTTGGCAAACGCATCGTTCAGTTCGGGCAGGGATGTCTCTTCCACTTTGGTTACCGTGACATGGAACGTGGCCTGCTTGCCGCGCAGACTTTCTTCCTGGAATTTCTCCGGAAGAGTGAGCGTGAACGATTTCTTCTCGCCTTTCTTCAGTCCCTTCAGCTCGTCTTCAAAACCCGGGAGCAAAGTCTTTGAACCAATCAGCGCTTCGTAGCCTTCGGCGCGCATGCCGGTAATTTCCGTTCCCTGATCATTTGTTGCATGGAAATCAATCGCCAGGCGGTCGTTCTCGGCTGCGGCACGGTCGACTTCTTTTGCGGTGCGGTGGTCATTCAGCACAGACTGCACCACACGGTCGACATCTTTCTGATCGGGCTTCAGCACTTTCTTCTCCACCTTCAGCGTCTCAATGTTTTTCACTGTCACGACGGGGCGCTCCACAAATGTCACTTTCACACTGAGCGGTTCGTTTGTAACGATTTCGATTTTCGGTGGGATGACGGGCTGGAGTTTGTGCTCATCAATAACCGGACCAAGAGTGGGGCGCACCAGTTCGCGGACGGTTTCTTCGAGCAGTCTCTCTGCCGGAATACGGCTTCTGATCATATCCGACGGCGCATGGCCGACGCGAAAGCCCGGAATGGATACCTCGCCTCCGAGCCGCTGCAATGCACTGTCCTCTGCGACTTTGCGTTCATCAGCGGAAAATGTGGCGGTCAGAACGACGCGGGATTTTGGCAGACGTTCAACAGAGAGGTTTTGCGGCATACTACGGAATTGAAAATTGATAATTGAAAATGGAAAATTACGGGCGGAATCTTATCGTTCGCGCTTCTTCCAGAAGACGAGAATCGGGGTGGCAACGAAGTAGGAGGAGTACATACCGACAATGCTTCCGACAATGAGCGCCAGCATGAACCAGCGGATGCTTTCGGATCCGAAGAAGAAGAGAGCGAAGAGCATAATGAGCAGTCCGAAGCCTGTGTTGAAGGTGCGGCTGAGACACGCCCAGAGCGCCTTGTCTGCAACGGTGGCCAGCTTCTCATGCTTGTCGCTGCCGGTGAGCGTTTCGCGGATGCGGTCGAAGATCACAATGGTATCCGACACCGAGTGACCCATGATGCTGAGGAGTGCTGTCACAAACAGCGTATCCATCTGGAACGATGTGACGTGGCTGAGGATGGTAAACACACCAAGCAGAATGATGATGTCGTGGAGGAGAGCGAGAATCGTGGCTGCACCGAATGTCCAGGGGTTCAGGCTGCGGGGGACTTTGCGGAAGGTGAAAGCCACAAAGGCCATGATCGCAAGGCTGGCGACCAGAAGAGCCCAGAACGCGCGCTGCTTCAGGTTGGCACCAACGGTCGGACCGATGGTCGTGTACTGCAGTTCCTGCACGGTTCCGAGCCTTTCATTCACATGCGTGATCAGCGCAGCGTGCTGTTCATTTGTAAGCGTCTGAGTCTTCACAAACCATGTTCCTGTTTTGGTCTGGGACAAATGTGCGTCGAGTGCTTTGTCATCTACCTTAAACGCATCCACGGCAGCCAAAAGATCCTGCTGCGTTTTTCCTTCGGGCAGTCCGATTTCCATCAGCGTGCCGCCTGTGAACTCAATGCTCACGTTCGGACCCGGATAGAAGAAGACTACGAGTGATCCAATCACAAGCAGTGCCGACAGGGGAAGGAAGAAACGGGAAAGTTTGATGAAGGACATAGAAAGCGGGAATCGGGACGGGAGACTACAGGAAAAATGGAGAATTGAGAATTGAAAATTGAGAATGCCCCCCACCTGCCCCCTTTTCTTAGATTTCCTTAAATAGAAGGGTTATCCGACGTCCTTCCTGCATGAGTTTCCACTTCAGGTAGCCGCTTTCGCCTGCGGGAATTTGCATTGATGCCGGCCAGGCGGTTGGGATGCTCTGGCGGAGGAGAGTGCCAACATCGGCGCTGTGAATGAGTCCCAGCCCTGAAGGCGGTGCTTCTGTGGCACCAAGCGGAGCGGCTTCGGTCGTGATTCCTTTCTGGAAAGCATCGCCGTCGTTGGAAAGGATGAAGCGCCTGCCGCGCGTGGCAATGAAGAGAGCTTTGCCGGATTGTGTCTGGCGAATGGTGCGAAGCGTCCAGCCGTTGCGCGCATCGCTGATGTCTTCAATCACGCTCTTGTCTTCGCGAATGTCCTGCCAGTCGAATTTTTCATCGAACGTTTCTCTGTGTACTGCAATAGCAGTCAGGTTTCCTTTGAAGCGATCGACCAGGTTTTGGAATACTTCTTTGTCGTCCGGAATTGTTCCCTCCACAAACACGCGCAGCGCATTGCCGTTTCCTTTGGCTACTTCCACAGTTGTGGCGCCCTCAAGCACCGGCGGCAGATCGTACGTCATGCTGATGCCTTGTCCGAAGAGAGAGGCGAGTGCGGAGCCGAGGACGGTTTTGGAAACCATCAGAGGGTTTTCCTGCAGATGTGACTGGATGTTTTCCAGGAAGGCCGTGCCGTTTGAAACGTGTGCAATGAAGAGCGGGCGTTCGAACACTTCTTTCGGGCCGCTCATGAGGACGGGGAAAGAGTCGTCGGTAATAACACTCACTTCCAGTCCATCAGCTTTGCTTACAATCAGTGCCGGTTCAGCGGTCTTTAGCAGTGATGCGAACGGGGATGCAGGATTGATCGACACATCCGGGAACCGCAGCCACACAGAAGGATCATCGTTCTTTTTTCTGTGGAGTGCGCGGTAGGCATAGGAAGTGCTCAGTGGTTCTTCTCTGTCGTGGAAGAGATCACTCAGCGACGGATCGGACACGCGGAGTGAGAACGGTTCTTCGTCTGCAGGGGTGCGCTGCAAAATAGCCCAACCGGTCTGGCCGCTTCCTGTTTTGATGATGGCAACGGCGGAGGGAGTGTCATCCAGTGCGACCTGCGAGAGCATAGGCACGTAGGCGGCGAAGGTAGTGGCTGTCTCTTTGGTGATGTTCGTGAAGAAGGCGACGGTTTCGCGTGCAGGCACTTTCGCTGCGGGACTCACCGGGCCGTTTTGAATCGAGAAAAAAGCAATTGTTGCAACAACAAGAACGACAGCTGCTGCGCCGGTTGCGATGGCCGTTTGTTTCAGAAAAGGAAACTGCACGGGCGACATCCTACATGAGGAAAAATTTCGAAGCACGAATTCCGAATGTAAATTCGAAATATAAATGACGAATGTTTAAAAATTCATACATTCGGATTTTAGTATTCCATTCGGAATTCGAATATTCGTCCTTTTATAGTTTCTTCAAATAGTCCTTCGCTGCATCAAAATCAGGATCAATACTCAGTGCCTTTTCGAGGTTCTTTCTGGCGTCGGCCTTGTTGCCGTTTTCACTCTGTGCCCATCCAAGGAGCATGTAGGCGGTCGCATCGTTCGGCCATTTCTGCAGCGCCTCTTCCGCCTTCACCTGTGCCTCCTGCGTTTTGCCGGAAGTGATGGCTGCGGCAATGTAGTTGCTGTAACTCTGGAGCGACGCGTCGGGCAGTTTGGTGAGGGCGTCTTCCTGATCGAGCGCGAGGGAGACGTTGCCGGTCTGGAGTGCTTCTTTGGCAATCAGTCTGCGGACTTCGGCTTCCGGCTGGAAACCGTTTTGCAGCGCGTACTGCAGGAAGGTGAGAGCGTTGCCGTGATCACCCTGCGCGCCGTACACACGGCCGAGGAAGTACTGGGTTTCTGGTTTTTCCGGATCGAGCTGGTACGCGCGTTCCAGCGATGCGAGTGCTTCTGTTAAACGTTCGGTTGTGAGTTCGCAGAAGCCCTGCAGAATCCAGGCATCGCGGTAGTCGTCCTGCTGGCGGATGGATTGCGAGAGAAGCGGGAGTGCGAGTTCGCATTCCTGGACGTCTGCCAGTGCGTGGCTGAGGAGTGTCAGGAGATGAATCTCCGGGCTTTCCGGGAAGAGTGCGTATTCGTCGTAGGCACTTCGCAGCGTGCGGGCGTAGGTCCGCAGGACCGGTTCCCATCCGCCTTCCACGGTTGTGAGCTCTGTTTTTGCACCTGTGTGGTCACCATTGATGATGGCAAGGAGCGCCAGACCGTAGTGCTTCTGCGGACTGTCTTCTGCAGCCAGAAGCAGTGTGTGTGCTTTGCCAAGCTCACCTGTGCGGAGATCAATAATACTTTCGAGCAGGAGTGTATCTTCTTTCTTCGCACCACTGCGCTGCAGTTGGTCGAGCGTGGCTTGTGCCCCGCGGACATCGCGGCGCTGGAGCTGTGCCTGGGCCAGTTTACGGAGTGCAGTCAAACCGCCGCCCGCGTTCACCGACTGCTGATATTCCTCCTGTGCTTCTTTCCATTCACCGCGCAGCGCAAAGACATCACCCTGCCGGAGGTGCAGGAGCGATGCGTCGCCGGTGTCGACTGGCAAGAGGGGGATGGTTGCAGCTTTTGTTTCGCCGGACCCTGTTGCATGATTGATGCCAGCAGTCAGCATTGCCCGCGTTTTATCCAGTTGCCAGAACAGGAACGCTCCGGCTGCGACGACGCATAACAGTGCGGCACTGATCGGCAAAGTAACTCTGGGAGATAAGGGCATGACGAGAGTATAGGTTGATTTTCAGGTCGAGGGCTAGCAAAAGTTATGGGTAATGGGTTATGGGTTATGGGAGGGGATTTAAGAAGTCAGTATTTGGGAAATCAAAAAAGAAATTCCAAAACCCCATAACCCATAACCCATAACCGGTAACCCATAACCAGTTATTCCTTCTTCTTCCGTGTTTTCTTCGGAGCTTCCTCTTCATCTGCTTCAAACGTCGGAACCTGCTCAAGCATGGTTGGGCTCATTTCGCCGTCGCTCATGGAGCTGACGATGCCGTGTGCGGCTGCTTCTGCCAGGTGTTTCGGGATGACTGCTTCGATAGCGGCCCACTGTGCTTCGCCGGTCTGCGGGAGCAGGACTGTAATCTGGTCACCAACTTCTGCACGGTAGAACGTGACGGATGCCAGAAGCACGCGGAGCGCTTTTCCTTCGGCCAGCACTTTGTACTGTCCGTCTTCCTGGATCAGCACACCTTTTCCAAGGCGGCGATCAACCGGGGCAATCTGCTTGTAGATGAATTTGCCTTCGTCGGTAATAGTCAGCTTCATACCGTCGCCCTCCACCAACTTACTCTTGCTGGCATAGTTTGCCGGGACCGGATAGCTCTGACCTGTGCTATCCATCATGTTCTGGCCATCAAAAATTCCTTCAATAATGCGGCCGCTCACAGGACCCGCGGTCACCGGAGCACGGCTGGCATTGGATACATGGCGTTCACGAGAGGGGTCTGACACCCCGGTCATCTCGCGCAGCATGGCGTTGGCGGTCTTGAGAGATGCCTGCGCACTGTCGAGCAGTTCCTGAATCAGAATAAGAGAATCGTCTGCCATGGAGAGAAAGGAAAGGGATTGTGTGTGAGGATCAGTTGAGTTCCGCTTGCATCTGGTCGGCAGTGAGCAGGCCCTTCTGGGCACCAATCACTGAAACCACACTCCTCGCGTTTATAGTACCAGCCAGGAGGCTTGTTGGCAAGTCTTTGCCGCTTAAAATGCCCCACGTGACCCCTGTGCCAAAGGCATCTCCGGCACCGGTCGTGTCGACCACGGGACCCTCCACAATCGGGCAGTCATAGACGCTGATGCCGTCGGTTGCGACGGAGCCGTTTTTGCCATCGGTGATGCAAATAATGTCGACTCCCGCCCGCAGCAGTTTTTCCATAGCTTCCTGCACACCCGTACTGTGTGTGAAGGCAAATGCTTCCTCTTTGTTGAGGAAGAGGAGATTGGTTTCAGACAAGAGTGCGTTGTTGTGTTCTTCTTCCATGCCCAGTTCAATCTGGCAGCCGCCGGGGTTCCAGCTGAGGTGTACCTGCGGATTTTTCCGGAAGGCATCAATAATATCGTCCTGAATCACGCACGATTCGCGGTGAATGTGGTTCAGGAAGACGGCATCAACTTTGCCAATCGCCTCGCGATCAAACGTCACGTCGTGCAGGTGGCGGGCTGTTCCCGGGTGATTCAAAATCACACGTTCGCCGCTCTTCGAGGAAAGGATCAGCGAAAAACTGGACGTTTCTTTATCCACAATCGTTGCTGCATCAGTCGAGACGCCTTCTTTCTTGAAGGTCTCGAGCAAAATGGTGCCCCACTGATCTTCCCCCAGAATGCCGCAGAACGAAGCATCGAACCCCAGACGCGCCAGACCAACCGATGTGTTGGCAGCGCCACCGCCCGCGGTACTGATGACATCGCTGATGCGGATTTTTTCGCCGAGCGGGAGCGAGAGGTGATCTTTGCCGTCCGCTTCGTGCACGACAGATTCGTCGGTGCGGACAAACAGATCAAACGTGGAACCGCCTATCGAGAGCGTCCTGATGGAAGGTCTAGGTTGAGGTTGAGGAGTAAGGGCTGATGTCTTCATAGCAAGAGGAGTGATCATAAATAGTCGTTTCCCTTAACCTTAACCTTACTCTTGACCTTATTTATATTGCGACTGGATCGCCTGCAAAAATGCATCCGTGTGGCGGGCTGCAGATCTGCGGTGCCAACCATACACTGCTCCTGCAATACCAAGGAAGGCAATCGCCATCCAGGCTGCAGTCGGGAGTCCGGAGTCGGTGTTTGACGGGATGTGACCCACACCACCCGGAGTCGTCGTGATGTTTCCGGGGACCGGATCATTCGGGCCGGCGTGGAAGCCGCTGCCGTCGGGGGTACCGTTGCCGGTTGCGGCAAGATCGGTGAGTTCATCGCCGGTCACGGTGACAGGAACCAGGCGGACGAAGTACGGTACACCGTTGATGAGATCGCGGATCGTGAATTCACGGAGTCCGGAGTTGAGGGTGCGTGTTTCGGTGTAGGTATCTTCCTCGGTTCCGTATTCAAGAGTGAAAGAGGAGAGAGGAAGATCCGTCGAAAGCGATGTCCATTTAATCTGGAGCGCGCCGTCACCCGGCAGGACATCCAGGGAAAGTCCCAATGGGATCACCTGTACAACCTCGCTCTTCTGGCTGCTTTCGATTGAACCCTTCACGGCGGTGACTGCAAAGAAATACGGCTTTCCGGCGGTGAGTCCTGCGACCGTTGCCTTTGTGGTCACGCGACCGGTATCGAGCGTATAGAGGAAGTTGTCCGGCGTTTCACCAACGTACACGCGGTAGCCGTCAATCGTTGCATCACTGAGCGGATTCCACTGGAGTCCGACTGCATTCACTCTCGCCTCCGCATTTACATTCTGCACGGTCGGCAGACTCGTCTGTCCCACGGTGAAATTTGTGCGGACTTCGGTTGCATTGCCGGCTTTATCGGTCGCCTTTACAGACGGCTGATAGGTGCCACCGGCAGGAGCAGTAAAGAAACCCTGATAGGAACCAGACGCAGATGGATTTTTCGTGAGTACTGCGACGGTCTCTCCGATAGTAATCGTGAGCTCTTTCAGGTCGTCATCACTCTCCACAATCGCGAGCACTTTATCGCCCGGCATCGGTTCCTCCGGTGCAAAAGCGATGGTGCCGATCAGCGGTGGATCGGTATCCAGCACCAGGTGGATCGGGCCGGAATCGTTCTGGCGTGTGTCGTCCTGGACGCGGATTGTAAAGTCGCGCTGGATGGAGGAAAGAGTGACAGGGATGGAAAATTCCCCCATGTCATCGGTTGTTCCGAAGGCATCCTGCGTGCCGCCCATTACCGTTAAGTTTGCGTAGGCCGGTCCCTTTCCGCTGACGACAATATCGAGAGAGTTCACCGCGTCTCCATCCTTGTGGGAGGAGATGGTGATACCGCGTCCGCCTTGGGATGAGCCGGCGCCAACATTGATGGTGGCGCTGCCGCTGATAGAGGGATTACTCTGATCCGAGACGCGGAAGATCTGCTGCCCCGGTGTCTTGAATGTGAGGACGAGCGGGAAAGCCTTCTGTCCGAGATCGCGATCTTTGAAGGTGTAGGTTCCGAAGTTCGGGAGTGTTGCCTGCGGATCTGTCGATTCAAAGACAACAGTACCGATGTAGTTTTCGACGGTGTTGCCGTTCTTATCCATCGCGCGGATGGTCACCTTCTGTGCTTCCTCGCCGACCGGCATCGTGCTCGGAGCGACAATATCGAAGCTATCCACAAGATCGAAACCGCTGGAGCCGACCTGTGCGTAAAAACGGCGTCCGCTATTTGCATCGAAGCTGCTCGTTGTTGCGGTGTAGTCTCCGCCGACTGCGGCCTGTCCGGCTGTCACATCCACAATGGACGTGAGCGTGTTGCCGCTCAGGAGATCGACCGCGCGAATGTGTGCGGTACCGTTCTCTTTTGTAGTGAGTGCGAAATGCTGTGTACCGTCTTTGCCGGTTTCCGGTGTGACTGCGGTAATACGATCAGCGCTCCTGCTACTTACGAGTGCGACCGGACGACCGGGGAGCGTGTTGCCGTAGCTGTCGCGAAGGGTGACTGTCAGATCCGCAGCGTCTGAACCGTCTGCACGGATGTGCGGTGTCCAGGACTGGAGTTCGGAAATGGCAGGGTCCATGGTTTCCGGAAGCACACCGACTGTGACAGTCGACGTGGTCTTTCCGCTTTCCTGCAAATCGAGTGTGTAGGTTCCGGCGGTCTGCGTGTTTTTTCCACTGATATTCATGGTCGCGTTGCCCTGTGCATCGGTATTCACCGGGAAGGTTGTCTGCTTTCCGTTCGGTGCTTCGAGAATCAGTGTGCTCGCATCTGCAGCATCACGTACTGTCACGGTCATCCCGAGTCCTGCAATCGCATCGCTCGCATGCAAAGTTCCGAGAGCAATTGCCTCGAAGGGGAGGAGGAGTGCGAGTGCACCGATGAGAGTTTTTTGGATGTAGGTGTGTTTCATAAATCTCTTTATTGTAGCAGAAAGACCGTTCTGGCTCAATCGTAGGATAGATATCAGACATCATTCCGGTTTATTGTCTATGTGTGTTCGGCAAAAATTACTCTGTTTGTAGGCTTACGTATTTGCTCTTTAGAACGATAAAGGCGTCTGAATTGGCGAGGGATCGTATATTGCCTTCAAATCAGTGGCCAATGCAGGAGATTCAACGATCATCTGAGCAGTAGATTCATCAAAAGTGGTTGGGCATTCAACAGTGAGCTGCGAATGGGTTGAAATTCTGTCATTGGCATCTTCTGGAGATTCAAGTGATTTCTTACGAAGATCGGTTTGTTTTGCGAGAATCAAAAATGCGCTTTCGAATATGCGTGTTGTTATAAGACAAACAACAACATACTCCGGCCAATACACTGGGGTGCCTTCATCTCGCTCACCTAAATTTGGCCATACTTGATCGCAAACCAAACTTTTCATCCTAGAAGTAATGCTATTTAAAGGGATATCAGGATGCTGCTCTACAAATGCCATTAATGTCACAGCCAAAAATCCTGTTCTTTTTTTAATTATGAGATGTTGTTCATGGATCTCTTCAATGGTAGTCACTCGAGGCAAGCGTTCCAGAAGTGGTTTTATCTCTATGCAAAATTCAGCATCTCTTTCTTCATCAATTTCGCCCGATGCACTGGTAAGCCTGAAATCAACCCTCTCCTTATCAGGGGAGTCGCTTGAATCAGATGATAATGTTCGGCTTTTCATGGAAGCGCATATTATTACATATTTTTATTTCGTCAAGTATGGTGTCTATAAAGCAGAGATATACTTTTGCTCCCCCTGTCTTCTGCTATCATCGTTCCTATGAAGAAAACCCTCCTTTCCAGCCTTTGTTTCCTTGTTCTCACCGCTTGTGGCGGTGGCACGACCGCCGTTACCTGCGAAAACCAGTATTGGGACGGTACGGTCGGAACGTGTTTGCCAGCCGGTTGGCACGTTGTAGATCGCGCAGCGCTGGATCAGAGAGGAGTACCGCCGGAAGCAGTTGTTGCCTTCCAGGCGGATCAGCCGTTTGCCGGACAGTACGCAACGGTCACCGTTATCCGCGAAGCACTCACCAAGCAAATGACCTCCCCCGAATACAGCGAAGCCAGCATGCAGTCTGTCACTACAGTCTCAGGGTACGCAAAGGTGGATAGCGAAGCAGTCACCATTGATGGCGAAGATGTCACACTCCACACCTTCACCGCACAGCCGCGCTCCGATGAGCCAAAAACCCGCTTCTCCCAAATAAGCGCAGTCGCTGGTATGACCGGCTACACCTTCACCGCTGCAACGCCTGTGACCGTCGAAAAAGCGCTGGACCAGCAGGTACAGCTCATCCTGAAAAATGCGACGCTGAAGAATCCGGAGGCGACGAAGGAATAAGACTATTTTCCTTCCGTAGATGTTTCTCGCAAAGCGTCGGCTGTCTTTTGTTGTTCTTTCACTACGGCCTGAACTATGACTGCTCTCCAGTCTTTGTTTGGCTGGCGTCTCTGCATGATTCTCGCAATCATTTCGACTGATCCGGGGAGGGAGACTGTGTCAGCGGAATCATTGGTTTTTGATTCAGTACTCATAGATTTATCGTACTATTCTTTGCTTGATGGTCAATATTGAGGCTGGAGGTGCCGGCGGGAATCGCACCCGCGCATGGGGGTTTTGCAGACCCCTGCCTTACTGCTTGGCTACGGCACCATTCAGGTCAAGTGCGCGTCAGCATACTGAAAGAAAGGTCTTATTGGAATCCCTTTAAAGAGGAGTTGTAAGTCATTTTGTCTCCTGTACAATCCATCAGCTTTTTGACGTGGGGCTGTAGCTCAGCTGGTCAGAGCATCTGCTTTGCAAGCAGAGGGTCAAGGGTTCGAATCCCTTCAGCTCCACCAATCATTACTGTACCGGTGCATTCAACCCCCCGTGTGCGTTCGGATTTGCCACGCCCGGCAGCAGATACAGGAACGGCATGAAGAGCGCGTCGGTTGTTCCGGTGATGGTGGCGATGCTCCAGAGGAAGAGGAAAATCGCGAGGATGATCACAAAATTGTAGACGCCGCCGGTGTATTTCATCCAGTCCGCCTCACCCATAAAATCGCCCAGACGCTCACGGTATTTGAGCATACCGATCGAGAGGATAATCCCGAGAAAGGAAAGAAGGTATTTCATCGGCTTGTATACTCCTACGCGGCGACTGCGTTGTCGAGCTCCTTCTGCATGTCGGCCTTTGAACGTGCGCCCACGAACTGGGAGACGACGTTGCCGCCTTTCACGATAATGAACGTCGGGATGCTCATCACGTTGAATTTTCCGGGGACGTCCATGTTCTCATCCACGTTCATTTTCACCAGCTTCACTTTACCGGCGTAGGTCTGCTCCAGCTCTTCCATAATCGGGTTCATGGCCTTGCACGGACCGCACCACGGAGCCCAAAAGTCGACAAGGACAGGGAGGTCGGATTTCAAAACTTCTGTGTCGAAGTCGGCGTCGTTGATGCTCTGGGACATGATGGGTTATGGGTAATGAGTTACAGGTTTCGGGGACGGAGAAATAGTATCTCAGTTTTCGCGTCCGTGTCCAAGAAGATCCTTCGCAATCCGCTTGCTGAGTTCCACTCCCGGCTGGCCGTACGGATCAATGCGATAAAGCTTCCCGAGCAGCACCACTTCCATCAAAAAGAAGTAGAAGAGCTGACCCAGATGATACTCATCCAACCGTGTGAGTGAGAGTGTCACGTGCGCGCGGCGCGCGGCGGTGAGCCCCTGACTTGTGCCGGCTAAACATGCATCGACCAGCTGTCCGAAACTTTTGCCTGCAATGTATTTCCATTCGTCAGGTACATCTGCGGGCACGGTAATGCGCGGTTTTTCGGTTTCGGTAATGAACAAGTGCCAGCATTTGTGCGGGCCCTGGATCCACTGCTGGAGCAGAGAATGCTGATCCTGCGTGCCGATAGCGGCGACGGGGAAGGGGTTATGTACTTCGTTCTTTCCCAGGCTTTCGGCAATCAGCTGCTGGTTCCAGCGGGCGATCGACTGCAGGCGCTGGGCGTAGGGCATGATCACACGGATCAGGTAGCCCTTTTTGGTTTCCAGTAAAAACTGTACAGCGGCTAGCAGCGCAGCAGGATTTTCTTCCAGGGAATCATTCTGAGTGGTGCTGTCCATATCCATCGCACCCTGCACAAACTTACTGATGTCCGCATCAAGTAAGGCGAGCGGCAAAAGGCCAACAGGCGTGAAAATGCAGTAGCGGCCTCCAACATCTTTCGGGATCGGGAGCATCGGGATTCCTTCTTTTTCTGCGAACGCATGGAGCGATCCGTTCTCGGGATCGGTAATGGCAACGGTGTGGCTTGCTGCCTTTTTGCCGAGCGCTTTTTTGAGCTCTTCGTAGAACAAAAAGAATGCGCTCATCGACTCGAGCGTTTCGCCGGACTTGCTCACCACCACAACGAGTGTGTGCTTCCAGTCGACAATGCGTGTGTAAAGTTCAATGAGTGTCGGATCAATCGTATCGACCAGAATGAATTCCATTGTCTCCGGTCCTTCGAACATTTCCTGCAGCACCTTCGGTCCCAGTCCCGATCCACCGATGCCGATCCAGAGCACTGTCTGGATTTTTTCATCCTGCGCGTTCTCCGCAATCTCGCGGCAGCGCCGGATCATTTCCTCGTTTTGTGCGTCATTCATCCACGCGTGATGGCCGTTTTGTCGCTCTGTCTGGACGTCCGCAATCATCCGCTTCATCGACCCTTTCATGGCTGTCAGCTCGTGTTCGGGGAGTCCCAGTGATGGTGTCAGCACTTTGGCGAGTGTGGAGGTGATGTCGAGATGCAACATGATGGGTTATGAGTTATCGGTTATGGGTTATGGGGGGTCTTGAAAGTTAGAGGCTGCGCAATGCTGCAGTGACTCTTTCTTCTGTGGAACTTAAATCGGAGGGCAATGATTCCAGCGCGCGCATGATGTCGCCGTTGGCGAAGCCCAGTTGTGCCAGGGCGGCGATTGCGTCGCGGTCGAAGCGGGAGCCGGAAACAACCATCGCCTCTGTCGAGAACATTTCCATATGTTTTTCTGCCATCGATTTCAGTTCGACGAGGAGCTTCTCAGCCGTTTTTCTGCCGATACCTTTAATAGAGGTGAGCACGGCGGGGTCTTCTTCGTTGATTGCCTGCACCAGAATGCCGCGCGGCACGGCGCAGAGTTCCAGTCCCATCCGCGGCCCGATGCCGCTGATTTGAATGAGGGCATCAAACAGTTTTTTCGTCTGCACATCGGCAAAACCAAACAGTTCAAAGCGGTCTTCCCGCACATAGGTTGTTATATGCAGCTGCGCACTCTCGCCGTCTTTCAGGTCGTCCCACACGGTAATGGGCACTGCCACGTCGTACCCCACACCCTGAATATCCACAATCACGCTACCGGGAGCCGTTTTGCCAATGATGCCCCGGAGACTTGCGATCATACGGCCGGAGCATAGCAAAGAGCGGGTCGGCATGTGCTTTTCGAAAGTGTGTTTTTCATGTATAATATCTGGAAATGCACACTCTTCACCGGACGCTCACGGCTCTCGTTCTTCTGGCTCTTTTAGTGCCTGTGGGAACGGCTTCTCTGGCACTCGTGTCGCTTGATCAACGTGAGCAGGCGGAGGAATCGTTGCAGGATGCCATTTCCGATGCCGTCACCACGTACCGTCAGCGTGGCTTTGCGCAGTCGAAGCTCACAAAGGGTCAGAGTCTGCAGGAAAAAGGTCAGGCGCGTATCCAGTCGCTTGAAAAAAAGAAACTGGAACTGCGCAGGAAGATTGTCGCGGAGCGCCGCATCATCAAAACAGTTTCCACAATGTACGGCATCACGCTCACAGGTAGTGGTCAGGTAGCGTCACTCATCAGTGCAGAAAAAACGCGTCTGGTCCGCATGGTCCGTGCGCAGTATTTCCGTTTGAGTCTGGGGGCGACTGATGCGCCGCGCAAGATGGTGATTGAATCTGTGCTCCACGCAGCAGCCGGCCGCTCCGATGCGAATTCTCTCCAGTCGGCACAGATGCGATTCATTGCAGATCTTGCTTCTGCACAGGATGCCTTCATCGCACTGCCTGCATTGCAAAAAGAACGCGAAGCAGTGATGGCGGATTACCATGCTGCGCAGATGGACATCAAAACCGGAGAAGCGCTGCAGGAAGCGGGGGACAATACCCTCAGTGATATCCAGAAGATTACGATGGATGTGCATAACCAGGTGCTGAAACTGCAGGGCGAACTTGCCCGCATCGACGCCCGCCTGAAGAGCAAAGCCGAACGTGCGCTCATTGAAAAAGGACTGCTCGATCCGTCCGCGCTTTCAAACGGTCATGCAGTCGGCGCCACGCCCAGTTTCCTGTGGCCGGTCTACGGTCCGGTCTCCGCAGGCTTCATGAACAGCGACTATAAAAAGCACTTCGGCGTGCCGCACCTGGGAATGGATATTGTCGTGCCGCAGGACAGCGCAGTCTATGCAGCCGCAGAAGGAGTCGTCTTCCTTGTCCGCGATGGCGGAAAAACCGGCTACAGCTACATTCTGATTGGTCACCGCGATGGCTACGCAACGCTCTACGGACACGTCTCGGCGGCGCTCGTCACCGCCGGTCAGGACGTCACCGCCGGTCAGCAGATCGCACTCAGCGGCGGAACACCGGGAACCCACGGCGCCGGCCCGATGACAACTGCAGCCCATCTGCATTTTGAGGTGATTCAGGGTGGAACGAATGTGAACCCGAAGACAGTCTTGCCTTAAAGGGGAAGAGTTATAAAATCGGCCCCTTTATGTGCGAATCTCCCATGAGCGTCAACGATGATGAACGACAGCAGTCACTCTGCAGTTGTATTCCGCCATCGCTGCACTGGAAAGTGAAACATCATTTGTGTCATGTGTTTCGTATGGAGCATCGTCCCTCTCCAAAGACACAGGTGGCTCCTCTTACACAATCAGCATCCCATCCCCAAAGCTAAAAAAGCGAAACTCCCTTTCCATCGCCTGTTTATATAAATCCAGCAATGTCTTGCGACCGGTAAATGCCGAAACCATCATCAGCAGACTTGAGCGGGGAACGTGGAAGTTTGTGATGAGTCCATCCACAAAATTCAGGTGATCGTTTTCGGTGATGAAGATGTCGGTGATGCCGCTGAGACGAGTTAAGGTCGAGGATGAGGTTAAGGTTAAGGATTCGCAGGCAGACTCGAGAGTACGAACGGTCGTTGTGCCGACGGCGATGATGGAACGGTGATTTTTCTTGGCATCGTTGAGAAGATTTGCGGTGTCCGGATCGATTTCATAGAACTCTTCGTGGAGCCTCTTTTCTTTCCAATGTTCATCGGTGAGAGGAGCGAACGTTCCGAGGTTCACGTGCAGTGTGACGTAGCACACCTGGCGGCCACTTTGTTCAATCTTTGTGATCAACTCTTCCGTGAAGTGTAAGCCAGCCGTTGGCGCTGCTACTGATCCGGTTTGAGATGCGTACACTGTCTGATATTCACTCCGGCGCTGCTCTTCTGTGAGCGGTGATTCTTTGATGTACGGCGGCAGCGGTGTCTCGCCAAATGTTTCGAGAAGAGATCGCAGATTATCCATCGGAAAAGACGGCGTAAGCAGTGCATATTTTCCATCACGCTCTTCGACCAGAAAGAAGTGGCCATCATTCCACATCAGCTTGTCGCCCGCTTTGAATTTGCCGTCGGCCATCACGCGGATATGGTTTCCTTTCTGTTCCAGATACAGCGCCCCGACAGCACCACCTGTTTCTTTGGTCAGATGAAAACGCGCAGGAAATACTTTCGTCTGGTTGAACACGAGCACGCAGTTTTCCGGCAGGTAGTCCACAATATCCGCGAATGTCGCAAACGATGTCTGCCTGGTGTCGCGGCTATAGACCAGGAGCTTGGCACTGTCGCGGGGCTGTGCGGGGGATTGGGCAATCACCTCCGGCGGGAAGGTGTAATCAAAGGGGGCCAGCACATCGTCCAGAGTCTCTTCCATCACCGTTCCATGGGACCGATCACCAGGACGAATTCTCCTTTCTTCGTGATGTTCTTCGCAGCATCACTTAGGCCACTCACAGTCGTTTGCAGAATTTCCTCATGCATTTTCGTGAGTTCCCGCCCGATTACCACTGCGCGTTCCGGCTGATCTTTGAGCGCTGCACTCAGCTCCATCAGTGTCTTTTCAATGCGATGCACCGATTCGTAAAACACGATCGTTTCCTTTGTAGTCGCAAAGCCGTCGATCATGGTCTTGCGGCCCTTCTTGAGCGGCAGGAATCCGAGGTAGAGGAAATGATTGATAGGCAGGCCGGATGCGGAGAGTGCAGCCAGAAATGCCGACGCGCCGGGAATCACTTCAATTTTAATGCCTTCTTTCCTGCAACGATCAACAATCGCAAAACCGGGATCACTGATACCGGGCGTTCCCGCATCACTCACCAGAGCCATGTGTTCACCTGCCTTCAGTCTGTCGACCACGCCGTCGAGTTTCCGGGGATCGGTATAGCCATGCAGGCTGATGAGTTCTTTCTTCGGCAGCTCCAGCTGATGCAGCAAACCGCCGGTCACACGCGTGTCTTCGCACACAATCGCCGTGACATCTTTGAGTGTCTGGATAGCGCGGAGGGTGATGTCGCCCAGGTTTCCAATCGGTGTTGCAATGATAGATAACATACAAAGTTGGTGGTTAGACGAAGGTTGTTGCTTGCCCTGAGCCCGTCGAAGGGCCGATGGGTGTGGCGACAATGGAGAGCACAGGAGGAGCTTATAGCTTTCGGCTTTCGGCTTCTAGACGTGGTTGCTGTGTCTTGTTTTATTCATCTTTTCAGGGTTTGATAGCTCTATCCGGTCTTTTCTGTTCCCTTCAGAGCGAGGCAAAAATGCTCATACTCCTGAAAATCGCGACTGTTGTGCATGAGTTGGCAAGGTGCTTCTTTGCTTTCTACCCCGCAGCACGAAAACCGATGCCGCGGCGGCCACGGCAGGATGCAAAGGACTGGTGACCACTGACGGATGGCTCCTGCGAGTCGTCCGTCTTTTTTTTATTGAATGTTCATTTTTCTTGTCCAATTCGCCCAAACCCCTTTCCTTAAGGGCATCTTCCGGTATCATTCCGGGGTCCCATTCTCCTTTTTTCTATGGCAGCAAAAGACGACGTGAACCCAACCGACGGTCAGCAGGAACTTACCAGTAACGATGGTGAATCCTTGTCGTCCATCGGACGCATAAAAGCGCGCCCGATTGTGACGGAGATGGAAGAGAGTTACCTAAGCTACGCAATGAGCGTGATTGTCGCCCGTGCGCTGCCGGATGCGCGTGACGGTATGAAGCCGGTGCACCGCCGCATTTTGTTTGCCATGCACGAAGCAGGACTCCGTTCGACTGCCAAATTCAAGAAATGTGCGAACGTGGTGGGAGATGTACTTGGTAAGTATCACCCGCATGGCGACTCGTCCGTGTACGAAGCCCTGGTCCGTATGGCCCAGGATTTCTCGATGCGCTATCCGCTCATTCACGGTCAGGGAAACTTCGGTTCCATCGACGGAGACGGCGCCGCTGCCTACCGTTACACGGAATCGAAAATGGCGAAGATTACGGAGGAGATGCTCTCGGACATTGAAAAAGACACCGTCACATTTGTTCCGAACTACGATGCGTCCCGTAAGGAGCCATCTGTGCTTCCGGCAAAAATTCCGAACCTGCTTTTGAACGGTACCGTCGGTATTGCCGTCGGTATGGCTACGAACATTCCGCCGCACAACCTGCACGAGCTCATCAATGCTATCAATCACCTCGTCGACAATCCGGAAGCCACCGTTGAAGACCTGCTCAAATTCGTGCAGGGCCCCGACTTCCCGACAGGCGGTATTATTTACGACAAAGAAGCCATCAAGCAGGCATACCTCACGGGCCGCGGCTCTGTGATGATGCGCGGAAAGGCGGAAATTGAGGAACTCTCAAGCGGCCGCTTCCACATCCGCATCAGCGAAATTCCGTACCAGGTGAACAAGTCCACGCTCATTGAAAAGATGGCGTCGCTGGTGAACGACAAAGTGATCATCGGTATTTCCGATATCCGCGACGAATCCGACCGCGAGGGAATCCGTATCATCGTCGAACTCAAGAAAGATGCATACCCGCAGAAAATCCTCAACCAGCTCTACAAGCACACCGATCTCCAGAGCAGCTTCGGCTACAACATGATCGCTCTGGCCGATGGCCTGCAGCCGCGCCTTATGAACTTGCAGGAACTGCTGAGTGTGTTCGTGGAGCACCGCAGAGTCGTCATCACCCGCCGCATCACCTTCGAGCGCGACCGCGCCATGGAGCGTGCGCACATCTTGGAAGGTTTGGTCATTGCGCTGGATAATATTGATGCCGTTGTGGATACCATCCGCAAGAGCGATACCCGCGAAATGGCTCGCGAGCGCCTCATGAAGAAGTTCAAACTGACCGAAATCCAGGCAACTGCCATCCTCGAAATGCGACTCCAGACACTCGTCGGACTTGAGCGCCAGAAGATTGTGGATGAACTTGAAGGCCTGAAAAAATTCATTGATGAATGCAACGCCATCCTGAAGGACAAGAAGAAGATCGATAACGTCTTCCTGACAGAACTTGCCGATATCAAGAAGGCCTACGGCGACGAGCGCCGCACTGCAGTGGTGCCCACAGCAGCAGGGGAATTCAGCGCGAAGGACACGATCCCGAATGCCCCGATGATTGTGACCCTCACCCGCAGCGGCTACGTGAAGCGTCTCAGCCCGCTGCAGTTCCGTGCACAACACAGAGGAGGAAAGGGAATCAAAGGAGCGGACGTCCGCGATGACGACGAAGTGCTGAGCATCCTGCACATCATGAACCACGACGACCTGCTCTTCTTCACCAACACAGGACGCCTCTTCCAGATGCCTGCCTACGAACTCCCGCAGGCCGGACGCATTGCGCGCGGTCAGGCGATTGTGAACCTGCTCCAGCTCAAGCCCGAGGAGCGCATCACCGCCATCCTGAAAGCAGATTTGAGCGAAGCAAAATTCCTCTTCATGGTGACCGACCACGGAACCGTGAAGCGCACGGAGGTGGGTGAATTCCAGAACATCCGCCGCAGCGGTCTCATTGCACAGAAGCTCCCCGAAGGCGAAAACCTGCAGTGGGTGGTTGCCACAGACGGCAAGAATGAAATCCTGATTGTGTCCCAGAAAGGAAAAGCCATCCGCTTCAAGGAAGACGATGTCCGCCCGATGGGCCGCAGCGCCGCCGGTGTGTACGGTATCCGCCTGGCCGATAATGATCGCGTGGTCGAAGCAGGGGTGATTCGCGATGCCAGCAAGAGCAAGCTGATGGTGGTGATGGAAAACGGTCTCGGCAAAATGAGTCCGGTCACGGAATACCGTTTCCAGGGGCGCGGCGGATCGGGAGTGAAGGCTGCACAGCTCACGCCCAAAACAGGTGACATCATCGGTGCTGTGGTGCTGGAGGAAGGGGCAGAAGGAGATCTCCTCTGTATCAGCAAGCAGGGTCAGACGATTCGCATGGGACTGACAGACATCCCGTCCCGCGGTCGCGCGACGCAGGGTGTGATTGTGATGCGCCTGGATCCGCCGGATAAGGTCGCAACGATGAGCGTGGTCATGTATGACAAGGAAGCAGAGGAAGCTATGGCCATGGCTGCCGAGGAAGAAAGAGAAGGGGAGATGGAAGAACTCTTCGAAGAAGCGGAAATGGTTGAAAAGGCCGCGAAGAAGAGCAAGAGAAAGGCCGTAAAAGAGGTAAAATAAGCCTTTTCTCTTTCCTTGCATCACGCCAAATCTTCTGTACAATCTCCCAGCTATGAAGACCGCAATCCACCCGGAAATGCACCAAGAGGCCAAAACAACCTGCTCCACCTGCGGGACCGTCTTCATGATTCCTTCTACCGTAAAGGAGCAAACAGTGGAAATCTGCCGCATGTGCCACCCGATCTATACAGGTAAGGCTCAGAAAGACCTGCGCGGAGGCCGTATCGATCGCTTCAAGAGCCGTATGGATAAAACGGCTGCAAAGAAGAAAGAGGCGTAATACTAGGGAAATCGTGGTTATTCTGCCATTTTTACGTGTTTGGCTTTATAATTGACAATTTTGATATATATTTTAATATATCTCCATATGACAACACCCTCAGAAACCCCATTCGAAGCTCCGGATCGTTCTGAATCCTCTAAAAAAATGCAGCAATTGCGAAGAGAAGTTGGAACTTATTTGCAGCTTGGTGACCAAATAGTATTGGATAGATCGCAGTATCTTGATCGTATCGCAGGTGCGTATGCGGAGTATTGCATTGCTTCAATGAATGAGATGCAAAGAACGAAGGCGAATCATCTCAATGCATTAGCATCACTCGGTTTACCTGAAGAGGATATTTTACTGATTATCAATCAGATTATTGAAGCATCGATCCTTCTGGGCACTCAAAAGCAGAAAATCACTTCCCCTGATACTGGAAGTATCCATACATCTGTGACAGATTTAATCGATGCGGATTGTATCTAATATTGTATGTGTCTGAACTTTACTACATGGCGTTAACAACCAATTCTGGCACTCATTCCTGATGAGTGCTACACTCAGAGCGTATGAATACGAGGCAAGCGAAGCTATTGGCAGCGATTATCGATGAATTTACAAGAACAGCTCTTCCGGTTGGATCCAAGCAGATTATCGACCGCGGCTTTTTCTCCGTATCGTGTGCCACTATCCGCAACGAAATGCAGGTTCTTGGCGATGAAGGATTCATCGGGCAGCCACATACGTCTGCCGGCCGCGTGCCGACCGTGAAAGGCTACCGCGCCTATGTTCGTGAATTCATGGACCCGACGGCGCAGGAAAAGGAAGTGCGGACATCGTTTGACCGCTTCAGGCAGGAATACATGCAGCACAAAGACCGCGAACGTGTGTACGAAGCGGTGGGGCTGCTTGCGCGCATGATTCCGAATGTCAGCTTTGCCACCGTGCCGCACCGCGAACGCGTGCATTACCTTGGCCTTTCCAATGCTCTTCGCCAGCCGGAGTTCCAATCCGATCCGCAGTTCTTCAGCAATGTGGTCGAGGTACTCGAACAGCGCCTGGCGGATGTCATCTCTCATATTGATCTCGAAGACCGTGTGCAGTATTTCATCGGGCAGACGGATTTGTGTGAGCAGTTCCAGAGTTGTTCGATGCTGGTAACCAAGTATCAGCTGCGCGATGGAGAGACGGGGGCTATTGGTATTTTGGGTCCCACTCGTATGGATTACGGCTACAATACCGTTGCACTGGATATGGTTGCTGACTTACTGCGTTCATCCTGACGACTTCATGAGTGATTCCGACAATTCCACAGTTCTCCTCCGCATTCGCCCGTCACTGCCGACGCAGGACGAAATCAGTGCCAGCCGCGGTCCTCTTATGATGGAAACGGCTCTGTCTGCGCTGCATTCACTCAGCAAAAAAGACGGACCCATCAGCCTGGAAATCGGTGTGGCAGACGGAAAGATCGGGCTGTTTGCGAGGTCCTCAACCTCTGCAGCATCACTCGTGGAAAGCCAGCTCTACGGCCAGTATCCGGATGCGGAAATCGAAAACGCATCGCCGGATTTGTTTAATCCATCGGAAGGGGAAGTGGTGGTGTATACAGACCTCGTGCTCGAAGAGCCGGAAGTCTTTCCCATCAAACGCTATCCGCAATTCGGTGATCCCGTCTCGCGTCAGGCTGTCGACTCCATCGCAGGCATCACGTCCACTCTCGTCCGCTACCCGAAGCAGGGGATGCGCGGCCACGTGGCAGTCATTTTCCAGCCCATTGGAAGCGGCTACCGCAAGCGCGCCCTCAAGTTTTTGCCCTTCCTGGAGAAAGGCATCTCCAAACACTGGGATGCCTATGGAAAATTGTTCGCAAAAGCCCACCTCGCACGGGGCATGCGTCGTTTGTACCTGCTCCCACTTGATTTTCTGATGGGAGGATTTCGGGTGATGTTCTCCGGATTCAGCAAGAAAGGATCATCGGTTTCTTTCCTGACCGGTGCGGAAATCGAAGAAGAGGGAACACACGAGGGCATGGTGCAGACCAGTGCCAGGTCCCACGATCGTGAAGATAAAATCATGGGTGCAGAAGACAAAATCAACCGCCTGCTCTTTGTGGCCAATGTGCGCGTGAGTGTGATTGCGCCTGTCGACTGCAAGAAGGAGGCGATTGCGAAAGTGCAGGAAATTGCGAGCAGCTTCCGCCAGTTTTCCCTGCCGCAAAGCAACGGATTCGAAGTCGAAGCACTCCAGGCAGGCACGCATCTCCACACAGGATTTCACGCTGTACCGTATGTTCTTTCTGCCGAAGAAATCGCGACCCTCTGGCACGTGCCGAATATCCTGGTGAAAACCCCGAACATGGACTGGGTGACGGCCAAGAAACTCGAACCGCCGGTCAACCTGCCGCTCCCGAATATTACCGATCCCGAGGAAAACCTCACGATCCTTGGCGAGTCTGTCTTCCACGGTCGCCGCATGCCGTTTGGTATCCGCGCCGAAGACCGCGCCCGCCACATGTACGTGATCGGAAAGACGGGTATGGGAAAATCCACGCTGCTCGAAAACATGATCTACTCCGATATTTACGCCGGAAAAGGAATCGGTGTGATCGACCCGCACGGAGATTTGATCGAAGACATTCTGCGTTTTACTCCCAAACACAGAAGCAACGATGTCATCCTCTTTGACCCGTCCGACCGCGATTTCCCGATTTCGTTCAACATGCTGGAATGCACCAACCCCGATCAGCGTTCCCTGATTTGTTCGGGACTGATGAGCGTGTTTACCAAGCTCTGGCCGGAAGCATTCTCCGGACGCATGGAACATATTCTCCGAAACACCTTACTCGCGCTCCTCGAAAACGAAGGGTCGTCCATGCTCGGGATTCTGCGTATGTTCGGCGATAACGCTTACTGCGCGAAGATGGTCGCAAACATCACTGATCCCGTCGTAAAGAGCTTCTGGGAAACAGAATACGCCGGCTGGACCGACAAGTACCGCACGGAAGCGGTCGCTGCTATCCAGAATAAGATCGGACAGCTGCTCACAACACCGCTCATCCGCAACATCATTGGCCAGGTCAAAAGCAGCCTGGATGTCCGCCACGCCATGGATACCGGCAAGATCGTGCTGGTGAACCTCAGCAAAGGAAAACTGGGAGAAGACACCTCTGCGTTCCTTGGTTCCATGCTTGTGACGAAATTCCAGATTGATGCCATGAGCCGCGCCGATATCCCCGAAAAGGATCGTCGTCCGTTCTACCTGTACGTGGATGAATTCCAGAACTTTGCGACCAAATCGTTTGCCACGATTCTGTCCGAGGCGCGCAAATATAAGCTGGCGCTCACGGTGGCGCATCAGTACGTCGGGCAGCTGCTCATTGCCGGAAATGACACGGCTCTCCGTGATGCGGTCTTCGGAAACGTCGGTTCCATGGTCAGCTTCCAGATTGGCTCCGACGATGCAGAGGACCTGAGCCTCCAGTTTGAGGAAATGGTGAGTGCCAAGGACATTCTCAGTCTGCCGAAATACAACGCCTACATCCGCCTGATGATTGACGGTATGCCGAGCAAGCCGTTCTCGCTTGCGACCCTCGCCCCGCCAAAGCACGACGAATCAGACGAGAAGCGCGTGCAGATCCTCCGGGACTTAAGCCGCGAACGCTACGCGCAGAAACGCGCTGTGGTGGAAGAGAAAATCATCCGCTGGGCCGCAACCGCCAACGAAGGCAAAGTCGCTGCCAAGACACAGGAGAAGGCCAAGGAGAAGGAAGAGGAAGAGATGAAGAAAGCGCGTGCCAAGAAGATGACGCTCGCAGACTACCGCGTCTGGCGCGACCGCGAGATGTGGACGAACGAATACAACTCCGTGCGCAAGAAGCAGTTCCTGGGCGAACCTGTGACCAAAGACGAACTCAGACTGATGAATGAGCTCGGGACAAAGCTGGAAGCATCCGGAGGCATTCCGCCTCCAAGTAAAGGAATGCTGGATGCCAAAGCCAAGAAGGACGGAACGTTTGTGCCGAAGAAGAAGGCGGACGCCGGAGATCAGGGAAATGCAAAATAGAAATGATCCCTAGCCGCACCCGTTCCTGGGTGCATCTCATTCGTATCTTGTATCGCCGGAGGTTTGTTCTAGAGTGAACACATTCCCTGTGCTCTTTTCACAGAACGAAAGGTCGTCCAATGAACCTGAACTCGTACACATTTGTTACAACAATTGCGCTGTGTATGGAAATTATCTACGCCGCCATCATGGTGCCTGTAGCATTTCTTTCCAACTCAGCCTATGTGCCGCCGTCGTACTTTATTGACCTGTTCTCTCTAGACCGCGATACCAGTGATACCGTACATGCCTGTGAGTGGCCCTAGAATGCTTGTCACTGTGACAAGCGAAAAGCTGACCTTGAAAAGAGCACGGGGTCAGTTTATTTGATCATCGCCCGTACCGTCATATCCACATACGGATAGAACACGATGCAGATGACGATAATATTCACGAGGAGCATGATCAGCGACGATGCTGCTGCAACATCTTTGGCCGCCTTCAGATTGTGATGATAGCCCGTGCTGCCTTCTATCTTCCGGTTGTGATCAATCACATCCACAAATCGTTCCACAGCAGTATTCAGGAGCTCTACCGCCACAAACATTCCGCCCGCCATCACCACCGCGATCCATTCCCACAGGAGCAGGTGCAGATAGACGCCAAGGCCAACCACGACAATATAGACCCACAGGAACATCCGGAGGTTCTTTTCACGTTCAAAGGCATGACGGAGACCGGAAAGGGCGAAGCCGAGGCTGCGTTTCATGCGGCGCATGGAGGGGAGTGTACAGTGTCATCCTGAGCTCGTCGAAGGATGATTCTTTACAAAAAAGACCCGATTAGCCATCGAGTCTCATTTGTTTATGTTTGTGTTCTTGGGAGAACTCCAGGTTCTGCTGTGCTCCGGTCTCTTGTTTCTCCTCGTGACCTGACGAAGTCCCCGGACCGGTCCGTCGTAAAGCTTGCGCCAAAGAGGACACTGGGGAGTTAAAGGGTTTGCGCAGGATCGTACCGCTACGATCGTGCGAGCGTTGCACGGCAGAGAGGGGGGTAACCACGTTTTGTGGAACATCTAAGGGGCTATCACGTTTCCATGCTCAGTATGATGCATAGGAAGCAAGGGGTGGCTGAGGGGAACGTGTCCGTATTCCGGACATGATTACCACTCTCTCTGTTGGCAGACCGATCTCATTGCAGACTCATTCTCACCCGTTTCTTTCTGTTTCCTTTTTCCCCTTGAACCCCCTGTCCCCCTTTCCCCAAGGAAAGGGTAGAAGAGATTTTTAGGGAACGAACTGGTGTGTCGTGTGTTCTTGCAACGTCTATCGGTTGTCGGTGGAGTAAAAAGAACCGTGTTTGTCTTTGTTGTTTGTTTACCCTGAGGTCACACTCGAAGGGTGGGGTGAATCGTGTCTTTACCCTGAGCGGAGTCGAAGGGTGTGCGTCACGTTTCATATCATCGTACGTACGGCAGCGGGGGAGCGCAAGAATCTGTCATGGTGTAAAAACAGTGTTGTTATATGGATACAATTTGTGATCAAAAACTGACATTGGTTTAAATGGCTTACTGATGCGGTCAATACGTGTATTTTTCTGAAAATGTCTAGAATGCATTTTCTGAGCGTCATCTGCCTGCATACCTTCAGGAATGGATGATTTTTTGGTATAATGGAGAGATTTGAGTACACAATCTTTCCATTCCCGGCTGCTTGTCTGCTTTGGCTGCGTGGCTGTTCTTGGTATTCTCGCATTTTTGGTTGCGTGGCATTACATGCTGAAAACAGAAGGAGAAGGAAAGACCGCATCATCGATACAGGGTGTGGATGATGTAGCGACTGCAGCCAATATTTGTGGCGACGGCAGCGTCGGCACCTTTGAAGAGTGTGATGATGGCAACGACTGGGACTACGACGGCTGTACACGCTGTCTGGTCGATGCGGGTTACAGTTGTTCCGAAGAGCCGAGTATCTGTATCCGCACGGCAGCACCAAGCAATGGATGCGGCGACGGACGTATCCAGGGAAATGAAGAATGCGATGACGGAAACGGAAGAGGGGAAGACGGTTGTTCCTATCGCTGCGAAATCGAGCCCGGCTTTTTGTGTCCCGGTGCAGGAGCCTGCCGCCATCGTCCGCCGTGTGGGAATGGTGTGATTGAAACAGGCGAAGAATGCGACGACGCAAACACTGCTGACTACGACGGCTGCAATGCCGGTTGTCAGGTGGATAACTTCTATACCTGCAGCGGAACGCCGAGTATCTGTATGCAGGATGCACCGGCGCCCGCCTTCTGATAGCATTCCTTTTATCCTTCCCACTCTCCGGTATGAGCAAGCACCTTCTCACGTTTCCCCGCCGCACCGCGTTTCTGGTTGCCGCACTCTTTGCATTGAGCGGCACCGCCACCCTGCAGCAGTCGCTTGTGGATCATCCGGAAGCAGTGACAGCGCTTCTTCTGCGCTCCAGCAGCGCATCGTCGGTATCGTCTGTGGTCAGCAGCGTGAGAGGCAGACGGACCTCGTCTGTGAAATCTTCTGTGAAGTCATCCGCAAAATCCTCTGTGCCGCTTGTTCCAAGTAAGCGCCGCCGCGGTACAGGCTCTATTGTCGTGAAGCCCACTCCGTACAGCGCACCAACCGCCATTAAAGCAGGATGTGGTGATGGCCTTCTGACAGGCAAGGAAACCTGCGATGACAAAAACGTGATCAGCGGTGATGGCTGCTCCGGAAGCTGTGCTATTGAAAGCGGATTTGAGTGTTCCGGCCAACCAGCCAAGTGTTGGTCCACGTGCGGTGACGGCGTGGTTGCATCGAATGAACGGTGTGATGATGGCGATCTGGATAACGGTGACGGCTGTTCTTCTGTCTGCAAAGATGAATTCGGGTACAAGTGTTCCGGGTCACCGAGCGTCTGCAAAATCCCTTCCTACTGCGGCAATGAAGTCGTGGAAACAGGAGAGACATGTGACGACGGAAATACGCGTCAGTACGACGGGTGTTTCAATTGTAAGACGGAATAACTAGCTTTCAGCTTCTAGCTTTTTGGAATCCTTTTTTGTTCGTCTTGAAAGCCGAAAGCGAAGCCAGAAGCTAAATCCCCGGAACCGGGAATTTATGACAGAACTCTTTGATTTCTCCATGTAGCGTCATCAATGCATTTTCGTCGGCGCGGTGTTCGATGGCACGGAGCATGAAGTTCCCGAGAATATCCATCTCCGCTTCTTTCATGCCGCGGGTGGTGATGGCCGGTGTTCCGAGGCGCACGCCGGATGGATCCATGGGCTTTCTCGGATCGTCCGGGATCATATTTTTGTTGAGCGTGATGCCGACTCTGTCGAGCACGGTTTCGACGTCGCCGCCGGGAATACCAAATGATGTCATACAGTCGATCAGCATCAGGTGGTTATCGGTACCGTTTGTCACCAGCTTCGCACCGTTATTCATGAAGAACTGTGCGAGGTGTTTGCTGTTTTTAATAATCTGCGCTGCGTAGTCCTGGAATGACGGCTCCAGCGCTTCACCAAAAGCCACAGCCTTGGCTGCGACCATCTGCATGATGGGACCACCCTGGAAACCGGGGAAGACGGACTTGTCGATTTTCTTTCCGAGTTCTTCCTCCCGGCACAGAATCATGCCGCCGCGCGGACCGCGAAGGGTTTTGTGGGTTGTGGTCGTAATGACGTCGAATCCATCATCAAACGGGTTTCTGAGCTGCTTTCCGGCAATCAATCCCGCAATGTGCGCCATATCGGCAACAGTGTAGGCACCGACTTCCTGCGCGATTGCCTTCATTTTTGCGTAGTCGAGTTCGCGGGGGTAGGCGGAGAATCCTGCCAGGATAATCTTTGGTTTCTCGGCCAGCGCCACTTCGCGCATCAAATCGTAATCAATCTCGCCGGTCTCCGTGTCCTTCATTTTGTAGCGCACGAATTTGAAGATCTTCGTGAGGTAGGTGACCGGGTGACCGTGGGTGAGGTGGCCGCCGTGGCTCAAATCCATGCCCATCACCGTGTCGCCGGGTTCAAGCAGTGCAAAGTAGAGTGCGACGTTTGCTGGAGCGCCAGCGTGCGGCTGGACGTTTGCGTGGCCTGCATTGAATAATTTTTTTGCTCGTTCAATTGCGAGCGTCTCCACCTGATCTGTGAATTCCTGTCCCGCGTAGTAGCGGCGGCCCGGATAGCCTTCTGAATATTTATTGTTAAAGACGTTACCCATCGCCTCCATCACTGCCGGAGAAATGTAGTTTTCCGACGCGATCAGTTCCACACCATCCACCTGTCGCTGCATTTCGCCCATCAGCGCTGCGTAGATAGCGGGGTCCGTTTCTTGGAGGTGAGTGAAGCTTGGCATAGCCGGAGCATCATAGAAGATCCATGGTTGCTGTCACGGTCAAAAAATTGCTACACTCTTTCCACTATGAAAAAATTCCTCCCCCTCGCGATTGTTGCGGTTGTTGTCGGCCTGTATTTCTTTATGAGCAGAGAGACGATCAGCTGGAAAACTGTGCACAGCTCGGTATCGAACCTGAGCTTCCTGTATCCGGTCAAATCCACATCCGGTGATGAGCCGCTCAAGGGAACGATTGAAAGCATTGTTGCGTACGATCACGTTCCGGGTGGCATCGGGGACTGGACGGTATCCACTGCCGCAAAGAATGCCGTGATCGCCACCATGAGCTGTGCCCCGCTGACCGCAACGGGAATCTACCTGCCGGTTGATGGATCAAAGCCCATGCAGTGCGGAGTCGTGAAAAGTACTGATGGACTCGTATCTGCCTATATGGTCGGTATCGGGCATCCCTTTGAGGGAACCGCGTATCCGGAGAGTGCGGTCATCACCTTTAGGGACACAGATGCCGCCATACTGAGCAAAGTGGTTGCTTTCCCAATCACTGAAGATGAGGCAAACGAAAAGGTCGACGAATTCGTTGCAACCTACCCGTCTGCAGTTATCTGGCCGCCGGATGAAAACGCCAAAGTTCTCTACGCAGATGTCGAAGCAGTGGTGACTGAAGCAGTCAGCACGCCGTCCCAGGAGGTGATTGATGGTCTTGCGGATCTCAAGAAGATTGCAGAAACTGTCGGGACATCGAAGTAATCAGTTTACTGCACCAGGCACAATCATCTCGCGTCCGGTCATCAGCGCATCTACTTTCTGGTCATGCGGTTCCGTGGGGACGCTGTCTGTCAGCTGATGTTCGAGCGCCACGCCCCAGACTGTTGCCTGCGGATTCTTCTTGCGCAGTTCTTCTATCCACCGGTCGTAGCCGCCGTTGCCGCGACCGAGGCGGTTGCCGGTGCGGTCAAATCCCACGGCGGGCAGCAGGACAACATCGACGTTTGTAAGATCAAGCGCGGGCTGGCTGGGGAGCGGCTCGAGGAGGCCGAACTTTCCGGGGAAGAGATCCTCCAGAGTGGCGATCTTCCGGAATTCAAAGGCGGTTTTGGTGAAGCGGGGGATGAAGACGTGATGGCCTTTTTCGAGCAGTGTTTTGATGAGCGGTGCAATGTCTGCTTCGCTCGGCATGGGCCAGTAGGCGCAAATCGTCAGTGTTCCTTCCGGCAGATTCTCCAGAATGCGGCGGCTGAGGCTCCGGCTTTCGGCAGCGCGTTCGTTGGGGAGCTGCTTCTTGGCGCGTTCACTGATACGCGTGCGGAGCAGTTGTTTTTCGTCTCTAATATGCATGCAACGAATTGAGAATTGATAATGGAAAATTGAAAATGACGGATGGAACTTTTTTTATTTTAAAAGATGTCGGCGGCGGCTTCGGCCAGGTTGACTGCTTCTTCATGGGGCATCACCGGACCGCTCTGCAGATCGGTATCCAGCACGCACTTCAGTTTGAGCGGAGCGTGGAACAAGGCTTCCAGTGCGCTGTCGACCGTGCGGGCGCCTTCGGGGGAGGAGGCTTTGTCGCGGTGGAAAGACGAGCCGAATGCGACCACCACATTGTTGCCTTCCAGTGCATGCAGGCGGCCGTTTTTGAGTGACATGCGGACGAAGGCGGGTTCCGCTTTTTCAATAATACTTGGCCAGGCTGCTTTGAGTGATGGCAGATCAATACTTCCTGATGATTGTAGTGCAGGGGGAGTGACGACGGGATCAGGGATGACCGGTGCTGCTTGAACAGGGGCAGGTTTTTTGATGACAACCTCAGGCTTTTTATCTATCACTGATGTCGCCGCTTTTGGCATCGCAGGTGCTGCATTTGTCATCGGCTGCATAAGAGACAGCAGCGCCGATTCCAGAACGAGCCCCGGGACCGGTGCAATTCTCAGACTCTTGATGGCGTCCATCAGCGTGTCGAGCATGACTACAAATGCAGCTGTGTCCTGCTTCTTTTCAACTGCTGCATGCAGACGGTTTCGCACTTCTTCCAGGAGCAGACGTGTGACATTTTCAAAAGGGACTGCCGTTTCTTCCATGGTCCGGACAAGTGTGATGATGGTCTGTCTGTCGCCGCTTTCGATGGCGCTCAGAACCTGTTCCACATACTCGTGACCGGATTCACCGGTGCGCTCTTTTACATCGCTGACGGTGATATCTTTCGAGAGTGAGCGCAGCTGATCGAGCAGGGAAATGGCGTCTCGCATGCTGCCGCCGCTACTGTGGGCGATGGCCTGCAGGGCTTTGTCTTCAATACTGATTGCCTCTGCATCCGCAATGAAACGCAGTCTGCCGACAACATCTTCTTCGCGAATTTGCCGGAAGAGGAAGCGCTGGCAGCGCGACTGGATGGTGGCGGGAATTTTGTGGAGTTCGGTCGTGGCCAGAATGAAGTATGCGTAGGCAGGCGGCTCTTCGAGGGTTTTCAGGAGCGCGTTGAACGCTTCTTTCGTGAGCATGTGGACTTCATCAATGATGTACACTTTTGCCTTTGCCACCACCGGTGTGAACTGGATTTTTTCGAGCAGGCTGCGGATATCGTCTATACCGCGGTTCGATGCTGCATCAATTTCAATCAGATCCACCAGGTTTCCTTCCTCAATTGCTTTGATGATGTTGTTTTTCAGGACGGCATCGTCAATAGTCCGTGTGAGTAATTCTTTCGCCAGAATGCGTGCAATAGACGTTTTTCCCGTTCCGCGGATACCTGCAAAGAGGTAGGCGTGCGCGAGTTTGTCCTGGGTGACTGCCTGGTTGAGAGTATCGACAATAGGGCTCTGACCGGCAACGTCGGCAAAGGTTTTCGGGCGGTACTGGCGGTAGAGAGACATGAGGAAGGGAGTATAAAGGATGTCGCATTTTTGTCGAAGTATTTGCGTTCTTTTGAAGCTCCTGCCATTCTGGGCGCACTATGAAACACCCCCTCCTCCTTACTGTCTCTTTTCTTGCTTTAACCGCCTGTGTTGATACAACAGGCCTGAGCGATCAGTCCACAAAGACCATTCATCCCGATACCAACGCCAACGCAGCCGTGACCGTTGTGGAATACGGCGATCTCGAGTGTCCTGCCTGCAAAACCGCACTTACGACTCTTGCCGAGCCGATCATTGCACAGTACGGATCGCAGATCCGGTTTGAGTTCCGTCATTTCCCGCTTGCATCCATCCATCCGTTTGCCATGGAAGCCGCAGAAGCGAGCGAGTGTGCTGCGGATCAGGGGAAGTTCTGGGAATTCCTGGACATCGACTACGCAAATCAGGAACAGCTGAGCAAGCAGTCCATTGAAGACTGGGGCGAGGAAATCGGACTCGATATGGATCTCTTCAGCCGCTGCCGCAGTTCGAACATCAAGCGGAAAATGATCCTGGCTGAATACGATGCAGGAGCAGCCGCCGGCGTCCGCGGGACGCCGACCTTCTTTGTGAATGGTGTCATTGTCCCCGCAACAGTCGGTGACCTTGGCAAAGCAATCCAGACTGCCGTCGGATCAGCGGGAAGCAGGCTCTAGGCTGCTGCTCAGAACTGAACGAAACCGTAGGGCATACCGAGCGCGCTGTCCCAAATGACCAGCGACCGGATGTTCTCCAGTGTCTTTTTTTCCGGGATGACATATTCCTGCGCACCGTACGGGTTGCTCAGAAGCCCCAGATCGATGTCGCCAGACTGCGGGAAGTCACCCTGGCGGGGATCGACGGTGCCCGACAGGTACACATGGAGTGACGGACCCGGCGTACTGATGAAATCAGGGCTGAAAAAGACGCTGCCGTTTACCATGAGGGCAGTACCAAGCACCAGGGAGCGTTCGCTGATGAATTCACCGTATTTGCCGCTCTGACGCAGGGCGATGGCATCCTGCACGCGTTCGACGGCCTGTTCGCGCGTCCGGTCCACAATCGCTTTCTTACCCGTATCCTGCAGCAGCGGATCGCTTGCCACGTCCAGTGTGACCATCTGTTCGGACAGGTCTGTGTAGTAGAGCTGTGCGAAGAGGGGATTTCTGAGGGTATCTTCCAGGCTGATTGTTGCGGTATTCCCGCTGCAGGCAACAAGAACGAGAGGGGCAAGGAAGAGGGCGAGACGTGCGTGTTTCATGAGAGGTATGCGGAAAAAGAGGATTCAGTATATCCCAAAAAAGGAGGGAGGCAACGACTACGCCTTTCCTGCCATGAGCGAAGAATACGTTGGAATGGATTTGGGCGCCTGTACCTGCTTGGAGGATGGAACAATCGCATCCGCTGTACCGTGTTTGCGGTCCAGAGAGCCATGCAGGGTGAACATGTATCCCATTTTGTCGAGCTGTTTCATGCCCTGCTTCAGTTTGTAGTTGTGGTTGCGGACAATATTTCTGTGGCGTGCGTACGACAGATCCTTCGGTACGAGTGTGGTCCAGTATCCGAAGAGTTCGTTCTCGGCGTTGATCTCCACTTTATCGAGCACAGACTCGCGTCCCTGGTCACCCATGTAGAGCACCTGTGGCTTGTGGCAATCGTCGCGGATGGCGGCACGGCTGGCAGTATCACCCTCAATAATATTGCGCTCGAATTTTCTGCTGTGACCGTTCTCAATGTAGTGCTCCGTCTGCTCCTTGTTGAACTCGCTTTCAGCGTGTATGCGATCTGCATGTTCGTTGCCGTAGTTGTGCTCATACACCCATACGCGGTTATACATCAGTTGCAGCAAACGGCCAAAGACACGCGGTCCTTTGCGCATGGCATTGAGATACATCCACTGCAGATCCTCCGGCATTTCGCGGATCATCGCGCGCATGTTTTCCGCAATCTCCATGGGGTCCGGCGTCTCTTTTTCTTCCAGCTGCTGTGACGGTTTTTTCTGCGCATGAGTGCGCAGGTATTCCTGCATGGAATCGAGGTCTTCGTCGTCATCGTATCTGGCCTGCGCAATAGTGAGCACCGCTGCGGCATCGTCCCAGTCTTTCGTATCCAGCAGGTGGCGGATGCGTTTCTTCATGCTGTCCAGCGCAGGATCTTTTTCTTCAGGGCTGTCACTGTCTTTTATGCGCAGCCGCACTTCCTGCAGATAGCTCATGCGCTGTTCGTAATTGAGCAGCAGGAAGGCATTTGCCGTGAGGACCCGCAGACCGCGAGGCGAGCCGTTTTTCCGCATATCTTCATGCAGTTCATTGAATGTTTCACGTGCTGCTTTCCAGTTTTGGATGAACGGCTTTACTGTGTCGTTCACAAATGTAAACGGATCATCCGCTTCCATAATACGGTTCAGCCATTCGCCGACCTTGCTCTTGTGCATGTACCCGGCGCCCGCTGCATCGTCGAGGGTGGCTTTCACCTGGTCGAACAGACCGATGTGTTTCCGTTCGTAGGCAATAAGCGCCGCTTTGGCTGCATATACTTTGTTCTTGCGTTCCTTGAAGGGGAGCGCCAGGAATTCCTGGATTTTCATCACTTTTCGCAGTTCCGGAATTCTGTTTTCTTTCACGTTCAGTTTCTTGGCCAGACGGCGGACCTCCAGACGCACTTCGGCGGTTTCTTTCCATCCCGAGAAGTATTCATCGAAGTCATCCATGATCCATTTTTTGCGATCCCATTCCAGGACATTGGGGTCGTTGAACCGTTTCATCCATTTGTCCCGGCTGACTTTGCCTATCCACTTTTTTTCCACGGCCTCATTCAGCTTTCTTTTGAATTGCGCTTCGTAATCCTGCGCTTCGGAAATGGCTTCGTACAGATACCGGACGTTTTCCTGCATGTACTTCACCTTGCGTTCCGAGCGGAGGCCTTCCCACATTTTATCGAGCTCTTTGCGTGTTCTTTCATTAATAAGAGGCGTTTGATACATGCGACGGCATTCATCAATACAGAGGTCGATTTCCTGCAGGGCTTTGAGGTCTTCCACCTTCCCATCCACCTGATCCTCCACATGCGCTTTGTACATGGTTTCGTGCGAATAGGTGCCGGCACTTGAGGGAGAGGACGCCATGGGTGTGAGGCGCATTCTGACGGTTCGTGATACTGAACTCAAGTATTCCCACCACAATATCTAGTGTCTGATCACATGCCCACCTACTATAAATGCCCTCCCGCCTTCGCTCTCTGGAGCTACGGTGGGCAAGAGAAGCCAAAAGTCCGTGTCTTTACTGACCTGTACAAATACGGGTAAGCTGCACATATTATGATTCTCTCAGATCGCGATATCAAGAAGGCCATTGAATCCGGACGCGTCAAAATCGACTCCGCGCAACCCGAACTCTTCCGCCACATCCACGCCAGTTCCATGGACCTGCGCCTGGGCAATACCTTCAAGCTGTACGAACACAGCAAGTTCGCCATCCTCGATCCCAAAAACCCCGAAACATTCACCGACCGCATGCGCATGATTACGATTGCAGAAGGGGATTCCTTCATTGTACAGCCGGGAGAATTCGTGCTGGGCGTGACCATGGAAACCATCAGCGTGCCGGATGATCTGGTTGTGCGCGTGGAAGGCCGCAGCTCGCTCGGACGCCTTGGAATCATCGTCCACTCCACCGCAGGATTCGTGGACCCGGGATTCACCGGAACCATCACCCTCGAAATCAGTAACCTGAATCGCATGCCGGTCGCCTTGTATCCGGGCATGCGCATCTGCCAGCTCGCATTTGAAATGATGACGAGTCCGGCGGAGACGCCCTACAACATGAAGCCAAACAGCAAGTATCTGAACCAGATTCTGCCCGAAGAGAGCAGGATTATGACGGATACGGAGTTTGCGCAGAGTATGCTCTGAAGCTAAAATCTTGCCTCTCGGACGATTAGCTCAGCTGGGTCGAGTCCGCCTTGGCGGACGAGCAATGAAAAAAGCTGCGCGTACCACTGTTCTATCAATTCTTCACAATACGGACGATTAGCTCAGCTGGTTAGAGCGTACGATTCACATTCGTAAGGTCCTCGGTTCGATCCCGAGATCGTCCACCATTCAAATACAATTCACAATCTAGTTTTTCGCGCCTATTCTCTTGCTTAGAAAAGAATCGGTTTTCGGTTCTTAAAGGACATCGCTCATTGAAAGAGAGGGAAGCGATGGTGGGCTGCAGCACATTTCAATTGTCCCATCTGAAGGGAAGCAGGGTTTTCGCGTTGCGTCCCAATACCAATGCGCCATTAATTGTGTTTACGCTGTTCATGGCTGCTGGCTTATTGGGATTTGCGGTAGGATCGAGGCTTGGGAGTGGGGCCAGGTAGAGATACCGGGCACAATGAGCGTATAACGCCCGTTTCGTACCTGGTTTCAGGTATAAAACGGGCCGTTTTCCTGTATCCTATGCGCATGCCTATCCGCCCCGACCGTATTTTGTATGACGACGAACACCTGCTTATTGTGAATAAGCTGGAGGGTGAATTGGTCGTGGCTGCGGGGGGATTTGGAAAGAAGCCGCTGTTCGATTTCCTGAAAAAAGATTATCCGACGCTGCGCGTGGTGCATCGTCTGGATTTCGGGACATCCGGTGTGATTGTGTTTGGAAAGACGGCGGACGCTGTGCGCAAGATTCGCGAGAAGCAGTTCAAGGGTTGGGTGAAGACGTACCGGGCATTGGCTGCAGGCTATATTGATCGTAAACGCGGCACCATCGACCGCTCATTGTCTGCACGCACAAGCAAAGACCTCGTGCCGGCTGTGTCACACTTTACGGTGCTGGAAGCCTTTCCCACAGCATCGTACGTGGAAGTGCAGATCGATACGGGCCGCAAACATCAGATCCGTCAGCACTTAAAATTCATCGGACACCCGCTGCTGCTCGATCCTCTCTATGGCAATCAGGAGCTCGATAAAGCGTTCAGGAAGCATCATAAATATCACCGGTTTTTCCTGCATGCGTTCTCGCTCGATTTTCCGCATCCTATGACCGGAAAACAGCTGCATGTTGAGGCGCCGATTTCACCGGTGTTCGAGAAGGTGCTGAAAGAATTGCGATCCAAATGATGGACGTATAATTCATGATTCATAATTCTTAAATCTTGCTACACTACGGGTATGCGCGTCTTTTCGGGAATCCAGCCATCGGGCCAATTGCACTTGGGGAACTACTTCGGGTCTATCAAGCCGAATGTGGATTTGCAGAAGGAATCGGATCAGAGCTTCTACTTCATTGTGGATCTTCATGCGCTCACAACGGTGCACGATCCCAAAGCGCTCAAAGCGTATCGGGAGGATGCCGTCCTTGATTTGCTTGCATGCGGATTCGATACCAGGAAATCTATTCTTTTTTATCAGTCCGATGTTCCCGAACATACGGAATTGATGTGGATTCTTTCCACGCTCACACCCATGGGTTTGCTTGAGCGTGCGGTCAGTTATAAAGACAAAGTAGAAAAGGGGATTACCGCATCAGTCGGTCTCTTTACCTATCCGGTCCTCATGGCTGCCGATATTCTGCTCTACAATGCGGAAATTGTGCCGGTGGGAAAAGACCAGAAACAGCACGTGGAAATCGCACGTGACATCGGTATCAAATTTAATAATGCATTCGGGGAGACCTTCGTTCTTCCGGAGCCGCGCATTCGTGAGGAGCAGGCTGTTGTTCCGGGTACCGACGGGCAAAAAATGAGCAAGAGCTACGGCAACACGATCCCGCTCTTTGGAGATGAGAAGGCTATCAAGAAGGCAATCATGGGCATTGTGACAGACTCCAAAGGACCGACGGACCCCAAAGATCCGGACAGCTGCATTGTCTACAATATCCACAAACTCTTCCTCGACACATCCGCACAGAAGGCACTCGCGGAGGAATACCGCAGTGGTCTTTCCTACGGGGATGCCAAAAAGAAGTTACTCGATACCTACATGGAGTACTTTGCGCCCATGCGGGCAAAGCGTGAGCAGCTTGCGGCCGATCCGGCGTATGTTGCAGCCGTGATGAAAGATGGCGCTGACCGGGCGTCTGCAGTGGCGGAAAAGACCATGGAAACGGTCAGAAAGGCGATTGGATTGCGTTAAAAGGCAAAATAGGCTATAATAAAGATACATTCACATACAAATCCTTTACCATTCTTCTGTATGAAAAAGTCCTTCAAGAAGTCCGAATACTTCCTTGCCGGTGTCCTTGGACTCATTGCAGCGTTCCCGCTGGCAGTGGAGCCTCCCGCTTTTGCGTCTGATGCCACACTGGATGCTGCGCTTCTTGCCGGTACGACCATCCAGCAGAAGGCCTTGAAGAACTACAAGAACTACCGTGCCTCCCGCCGTGATTATCAGGCGTCCCAGGAATTGTGTGTGGAACTCAAAAAAATCGGCAAGATTGTGGAATGTCCGGATATTAATGATGCTATCGGTATTACAGTCTTTTTGAAGACGCATGATACGCTCAAGAGAACATCCGCCACCGGAAGTTTTGTCCGGGAGAAACTCACGACTGCGGATCTGAATATCACACAGCTCAACCAGTTGCGCCGCTACCAGCGTCTGAACTCCTGCCCGGAGAGCCTGAAGAATTACCTGCCCGGCTTTTTCGAACTCTGCTACACCCTTATAGACGATAACCCTGTTCTCCGCCGCGGTATTGTCGGTCCGAAAGGAGTGACATCCATGCCACCTGCGCCGACGCTTGATGAAATTATCGAGGCAAACCAGACGCTCAAGAAGTCACGCTAACGCGTGGTTTCTGGCTTGTCCTGAGCGGAGTCGAAGGGTCTTTTGTTTCTTGTTTTGCTGTATGTGGCTTACAGTAGATCTATGTCATCATTGATTCTTGCATCAACCAGCCCGCAGCGGTCATCCCTCCTGAAGGGGATCGGCGTGGATTTTCAGATTGTGCCGCCGGAAGTGGATGAAGATATCCACCCGGAGCGCGATCCTAAAAAGCGGTGCCAGACACTCGCACGGTTGAAAGCGGAGGCTGTTGCGTACAGTCACCCGGGACAGTTTGTGCTCGGTGCCGACACGCTCGTTGTCAGCCAGAAAGAAGAACTTCTCGAAAAACCCGTCGACGAAGCGGAGGCGCGGCGCATGCTTCTGGAGCAGAGTGGCAGTGAGTCTGTCGTGCATTCAGCCATCTGTCTGATCGATCCAAACGGTCAGTTGCACGAGGGGCTCGATTCATCATCCGTCTTTTTCCGGACACTCGATGAAGCGGATCTGGACTGGTGGATGAAAACAGAGCTATGGCGCGGCCGCAGCGGGGCATTTCAAATAGACGGCCCGGGCCAGCTCATGATCGAACGCATAGAGGGGGACTGGTCCGGGATTGTGGGACTCCCTGTGTATCTGTTTGGAGAGCTCGCGAAAGACGCAGGATTCACTCTGTAGAGAGGAACCCTGCGCTATCATTGTTCTTTTTAAAGCTGACTGTTGTCGATTGCGTTGTTGCCACCCGGGACATCGACTTCCGTGTCGTACTGTCCTGCTCCGGGGCCGCCTTCGTCGGGAGTGGGCAAAGGATTTTTTGTGTCGTCATCGTCGTCGCCATCAAACCACATAAGAATAAGGGGAAAAGGATAAGGTTAAGTGTAAGGTTTTTTGTGATGATGGCAAAGAAATGAGGGACATTTTAGCTTGTACATAAGTAGCTTATAGATTTCCTGCGACCTACTTATGTACGTATGTATTTCCTACAACTGCGGCAGTCTGTAATTGTGCAGTTCCTGCAGCGGGCGCTTGTAACTCGGGAGCATCGACTCCACTTCACGCCAGTACGCAGGTGAGTGATTGGCCTGTTTACGGTGTGCGAGTTCGTGGATGATGACGTAGCGGAGGAGTGATGGCGGAACGAAGAGGAGAGCTGTGTTGATCATTATGATGCCGCGCGGGGAACAGCTGCCCCACTGGGTGGTTGCAAAACTCAAGCGGACACCGCGGACGGTTACGCCGAATGTTTCCTCGTTGATCTTATGTACAAGTGCTGTAATGCGTGCCAGTTCGCGCTCTGCAATGAGTGACCAGAAGAGTCTGTGCAGTGTGGCACGGCGTGCCTTCGGGCTGACGCCGACCTTCCATCCGTTTGCATACGCTTTCGTTGTCATGCGTGCAGAGGGCTGCAGTGCAATCATGTATCTTTTGCCGGTCGAGAGAGTGACGCTTTGCGTCTGACCTCCGCTCAACAAGTGACGGAACGGATCAATCACTTTCTTTTCACGCTCTTCCAATACGAGGTGTGTCATGCGGCGAAGCAGTGACTGAATATGTTCCTGCTCTTCGGTCTTCGACAAATTTTTGGCGAGGCGAATAATGATGGTATCGCCCTTGCACACAGCACGTGAATGCTTGTTTTTCGTGTATTCTACGCGGTGTCTGAGGGGTCGCTGTGCCATAGGACCGAGAAGTCTAGGCGCTCAAAAAACCCTTGGGAAGTTGTCTTTAGGGGAGGAATATTTTGTAGTAATTCTTTTCGATCAGTTTTGGGCTCCGGTCTGCAAAGCACCACTTTCGGTTGACGACTCCGCTAACCGCCGCTTCAGGTGACCCACGGTCCAGACAGTCTTCTTACAAGAGGAAAGCCCTTTCCCGGCCTCACTGATCCGGTTTGCGGCAACTGCTGCGCCGGTGGCTGTTGTAACAGCCTGGTACGCCTCTGTGCCCGTCGTCAGGCATGTAACTGCCTGCAGGGTGGTTTTCTCGATGAGGGGAGTGCTGTTATTTTCCAGTACTATTTCCTCAATGCGTTTTAACATTAAACCAATAAATGTCAACTGCCTGTCCGCCCGGATTTTGGTCGTAGCCAGCCAGTACGGAGTGCGGTACTGGGTCTGTAGTTTCACCTTCGTGTCCTGCATGATGGCCGCTGATGTGTAGAGATTTGCATCAAGGGCATCCACAATCGTCATCTCCGCATCAATCAGATTTTTGATGCTGATGAGTGCGCCGGACTGTATGTCTTTTCTGAGCAGAGGAAGTGTCGCTACATACGCCTGCTGCTTGCGAAGGAACGACAAATGCAACAGCAGATCACCACGCATGCATGCTGTTGCCTGCTTTGTAATGGTGTCGCGGTTTGCACGGCGCAACGCCTCCTGACACTCTGCGCGGAATGCTGCACTCTTTTGCGTGTACTGCGTAACATCGTCCTGCCATGCGGTTTCTTTTGCGGGAACAGGGAGCAGGTCAGCTCTCTTCGCAGGAAGCGGTCTTCCAAGGAGTGTCTTGAGTACATCAATCTTCATGCGAATGACTGCGCCTGTTTCCATTACTACGCTCCCGGTTTGTGTCTCCTGTACCGCAGTCACCGTCAAACCCGTGGCGGCATGCACGGAGGTGCTGCCCACAAGAAAGAGACCAATGATGAGTGCGGAGATCGTGATGGACGTTACTGTAGCAGTTCCCGCTCTTTTGCGACATAGGCGAGGACTGTTTCCACGTACGTCGCGTGGCTCCAGGTGAGAGGTGCAACGCTTAAAGGTGCGCCGGTATACGGATGCACCTGCTCCGGCAGGATGCCGGTCTTCGATGCATGGGCAACGGCCCAGTCGATGACAGGTTTTGCTTTTGCGAGATCATCCACAGTTTTCGCACACGCAATCATCCACTGTGCTTTCCAGAGAGTGGTAATAATCCACGGGTTGCCCGGCACTTCTTCGCCCGGAGCGGTGACTGCCTGGTAGTGGTCCATCGTGTAGCGCGCGAGTCCGCCAACGCTTGTCTTCACGCTGAGCATCGAATCCAACTGTGTCATCGTGGAAATAACACGCGGATCATCCGGGGGCAGCACGCCGAGTTTCCAGACAATCGCAATCGAGGCATCGGGCGTGAGATCGCGCTCGGTGGTTTTACCGTTCTTGCGTTTGATCTTCTTTACGAAGCGCTGCTCTTTTTCATCAAACAAATGGAAGAGGAGTGCCTGCTTCATGTCGTCTGCCACCTGGTGGTAGCGCTCGGAATGGGTGACATGGCCAAGCATCTGCGACATGTGGGCAGCGGCCTGCAGACCGGCGATCACTGTTGCGACGGTGTAAGTGAAAATACCGCGGTGCTCTTCCCAGAGGTCGTAACTGGGGAGCGGGAGCCCTGTTTCATCCTCGCGGAAATCGCAGAGGAACTGGGCTGCTTTTTTAATAAATGTCTCGTACATCTGCTGCAGGAATTCGAAGTCCTGCGTTTTTTCGAAGTGCTTGCTGAGGCTATAGAGCACGAGCGCGGTTTCGTCTTCCTGAATGGGCAGCTGTGCCTCGCCGTCTCTGAACCACGGGTGCCAGCTCGAACCGACTGATCCATCGGGATTGTACTTATGCAGCATGTAGCCGTCAGGAGTCTGCACACGGTCGCAGAATTCGAAGAAGCGGCGGGCGACTTCGCTGTAGCCGGCGCTATCCAAAGCGAGTGAGACGAATGCGCCGTCGCGCGGCCAGACGTAGGTGTAGGTATCGCGATTGAAGGCCATGATGTCGCTGTCCGCAGCGGCCACAATGCCACCGTGGTTATCGGCATGGACGCGGATCATCATCAGACTTCGCTTATACAGATCAACAACGGACGGGGAGAGTGACCCGAAATCATCCGTAGACTTATGCACCCAGCTCTTCCAATAGTTGGCGGTGTTGCGGCTCAGGCGTTCGGGGGTTTCTTCCAGAATCATCTGCTGGAGTTTCACGACTTCATCCAGCGTGGTTCCCAGACAGACCCACATCACTACTTCTGTTTCGGTGTTCGGAACCACAATGCTGTGTATTGCCACAGTGGAATCCACAGAGCCCTGCTCGATGGTGTTTTGCGAGAGCACGCCGTCTTCCGCATCTTTCCATGTTCCCAGGTAGCCGCGGTAGTTGGCTTTGCCGACGGTGAAGGACGAAATGCCGCAGCTGCCAACTCTCTTCATGCTGTGGAGCACGGAGTCGTACGCGCCGCCGCTGTGGCCCAGGAAACATTCTTCGGGGTTGCTCGTCTCGCCGCCAATCAAAAAGTAGCGGGTCTGGCGGTAATGGATCACCGAGTTTGTGTAGGGCTCGTAGAAAGCCGTGTCCTTCTGGTTATCGCCATAGATGTGGAAGTCGTGGTGGAAGAAGAGCTTCACGTTTTTCTGCTGTCCATCGAGTGACTTGATGAAGCACCGGCGGAGGATGATGTTGTGCACCGGATGCACGCAGTCTTCCACCCTCACACTGATTCCCAGTCCTGCGTGAGTCAGTGTCGACTGCCCGACCAGCGTGTCGGATTTGTAGCCCATGTCGATCGTCCAGCCGTCATCCGTGGTCCAGGAAAATCCTTTACCTTCCACAAACACGCCGAAGCGGTGCATGATGCCGAATGTCGTGTGGTCCTCCATGCCCACATACGGGAAGTAGAGGTCGCGCATCTGCAGACGGTCATCGAAGGCCGCGAGGAGGTTGCCGTTTCCGAGGACTAAGGGGCGGGGCATAAGGTCGAGGTTAAGGGCTTGGTTATGGGTTACGAGTTATGGGTTATGGGATTGGAATTATTTTTCTTTTTTAGGAAAGACGGGATCAGAGATTTGGTTTTGGCGGTCGATTGCGTTGTTGTGGATGACTGGGTCACACGGGTTTTCAGATCACACAGAGCATGACTAAAGCGTCGATATGCCTCATAGGGAGATTCATAAGGGGAGAAGTATTTATGCACGTCGCCATCGCTCCAGTATTTGGTGCACATGTAGTAGAAATGGTCCGAGGTCTGGAGGCGTCGCCAGGTGTCGAGCAACTTCTTGTCGCCGCTCTTTTTTACTGCGTCTTCCATTGCGTACAGTGCCTCAAGTGCGGAGCGCTGGATGTGGTTTCCCTGCCAGGCGGAGAGATCGCGTTCGGTGTCTGCCCAGGAGATAATCCGGTGCGCGTCGTAAATGTCGCTGTCATTGCCTTTCCACTGATCGAGTGAGACGGACGGCGTGACTGCGCGGATGCTACGCTTTTCGCATTCTTCGGGGAGAGACCGGAGGAAGTTAAAAATACCGGTGTCTTCCCACTGATGTTCACCGAAGGTTTCGTAGTCCATGAAGAGGTTCACGCTGTGGCCGCTGTTGCCGCCCAGCCAGTCTGCGTAGGTACTGCTCATGAGCGGGTAGCTGGCCCAGTTTCTGTCCGAGAAGCGAAATGCGACGTCGTCGCTCAGACGGTAGTTTTTCAGCAGAATGTGCATCGAGTCGCTTGGCTTCGTGTGTGGACGCCGTGCTTCGATGGTTGCCACTTTGTCTGCAGAGAGCTCAAATTCCGGGGGACGGTACGGAGTATTAGGACTTCTGTCGCGGAGCAGGTGATCGGCGCCTTCGGCAATGATCCCCTTAAATCCCATGTGCTTCGCGATCTGTGCAATTTCGTTGTTGAAAATCAGCTCGGTATTCCGGAACACCTCCGGCGTCTGCCCGAAATGTTCTTCGATGGTGCGGACATGTTTGGTCACCTGGTCGCAGAATTCCGCGAGCGAGGCAATGGAGCTGAGAGAGTGGTAGTACGTCTCCGCCAAAAATTCGACGCGTCCCGTTGCAGCCAGTTCCGTGAAGGAGTCGAGCACATCCTGTCCGTACTCTTTGCACTGGTCCAAAAAGACTCCCGAGAGGGAATAGCTGATCGAAAATTCCGGGTGCTTTTTCAGGAGCTCCAGCATCACCTTGTTTGCAGGCAGGTAGCACTTCTCGGCCACTTTCCGGAAGATGGCACGGTTCTTCTCATCATCGAAGTACTCCATACCTGTGGATCCGATATCGCGGACGCGGAGGTCTTTGAGGCGGTAGGGTTGGTGGACCTGGAAGTAGAAGCAAATGTTGGGCATAAGGTCGAGGAAAAGGTTGAGGTTAAGGGAGAAGATTTTGGTAAAGAGATGTGACGATACCGGCTTGGTTTTTCCACGAGAGGCGCTTGAGAATATTCGGGGCTTCGGCAATCAGCTGCTCGGAGAGAGGCTTCTCGCGCAGCACTGTCAGGATGCAGTCTGCGAAGCGCTCGGTATCCCAGAAATCGACTGTGAATCCGTGATCAATCACTTCAGCTGCACCGGACTGCTTACTCAGCACAACCGGCACGCCATGGCCGATTGCCTCAAGCGCCACAAGGCCGAACGGCTCACTCAAAGATGGCATCACAAAACAGCTCGCCTGCCGGTAGAGACTGCTCACCTGATCTCTGCTTACTTTGCCCGTGAATGCCATACAGTCGCTTAAGCCCAGTGCGCACGCATGCTCCATCAGTTCGTTCAGCATGCCGCCATCACCGGCCATGACAAACTGCACGTCGGGGCGGATGTCGTGAATGACCTTCGCGGTTTCCAAAAACTGCCATGGATTTTTCTGAACGGTTAAGCGTCCAAGGAAGAGGACCAGCGGTGGCTTGGTTTCATAGTCGCTGATGATGTCCGTGCTCTGCAGCACCGGCTGGTCGTGGCCGTTATGCACGACGCGGATTTTGTCGGCAGGGATGCCGTAGTGGTTCACGAGGATTCCCTTCGTGTAGTTACTCACCGCAATCACGGTATCGGCCGCAAGAAGCCCCTGCCGCTCACGATCCGCAATCCACTGGTTCGGGTGGAAATCCGTTCTATCAAGCTCGGTTGCATGGATGTGTGTGACAAGCGGCACGCGGTGATGCGCTGCGGCTTTCATTCCGGCGCCATAGGTCATCCAGTCGTGGCAGTGGATCACATCCGGCTGAATATCGTGCGTCATCGCTACGCTCATCTGCGAAAACTGTTCGACTGCCTGTCCCAAATTCGGACCATAGAGATCAAGAATATCTTCGCCCGGCGCTTCCATATGCATGCGCGCTGCATATTCCTCGATGCTTTCGTATGGGCGCAGCGTACTTTTCACATAACGGATAACCGGGACATCATCACCGGGTCCGCGAACGGTCAGTCCATCACCGCTGTCCTGTGCGGAGGTCGGCAGAATGAGGGTGACCTGCACGCCGTTTTTTAAAAGTCCGCGCACAAGTCCGTGGCACGCAACCCCAAGTCCACCGGAGTGGAGAGGGGGATATTCCCAGCCGAACATGAGGGAGTGCAGTGACATGAAATTTTTGTTTGTGTGTTGCGGTGATTGCAGAATTTGCAAATCCACTAATTATAGCAGAAAAACGCTGTTTTGATGAGGCAGCTGCCCTTCCAAAAACGGGTATTGGTGGTCTATTACTATTCTTACTTTTTGGCTTTCACAAGCCTTATTTTGATGGCTTCTGCAGGATGTGATGCACCCCCTTCTCAATCGGACGCAGACTGCCTGGTTTGGTGTCCGCTTTTTGCTTCAAAAACCGTTCCAGCTCGCGGCACAATTCGCGTGCCTGGTAGGCCTCGAAAATGCGCGGATCGATGTAATATTTCCTGCAGGTCGCGGGTCTGTTTCCCAGCAATTCTGCTGCTTCTTTCACGGCACAGAGCAGACAGGTTTTCACGTGCTTCGCATCCTCGCTCTCTCCCAGTTTCATCAGCGACTCGGCAGCCTGAATAGTGCCGCCCCAGGTTCTGAAATCTTTTGCGGTGAATTCCTCTTTCACAATATCGCGAATATACGCGTTCACATGCTCCGAATTGACCGGCACTTTTTTACCCGATGTGTCGATATACTGAAAGAGTTCATGGCCCGGCAACTCCAGACAGGAGTGGATGATGCGGGCCAGACGCCTGTCATGCACTTCCAGTTCGTGCTCCACGCCGCTCTTTCCGCGGAAGGAAAAATGCACGGTCGATCCGTCCACATTCACATGCTTGTCGCGCAACGTGGTGAGTCCGTAGGAGTGGTTGTCGTGTGCATATTCCTCGTTGCCGATGCGCATGTGCGTGACGTCGAGCAGTCGCACAACGGTCGCCAGAATTTTTGCTTCGGTGAGTGCCGGACGGTCCAGATCTTCAAAAACGCGATGCCGAATGGATGGCAGTACAAAGCCAAAAGACACAAGCTTATCATATTTGGTTTTATTGCGGAGTTCCCGCCACTTCGCGTGGTACCGGTACTGTTTTCTGCCTCTGTCATCACGGCCTGTCGCCTGAATGTGTCCGCGCGGAGACGGGCAGATCCATACATTTGTCCATGCCGGAGGAATAACAAGCGACGCAATGCGATGCAGTGTCTCTTTGTCGGTAACCACTTTTCCGTGTTCGTCTTTATACGCAAAGTGTGCACCCTTCCTGATGCGCGTGATTCCCGGTCCGTCATCAGACATATAGCGGAGGCCCGCATCCCTGGCGGCGGTCTGTGGATCGAGATCTGTAGGAAGATCTATATGCATGAATGTAGGGTAGCAAGGGAGAGAGAAAATCCGAAGCACGAATTCCGAATGGAAATTCTAAATCTGAATGACGAATGTTTAAACATTCAGATTTTCGACCTTCTACATTCCATTCGGAATTTGGATTTCGACCTTCGAATTTCCATGCTCAGAGCATGGACCAGTCTCCCTTGTCTTTGGTCTTTGCACGGCCGTCACCACTGGAAGGCATGGGAGGCAGAACAACCTGCGGAACTGCTGCACGCTTCTTTGCGGCCTTTGCATCAGCCTCCGCTTTTTTTGCGGCCTCTTTTGCAGCAACTGCTGCTTTTTCTGCTGCTTGTACGTCGTCATCGGTTGTCATAGAAGAGAGGGAAAGGTGTATATCTGTATGACAGAAAAAGCCGGGTGTTCTGTCCGGCTTTTTGCAGTTTTTCGGTGGATTTAGCGGCGCTTCTTTGTTGTCTTCTTAGACTTCTTCGCAGTTTTCTTTGATGCCTTCTTTGCGGATTTCTTCGCTTTCTTTGCTACTTTGGCCTTCTTTTTCATCATCGGCTTCTTCTTGGGTGCTGCTTTCTTGGTTTTCTTTACGGTCTTCTTCGCTGTTTTCTTGGCCTTAGCCTTGGTCACTTTTTTCTTTTTTGCAGCAGGCTTCTTTTTCTTGGCAGGCTTTGCTTTCTTTACCTTCTTTGTGGCTTTCTTCGCCTTGGGAGCAGCCTTTTTCTTTGCTGCTTTTTTACCCTGAGCTTGTCGAACGGTCTTTGCAACCGGAGCGGCGGGTGTGGTTGCCATCTCATTTTCATCACTTTCCTCATCCATGCTGACTGCAGGCATGTCCTGAATTTTCTTCAGGAGAGCGATATCGTCTGCATCATCTTCCACAGGCGTTGAAAGGACGGTCTCCGGGGGCTTGTTGCTTTCCGGGCGCTCCTGGGGCGGGTTACTGAATAAACTTGCGAAGGTGCCGTTGTTGTCGGGTGTGATGGTTTGCATAGCGGTGAATGGTAGCAGGTGATAGTTGAATTTCAAGCAGGCTTGCCCGCCGTAGTCCCGCAATCACGGGACGGAGGTGGGTGGTAAATCTTTCATCGTCGGACCATTCAGCACTGCACCATAAATATTGTAGCGTGAGCCGTGGCATGGGCAGTCCCACGATTTTTCGCCGCTGTTCCAGCGGATCATGCAGCCCTTGTGCGGACAGATGGCGGTGCGGGCGTACATGGTGCCCTGCTCATCGCGGTAGAGTGCAATTTTTGTGAGACCCTTGCGAAGAACGGCACCCTGGCCCGGGCGCACATCTTCAGCGGACTCTACGTCTCCTGATGTCACATAATCCATCGTCAGGTCTCTTGCAGTTCCCGCATTTTCCATAAGAAACGTCCCGAGTGACCCAAGCCGCATACGCGACGGATCGTACACATCGCGCCACGGATTTTCTTTGCCGCAGATGATGTCTGTCAGCAGCATGCCTCCGATGGTGCCATGCGTCATACCCTGTCCGGAGTCTCCCGTGATGATGAGGGACTGTTCGTGTCCGCCCGGCTTTCGCCCGATCAGCGCGATGCCATCAATCGTTTCCAGCACCTGCCCGGACCACCGGAAGCGCACATCACCGCACTCCGGAAAATGCTTCCTTGCCCAGGTTTCCAGCGTCTTGTGGCGTTTGTCCATATCGTCCTCTTCGCCGGTCCGGTGGTCCTCTCCACCTACGATCAGGATTTCTTTCGTCTCGTCTTCCTCGTCTTTTTGGAGGCGGATGTAATGGTAGGGATCATCCGTGTCCCAGTAGAGCGCCTTCGGGATTGCGCCTTTTTTCACACTCAGGCCGATCACAAATGTGCGGTAGGGAGACTGTTTCGAGTACACCATCGCGTTATCGTTAATAGGTCCATTTGTGGCGACCACCAGCCATTTTGCGGTAATGATCGATCCGTTTTCCAAATGGACTCTGACAGGGGATTCTTTCTCCTCAATCTCTGTCGCACGTGAAAATGCATGAATGCTGCCGCCGTTTTTGGTGATGGCTTTCGCAACGCCGGACAAATATTTGAGCGGGTGAAACTGCGCCTGCCGCGGGAAGAGCAGACATTCCGTGTGAATGCCTTTTGCGGGCGTCTGTTTCAGTTTTTCGACGTCATGCAGGCCAACTGTATGCGTTGCTTCCAGCTCTTTATCGAGGAGATCAACCGGCATATCCGGAGCAGCAAACAGGTAGCCGTCCAGACGCTCGAAGTCGCAGTCAATGTTTTCTGTTTTGATGATGTGCTCAATCTGATTGATCGATTGTGTTTCGCTCTCTGCAATCACCCTTGCTCTGTCTGCTCCGTGAATGCGGATCATTTCGAAATACCGGTCATCATTCGCATCCGTTATATGCGCTGTTGTCCGCCGTGTCTCGCCACTCAAAACCGGCCCGTCATCCAGAACAACAACCTTCTTTCCCTGCTTTGTGAGCAGATACGCGGTTGTGAGACCGGAAATGCCTGCACCCACAATACAAACGTCCGTTGTGACATTCTCTGTGAGGGGATCGAAAGCAGGCACAGTGTGTGTGGCCATCCACAGCGAGATAGATTCCATCGACCCTGCATCGGGTGGTTGCTTGTTCATAGAAAAAGAGGGAAAGGATTTAGCGGCTGCCGGCTTTTTTGCCGCCCTTTTTCATGGGGGCTTTGTTCATGTTCTTACCGCGTCCGGAACCGCTTTTCTTACCGCCGCCTGTCACCTTATTGACCGTGGCCCAGGCGCGTTTGGCGGCCTGCTTGCTGCTGACGCCTTTCTTCTCGTAGCCTTCTTCAATGTGTTCTGCCATGCGTTTCTGTTTATCGGTATAGGCTGATTTGTCACCGCGGGGAGTCATAGAGGAAAGGGGAAAGGAGTACACAGACTTTGACGTTGCAGCATGCGTACTCTTGCAAAAAAGGCCGCTTCTCGCGGCCTTTTGGTTGTCGTGTGATTGGGTGCTTACTGGACGTTGTCTTCCGTGATCTCGAGATCCAGGCGCATCAGGAGACGGATGTTCTGCTGGTAGCAGAGGGAAGCCGCTTCGCGCGTTGCGTCGTTGCGCAGACAGATGTTCCAGAGCTTGTTGCTGCGTGCGGTGAGGAGGTTATCCAGGTCCTCTTCACTGTCGATGGTGCTATTCAGAACGGTGACCTCCGGCTCTCTTGTCATGGTCACGGTGCTGTCTGCATTGGTTTCCGTGCTGACAGAACTTGCAGAGGATGCTTCCACGGCAGGCATTGAGCTGACAGAAGAGGTCATTGTTCCCGGCAGAAGACCGGTGTCGCCAAGCCAGGTCAGGAGAGCGCCGTTTTCAACATACGTCTTGAGCGGCTCAGACAGGTTATAGTCGTATGCGCAGCTCTGAGCTTCCGTTCCGATGAAGTCGTAGCACGGGTGACCCATGTAACCGACAATATCGAACTTAGCGCCGGCGAATGCGCCTTCTGTAATGCCGTTTCCGTTCTGCATAACGAAGGACTGTGCAACAGACGGAACAGCACCATTTGCGCCTGCAAAATTGATGGTGAGTCCGAAGACAGTCATGAGACCTGCCAGGGCGAAGAATTGAAAGTGCAGTGCAGACGTTTTCATAACAAATGGGGGAAGGGAAAAGAGGCCAGACGCCTAGGCTCCTTACTCTAGCTTCTTTTATTGTGAATGCAAGCCATTATTGTCATTCTGTCAATAAATGCCGGATTTGCTCTTTAAAGCACTATTTTCTCTATCCAGCAGCCCGCTTTCTCCCTACAATCCCCGAACAATTCCCCTAACCCTTCCCTTATCCTTGATCTAAAAACGTATGGAACACGGTGATGTTTTGCTTCGGTTTGATGACGTGACGTTTCACTACGATCACCGCTATCCCGTGCTTGAGGATGCCGCTTTTTCCGTGCGCGAGAATGCCAAGCTCACGATTATGGGCCAGAACGGTGCGGGGAAAAGCACGATTTTCAAGCTGATCACCAAAGAACTCAAGCCCCAGCACGGCCAGATTCATCTGAAAAAAGGCGCGACGATTGGCATCGCGAAGCAGGTTGTGGCACATGAAGATCTGGAAAAAACCGTGAAGCAGTTTTTCGAGAGTGCATTCCATGAGAAGAAGTTCGACATCGAACGTGACATTGCCCGCGTGCTGGAAGTGGTGAATTTAAAAGCTGATTTGAAGAAAAAGATCAAAGATTTTTCCGGAGGCCAGAAGGCGCGCTTGCTCCTTGCCTACGCCATTATTCAGGAACCCGATGTGCTGCTGCTTGATGAGCCGACCAACAATTTGGACAAAGCAGGTATCGACCATCTGACGAATTTCCTGATTATGTACGACAAAACCTGCATCGTCATTTCCCACGATGCCGACTTCCTGAATAGCTTTACCGAAGGCGTGCTTCATTTGGATTCCCACACGCACAAGGTTCAGCAGTTCGTGGGGGATTACTACAATGTGGTGGAAGAAATTGCCGCGCAGATTGAACGCGAACAGAGCCAGAACGCGCGCATGGAAAAGCAGATTCAGGATCAGAAGGACAAGATCAACTTCTTCTCCCACAAAGGAGGAAAGATGCGCAAACTCGCCAGTAAAATGCGGGATGATGTAGAGGAAGCGGAAGAGAACAAGGTCGATATCCGCCGTGAAGATAAAACGATTCCGCCGTTTGAAATCGACATTACCGATTTCCAGAAACCACTCGCAGAAATCACCTCAGTCGGCATCATGAAAGACCACAAACCTGTCCGGAAGAACGTGGCCGTCACACTCCGTAAGCGCCATCGTGTGCTGATTACAGGTCCAAACGGTATTGGTAAAACGACTCTTTTGGAATCGATGGCGAATGGCACCGAGCCGGGCGCGAAGATTACACCGGGTGTTGTCGTCGGCTATTACCGCCAGGATTTCTCCGGACTGCCGATGGATAAGACAGTCTACGAAGTGCTGGAAGAAGTGATGGAAGCGCCCAATCATCAGCTGGTATTCCAGACCGCCGCTCGCTTCCTGCTGCCGGGTGAAAAAATCCAGACCAAAGTCCGGGGGCTTTCGGAAGGTCAGAAAGGGTTACTCTGTTTCGCACGTTTCATGCTCCTGAAGCCGACGCTACTCATTCTTGATGAGCCCACGAACCATATCAACTTTCGCCATATTCCCGTCATTGCCGAGGCATTGAATAACTACAAAGGGGGAATGATCCTGATTAGCCACGACAAAGATTTTGTGCGATCGGTTGAAGTGAATGAGGAGCTGGATTTGGGGGCGTTGTAATTTCTTTCGTGAGTAATAGGATTGATACATGACTTCGTATGAGGCTATGGGGTTTTTCAGGTCGATTTCCGATCGTCCGGTGGAGGTGGAGGCGCGTTTGAAAGAAGATTTTTTGTCGTATCCTCGTATCGCAACAATGGTTCGGAAATGGGCTAGGATGAACACAACTGTCTGCGCGGTTGAACTGTATACGACACCTGAAGCCTATGGTGTATCGGTGCTTTTGGGTCTTGGTGTGCTGCCGGAAAGGCAGACTATCATTCAAAAAGAAATTCGTGAGCTTCTGCAGGCTGAGCTATGGCCGCAGACAGTAGAGCAAGTCCATGTTGATACTCCTTTGCATGCCGTGTCTTCATTCTTTGGGAAAAAAGGCTCTGTGAGGATTGTTAATGAGGAGATACCGGGAGGATTTTTGCAGTAACTCTGTCTTCGAGCCGATGTTCCACGGCATACAGCTTAATAATATCCGTAAACTGCTTCCCATACCTGTCCGCCTTTTTGGTCGAGACGCCATAGATTTGTAGGAAGCTCTCGATACTCTGCGGGAACAGGCTGGCCATTTCTTTTAAGGATCGATCACCGAATATGATGAACGCGGCGACTCTCTGCTTCTCGGCGAGCTGGCGGCGGAGTGCTCGTAGCTCTTCGAAGAGTGCCCGTTCGAAGTTCTCCTCGTCGATGTCCTGAACTTTGCGTTCGACAATGGCGACCTCTTCTTCGGGTTTGCGGATGGCGATACCTTCGCTGCGCTCCAGGGCCGATTCGCCCTGCGAGGTGAGGGAGAGTGTGGGGTAGAGGCCGCCGGCTTTTTTCAGGAATCCGCCGGCCATCATTTCCGCAATAATGTACCGGAGCTTCTGGGCGCTGTGGTCGCGGGCGGCGCCGAAAATATCGAGTCCGTCGTGCTGTGCCATCTGGGTTTTCTCTGTCGACTTGCCGCGGAGGACATCCACCACGTGCCCGCCGCCGAAGCGTTCGCCGGTATCCAGAACGGCGCGCAGAATCTTGTGTCCTATGTCCGTTACATCAATCAGTTCCTCGTCTTTCGCCAGGCAGCGGTCACAGCTTCCACAGTTCTCCTGGTCATACACTTCGCTAAAGTATGCCATCAGATATTTGCGCCTGCAGGTACGCAGTTCGCCGTATGCCGCCATCTGCTGGAGCTTCTCGCGGGTGGATTCCTGAAGGACAGGATCCTCTATCTGCCGGATGAAGTACTCCTGTTTGAAACGGTCGGCATCGGAGTAGAAAAGGATGCAGTCGCTGGGGAGCCCATCTCTGCCGGCGCGGCCCGTTTCCTGGTAGAAGCTTTCGATGTTCTTCGGGAGATCGATATGGACTACCGTGCGGATATCCGGCTTATCGATACCCATCCCGAATGCGGTTGTTGCGGTAATGATCTGCACGTCGTCCTGCATGAATTTCTCCTGTGTCGTCTTTCTCTGTTCCGCGGTCATGCCGGCGTGGTAGGGGAGGCAGCGCAGTCCTTCCGCCTGCAAATCCGCAGCCAGCGCTTCGGTGCTTTTTCTGGAGAAGCAGAAGACGACTGCGGGAAGCCGTTCGGCTTTTTTCAGGATCACTAACAACCGATCAAAGGTGCGGGCTTTCGGGTAGACGTGATAGGTCAGGTTCGTACGGTTAAATCCCGACAGGAAGAGGGGGGAGTTTTCGAGTCCCAACTGGCTGCGGATATCGGTCTGGACCTGCGGGGTTGCCGTTGCAGTCAGGGCAATACACGGTACCTGCGGGAAGGCGGCACGCAGTTTTTTAAGTAACCGGTAGTCCGGCCGGAAGTCGTGGCCCCACTCGGAAATACAATGCGCTTCATCAATCGCAATCAGTCTCAGGGGTAAGGTCTGGAGATAGTTCATGAAGGACACAACGCCCAGACGTTCGGGGGCGACATACAGGAGTTTCAGGCGGCCGTTCGTTGCATCATCCATCACATCCATTTGTTCCTCGTGTGTCTGGCTGCTGTTTAAAAATGCGGCATTGATGCCATTACTGCGCAGGCCATCGACCTGATCTTTCATCAGCGCGATGAGCGGGGAGATCACCAGTGTCAGTCCATCAAGACAGAGTGCGGGGACCTGGTAACACAGGGACTTTCCGCCGCCGGTCGGCATCACTACCAGACAATCATTCCCGCTCAATACCGTCTGAATAATCTGCTCCTGTGTGGGGCGGAAACTTTTGTAGCCGAAGTGGGTTTCGAGAAGACTGTGTATATCCATGAGTGGCCAGTCTAGGGTGCTTACTCATAGCGGTCTACGATCATTTTGTTCTTTTTATGGAGCGTGTGTGTTTTCTGCAAAGCGCTGCTCTCTATTGTGTTCTATCCGGTCGTAGAACGGATCAGATTGCGGGCAGGGGATCGTGGACAAGTGTGGGGACCCGGCCATCACGATAGACAGGGGCTGCGTACCAGAGGGCAATCTGCAACAGATCGTCCGGGGAAAGGACCGGCTTCTCTTCCAGTATCCGCTGGAGCTCCTGTAGGTGGAAGGAGCGTCCGGATGCAAAATGTCCCGCCAGCTTCGCTCTTGCCTCGCAGGCATTCTGTATCTTTTGACGGAGCTGCGCTTCGCTCCTGACCGGAAAATGCGCGATGGCCAAACGCTCCTCTTTTTCCATGGGTAAGGGTAGCTGTGAGGCAGCATTGTAAATGCCGTGACTTCCTTCGTAGATGATAGACGTGTAGTCCACGAGTGCTGCGGGGATCAGGATTTTATAAAATTGGCCGGGCTCGTAATCGCGGCGGTAGGGGATATTCAGCAGCGCTTTCTTCGGGCTTTTCCCTTCGCAGTCGCCAACCGGTACATACGTCTGCCACGGAATCTGCTTGATAGTGTCTGTGGGAAGTTTCGCGAGAATGTCCTGCAGATTGTGTTCCGTCCGCAGAAATTCATCAGCATCCAGAGGAATGACCCAGTCCGCCTCGTGCTCCTGAATAGCCATGTTCATCAGTCTCGTGAGACAGCTGGATTGTTCGTGCGCGGGATCGGTGTTTTTGACGACGGTCAGGGTCTCGCCTTCGTGCTGCCGCAGGATATCCCCGGAACCGTCGGTGCTGCGGTGGTCCATGATAATCATATGGTCCACCATCCGCAGATGATGCCGGATGAACGACTCCAGTATGTCGCTTTCGTCGCGTATTTTGCTGATACAGACAAGACGCATAGGGTTCATGCTACCAGATTGTGCCCTTTTTACGAGAATGATCTTCTCATGACAGGGCAGGCGGGCCTGTCTATTATCGGAGCATTCCTGCCCCGCAGACTGCTTCCGGCCATGAACGGCTCTATCCGCGCTACACGCATCCGAGCTACCTGCAGCTGACAAAGCTGCGGCAGGGCCTCGAGCGCGTGCTGGATACATCCATTGGTTCTATTACAGGTCTCAAAGTGCTGGATCTGGGATGCGATAACCGCCCGTACATGCCGCTGTTTCTGGAGAGGGGTTACTCTTACGAAGGCGCCGATCTTCCGGGAAACTCTCTAGCCGATATCACTGTGAATGCCGACGGTACTGTCTTCTGTGCCGATGCAACTTACAATGTCATTCTCTCCACGCAGGTCCTCGAACATGTGGAAGATCCTCTTCTACACCTGCGTGAATGCTCCCGATTACTCAAACCCGGGGGGCAACTTATTCTCACCACGCATGGCACATACTTCTATCACCCATGCCCGATTGATTACTGGCGGTGGACGGGGGAGGGCCTCCGGCACGTTGTTGAACAGAGTGAGTTTTCGTCTGTGACCATAGAAGGCCTGGTCGGGGCAGCGCCTACTGCCATCTTCCATTTCAGAAAGGCGACACAGTGGTTCTTTCCGCGGTTTCTGGGAATCCGGTTCCTGTACGGATTTCTGCTGCAGCAGTGCATGATGATTGCCGAGTGTTTACATACTGATGCCTCCCGTCAAAAAGACAGCATGATTTTTCTGGTCGTTGCAAAAAAAGCATAAACACCATCACGCTCTTTACGGTATTGGTTCCAGTGTTTCCGCATTCAGGCGCATGACGGATGCTGCCGTGAGCATTCCTGCATTCCCCATGCGTTTTTCATTGAAGTGAACATCCAGCTGCTGATCGTTGTCGCTAAAACGTACATTCCGGATGCCGTCATGTGGATTTTCCTGCAGTTGCTCTCGTACTGCATCCACTTCATTTTCCTTTAAATAGTTTCTTAGTATTTCGCTGATGCTTCTTTCTGCCTTTGTTTCCAGTGTTGCTGCGTCCAGGATCATCACTCTGTCTTTGAAGCTCATCGCCAGCCTTGTACCGTTTTTGTTGTACTGAATGGAAAAAGGAAGCCCATGCTGCCGTACGTCTATATGTCTGGACTGGAGAAGTTCCTGACCCGCCTCGCATGCGCGGCGTCGCAGATACCATGCACTCCGCTCCCTGCCATTGGCATCTTTTTCGGTGTCGATGTCTTCTTCCGCAACGGCAATCTCTCTTCCATTCGGAGAAAGCCCGAGAGCAATAATCTGCGTTTCCAGACTCTCTGCCTGTTCCCATGCATTGAGGTAATTCTGCCGCCAGACTCCTATCGTGTAGATGGTGGAAATACTGTTTGGATTGCCCGATGGGCGGCCTGTGGATGGAATTGCGAGCGCCGTTCTTCCGTTAAAAATCAGCTCTTTTGTGCATGCCGCGGTGAAGAGATGTTCGCCTGCCGGCTCCTTCAGATTGAGCGGCAGGAGATGCCCGTTTTCTTCTACCGGCAGACTTTGTTCATTTGTGAAATGGAGCACTTTTCCGGCTGCATCCACAATCACACAGCCGTCATCCACAAGAGTACATGCGCTGTTCTCCTTCGGAAAAGGGAGCCTCCGGATATCAGTCGTTTTGCCCGCGCGCAGTGTTTCGATATGCATGCCTTCGTAATCGAGTGCTCGCACAATGTCTTCATCATCTTTGCCTTTTTCCCATACCACTGCAGGTCGGCTCAATCGGCTGAGCGGCATGCGGATCATATTTTTAAAAATCTGCGCGGGGTCTTCGTAATGTTTCCAGAATGTCACTCTCACTTTTTCCCCTATATCCAGTATGGCGTTGGCGCTGAGAATAGTAACAGGAACGCCCAGCAGTACAGTCAACAGACAAAGTCGTACAAAGCGTCTTTCCGAAGAGATGCCAGCTCCCTGGTCTTCTTCTGTTTGTTCTGCATCCAGATTCACTGGAATCATATGATCACCGGTCTTTCGTGCAATTTCCAGCAACTCATTATCCAGGATTGGTGCGCTTGCCGCTTGTGTTTCCTCGGCAATTTTCTGCAAAAAATCATCCAATGCGTCGCCAGCCAGTGCTTCGCTCATTACGGGCATGTGACAAGGATACTACACTTACCGCACACACGCTTCGCTCCACATTGCTTGCTCTACCATGGCAACAGGACGGTTGATCAGCTCTGCAAGGTACGCAGGGAACCACAGAGGGGTAATCGACGCATTGTACTGGCGGATGCGGGACATGCTGCAGAGGAATGCCTGCTCGGTAGCATCAAGGGAAAGTGCCGGGCGTTCACGGTCAGCATCGAGGAGCTCGCCATAAAGATGCGTGAGTATGAAGCGAGCCATGGTCTGTAGCCTGATGGTTTCGTTGCCGCGGCGTGCGCCGTTTTGGGAGCGTTCTTCACTGGAAGCGGGAGCCGGAGCGGGTGCCGGTGTTTCGGATTGGCCGCCCTGATCGCCGCCTTCGTCACCGCCTTCTTCTCCTTCAATGGCGGATGCCACCGGTAGGGTCAGAAGATGCAGAGTCCATCCGCCGGAGAGGAGGAGGCTACAAACCGAGAGGATACCGATGAGCGCTTTCATACCGAGGGTGGAAGATGAAAAGGACTGAGTATAGCAGTCTGGCAGATATCATCACAATCACATCTCTTTTGTTTGACAGGGGGAGAGTGGCAGCCTATCATTCAACCAAATGGTTGAATTACATTTGTCCCCACTGAGCCTCGATGCGATCTTCCAGTCTCTGGCAGATCCGACCCGCCGCGATATTCTCCGCAGGGTTTCCAGGAAAGAAATGTCGATCTCCGACGTCGCAAAGCCGTACAAGATGTCCTTTGCCGCCATCGCCAAACACTTAAGTGTTCTTGCAAATGCCAGGCTGATTGTGAAGAAGCGGAAGGGGAAAGAGCAGATGGTGATGCTCTCGCCGGTTGCCTTCAGGGAAGCGACAGAGTACCTGTCTGCGTACGAAAAGCTGTGGAACAACCGTCTGGATTCCCTCGAAAAATATCTCGCATCGTTCCCTGATTTGTAATCATTCTCTATTTCTTTTCTCTCTCTTCTTATGGATACGAAGACTATCACCATCACCCGTACATTCGACGCCCCGCTCACACGCGTGTGGCAGGCATTTACCGATCCTGAGATGATCAAACTCTGGTGGGGCCCGAAAGACTTTTCGGCACCGAGTGTAGAGATCGATTTCCGCGAAGGTGGAAAGTATCTGTACTGCATGCGCGGCGCGATGGGGCCCGGGATGCCTGAACAGGATTTCTGGAGTGGAGGCGTGTACGAGGAAATCATCCCGATGCAGAAGATTGTCTGCACCGATCATTTTGCAGATGCCGACGGCAACTGGTTGAACGGCAAAGACATCGGCATGCCTGGCGAGTGGCCCGATGAAATGCGTGTGACTTTCAGCTTCACCGAAGAAAACGGGAAGACCACGCTCCATCTTGTGCACGAAGGGCATCCTGCCGAAATGGCCGGGGACGCCAATGCCGGCTGGAGCCAGTCTCTCGATAAGCTGGAGGCGGCGTTGTGATGATTATTTTTGTAGTAGAGCCGTCCCAACGGGGCGGCTCTACGGGTTATCCCATTTCCATTTTGTTTCTATGAGACCACCGGTCGTCTTGCTGACTATGTTCTCACTATGGAATAATTTCGTATCCCTTACCCAACACCACTATGCGTTACGTTGATGGATTCGTGATCCCCATCTCGAAGAAAAATACCGCTGCCTACAAGAAGGTAGCCAGCGATGCCGGCAAGGTATGGATGAAGCACGGCGCTCTGCAGTACATTGAGTGCGTGGGTGATGATCTGACCCCGGAAAACTCCACGATGCCGTTTCCGAAAATGGCCAAGATGAAAGAAGGCGAGACTGTTATCTTCTCTTTCATTGTGTACAAGTCCAGGGCACATCGCGACCGCGTGAACAAGGCGGTGATGAAAGAATTTGAAAAGACCTACAAAAAAGGCGATGAGAAAAAAATGCCGTTTGATATGAAGCGCATCGCATTCGCCGGCTTCACCGCGCTGGTGGATCTGACGGCAAAATAGGAGCGGGATCCGGGATGCGCTTTTTGAACATCCTGGGTTTGAATTTTTCCATTATCTGACGCATGGCGGCCCGTACTTTCTTTGGAATGAGAAAGCCGAACCCCAGTAATTCCAGTCCGATGAGCGCCATCCAGGCGCCGGGCGTGAAAGGGGTCACCAGCGCAAAGAGTCCGAAAAGCAAACAGAAGACGCCGAGGATTTTCCGCAGGACCGGCCACATGGCAACAGCATAGAACAGTTTCCCAAAAACGCCCCCACATTCTTTCCTTTTTTGCATCGGGTCTTTACACTCCTGACTCTTCCTCCTCCCGGACATATCATGCAGCAAAAATCCCCCTGGTTCATTTTCGCGCTCGTCGGCATCGCCCAGTTTATGGTGGTGCTGGATGCGAGCATTACCAACGTCGCCCTGCCCGCTATCCAGAAAGCGCTGCAGTTCGATACCGCGACGCTCCAGTGGGTTGTGACTTCCTATGCCCTGACCTTCGGCGGATTCCTGCTCCTTGGTGGCCGTGCCGCGGATCTGTTCGGACACCGCCGCGTGCTGATGATAGGCCTTGCGGGATTTACGTTCGTCTCACTTCTTATTGGTTTTGCAGAGTCCGCAACCATGCTCATTGTGCTCCGTGCACTGCAGGGAATAACAGGCGCGATGCTCTCTCCGGCTGCCATGTCGATCATCCTCATCACTTTCCCGGAAGGCCCCGACCGCAACCGCGCGTTCGGGTACTGGACAACTATTGCCACGGGAGGTGCTGCAGCGGGTCTGTTGCTTGGCGGACTGCTCACGCAGTACTTCGGATGGGAGATGAATTTTTTCGTGAACGTACCGATCGGCATTCTTGTCACGTATCTCATCGGGAAAAATGTGCCTATGCACAAGCAGGAAATGGCGCATGCCAGTCTGGATCTGCCGGGTGCCTTTCTGGTGACCGCTGGCCTGACGCTCTTTGTCTATGTCATCAGTGAGGCGCCGGTCTGGGGCTGGCTCAGCAGTATGACGCTTACATGGGGCGCGGTTGCCGTTGCGCTCCTTGTCGGCTTTGTCATCAATGAATCGTATGTGAAACACCCGCTCATGCCGCTTTCCATTTTCCTGAGGCGCAATCTGGTCGGTTCGAACATCATGATGGCCCCCATCATGGCCGGAGCGTTTGGCATGTTCTTCCTGGTATCGCTCTACATCCAGTCAGTCCTCAAATATTCACCGCTCGTGACGGGGCTTAGCTTCCTGCCGTTCCCGCTGATCCTGGGCGTGACATCGCCGCGCGTTGCACCGTTTGTCGGCAGGTACGGGTACAAGCCGTTCATTATTGGCGGGCCGCTTCTGGTTGCGCTCAGCATGGCATGGCTCATTCGCCTGCCGGTTGAGGGAAATTACGTTATCGATCTGCTTCCGAACATGATCCTGATGCCGCTTGGTTTGGCGTTCACCTTCATGGCGCTTATCATTGCCGCGACCACGGGTGTTGCCGAAAACGAATCCGGACTCGCATCAGGACTCATCAGTACATCGCAACAGATGGGAGGCGCGCTCGGCCTTGCCATTCTCAGCAGTGTGGCTGCGTCGGCTACTGCGTCGCATGCGGCAATGGGCGACATTGAAGCATTGATGTTCGGATATCACCGCGCATTTTTCGTTGCCGCACTTCTGGTACTCATCGCCATTGTTTTGGGGGCATTTATTATCAAAGAGAAGAAAGGGGGACCGGTGAAGCCGGAGATGCAGGCGCATGGAATGTAACTTTAAAAAACCCTGCTCACTTGGAGCAGGGTTGGTTCATTCCTTTTTTGCATATGGGTCGGTGAGCTACATTAGATTGCTGGCCACAGCCGGCCGTCCGTCCAGGAATCGCTTGTGAGCTTGGCATCCAACTGACCAGTTCTCTTGAATGAATTCTATGAGCCTTTCCAGAGAGAACGCATAGATCGAGCTGGGATGTGCCATGATGTCTGCCAGCATTCCATCTTTTTTGAAGGTCGCGTAGCTGATGTCGTAGGTTGTCGTGCTGCGCGCCTGGCCCCGGATAGGCAGAGTTTCTCCATAGGCTTTCCATCCCAATGGGGGAATCTCATCCAGCAATTGCTTGATGGCCCTCTGTGGGAAAACGTACTTCTCCTGGGGATCGCGCTGCATGCAATCCAGTAGTCTGCTGAACTGTCCTTCGGGCACCTCGTAGGTCGCACACCAGCGGACCTTTCGCTGTCGAAAATTGCTCATGGCCTGAAGAACTTCTCTGGTTGGACTATCGAGGACCAAACAAATTTCCTGCCCGTCCGTTGCGATGTAGACATTTGCCATGTTTCTACCCTTTGCTTTTGAAGTGAAATGAACAACGTGATCACGCAGTCAGTGTATGGTCAGTGGTTTTATCTGCCACTCCTGTAGGCAATAAAAAGAATATTATATTAAAAAATGGCTTTTATAGGCCAAAATATATGCTAAAATTCTGCCGATATTTCCGGCAGCATTATGGATATTCGTGCAATTCTCGAGCGCAACAGCTTTGAACCGAAGGAGGCATCGGTCTATTTGGCTGCCCTGGAATTTGGCATGTCTCCAATCAGCGTGATTGCCAAAAAAGCGGGACTACGTCGTTCCACTACCTACGAAATTCTCCAGAGACTCTCCCAAAAAGGTATCGCTGAGTTCTTCGTTCGCAAGAGCACTCGTTATTATTCGGTCATTTCCCCCAAACTTCTTCATGAAACCATTCAATCATCCGTGAAGGAACTGGAACAGGTATTGCCTCAACTCTCCGCTATCCACAATGAAATTGTCCACAAGCCGCGCATCACGTTTTACGAAGGCAAAGAAGATGTGAAGCGTCTGTTTCTGGATTGTTTGAATGCGAAGGGGGATATCTGCAATTACTTCCATCCCGAGGGGCCGGTAAAATATTTTGGCATGGAGTGGCTGAAAAAGAACATGATACAAAAACTTCTGGAGCATCACATTCGTGTTCGCGTGATTATGCCGCCTACCCCTCTTGCAAAGAGATTTCTGCAGGACCGTGAGAGTGCCGATCGTATTCAGCGTGTTATTTACCGGAAAGATTTGCCATTTCTGAACGAAGTCGTGATCTACGACGACAAAGTAGCGCATTTTTCCTTCGAGGAAGATTTTGCATTCCTCATTCAAAGCAAGCACGTCGCCGATACACATAGGGCGATTTTTGAATTGGCATGGGAGAGCACGTCGTTACGCGGCAAGGAAAAATGAAAATTATCACTTTAACAGAATAGTCCTATTACCCGCCAATCTCGCCCAGGAAATCCGGTTTTTTCTCTGCGGGGAAACGTTTTTTGCGATAGTATGAACGGACCATGAAAGCCTTTTACCACATTGTTGCAAATACTCTCGTTGCGTCTCTCACAACCTTCGTTGTGTGGTTTGCGCTGACATTCTTTGTCTACCTGCAAACCCAGTCGGTGTTTGCCACATCCCTGCTTGCGGGTGTGTATCTGGTTCTCATGTCCGGGTCCAGCTTCTGGTTCGGGAGCATTGTCGACCATCACCGTAAAAAGTCCGCGATGATTTTTTCGAGCTCCATGACGTTCGTTATTTTCTGCATTGCTTTTGCCATCTACCTGCTTGCTCCGGAAGAAGCATTCAAGTCGGTCAGCAGTCCCATTCTCTGGATTTTCAGTCCGCTCATTCTCCTTGGCGTGATTTTCGGCAACATCCGCAACATCGCGCTGGCAACGCTTGTTACCATCCTTGTTCCGGAACATGATCGCGATAAAGCGAACGGGCTTGTGGGCATGGTGAACGGCGTCACATTCCTGGTGGTCTCCGTCATATCTGGATTTCTGGTTGCGATGGGCGGCATGTTCTATGTGCTGATTCTCTCCATCAGCCTGACACTCGCAGTCATTGTGCATCTGCTTCTTTTGTCGGTACCGGAAGAGAAGATTGTCCATTCCGAAGACAAACCCAAAAAGGTCGATATCCGCGGCACCATCAAAGTCATCAATACTATTCCCGGGCTCTTTGCCCTCATTTTCTTTACCACGTTCAATAACTTCCTGGGAGGTTCCTTCATGTCACTGATGGACGGTTACGGTCTCTCCCTCGTTTCCGTGCAGGTGTGGGGAGTACTGTGGGGCATCCTCAGCACGGCGTTTATTGTGGGCGGCATCATCATTTCCAAATTCGGCCTCGGCAAAAATCCGCTGCGCTCGCTGTTCTTCACGAACATCACCATCTGGACCATCAGTATTTTCTTCACCATCCAGCCGTCCATCATCCTCCTGATGATCGGTATGTTTATCTACCTGGCAGTCGTGCCGTTCATTGAAGCATCCGAGCACACCATTATGCAGAAGGTCGTGCCGCTCGAACGGCAGGGAAGAGTGATGGGCTTTGCGCAGAGTGTGGAAATGGCGGTCTCGCCGCTGATGGCCTTCATCATCGGCCCGCTCACGCAGTTCATCTTCATTCCGTTTATGACAGACGGACGCGGTGCTGAGTTGATCGGCTGGTGGTTTGGCACAGGCTCCGGCCGCGGGATCGCGCTGGTCTTTACGGTCACGGGTATTGTCGGACTTCTTGTGACGCTGCTTGCCATGAGTTCGCGGTTTTACAAAACGCTCTCGAAGCAGTATCTGGCGGCGTAACGAGCAGTCTCAGTACAGCAGTGCCTCGACGATCATGTAGACAATGAGTCCAAACATGATAATGGAAAAGACGATCGCTCTGCCGACGAAGAAATTGCGGAGTTTCACAGAGCGACATGGGTATTCCCTTTCCCATATCGTTGAAACAGATCATCAATATCGACATACGGATCATTCAGTTCAGCTTCTGTGGGCTCATCGCTATGATTCGCGACAACGACGTTATCAGATGCATCATCCGGATCCATTGCATCACCCGGCTCGACATACGGTTGGTCTGCGAGATATCTGATAGAGGGATTTCTCACGGGGGTCACAGAGACAATCTCAATATTGTCAGGTGGCATTTGGGTACCTGTACTATCCAGCGCGCTGAGTAAATTGGCCAGATCAACCTGGAACTGTGCTGCATTAAACTCCTCCGGACTCAATCCGATGCGCATTCTTATATCTGTCATAGGCACATCCCGCGGTGGCGGAATCTCTTCGTCGGATGGAATGTCAGTGGACATAGGAGGATTATTCTACGCGCCTTTTTCGATGGATGCCAAAAACGCCTCAACGGTCGGGTAGATGTCATCAAAAATGAGATACAGGCTTTCCGCCTCTTTCTGTTCTCCAATCAAAATGCACCTCTTTCCCATGCCAAACGCGGCTCCGGCTTCAATATGGCAGGACTTTCCGGCAGGCAGGAGCATCACAAAGACATCGCTGTTTTTCTGGCCGTTCATGTCATTATCAAAAACCTCCCGCACGTATGAATCATTCCTCCAGTCCAGTTTTTCAAATGCGTCCATATCTTCATGCGGATCATTCGTTGCTCTGCTGATGTTATGCGGCTGTTCCAGGAAACAGTAGACTTCAAACCCTTTGGCACGGATCTGTTTCGCAAGATCAATGACATTATCACGATTGCGCCAGCGGCCGGAGACGAAGAAGTCGTAGTGGGGGACTGTTACCATGCCTCAAGTCTAACACTTTTCTTTGGGTATTATACTTTCTTACATTCGGATAATCTTTCCGGCAGTCAATTGGTCCAATTCCTGTACAGCGTGAACCAACCCCAGTTTCTGTGCCTCTTGAGGCGTATAAAGAGTGTCCTCCTTATCCATTACTTCTATTATCTGTTCCACAGTCATGCTTGAACATGCCGCAATAGTTTCAGCAATTCTTCGCTGATCTCTTTCAATGTATTGCAATGCAGATTTTAGATCGCCTGCGTCCAAACTTACACGGCCGTCTGCATTGGCGCGAAATGTTCGCACCACGCCATGCATCATGAATCGTGCATTTGGGGTTGCCAGTCTTTGCTTGCCTGCAAGAAAGACAACGTTTGCGATCGAGTCGACTGTACCAATATTATGCGTTGTCAGATTGATTGGTAATGCTTTTAACATGTTGTGGAGTTCAATACCAACATCAACATTTCCTCCACTGGATGATAAAAGGAGATGTACATCCTGTATTCCATTATTCATGAGGTCTACAACTGTGTGTTCCAGTTTATCAGCACTATCAGCACTAATGTCATTCGTAAATTTCAGGTACGTTGTTTCTGCTTTGTCGGTCATAGAAACAGGGGAAATTAATTGTTATTATAAATTATAAATAAATATTGTCAAATTAAGCTATATTCTTATTATGTGCCCTAAATACGTCTATACGCTACCATAAGCACATGGCTACCGCAGAATCCACCGCCACCTACATCGTCGACCAGCTCAGCAGTCTCCCCACTGTCCGTATCCGGAAGATGTTTGGCGAGTACGCGCTCTACTATCAGGAAAAAGTTGTCGCCCTTATTTGCGATGACCGGTTGTACGTGAAGAAGACGAAGGCAGGGGAGGCATTGATCGATGACATCATCGAAGACTCGCCCTATCCCGGAGCCAGGCCGCACTTCCTCATCGACGAGGCACAGTGGGAAGATCGTGAATGGCTGACTCAGCTCATCGAAAAAACTGCAGCGGAGGTACCGGCTTCCAAAGCTAAACCCAAGAAAAAATAGGCAAACAAAGAAAGGAGCAGTAGTATGGGGACCATGTCGGTCAGCAAAAAAGCCTTCGAGCAGCACCGGGCTCAGGAGCACCATGGCCATCGCTTCGGGTCATACATTCGCGAGATTGTGTACGGCGGGAACGACGGCATTGTTACGACGTTTGCAGTCGTTGCCGGAACGATGGGTGCGGATTTACCGCATACAATTGTGATTATCCTCGGTCTCGCCAATCTTTTTGCCGACGGCCTCTCCATGGCGACCGGCGCATATCTGTCCGAAAAATCCCAGCAGGCCCAGCGCATGCGCATCCGTCGTGAGGAGCTGCAGGAAATTGAAGATCACCCCGAGATGGAACGCGAAGAAGTGCGGCGGTATCTTGCAACACTCGGTTTCAAAGGAAAGGACCTGGACCGCGCTGTGACAGTCGTGACCAGCGACAAAGAACAATGGGCGGATATGATGATGGTGGGGGAGCACGGCTACGTGAAAGGGGAGCAGTCCACGCCGCTTTTGGATGGCATCATGACCTTCTGTTCGTTCGTGGCCTTCGGCGCCATTCCGCTCGTTCCGTATTTCCTGGGCATCAATGCTGCAGATCGTTTTTCCATTGCGATTGTCGGTACATTTATTGCATTGGTTTTACTGGGTGGCGCCCGCAGTATTGTCACACGCGAAAAGCTCTGGCGCGGGCCGCTCGAAATTGTGCTGGTCGGAGCGATTGGTGCGTTTGTGGCGTACGGAGTGGGGGTGCTTTTGAAGTCGGTGGGAGCAGATGCTTAAAGAGTATCTCCAGTGGTATATGGCGTTTCTGTGGAAGTATTAAAGCCCATACTTCCTTCTTTTTGTGGTAAAGTCGCAAGAACACCCCTCTTTACTCCTGTTGATTTATTGATTTCCGATACGTTTGTAGACAAATCACTATGAGAAATTTTATATAGTGAGTTGCCTGTATCAATAATTCTTTCATTTGCGGATATCTTGTAAGAGGTCATTCCATTACTGAGATAATTTTTAAGAAAAAATTCGACAAATGGAGTATTGCGCTCACTTGTTGCCTGCCTCATTCCTTTGAGAATAGTTTCTCGAATATTCTTTGGCTCCAAGTTTTTGTATTTTTCATATTTTCTACCTCCCGCTAATGAAAACACGTATTTTTCATCACGAAGACGAAATTCCTGCTCATCAATAATTTGTTGTGCAGTGAAAAAGAATGTCACATCAACTGTGTGTATAAAAAGAAAGTATTCTGTTCGCGCACCGACATTATCGCAAATATGCATTTGAGGGATAATTACCTCATTACTGCCTGTGATAAATTTTGACTGAACAACTCCTAATACTTCAGGTGGACGTCTCCATTTATCAATTTCTTCGCTAGAAGGAGCAATTTGTAATAAAAAATCCCTTCCTTGAAGATCAGGTAAGGGCTTTCTTATAACCCAAAACAATCCATCTTCAAGAAGAATATTTGCTGTCTTATTTTCGCCAATTTCGCCATTGATCTCCTGAAGACCGCTATTTGTCATAAAATTTCAAACAGGGAAATATATTACCTCTGTTTTTCCGTATACGTCTTGAAGTTATCCAGAATCGACTGCCAACCGGCTTTTTGCATCTCCGGTGAGTTTTGCGATTCCGCATCAAACGTCTCGGTTACATGCGTGTGGTCACCCTGCCCGTCGAACGTCACGCGCACTTTTCTGCCATCGCTCATTGTGTAGGCAATTTCCTTGTGTTCGATAACCGTTGTGTATGTTCCACCAAAATCAAACCCGACGCTGCCGTCGCGCGCTTCCATGCGGCTGCTAAATGTTCCGCCTTCGCGCAGGTCATTTTCGGCCTTGGGCGTGTGCCAGTCCGGCGACGCACTGTTCCACTGCATAATGTGCTCCGGCGTGGTCCAGAATTCCCACACTTTTTCGATGGGGGCATCAATGGTTGCTTCGACGGTGATGGGGGTGAAGTCAGTCATTGGAAGAGTGGGAAATGAGTGAGGCTCAGTGTATCAGCTGGTTCTTTGCTTTCCCAGTTTCGGACTACGACGCACTCAATATATGTTTTTTCCACGATGTCCCGCCATCCTCCAGTGTGAAATAAAAGTCATCAATGTCTAAAATTTTATCATGTGCAGGAATAGCCTCTGAGAAATTTTCCGGTGGGGTATTTGCACGGAAAATCATGCGGTATCCGCCACTTTCCTTAAACTGCGGTGCCACATGCAAATTTCTAGAATCGTATTTATAGATCCTATTCGGTGTAAGCAAGGCACTTTTAATCGTTCCATTGTAAAGGTTTGCATTAACCTGTTCACTCATCCAGTTAGTTTCGCCTTCCGCTAATGCGAGATATTGACCGGGTTTATAGTGCGCTGGTTCATCCGGTTCATCTAGCATGATACTGCCCTTATCCAGAAATGACGTTGTGGCGATTCTATCTTTGCTGCAAAGACAGGCGATAGATCCGCGTATGGGGTTAGAAATGTGTGATGCAAAAACATTCTTTGTTCCTGGCATAAAGTCCACATGCCAGTTTGGGCTGCTTGGAAATGCATTTTCTACAAAGGGGCTACGCTGACACATCAATCTTGTCCGGTCTTCTACCAGACCCTGTTGTTCCAGTTTCAATAAAAATTGCTGTGCAATATCTCCACCATGAGTCCGGACAAAATCGGGGGTTGCTCTGCGAAAGATTGGCTCAGCACATATCTCAGCCTGAGTTGGTTCTTCAAGTTCATTTGCCGCGTAAGGGAAATTTTGGGGAACAATATGCCACATAGCGGCGTATTTTGGACTTAAATGTTATTTTGTCAAATGAGTTATCACTCCCACGAGAGGGTTGGGAGATGCTTCTCCCAATCAAAAAAACGCGGTGAGCCAGAGCGAACCAAGGCGGGAGGAGGAGTCTGTGGAGGGGGTTGGAGCGGGTAGCGGGAATCGAACCCGCATCCTCAGCTTGGAAGGCTGATGTACTACCACTGTACGATACCCGCTGGTTTGAAGGATTTCCGAGAGCCAGAGGATACTAAGAATGCTCTTCAAATGGAAGAGATTTGACGATTTGGCATTCCTCGCCATTTTATACATTAAAATGCTATAAAAAATTCAGCAAGAAAGCCGGAAATAATGAAAAGGATAAATCCCCCCAAAAGACTCGTGATACCAATGTAAAATAAAAAGCCGTATACGGGAAAGGCAATAAAGAGACCTATGCAGAAAATTCCCACAAATATTGCAAAGATACTAATCCACATAATCGTTATCATTAAATCATGAAGTCTTTCAAATAATGTGTCCCCTGATTTCAAATTTGTTTTACCCATATTGGACATACTACGATTCTCATTGATCGAAATAAAGGCAAATCAATTCATCTTATATATCTATTCTTCTTGCCATCTCCCGCCACTTTGCCTCACTGATCTTTGCAAAAGGATTGCAGCTTAGTACCCGTTTGATCGCCAGTAGTGATCCAACAACTGCCCCTCTTTTTGCAATCACTTCCTTCGCATACTGCGAGCAACTGGGGGAGTGGCGGCAGTAACCGTAGGTGTAGAGATGCCGCAGCGGTCCGTGATCGGGTGACAACGTGTGCTGATAGAGCGTGATAAGTGCTATCAGTAACGAACTTGCGCGGAGATGTTGTACATGTTGCAGAAGATTGCGCGTCATCATAGCTACAGTATACTCATTCACGATCTTATGTGGGATTCCGTTGATATTCTCCACGGCCTCTACATCGCGATCGGCGTCATGCTGATTGTGGTGCTGTATCATGTGATTTTCATTGTGGTCGATTTGCGCAAAGTCATGCGGAAGATCCAGGTCGTGAGCGACGAAGTCGGATCAGTGATTCTCAAGCCCATCGGTATGGCCGATCAGGCTATTGCGTGGGTGACGGGATTTTTGGAGGAGAAAGCAAAGCACAGCAAGAAAAAGCACGAAAACGATTGATGGGTTATGAGTAACGAGTTATGGGTTATGGGATTTTTGAAAGAGTTTAATCAAATGAATTTTCATTTCCTCAACTCATAACCGATAACCCATAACCAGTTGGTTACTGAATCGATTGTTTGTCGATAAACACACGGACAAACAGCCGCTTAAGGACATCGACCGATGCCTCAAACAGGCTCGCCAAAATAGCATTCAGCTGGCGGATGCGGGCGTAGAGCTGGTTCAGTTTGTAGGCTCCTCCCGGCTTGGACATAGCGGCAATCACTTTTGCCTGCTTGCGGAGTTTTTTTACTTCTGTGCGGATGTGCTGCTCCAGTTGCTTTTGCATGACAACGGGAATCGGCAGATTTGCAATCGCGAGGTCGCGTGCGGAGGGTCCGCTCTGCTGGCCGCCGGATGCCGTCATTGTACCGTCACCGGTTCCTCCTCCACTGCCCCAGTCGGCGGGGTTGTCACTCGCGTTTTCGGTGAACTGCCCCAGGCCTTCCATGAAAGACGCCAGGTTCACGCTTTTGGGCTGGGCCACGACAACAGGAGCTGCGGATGCTGCTTCCTGGCCGGATACGAGCGATGGTGCCTTCTCTGATGGGGCGTTTACCATGTAGGACTATTATGCTCCTTTTTGACGAAAAATTCAATGAAATGGCGTATAAATGCCAAATTTACTATCCTTTTGATGACGGGTCTTTCTTCCCGTTTGGCAGAATCGGAGGTAAGCTTTGGTTATGGCTGAACCAACTATTTTTCATCGCATCATCGCCCGGGAAATCCCTGCCGATATCGTCTACGAAGACGACGATGTCATTGCTTTCAAAGACATTCACCCGAAGGCTCCCACACATCTGCTGTTTGTGCCGAAGCGCTTTGTGGCATCTGTTGCGGATATCGATGAATCAACACAGGATCTGCCCGGAATGCTCATCATCAAAGCCAAAGAATTCGCTGCCGCAAACGGCATCAGCGGTTACAAGCTGACGTACCATGTCGGCAAAGGCGGGGGACAGGAAGTTTTCTATCTGCATCTTCATTTTCTCTCCCAGCAGCAGCCTACCGCGGCTGCAGCTTAAAGGATCAAAGAGACCGCAATACCTGGCTGGTGATGTCATCAATACTTGTAATTTCGCGATCAGCTGCGCGTAAGTCCTGCTCCTGATTCGACTCATACCGATACCCGATGCAGGTCATGCCGGCGGCTTTTGCTGCGGTGACGCCGTAGTACGAATCTTCCAGCACCACGCAGTCGGCAGGCTGCACGTTCAGTCTTTTTGCGACGAGTTCGTAAATATCCGGCGCAGGTTTCACGCGTTCATTTACATCGTTTGCACAGATGATCACAGGAAAATGGGACGCGAGTTCCAGTTTGCTCAGCATCTGATCAATCCACGGCCGGTGCGCCGATGAGCCGATAGCTGTCAGAATGCCTTCGCTCTGCAGACGTTCCAGAAGGCCCGGAATACCCGGAACAATCCGGATTTTTTCTTCCATGTTGGCATCGACCGACAGCTTCGTGCGATGATTGATGTAGTCGTCGTAGTTCATTGCCAGCCCGTATTCTTTCACAAGCAGATCGTGTGCTGCCTGCAGTGCGAGTCCTGTCATGCGGTTACTGTCTTTCTCGGTCCAGTGCGGAATGATCGTCGGGAAAAACGCATTCGCGTTTGCTTTCCAGTGCGTCTCGCTGTCGATCACCACGCCGTCGAAGTCGAAGATGAATGCTTTCATGAGAGAGATGCCAGAGTAACCGAAGAGGCGACTGGGTCCTATATGAAAATCGGAGGAATGACGGTCGTCACGCATTCCTCCGATTTTCATTATTGCTGAATCAGCTTTTACGCACTATAACCTGCTGCTTCTGCTTCTTCTGCGGTTTTAAACTCCACACGGTTTTCATCCTTAATCTTCTTTCCGGCTGCACTGTTTGCATCGTAGTACTTCTTGCCGTCCTTGCTGGCGACAAATCCTTCTGCTTTCTCGTCGTCGGAATCGTCGGATGCTGTGGAATCATCAGCATCTTTCTTCTTTGCATCTTCCTCTGCCTGTTCGCGCTGGATGCGCTCGAGAGTCTCCTTATCAATCGGCTGGAGCGCCTTGATGGAAAGACCGATGCGACGCTCGTCGACATCAATGTTGATGACCTGTGCCTCCACTTTCTGGCCGATGGTCAGAGCTTCTGCGGGATCTGCAACTTTGTGGTGGGCAATTTCAGACAGGTGCACGAGACCGTTGATGTCCTTCTCCAGGCGGAGGAAGGCACCGTAGTCTGCAAAGCGTACGACAGTACCGGAGACTTTCTTTCCGACAGGGTAGCGCTCAGCAACCTCTTCCCACGGGTCTTTCGTGAGCTGCTTAATGGAGAGGCTCAGCTTGTCGCCATCGACACCAATGACCTTCACGCGGACACGGTCACCCATTTCTGCGTATTCAGCGGGGTTCTTCACATGGCCCCAGGCGATTTCAGAAATGTGGACGAGGCCTTCCAGACCGTCGAATGTCACAAACACACCGAACTTCACAATACCGGAAATGATACCGTCTTTCTCTGCGCCGATTGCGAGACCTTCGAGAGCCTTGGAGCGCTCTTCAGCCATCGCGTCACGCTCGGAGACAACGATCTTTCCTGCTTCCTGATCCATCGTCACGATCTTCACGGTGAAGGTGTGGCCGATGAACTTTGCGAGGCGGTTGATGATTTCACCGGAGTCGGCGTTGTTCACGCGCGGGTAGTTGACCGGAGCCAGCTGGGAGACCGGGAGGAAGGCGCGGATGCCATCGATGTTTGCAATGAGTCCACCCTTGTTTGCTTCCTGAGCGGTGAATTTCATCGTCTTTTCAGATTCGATCAGCTTATTGAAACGATCCCATGCCTTGCGCTGGGAGGCCATGCGCAGGGACAGGACAACGAGTCCTTCGTCGTTCTCATCTTCGAGCACCAGTGCACCGACGGTGTCGCCAACGCCAAGATCCTTGAATGTGTTAAAGGAATCGCGGAGTTCGCGGCCGGAAATGATACCGGTAGCGACGCCCTGGATATCCAGGAGCAATTTGTTCTTGCCGCGGAAGACAACCTGGCCTTCCACAAGCTCGCCCGGACGCGGACGGAAAATCTCCGGAGACTGCTCCATGAGCTGCTCCATGAGTTGGTTCACTGGTTCTTTGACGATTGTTTTCGGGGACATAAAAATTGGGGTGCAAGGGGAGAAAATAAGGGCGAACTGACACTCTTGCACGAGCAGAATCAGATCGGCGGATAGTATGGATATGTGAAGGGGATTTGTCAATACGGCTAAAGTTCCAAGAAACAAGATACAAGAGACAAACAAAGATGGAAAAACAACAAAATCCAAGCGTCTTTATAGTTTGGTACTTGAAATTTCTTTGTATCTTGCGTCTTGTATCTTGTTTCTTCCGCGCTTAGAGCGCGGTAGCCTCCAGTCCCAGATCCTCAATATCCTTCGGAATCTTCTGTGTCTGGCTGGTTTTGGGGTTATATGTCTGATAGAGCATTTCGATCAGTTCCCGGGTGGAGAGGCGCTTTACGTGCAGACCGATATTCTGGAGACCGGAACCGATCAAATCCACGCGTTCGTTCAGTTTGCCCGTTGCGGAGCTGAATTCGTGGCTGCGGACGCTGGCCTTGCTGGCGGTATCGTCCGGGTGCAACCAGTCGAAGAACTGCTCGAAGATTGTTTTGCGGCGGTCGGTGTGGTCAATCGGGACGATCACATAGAACTTCTTCTGCATGATGTCGGCCATTTCCACCAGCTTCTGCATGAATGCTGCGTAGGCCAGCGTCTGTTCCTTCAGGAGGGCATTCTCGTGCTTCTGGCCGATCTCCCGAACCTGCACCAGGTACTCATCAATATTCGTGCGGGTGGAGCGGATGAAAATCTGTAGCGGGAAGGTGAGCGTGTTCACAAACGATCCGTAGCCGGCAATAATTCCCTGCTGTTCGGTTTCGCTCTTCAGGTTGAAGTTGAGCGCCTCAATTTCGAGTACGGCGCGCATGCCACCGTTTTTCAGGACGATCGTATTGTTGCGGACTTCCGCAACCGGCAGCGACCGCTGGGTCGACAGTTTGCTTTTGTTCTTGCGGGCCTGCACGGTGCTTTTAATAGTCTTGTCGGCCATAAGTTTATGCAGGGGAGATATCGCGGAATACGGAGACGGCACCTGTCTTTGCGGCAACACCGTCAATAGGGGTGTCACCAACCGGGCTCGCGACAATGCGCGTCTTATTCACCGGCTGACGGATGACATTCGGGTTGTCGCCAAAGAGTGCCTCTTCATCAGGACTTACCGGCTCGTCGTTAAACGGGGTGTCCTCTTTTTCCATCGCAAGCGGCTTCTCGGATGAGAGTTCATTGATCGGACGATCGAGCACGCTGCTGAGCTCATCAATACCGTCCGTCTGCTTTGCGACCATATCGCTCTTGTGCTGCAGATGTTTGCTTTCCGGAACCGTGTGGAACGTACGAACATTGATGATAATGCCGCGGCGTGGCGTCCAGGTTCTGGTTGAGGGCTTGTTCAGTTTTTCCAGAAACAGCAGACACAGACGCATCATGCTCAGGTCATTGATGCGCACGAACGCAAAGAGCACGGACACTGCCGCGGGGATCCACACGAGAATCTGGATCGGAAGCGCAATCTCGCCGTATGTTTTGCTGATAGAGGCGAACATCGCGTAGCTGAAACCGCCGCCAATCGCACAAATGATGACCTGCTTGAGGGTCAGGGGACCGACAATGCGGTCCTCGATGTACACGTTTTGCGGGATTTTGATGGGTTCAATCGGCATGGATGTGTGTGTCAGGAAATCTCTCTATTGTAGCAGAAAAAAGGGTGCCGGACCAGTCTTTGGCCCAGACACCCCGTTTTAGGCACTTTTCAGGCCATTGCCAAGGCTGCTTCCTCTTCCTCCACCTCATTTTTTACCTTCTTTCCGGGCTTTCCGTGCAGTAATTCCAGCTTACTGTCGGATTTGCGGACGACTTTGATGATGTCGCCCTTGTGGAATACGCCCTTCAGAATATCTTCTGCAATTTCGTCTTCCACCAGCTCCTGGATGACGCGGCGGACCGGGCGGGCGCCGTATTCGGGATCGAAGCCCTTGGTGGCCAGCACATTGATGGCCTTCTGCTCGATTTCCAGTCCGTAACCCTGGTCCTTCAGGCGCTGTTCCAGTTCTGCAAGGTGCGTCTTCACAATCTTCCGGATGTGTACCTGGTTCAGCGCATTGAAGACAATAATGTGGTCGATGCGGTTCAGAAACTCCGGACGCATGTTGTCCTTCAGTTCCGCAATAACTTCCTGGCGCTTCGCCTCGTATTCCGTCTCTTCATTCTGCGCTTCGTCTTCCAGCTTGAAGCCGATCTTCGCCGCCTGCTTCGTGAGCTTTGCTGCGCCGATGTTAGAGGTCATCACAATGATGGTATTTCTGAAGTCGACCACTTTTCCCTGACCATCGGTGAGGGTGCCGTCTTCCAGAATCTGGAGGAGGAGATTGAAGAATTCCGGGTGGGCTTTCTCCACTTCATCGAAGAGGACCACGGAGTAGGGTTTGCGGCGCACGGCTTCGGTCAGTTGTCCGCCTTCTTCGTAGCCGACGTAGCCGGCTGTCGCACCAATCAAGCGTGATACGTTATGGCGCTCCATGAATTCCGACATGTCGATTTTGATGAGCGCGTCGTCGCGATGGAAGACTTCTTTCGCAAGCGTGCGGACAAGCTCCGTCTTGCCGACTCCTGTCGGACCCAGGAAGAGGAACGAGCCGATCGGACGGCGGCTGTCGCCGATACCGACACGTGAGCGGCGGATGGCGCGGGAGACTTTGCGGATCGCATCGTCCTGGCCGATCACATGGGCGCGAAGAATCTGTTCGAGAGTGGCGAGGCGCTTCACTTCCGGCTTCATCATTTTCATAACAGGCACTCCTGTCATGCGGGCGACCACAGCTGCGATGTCATCAGGGGTTATGGCAACGGGTGTGCGCTTGTCGCCGTCTGCGGCAGCGAGCATGCGTTCGCGTTGTTCTTTCAGTTCCTGCTGCTCCTGCTTGAGCTTCAGAGCCTGGTGATACTTCTGTTCCTTCACGGCCTCCTGCTGCTTCAGTCCGAGGGTTTCGAGTTTATCCTCCACTGCCTGCAGCTCCGGCGAAATGCGTGCGTGCTGGAGACTCTTTCCGGCGGATGCTTCGTCGATCACGTCGATTGCTTTGTCCGGTAGGAAACGTTCTGTCAGGTAGCGGTTACTTAAGTTGACGGCTGCCTCGATCGCATCATCACCAATGGAGAGATGATGGAACTGTTCGAAGGACTGCTTGAGTCCTTTCAGAATTTCGATGGAATCTTTGAGCGTCGGCTCATCGACCTGGACCGGCTGGAATCTGCGTTCAAGAGCACGGTCTTTTTCGACCGTCCGGTACTCATCAAGGGTGGTTGCACCAATCACCTGAATGGTTGCGCGGCTGAGTGCCGGCTTCAGAATATTGGCTGCATCAAGAGAACCTTCCGCACTGCCGGCGCCGACTACGGTGTGGATTTCATCAATAAAGAGGATGATCTGCTTGTCGCTCTGGACCGCTTCTTTGATGATGTCTTCAAAGCGCTGTTCAAATTCACCGCGGTACTTGGTTCCTGCAACGAGTGATCCCAGATTCAGCACGAGCACGCGCTTGTTTTTGAGGGAGTCGGGGACTTTGCCTGTGGCGATTCTCTGTGCGAGACCTTCCACAATGGCGGTCTTTCCCACGCCCGGTTCGCCAATCAGGACGGGATTATTCTTCGTCTTACGATTCAAAATATGAATGACGCGCTCAATCTCCGTGTCCCGCCCGATAATCGGGTCGATCTTGCTGTCGCGGGCTTTGTTCACGAGGTCATCTGTGAAGTAATCCAGTGCAGGTGTCTTGCTATTCTGGTCGCCGCGTTTGCGCTTCAGGCCTTCGGGTTCATTGCCATTCATACCAGGCTGCGCGCCGGCAATGGCGCCCTGGAGCCCGTGGAAGAATGATTCGAGCGACTGTTCGACGTTCCTGTTCTGCTGACGGAATTGGCTGATCTGTCCGAACATTTCTTCAATGTGGCTTTTCAGATCCTCCGGATCGACCTGCATGTTTTCCAGCAAAATAGTTGCCGCATTTTTGCCGGTGGAGACAAGTGCGTAGAGCAGATGTTCCGTGCCGACATTTGTGTGACGGAATTTGTGAGCGGTCACCACTGCCTGTTCAATCACCGTGTGCAGGAACGTGGAGAGACCATGCTTCACATGCTTGCCTTCAATACTCGGTGTCTTCGATGCCTTCAGGAGAATGCGGACGTTTTCGAGCGTCACGCCGGCTCCTGTAAAAATGGAGAAGGCGAGGGACTTTGGAATACTCAAAAGTCCGAGCAGCAAGTGCTCCGTTCCGATGTACATGTTCTCCATGGTCTTTGCTTCCTGCTCTGCAATTTGCAGAGCAAGTTTGGCATTGGGAGTGAATCGATCGAACGGGTGCATACGGGTGGGGTTATGGGTTACCGGTTATCGGTTATGGGGGATAGAATTGTCACTCTAACTATTTGAGTGATAACTACGATGTAGTTCCGGTAACTTTACCATGACAGGGCAAACCGGCGGAAGTATGCGCAACAAAAAAAGATGGTATTTTTCGGCAATGTTAAAGAAAGCTGTCTCAAAAAGACAAGAAAACCATTCACCGATTATACGTTGAGGGGGGAGAGCGTCGGAAATCATCAAGGAAAATGGTGATGATAGTGGTGACAGGAACTGCGAGGAGCAGTCCGAGGATGGGGTGAATGACCTGCGGGAAGCTGAGGGCGGTGAGCATCGCGAAGATAATCGCAATAGGTGAGAGGCCAACGGCACGCTTCATGATGAGCGGCACGAGAAGGTTATTTTCACACCACTGGATAACGTAGTACACGCCGGCAATAATCAGCGCCCACACGAAGCCGCCTTCAGTGAGGGCAATCAGCACAGAGGGTACGGCTGCAATGAACGGTCCGACGTAGGGAATGAATTCCGTGAAGCCCGCAAGAATGGAGAGCGTTGCGGCGTACGGCATCCGCAGAATCGTGAGAGCCACAAACACCAGAAGACCGATACTGAGTCCCAGAAGCATCTGTCCGCGTGCCCACTGTCCGATCTTCTGCTGGATGGCTTCTGTTTTCGTATCCAGATACGCGCGGTACTGCGGCGGGAAGAAGCTGCGGCTCCAGGAGCGCAGATGTTCACGTTCCAGCTGGATGAAGAACGCAAGGACCAGGACAATGATCAGATTTACGAAGAAATCGAGGACGCTGCCTGCCACCTTTGTCGCAAGAACAAACGAACCTTGGGCGATGGATGTCATGCTTGTGCTGAAGGTCTGCAGGGCATCGGTGAAGCGCGTGATGGACAAATTCTGCAGTGTCACACGGACAAAGTCTGTGAGCTGGTCATTCACTTCTGCTCCGACCAAAGGAAGGACAATCTGCGGGTTATTCAAAAATGTATTCACTCTGTCATTAATAAGCACCGCAATCTGCTGCAGCTGCGTGGCAATAATCGGGATGAAAGACAGGACCAGGAAGAGGAAAATGAAGAGCGCGAGGAAGTAATGGATGAGGACGCCGATGCCGCGCGGGAATCCCATCCGTTCCATCATGCGCACACCCGGATCAATAATGGCCGCTACGAAAAAGGCCAGAAGCATCAGGATCAGTTTGTCTTCCAGCACCACAATCATCCACGCGCCCAGTCCGATCGCCAGAATGACGAACGTGACCTGCATGATATTTAGCAGCGAGAAGCGGATGGTGAGATCCGGCTCCGCCGCCTGGTCGCCGGCGTCGGGCAATTCGTCGTTGCCGGTATCGCGCTTCTTCAGCTCCCGCGCTTTCAGAAACAGGTCCTGCGCCCGCTTGCCGAGAATGCGGAAGGAGGTGAAGTTATCGGACGGTTTTTTCTTGCTGGCCATAAAAGATGAGGAGAAGGATAAGGTTGAGGTGCAGGGTGCTTACGTTCCGAGGACAACGAAGAGGAACAGATCGAGAATCAGGTACACACAGGTTGTAATGACCAGACCGATAATGGACCACTTCAGACGCTCTTTGCCGCCGCCTTTGTCGCCTTCGCCGATGTTGGCTATGGCAAGCTGGTAGCCTGCGTACATCACGTTGATCACAAAGAATGTTCCCACAAATCCGAACACGAATGTAATGAGATGTCCGATGAAAATGGGAATGCAGGCCGCAGTCATCCGTCCGGTCACAAAGGCGCTTTCCCCGCTGGGGACGCCCCCGAATCCCGGCGTATCCTCACAGCCGAAGAGTGACGTGATCACTCCCCACTGTGCAAACGCAGGAGATGGAGCAAGGCTCAGCATCAGGGCTGCACTCAGGAAGGCCGACAGGAGAGTGGATCGCTTTAAAAACATGGTCTTTGGCCCTTCTACGATACGCAGTTTTGCGGTATTCTTGGAGTGCTGAGCACATTTTTGGCTCGCAATTTCTTACACATTGTGTTTCTTTCACTCATGGCTTTCTTCTGGTCTACAACGAAACGGCCTATTGTCGCACTTGCTCCTATGGCCGGTGTGACCGATGCGTCGTACCGTCAGCTCATCAAAAAGATTGCACCGGAGACGGTGGTGTACACGGAGTTTTTGAGCACGGATGCCCTCGCATTCGGAGGAAAGAAGACCATGCAGATGATGGATTTTGATCCTGCAATCGAGCGGCCGTTTATTGTGCAGGTCTTCGGGCATGATCCGAATCATTTTCTGGAAGCGGCAAAGATCATTGAACAGGCCGGTGCTGATGGCATCGACATTAATATGGGTTGTCCTGCAGCAAAAGTCGTCTCCTCGTGTCATGGTGCCGCGCTCATCCGCAAGCCCGAACTCGCCGCAGAGCTCGTTGCCGCAACAGTCAAAGCTGTCTCCATTCCGGTGAGCGTGAAGACGCGTCTCGGGTGGGACACCGATGAAACGCTGATCCCGTTTTGCCAGGCACTCGAAGCAGCCGGCGCTCAGGCGTTTGCCATCCACGGACGTACATTCCAGGACAAGTTCACCGGCAAGGCGCGGTGGGAGAAAATCTACGAACTGAAAAAAGCCGTGAAGGTACCCGTCATCGGAAACGGCGATGTGTCGTCGGCACAAGATGCGCTTGATAAGATCGGCAATCTGGATGGCGTGATGGTCGGACGCGGCACATTCGGCAATCCGTGGGTGATGCGCGACATTGTCGATGCCCTCACGATCGGCGCCGGATCAGCAACATCATCCGCTCCGCGCACTTTTGAAGACAAAATCCCGATGATCCTCGAACACTGTGAACTCGCGGTCCGGATCAAAGGCGAAAAGAGGGGAATGCTCGAAATGCGCCGTCACCTGGCAAGCTACGTGAAGGGATTTGATGGAGCATCGGAAATGCGCCAGAAGCTGGTGCGGGTGGAAACGTTCGATGAAGCGAAGGCGATTTTGTGTGCTTAAGATGCGGGATCGACTTTCGTCGGTTCGTCGAAAGAACGGGTGACTGCCGTCTCTGTTTCCAGAGTATTCCATAACCTATTTTTTAAACTGTGCTGCGGCTGACTGATTGCGGCTTCCGGTGGTAATGCTCTGAAGACAATAGGAGGGGCTTCCTTCAATAAGTGAGGAAAAACATCATTCAGCGCTGTCTCAAGCATTGCCTTTTTCTTTTCCCTATTCAGTCCCGGAAACCATGGTGCATTCAAAAGCCTGGAGAGAATGCGCGTGGTATCCAGCGGCGAATCCAGTCGCTCGGTGGCAAGACACATCAGGAGTTCCAGGTCCGGATCTTTTTCTTCTTGCGCTTCCGGAAACTGGGCCTGGGAATTACCGAACTGCAAAAACGTATCAATCGCATTGGACAGTTTCTGAGCCTGCTTCTCAACAGGATCTTCCAAAACAGCAGCAATCTCATGGTTTGCCGTACGCACTTCGCCCCAATGCCACAGCCGGGCTGTCCTTTCTCCTGCATCCGGGAGATTATCCTCCACAAATTCAGGTCTGACAGTCTCTTCCGTTAGTTGATGGTGCAATACCATTGGGATCCATGCTAGGACGAAAAGCGGAGATGTCAACAATAGATTACTTTCCGCTTTCTTAAGCCATTTGCGACATCATCATCTGGCTGGCTTCTCTGTATCTCTTTTGGGTAATGGCAATGCGGCTGTCCGTCTCAGTGGCTGGATGTTCGAGAGTAACAGTTCTGCCTGTTTCGGTATCACTGTTTTGCAGGAAAATATCATGTTCAGAAGTGACAGTTTCTGCATCAAGTATTGCGGTTTCTGACATAGAGGAAAGAAGGAGGAACAGATTTTCCAGAAATGCTACCCCGATGCTTCAGTCTGTCGAGAATACCCGCTGTACAAAAAACGGGACGGAAGCCCCGTTCCATATTCCTTAACCTTAACCTTCTCCTCGACCTTATAACTGTACCTTCACACCCGGACCCATGGTCGGAGCAATGTTCAGAGTCATGACGTAGGTGTTCTTGATGCCAGACGGGCGAGCTTCCTCAATACCGGCCATGAGGGCCTGGAGGTTCTCTGCCAGCTTCTTGCCGCCGAAACTCAGTTTGCCAAACGGTACGTGGATGATACCGAATTTATCCATCTTACATTCGATACGTCCTTTCTTCAGGGCTTCGATGGTCTTTCCAACGTTCTCTGTCACTGTTCCTGCCTTCGGGTTTGGCATCAGACCTTTCTGTCCGAGGGTCTTTGCGATTTTACCGAGGTTCTTCATCATTGCCGGAACGGCGATTGCCACATCGAATTCGATCTTTCCTGCTTCGATATCTGCAATGAGTCCGTCGTTGCCTGCAACCACTGCACCTGCCTTCTTTGCCTCGTCGATCAAATCGTCCGGAACGAACGCTGCAATGCGGACGGTCTTTCCTGTTCCATGCGGGAGGTTCACGGTTGTGCGGACCAACTGGTCAGCCTGTGTCGTGTCGGCGTTGATGCGGACATGTGCCTCAGCCGTTGCATCGAACTTCGTGGTTCCGAGCTTGGTCAAAAGCTCTGTAGCCTCGTCCACGGAATAGGACTTGGTACTATCAACAAGTTCCGCAACCTTGCGGTAATTCTTTCCGCGGAATTTCACACGCGGCTGTACTGTCTGCTTGGACATAAAAAGAGGGGGGATGTGGTGCAAGCGTCCTTGAAAAGGGACTCCCACAAGTAAGTGCGGCCAGTATGCCAAGAAAGGCTTACAGACGCAAGAAAAGGCTCACTGATTACCTTTTGGAGCCAATAGTCCGTTTTATAGCGGGTTTCTTGGCTTTGGATGCAATAACAGTCCGTGGCTTCATTATAGGAGCCGGGCGCTGCACGGCAGGGGCTGCGTGGGGTTTGATGGTAAACCAGCAGAGCAGGAGTCCGTACAGGAGCATGACCAGGTGCACGTTCCACCAGCCGTAGGGCTGACCTTCCGCGCCGACCAGGAATTCCAGCATGAAGGACAAGCTGGCAAAGAGTGCAATCAGAAGGCCGATGAACTTCCAGGAGTAGAAGAAGAGCGCAGCGGGAATCGCCTTCGAAACGGTGTCCACTTTCTGCAGCATGGAGTCATGCCAGAGGTAGGTGACACCACCAATAATAAAGAGGATCAGGAGACCCAGGTACGTATTGCTCGGTAAAATCTGATGTGCGACAACTGCGTAGACTGCGGGCAAACCGCCGGCGGTCATCAGAATAATTCCCAGTGACTGAGCCAGGTATCCATACGCGGCGAGTGCGAGTGTTTCCGGCTTGGTTCCCACGCGTGCAAGGCCCGGCAGAACTAAGATAACAAACAGCAGCAGAATCGCCACCGGCATCAGAAAGCCGGAGAAAATACCGACAGACTGAAACATTGCGGTGACGGTGATCGGGGACAAAGGCATTAGCAAAATCTGGGAGGAGGACTTAATGTTATGGTTTTGCACTGTCTTATGCACGTTAATAGCATTGCGGGCTTTTTAAAGGATGATCTTTTGGGGTTGGAAGATTCTGAATGAAAGATCCAAGAAACAAGATACAAGAGACAAACAAAGATGGAAAAACAACAAAATCCAAGCGTCTTTAATAGTTTGGCACTTGAAATTTCTTTGTATCTTGCGTCTTGTATCTTGTTTCTTCGTTACGCTGCGACAGTGATTCCCATGCTGCGAGCTGTGCCCGCGAGTGACTTCATGGCAGCTTCGACATCGTTGGCGTTCAGATCCGGCATCTTGATGGTGGCAATCTCGCGGAGCTGAGCCTGCGTGATGGTGCCGACCTTCTTCTTGTTCGGTTCGCCGGAACCTGCTTTCACCTTCGTGATTTCCTTGATGAGTTCGGCAGCCGGAGCCTGCTTTGTGACAAAAGAGAACGTGCGGTCCTCGTACACCGTAATCTGCACCGGAACCAACTGACCCATACGATCCTTCGTCGCAGCGTTGAACTGCGTGCAGAATCCCTGGATATCAACACCCGCCTGACCGAGGGCCGGACCGAGAGGGGGAGCAGGGTTTGCCTGTCCGCCGCGTGCCTGCACTTTGATGACTTTCTTAATCTTCTTTGCCATAAGTTCGCAGAGAGTACAGATCCGGGGTGATGAAGTAAAGCTTATTTTGGTCAGTTTAAAGGTTTAAAAGTAGAAAGTTTAAAAGAAAACTAACACAACCTTCTACTTTCTACGTTCAAACTTTCAAACCTGTCTATTTCGTCGTCAATGACTGAATCAGGGTATTCATCACCTCTTCTTTCCCGATCACCACATGGAATTCGTACAAACGCTCGCGGACACGGACGAACACGAGGCGCTCGGTACTGAGGCTGGGATCAAGGAATGTGAGGTAGTTGCGGACAGGGCCGTTATCGCTTCTCAGTGTTTCATCCTTCAGATCCGTCATTTCCGGTGAAAAGGCTGTCAGCAGGGCTTCTTTCAGAGCAATGAAGTAGTTTTTGACCTTCGGGGAATCAATCCAGGTGACCGATCCGGCGCGATCTCCGTCTTTCAGGACTGCCAAAGCGTCAATTTGTGCTCCGCTGCCGATTTGGGCCAGGAAACTGAGATCGTTGGTAGAGGTTGTCGTGAAACCGTCGGCTTCCAGGGCTGTTTTGACGTTCGGGCCCGTCTGCTTGCGGACGCCGCCAACGGGTGCCGTTCCATTATCAGGAGTGACTGTAGAGCCGCTTCCGGCCTGATTGGCTACCATATGGCCTGCAGACAGGTAATAGTCAGTCACGCCCAAACCTGCCAGGAAAACCAGCAGAATGACGGTTGTGACGATTTTAGCCGTGGAAGACATAGTCGGAAGGGGAGAGAGCCCATCATACGTCGGTTCTGCGGAAGAGAACAGCGGCGGATGGGATGTGTATTAAATACTATTATTGGTTTTGTGTCAATATATCTATTCCTTCTTATTTTGACGAATAAAAGGCTGAGGCCTATGTTTTACACATGTCTACACTCGAAACATCAGCACAGTCCGATTCCTCCGAATGGAGTGATCCATTAATTCAGAGAGGGTACCAGGATTTTCAGCAAACTGTTGAAAGATGGAATGGTCAGAATATTGGTGCGACTGCCTTGCACTTCAACGAGTGGTCATCAACATTGGGCATGACACTTCCCGGAAGAACAACTCCGGAAGAAGCTCAGCAGGTGCAGGACCTTTTTCTGCTGACCGCACACCGGCTTGATGCAATTTTTACTCAAGCTGAGTCCACTTACGAAGGAGACGTCCAGCGCATTAGAAAGGCCATTAATAATATTTACCAGAGAGCAGGGATCGAAAAGGGAGAGGTGTAAAGGAAGCATTTTCTGATTGGCTGAGGTCTGTGCTCTGCTACACTCATTTCCGTGGTACTTCAGCGTCCTCCACGGCAAGTTCCCATCCTCCAGCCAACAGCAGTTTCTGCAGAGGCGGATGTTGTGGAGCAAACGCTGCGTCCGAAGATCCTGAGCGACTACGTCGGGCAGACGAAAATCAAAGATCATCTCCTTATTCATATAGAAGCCGCCCGCAAACGCAACGAGCCTCTTGGTCATACGTTGCTGCACGGACCCCCCGGACTCGGTAAAACCACCCTCGCACACATCATTGCACAGGAAATGCAGGCGCAGGTGCGGGTGACGAGTGGTCCGGCGATTGAAAAACCCGGAGATCTCGCATCACTCCTCACAAACCTGGCGGAAGGGGATGTACTCTTCATCGATGAAATTCACCGCCTGCGTCCCGCTATAGAAGAAGTGCTGTATGGCGCGATGGAAGACTGCGTGCTCGATATTATGATTGGCAAAGGGCCGACGGCGCGTTCTGTTCGCCTTACCATCAAGCCATTCACCCTGGTCGGAGCTACAACAAAAGCCGGCGCTGTCAGTGCGCCGCTGCGCGATCGATTCCTGCACAACTTCAAGCTCGGTTTCTACGATCGCGAGGAAATGCAGAAGATTATCGAACGGTCGGCATCTATTCTTGGTGTCAGTATGGAAGGACTCGCTGCGCATCGCATTGCATCCGCCAGCCGCGCCACACCGCGCATCGGCAACCGCCTGATTCGTGCTGTCCGCGACTTTGCGCAGGTGCGCGATGAAGACATCATCAACCTCGCCTGCGTTGAAAAAACATTGTCGTCACTTGATATCGACGATGAAGGGTTGGATGCCACAGATCGCTTACTTCTGAATACCATTGTCGATGCATTTGGCGGCGGACCGGTGGGACTCTCGACGCTTGCTGCCATCCTTGCCGAAGAAGAGGAGACGCTCGAAGACGTGTACGAGCCGTACCTCATGCAGCAGGGCTATATTCAGCGCACCCCGAAAGGCCGCATGGCAACGAAGAAGACGTATGAGAAATTGGGAAAGCCGGTGTCGGAGGATGCTCAGAGGGAACTCTTTTAGGTTGTACATAAGTAGCTTGTAGGAATTGGAAAATCGAAGCAGCCCTACAACCTACTCATGTACTTATGTGGACATTAAATAATCTCTTTCTGCAGCAACATCGGCTGATACACCTCCACAACTCTATGCCGCAAATGCCTCTTGGAGACTTTGTTGATGAACCGCCACTGTCCGCGGATGGAGTAGGCGGCCTGGACCGAGCCGTCTGCGCGGGCGACGGTGACCGGATGTGCGCTCACAGCCATCGGTAGGATCAGGAAACAACTCGTGATTGCGCTGATTGCCGCTGTGCGAAGGGAAAAAGTCATCGGGGTTTAGAGTGGGGGATTTCTGTTCTGAGTGCGCGTCTTCTGTCCATTGTCAGAATACCTCTGTCGAAAGTCCCCACAAGAGACCTGCGACTTCTTTGTGGAAACTTGTCTAGCGCAATTTTTGTACTCAGCGACCCTCCGCCATCAGCATTTTTATGGCTGCATGCATTTTTTGTTCGAACACGGATTGGCGGAACTTCTCTGCCTGCTCTTGGCACTTTTGCTTTGAGTATATTTTTGGATCGAAGTTGCGGAGAATTTGGGTCAAATTTTCGGGGTTTTTTGCGTCAAAATAGGCCCCGGTGACGCCATCTACGACTGTTTCCAGCACTCCTCCTTTGCCATAGGCAATGACCGGCGTGCCACATGCCATCGATTCCAAAGCAACGAGTCCGAAGTCTTCCTCACCGGGAATAATCGTCGCTGTTGCATTGCTATAGAGTTGCTTCAGTTCATCATGATCTTTGTACCCTGCGAAAGTGATGGTCGGACCTGCTATGGACTGGAGTGATGCCTTGGCAGGGCCTTCGCCCACAATCATCAGCGGAAGTTTGAGGTCATTGCAGGCGCGGATAGCAAGGTCGATGCGTTTGTAGGGGGCAAGAGTGGAGACGATTAAAAAGTAGTTACTGGTTATTGGTTGCTGGTTATTGGTTTTGCTGGTGAACCAGGAATCGCTAATAGGCGGGTAGATCACATCACTGTCACGATCCCAATACAGTTGGATGCGGCGTTGTACTTCGCTGGAGGCTGCTATCAGCATGTCGGGGCGCGGGGCTACTTCTGCGTCCCATTCTCGCAGTGTGTGGAACGTGGATTCCAGGTACATCTTCTTCAGGAATCCGAGTGGGCCTTTGCTGGCGCGCTCCACCACATCGTGCGTGCGGTCCCACAGGTAGCGGGCAGGGGAGTGGACGTAGCACAAATGCTTCGGTTTGCCGTTGGTGATGATGCCGTGGGCGAAGGCGGATGAGCTGCTGATGACCAGATCGAAGGCCGAAAAGTCCCAGTGCTCTACTGCTGTTGGGAACCGGCGCAGGTATTTGTGATGATTGTAACGGTAGGCTCTAGGCAGTAGGCGGTAGGAATCTTGAAGGGAGCTTGTTCTGATACGGTCCTTTGGGAACCAGTCGCCGAGCTTCTTTTCGTCGTAGAGCAGCGTGTAGACAGGCGCATCCGGAAACATGTCTGCCAGAATCCGCAGGACGCGCTCGGCACCGCCACGCATGGTTAATAGCTCATGGACGAGGGCTACTTTCATGAGGCTAGTGTAGCTGTGTTAGCCAAGAATGTAATACAGCAGGCCCCAGCCGCCTCCGAAAACGAGAGCGATGATGATTGCTATGAAGAGTTTACGCATAAAATAGGGGGGAAGGTGTCTGTGTGTATGACGTTTGAGGAGGGAAATCGTGTCACACTGAGCTTGTCGAAGTGTGTCTGTCATGGTGAGCGGAGACGAACCATGAATCCCTCCGGGGCCGCTGCCGCGGGGGCATTCTTTTTGGCCGTGCCCCAAAAAGAATCAAAAAGTGCGGTCCGGGCTGACCGCATCTCCACTGACCCCTTCACCCCCCGGGCAGCCGGACTCCACCCCATGGACGACGGGCCTTCATTTTCCCTTTGGGAAAATGGACCTGGTGGAACTCCTTTTTTTTTATTTGTTCTTCGATAGCAGATTTTCTTTCTCTTCTTTGTTCCACTTCTTCACCTCTGCTTCTCTTTTGCGTGCCTCAGATAACGTTTCGAATTCCTCCGTGTAGATAATCTTCACCGGTCCGCGGCCGCGTGTGTACTTGGCACCGGTACCGTCGTTGTGCTTGGCTTCGCGCTCTTTAATATCAATTGCGGTTCCTGCGTAGAGAGAATCATCACTGCAGCGGGCGAGGTAGAAGTAGTGAGGCATGGGAGATGGAAAACATTTTAGCAAAAAAGCTGTGCTCTTCCGATACGAGGGGAAGAGCACGGGTGATCGATTTTCAACCTTCAACGGGCATCCAGTAAGTCGGCGCGCTGGTTGATTCCTTTGGCCGACTGGCCAGTGAAGTAATGCAACTTTCGAAAACCCGGCATCTCACCGGGGTTCCAGCCGCTCCTGCTGAGACCGATTAGTATTCTGCGGATGTTGCGGAAGCGACGTTTGCGGTTGGCGGCGGGGTGTGCCATGGACAATGCTCCTTGCTTAAGACGCAGGTTTCCCTGCAAGTGAAAAATCGATAGTGCTATCGTATTTCACTTTTAATGCATGTCAATTATCTTCGATAAAAGACATACAGAAAGTAGGCACTAATAGCACTTCCAATCAAATTCGCGACCAAATCCCACCCGGTGTTCACGTAGCCACCCACATTCGTTCCGGGAATCATCAGCGTGGCGGCGAATTCGATGATTTCATTCAGAGAGCCGAGGCCCATGCCGGCGAGTGCACAAAGTGTGAGAATACCGAAAGTCGGCTTGATGTTTTTGTAACCGCTTTTGAGCGCCTCCCAACACACCCACGTTGCAACAGCAAAGCCGTAAGCGTGAACCGGGTTATCGTATTTCAGGTAGCCGGGGATAATCCAAAAACTGTAGAGCACATGATGCTCACCATCGAGTGACCAGCTTTGTGGAAGCTCGACGAGGCCTCCGAGCATATGCAGCAGCCCCCAGAGGCTCAATGCCCAGAGGACGCCTTGCGAGAAGTGTACCTTCCGGTCGAGTAGTACAATCAGTACTGCAAAGCCAATCACAATCCCGATGTAGAACAGGAACTCGGTGTTTTGATGTGCGAGGGCAAACGGTGTGGCGATGAGTAAATAGGCGGCGGAGAAGAGGCCGACGGGGAGGAGGCGGGAGGTCATGGAAAAGAGTGTAGCAAATTTTTGGCATTCGCTCTGTCTGTATTTACACTGAGCATATGAAACACGCCCGCCTCATCGCATCCGTCATCGCCGTCATCCTCGTCGCTATCACCCTGCCGGTATATTTCACCATCAGCGGATTATCTTTCATGGCATTCGATTCACCCGATGCACTTGGTTGGTCTTTTGCAGTTGTCGGAACGGTGATTGGTGTCAGCCTGGTGACTATTATTGGATCGCTCATTGGAAGTTTGCTTCTCATTCGACGTCAAAAAACCGGGATGGGACTGGGAGTCAGCCTCATTCCGATTCTTGTGCTTTGCATCTTCTGGCTTTGGCTTAGTCAGCAATCATTCTCATAAGTCCGAGAGCAGCGTCTTCATCCGTTCAAACGCAGCATCGCGCGCGGTCTGGTTTTCCGGTGTGCCCGCGGGATCTTCGCCCAGTCGCATGAAGGCATGGCCGGCACCTTTGTAGATGACGGGGTCGTACGATTTGCCTGCTGCTTCCATAGCGGTCTTCGACCCTTCGATTGATGCGTTCACACGTTCATCGGCGCCGCCGTAGAAACCTGCAACCGGAGCCGTGATGCTCTTGTAGGCGTTCGCGTCGGTCGGGCCTGTGCCGTAGAAGACCATTGCGAGGTCGAGATCATTTCTCTGCGTTGCAAATTCAAAGGACTTGCCGCCACCCCAGCAAAATCCCGCCGATGCGAGTTTGCCGTTCGAAGCGGGGATTGTCTCACTCCAGTCAGCGACAGCCTTCAGATCCGCCTGCACACCGGCGGCGTTCAACTGGCCGATAGCCTTTGTAGCATCGTCGGGGTTTGCAAAGTCACTTGTGCGTTCGTGCGTTGCATCAAATTCAGAGAGTAAATCCGGAGCGACGGCAATGTATCCTGCCTCCGCCACCTGATCCGCCATACTCCGTGCCCAGTCATTCAGGCCTTTGTTCTCGTGAATGAGAATCACGACCGGCCGCTTCTCGCTTGTTTCGGGATACACGACAAAGGTGTAGATGGTCTTGTCACCGTTTTTCACTTCCACCCATTCCTGGTGGCGCGGGGAATTATTCAGTCTGTCCAGACTCGTATCCATACTGCTCATTTCACTATGCATACTGTGGTCATCCGATGCTGTCTGGTCCCCGGCAACATTGCCTGTCAGATTTCCTGTGCACGATGCGAGGACGATGGCCGATGAGAGGAGAAGGAGTTTTTTCATATGAAGTACAGGATACGTTAGGAAAGCGTCTGTGTGTAGTTTTTTGGTGAGTTTTAATTAATGTAAATGTCGCCTTCTAAACTCTCTTCCAGACCCGGATTTTAAATATTGTTCGTATTCTGCTGCTTTTTTACGGGATTCAAATGCGGAAAAATGACAAATTTTCCATGGTTTGTATTTTGTAGTTGAATTAATTTCTCCCCGATTATGTCTCGAAAGACGATCGACGATATCATCAGTTAATCCCACATAGAATCTGCCTTTTTCGTTTTGGAGAATATAAACGTAATGCCACATACGAAAATGCTATCAAAATATAAGATTGCTTAATTCGTTTTTTATTTATTTCCTCTGACTGTTCAATGTATTTGATTGTATGAAAGCCAAAAGATAGCGTTCCAGTTCTCAATAGAACGCGGCTTGCCAACCGTAGTCAGGAGGGCGTCACAGGAAGAATGCAGCCTGCCCGCCTTCGGATGGCTACGGCGGGCAACCTCCTGCGGAGGTTGGTGGGTCGAGTGGGATTTGAACCCACGGCCAATGCCTTAAAAGGGCACTGCTCTACCAGCTGAGCTATCGACCCATGATGTAAAGGATTGGAGCCCGGAAACTATAAACGATCAGCCGGCTAACACAAGGCGGTCTTGCTTAACGTGCAGCCTGTTTTTGAGATTGCAACGTCTTCCAATAACCCTTTTTTGTCCAAAAAACAGCATTTCCGACGCGTTCGCCAATCCAACCCGGTCTTTCTTTCAGTGGTTGGCTTTCTATCGGAGTTTCTGCAATAGGAGGAGAAGAAGTCTCTGGCTGGTGTTCCATAATGATCATTGTATCCTATTTCTATGATTGATTCACACTGTCATCTGGCCGACACCCAATTCGACAATGATCTCACTGATGTCATCGCCAAAGCCCACAAGGCGGGAATTACCGATATGGTGACGATTGCGGATTCGCTGCCGGAGGCGGAAAAATGTCTGGAGATTGCTGAAAAATATGCGCACATTTTTTGTACATCTGGGGTCCATCCGCATCACGCAAAAGACTGGAAAAAGGGAGACAGTGATCGTCTGAAAGAACTCATTGCATCATCTAAAAAGATGAAGGCGGTGGGGGAGATTGGACTCGATTATCACTACAATTTTTCTCCGAAGGGCATGCAGAAAGCGGTGTTTTTGGAACAGCTGACTATTGCGAAAGAGCTTGGACTTCCGGCGGTTGTGCATTGTCGGGAGGCTGTCGATGACATTAGGACCATCGTCCAAGAAGTGGAGCCGCTGCAGATTGTCATTCACTGTTGCACGGAAAAGTGGGAGGACATTTCGTGGGTCGTCGATCTTGGCCACATGCTGTCGTTTACAGGTATTGCGACCTACCCGGCATCACATGACATCAGGGAAACCATCAAGCAGTGTCCTCTCAAGCAGATCATGATCGAAACAGATGCGCCCTACCTCGCGCCTGTTCCGCACCGTGGCAAAAGGAATGAGCCAGCGTATGTGGCGGAGGTTTTGAAGTGCGTTGCTGAGATTAAAGGAATAAGCGTAGAAGAAGCGGATCGCGTAACTACGCAAAATACGGTAGAGTTTTTCGGCTTACTCAAGGGATAAGCGCTTGCCCCCGTAGGTTAACGGATAGACCGCTGGCCTCCGAAGCTGGAAATACAGGTTCAATTCCTGTCGGGGGCACCATTCGACTCACTGCGTTCGCTCATGGTGAACCACTTTTGGTTGGAGCGGGATACGGGAATCGAACCCGCGTCTTAAGCTTGGGAAGCTCACGTACTACCACTGTACGAATCCCGCTTGTGAGATTGAGGTGAAGATTGAGCGGTGAGAATTTGTGTTAAGGAGCTTTTTTGAGAGTGGAGCGGATAACGAGACTCGAACTCGCAACCTACGCCATGGCAAGGCGTCGCTCTAGCCAATTGAGCTATATCCGCAAAGTAGAGGCATCCTACGCAGTTTTAGGCCTGTTTGCAACCTCGCTTTCAGGGCCATTTTCTGCTATAATTATTCGATATATGAAAACCAACCCAACACGTCTGCTTTTGGCCTTCTGTCTGGCATTTTGCGTTCTTGTATCGGTCTGTCCGGATGTATGTCCGACTGTGCAGGCTGAGGAAGCTCCGCCGACCGAAGAAAGCAGCACAACAGACAAGCCGCTGTTGATCCGGAATCGGCCGCTTTTTCTCCTGCAGCCTCTCAATGACTCCATAACGTCCCTGGCGCCGGAGCCCGACATCGGGATTTTCTTCACGTACTTCAACACCGCCTGGCCGTGGGTGCTGGGTATTGCAGCCGGTATCGGTGTGCTGCAGGCACTCGTCGGCGGTGTACAGATGATGCTCTCCGGATCGGATACGGGTATGCGCGAAGGAGGTAAAACAAAAATCATGTGGTCGCTGGCAGGGCTTCTGATGGTGGGTCTGGCCGGATTTATTCTCCGCTCTCTCAATCCGCTCTTCTACAACTAAACATGTTGTCGCATTTTCTGACGTTCGGCCTTTCCTTCCTCCCGAAAGCATTTGCGGTCACGCTGCCTGCTGCCTACTGCAACGGCACGATCGGTTGCGGCGGAGGACCGGCAAATATTGTCTATTCGGCCCTTGTCGGCAATGACGGTATTGCCCAGATGATGCTGCGGATTGCAGCGGGTCTTGCTGTGCTTTTCATTATTGCCGCCGGTGTTCAGATGGTTATCAGTTTGGGAGATGAAAGTAAAATCACACAGTACAAGTGGGCCATGGCGTATTCGCTGATCGGCTTTTGTGTGGTGATTGTTGCACAGTTTATTGTTGCCAGCGTGGGCTCGGAAAACTACGGGCAAATCGGAGATGCCACACAGCTGCCGTTCAATATTCTCAGCAATGCAGCGCGCCTTCTCCGCACCGTTTTGAATGTGCTCTTTGTGCTGATTATGGTTGTTGCAGGACTCCGCATGCTCTACGCCCAGGGTAAATCCGACGAATTTGAAACGGGCAAAAAAATGCTGACATGGGCGATTGTCGGAGCGGTGCTTATTAACCTTGCTACCGCCTTCGTGATTGCGGTTACAGATTTCTTCGGTATCAGCTGATGTCTCTTTTCTCTCTTCTTGCAGGCCTTCTCACACAGACCGCCTCGGCCCAGACGCTCAGTGAAGCGGGAGCCGGTGGACCGGGTGTCAGCGCCATGTGGAGCATGATCTGCAGCACGCTTCCGTGTGTCAGTACGGCCGGCATGGGGGGCAGGGGACTGATTTTCGCCGTAGCCACGGCAATCATCGATTTCGTATTTCCGCTGATTTCCGTTATAGCCGTCTGTCTGGTGATGTATGCAGGCATCCTGATTGTGACCAGTAACGGAGCGGAGGAGAAGGTTTCCGAGGCAAAAAAGATCATTCTGTATGCCGTCCTTGGCGTGGCGCTCAGTTTGCTGACGACTGCCGTCATGTCCTTCCTGGTCTATTATTTGGGCATTATTCTTACGTAATCCAGGCAGTAGGCTTTAGGCGATAGGCTGTAGGTTTGATGATCCTATTTCCTACCGCCTACCGCCTAGAACCGCTAGACTGTGCGCATGGTTCGTCGCTACATCACCACTGCCATCGACTATCCGAACGCCGTTCCACACATGGGGCACGTTTTGGAAAAGGTTCTTGCGGATGTCCTTGCGAGGTGGTTTCGCCTGAAGGGGGACGAGGTGCGTTTCCAGATCGGCACCGACGAGCACGGTATTAAAATCCAGCAGACTGCAGAGAAAGAAGGCCTGGCGCCGCGCGAACTGGTCGACCGCAATGTCCCGTTCTTCCAGGACCTCTACGCGCGCCTGGGAATTTCTGCTGATGTCTTCATCCGCACAACGGATCAAAACAACCACTGGCCGACAGTGACCGCTCTCTGGAACAAGTTGATTGAAAAGGGAATGCTCGAAAAGAGAACCTACACCGGACTCTACTGCAGCGGCTGCGAACGTTTCCTCACGAAGCGCGATCTGATCGACGGTGTGTGCGACATTCACAAGCGTCCGCCGGAAGAAGTGAAAGAGGAGAACTGGTTCTTCAAGCTGTCCGAGGAAACGGCGTGGCTGAAAGATCTCCTGAATTCCACGTACAAGATCATCCCCGAAAATCGTAAATCTGAAACGATGACGCTCATCGAACAAGGCTTAGAAGATGTGTCGTTCTCGCGTCCAAAGTCGAGCCTTAGCTGGGGCATTCCTGTCCCGAATGATGAAAACCAAGTGATGTATGTCTGGTGTGATGCGCTCACGAACTACATCTCGGGAATTGGCTTACTCACCGATCACGCAGAAGAAAAATGGTGGAACGATTCCATTGTGACTCATGTGATCGGCAAAGACATCGCGCGGTTCCATGCCCTCATCTGGCCTGCCATGCTGAAAGCCGCTGATGTGAAAACGCCGGACCAGCTCCTCATTCACGGCTTCCTCACCAGTGAAGGACAGAAAATGAGTAAGAGCCTGGGCAACGTCGTGAAACCCGAAGAAGTCCTCGCACACTTTAACGGCAATCCTGATCCATTGAGATTTTACCTGAGCCACGAAGTCCCGGTCGGCAACGACGGTGATTTCAGCTGGAAGCGCATTGACGAAGTGTACGACAGCAAGCTCAGAAACCAGCTGGGGAACATGCTCAACCGCGTGCTGGTGATGCTCAACAAAGAGCAGGCAACGCTCACCATTCCGGATTCAAGCGAGGATCAACAGGGCACTGCCATGTTCTGGTCGACGTTTGGTGATGCGATGAACCGCTACGATGTGCATGCTGCCATTCAATTGATCACCGCAGGCATCGACAAAATGAATGCGAACTTCAATGTGGCGCAGCCGTGGAAACTGGAAGGCGCCGAGCGCATTACTGTGCTCTCCACGTTTGCGGAATTACTGCGACTGACAGCGCTCATGCTTCTGCCGTTTATGCCCGATACCGCCTATCGTATGAGCAAACAGCTGAATGTGCCGTATGCCGAAGCTATGCAGAAGAAAGACTTTGTGATGACCGATGCCATGAAGGCGTGGGCCGGCATCAGCGATTGGACCAAAGTAGGGGAGCCGTCGATTCTGTTTGTGCCATTGGAAAAGTAGTTTAGAGTGGATTAAGCTCTTTTTAGACATATCTCTTCCGCAGAGGCCGGTGGACCGGGCTTTGCGGAAGTGGCTAATCGGGCAACCGATTGGTACATACCCCTCTGACCTCATGTCATAGTGAGATCAGAGGGGGAGTTTTTTTGCAGTCTTCTTCATTCTCTCCTACACTTGGGTTGCTTTCCGGAGATTGCGAGCTTGAGGTATGACACTAAAGCGTAAGCAGGACCGGCGGAGCGTTTATCTCTCTTTCCCCATTTTCTATGTTTGATCCCATGGCAGATTTGGCTGGCGGTAGCCCTCAGCAGGATGATCAGGGTTTTGCACCATCAGCACCCGCACCGGCCCAGACCCCACGCCAGGGTGGTTTTGGCGGCGGCAACCGTTCCTTTGCGGACGATATTCACTCGGTCACCATCCACGCCCGCCAGCGCACGTTCTATATTGACCTGAAGCAGTCCGGCAACGGCAAGTTCTTCAAGGTCTCTGAAAAGTCCCGCGGCGGCCAGAAGACGACCATCATGTTCGATAGCGAAGATCTGGACCAGTTCATTGCTGCGTTCCAGGAGATGAAGACGAAACTATGATAGTTTCTGGTTTCTAGTCATTGGTTCCTGGTTTACTTGAAAGATGCGCTTTCTGAAAATGGGGCGCATTTTTTGATGATTGAATTTCATCGTAACCCCCGCTTCCAATCGATTGCTTTCGTCGGCTTCTTTCCCGCTTCCTGCACCATCAACAAATGGAGTGTTGTATCATCAGCGCAGGCCAACGGAATGCTTGCGGATGAGGCATCGAGTGCGGCATCCAGCACTTTTATCTCATGGCCTTCGCAGGTGATCATCACGCTAGGCCACGGGTTGAGTGCGCGGACGCAGCGGTCTATTTCCTGTGCGGTCATGATGTCTGGGTTCACGCGGGCATCATCACGACTCAGCTTGCCGCAGATGGTGATGCCGGATTCAGATTGAGGTTCAGGCTTGAGGGGTTTTTTCAGAGTCTCGACTAAGAGATCGGAGCCGAGCCTGCTGAGTTTTGCCCTTAATGATGTACTGGTATCACGATCATCAATAGCGATTTTTTCGACGGACAGGATAGGACCTTTATCCAAGCCGAGTGACATCATCTGCACAGCAACTCCTGTTTCTTTGTCTCCCGCGAGAATGGCATGTTCCACCGGAGATGCACCACGCCAGCGGGGGAGCAGGGAGTAGTGCACGTTGATGGGTGCTACTTTCGGGAGATCGAGAATGGCAGATTTAAGAATTTTTCCGTAGGCGACAACCACCAGGAAATCCGGTGACTGGATTTTGTGCTCTGCAAGATGGGGCATGAGTTCCGTGTTGATGTTCTCCGGCTGGAACACCGGAATGCCTTTTTCCATCGCCAGCACTTTCACGGGTGGAGGCATCAGTTCCTGCCTGCGGCCGAACGGCCGGTCGGGTTGCGTGATCACCAGTTGCACATTGAATGCAGCATCACCGAGTAATGCGTGCAGCGAGTCGGCTGCAACATCGGGGGTGCCGCAGAATATGACGGAGTGGGACATGTATGTATCTTAATTGAGAATGGAGAATTGAGAATGGAGAATTATTTTTTGTATTCCGATAACCGGTAACTGATAACTTTTTCATGCATCTTACTACCACATCAACACACGCGAATCACGCAACATCACTTGATTGTTGAGGAAGAGGAATCGACGTACTGTTATTCCCTTTATGCCACTCACACCTGGTGATGCAAAAGCGGCTGCGGATCTTCTCTCGAAAGCAAAGAGGATTGCGTGCATCTGTCACCGCGGACCCGACGGCGATGCGATCGGGGCGGTGGTGGGCATCGCGCTTCTGCTGGAGCAGCAGTTTCCCGACAAGAAAATTTCTCTGCACTGCGTGGACAGTGTGCCCGAGACGTTTTTGTTTCTCTCTACTGCAAAACGCATTGTGCCTCCGCCTACATTCGAAGAAGGTGATGCAGCGGTGATTGTGGATTGTGCGGAGCCGAAAATGACGGAGATGCATGTCACGCATCCGCAGCTTTTCGATGGAACCATTCCCACCGTGATGATCGACCATCATCCGGGTAATCCGCTTTTTGGAACGGTGAACCTGCTCGTGCCACAGGCGGCATCGACTTGTGAGATTATTGTTATGCTGGCGGATCTTCTGGGCTGGACTATTACCAATGACATCGCCACCGCGCTCCTCACGGGTGTCTATACCGATACCGGCGGACTGCTTCATAGCAATACCACGCCCGGCGTGTACCGCACGGTTGGCAGATTGCTCAGAGCAGGAGCCCATCAGCAGGCTATTGTGGGGGCGGTGTTCCGGACTGCAAAACTCAGCACCCTGAAGTTGTGGGGGCGGGTGCTCGAGAAGATTAGCGTGACCGAAGAAGGCGGAGCCATCAGTGCCGTGACCGAAGGCGACTTTCGTGCGACAGGTGCGGATTACAGTGAACTCGCTGGTGCCATCGACTACGTAAACGCAGTACCCGGTATGCGCTTCTCGATGGTCCTTTCCGAACGCGACGGCAAAGTAAAAGGAAGCCTGCGCACGCTGCGTGACGATGTCGATGTAGCGGCAATGGCGGGAAACCTAAGCGGCGGCGGACACAAGCGCGCAGCCGGATTTGCGGTCAGCGGAAAGCTGAAACCGGAAGTGCGGTGGAAGGTTGTTGAAGAAGAGACGAAGACTGAGGAATGATGACGGGTTCGGATTCGATATTCGGCTTCGATACTTGGAAAAAGATATTTCTTAAATGTTTTCTTCATCGCAAAATCTTGATAGTAGAATGAGCATTCTACAAAAACCGAACCCAAACCCGAATACCGAATCCCTTACGAGGTTTTCTTTTCATCTGCCATTTTCTTATTATCGGCTGCCCTCTGCTGTGCTGCCACTTCACTCGGTTTTGTCGTAATCAGCTTCGACTCCTCCGGACTTGCAACAATCTGTGCCGCCACGTGCTTGTAGCCGGCGAAGAGAATTCCCTGTCCGACATCACTGTTCAGGAGCACGTACTTCTCTCCGTCTGTCAGGTAGAAAAGTTTCTGCAGGCTGTCCACCGTGGTCGGTGACTGCTTCATGAGGAGCTGGAAGGCGGAGTTGGTGATGATGGGTTTGCCGAAGGGGGATTCCACGAAGTCATCCACGTCCTGCGTAATGGTCGTGACACCCAGGTAGTACTTGCGGGCGCGCTTCACGATGCCGTACAGGAAGCGTGCGGAGTCTTCATGCTGCATCAGATTCCAGGCTTCATCAATCACGAGCAGGCGCTTTTTGAGTTCCGTGCGGATGCGGTTCCAGAGGAAGTTCAGGACCACGTAAATCGCAATCGGGCGGAGCTGTTCTTCCAGGTCGCGGATCTGGAAGACGATCATCTGGTTTTCCAGCTTCACATTTGTCTTCTGATCGAACAGTCCTGCAAAGCTTCCCGTCGTGTACTTCTGCAACACCTTTCCCATATTCTCGCCGCCGTCGGTGGTCATCAGTACATCCACCAGCTGGCCGAGTGTCGGAGGTTCATTTGCGGTCAGATCTTCCGTGGTGAGGGTGATGCCGTTTAGGGCGTAGGTATCGAGGATTGCTTTGTCGAGGATACCGTCTTCTGTCGGTGTAATGGGTCCGAGCATCAGTTTCAGAAGACCGTGGATGTTGATGACAGCGGAGCGCAGGACTTCGCCCGGGGCTGCTTCATCGCCGCGGATGGCCTTCGGCAGATCGAACGGGTTGATGCGGAAAGGGCTCTGGATGGAGAGCGGGATGAATGATCCGCCGACCGCTTCGCAGAGGTTGGTGTATTCGTTTTCCGGGTCGATGACGAGCACTTCGGTTCCGAGCATCAGATAGCGGAGTAACTCCAGCTTTGCGGTGAAGGACTTACCTGCACCGGAGGTCGCGAAGATATTGCTGTTGGCGTTCGGGAGATCGAAACGATCGAAAATGATGAGCGAGTCGTTGTGGCGGTTGATGCCATACAGAATACCGTGGTCATCGGTCAGGTCGCTGGAGCTGAACGGGAAGCTGGCTGCGAGCGGCGATGTATTCATGTTGCGGTTTATTTCGATTTCATCGAGACAGAGCGGGAGCGTACTCGTCCACGCGTGTTCCATCTGGAAGTACGCGGGCTTGGTCAGCACCAGCTTTCCACCGAGCAGGGATTCCAGGTCGGTCTGGGTCTTCTTCAAGCGCTCTTCGTCCTCGGCATAGATTGTAATATACATGCCGAACTGGAACAGTTTTTCCTGGCCTCTGGCCAGCAAGTCGCGCAGTTCTTCCGCGTCCTGCAGCGCTGCTTCCAGCGTCGGATCGCGCACAATACCGCGCTGTTCCAGCATGCGGATACTGGAGCGGAGTTCGGCGACTTTCTTGCGGAGCATTTTCATGATCGCCTTATTCGAGCTCGGGTAAATGTACTGGGCAATATCCATGGTCGCGGTCATGTTGATGGTCTGCGCGAGCCAGTTCGGGTAGATGTAGTTCGGCCAGTTGTAGGTGTAGAAGGTACGGGCAAACTGATCGTTCATGATCAGATCCTTATTGCGGACCTGCATTCCCGACGGGGCAATCAGATCGAGCATTTTCTGCAGACCCTCTTCGTACCGTTTAATGGTGTCACGCTCATCTGCCGTCCAGGTGTCATCATCGCCTTTCTTCTCGAGCGCCTCGATTGTTTTCTGGTGCAGACCCAAAAGCTCGTCAATTGCCACCATCACTGGCGGTTCCTGTCGGGTGGGGGAGTGCCCGCCTTCGCTCTGTGGAGCTTCGGTGGGCAGGCCGTTAGGGATATTTGTGTCAGGCATGCGGAAAACGTATCTCTCTAGTATAGCAAAAACCCTCTCCTTTGGCTAGGGGCTAATTTGGCTTAATTCCCGAATAAAGGGGTGCTATTGGTCGATCTGGTGCCATTTTGCTTCTGATAGACCCCCAATTCCTGAATACCCGGCACATCCACAACCGTGATTCCCGCTATCAAAGCCTCGCGGTTTGCGCTGATGGCAGCCAGTCTCCGGTCGGCGATTTTGTTCAGATCAGCATAGAGCGTCATGGTACTTTGCAGCTGGTTTACCTCCGCATCCGCCTTTGCCTGCTCGGCTTTCGCATCCACAATCTCGGACTGTTTCACGCTGGCTGTTGTGTAGTCTTTTTTCTGGAGCGAGAGGTTCAGGTCGTGCTGAATGGCAATCACTCTGGACCGTTTCTCGCGGCGGGTGACGAGCAGGGCATTCTGCTGCTGACGGAGTCCTGTGAGATGTGTTTTGCTGCGGTCGAGAATTTGCGTGAGTGAGGCGATGTACGCATCCAGTGTCTGCTGGCGGTCGGTACTTCTGTTGAGCATGTCGGGAATATTGGTCTGCAGCACAATGCCCAGTTGCTGCAGCAGCTCGAATGATTCACCGGGACTTTGCTGACTGTCGATCAGCGCATCCAGTCCGGTATCCACTCCATTCGTTGCGGCACGTACATAGTTTCCGGATTCATCGACCAGATATTCGGTCACGTACATGGCAAGGAGACTGCCGGGAGGAGACTGTCTGTCCGCACCGCCCATCAGCAAATAGCCGGTCTGTAACACTCCCATCTGCGCACCACTCACAGACACTGCGCTTACCGCAGAAGGAGTGTTGTTGCTGCACTGTGTGAGGAGCAGGGCCGCCGGGACAAGGAGCCAGCTGCGGAAGGAGTGATGCACGGCGGTTATTCTAGCGGACGACAGAAGGCACCGCTAATCCGACCCGTGGAGGCCTCACTTTCTGTGAAATGGAGAGCCTTCCTTCGATGTGAAAATTGTGTTCAAAACATGAGTAGAAAGTGTGAGCAAGATCAAATAATTATTTCATGTAGAAACTACGGTTTGTCCTGATATAGTTCAGCCGTTCTAGTGAGTAGCCTTTGTGTTCACGACCATGTTTCAGCAACTTGCCATCGAAGCCAATCAAGCTGTGCAATCACTGTTTGGAATCAACGATATTCCGGTGGAATGGCAGACCCCGAAGGAGGCCTCACACGGCGACATAACGACCATCGTTGCACTCAAAATTGCACGCGTAAAAAACCTGAAACCCCAGGAGGTTGCCGCGCAGCTTGCGGACGCCATTTCAAATAGCAACTGGGTCGAGAAAGCGGAGGTGGCGGGAGCGGGGTACGTGAATATCTGGCTGAAGCCCGCTGCTCTCATTACCGAACTGACCGATACGCTTGATGCGTGTTCCCCGAAAACCATCCGCACAAAAGAAGATCCGGTGATTATTGAATACTCCGGACCCAATATTGCAAAGCCCCTTGGTATTCATCACATCATCGGAACCGTTGTCGGTCAGTCGGTCAGTAATCTCTATGAGTTCGCGGGCTACCCCGTTATTCGCTGGAACTATATGGGCGACTGGGGCACACAGTTTGGAAAACTTGCCGTTGCCATCCGCAAGTGGGGGACGGATAAAAAGGTGACGGACTACACCATTGATGAATTACTTGCTCTCTATGTGAAATTTCACGATGAGCTTCCGGCACACCCGGAATTGGAGGATGAAGCACGCGCAGAATTCCGCAAACTTGAGGATGGTGACGTTGTTGTCCGGGCATTCTGGACCGATGTTGTGACAGTCACAAAAGCATCACTCGGTCATCTCTACAATCGTCTGCATGTCAGGTTTGATATTGAACACAGTGAAAGTTTTTATGAAGACAAAATGGCGCCGATTCTGGAAGAGGGAAAGAAGAAGGGGGTATTTGTGGAGGGGAACGAAGGATCGCTCATTGTTGAATTTCCGGAAGAGACAAACCTGCCCCCGTTCCTTGTGCAGAAAGGCGACGGTGCCACGCTCTACTCCACACGTGATATCACCCAGATGAAGTATCGCGCCGATACGTATCATCCCCAGAGCATCTTCATTTTCACAGACATCGCCCAGAAACTGCACTTTGAACAGGTGGTAGCAACATGTGCGAAGCTTGAATGGAACCTTCCGCATTTCGAAAACGTGCTCTTCGGACGCATGCGCTTTGCAGACAAGGCCATGAGCACACGAAAAGGAAATATCCTGAAGCTTGAAGATGCCCTCGACGAAGCGGTGTCACGCGCGGAGAAAGTGATCGAGGAAAGAGGCGATACCATTCAGACCGACGATGAAAAAGAACTCGCGGAAATCATCGGTGTCGGTTCCCTTGTCTACGGCATCCTGAGTCAGAACAGGAAAATGGATATGGTGTTCGACTGGGACAAGATGCTCAGTTTTGAAGGAAACAGTGCTCCGTACCTGCAGTACACCCACGCCCGGGCGCGGTCTGTCCTTCGTAAGGCCGGAGAGGATTCTTCTACAGGAGTCACGGAAGGCGTGAAGGAACTCTCCACACCGGAGCGCATTCTGATCGGCACACTGCTGCAGTTCCCGAAGATTCTGGTGGAAGCGCGCACCGAACACCTGCCACACAAACTTGCGAATTTCCTGTACCAGCTGTGTCAGGATTTCAATTCTTTCTACAACACCGAAAACATCCTGAACGCCGAGGCCGCCCAGCGCGAGCTCCGGCTTTCCCTTACCTCTCTTACGGCCACCGTCCTTAAAACCGGTGCCGAACTTCTTACTCTTCGCGTTCCTGAACGCATGTAATTCTTTATTTTTTTCACGGCGTCGCAACGCGTCGCCTCTACACCTTCACTCTTATGGCCCGCCCGTCTACCTTCCGTCCTGTCCGTTCCTCCCGTTCCCAGTTTCCGTTCGTCGCGTTCCTGCTGGTTGCGTCGTTTGGCATCCTCTTTGCAGGCTGCAAGGGCCCGGAAGATGTGACTGAAGATCAGGACTTTGTCTTCACCCAGGAGAATATTGATGAAGCGCATCAGCTTGCAAACCAGGCATCAAGCGATGCTGTGAGTGGAACCGGCACATCACCGTATCTGGAGGGAATCGGTACGGGATCGGGCGCATCAGCGGACACGGCGGTGCTTGATCTTTCTATGGTGACAACCTACAACTCCATCCGTGCGGGACAGGGGGCAAGCGGCAAAAACGTCTACCGCGTAACGAACGAATTCCTGAACGTCCGTGACAAGACATCCACCACTGCGGGCAACGTCGCACGCCTGAACTACGGGGACTCTGTGGAAGTGCTCGCGTTCCCGAACGCCAGCTGGGCACAGGTGAAGACCGCGGCAGGACTGACCGGTTATGTGTCATCCCGCTACATTGCAAAGATGACGAGCGACGAGCAGCTGGCTGCAGAAAAGCAGGCGTTTGAGGGACAGTACTACGTGAGCTTCGGCTTTGTGAATATCCGCAAGGAGGCAAACCAGGCGAGCGAGAAACTGGGGGAAATTCCAGGCCAGACTATTGTCCGGCCAAACAGCATCAGCGGTACATGGGCGAATGTTACCTACGACGGCAAGGTCGGTTATGTGGCGATGTCGTACCTCACGCCATTCCTCCCGAACTTCATTGTCCGCCAGAACCAGTACACGCTGCCAGTTTTGCATTATCAGCTGACGAAGGGGCAGGAGACAGAGATCCTTGCATCCCTCACGAAACACGTGACTGCACTGAAGGCGGCAGGCAAGACGTTCACCACCTTCGCACGCTTCCACGATCAGCTTGTGGAGCAGCAGCGCCGCGATATCCGGCTGGATGACAAAAGCGTGATCATCGCCATCACGGGTGTGACATCGGACAATGTCCGCGCCGTATCCGATGCGCTCATTGCCGCCAACATTGATGCGACCTTCTTCCTGCAGACAAAGAACGTGGGCCTGAGCGGCATTACGCAAAAGACCCTCCTGAACCTGATGGCCAACGGCTTCGACATCCAGTCCGCTACCCACACAGGAGACGATCTCCGCGCTCTTACAAACGCGCAGGTGGAACTTGAACTGAAGCAGAGCCGCAAGATTATTGAAGATCTCACGAACAAAGATGTCATTGCCGTTGCGTATCCGACAGGCGGCAGCAACGACCGCGTGATGCAACTGGCGAGCGAGGCGGGCTATCTGCTTGGACTCAGCACAGGTTCCAACAAGACCTTCACCCGCGAACAGCTCCTGAACATTCCGGGCATCGATATCTTCCCGAACATGACAGCGGAGGAGGTGGTGACTCTGGCAACGACGAAATAAGTATCATCTAGCTTTAAGAAGAACGCCTCGAAAGGGGCGTTTTTTTATTTCTTAGGAGTGATGTAGCCGTTCAGCCTGTCCATCAACCCTTCCTGGTTCGTCATGCTTTGTACCGACATATCGGTCAGCTGCTGCAGGAATTCCGTACCGTGTGCGTAGAAGTACCAGGCGCTCAGGAGGAAGATCAGAATTGGCACGACCGTCAGGAGGCCGCGGAAAAAGCCGCCAATCGTGCGCCAGTGATCGCGGCGGTCCATGCGATGAAGGTAGGTCACAATCAAATCGAGCTTCTGTTCTGCAGTGAGCTCAGTGGTATCCGGCGGCGTGTTCGTGTCCGAGTTGACGATGATTTCTTCGGTGGCGGTGGGTTTTTTGGGCATATGACGAGTGTAATTGAAAATTGAAAATGTAACATTGAAAATTAAGGAATTTTTCTTTTTAAAATCCTCGTTTCCATTTACGTGCGTACTCGAAGGCTCGTGTCAGATAATACTTTGATGAGAGTGGCAGATCGAAGCAGTGTTCAATATTGAGCAGCTTGCCGCCGAAACCGGTCTTGAAGAGTGTTACCCCAGCAAAGGGATGCTTCTTATCGGCGATTTCCATCTTGGCCTCTTCATCACCATCTGCTTTTTGCTCTGTCATCGGCGCAATGCCCCAGAAGTTATAGATACTATCACCGCGCTTGAGGGCATCCTGAATGGCGCGCCATTGGAGCAGGTAGCTGGCGGGAACTTTTGTCATCACGCTTGCGCCGTGGTGGTAACTGGTCTCCCCTCCAAATTGCATGTGAATGGATGTCGCAAGGATCTGTCCTTCGTGCCTGGCGATGTAGACGAGAACATTGCCACTTTCTGCAAAATGCTTCACCTGGGCACGGAAAAAGCGGTTGGTGTAGGGCGTGAAGTGATGGCGCTTGCGCGTTTCGTCATGCAGCTTGATGAACTCTTCAACGTCGCGAATGGGATCAGTTGAAAGCTCCACTGTCACGCCGTCTTTCTCGGCACGGCGGATGAGGTTTCTGGTGGTCTTGCGCATTTGCATCAATAGTTCTTCTTCCGATCGTAAGGTTATGGGTAATGAGTTATGGGTTATGGGGGACCAGCGATCATTGGCTGTGAGCGGTAAGTACCAGATGTGTTCGGCGAGGAGGTGGAGGGGGGATTTTTTGCCAGTGATGCTTGATGATCCGAGAGGCTCAAACGGACTCATGCGGATGAAGCTACAGCTTTTTGCAGCTGCTTCTTTTTTCAAAGCATCAATCAGTATTTCAAAAATCCCATTACCCATAACCGGTAACCCATAACTAACAACAGGTCCATACTGCACCATCAAATGCCGTCCTCTCCGTGCAGGAACCAAAATCGCCTGACAGATACCGACAATGTTCCCGTCGTCACGCACTTCCAGACGCACGGGCTCCTGACCGATGTCGCGATAGACTTCGCCCATCGTCCAGCTCTGCAAAAAAGGCGAGAAGCGCTGGGCTTTCAGGAAGCTGTCCCACTCGGCCTGATTGGTTGCTGTCTGCACGTTCATAGGTCTTTGGCTTTGAGCAGGGGATCAAGAAGGCGGACGAGGGTTTCGGCCTGGGTTTTGGTCATGGTGGGGTGGGTCGGGAGGGAGAGGATTTGCTGGCAGGCACTTTCGGCTGCAGGGTCGCTGCCGTCTCTGTAGCCTGCGTCGGTATCATTCACTGTTTCCGGGCACACGACACAGCCGGTCCATCCATCATACAGATGAACGTTGTGTTTTTTTAATTGCCTGCGGATGGCTTCGGCATTGCCGACAAACAGAGGAAACTTTTGCAGCGGGAACGAGGCGGACACACTTCCGAGCACCGGCCAGTTCTCTTTGAACGCATGCGTCTGGTAAAAATCCGTAAGCATCCGGCGATGATCATTAATCATCTCCAGTCTATTCAACTGATCCAGCGCCAGAGCGGCACAGGCGCTGGGCATGGTGTGGAGAACGGGTGTCATCTCTCCTTTCTTTTCTGCGCGTGTGAGGATGGGGACGAGGAGCTTGAGTTTCGAAGCAGCAACCAGAATCGCTTTGCCGAGCAGGCGATCGTAGACAGGCTTTGCGAGGCTGTAGAGCAGCGGATACTGGAGGTAGGCAAAAATCTGGAAGAGGGGAACGGGAGCTGCTTTGGTTTGTGCCTCGCGCAGGCAGGCAGCGAGTTCTGCATTGCGTGTGATCACCGCGCCGCCGCTCACACCGGAGATTGCCTTATCACGTCCGAAACTCAGGAGCATCGCGTCACCAACCTTGCCAATCTCAGCAGGGCCTTTGCTGTCTGGCAAGATGTGAGCGCAGTCTTCCACCAGGAAGAGAGAGTGTCTGTCGCAGAGCTCGCGAAGTTTTTTGGTATCAGCTGGAATCCCAAACGTATGCTGGCATATGACGACGCGGGTTTTCGGGGTGATCGCTTTTTCTACGGCGTCGGTGTCCAGGTTGAGCGTGTCTTTCTCAATATCTGCGTAGACAGTTTTCATGCGCGCAGCATGGATAGCGTTGGGAACGACCACACACGTGTAGCCCTGCACAATCACTTCCTCGTCCGGCTGGAGCTTCATGCACTGCAAAAGTGCCAACAGGGATTCGCGGCCGGAGTTGAAGGTAACAGCCTCGCCGCCGAAGCGTGCGGCCAACGCATCTTTGAGTTTTCTGACATCACCGCTATCCCGGTACCGCCACAGCATCAGCGTTCTTCGCAAAGCGAGACGGCGTTGGCGGCTGTCTGCGAGCGGGGCGAAGGTGTGGTGAATGGGTAACATTAAGGTCGAGAAGAAGGTTAAGGTTGAGGGAGGAGTTTTTGGATTGACGATAATGGCATGCGGCCAAGGGCCAGGAGGAGACTTCCTGTAGCAAGGCGATCAGTGTTCGGACTCAGGATCTCGACGTCTTTTCCGAAGCCTTCGGCAAATGCTGCTGTGCCGTTTTTGGAAAGGAAGATCACGCGTTCGACGGAGTCTTTCGCGATCTCTCCAAGTTCTTTCAGGAGGACGTCTTCCTGGTCGCCGGTTTCAAGGAGTCCGCTTAGAAGAAGCACGCGCGGGCGTTCGGGTTTTGTTTTGGCCCAGTGGAGCGCGGCGCGGATGCTTAAGCGGCTGCTGTTATACGTGTCATCAACCAGCAGTACGCCCTGTTCATGGCGGACGTGGAAGGTGTGGGTGAGTGGCTGGAAGGAGGATAGCAGTTCGCAAATGCGTTTCATGTCGATTCCCAGGTGCTTTGCGACGGCGACTGCGAGCAGGATATTTCCCACGTTGTGCAGACCGTGCAGGGGGATAGTGGCAGTGTGGCTGCCAATAGTGAGCTTCAGCCCGGCAGGCGTTTCATCAATCATCTCCGCACGGACATCTGCAGCTTCATCAATACCTGCAAGAGTGACATGACAATCCAGAGTGGGAACAATGGTTTGGATCGCAGCGTTGTCGGCGTACAGGAAAGCGTGGCCGCTTTGGGGCAGGGCGTGGAGCAGTTCTGCGTTTGCTTCCACAATCGCTTCCTCGGAGCCAAAGAGGGCCAAGTGATCGGACCCGAGTGCTGTCATTACCCCGATGGTTGGTTTCACGAACTGGCACATCAGTGCAATTTCTCCTTTTCGGTAAGCACCCATTTCGATGATGACTGGCGCGCTTTCAGTTTTCAGCTTTCGGCTTTCCGAAGACATCCACTGGGCAACGCCCATTTCGGTGTTCACGTGCTCCGGTGTTGTAATTGGATGTAGGTCACTCAGGACATGCTTGAGTAATTCTTTCGTCGTTGTCTTTCCAACACTGCCCGCAATGCCGACGACTGTTGCAGTCGTCCAGGTGTGCCGGATGCTTTCTGCTTTCGCGAAGTGCTTTGTCTTCAGATATTGGTCAGCGGGAAGAAGGGCGTACCACGCTGCAATGCCAATAACCGGCTGCAGCAGGAAGAGGAACGGTGCCACAATCAGAAGAGGTGTGGTGGTGAATGTCAGCAGGCTAAGGAAGAAGAATGCCATGACGCCGATCATTTTGGCTTTCATGGTCCACACAGGCATGCGTTGCTTGCGGAGAACAAACTGTGCGGCGCTCAGAAGAGCAAACACAGTGAGCCAGGAAATATGCAGTATCGCGAGTGCGTTGAATGCGAGAATGAGGCTTTCTTTGGACAACGCGGTCAGCACGAACGTGATGCCGATTCCATCGGTCAGGAGCATGAGTCCTGCAAGGGGAGGGCGCACTTTTCCGAAAAGCTGCTGCATCGCGCCTTCGTGGCGGATATGTTCCAAAAGCCGGTCCATGCGCCATTCTTTCTGCTGGAACAGGGCCAGGAAGGTTAGAAGAGGCGATAGACAGCCTATAATGGTCAGAAGGACTATAAGAAGCAGCATGGGTCTGGTCGGAAGATTGTAGTGTAGCGGAAGTGGGATTTGCAAAATAATTGAAAATGTGTTATTATAATAATGTTTTACATCCATACCAACCTTCCCTTATGGAAATGCCGAAGAGTCACAACTTCACGCATGCCGTCGCGGGATTCGTCCTGGCTTCCATGTACTTCGTGTACATGTTCCTGCTCCTGCCGCGCATGTAAGACTTTGTAGTCGACTGTAAAGGTTAAAAGGGGGCTCCGGCCCCTTTTTAGTATCATAGTGTCATGGTGAGGACACTCGAACCATGAGTAACGCAAAACCATCCTTCGAGCGGCCTCAGGATGACATCGCCTTTTTCACCACCTTCGCAATCTCCTCCGCCCGGTCGCGGTGTACACGATGACGCACGCCTTTGAAAACATGCAGATGGCTGTCCGGGATTTTCTTTTCCATCAAATAGCCATCAGCAACCGGAGTCATCTGGTCATCCGCTCCCCAGAAAATATCGGTTGGGACATCAATAGCCTGGAGCAGAGGACGCAGGTTTTCTTCGGTTACATTGATGAGCGTGTCACGCATAACGGGTGATGCTTTTTCGTAGTCATGAACACGCACGAGCCGGTACAGGAATTCTTTCCCGAACGGCTGCAAGCGGCGCATACCCGGAATCGACAGGAAAAATTTGCCGGTCTTTGCAAGGAGCAGCCCGATAATTCGTTTGAAGTGTCGCGGGTGGCGAATGCCTGCCGCTGCGCAGAGGAACAAGTGACTGACCGGCAGACGGTGTCCTGCCACCAGTTTGATGGCAATGCGTCCGCCGTGGGAATGTCCGAGTAACATGATTGTTTCTGGTTTCTGGCTTGTCCTGAGCGAACTCGAAGGGTTTCTGGTTACTTGTTTTTTTTGCAGCCAATCAGCGACCCAGTCTGCATAATCATCATTTGTAAAAGGATGCGACGGTTCAGGTTCACTGCCAAACCCCGGAAGATCGGGTGTAAGGATATCGATGCCGCTGCCTTTCAGTTCGTCACGGAGCTCCAGAAAGGAGTCCTTCGTACCGCCCCAGCCGTGGAGAGCGAGGAGAATCATGGGCGTAGCTTATAGCTTTTAGCTTTTAGCTTCTAGGCTTATGCTGAGTTAATATTAGGTGTTGTTTGGTGTGTTTTTGCTGACGAGAAAGTAAATATATGGATGGTGTCACAGACTGGAATTGAACCAGTGACCTTGGGCTTATGAGTCCCACGACGCTGCGCGTTTGTTTTTTGATTGCACTTCGGCAAAAGCCTCAGTGGCCCAACTGAGCGAGTGGTGTCACGGGGCGGGATCGAACCGCCGACCTTGGGCTTATGAGTCCCACGCTCTAACCAGCTGAGCTACCGTGACATATGTTTAGAAAAAGAGCCTGCAAAGCGTAATGAAAGACTGGGTTTTCGGCAAGTCTAGGCTTAGAGCAATGCCAAAAGGGCGATTGCAGACATCATGATCCCGATATCACGCACTGCGATGTCGTTCCAGCCGACCTGCGTCAGAATGCCGAGCATTTGCACAATAATCAGAAAGACCCCGATCTGCTGTACTCTTTTGACCGGGACAACAAGCAGGAGTGCAAAGATGATTTCTGCGGCACCAACCAGCTTCAGCCAGCTGTCTTTTGGCAGTCCTCCAAGTCCATCCATCCACGCCGGGAGCCATCCGATCCAGGTGAGGGGATTGATGAATTTATCGACGCCGAAATAGCCGAAGACAAAAATGAGGGAGGCAATCAGAATCCATTTTGCGCTGTTTGGTCGCTGCATAGTGGTTCTCACACTAGCGGAGGCCTCCGCGGAGGTCATGTATTTCCCGTTGTTTCTGAAGCCAAAAAACGGTCTCTTTGTATCTTGTAAAGTCTCCTTCTTCCGGAAATCGCATGCTATACTCCGCGCATGAAACGTCTCCTTGTTCCACTCATCGCTGTTCTTGCTTTTGCGGGAGCTGCTGCGTATGGCTACAACCGTACTGCGCAGAATCCGGATCTGAATCATACGCATGCGGATTTTGCCGTGTGGATCAATGGGGAGCAGTTCGATTTTGCGCGCGAGGAATTCATGTCGCATGTACCGGTTGCCGCTGCGCCATCATCAACATTTATTTTTGTCCCGCAGGCATCAGCACATGAAGGAGAAGAGGAAGGGGGATCGGGCACTGTCCTTGTGACCGGCCGTGAGTATCTGCATCTGCATGATATGAACGGACATGTGGTACATCGCCACAAACCGGGCCTGACGTTTGGGGATTTTCTGGAATCGGTTGGTTTTGTTCTTGATGAAAAATATACGGCTGATGGAGAGATGTCGCTTTCCTGTGTGACAACCCCTGATGGTCAATCCTATTGTGATGAACCCGATGCACAAAAAGGATGGCTGGCGCTCGTGAATAATGCGATTGTCGGTTGTCATCCCACATTTGGTGGAAGCTCTGTTTGCGGCGGACCAGATGAGCCAGAGTACCACGGCAAGCCCGACATCATTGCGCTGTGGAACTATGATTTTAAAGATGGTGATAAAATCCTTCTCTCCTATGGACCATTCTTCCAGCCGGGTGAAGAGGGGATCACACCTGATACAAAAGAAATGAAGCGCGAATGGGCACTGATGACCGACGATGCCTGCATGTACTCTAAAACCTGCCCCGGCCGCGGCACACCTCCCACTGAAAACTGTATTGCCGATCCTACTGTTCCCTGCGTTGCCCAATGACCACTACTGATGATTCCCAGACCGGTACAACTCCTGCGGGAGATGATCCTGTCATGCCTATGGCAGCCGATCTCGTGATGGAGATTGAAACCCTGAAAGCAGAGCTCAACCGCTACCGCGACCTTGCCGGACGCGCGCAGGCTGATTTGCAGAATGCGAAAGCCAGAGTGGAGCGCGAAGCGGACGATCTCCGCAAATACGCATCGGAGTCACTGGTCCGCAGAATTCTCCCGACTCTCGATAACTTCCAGCGCGCGTTCCAGCACATCCCGGAGGAACTGAAAGACCATGAATGGGTGAAAGGCGTCCATGCCATCGAAGCCGACCTCATGAAACAGATGCAGGATGTGGGCCTCAAGCGCATGCAGTCACTCAACCAGCCGGTCGATGCCAACAAGCACGATCCTCTTATGGTCGGTCCCGGCCCGGTCGATACGGTGATTGAAGTGCTGGAAGAAGGCTACGAGCTGAACGGCAAAGTACTCCGTCCGGCGAAGGTAAAAGTGGGTGATGGATCAGCTGTTAGCTGATGCCCTGTACGCTCAACAGCACAATCAGGACGCCTATTGCATCCATCGCAAAACAGAAAGCGGCGAATGGTTTTCCGTGGACGTGTGTGTCACCACTCAGCACGCTTACTCCGATTTCATCGGGAAGGGGAGAAGCGATGATGATTCCCGCAATCGACCACGCGATATATTTTTGAATCTGCGTGGGCACCGCCTCTTTTTCGCGCTTCATCATCCACCGGAACAGAGGGAGACGCTTCAGCCTTTTGATTTCATTCATGAAGGAGAAGCGGATGAATTTGAAAATCAGGAGATCGGACAGCATCGCTCCCGCCCCTCCGACAATCGCTCCGAGGAGAGGATTCACAGCGGGGGCCATTTCAATAAAAATCGCGATGGCAAAGGGTGTTGTGAAACCAAAACTGAAGAGGAGCCCTGCAGCAAACATCGTGATGTATCCGTAGCCCTGGAGCAGGTTCGGGAGCACATCAAAAAGACCCAGCTGAAACAGCACATATGTGAACGCATACGTGCAGAGCAGGGCGGTTATTTTCGGGTAGTTATTTTTATATCTCACATAATTATTATAACATATTTACGCTATTTAAGCCATATCCACATACTGCGCAAAAAGAGTCCCTTTCTCTTCGAAATTCTTGAACATTCCGTAACTGGGCGACGCGGTTGAAAGCAGAACAATCGGATGCCCGAGCGGCGTACGGCCACCTGTCACTTTCTTCGCGGTTTTCACAGCTTCTTCCATCGACTCGGCCTCGAAGAATTCCACTGCTGCACCCGCATCTACAATTGCCTGTTTTATGCGCGGACCGCTACCCGGGAAAAGAATCACTGAGCTGACGGATGATGCTTTGATGCGCGTTCCAAGTTCACAAAAATCATTGCCTCTGTCCTGTCCGCCCAGAATGAGAATTTCCACTCTGCTATCCAGCGCATCGAGTGCGGCGATGGTGGATTCCGGAGTCGTCGAGATGGCATCATCAATCCATTCCTGACCGTGATGAATGCCGAGTGACTGCAGACGGTGCGGGAGGCCTTTGAAAGTTTTGATGACATCAATCGCTGCTTTTTCCTCGATGCCGAGTTTTGTGGCGACAGTAAATGCTCCTGCAATATTGCTGAGGTTGTGGTCACCAATCAGCTGCGTCTCGCTGATGTTCACCGGAGCATCACTTGCGGAGAAGGGGATTTTTGTCCCGCGACTTTCGTTCGCAATCTCTGTGGCCCCTTCCGATGTGCTGCAGTAAAACACTATGTCGTTTTCCGTCTGATGCCGCGCGATCTGCTTCTTGGCATCCATATAGGCCTCGATCGATCCGTGATAATTCAGATGTTCCGGAAAGAAACTGGTGATGACGGCAATCTGCGGAGAGGTTGTGAGGTCCATCAGCTGGTAACTGCTCATTTCCATCACGAAGAGTGTGCGGTTTTTGGCATCATCAATATGGCTGATAGCAGGCTCGCCAATATTGCCGATCAGGTGCACTTCTTTCTTGCCTGTTTTCAGCAGTGCGTACAACAAACTGGAGGTTGTGCTTTTACCTTTGCTGCCGGTCACGCCTATCACTGTTGCGCCTGTATCTGCGATGGTGTCGAAGAAAATCTGGGTCGACGAGGTTATGGGTAATGGGTAATGGGTTATGGGAAGTGTTGATGGAGGTATTCCCGGGGATTTGATGATGACATCGAACTTGTCGAGGTCTTTCAGCCACTCAGCGCCGCTTTGCAGATAGTATGGCGTTGTCTCGGCCAGCTCTTTCAGTGCATCAGGATTCTCGTCTGCCACGGTAATTTTGCATTTTTTCACATGTGTACGGATGGCATCAATCATCGCTCTGCCTTCGCGGCCGTAGCCGAGAATGCAGATCTTCTTGCCGGCGAGATCAGCAATCTTCATAGATCTTTGAGGAGAGGCAGGAACTGGTCGGGGATCGCGTGGTTCTGGCGTTGCAGCATGGCCTCGCCAATCATCTCATCCGGCTCGGTGATTTCCGGCAGACATTCATCAACGAACATCTTCATTGCCACACTCTCCTCAAACTCGCCGCGATTATGAATGAGAATGAATGCAGCCGCGGTTTCCTCCGGCGTGCCGACACATTCAAAAGGCTTGTGGCCGGTGATGCCGAGGAGTTCGCGGTAGAGGGGAAGGAGTGATTCGTCATCGAAGAGGTTCTTGCCGAACATCATCGTGATAGTTTCAACATCAACGAATGCTGCAAATAACGCGAATGCAAAAGCGCATTTCGGGCACTCTCCGCACCAGCGGCTTGGAATTGCCTCACCCGGCTCTGCGGAGCCACCCTCTCCATGCCGCCCGACGCCAACTGGAGAGGGAACCCTTTTTTCGAGGATTTTCCAGTTACGGTTACAGCTCGTCAGCATCGGCAAATACTGCGGATACTTCTCGGCAATGGTTTTTGCGATTGTGAGTTCAGACAGAGTTCTGAGCATGCTGAAGCACGTTGCATCAGCGGTGATGTATGTAGAGACATAATTCTGGAACATCTGTTCAAACGCGAGGCTCTTGCTCCACTGATGGTTGATCTGCTTGCCAAAGAGTTCGGTGTTTCCTTCCTCGGCACTTTCTTCGTTGCTGAAGGCGGTGTAGCCGGTACCGCTCACAAGGCCGATTACCACAGAGAGGAAATGAATGTAGGCGGTGATGGGCACGTGGCCGTTCAGGGCACCTTCTTCGTTGAGTCTGAAAAGTTCTGATGAGAGCTGACGTTTGATATTCCAGATCAGCAATCCGATTTCTTTTGCCTGCGCATCAATAAGAGGATGCTGGCCGATGCGGAGGAGTGTGCAATCGTAGCCGCCTTTTTTCAGAAGTTCGATGGTGACAAGAGAGTCTTTGCCTCCGCCGATGGGGATGAGGACTGTGTCATGCTGAGCTCGTCGAAGCATGGTAACGGAGCGCGTCGACCCTTCGACGGGCTCAGGGTGACACGACGGGAATTCGATCAACCCCCGAAAATCAACATTGTTCTTATAAAAAAATTCCCCCAGCCCATTCTCATACACTTCATTCCAGAAGCGCGCCTGATCTTCCGTCAGTGAGCCGCTCCTGATTTCCATCGTCTTTGGTAAACAGGTCTTGTAGTAACTGATGCCGCCAATCAGATGGAGTGCAAAAAGCGCCTCCTCCAGATCCGGATGATCGGCGATCGGCATGTTTTCCGGCAGCGTGATGGTTTCGGTAAATGTCACTGAATCATCCAGCTTGTAGACAAGGCTGATGGTCCGCTTGGGCTTATCAAAAGCGTAGGAGTCGAAGATGAAGCTCTGGTACTGGTTCATCGAATCAGAAGTATACCCTACAAAAGCATCTCGCGGATGCCTTTTATTGGCGCGATAAACACGTTAGGATACCGTCACTTCGCATCAGCCATGGTGGCGGAACGGTATACGCGCACGACTCAAAATCGTGTTCCCTTACGGGATTGAGGGTTCAAGTCCCTCCCATGGCACCACTTGAGAGCTTACTCATTCCAAATCCTGCTCACGATCCATCTTCCACTTCATCAGCTCCCGCTGAAATATTGCGAGCGGTTGTCCTTTTTCTTGCGCCAGTCTTTCAAAAACATCTCGACCGAAGGTTGAACCACCCTCCAGTACGGATTCGACTTTTACAGAAATGCTTCCTAAATGTCGGGCGATATCCAATGCAGTCGGTTCTTCTTCATAGAGCTCTCGTAACTCTTCAGCCGCCCGATCTACTAAAAGACGACTCCAGTCCTGTCCCAATACCAATCTCTCTTCGCCTTCGTTTGCTGAGTCAGCTTCGTTCATAGACATAGTCTAGTATACTCTGCTTGTTATGTTGCGTCGCTTCTCACTTCTTTGTGTCGCTTTGCTTTTTTCAGGCTGCACATCTGCTGCTGTCAAAGACGCCACTCAAACCTATCCCACAGAAGAGGAGTGCACAGAAGCAACAGCGAGCAAGTGTGATTTCCTGATGTGCGATTATGTCCCCGCAGCAAAAACCTACGAAGAAGTCTGCGGTCGCGGTTTCAAAGAGGGCTGGGCACCGATGGGCGGTCAGGAGTAGAATAATTGTCATGCCACCAGTCAGAGTTCGCATCGCATCTGTTTTTGCCTCTGCTTTTTTGGCCCTGGTGAGCGGGAGTGTGTTTGCGGCAGATGCACCTGTTCCCGACAAAAAAGTCGCACCGGGCGCGCGGTCTGTGCTGATGTTGTCGTATCCGCTCCGCAAAGGCTGCACCGATTTCACGACCATTCGCAACATCACACTGCTGTACGACGGCACATCGCCCGCGTATATCCGCAGAGTGTATGCCAAGGTGCTGGGAAAAACGCTGACAAATAGGCGTGCTATCAATCCCGAAAACTATACGGTCACCCTGTGGTTCGACCCGACGGATGCGCCGGGACTGTGCTACAGCGGAGCCCTCGATATCTATGCGGATTTCTCGAACAATGCTCCGAAGAAATCACTGCACAGTTTGCAGGTGGAATTAGCGACCGATGTCATCACGAGTGACGGCAGTGCGGGTGATCCCATTCGCGGTCCCTGGGTGGAAATTGTGGGCAGAAAAGACTATCCAAAGTTTTAAGGACTATTCTGTTGACGCTTCTCTCTGATGCATCCTACGATGTATCAAATTTCCCCGCACACTCATGAAAAACACCCCGTACGAGCGCTTCAAAGTCTTACTTGCTGATGCCATGGATCAGATGGAGTTGAGTGCGGAGGACCGGAAGCGCTTTGAAACGCCGCAGCATATTCACAAGAAGAACATCAGTGTGAAACGTGATGATGGGTCGATCGTGGAATTACCCGCATTCCGTGTGCAGTACAACAACGCGCGCGGGCCGTACAAAGGCGGCATCCGGTTCCATCCGCTGGCGGACGAAGAGGAAGTGAAAGCGCTCGCGGCACTCATGGCTATCAAGACCGCAGTGGTCGGGATTCCGTTTGGTGGAGCCAAGGGCGGAGTGCAGTTCAATCCGAAGGAATACAGCAAGGCGGAACTCCAGGCGGTGGCGCGGGCGTATGTCCGGGCATTCGGAGAGCACCTGGGACCGGACATCGACTGTCCTGCGCCGGATGTGAATACCACGCCGGAGATTATGGCCTGGATGCGCGATGAATATGAAAAGATGAACGGCGGCTTGTATGTGCCGGCCATGATTACCGGAAAGCCCCTTAGCTTCGGCGGCTCCCGCGGCCGTGACAAGGCGACAGCACGCGGCGCCTTCTTTGTGCTGCAGGAACTTCTGAAGGCGGACAATCGGGACACGGACCAGCGGGTCATTATCCAGGGATTTGGGAATGCTGGCGGCCACATGGCGCATTTCCTGCACGACAGCGGGTACACGCTTGTGGGTGTGTCGGACTCGAAGGGTGCTGTCTATTCTGAGGATGGTTTCGATCCTGCAGAACTCGACGATGTAAAAGCATCAACAGGATCAGTCACGAACATGACCGGTGATAGCGTCAAAAAAGTCAGCAATGAAGAACTCCTCGAACAGCCCTGCGATATTCTTATTCCTGCCGCGTTGGATAACGTGCTTAACGAAGGCAATGCAGAGAAGATTCAGGCAAAATACATCATCGAAGTCGCAAACGGCCCGACGACTCCGGAGGCTGATAGTGTCTTTGAGAAAAAGGGGATTGTCGTCATTCCCGATGTGCTCGCAAACGCCGGCGGTGTGACTGTCAGTTACTTTGAGTGGTCACAGGGCAGAAGCGGCGAGCAGTGGACGGATGAAACAGTCGATGCAGAACTCAAGCGCATTATGCTGGAGGCGTTTGGCGCGGTGTATCAGAAGAAATCCGAAGGGGCAGCGAGTTACCGGTTGGCAGCATTTTTGGTCGGACTTGGACGGATTGTGGAGACGATGAAAGTAAGGGGGTGGTTTTAGGCGATAGGCTTTAGGCCGTAGGCGTTAGACGATGTTTCAGAATCCTATTGCCTACAGCCTAGAGCCTACTTACGATGCACCTATGGTTTACGACGTCTTAATTATCGGTCAGGGCTGCGCCGGATACACGGCAGCCATTTACGCAGCACGCTACAAGCTCTCCACGTTTTTGGTTGGGGAAGTCGCGGGAGGTCTTGGTATTACCGCTGCAGAAGTCGGCAACTGGCCGGGGGATATTGAAATCACGGGTCCGGATTTGATGGAGCGGTTCCACAAGCATGCAGCCAGCTTTGAGGAGGTGACCATCCACAATGCGCGCGTCGATAGCATCGAAAAGGGGCAGGCGGTTTTTGCTCTGCATCTGAACGATGGGACGGTGGTGGAAGGTAAGACGCTCATCTTCGCGATGGGTAGTAACAAGCGGCATCTGCATGTGGAAGGTGAAGAGAGGTTATCCGGCAAAGGGGTCACGTACTGCGCAACGTGTGATGCGTTCTTCTATCGCAACAAGACCGTTGCAGTCATCGGTGGCGGAGACAGTGCGGTTGAGGGTGCAGCGATTGCGGCGCAGGTGGCGGCCAAGGTGTATCTGGTTCATCGCAAAGGAGAGTTCCGTGCGGAGCCGTATTGGGTCGAGCGTGTGAAGAGCAAAGAGAACGTTGAGTTTGTGCTGGAGCGTAATGTGGTCGAGATTTTCGGCGATCAAAAGGTGAGCGGCATCAAGCTCGATAAACCATTCGAGGGCAGCGATACATTGGCTGTTGATGGTGTCTTTATTGAAATCGGCGCAGATCCCGCGACCGATCTGGCAAAGAGCCTTGGGTGTGAGGTTGATGAAAAAGGTTACCTGAAGGTGGGAAAAGGAATGCAGACCACTGTTCCGGGTATTTTCGGGGCAGGAGATATTACCGATGGCAGCAACCACTTTGCCCAATTCACCACTGCCGCCGGAGAGGGGGCTACGGCGGCAAATAGTGCCTTCCAATACCTTCAGAAGGCCTAAAAATTGCTTGCACTCGTCTTTTGTATCCGTATACTGCGTCAGCTATGCCAAGAGGAAAGCGCACAGTCTTCGGCGTTTTTTGTACCGAAACGGGAATCCGTTTGGGAACCATGCGTTTTCATAAGCAGGACAAAGCAGGAAAGTCCTGGAAGGAGCATGTGGCTAACATGATGAAATACTGCCCGCCTTTGCGCCGCCGTGTGGCTGTGAAGTTGAAGGAAGAGAAACATTCGAGCTGATTGCGATCAGAAATTCGAAATCCGAAGTCACGAATTCCGAATGGAACTTCGAAGCTCGAAGGCCGAATGTTTCAAAAACTTGTCATTCGGATTTCAGATTTGCATTCGGAATTCGAATTTCGTGCTTCGTATTTCCCCTTGGGCTATAGTCCTATCCATGCAGGATATGTATCGGGCGGCTGCTTCACTGTTGCTGCTCCGGCCAATGCCAACGGGGGATTATGAGCTTCTGCTTTTGCATAAACCCCGGAAGCGCGATGCCTGGCAGTTACCGCAGGGGGGTGCCGAAAAAGGCGAGACCGCGGAGGAATGTGCGGTGCGTGAGCTGAAGGAAGAAGCTGGCATCAGCGATGTGACCGTGATCGGGAAGAGCGATCTTGTCTACAAATATGATTTCCCGGCGTCCTACCGGCGCTTCCGTCCGGACCACATCTGCGGCCAGCGGATTGAGTTTGTCTTTGGCGTGTGTCCCCCAGGAACGGAAGTGACTGTCGATGGGGTGGAGGTGAATGACTATAAGTGGGTAAAACCGGAGGGTATCGGCGAATTTCTGAAGCGCAAAGCGTACCTGGAATTGGTGCAATCACTCATCAAAGAAGCGATGGCTCGTGTATGATCGCCCGGTGCGCATCACCCGTCTTATCCTCGAGCAATTCCGCAACTACACGTCCCAGGTCATCAACCTGACGGAGAGTGATATCCAGCTGTTCGTCGGTCAAAATGGTGCGGGGAAAACGAATATTCTGGAAGCGGTGTCGCTCCTCTCCATCACCAAATCCTGCCGCGGCAAAGAGGAAACGGATATGGTGCAATGGGACAAAGGACATTATCGCATTTCAGGAAAGATCGTGAGTGACAGCGGCGACGAATCGACGATGGAAATTGTGAGCGAACTCTCGCCCCGCAGGAGGAAAGCGTTCTTTCTGAATGATGTCCGGTCTCCGCTGTCGATGTACGTTGGGACACTGCCGACGGTTGCCTTCATGCCGGAAGACCTGCTGCTTTTTAGCGGCACACCCGGTGAGCGCCGGCGCTTTCTGGATCAGCTGCTCTGCCAGGTTTCGCCGCAGTATTTTTCCGATCTCTCTGCGTATCAGAAAATCGTGCAGCAGCGAAACGCTCTCCTTAAGTGCATTGCCAATGGGAACGATCAGGCGGAAGTGCTGGATATCTGGGACCGCGAACTGGCACTGAAAGGTGCCAGTATCACCCTCATGCGCTTGGAGCTGATTGAAACACTCAACCTTACGCTCCTGGAAGAAATCAGAAGTTTGGGGGAAGCGTGGAACACTGCCGACATCCGTTACGAACGGAAGACAACTGCTACAGATCTGGAGGCATTAAAAGCTGACATGATGAATGTCCTGCTGCAGACCCGCCAGCGGGATATCATTCTCCAGTCGACCGGTACCGGACCGCACAGAGAAGACTGGCAGGTGTATCGCGATGGCCGCAGCATTCCAAGCTTTGCCTCGCGCGGACAGGAACGGGTCGCTGTACTTGCATTGCTTCTCCTCGAAGTGTCGTACCTCGAACTCCGCCGCAACGAAAAGCCGGTCATCCTCCTGGACGATGCGTTCTCTGAATTGGACGACAGACATCAGGGGACATTGCTCGATGCGTTTAAAGGGTATCAGGTACTGATGACTTCCACGCGCGTACCACCGAATGCAGACGAGGCGGCAGTTTTCACTGTTGATACGGGGGTGGTGTCATGCTGAGCCTGTCGAAGCATGAGGAAGTTCTAGGTCACACTCTTCGACGAGCTCAGAGTGACACGGCTGTCCTATGATGGAGCGCCCCATACACCGCCAGCGCCAGCGCATCCGCCGCATCATCGGGCTTTGGGATTTCTGTGAGGTGCAGCATCTGCACGAGCATGGATTGCACCTGTGTCTTATCCGCGGATCCGTCTCCCGTGATACCGCTTTTGAGCTGCAGCGGGGTGATTTCCAGGAGGTCACACCCGAACTCTGCGGCAGTCATCAAAATGACACCGCGCGCCTGAGCAACGTCTATTGCTGTGCGGACGTTCGTTTCAAAAAACAGTTTTTCGACCACAATCAGATCGGGTTTGATGTCATCAATAAATGCAGACAGATCGGTATGAATTTCCGCCAATCGCACTGCCAAATCCTGTCCTGCAGCTGTTTGGATTGTCAGCCACTCCACAATCTGCAGATCTCTGCCGTTTTCTGTATCAATAACGCCAAGTCCGACAGTTGCCAGGCCGGGGTCGATTCCTAGAATACGCATATGCCAAGTATAGAGGGGTTATGGGTTATGAGTTATGGGTTATGAGGATTTTGAAAAGATGGCACTTGTCAGAAGTATTTTTTAGGGTCCTGAGACTATAAAGAAAACGCGTTTTTTGCTATAATGAGAGGAAAACATGCAGACACAAAAACACACACATAAAGGGAAGCACAGATGGCTTGTTGCCGCGCCTCTTTTTGCGCTCTGCTTTGTGGTCAGTATGAGTGATGCACTTTTCCCTGTGACCGCAGCAGTCACTTCCAATGCGATCTACAAAACAGACAGTACAACGATTCTCGATACGACGTCGGGAGCAGTACTACGCGAAGGTACGGTGATGGTTTCCTCTGAGGAATGGACAACGCTCACCGCCGGCTCATTGCAGCTAAGCGGATGGAACGGCGGTTTCCAGGTTTCAGTGCAACAGGGGGTCGTCACCGTTGCTGCACTCACAACACCGGTGTTGATGTCCGATGGCACGCGCACCGCTCTCGTTCCTGCCTTTATGCAGTGGAAGGGGACAGATCTCACAACATATGAGCCGCAGTCAGTTCAGTCTCTGCCGTCGTTTTACGTAGCGGAGATTCTGCGCACCTTACCTGCAAGCATGTCTATCGATGCATCAGCGTTGCCTGCGTTTATTGAGAAACCCGATCATTTCCTCGTGGCAGCGTTTCATCCGCTCGCACGGGACCATGCAAGAGTCCTGACAGCTCCTGCTCTGGGTGATGATGTCATCCGTCTCCTGCTTCTCCTGACGCCTGTTGCCGATACACTTTCCGGGGGTCTTAACCCGCTCGCACTTGCGCAGTGGCAGGACAGTTGGGTACAGACCGTTCAAACCCGCAACGGCAAAGACCTGTTTGCAACCGCATTGCCGCTTCTTGGCACGCAAATCCGCCGGTTTGATGCTTTGCAGTATCCGCAGCGCGTGGAGCTCTACACAACCGCCGTGCTCGCTATTGCCGCTCCCATCGAAAACGGGCTCAGTGCAGATGCCCGCAAAGAACTGCAGGCCATCCGCACGCTTCGCACCCAGCGCCGCCTGGCGTCTCCCATTGCCGATCCTGTTGTGAGTGTCACATCATCTGCCTCATCGGCCTCTTCCGCAAAGCGCGTCGATATTTCTCCGGATGTGCTGGTGGAACAGACCGCCTTCGCCCTTTCAAACGCAGGATTCATGTCGACCTCGAAGACCATCCTGAAGCCTGTGGACAGCATTGTGGACGTCTCCAATATCGTCTTTGGCACCGCACGGGGCGACACCGTCCTGCACTTCCGGTTTGATCCTACCGAGGGCCTCGTAAGCGGCATTGAACAAAACGGGCAGATTCTGCCGTATGCGATTAGTCTGGTGCAGTTTACGGAGTGGCTACAGGCTCACTAAACAAGGCATATCACCATCTTGACCCCAGAGCCATTTCTCCCTACCCTTCTTGGGCCTTTTCAAGGTATGGGCGGTTATCAGCCGAGGCTGATGGTTAGAGCCGACATTCTTCTCATCTTTGGTATTTCGGGCGGTTAGCTCAGCTGGTTAGAGCGCGACACTGATAATGTCGAGGTCCGCAGTTCAAGTCTGCGATCGCCCACCACTTTTCTTCTTAGAAACACTTCTCCTCTTGCTGGGATTAGATTTTTTTTCAGTTTGAGGAAGCGCTTCAAAAGAATCTTGGCTTTTTGCAAATGCAAAGCTAGCAATTATATTTATAATTATTGGTACAAGGAAAAGAGCTAGATTAGGAATTTTTTCAATTATTGAACTAAAGAAATTCAGCACATCATCGATTACTAAAAAGCCAGCTAGAGAACTGATTGCCCAATAAAAAGAAATCTTAGCCCATTGAGACCAGCGCTTTCTATATTTTACAGCCTTATTTCTTGCAGCATCTGCATCTGTTTCATTCTGACCATAGATTTTCTTGTTCGGGTGAAGCTTTTTGAATGCCCTATTTCTCATGAAATGACTCAAATTAACAAGTTCATTACCAGCGTGATAATTTCTCTTTATAGACGATAAGACGGTTATAGCAAAACCTACTATTGCTAAAAACCATAATAGAGTTTCAGGGAAACTAAGATTTTGCTGTACACTTCCACTGAAGAAACCTTGCCTAAATGAAAACAGGAGCCCCAGTGCGGCAGATGATATTGTTATGAGATTTTCATAGGATTTGACACCTATATTTATACCTAATCCATAAATTTGATTGCTTGCATCAAACCTTCCTCTAATTTCAGATTCGCTTGGTGCTTTATTGATAGAATCACTCATCGGTTTCATTATAGTGCATTAATATAATTCCCGAAACTCTGCGACCATCTTTCAGTAAACTAAAAGGCGCCGCAGACTGTAGGCCTGGGCGCCTTTTTTCTGTTGTATTGCTTAGTTGGACGATTCACCCGATGCAGCGCTGGAGCTGGACTTGCCCATGGTCGGGGTGTTGCGGACTTTCAGGTTGCGGAAGCAGAGAGCGAGTCTCGTGCCGCGCTGACCTGCGCAGGTTTCCAGGGCCTTGCTCTGTCCGACTTTCTGGCCAAGGATCTTGCCGACTTTGCGCTCAGCGGCCTTTGTAACAACCTTGCCGGTGCGGCGGACACAGATCGCCTTTGCAATACCTTTCTTGTCGCTGCATGCACCAACGATTTCTGCTTTCTTGGTGTTGCGGGTGTCGCGGACAGTGAAGTCTTTTACGCCTGCCTTGCGGATGATGTCATTCAAACACAGGATACGATCATCACCGGTCTTATCCATGCATGGTGCAGCCTTGGAAGACGAGGATGTCACGGACGAAGAGCTGCTAGAGCTCATCGCGGAAGAGGATGATGCCGACGAGACGGACGAGGAAGACGACGACATGCTGCTTTCAGCGGATGCCAGCGGCATGAGGGCGACTGTCATCGACAGGGCAGTCAGCAGGGAGAGGGATTTTTTCATAAGAAAAACGGGGGAAGGAACCCACACAGACTACCAGAGCGTTTCCTGTGTTGGAATTGCTTTGCGAACTCCTTATTTGTTCTTATAGATGTCGGTCACGCTCTGCTTGCTTTCAATGTGCTGGATGACTTCTGCAAGGAGAGGGGCAATCGGAAGAACGGTGAGACCCGGAAATTCGTGCTTTTGTGGAATGCTGTCTGTCACGACCACTTCTTTGAATTTGGCTTCCTTCAGACGTTCAATAGCCGGCCCGGAGAAGAGTGCGTGGGTGGCAGCGACGTAAATGTCCGGGTGAGCGCCCATTGCAATGAGAGCATCTTTTGCAGCGCAGAGTGTGCCGGCGGTATCGATCATGTCATCAAACAGGATGCAGGTGCGCCCCTTCACATCACCAACGACTTCCAGAATCTGTGCCTGATGATGTCCGCTGCGGGTTTTGTGCATGATGGCCAGGTCCGCGCCCATCTGGTCTGCGAATTTCTTTACCTGCTTGGCGCCGCCAATATCCGGAGAGACAATGACGGGGTTGTCGAGCTTATTCTTGAAGTACTTCGCAAAAATCGGGCGGGCGTCCAGTACATCGACCGGGACCGAGAAGAAACCCTGAATCTGATCGCTGTGGAGGTTGAGGGTAATGATGTGGTCTGCGCCGGCCTGCTGCAAAAGCACGGCCATCATTTTGGCAGAGATTGGTTCGCGGGGTTCGGAGACTCTGTCCTGGCGCGAGTAGGGGAAGTACGGGAGGATGACGTGGACGTGGGAGGCAAAGCTCAGTTTGGCTGCCTGGCACATCAGGAACAGTTCGAAGAGTGCCTCGTGCGGATCGACTCCCGGAGCCTGCAGCAAATAGACTTCCTGTCCGCGGACAGATTCCTCATACTTCACATAGCACTCGCCGGAGGCAAAGCGCTTCAGGAGAATTTTCCCGAGAGGCATACCTAACTGCTCTGTAAGAGAGGTAGCCAGGGCCGGATGAGTGGAGCCCGCAAAGATATGCATTGTGTAGTACTATTATAGCAAATGCACGTTCGTTTCACCACCATGATCGGCATGCCTGTCACAGATGACCAGGCGGAAGAGGATATTGGCGCCATTGGCGATATTCTGCTGAATCCCGATTCCGGGGTTGTTGAGGGCTTTTTTGTGGTGATTCCTGCGTTCCTGCAGGTCCGGACACTCTTTTTGTCTGCAGCCGATATTGTGCATGTGGGAACCCGCGTTCGCGTCCGCACGGCCGATGCACTCTCGCCGGTGGAAGATGTCATCCGCTTGCAGCCTATTCTTGATGATACCCGCCCGGTCCTCGGGCAACGGATGGTGACTGAGTCGGGAAAAGTTCTGGGCATCTGCCGTGATGTGCAGTTTGAAACGCAGACCTTCCGTGTCGAATGGTTTTTCCCCAGGCGGTTTTTCCGCTGGAAGCGGGCGGTTGCCGCAGTGAATATTATGGAGATACGGGAGGATGCCATTCTTGTGCGTGATCCTGTTCTGGCTGAAAAAGTGACGCCGACAGAAACAGTACTGCAGACACTGGAGCCGCTTGCGGGAACGCCCCTGTCACGGGTGGAGGAGTGATGATGAAGGACCCTTCGACTTCGCTCAGGGTCATTTGATTTGCAAAAGCAAATCAAATGAAAACGGAGGCCGAAGCCTCCGTTTGATTGCAATGAGAAGATCTTTTAGTTACCCGAGTTATTGCTTGCGTCTCCAACCTGCTGAGCAAGGTAGACAGTCACAAGGCTGACAATCACGCGTGCGAAGAGCACAATCACAAGACCAGCAAGAGCGTAGAAGATGGTCTTCTTGGCCTTGTCCTTCGCCTCGTCTTCACCCTGGGAGACAATCAGGCGGATACCGGCGATCACAATCACCACAACGGCGATGAGGGCCAGGAAGTTCAGGACTGCAGTCAGGATATTCGTGATGACATCGCGGACGCCGTTTTCATCGGTTGCACCGGGAAGGCCGGCAACATCAGGATCGGGACCGGCAAAGCTGCCGTCGCCGGAAGCCGAGCTCTGTGCGAGTGCGGAGGAAACGTAGACGAAGCTACCGATCGCACCGACAGTGGCGCGGCTCATCAGATTTTTCATGGAAGTTTTCATAAAAATTCAAGAAGGGAGAAATTGATCTCAGTCTTGTCCATCGACGTTCCGTGTGCAAGTGATTTGATCGAACGGAAGAGTACATTGAATTGACAGTACGCCAAATCCGATCAGGAGTACTTTTACTTGTCGCGGTTACTCAAAAATCCGACTGTCAGCAGGAGAATTGCCGGCAGACAGAACCACAGATTCTGATAATCCACCATGATCTGCATCAGCGTGCTCTGCGACAGGATACCAGAGAGGAGTGGCGCAGTTTCGAGTGTATTATCCAGAATCGGTTTTGCGGCAACGTACGTAAGGAGTGCGGTCAGCAACAATCCGGACGTCGCAAACCCGAACGCGCCGGTCAGCACGGTTTCCCACACACCTTCTATTTCTTTTGCATACTGCATTTCAAACCCGCCGCGGATAGCCAGGAATATAATCATCGCCACAAAGAGAATGAGTTTGATGGTGGAAATAATGTTGCGGTCGATGGTGAATCCCAGCATCTGCATCATGAAAGGGGAACTGCCGGATAGCATCTCCAGAAGATTTCCGATAGCCTGCACCGCCACAATCGCAATATAAGAAGCAATGATGATTTTGACCGACTCGTCTTTTCCCACAATAAAACTGTACGCGACAATGGTCGCGAAGAAGACAATCACAATGAGGTCCCAGGTGAGGGTGATATCCATCGTGGTCGTTATCGTACCGCGCTTGTAAGCGGCAAGGAAGCCGATGTCTCAAATGTGCCTGTCGCAGCAGCTTCTTCTTTGGTCATAAAGTATGCGGCAGCGGCAATCATCGCGGCGTTGTCGGTGCAGTAACTGAGTTTGCCGGGGAAGCGTACGGTGACTGTTGTGCAGCTGGCGCTCACCATGGCACGAAGCACGGTGTTTGCGGACACACCTCCCACAAGGTGCACTTCTTTTATTTCCGGATACTCATCGATAGCCATTTTGATGCGGCTGACTAAATGTTCACAGATGGCACGCTGGAAAGAGGCTGCTAAGTCGCACCGTTCCTGATCTCCTATCTCGGATCGCTGATCACCGAGAAGATCACGGATGGTATAGCGCAGAGATGTCTTCAGGCCTGAGAAGCTAAAGTTGAAGGTTCTCTCCTTTTTGAGCGGTGCCGGAAATTCGAACGCACGATCATCACCAGTTTCTGCTGCTTTCGCAATGGACGGACCGCCCGGGTAGGGGAGGCCGAGCATGGTGGCGCCTTTGTCGAAGGCTTCGCCCGCGGCATCATCAATCGTGCGGCCGATCAGTGTTCCTTTGGTGTGACTGGTGCGCAGCCACAGTTCTGTGTGACCGCCGGATGCGGAGAGAGTGAGGACGGGGAACTGGGGCGAATGTGCAGGATCGGTATTGAGCCAGGTGGAGGTTAAGTGGCCGAGTGTGTGGTGCGCACCGATCAGCGGTTTTTTGTGCAGGCTCGCAAGCGCTCTTGCTGTCACTGTTCCAACCAAAAGCGATCCGAGCAAACCCGGACCTTTCGTGACCGCAATCGCATCAATATCGTCCCACTTGCCGGGAAGCGGTTCGAGCGCCAGACGCAGCACCGGCAAAATCGACTCGACCTGTTTGCGCGCCGCCTCTTCGGGAATCACGCCGCCCGATGCTTTGAAGGCCACAGCCGAACTCGCGATGATATTGCTCAGCACCACGGCACCGTCTTCCACAACAGCAATGGAGGTTTCGTCGCACGATGATTCGATTGCTAGGATTCGCATAGTTTGGAGGCAATAGTTTACCTGATATCTTGTTTTCGTGCAGATCCTCTTTTTTACCCGTACTTGGCATGGAACCGGTGGTTTACAGCAGTTAAGCCATGATTTGTGGCGGGAGATCAAAAAGCAGTATGGAGCGGATGCAGAGCTTGTTTGCCCGAGGTCATCAGGCATTTTTTCGCTGATGATGTTTGCTGTGCGCGCTCTCTGGATTGGCATCCGCTCTGGCCGATCCGTACACATTCATCTGGGTGATGGATCGCTGTGCCCGCTTGGCGCGATCATCACGGGTATCACTGGTGCGAAGGTATCTGTCACCGTTGCAGGGCTTGATGTCATCTATAACCGGCGGTGGTACCAGTGGTTGCTCCGGCAATCGCTTCCTTACATGGATCGCATTTGTTGCATTAGCAAAGCAACTGCCGATGAAGTGCATAAGAGAGGAATCAGTGATGATCGTATAGTGATCATTCCGTGTGGTATCGATGAAACTCATCTTGCATCACCTTCCCATAACCCATTACCCATAACCCATAACCTTTTAATAATCGGTCGTTTTATACAACGCAAAGGCACCGTCTGGTTTGTGGACAAGGTGATGCCGCTTCTGCTGAAAAAGAAACCCGATGTGCATCTCACTCTTCTCGGTGATGGTCCCGATCGTCCGCTTCTTCAGAAGCTTATCCGCTGCAATTGCTTGGGCGATCATATCACTCTCCTGGGAGCAGGGGACAATGCCGTGCGCGAGAAGGCATTTGCCGATGCATCACTTTTCGTCATGCCAACTATTCCGGTCCAGGGAGACATGGAAGGTTTTGGGATTGTCTGTATTGAAGCATCAGCGCGCGGTATTCCTGTAGTAGCATCAAGACTGGATGGAGTGCAGGATGCGGTGATGGAGAATCAGACGGGATCATTTTTTGTTCCCGGGAATGCAGAGGATTGTGTGCGTGCTATGATAGATGCTCTCGACTACCCGCTCGATCCGCAGGACGTTGCTGCCGCCACAAAAGCGCACTACGACTGGTCACTGCTGATCGACCGCTACAAGACTGATGTCTTCCGCTGAACCTACTATCGGCATTGTCACCTGGGATTTTCTGCATGCGAAAGGCGGCATGGGACGGTCCATGCAGTGGATGGCGGATGCGCTCTCGGAAGACGCGCACATTATTATCGGTGCACCATCAACGGGACTGCTCTCGTTTACAAAGTATGTTGGCGGTCATCTGCTGTTTTCGCTGTGCCTCCCGTTTGTTTTGCATCGCTGGATACGGGAACATCAGATCAATCTACTGATTGTTCCCGGTGGACCCGGTGGCGTTTTCCTTATCAGAAAGCCAAAAATTCCGTACATCAGTTCCGTGTATCACGTCTACGAACAGCAGGCGCGTCTGGTTCCCGGTCAATGGTGGAAGAAAGTATTTGTGCCGTTTGAAAAGTGGACGTACCGGCGGGCGAAAGCGATCATGACTTTTAATGATGACACGCGGATGATTCTTGGAAAAATCTACAAAGTCCCACGCGGCCGGATTCTCTCCCTGCCGCATGCAGTTGCCCTGGAATGGAAGCAGTCATCTGCAATCCGCAAGAAAAAGGGATTCTGTGTTTGCGTGGCGCGCCTCGAAGAACGCAAGGGAGTGGAGCTTCTTCTGGAAGCATGGCCGATGGTCACGGAGAAGCGGGCCGATGCACAGCTTCTTATTATCGGGCAGGGAATTCTTGCGAGAAAGTACGATGAACGCATCAAGCATCTGCACAATACTTCCCGCATTCCGGCACTTCTTTTTGCGGATCTCATCAGCGTGGTGAAACAGGCGGAAGTAGCAGTGTGTCCGGCGTATTTGGAAGGATTTGGATTGGCGGCTGCAGAGGCGATGACGGCGGGAACGGCCGTTGTGGCTGCGGATAGCGAAGGACTGCGGTGTCTCATTGAAGACGAAAAAACGGGTCTGCTCTTTGCCTCCGGCGATAGCAATCAGTTGGCACAAAAAATACTGAGAACTCTTGATGACGAGAAAGAGCGCACTGCAATCATCAACAACGCGAAGACTGCAGCGGAGCAGTTTGATTGGAAGAGTGCATCACAGATTCTAAGGCACACGGTGAAGGAAAGGATGACGGATGCGCTCTGAACACGTACTCTAGGTGCCATGGTGCTCAACAAGTATCAGCAGGCATGGCTCGCAAAGAACAGCGTGCTGATTTTGTGGGTGGCGTTTATTGCACTACTAATCACAAAATTCCTTCTGCCGCTTTTCTGGTACGGCGTGCCGCTTGGGTACGATGCCGGTTTTTACCGCTATCTCTTCATCCGCCACGCAGAGGGCTTCCCGCCGTTTGTCCTGGCACCTATGGACGAATGGGCGAGGGGGCATCCGCTGGGACTCTTCTTCTTCACGACTATTCTCCTGAAACTCGGGATGCCGGTGTCGTGGTTGCTTGGATGGATCTGGAATCTGTTCCCGGTTGTTCTGGCTTCTGTCTTTGCCTGGATCATCGGCAAGAGGGAATCAGGTATCAGTCATCAGTCATCAGGAAAGATGACAGGAGTACTGGTGCTTTTGGCTGCACTCTTATCGATTGCGTACTTTGATGGCTTTGCGGCGATGTACTGGAAAACATTCGCATCGCTCCTGTGGTGTATCGTCACGTACCGCTTGCTGGAGCGGAAATCTCCGTGGGCGATTCTGACGGGTATTCTGACTGTTGCCACACATCATCAGACTGGACTTCTGTTTGGACTCGTCTTTGCAACATGGGTTGTGTGCACGTTTATAAAAGATGTCCGCAGGAATCCCCGTGCAGCCCTTCGTTCAGCCCTGCCGCCGGTTCTGTGTGGTTTGATTGTGCTCATTATCGGCGTCATTTCCTATCTGCCTGTCTGGAAGGATGCGGTGCTCGAACATGTGCCTGCGTTTTTGAATCTCCTGAAGGGGAATGATGTTGCGGGTGGCAGCTTCCCGCCTGCACTTTTCTACCTGCAGACTCAGGGCATTCTCCTGGCACTCGGTGCAATTGGTTTTGGCCTTAGCTTCAAGCGGGAGCGCTTCACACTCTGGCAGCTTTCTGCGTTCTGGAGTTTTGTATTTGTGGCGGGACATCTGCTCTTCTATCGCCGCTTTTTCCTGCAACTGGATTTCTTCCTGTTGCCGTTTGCCGCTATCGCTATTCACACGTTCTGGACGCGCTTTCCGAGAGTGCTGCACCGCTTGCTTCTGGTGATTATCCTTCTTGTGCAGGCAGTGAGCACCATCATGATTATGCAGACGCGTGTGCCGGATATCGATCCCACGGACCTGCAAACTGTCACCGCGTTTGCAGACTCTCTACCTGCAGATGCTTTCGTGCTGGGGCTCGATAACCAGACAGCAACGCTCCTGCGCGGCTGGCTGCCCTTTACCCACGTTGGAGGGCCGGGCCTGTTTGAGAGCCACTGGTCGTACGAGGAATGGAGTGCGTTTTTGCTGGGATCGCATGATGATCGCGTGAAGCTTTTGAGTGCACTGGAAGGTCCTGTCTACGTTTACATCTCGCCGTATTTCACGCAGTACTACGGTGAGAGTATCCGCGGCTTCCTGACAGATTCTTGCTTTGCACTCACCGAGTATTCGCGGCTCTACAGTGTCACCTGCAAACAATGATCACCTTTTTCCCATCCCGCATGGTTGCCCTGGAAATAGCAGGATTCGGTATCCACTGGTACGGCTTGCTCTATTTTGCAGCATTCGTCGTTGCCTGGTTTTTACTCCCGCGATTACAGAAGTATCGCAGTCTTTCTCTTTCGATGGACGAATGGTCATCGATTATTTCCGCAGCAGTCATCGGGGTAATTCTGGGCGGACGACTGGGGTATGTGCTCTTCTACGCGCCGTTGTATTATCTCCAGCATCCGCTCGAAATTTTTGAAGTGTGGAAAGGGGGAATGGCTTCGCACGGCGGATTTATAGGCGTTGCGCTCGCGCTCTACTACGTCCTTCGCAAAAAGTCGTGGGATGAGATTCTGCGCATTGGTGACATCATTGTTATTCCGGTTGCCATTGGACTTGGTCTCGGGCGGTTGGGCAACTTCATCAATCTGGAACTCTACGGTACGGTCACCAGTCTGCCGTGGGGCATGAACTTTCCGGGAGCGGAAGGACTGCGCCACCCCATTCAGCTGTACGACTTCATCGCGATGATGCTGATTGCACTGATCTTATTTTTGCATCTCAGAACCAAGCAGCCATCAGGGAAAACCGGGGCACTTTTTCTCATTCTTTACAGCATTGTCCGCATCCTCATCGAGTTCATTCGCGATCAGGCGGGGGTGCCGGTGTACTTGCTTACAGAAGGGCAGTGGCTGACAGTTCCGGTGCTGGTGATCGGGCTACTATTAGCCATCAATCGTAAAAAGTGATATTCTATTATTATGTAGTATAATAGTAATATGAAAGGATCTCATTCCATATCAGAAGATGGAGAGAAAAGACTAACGGCAGAAGATATCCGTTTGGCCAATGTCTCTTTGTTGCCGGAAGATTCACGTCCTTCCATCAGTTTTATTACAACGGCACTGGAGTGTGGTTTAACGGAAATTGTAGGCATGAGTACTGGAGATTTGGCGAATGCTGTAGAGGCTGTCATAGAAACATTGATCGAAAAGAGTACCGAGGCTTCTATAAGGAGAGCTTTTACTTTGCTGTATCCGGATACTCCTCTTGATTCATCTGTATCTGCAACCGATCTTCTCTCATGCATCAGAGAAAAGACTCAAGAGCTGCAACGCCGCTTTCCTATTGGGACAAGGATTACTTTTGGAAACAACAATACACAATACACCGTCTTGCGCTACCGGGAGCGAAGTGTTGGTGTGACCGCAGTAGTGCTTATCCCAAATAGCGAACGACATATCATTCATCTGATGAATGCAAACATTGCAGATGTTGTCCTGGATAGAGATGTAGTCGTGCGAGATGCAATCCGCCAAAGAGTGCGCGAAATTGCTTGTGAGATGCTACAAAATGAGTCTTGTGATCTGAAAAAGACAGTCGGAAAAATTGTGACGCAGATTGTGACACAACAGCGTACAAAAGAGTATCTCAGAGATGCAGATGTATTTAGCGACGTGAATATTCGTCGTTTTATTGAGGATTTAAAAGGAACTTTGTACTAAGACGGTTTCCCCCAGGATATTTCTCAGGTAGCTGCGCCGGTGCAAGACACACGGTCCATAGCTTTTGATAGCCGCAATATGATCACTCGATCCATAGCCTTTGTGGCCTTCAAAACCATACTGCGGGAACTCTTGTGCTGCCTCGATCATCAGCCGGTCGCGTGTGACTTTCGCAATGATCGATCCTGCAGCAATACAGGCTTCTTTATCATCACCTCTGATAATCGACGAGTGCGGATAGTCGAACCAAAACGCATCCCGCCCATCGACCAGCAAGTACGTTGGCGTAATCTTTTCACTGAGCATAGAAAGTGCCTGTCGCATCGCTTCGTTTGTGGCTTCCAGAATACCGATACGATCAATGACATCTGCGCCGACAATCCCAAATCCCCACGGACAATTTTGCGTGATCCACACGTACGCTTTCTCTCTTTGGTCCGCGGTTAATGCTTTGCTGTCACCAATAATACAATCATTGCTGATCGCTCGTTTATTGGGTGACCACGCGCCATACGAACGTCGCCGGTTATAAAGCGGCAGGGGAATGTGACACGCGCCTGCAACGACGGGGCCGGCTAAGGGGCCGCGTCCCGCTTCATCAATGCCGACAATGACAGCGTCCGTCACACGCGCAGTGTACCAAGCAATGTCTTCACAATCTCGCGCTCGTTCCACGGAATTTGTCCGCTCTTCACCCACATGGTGGTGTCCGATCCTTTGCCGCACAGAATCACAATGTCCTCTTTTTTGGCTTCCTTCAGCAGAAATTCAATCGCTTCTTTCCTGTCAAAAATGCGATGTGCTTTCGTTTTCGACTGATCGATTCCCGCCCAGACCTCATCAATAATTTTCTCCGGATCTTCCGTGTACGGATCTTCGTTTGTGACCACAAGCACATCAGCATATCCACTCGCAATCTTGCCGATCACCGGACGCTTTTCCTTCATGCGGTCGCCGCAGCTTCCCATCAATACCAACAGACGGTGCCCCGGTTTTAGCATGGCTTTGAGTGTCGAGAGCGTTGCCTCATAAGACTGTGGCGTGACGGTAAAGTCGATGAAGACAGAGAAGTCCTGACCTTCGTCTATCAGTTCCATGCGGCCCGGAACACCTTTGAAGGATTGCAGAGCGTTTGTTGCTTGTGAGAGATCAACGCCCGCAGCCAGCGCACAGCCCATCGCGCAGAGCGCATTTTTCAGGTTGAACATGCCGGTCACACTAAGCGTGAGAGCGCTTTCGTGGTGTGATGTTCCGTGCGCAAGGCAGGCGGTAGCAGACGGCTTGATTGCTTGCTCGATATTTTTGAGCCACAGGTTCAGTGCGTTTGCATCGCTGGTTGGTTTTTCCGTGTTGTAAATGATGGTCTGCTTAGTGGGAATCTGGGAGAAAACAGGGAACGTACGATCGCTTTCGTGGATCACCTTTGTGCCTTTCCCCTTGAGCATCGAAAAGAGCAACGACTTCGCACGGATGTAGTCATCCATCGATCCGTGATAATCCAGATGCTCTTCGCTGATGTTCGTAATTCCTGCAATCAACGGATACGTATACAGTGTGCGGCCCTGAATGAGGCCGTGTGAAGAGTATTCCAGGACGGCATGCGAGCACTCTTCTTTGACAAGGCGCCGCAGAAATTTCTGGATGATGAAAGGGGAGGGCGATGTCTTCTGTGTGGCGTTCCAGGTGATGTCATTGCCAATCTGAAAGAAAGCAGTCGACAGCGCTCCTGCCTTGATGCTGTTTGCATTCAGAATATGCGCAACCATCCCGACTGTTGTGGTCTTGCCGTCCGTTCCGGTTATGCCAATCACCGTGAGTTTCTTTGCGGGAAATCCGTAGCGCACAGCTGCGGCCAGAGCCTTGGATTTGTGCCAGAGCAGGCGGGCCGGGTGCTGCTCAGGAATCAGCTTTTTCAGACGATGCATCATACGCATCTAGGATACCACGAGATTTCTCGATATCGTCAGCGATCTGTGCTATTAAAGCCGCTTCCGAAGGGAAATTGAGGACGGGGCGGATGTAGGCGATGGTGGTGACGGTTAGGCTGTAGGCTGTAGGCGGTAGGCTGTGGGAACTGAGAAGGTGTACTTCGCAGGAGTTTGTATCTTTGTGGACAGGACGGGGACCGTAATGCATCACTGCATCGTAGCTCCTGTCATCGACAATTGCTTTGCAGGCGTAAATGCCTTCTTCCAAATCACCCGGCACATCACCAAGATTGAGATTCAGTGTCGGCGTCCCCATGCCTTTTCCGCGCCCGGAGCCTTTGATAATGCGTGCACTGAATTCCACGCAAAAACTATAGCACATACCCCTCATCCTTAACCTTCTCCTTGACCTTACTTAGCAGCCCTCTCCATACAAGCCTTCTGAATCGTCTTCCAGTCATACGGGAACCGGAAGGTTTCGAGTGCGCGGACAATGGAGCCGTAGGCGTGCCAGACTGTTTCTTTGTCGTACAGGAATCCTTCGCCGCTCTCTTGGTTGGGGTCGTAGGCCTTGATGCTCTTTGTGAGCGGGCAGAGCGGAATGGTGCCGTAGCAGAGGGCGGCTTCCAGTTCCGGAGTGTTTGTGGCATCGCTGAGGAAAAGCGCCATGTCGGCGGCGGCAAACATCTTGCGGATGTTCTTTTCGTCGTTCGGGACAATCGCGATACGGTGGCTGTGTTCCTTTGCAAGTTCTGTCAGGTATGCACCGAATTCGCTTGAGCCTTTTCCGAGAATCACCATTTCAACCGGCAGAGTCAAAAGGCCGGGAATAAGTTCCTTGAGTAAATTTCCGCCGAGCTTCTCACTGACACCCATCGGCAAACAGACCATCGCGCGCTTGGGTTCCGGGGTCCATCCCAGCTCTTCCTGCAATGCAGTCTTGTTCTGCACCTTCAGTTCCAAATGATCCGCTGCGTATTTCTTTGCAATGGCAGTGTCGGTGGCAGGGGAGAGGGAGCTCATTGTGGAGGGTTTGTGTAGATGAATGTTTCCCCTCAGTATAGCGTAAAAGTCGCTTTTCCGGAAGTCTCCTGCTCTTGTTAAAAGCAGAAAATAGTACATTTTTATAGATGTTTTCCGGGACGTTCTACAGGTAGGATATGGGCCTATAGAACATTTAGTTATCATCGACGGCCACCACCTGATGTACAGGGCGTATTGGGCTATTCCACGTACCCTCTCGACGCCGCAGGGTGAACAGGTAAATACCGTTTTTGGCATGGCATCCATGCTGCTGCATATTCTGAAGCAGGAACAGCCGACCCATCTCCTGGTCTGTTTTGATGAGGGCGAAGAGACGTTCCGGCATGAGGAAAATGAGACGTATAAGGATGGCCGTGCAGAAACCCCGGACGATTTCTATGTTCAGATTCCACGGGTAATGCAGCTGATGCAGGCGATGGGATTCCGGCATATCAGCAACAAAAAGTACGAGGCTGATGACCTGATTGGCACCTATGCCAAAGAAGGGGAAAAACGCGGCATGAAAGTCACAATTGTGACCGGCGACCGCGACGCGTTCCAGCTGGCAACCGAGACCATTAAGATTGCCATTCCTCACAGCGGTTACCTGCAGGCGGAGTATCTGGGACCGAAGGAAATTGAGGCAAAGTACGGCATCCGCCCGGACCAGGTTCCTGCCTACAAAGGGCTCGTGGGAGATGCGTCGGATAACCTGCCTGGCGTGAAGGGAATCGGACCTAAAACGGCTGCAGATTTACTCCAAACATATCAGACACTCGAAGCAATTTATGAGAACCTGGGCGAGATTCGTCCTGCCGTGCGCGCCAAGCTTGAGGCCGACAAAGAGCAGGCGTTTTTCTGCCAGCGCATGGCCGTTTTGGTGTGCGATATTCCGCTCGCTGTCTCTTTTGATGACATCAAACTGGAAGGCCTCTCTGCAGATGCACTCCTGGCCTTCTTCAAAGAAGTAAATTTCACCATGCTGAGTCGCAGAACCAAAGAATTTTTGCAGACGCCATTCGGACAAAAAGCGTATTTTTCCATCGGTGATATTTTTGGGGACGATCCAAAAGACACACCCAAGGCAGAGGATCAGCTGGCGCTTTTCTGAAGAGTTTTTTTCTCCTGAAAATCTGTCCGATACACAGATTGTTATCTTTTCTTATGTTCCATAAATATGTTCAGATAATTTTCATACCCTTTTTAATTGAATACATTTGTGTGTTCATCCCTCACCATCAACAAAAAAACAGGATCATTTTTGTGTTCTTCAATCACAATTTTGTATACGAAACGTAGTCGTTCGCTCTTGCGCTTATCTATACGTGATCCGTACACTTGCAACCATTGATTTCGGGGAGATTCTTCAGGTGTTTGTCTTCCTTTTTTACCCTCATTCTTATGCCCAAGGAACGCGTGCTTGCCAGTCTCGATATTGGTAGTTCAAAAATCCGTACCGTCGTCGCCATCACGGATGGCAATCAGGACCAGAGTGTCCCCAATGTCATTGGTGTTGGTGTCTCGCCGTCACTGGGTATCCGCAAGGGCCAGGTAATTGACGTCGAGGAACTTATCCACAACATCATCTCCTCCCTGGAAGATGCAGAGCGTATGGCTGGTGTGCCGGTCAACCATGTGTTTGTGGGAATGAGCGGATCACACATTGAATCCTTCGACAGCCGCGGGGTGATTGCTATCTCGGGTTCTGAAATCACGATGGACGATGTCGCCCGTGTGCTGGAAGCCGCTCAGGCAGTCAGCATTCCGCCAAATCGCCGCATTCTGCACATCGAGCCGAAGGCATACGCCGTCGACGAACAGCGTGGTATCAAGAACCCTGTCGGCATGACGGGTATCCGCCTGGAAGTGGAGGCGCACATCATCACGGGTCATGTCCAGCATGTGAAGAACCTCGAAAAGTGTATTTCCCAGGCAGGTGTCGATATCGATGCTCTTGTGCCCTCGACCATCGCCGCTGCCGAGGCAACACTCAGCAAGCGTCAGAAGGAACTCGGCGTTGTGGTCATCGATGTCGGTGCAGGCTGCACCAGCGTTGCGGTGTTTGAAGAGGGAACCATTCTGCATTCCATCGGTCTGCCGGTTGCCGGCGAAATGGTGACAAACGATATTGCCATTGGTCTTCGCACTTCTGTCGATACCGCAGAGCGCATCAAAGTGGAATTCGGATCCGTGCTCCCGCAGGAAATCAATGAGCGCGACACGATCGATCTGTCGTCCATCTCCCGTATTGATACGCAGACTGTCAGCAAGCGTTACATGGCCGAGATCATGCAGGCACGCTACTACGAAATTTTCTCTCTGGTGAAAGCAGAACTCGCCAGGCTTGGACGCAGCGGCATGCTGCCTGCGGGTGCGGTCCTCACCGGTGCAGCCGTGAAGGCTCCCGGCGTCCTTGATCTTGCCCGCGATGTCCTAGGGCTACCTGTGCAGATGGGCTTCCCGGTCGATGTCGGCGGTGTCATTGAAAAAGTCGACGATCCTGCCTACGCAACTGCACTCGGAACACTCATTTGGGGTCTGCGTGAAGGCGACAGCATGTCGTCTGTCGGCAACTTCCAGATGAAGCGCGTTGCTGCGCAGGTCGGCTCTTGGTTCAAGAGCCTTCTCCCGTAAAATTCCTCTGCCCTCTTTTTTCCTTTTCTCCCATCTTCTTTTCCCCACCTACTCATGTCAGATACATTCCGCTCCCTCTTCTCCGGTCAAAAAGGAGGCCAGGCATCCGGCCGCTCAGGTCAGGATCCCACCACTGATGACACAACAACGGGTACCTCCCGCGAGGTCCGCCCCGATGCATTTCCCGGCGCACTCATCCGTGTGCTTGGAGCAGGAGGAGCAGGCTCAAACGCGGTTGCGCGCATGGTGGTGGGTAAAGTTCAGGGTGTCGAGTTTATCGCTGTAAATACAGATATTCAGGCCCTGTATCACAACCCGGCCGGAAAGAAGATCACGATTGGACGCGGTACAACCCGCGGACTCGGAGCCGGTGCCAACCCGGAGATCGGCAAGAACGCCGCTCAGGAAAGTCTGGAGGAAATCAAAGCAGCACTCGAAGGAACAGACATGCTCTTTATTACTGCCGGTATGGGTGGTGGAACAGGAACAGGATCTGTCGGAGTGATTGCAGAACTTGCACGCAGCATGGGCATCCTGACTGTCGGTGTTGTTACCAAGCCGTTCAGCTTTGAGGGTCTTCGCCGCCGCAAGAATGCAGAAGACGCTCTCGAAGGACTGAAGGGAAAAGTCGATACGCTGATTGTGATCCCGAATGACAAAATCCTCTCGATTATCGACAAAACCACCCCGCTCACCGAGGCATTCGAAGTGGTGGATGAAGTGCTGCAGCATGCCATCGAAGGCATTTCCAGCATGATCACCCAGCATGGTCTTGTGAACGTTGACTTCGCCGACGTGAAAACCATCATGACCGACGCCGGAACCGCCCTCATGGGTATCGGGTACGGAACAGGGGACAGCCGCGCTGCAGAAGCTGCCCGCGCTGCTATCGACAGCCCGCTCCTGGAACTTTCCATCAACGGTGCACACGGTGTGCTCTTCAACATTACCGGTGGAAACGATCTCAGCATGTTCGAAGTGGACGAGGCCGCACGCATCATTACAGAAACCGCCGCTCCGGAAGCTAACATCATCTTCGGTGCTGTGATCGACGAAAACTACACGGGCCAGGTGAAGTGTACAGTGATCGCAACCGGCTTCGATGCTGTAGAAAACCAGTCCGCTGCCAGCTTCGCGACCCCCGCACAGCGCTACCTGACAAAGGCTGCAGGGGCACCTGCTCCCATGACTGATCGCGCTCCAACCTTCAAAGATGAGAAGCTCGACATGGTAAAGTCCAGCGCTCCACAGCTGAATGAAGAGGAGCTGGAAGTACCGGCATTCATGCGCAAACCGATCAGCAAATAATCGATTATAAGGTCTGGGTTAAGGTTAGGGTTAAGGATTGTGTGTCCTTAGCCCTTTCTTTATGGGTGTATTTTTAAAGAAAGCCTAAAGAGTTTTTCGTTCCCTTAACCTTTCCCTTATCCTAGACCTTAAGATCAGTCGATCCAAACCCGCCCCGTGTCTCCGCCCCATGTGAATCCACTTCGTCCCACTCCGCAGTCTCCACTTTTACAAACAGTCCCTGTGCAATACGTTCACCACGCTCAACTGTCACAGGAGCATCGGTAATATTTTGAACCTGGACCATCAATTCATCTTTGTCACCGTGGTAATCCTGATCAATCACACCGAGTGAATGCGGGCAGATGAGTCCTTTTTTGCGTGGCAGGGACGAACGGGGGAGCAGGAGCAGCGCGTAGCCTGCAGGCACCTTCACAATCACGTTTCCCGGCACCAGGCCGATCTTTCCGGGTTCAATCACTGTTGTCTCGCGCGTGACCATATCGAAGCCCACAGCGCCTGCGGATTCGTATTTGGGGAGCGGCAGGGTTGTATCGATACGGGTAATGGAGACGTGCATGTGTGCAGTCTAGCGTATGACGCACTTGTCGTCCCGGATTATTCTTTCGCTTTCTTTTCCGGAGCCTTCGGCTCTGTGCCCGGTGCAGGTTCGGTCGGGAAGACGTGCTTCCAGTAGAAGTCCGGATGGAACTGTTTGAGGGCTTCTTTAATCTTATCCGCCCATACTGCGTTCTTCATAAGATCCCAGCTCAACATGTTTTCTGCGATCAGTGATGCAATGGCCGGCTTTCCATCATTATCCAATGTGCTTAACTGCTTGAATGCCAGGTTTTCTGTGAGCAGCGCGGAGAAGTGTGAACCCAGTTTTTCCTGCATATCCTTACAGTAATTGGCGTGTGCATCGGCAAGTTCCGGAATGCCCCGCAACCTTTTACCCATGGAAATAATGCTGCCCAGGAACGGCTGGACCCATTTTTCAGATTCCCATTCGCGTGTGGAAGTGTAAGCGAGGATTTCTTTATAGACAGTCGTGCCAAGCATGATTTTTTCCGTATCTTCAATGGCAAAGTCCGGATCTTCTTTGTGCGGATCCGCCATGGAGGCGAACATTTCTCTTGCACGCTGGCGGTAGGGGGAGAAGCGCGACTCGAAAATATGGATGTAACTGCCATCCGGGAGCTCCACAATGTGTCCTGCAAGAACGCGTGCAGTCAGTTCATTCAGTTCCTGACGGCCCTTCATCTTTTTGATATCGATAGATGGACTTCGTGCAAGAATTGTTTTTTCGATGTCGTTGGCGTACTTGATGGGTGTTTTCTCCAGAATATCATCATCGCCGGTGGCTGCCCATTCCGCCAATTTGGGACGCAATCCTTTCATCCAACCCATTGTGAATGCGGTGTTATACATACTCATTTTTCCGATGATGTCGAAGAAAGACACCGGTGTCACGGCACGCAGATCTTTGTGTTCCTTCAGCTTGGACATGATGGTTGTAAACAGCCATGCGGCGACGTGTCCCTGCAGACCGCGTTCCATGGCGCGCTGACAGATACCTGCTGCTCCCCACAGGTTTCGCAGATCCAGTTCGTGTTCAACCAGACGGATGAAGCGGGGGACGTTTTCCACGTCGTTTTCCATTTTCTTTCCGTGGTCGATTTCGTGTTCGCGTCCGCTGGAGTTTTTGCTGCGTAGCACGTTGAAGTAATTGCTGATTTTCGAATCATCACCCTTCCAGTCGAAACACAGATCCGCCACCTTCATGCCAAAAATCGGATGGCTGTGGTCATCCAGGTTTTCGTCGATGTCATACAGGAAGCCGTGTTCTGCCGCCCATGCCAGACAACCGCGTGTCTTGTTCGCGTTCTTTCCCGCCCATTTCCAGAATTCACCGCCGTCCTTGTCGAACACTTTGCTCCAGGTGAAGTGGTTTTCTTCAAGCGTTTTCTTCATTGCCTCTTCTTCCTCGCCGTCTTTTGCATCCAGCTGCTGGCCGAGAATCGTATCAACTTCTTCACCGTAGATAGGGAAGAAATCGAACGGTCTCATTGCTGAACCGATCTTTCTTGCTATATCCGCACTGTAACGTTCGCTGCGTGTTTCCCAGGTGGACTTCAATGCGTTCCAGTACTTCACCCCACCATTGATGTAGTCGTTGATGGACCGCCAGCGGATCTGCCGCAGCATGGCGCCTATGCCCTGGGTTTTTGAGAAGTCGGTTTCTGCATCCAGGTCAATACGTCTGCTCTGCTTTTCCACTTTTTCCACATAGCCTTCCTGTTGCTGCAGCGCTTTTTCCATCTTTCCGTACTGCTTGTTTTTGATCTGCATCCATTTATCAATATCAATATCTTTCACGATCGTATTGATCACATCGATTTTGTCCGATGCATTGCCCACAGCCCATTTTTCTTTTGTGAGACCGATTGTGGATCGTGCTGAAGGTGTCGCATTGTCACTCTCTCCCTCCGCCCCTATGCCGAGTTCGGCATCCACATCCATTTTCATTTCCTCCATTTTGGCAATTTTATCCAGTGATCCGAATCCGTATGGCAGAGTATTCAAATAGTCTGCATATCGTGCGGCAAATTCCTGAGGCGCAAGTTCACCCATCCAGAATGAGGAGAGATGCTCCGTAAAATCTTTTTCCTGTGTAGTGTTAAATTCTTCCTGGTTTAAAAGGCGGATGTCGTTTTCCCACCGTGCGAGAATTTCGGGAGATGCCGATTCCCTGATGTTCTTCATCACCACTTCGCTTTTCATGCGGTCTTTCAGATCACGGATTTTTCCCGCATTTTCTGCCATTTTTTTCGTGACTTCTTCAAACCGTTTACGCATGACTTCTTTCTGCTGCGATGCAATTTTGAATTCCTGCTCCGCTTCTTCCGGTGTCTTTTTCTTTGGTCCAGACAATACTTTTTCGATATTTCCGGCTGTCGTATCCGTTTCATTGCTTACCACATCTTCGCCACGTTCTTTGGGATCGTCCGGTGTCGGCAACACAATGCCTGCTTCCGCAGGGTTGGGCTTTTTGTCGTCATCCGCAGTATCCGCAAACCAAAGCAACCGGGCCTCCCTTTCGGGGGAACGCTCGGATGCGTTGTGCCAGTGCTTGCGCAGCGGCAACATTTACAGTTTAGCGGTACGGATAAAAGCGTCAAGCAAACCCTCCTGTTTGTCTTTTAACTCAGAGGAATAGGGGCTGATGAGCAATCGGAGGGCCGTCAGATCCTGGCCGTTTGTCTGGATCAGGATGTCGGAGCGGCGTTTCACTTTCGGGACAAAATGCACTTCGGTGTAATGGGGCGTTTCCAGGAACCAGAAGCCTGCAATATCTTCCCAGCGCGTGAAGGACTGCTCCAACAGCACGCCTCTGTCCGACAGCGTTATGGTTTTCAACGGCGGCACATGGTCGCGCATCAGGTAGTACATGGCGCCACACAGGAGAATCACGATGGTGAACGGCCATGATCCGCTCACAATCCCGTACACTGCACCGGTGAGTACCACCACTCCGCCAATCACATACCAACGGTGACTGCGATCGTGCGTCGGAAGAACCGGCGCCTGCCAGGTGGCGAGGATGATCTGTTCTTCTGACTGAAGAGGGGGTGTGTTTTCTGTCATGTGTTTGTGTGTGAAGAAATCCTCTTATTATAGCAAAAAACGCGTCTTTTTGCTGATGCCTGGAGTTGCTAAATATAAATAATGTTTTCTATACACATTTTTTCTTGAGAAACTTCGTCATTTTGGCTCACCGAAGCTGTCTCCATATACAGACATCTCTCCCGTTTTATGAGCCACTCAGCAACCACACTCCACAGGCTTCCGGATGGCAGAATCCTCGAATACGCCACATTTGGAGATCCAAACGGTATTCCACTTCTGTATTTTCACGGATTTCTTGGTTCCTGCCACCAGGCGGCACTAGCCGATAGCGCTGCCAGACAGGCGGGTTTTCGGGTCATTGCTCCAAACAGACCGGGCATCGGTCAGTCGACGCTGCATCGCTTTCTGTCCATGCGCGACTATGCCGAAGACATCCGTCATCTGCTCGACACTCTTAACATTTATCAGGCAGTGATGGTCGGCATGTCGTCCGGCGGTTGTTTCGCACTCGCGTGCACGCAAGCTTTGCCGGATCGTGTGCGGCTGACGAGTGTGGCCGGGTGCATCGGGCCGCTGAATATCATGCGCAATCTTCAGACTATGCACTGGTTCCGCAGATGGTTTTTAGTGGGATGCAACGATCATCCTGTGCTGGTTGGGGGACTGCTTCGTAGTGTGTACATTGTCTGCAAGTATCGGCCGCAGTGGTTGTACCGATGGCTGGTGCAGACATCGTGTCTGATTGAACCCGGACTCAATGCCGTGAAACAGAATGTGGAGACCATGCTCTGGAATGATTACCGTGATGTATTTTTACGAAGGAGCGGTGTGCATGGACTGCGCGAAGAAGCGCGTCTTTTTTTCCGCTGGGGATTTACCGCGGACCAGATTCCCGCTCACAAGCGTGTGCTCTTCTGGCACGGCAAAAGTGATCCGCTTTTCCCATGGTCTGCCGCACGCAATCTTGCGCGTTCCATCAAGTCAGCAGAGATAGTGCTCTGCTCCGGTGGCCACATGACATTCCTCACAAAAATTGAAGAGATGCTGGAGCGCATCCGCCTGACGCTCCAGACAGATGAGTCTGATGATTTTTCTGAACTGGAAGAGAAAAACTCAAAGCAGCCTGTTTCCTTTTTGCTCCCCACATTTTCCTGATTTTGTATGCAGATGTTTCATTCCATCATCGGCATTCCGCCCCGCATTCTGGACCTCGAACGCTTCGGTGTCGGCACCTTCACGCGCGAGGACATCATCGAAAAATGCAGGCTTATAAAAAGCATGATGCAGAGCCGAGGACAGGTGGACCATCCCACCATTTCCGTCGTCGTTCCCGCGCACCGCGAAGGCCACTATATTCTCGCGACACTCCGCTCACTCGCCGAGCAAACTTTTTTGGATGCGGAATTTATTATCGTCGTGAATGGTGAGCAGAAAGGAGGGGAGACAGAACGCATTGCACGGCGCTGCGGATTCAGAGTGATTCACGAGTCGCAGGCCGGTATCGGGCGCGCGCGGCAGATCGGTCTTCTAAAGGCGAAGGGAGAGATTGTTGTAACGACCGATGCAGATACATTGCATCATCGCCGCTGGCTGGAAACCATTGCGCAGACCTGCAAAGACGATCCCACTATTGTTGCGGGATTCGGCTGGATGCGTGCGCTGTCATCATCGTATATGCATCAGGTCTGTCTGCAGCTGCATAGCGCGTGGCGCAGTTTCCAGGGGCGGTATCTGTTCCTGAATGCCTCGGAAGCGAATTCCTTTTTCCGGCGCGAGGCCGCACTGAGCGTTGGCGGCTACGACATTGACTGTAACTACTGCGAAGGATCGCAACTTATTCAGAAGCTTACAGAGCTTGGTTCCGTTCGCGGTATCACCGACAGGCGCGCTACCATCTTCACCTCAGACCGCCGGACCATTTCTGATCGTCTGCAGACATTCATGCAGTATCTTTTCAGTGCGAGTTCCGCGGCGGTGCGGTATGGGGTGGTGCGGTGAAATTATGGCCGCTCCAGGAACATATACGTTTCCGGAATTAATTTTCCTTCTACCCCCTCTACTACTTGATGCTCATGTCCGAGCACGTGAATAATGCAGGCCATCATTGCAATGAATGAATGGTCGGGGAGAGCAAAGCCTGCTTTCTGGATTGATTGAACGGCTGCTGCATAATCTTCTTCAGTATAAGACGCATTCACCACTTTTTGATAAAGCTCTTCTGTCAGTGATCCTCCGAGGTTCCGATACCCTTCAAAGCTTCTGTCTGTACCTTCCGGTGATGAAGAGGAATTGAGAGACATGGAGCGAGTAAAGTACGCGGCGTAATTATACGTGGTGGGCCGTAATCGAGGCGGCTAGAAACGCTTTGCCAATTGTAGCGCACTAACTCTCTTTTGGACTTTTTCTCTTTTTCTTGCCTTGTTGCGGTTCAGCCTTTTCGTCTTGAATGAACTTCATCCGATCAGGAAACTCCGGATACGCCCGCGATAAGCATTCGAGAATATTGTTTAGCATTGAGATCGCATCACTCATGACGCTCGGCAGAAGTGGCAGGTCATATGTGGGGAGGCGATGGGAACGATGAAGTGGGTTGATGCATTTTTGAAAAACAGACTCACGAATGGCCCCCCAGTTGGAGTGCATATACTGGGAGGTGTAGCTGTAGAATCTGTCGTATACGTCTTTCTTGTCAGCGTACTCACTCATCGTCCTTAAGTTGCTATCATTCCAATGCCCCAAATTCACGGGAACGAATTCAATCCAGGAGTCCTCATTTGCCAGATAGTCGATGTCGTCGAGAGCGATACTGCTCGGCTCCTCCTTCAGCTCTCTGATTTTCATATAAGTGAATTTCAACTGACCAGTTCCATACGCACGGAAGTCGTCCCATATCTTGGGTTCATCTGCCTCTTTCTTCAAAAGATATGCAAAGGTAATCTCCGCTTCGGCTAGCGATCTCAGGGCAAGACGTGCAGTGATCGAGAGCGGAGCGCGATAAAAGACAATCTCAATAAGCAGTGTCATCGCGTATATAGCAAGTCCGAAAGCTCCTTCATGGCGAGAGTCGACAGCTGAAGTTATGGAAGTCTGGAAGCAGTGGTCGATCAATTTGTTCCTCAAATCAGCCGTCTGATCTGCGTAGTGCTTTTTTGTTTTCTCATATTCTTCCTGAAGAACTTTCTGTCTTATCTCCAACTTTTTGTTCACCGCATGCTCCGGCATGCATGCTGTGTTGTCGTAGCAAAATTGCCAGAAGGAATCTGACCATGGAAAAGATTCATTGTTTTTCCCCATTGTCAGCCCTATCTCACCCGCTCGAATGGACGGTCGAACATCTCTCATATCTCCATGGTTCGGATATTCCATAATGCCCCGCACTACATGTTCTACGTTCGCGGTGAACTTCATTTTTCCTCCAGCTATATAACTCATCACCCTCACCCAACGACAGTCAGTGGATTCCTGTGTTTGGTGCCAAAGGCATTTGTACATAGCATCAGCGACTTTGTGCCAATCCTCCTTCGTATCAGCTTCTCCAAGTTGCTGTTGCCAGTCATTGAAGGCTGGCAAATCAGGGAACAGCATCATTGGCCGCAGGATCTTCTTGATGTCCTTGGACCAGGAGCAAATATGCTCAATGAATCCGGCACGTTTCTTGGGCCACAACTGACTGATTCCTGTTAATGAAACATCGTAGCAATCGGGTTCACTATTCACGTATTTCACAACATGCCTAAAGAAATCGAGTCCTTGCTCCCTAGTCAATTGGGTGATCGCAAGACTGGCCCATAGCATTTCTGGGAGTCGAGCGTTTATCCACGACGCTCCCTTGTTCGGTTTGAACATCTGGTAGAGCGGTGGGTGCAACTTCTTCTTCTGACGTTTGTGGTCCGAAATTTTGGATTCAAGCTCGCGCTGCTTTTGCTTATCAGTAGGCATAGATAAGATCTCTATAGCATTTTACTGTTGTTTCCTAATAATTTCTTTTCTGGTGGGCAATATTGGACTCGAACCAACGACCTTCACAATGTCAATGTGACGCTCTAACCAGCTGAGCTAATTGCCCGAAAGTGTGAATGATATCCAGCAGTTGAATGGCAATAGCAGAGGCGAGGCTGGAAGCTGCTTGTCCGCCGTAGCTCCAGAGAGCGAAGGGGGAAGCTAATTGCCCGGGATGTGAAAATGCTTCGTGTTCTTTTTGAGACCAGAACAGCTTTTGAAGGCTCTACGCAGATCAAAAGCCCAAGCAGGGTAGCAAGTCTGCTTGTCTGCCACAAGACGCTTTCTTTCGAATCTCTTATTCTAAGAGCCATGTTCGACCGATTGCTTGATCTGCTGTTCCCGCGGGTGTCTCTGAAAGGAGACGAAGGAATGCATATGACTGAAGAAGAATTTGGGGCATTGGTCGCGTTTCCTGTCCGGACGGGGACAGAAGAATTGCGTGCCGCGGGGTTACGTTTTCTGGATGGTATTGTGGCGGCAAGTTCCTATGAAGCGTCGCCGCTTCTGCGGGCTGCGGTGCATCGTTTGAAATACGGACGGCAGCGATCATATGCGCGCGAACTCGGGGCGATTTTACTGGAGGCATCAGACAGGATTGTGATGACAGGGGAGATGGTCCTTTGTCCGGTGCCTCTCCACTGGACACGTACATTTGAGCGCGGTTTCAATCAGTCGGCATTGCTTGCGGAGATTATCAGTGAAGAGCGGCACTGGCCTGTTGCGCATCTGCTGCGACGCACACGTTCCACCGGACATCAGGCACACCGGTCGCACGAAGAACGCCACTCTGCCATGCGTGATGCTTTTGCCATCACCACACTCTCTGTTCCCGAACATGTCGTTCTCATCGACGATATTGCAACAACCGGATCGACACTCGATGCATGTGCGGAGGTGCTCAAAATGGCGGGAGTGGAGTATGTGGAGGCGCTCGTGATTGCGAAAGGATGACACGGGTTATCGGTTACCGGTTATGGGTTATCGGAATTGGAATTTTTCCTTTTGAAAACTTTTTTTGATCGCCAAGTACACTCCATCTTACTTTGTATTTTTTTGACATGATCACTCATCACGCTCCACATGAAGTTGTGGAAAACTTTTACGTTTTCCACACGACATCACTATGATGCAGATCCTATGTTGCTTGTTGTCTCCACGCTTGCGTTTTTCTTTTTGATCACGGGTCTCATTCTCATTCATGAGCTCGGTCATTTTATCGCAGCACGCCGCGCAGGTGTGACTGTCGAAGAGTTCGGATTCGGTCTGCCGCCAAAAGCAAAGAAGCTTTTCAAGTGGCAGGGGACTGTGTTCACGCTGAACTGGATTCCGTTCGGAGGATTTGTGCGTCTCAAGGGTGAGACCGGAGAAGAGCCCGGGAAGACGGCGCCGAAGGGAAGTTTTGTACGCGCCAGTATCCCGGCACGCTGCGGCATTTTGCTTGCGGGTGTTGCGATGAACTTTCTTCTGGCTGTGGTGATTTTCTTCTTCGGCTTCTCGTTCGGTCAGTGGATTCCGACTTACCTTTCTCTTGATGCGATGGAAGAGGCTGCGGCTCGCGGCGAAATCCATCTGGAGCTTGGTGTCATCATCGACGATGTGCTGACCGGCGGCACCGCCGCAGAGGCGAATGTGCCCGAAGGCATGGTGCTGCTTGCCGTAAACGGAACCGCAGTCCACCAACCGGAAGATGTCATCGCGTTGCAGCGTGATGTAAAGGAAGTGACGTACACCTACGCGCCTGCAACAGACAAAACCGCATCGCACACTATCCGCGTGACGGTGGATCAGGGGAAGACCGGTGTGGTACTTCGTTCGTTCACACAGGAACTGTCTGCTCCGAAGCGCAATATCATTCAGGCTTCCAAACTTGCAATCCGTGAGACCGCAGTTGTCACGAAGCAGACGATTATCGGAATCGGGACACTCTTCTCGTCCCTTGCGCGGAGTGGTACGGTGCCGGAAGGCGTGACCGGCATTGTCGGTATTGCACAGCTCACGTACCAGTCTGTTGAGCACGGTTTCATGGTCTACCTGCGTTTGGTCGCGCTCCTGAGCTTGAGTCTTGCAGTCCTGAACGTTCTGCCGTTCCCGGCTCTCGATGGAGGCCGTCTCATCTTCACCCTCGCTGAACTTTTCGTAAAACCCGGTAACCGCCGTATCGAAGTCCTGAGTAACACGATCGGTTTCGGTGTGCTTCTTCTTGTCATCATCATTGTCACCCTTTATGACGTCGTCCGTTTATTCCTCTAGTCCGGCCACAGTCACTGCCAGCACTGCATCGAACCGCGATTTGTGGCTCGAAGTACTCAAGCGCATTGAACCCAAAATTCCCCGGAGCCAATTCATCACGTGGTTTAAAGACACGGCCATCCTTGGCTTTGAAGAGGGGACGATGGTTGTGGGTTTGCCGCTGCCGATGTCGCTCAACTGGCATCTGGAACACTATCGCGCGGTCACACTCGGCGTGGTGCAGGAACTCCAGCCCGATGTAAAACAGATTGTGTATCAGGTGGATGGTGCATTGAAAGACGACCCCGCCCGTAGTATCAATCTGATTGAAGCATTCCCAGACCAGAAAAAGCGGAAGTTGCCGGGACGACAGGAAGTGAAACTGGCAGAGGGCATTGTGAGCAAGATTCTGAACCCGCGTTACACGATGGAAAACTTCATTGTGGGGTCTAACAACCGCCTTGCCTATGCAGCCTGCCAGGCTGTCGCCACAGAACCCGGTGGAAAGTATAACCCGCTCTTCCTCTACGGAGGTGTGGGACTCGGCAAAACCCATCTCCTGCAGGCAACCGGCAATGCCATCCTGAAGGAACGTCCATCAGCCACTGTTGTCTACACCACAACCGAAGACTTCGCGAACCAGGTGATTGAAACTGTCATGAACCAGCGCTGGGAACAATTCCGCAGGCGCTACAGACTGGTCGATGTGCTCATCATCGATGACGTCCAGTTCCTCGCAAACAAAGAGCGCATGCAGGAAGAATTCTTCCACACGTTCAATGCGCTGTACGAAGAGCGCAAGCAGGTGATTCTCTCTGCGGACCGTCCGCCGCAGGAACTGCAGCTGGAAGACCGCCTTATCTCCCGCTTCGAGCGCGGCATGATTGCCGATGTCTCCATGCCCGACTACGAAACGCGCCTCGCGATTCTGGTCGAGAAAACAAAAGAGTATGAACTCTTTATGGACATGGGTGTCCTGCAGTTCATTGCAGAACATGCGACGAAGAACATCCGCGAACTCGAAGGAATTCTGATGCAGGCTGTCGCTCAATACGAACTCGAACAGCGCATGCCGACCATCAAGAGCATCGCGGACATCATGCGTAAACTCAACAAAGATCCACATGCCGGTCCTGTAGAGGACATCGGCTTTGAGACCCAGCCCCGCCGCAATGCCACGTTCCAGGATGTGATGGAAGGAGTGTCCCGCTATTACTCGGTCTCCGTGCAGGACATGATCGGTCAGTCCCGCGTGCGTGAAATCCTCGTCCCGCGCCAGATTGCCATGCAGCTGCTCAAGAAGTATTTGCGTATGAGCTACGTCCGCATTGGCGAGGTGTTCGAGGGCCGCGACCACACGACTGTCATGAACGCCGTCGAAAAAATCGAAAGCAAACTGCAGAACGATCCGCAGCTGCTGCGCGAAGTCCGGGCGATCGAGAAAGAACTGGATTTCGTGTAAAAGTTTTTTTGCCTCACCCCCTAACCCCTCTCCCAGCCCCAACCGCGTACCCCGGGAGAGGGGAGCAGGTTCTCACTTTTTATGAACATCTTTACAAACATTATTGGCTATCTAGCGGCTCTTGTGGGTACGTTTCTGATGGTTCCGCAGCTTATCCGTGCCATGCGCACAAAACACATGGGTGATGTGTCTGCCATTATGCTCTGGGCGTATCTTTTGAACTGCACTCTTTGGAGTATCTACGGCACACTACTCTGGGCAGTTCCGATGATGGTTTGTAACTATATTGCGATTGGTATTGCCATCTGGCAGCTGATTTTAAAGCGAAAATACGGTTAAGTCCGGAACATTGCCGTCTTCTTTTTTGATGGTATGGTAGAACAGTCGCTTTTTCACAGCACCAATGGCCTGTTGCCCCGGGGTGGAAATGCGCATTACTTACAAAGGCTCATGTATCATGAAAAAAATCTTTGTGGTTTCGTTTGTTCTCATCCTTGTTTTTTGCTCTGCTATCTTTCTGTTCTCTCTAGTGGAAAAACAGGAAAACAAACAGGAGCCCGATGTGGTGATCCGCATGCCCGATAGTAGTCTTCAGGAATTTGAAGGCATCGTGAGGGCTGTGCGTTTCAGGGATGAAAAAGAGAAAGACAGATGGTTTATGAGGTTGTATGAAAGGGTAGGTTCCACAACCACTCTCATCCGGCCACAGGAAAAGGAAAGCGAGGTGCTCATTCTCCTCAACGGGAAACTCTCCGATCAAGAATTGGCGGCAACGTTACCGCAAAACAGAGAAATACGCATGACGCTCAACGAAAAGGAACTCACAACAGGGAATATTCAACAGCTCCAAAGACAGTTATTTCTCAGAACACGGGCTATGCATTTGCCCCAATGATCTTTCGCAAGGAGAAAGCGACGTAAGCGAGGGAGACCAATAGACTGGTTTCCCCGCTTTCGTATGCCTCTACAATTCTTCATCAATCCTGTATAGTCCCGCCATGTCTCCCGCTTTCAACACCCCCGAAGAACTCGCATCCATGCGCCATTCTCTGGCTCATGTCCTGGCGCAAGCCGTCGAAAACCTGTGGCCGGGAACCGAGCGTGCGATTGGTCCCGCCATCGATACAGGCTGTTATTTCGACTTCCTGTTCACGACTCCCATTGCCGATGCCGATTTTCCGGCGATTGAAAAGGAAATGAAGAAAATCATCCACCAGGGTCAGACGTTCCGGTGCGATACGCTCAGCATTGCTGATGCCGTCACCTTCTGGAAGGGAAAGAATCAGCGGTTCAAGGTGGAGATGGTCGAAGACCTTGCAAAAAATGAGAATGCAGAAAGTGTGACCAACTACGCCAACGTCGGACCGAACGGTCAGGACACCTACGTCGATCTGTGCCGCGGCGGACATGTGGAATCCACAAAAGAGATTCCTGTTGATGCGTTCAAACTGATGACACTTGCCGGTGCGTACTGGAGAGGAGACGAGAAGCGCGAGCAGCTCACACGTATTTACGTTGCGGCATTCCCTACCAAAGAAGAACTTGATGCGTATCTGGCGCAGATGGAAGAAGCCAAGAAGCGTGACCACAGAAAGCTTGGAAAGGAAATGGATCTCTTCACCTTTAGCGATTTAGTTGGCCCCGGCCTGCCGCTCTGGACGCCGCGCGGAACATTGATGCGCAATATTCTCGATGCATTTGTGTGGGAACTGCGCGAGGCGAAGGGTTATATGAAAGTCACTATCCCGCACATCACCAAGAAAGAACTCTACGAAACGTCCGGTCACTGGGCAAAATTCAAAGACGATCTGTTCCGTATTCAGACCCGCGACGAGCACGAATTTGCGATGAAGCCGATGAACTGCCCGCACCACACACAAATTTACGCGCACACGCAGCGCAGTTACAAAGATCTGCCGCAGCGCTACACGGAAACCACCATGGTCTACCGCGACGAGCAGACAGGGGAATTGCATGGCCTCTCCCGCGTTCGCAGTATTACTCAGGACGACGCCCACGTGTTCTGCCGACAGAGCCAGGTGGAAGGAGAATTCCTCCGCGTGTGGGACATTATTGATACCTTCTACAAGACAACAGGATTTAACGAACTGCAGGTGCGTTTGTCTCTGCACGATCCGGAACACTTCGAGAAATATCTCGGTACGCCGGAAGTCTGGAACAAAGCGGAGAACGCTATCCGCAGCATCGCGAAGGAACGTGGTGTGAACTACATCGAAGCGCCGGGCGAAGCAGCTTTCTACGGACCGAAGGTCGACTTTATTACCAAAGACAGTATCGGCCGCGAATGGCAGGTTGCCACCATCCAGCTCGACATCAATATGCCGGAACGTTTCGATCTCTTCTGCATCAATGAGAGCGGGGAGAAGGAGCGCATTGTCATGATCCACTGTGCGGTGATGGGCGCCATCGAACGTTTCCTCTCGATTTTCATCGAGCACCACGCCGGGCACTTCCCGCTGTGGGTTGCACCCGTTCAGGTTGCATTGCTCCCGGTGGCATCATCGCACGAACAGTTTGCAACAGACCTCGGCATGCAACTGATGGAAAAGAAAGTGCGCGTGGAATACATGAACTCGGAAGAGTCCCTCGGCAAGCGCATCCGCGACGGGGAAACGCAGCGCATTCCGTACCTGCTGGTGATTGGCGATCGTGAAATTGCGGAGAACAGCGTGACTGTCCGCAATATCAGAACCAAGCAGCAGGTGACTGTCACCGTTGATGAGTTTGTGGCATCGGTGACGAATGATGTCGCTGGTCGAAAGCTGGAATTGTCGATTGGCTAAGCTAAAAGCCAAAGGAAGATGTTGAAAACGTGTATTTAAACACTATAATTTTTTTATGTCTAGGCACAACGTTGAAGCGAAATTTTTAAGGGCAGCTTATCCTACCAATGACTTTCAGCCATTGGTGGATAGGGCAAACAATTTTTTATCTGATAGATATGTAAAAAAAGCATTGGAGGATCTTGCTTTTAGTCAAAGTGAACAAATCAAAAAGGTTCGCTATCAGGCAAGACCGCACTGGCCCGCCACGATTCAATTTCCGGCACGAACGACGCGATGGGATGCTGCGGTTGCATTGAATAAAGCTGTTGGTGATACGCAAAAATTGATTGTGACCGAGGGTGGATTTAACGGAGTGATGGCAATGGGTACATTGGCAGAATCTTTACAGCGTTTGCTGGAAGGAGAAGCGTTTATAAATGAATTGGCGACTCTCGATAGAGTACATTTTTCTGAACCTGTTGAAGACACGCGCGGGAGAATTCGCATTGAGTACGCAATCGCGCTGGAATCCATAGAGCGCAGACAAGCTATTCCGGATCTGGAGAAGCAGGGTGATTCCACAGAGCCGCTGCCACCAAGTCCTGTCAGCAAGGTAGCACACGGATTGCAAATGGGTTTTCGTGAAATCAGTTCGGAAAAGCTGCCGCAGCTTGTTGTGAATCGCGGGTATTCTCATGGTGTGTCTGACGACCAGCTCGAACATATCTGGAATTACGATGGCTCTACTACATCAGAATATCTTAATCGCATTCGTGGAATGAACATCCGCCATGCCAAGCTGCATGAATATGGCACACATCAGTATCCTGCCAATTTTCCGGAGCAGGACCCGTCACTCCTTGTGCATACCATTACATCGGAAGTGGGAGGGAAAGGATTTATTGGAAGAGGCGGACGCCCACTCTGGTTTTCGCCCAATCCTCAATTTATGGGCGGCAATTTCCCGCGACATCCGGAAGGCCGCGCCTTTTCTTTGGACGACCATAGCCGTGATCTTGCAGAACATATTCGTGATTTCGCAGACCAGATTGCAGAATTACTCTACGACTACAAAACACACTGAAACGCTGATATCCTAGGAGCATGTTCGAAGCCATCCAGATCGGCCCTTTCATTATCTGGACTCACCTGGTGTTTTTGCTGATTGGCCTCTGGCTCTCTGCCGAATTCTTTTTCCGCCTGGCGCAGAGTGCGGGATTGTCGCTCCAGCATTTTAAAGATTATGGCTGGTGGCACTTACTCGGAGTGGTTGTTGGCGGACGTTTGTTTGCGGTGATTGAGCAGTATCGCATTTATCTCCGTGCGGATGATCCCTTCCGTATTTTCTTCCTGCACGACGGTAATTTCAGTTTCCTGGGTGCTGCCGGTGGTATTGCGGTGGTGCTCTACCTTGCACGCGGGACGTCGCGCACAACATTCCTGCAGTGGCTGGATGTGCTGCTGCCTGCAACCTGTTTCGGACTGTCTTTCAACTGGCTCGGACGGTTTGCAGCGGGACAGGCGTACGGCACACCGACGGACTGGTGGTGGGGAGTTACCTACAACGCGCCGAATGTGCGCTTCGCGGTGCCGGTGCATCCGGTGCAGCTCTACTATGCACTCTTCTATTTCTTCCTGACATTCCTGCTTCTGATTGTCCGCAAGCATGCGAAGCGGGCAGGAGCAGAAACACTGGCGGGAATTGTGGTGGCATCGACTGCTACGTTCGTTTTCGAGGCCTTCCGCGGGGACTTCAGTATTCCGGTGTTTGCGACCCAGCTGGATTTCCTGCTGCTCTTCTTGGCCTTTGTCAGCTTGGGGGTCTTTACCGTTTTGGCCGAGCGCCAGCGTATTTCCCCCAGGTCCGCTCTTATTTGTGAGGCAATCGGCATGGTTTTGACCGCTGCGTACATTTTTGCCCGCCCGTGGATGGGACTTGAAAGCTTCGAATTGCGCTTCAGTCAGCTGATTTCCATACTGGCGCTTCTGGCTGCCGTCGTGTACGTTACCGTCCACAGGCGCAGACACCCGCACCTGTAACATTCCTCCGTTTCCGTATGTCTGGGTTAACTTTGTCCTTCGCGCCGCTTACGCAGTTTATTATGGAGAATCCCGCTGTGCGTTTGTCACAGGGGGGTCTTATTCTGCTGACCGCGCTCATCATTTTCCTGCTGTTTTTCGCGCTCCGCGATATTCTGCTTCGCACACATTCTTTCTGGTATCAGTTTGTTTGTATTGTGATTGTGGCGCTTCTGCCGATTGTAGGATTCCTCATCTACCTGCTCATTCGCCCCGCACGCACCATCAAACAGCGTGAAACCGAAGCAATGCTTCTGACAATTCTGGCAACAGATGCACCAGGTCAGATTGCAGTTGGTGCTCTGGAAGAACTCATCAGCAAAGATGACAACGATGATGACGAAGAGGAAGATGCTCCAAGTATCACTGATGCCGGAGAGGAGGATGACGAAGATGACTCCGATGTTGTTTCCCCAAAAAGCCTATGAACACCTTCCTTTTTAACACTCTGTCGTTTCTGTTTTATCCGAATCCTGCGAATGCAGATTACAGCAGCCCGAAGTCCATTGTGCTTCTGGTTCTGTGCATCCTCCTGATGGTAGGTGCCGCCGGCATCTCTGTCTGGCGCAGAAAGCTTTCCAATCCTGTCACCAAAAAGTTGAGCCGCTCCTGGCCGAATGCATCGTTCTGGTTTGGATTTTCCGGACTCATTCTTGTTATTTCCCGCGTGGAGCAGATTCAGTTTATCTCCATGCGTGCCTGGTGGATTGTGTGGCTCGCGCTTGCCGCGTTCTACATTTTCCTGCAAGTAAGACTTTTCCGTGCGCGCCACTACGAAGTGTTGCCGAAAGTGGTCAGCACCGACCCACGTGCCAAGTACCTTCCCAAGAAACGCAGATGAGCATGCAGACCCTCACTGTCGACGGCATCACGTGGTACAACTCATCCACGTTTGACCAGGACATGCTGGAGGATCTGCAAAAGAAATATGATTTCCACAAGCTCGACATTGAAGACTGTATGTCCCAGAACGAACGTCCGAAAATCGAGACGTACGACAACTACTTGTTCTGCGTTTTTCACATTCCCATCAAGTCCTCGGGGCGCATCATCAAAGAAGAGCTCGATGTGTTTATCGGCAAAGATTTTCTCGTGACCCTGCACGAAGGCCGTTTGGATCTGATGGAAAACCTGTGGCAGACACTCAAAGATTCCCGGACACTGCGTTCCCAGTATTTCCAGCAGGGGACAGGCTTTTTCCTGTATAAGCTGATGGATGCGCTGTTTGATAACGGCTTCGTGCTGATTGAGCGTGTGATGAAAGACCTGCGCCGCATCGAGGTCGAACTCTTCGAAAACGAGGAAGGCCAGATCAACATCCTCCGCGATATCCTGACCCTCAAGCGCAACATCATCACTATGCGCAGCATCCTCTTCCCGCAGCGTTCGGTTATCACCCTGCTTCCGCACAAGAACAAGAAAATCATCCCGCAGGATCTGGAAGTGTACTTCGACGACATCCACGACGCCGTCGAACGCCAGTGGTCGTTGCTCGATACCGCAAAAGAAATGAGCGAGGCGCTACAGGACACGCACGAATCGTGGCTGAGCCACAAGACGAACTCCGTTATCCGCATTCTGACCACCTTCTCTGTGACCATGCTGCCGCTCACAGTGCTCACAGGCATTTATGGTATGAACGTGCCGATTCCGAATCAGCAGAATCCGGAGATTTTCTACATCATCGTGTTTAGTATGCTTGTCATGGTGGGGGGATTCTTCGGATATTTCGCTTGGAAGAAGTGGCTGTAGATGAAGAAACAAGATACAAGACGCACGATACAAAGAAATTTCAAATTCAGAAGAAATAAACGACGGAATTTTTTTTAATATATTTTCCAGTTTTGTTTGTCTCTTCTTGCCCCGAAGGGGTCCCGCAGGGATATCTTGTCTCTTGTTTCTTTTCATCCCATCACTCCGGAAAATTGACAGATACGCCATCATTTGCGACTATTGCCTGCTATGCCCCTCAAGCATTCCACCGAGACTTGGCTGGTGTTTCTGCTCGGCGCTGTTATTGCGCTGACGGGCGTTGCTTGTGCGCTCCTGCAGGGATTGTCCAATCCGTCATTGCCTTGGGCGATCTTCTTTGCCATCAGCATTGCCTATCCGTTGTCGCTCTATCCGCTCTTCCGTGAACGCAGGGCCGACTACACGTTCCGCCTGCTCCACTTTGTGCCCGCTGCCATGCTCCTTGTATGGTTGCTGCTGCGCTTCCTCGGGTTTGCCCTTCCGGCGCTGACAGTATTTTCGAAAGGATTTGTGTGGGGATGGTCGCTGCCGGTTGTCACTCTCGGATTCCTGGCAGTCTTGTGGTTCTGTCTGGCCGTTCTCCGCCAGCGTCGCCAGCGGTCGATGGCGCTTCTGGCGCTCTTCCTTCCGTTTGTGATTCTTGCTGCAGCCGGTGAACAGATGCAGTGGCCGCAGCAGTTGGCTGCTCTTCTGGGCGGATCGCAGAGTTCAAGCGGATCTGGCACGATCATTGCCGGGCCGATTTCCTCCGAAAGCAGCAGTAACCTCAGTCCGTCACTCAATGAAAACGAAGAGAAGTGGCGCGCGGAACTTCGCCGTCTGGAACGCAGAAAAGAACGCCTGGCAGCACTCGAAAATCAGCCAAGCAGCGTGAATGGCGCGAAAGACGGCGTCATCATCACAGGATCGCAGAGTTCACAGGTTGCAGCTATCCCGACAAAGCCGGTCCAGAATCCGCCGCACCTGCCGTCCTCGGGATTTGGCATGGAAGTCTTTGTGCCGCTCGCGATGGCCGGGTACTGTGCGACGTTGCATCGTAGAGCGAAGAGGAGAGCATAAAGCGATTTTTGGGTTGGGCTTCGGGTTCGGGTTCGGTATTCTTTTGGCATGCCTACCATCACCACTCTCCACGCCCGCCAGATTCTTGATTCCCGCGGAAACCCGACCGTCGAAGTCGACTGCACGCTTGACGATGGCTCGTTTGGCCGCGCTGCCGTTCCGTCCGGTGCGTCCACCGGTTCACACGAAGCACTCGAACTGCGTGATGGCGACAAGAGTGTCTATCTCGGCAAGTCCGTGACGAAAGCGGTGGGGTTTGTAAATACGGAGATTGCCGATGCATTGAAAGGTATGCAGGTTGCCGATCAGCGCACTATCGATCAAAAACTCATTGATCTGGATGGCACGCCAAACAAGGCCCGCTTCGGTGCGAATGCGATTCTTGGTGTTTCCATGGCGGTAGCCCGCGCCCGTGCTGCTGCAGACAAAAAGCCTCTCTACGTTTCTCTCGCAGAACAGTTTGATGTAAACGACGCGACGCTTCTGCCGGTTCCTTTGATGAACGTCCTGAACGGCGGTGCACACGCAGACAGCGGACTCAGTTTTCAGGAATGCATGATTGTTCCCGTGGGATTTTCTACTTTCAGTGATGCCCTCAGAGCCGGCACGGAAGTGTTCCACATTCTGAAAAAAATTCTCAAAGATCGCGGACTTGTGACTGCAGTAGGAGATGAAGGTGGTTTCGCTCCACATCTGGAAAACGGTGCTGCGGCATTTTCTATTCTAATGGAAGCCATTCAGCAGTCCGGCTATGACGGCAAAGTGAAACTCGCCATCGACTGCGCCGCCTCTGAATTCTACAAAGACGGCGTCTACACGCTGGACGGCAAGCAGCTCACTTCGGCAGAGCTCACGCAGTATTACGTTGATCTCGTAAACCAGTTCCCGATTGTGAGCATTGAAGACAGCCACAGCGAAGACGACTGGGAAGGATTCCAGGCTATGGTCGCAGCCCTCGGCGATCGCGTGCAGCTGGTGGGAGATGATTTGCTCGTCACAAACACGCAGCGCATTCAGAAGGCATTGGATCAGAAAGCAGCCAACGCCGTGCTTATCAAAGTAAACCAAATCGGTACTGTTAGTGAAACCGTCGATGCTATTCAGATGGCGCAGAAAAACGGTTGGAATGCTATCTCGAGCCACAGAAGCGGTGAAACCGAAGACACCTTCATTGCGCACCTTGCTGTTGGCCTCCGGACCGGACAGATTAAAACAGGATCACTCTCCCGCACCGATCGCATCTGCAAATATAACGAGCTCCTCAGAATTGAAGAAGAGTTGGGAAGCAGAGCGCAGTATGTGTCGCCGTTTTAAAGGAATATGGAAATGCCCCGTCGGTTAAGACGGGGCGGGGGACTCCTTTCGACGATTATTCGAGGGAATGACTGGGGAATGCCTATGCCACGATGTTGTTGATGTTCATCAGCATGTAACGACCGACGTTGTACCCGCGCAAAATCGATGTCGCATTTGTTGATTCGGTATGCACGTGCTCATTGTCGACCGTCCAGCCAATTGCGACTCCGGCTTCGATGGGAGAATCCTCTTTCGAGGTAAACGCCCCCAGTTCGAGTGCTCCGTGATTGCCTGTCAGCACCGGTTCCGAACCTTCCAACCGGAATCCTTCCATGGCCATTTTGACCAATGGATGATTCGGATCCTGGTACCAGCTCGGCGCCTTGTGATCATCGTCGTCGACGATCATGCAGCCATACTTTCCGTAGATCGTTTTCAGTTCATCTGCCAATTCCTGCATTTCGTTCTCGTGGGCGCCGCGGACAATCTGAATGAATGTCAGCTCGAATCCGTCACTCTCGACTTTGCCGAGCGTAGTCGAGAGAGCGGGCAGATCCTTGATGATTGCATCGAAGTGATCCACTTCGTCGGGCAGCTCTTCAATCAGGGCCAGCACCTTTTCTTGAAATTCCACGCCAAAAGCAGTTTTTCCATCGTTTTCGCTGACTGTAATGTCCAGTGAAGCTGCACATTGCAGTTCAGTGGCCAACGCAGCCACTCCTTCATCCAGCGGTCCTCGCCACTCCTCGGCCGGTGACAACGTTTCAATGACCACACTTGCCGTGATTGGCATCGAGTTCGACTTCTCTCCGCCAAACAGGTTGATCAGACTCCACCCCTCAGGCATCTGTCGCAGCAGATCGACCAGTCGCTTCATGGCATTGCCATCCACGACCTTATGACGATCTTCGCCTGAGTGGCCGCCGGGCATACCGTTCAACGTAATGTTGTAGCGGTAATTTCCGGTAGCGGGCGCCCTCCTTGTGATTGGCAAGGTCGTCTTCACGTACTTGAAGCCTGCACACGATGAGTTGACGGTTGCGTCGTGTGGGGTATCACAGTTGATGAGAAAACATCGACCCGTGATCCCATGCTCCGTGAAGCTGAAGTTGTTCGCGCCGGTGAAGCCATCTTCCTCGTCTCTCGTGATAACAATCCAGCCTTCACCGTGCTTTTCAGTGCTCACTGCCAGGTCCATCGCCACCGCCATTCCGATACCGTTGTCCGCTCCCAGAGTCTGGTAATGGTTCTTGGTGTGGATGACTGTTCCTTCGCGTTCGATCTCGATAGGCCACGTAAATTCGGGATCGGGTTGACCTGATGCCGGCGGTTTGACCGCCGTGACCATGTCGCTGTGAGCCTGCAAGATGAACTTCGGCCAGTTCTCGCATCCGGGAGTTGCCGGAATGTGGACGGAGATGTTATTCCACTGGTCGATGCGGTACGAAAATCCATTCGACCCTGCCCACGTCTTGATGTAGTCCACCATAGGACCCTCCCCAAGCGACGGCCGGGGAATTGTTAAAATGTTGCTGAAATGTTCGAAAACGCCACGGGGTTCCAGACCTTCCAATACAGGATTCACGCTTCACACTCCAAAATCTTGTGATTTCTAAATCGGCATTCCTTTTTCCAGCCATTGCTGTAAAAGAGCCTTTGAAATTATGAACTAAATACAAAAAATGTCAATAATTCTTCACCTACCAAAATAGCCATATTCGCTTCTTCTCTGGCAAATACAAAGAATTTCAGGCTCGCCGATGCCTCTCCAGCCACCACCGCTTCAAAGGCGGCAAACTCAGGGTAGACAGCAGATATCCGCCCATCGGTACCAAGGCATTCATCCAGAACGCATCGTTCCCAATCATATACAGAAAACAAGACGCCGTCACATACGTGATACACATAATAAATCCACGTCTGGTTTTGCTGGTTTCCCAGGCTTTATCCGCTTCGACACGTTTATTGCGCTCGAGAATCTGTTGAAGAGGGTCCATAGAGATTAATTCAGCTCAAAACGCCGAATAGATGGATAAATGATATTTGTCTCTCTATTGAAAAAGTAGCGTTCAGCGACTGAATCCAAAAATGAGTTGGCTCTTGCTATAGAGTCTGCAAGTTCCTGTAATGCAGCAAGTACTTCCTGTCGTGTCTCTGCTCCGTAATCGTTAATCCTGCCCTCGATAATCTCTGCAACAGAGCCACAAAAACCTTCGATATCGACAATAGAGTGATTGTTTAATACGACGAAATCTACAGAACCTCCGCGGATAACTTCAGGTAATTCATCTGAGGTGATTTTAAAGCGGTCTGGCATGGAAAAACTGTATCAGGATCAAAAGGTGTTCGCTATACTCCGCGCACCCCTCAAGAAAAACGGTACAGCCGGGATGTAGCTCAGTTGGGTTGAGTCCGCCTTGGCGGACGAACAATCAAAGAAAAGCGCGACGGCTTCCTTGTCATTATTGGCCACCAAATCGGGATGTAGCTCAGTTGGCTAGAGCGTGTGCATGGGGTGCACAAGGCCGCAGGTTCGAGTCCTGTCATCCCGACCATCAAAAAACAGCGCTCAGACCCTTGCAAATTTCAAAAAAAAGACTAGGTTGCCACGCATTCTATGGAATCTGCGTTAGCGACTTTTCCAGTGAAACCCGTGCAACAGACGTATTCATCGTTTGAGGACAAACTCAGTGCATTGCAACATGCCGTCGGGGCGCGCAGGCCTATTCTGAATGAGATTCTGAAGAAACACGGCAACCGCCCGCTTTTTGAATATGCGAATGATTACGTGGATGTGAACCTGAATCCTCCCATTCTGCGCCGCCAGGATGAATGTCTGTCCGTATTGCACGAATTTGCCAACGAACGGTTTGGACTGCAGGTGGCAGACGGCATTGTGAAGCAGCTCAAACAGTACTATTTCGTGTCGACCGCGGACCATGTCGGTCCGATCACGCATCCGTTCTTCCTGAATTCCAACCTGCTGGTTGCACTCACGGAGCACGGACACCAGGATCCATCGTTGCAGTATCTGATTGATCTTCCCTGTGCGAATATCTCGCTTGGCAATTCATCATTCCCGCGCGGTCTGCTTTTCACATCCGCGACCAAAGGTGCCATGCAGACGCATAAACTTGCGTTCCTGCCAAGTAATGCACATTCGTCGTCGGTGTACCGGTTCCGGCCGTATATGGCTGATGAGATTGTGAAAATCAGCAAGCAGTTACGGGAGAAAGTGCAGAACGGCGATGTAACAAAAGCGGCAGGGGAGCAGATCCAGGAGGTAATCGACAGCATTTATAACCAGCCATCGATTCTCGGCTGTTCGAGTTATACCGAACAGGTTGCCAAAACGAATATGGCACTCTGGAACCGTTTCTTTGCAAAGAGCGGAGTGAAACTGCCGCAACTAGTGTATCTGGATCAGGAGGAAGTGGTCATTCGTCTTCTCACCCGGTTCCATCTCACACAGGATACGGTCATCAATCACATCCTGTTTGATCCCACCTACGAATCCTTCGTGAACGATTACTTCGAGGGAATTTTCGGATCGTTCTCACGCAAAGACCAGGCAGGAACGTATCTCTTCTGGGCGCTGCCGCCGGGAGAAAAGCTCAATCAGCAGCTCTGGCGCAAGGGAAACAGACTGGTGACGCTGGACGAACGCTATAGCATTGAGTTGCATCCGGAAACGCTGCGGGCGGCACTCGAACGGGGTGAGCTGATCCCGAGCCTGCTTCTGAACTTCATTACGCTCAGTTTCTACTACGGACTCAAGTGTTTGGGTGGTTTCAACCAGGTGAACTACCTCACGCTCATGAAGAACGCGTACATCCGCATGAATGTCGACTTCGGAAATTACCGGAGTATTGAGTGTTGCGCGCGCGCACAGACGAAGGAAATCTGCGACGGCCTCACAATTGCTTTTGTAAAACACAAAGGCCAGACGGCGCTGGCAAATGGTCTCGATCTGCTTCTATATGATCACAAAGACAGCTGGCAGGATCTGGTGACCCTGAGCAAAAGCCTCAGTCTGCAGGAAGCCATCAATCCGCTGCTCCCCGAAATCTACAAGATTTCCTACAACGACAGCGAGCTCGATCCGGAACTGCTGGCCCTCACCGATACGGAGATCAACCAGCAGACCGGTCTGCATCGGAAAATTCGTCCGTGTGTCGAGATTCCTGCATAAGGGCTACCTTGCGCCTTGGAATGCATTCAAGTACAGTAACACCTTTCTTTTTGGCGGTGTGATCCATATTTGCAAAATTAGTAGAAATATGTTACAATATCATGTTAAGCCAATAAACCCCTCTACATAGCCAATTATGGCCCTCAATCCCCAGTCCATACAGGCAGCTCTCCAGGCAATCGAGCAGCATCAGCGGATTCTCATCAGTCCGCATGCCAACGTCGACCCGGACGGCCTTAGCAGCGCCCTCGCCTGCTACCAGGTTTTTACAGCCATGGGAAAGGATGTGACGGTCATTTGCCCGGATGTGAAGCCGGAATCCATGAGCTTCCTCCCGGGATTTGAGAAATTTGAGCAGGAAGTAAAAGAGAACAAGGATTTCGTCGTGACCATTAACCTCGACGAAGGTGCAGAGATTGATAAGTTGCGGTACACCGTCGAAGACCACCGTGTGAACATCATCGTTGTGCCGAAGAAGGGGAGTATCAAACCCCAGCAGGTCAGTCTGGCGGAAGGCGATCCCAAGTACGACCTCCTCGTGATTGTCGATACCGCTGATCTCGCGCTTCTGGGATCACTCTATACCGATCACATCGATCTCTTTTCGGAAGTGCCGATTCTCAACATCGACCATCACATTTCCAATACCCAGTTTGGCCAGCTCCAGCTGATCGATCCGACTGCAGCGTCTGCCACCGAAGTGCTTTACAGCTGGTTCATGCAGGTGCCGGCGTTCAAGGAAAAACTGTCGCCGGATTTGGCAACACTGCTCCTGACGGGTCTTATTACCGATACCCGCAGTTTCCAGAACCCGAATACGACACCGCGGTCGCTGGAAGTGGCGGCAGAACTGCTGGAAAAAGGGGCGCGCCAGCAGGAAATCATCCAGCATATCTACAAAACGAAACCCTTAAGCACGCTCAAAATCTGGGGTCGTGCGCTCAACCGTATTCAGGTCGATACCCAGGCGCGCATCGTATGGTCGGCTGTCAGCAAGGAAGACCTGGCGGAAATGGATGCCACCAGCAAAGAGACGCACGGCATTCTGGATGAACTCATTTCCACCATTCCCGATGCCGATGTGTACGTGCTCTTTACGGAGCTGGAGGAAGGCGGACTGAAAGCCAGTATGCGGTCCAGTGCTGCAGTGGATGTGTCGCAGCTTGCGGGTAGAACTTATGGCGGCGGCGGACATGCCAGAGCGTCCGGGTTCCGTGTGAAGCAGTTCGATAACTTCCAGCTCGCAGTGCTCGAATCCATTCAGAAATTGAAAGACGGCATGCGTGACCTGCGTGATGAAGAGCAGAAGAAAGCAGAACCTGCAGCAGTAGCTCCTGTGTCTAAAGAGATTCCGAAAGTCGATGCCCCCGCTCCGGTTCCGGCACCCCTTCCTCCTGCGGAAAAGGGTGTGGATGTCATGAAAGCAGTAGGCGATGCAGCACAGTCTGATGCAAAAGAGAGGGATATTGTGAAGGATATTACGCAGTGACGGGTTACCGGCGACGGGTTATGGGATTTTTGGAATTTCTTTTTTTGATTTCCCCAACCCTCAAACCCCCCTGTTCCTTCCCCATAACTCATAACCAATTCAGTACCAATAGCTTTCTCTTCGGCAAAACCTCTGTTAAGATAAGAATGGCTTTCCCCCGTATAACATGCGCCTCGTACAGGTGGCTAAAACATTGGGTATGACCGGACAGCAGCTTCGCAAGGAGCTTCTGACTGTAGAGTTTGGTATCAAACCGACGGACCGTGAAGTGCCGGACAATCTGGCGATCGGTATTATCCGCTACATTGCACGGAAGCATAATATTCCGGTCGATTTCGATGCCCTCACCAGTCTGTCCGAGGACGGCGGGGAAAAAGACGATGACACGGAGACGGACGGCGATGCAGTGGAGGAAGGAGAAACGGCAACAGCGGAAAAAGCCGAAACAAAACCCGCATCCATCAAGATCGCATCACCGCTGAACGTTGTTCCCCAGAAGAAACCCGACAACATTCACGTGCTCCGCAAACTGACCCTCGACGATGTGCCGAAAGAGGCTATCCAGAAACAGGCTGCGGAACTGGCAGTCAGCAAGGAAGAGAAAGATGAGCGCGAGCGCGAAGAGCGCGAAGCGGCCGCTCTTGCACGCCGCAGGAACTCGGCCGAAAACCAGCAGCAGATCAAAAAAAAGACGGGCCCCGTTGCCCTGCCTGCGCAGATTACTGTGAAGGAATTCGCAGAAAAAGCCGGTGTGCAGGTACCGGCGGTCATTAGCGCGCTGATGAAAAACGGCGTGCTTGCGACCATCACCCAGTCCATCGACTACGACACGGCGGCCATTGTGGCATCCGAACTGGGGGTCACGGTCGAACGGGAGGAGAGCTCGGCGAAAGTGGAAGACCTCATCAGCAAAGATCTTCGCGAGCTTATTAAAGACGAGCCAGAAAACCTGGTCGCCCGCCCGCCGATTGTGGTGGTGATGGGACACGTCGACCATGGAAAGACCTCCATTCTCGATGCCATCCGCAAAACCGACGTTGTATCCGGTGAATCCGGCGGTATCACGCAGCACATCGGTGCGTACCAGGTGACGCATGATGGCAAGCAGATCACGTTCCTGGATACGCCGGGACATCAGGCTTTTACCGCTATGCGCGCCAGAGGATCGCAGGTAACGGACATTGCCATCCTTGTGGTCTCTGCGGAGGAAGGCGTGAAGGAAACGACGGTCGAAGCTATCAACCATGCAAAAGAAGCAGGCGTGCCCATCATCGTCGCCATCAACAAAATGGACCGGCCGAATGCCGATCCTGAACGTGTGAAAGGGGAGCTCGCTGCACAGGGTCTGCAGCCGGAAGAATGGGGCGGCACCGTGCCGTTTGTGCCGTGTTCTGCAGTCACAAAAATGGGGATCGACTCGCTGCTTGATACGGTTGTGCTTGTGGCTGAAATTGCCGAACTGAAAGCCAACCCGAAGCGCTCTGCCATTGGAACCATCATCGAAAGCAACCTCGATACATCCCTTGGTCCCTTGGCAACGGTGATTGTGAATACCGGTACGCTCCGCGTGGGTGATGCTTTTGTATGCGGGCGGACATCCGGCAAAGTCCGCACCATGACCGACGCTTCGGGTAAGAATCTGGAGAGTGTGCTGCCATCCGGTCCTGTGCGTTTGTCCGGCTTCACCGATCTTCCCGCTGTCGGTGATATCCTGCAGGCGGTGTCTTCCGAGCGCGAAGCCAGGGATCTTCTGAAAAAACTCCTCGAACAATCCGGAAACCAGCAGAAGAAGTCTGTCGGCGACCTGGTCAGCCTCCTGCATGAAGGCAAACTCCAGCAGCTCAAGATTGTCCTGAAGGCCGATGCCCAGGGATCACTGGAAGCGCTTGAAGCGGCACTCGGGAAGCAGGGGACGGAGAAGGTCGCAGTGAAAGTCATTCACGGTGCCATCGGTGCGGTTTCTGAAAATGACGTGATGATGGCCAGCGCCAGCCAGGCGTTGCTGCTCTCTTTCCGTGCAGCCGTTCCTGCAGCCGTCCAGCGGACCGCTGAGCGCGAAGGTGTCAAAATCAAGCAGTACGATGTCATCTACAGCCTGCTCGACGATGTATCCGGACTCCTGGAGGGTCTGCTCGTTCCCGAAGAACAGGAGAAAATTCTCGGCCATCTGGAGGTGAAGGGCGTGTTCCTCACGCAGAAATCCGAGCAGATCATCGGTGGACGTGTGACAGACGGTGTGGTGAAGCGTGTGACATTCCGGCTGCTGCGCGGCGACGAGAGGGAAGTGGTCGGTACCGGACGCATCCTGTCGCTCAAGCGTGTGGATACGGACATCAAGGAAGCCAAAGCCGACAGCGAATGCGGCATGCGCGTGGATACATCGGTGCCCGTCGAAACCGGCGATATCCTGGAAGTCTTCAATCGTGAGTTCAGGAAGAAGGAGGATTAACGCGTTATGCGGGTAGAATCTCTTCCGGTCCCAAGTGGGCTTTTATCGTGGCTTCTTCGTTTTTTGCTTTCTGGTAGAACTTACCCATACCCAGTGTCAGGAAGTCGACTGCGACACCGAAGGCATCCGGATCAGTAATCCTGCGTATAGTCCCGATTGCTGCTACAGCCATGGGATCATTCCAAAAGGCATTCATCGTGTCGCGTTCCTGCGGCGTGGCCTTTGCCGGCAGAACTGTTTTTACCAGGAATTCCTTCTCTTCCGGCGTGGCGATACCTGCTGCGCACTTATCCACACTGTCGGCTATTTTGGGGCTGGAATCATGCATCACCATGGCGACATTGTGTCCGATCGGCCCCTGCATGCCGTATTTTTTTGCACTTACTTTAAACTCCGATGTATTGACGGATTTTTTCAGTTCATCGAGCGCACGCTGTTTCACACCGCCGATGATCGACTGTGCAAAGCCGGGATTTGCAACAAACAACGTCAGTCCCGCAAAGCCGAGAGCGGGAATCAATTCACTGCCGTTGGATTTTTTTCCGTTGGTGAACATGTGAACGGCTCCAATCGTTCCTGCAGCAACGGTTGCCGCGCCGAAAGCCAAGCCGAATGTCATTCTTGCCATTTGATTGATGGCCCGGTCTGTAAAATTATTCTTCAGTTTCCTTGTGATCATTTCCTTTGCCTGGCGCCCTGCGTCATTGGCTGCGTATTGTTCCAGGCTTCCCTGCAACTGCAGCAGGATATTCTTCTGTTCCGCGGTAATGCCGGGAATCTCCGCCGCCTGCTTCAAAAAGTCGATGTCCTGATAGATCTCGCGGGTAATGTGGAATTCCGGGAGGGTCATCTTGTTCCATCCTTCAACAAGCAGCGAATGCTTTGCAAGGTACGGATGGGACGTCAGTGCTTTCTCTTCCGATTTCAGAGCGGTAAGACCCAGTTTCTTGCGAATGGCTTTCAGCTGGCCTTTCATCACTTTCTGCTTCTCAAACGCAGTGTCCATCCGGGCATCCCAATCTGTTGCATCCAGCGTGGCAGAGAGCTGGTCCGCCACTGTCTGCATGTGTTTTGGAAAAAAGCTTGCCCGCTTGTTCAGCACTTCCTGTGCATACTTCGGATCATTCACTTTTGTCGCCATATCGACGGCGATTTTTTCCGCCGTATCGTTTGCGAATGTGTTCAGAGCCGATGACGGCGACTCAGCGGATTCATTGTTGGAAGGCGCCTGTTCTGAGGGGATTTCCGTCACGGCTTACTGGGGGATTGTTTTGAAACTGTTGACCAGCACATCGAAGTCGCGGCCGGCTTTGCCGGTATTCACATTCTGTTTCTTCATTTCCTTCACGAAGTCGTCCAATTCCTGACCGTGGTTGCCGGAGAGGTCGACGTTGTGCTTGTTCCTGAATGCATCGACAAGCACCTGCTGCTGTGCCGGCGTATTGCCTACCTGCTTTCCGTTGCGCAAATCCCGTTCCAGAGTCACAAGGTCATTATGCAATGTTGTTAACTGGTCGTCGGGACCCTTCGCAAATTTCTCGGCTGTCGCCGCATGCTTGTTTCCGCCCTTTCCTTTGAGGCTTTCTTCGACGAATTTTGTGTACCCAAAGATACCTTCATCTCCGCTCATTTTTGCGTTGATGGTGCGCGGGTTCGCCAGGTTCAGTGCGGCGAGCGGCGTCATGTTCAAGCCGGGCAGGGGAACAGACAGGGGAGCCTTGAGGGCGACTTTGCCCCATGCCTCGCCGTAGCCCTTGATGCTGGAAGCAGCCTTGTCGTAGAAGCCGCCTGCCTTCTGGAAGACCGTGAAGGTTCCCACCCACAGGACGGCGAGGGTCATGGCCCACCACAGAAGTTGCCAGTAGTTGCTGATGCCATCAATCAGACGAATCTGAATAGAGGCGATCGGGCCGGCGGTTAGCTGTGCTCCTGCATTAACCAGAATGAATCCGACAGAGAGCGGGATTGCCACCATGGCAGGCAGGAACGCCGCTTTCAAAAATTCGTCCCAGATTTTCTTTGTCATTCCCGCGTATTCGTTTCCTTCAATCACCCAGCTTAAAAAGACAAACGGCATAAAAGCCATCGTCAGCCAGAGAATGGGAATGCGGATCAGGAATGCAATGAACATTGCAGCCAGCGGAAACAGGAGCGCAATGTGAATGACCACAATAATGCCCAGTACCAGCAGATACCGTGCCATCTGGCCGACATCATCATCGTTCACCGGAGCCGGCACGTTCGCGAGTGTGCTTAAGTGTGCATGGTTCATGATGAGACCGTTTAAAATAGCGGAATGTCCTGCAATGGTCCGCGGATTCCACGGTTCCGTCTTCACACACAGAATGGTCCCCTGACACTGCCATCCGGCCCCTTTCAGGTTTGTCGCCACATCTCTATCCACAAACATCGTGGCGTTCACCACCACGCGGCACGGACAGGTGTAGACCGGATCGACGCCCGCTGCTGCCGGGCTGTAGAGGGTGCAGGCAGCATCTTCGAGTTTGCTTGTTTTATAACTGCAGGCATTTGCACCGCTTTCTTCAAACAACATGGACGGAATACCGTAAATAGTCGATGTCGCGACGTTTGCCACGTCGAAAATCACCCGAGGGAAGAACCAGGAGAAATTCACCAGAATAACGGCCATCAGGAATTTCTTGGCATGGGAGGAGACGAAATCTTTGTTGGCCGTCACAATCGTGTAGACCGCCGTTCCGATCAGTATCAGAGCGAAGGCGATGTTCATCAGGTCCCGCGAAAGTCGCCAGATCCTGTTGAGCATTTCCATGAAGCTGCCGCTATCGAGATCGAAGATGAATTGCGGATCCAGTACGAAGTTCAGGAAAATGAACAGTATCCAGATCAGAATATTAATAAAGCCGATTATTTTTGAGACAAACATTGAAATAGTTGCCTCCAATCCCGTCGGCATTGTCGCATTACCGCCTGCCACCTGTGCCAGACCTGTCTCCGGCAGGAGCCAGAGCATGAAAACAATCAGCAGGAGAGCGGAGAACCGGTATCTGTGTGTATGTGAAGACATTCCTATTATTGTAGCATTTTTTGATATTTTTCTCAATGCTATGACTTAGCATTTTCCGGAGAAAGCAAGGAGGGATCTAGCCTCTTTTTTTGAAGGGTTTTTGGGACATTTGTATACTTTTCCATGATTGTGGAAATGTAGCCAGACCATGAAACAACGTATTATGCGAGTATAAATTGTGTTCAATGATTATTTTGATAAATGCATCAATTCATATTTTTTGCTTTATTAAAGCCGTTTAAATTGTATACAAATACTGTACAGAGTAGTGAGTACTTTTCTTGCACTATGTCTGTAATCCTGAATACTGTTTGTGAACATGTCTTCCGCCTCCGTACTCAAGGCTCTTTTTAGCTCGCAAACGCGGGTCAAATTATTGTCGACTTTTTTATTGCATCCGGAAGAGGAGTACTTCATCCGTGAACTGACGCGTCTTTTGAATGAGCAGATTAACTCCATTCGCCGCGAGCTTGAAAACCTCCGCCGCGTAGGCCTTGTGAAAGCCAGACATAAGAATAGAAAGAAATACTATCGCATCGATACAGAATTCGTGCTCTATAACGACCTGCGCAGCCTCTTTAGCAAGGCTGTCCAGGGAGAGAGTCCGTTTGTCAGCAGCCTAAAGACGCTGCCGAATGTGAAACTGGTCCTTTTGGCTGGCAATCTCTGCGGGACTGAAAGCAAAGTCGACCTGCTCCTGGTGGGTGATGTCAAAAAAGAACTGCTGGAAGCACTCCTGGCCCAGGATCCGCAGATGAAGTACGTGAAGTATTCCATCTTCTCTGAGGCAGATTTCCTCTATCGCCTCAGCCTGAAAGACCGGTTTGTTCTGGAAATCCTGAATGATCCGCGCCATTTGATTGTGCTCAATACCCTGCAGAAGCAGATTGAAGAGGCTCAGGCGTAGGAAAAGCTCTCAAAAGCTCAAAAATAGCTCTTTACAGGGTGCACGTCCCTCTGTAGGCTACCGCTACCTTTTATGACCTCACACCTGATCCAGGCACAGGCAAAGCCTTTCGTTCGCGCCGTTCCGCAGATTCTGCCGGGATACACGGTTCGTGTTCATGAAAAAATCCAGGAAGGAAGCAAGGAGCGTGTCCAGATTTTTGAAGGTCTCGTTATCAATGTCCACAAGGGCCATGTTCCGACCGATGCATCCTTTACCGTTCGCAAGATCGTGTCCGGCATCGGGGTGGAAAAGGTGTTCCCGCTGCATTCTCCGGTTATTGAAAAGATTGAAGTGAAGAAAGTCGCCAAGACCCGCCGTGCCAAGCTGTTCTTCATGCGCGGACGTACCGGTAAAGCCGCCCGCATGCTGGAGCGCTTCACCACGGAAGGGGAATTTGCCGTTGCGGAACTTGCTGTTCCCGAGGAAATAGAGGTTGCGTCTCCGGACGTCATGGAAGAAGTCATGGAACCGGCTACTGAGGCAGTTGAAACACCTGTTGAAGCAGCTTCCCCCTCCGCTGAAGCTACGGCGGACAAGCCTGAAGCAAAGACCGACGAGCAGCCTGCTGCCTAAAAAACCAGCAGGAGATTCTTTCCTTCCGCTACACTGTATTCATCATGCAATGTGTACTTGTCGGAAACTACGGCGTGAAAAATCTGGGGGACGAAGCATTGAAGGACTATTTCCTGCACGCTTTTCCGGATATCGACTGGATCGTTCTTTCGGCAGAGCCAGCTGCAAATGAATTGCCGCGTCTGCCGCTTGGGATCCGCTCTTTTTTCCAAACCCGCTGGTGGCGGACAGTCGCTGCAATACGAAGTGCGGATGCCGTGATTTTTGGCGGGGGATCGCTTTTTACGGATGTTGAATCCGTGTTTGCGTGTGTGTTGTGGTGGCTGCATGCGGCAGTTGCCCGTTTTTTTGGGACACCGGTGTATCTGGCTTTTCAGGGAATGGGTCCCTACAAAACAACAACAGGGGAGAGACTTGCACGCTGGACGGCACGACATGCGGCATTTTTGTCTGTCCGGGATGAGGAGTCAGGTCGCCGTGCCCAATCCTGGAATTTGAGTATAAAAATTGTTCAAACATTTGATCCCGTATTTTCCTCTATGGTCAGCAAAAAAATAGACATGCATCCAAAAAATGTGCTCACTATTATTCCACGTCATAACACGACGGAATCCTTCCAAAAAAATATCAAAACAGCTCTCGCATTGCATCCTACAACAGAGGGGATTCATATTCTCCTGATGCAGCCGGATTTGCCTGCTGAGAAGGGGATCGCTTCCTCACTTCAACAGGGACTACTGCCCCGCCCGTCGACTGTCATACCGGTCTGGACAATAGAGCTCTTGATGCAGGAACTGGCGTGTTCTTCTTTTGTTGTCACACAGCGGTTTCATGGTGCTCTCGCTGCGCTTGCAGCCGGCATTCCCCAGGAAGTCGTTCCACAGCGCGAGGGGGACAAGTTGTCGGAACTGCAACGTGTTCTGCAAAAACCGGACGCAGTCCCGTCCCTTCAGGCACTCATCGCGGAAGGGGAATCCGCCCTGAGCCATGCATTGGGCCTCTATTGAGATTTTGCTGAAATACTGCTATAATTTGGCTATATGAACACAATCATCCATCTTACCTCCCCTGAAGCAGCAGTCTTTTCTGCCTTGCCTGACACTCTTCGTGAAGGGTGGACAATCGAAGAAGAGATACTCTCGACATATGAAACACTTGCTGAGCTGCAAATCCGATATTCTCTTGCAGATTTTACCTTTCATCCTGAAATGCAAAAACTTGCGGAACGAATTGTGAATGGCGAGTCGCCGGACACGATGTCTCTGGAGGGGCTGTCTCCGGATGTGCAGTCTGAGATTTTCTTCGTGCTCGGTGCACGCGGGACCGATGTAATGATCCATTCTCTTCTGCCCGAAATATCTACCGACGAGGACGTGGAACTTCTTGCAGTCCTCAGCACCATCCGTCACAAACATCTTGAGCTTAATTCTTCTGTTTCCCAGAATTAATTATGGCACCTTTTGAATCAGGTATCGAAAATTTTCACTCTAACGCACAGACCATCGAACGGCCGCTCACGCTGCCGCCAAAGGAACTGCTGACGCTTCACAGAAGCCTGCAGGAGCGTTTGAATGATGATTATCTGCAAGAGGCGGAAAATGCAGTGAATGGCAGAGCAAATCTGATGCCGTCCATTGAAGACATGTTGCGTCAGAGGCGTCCGGATCTGGTCGGTCAGGCCGAAGGGGTGTATCTGGATTTGAAATCCGTCGGCAGACAGATGGAGATCAAAAAGAAGTGGAACACCTGGGAATACGTCAAGAGTGTCCCGGGCCGGATGTGGAAAACGGCGAAGAAGCATCCGTGGATTACCGCTGCAATCATTCTGGGGCTCGGCGGTGTTGCATTGTATGCAAGCGGTTACGGAGCTCCGCTCTACAGCCAGTTTAAAAATACGGTGATGAATTGGTTTATGGGAGACAAGCTTGCTTTGGCGAAAGATGCAGCAGGTGCTGTGGCAGAGAAAGCCGGTGAGCTGGGAGACAAAGCGGTCGAAGGCGCGAAAGCTCTGAAAGATGCCTTCCCCGGCGGCGGCAGTGTACCCGATGTTCCGGTCACACCCGATTATTCCGGCGTTCTCGATCAGGTAAACAAGGCTGCCAATGCGGCTGCGGAAGCGGTCCCGGATGCCTTGCCGGATATGCCTTAACCCCCTTTTTATGCCAAACACACAAAAAGAAGCACCCAAGAAGAACGCCAGCACTCTGGAAAAAAATCGCGAGACTATGGCGGAAAAGGGGACTGACTTCCTGCTCCATGGCAGAAAGCCCGAAGAGTTGTCGCAGGATGAGTGGGAGAATGATCTGCGTGATGCCGTGAAGCGTGCACTTGCGCCCCTGCCTGACCTTGGACCTTCCCGGGAACTGGGACTGCAGCGCGTGAAGTTTGCTGTTGAGTTGGTAAAACTGACCGAAGCCCAAAAAACGGTGGAGAAGCATATGAATCTGGTTTCACTGACAGAAGTAACAGTCAAACCGCTCCTGCAGGAAATCATCGACTACAACAACACCCACAACCGTAACAACGACAAGACTGTTCCCGACGCAGACGTTGATGCATTTCTGAAAACGAAGATTGCAGCGTTCAAATTTGCCAGCGCGACCGAAGCACAGGCGTATATGGATGCGTTGCTGAAAGGACAGGAAAATCTGCGTATTACTGTCGCACGCGATGTAGCCGTGTATCTGGCTGAGCGCTCTGAATTTCTGAAGAAGTACCGTCGTACGGCAAAAAACCAGGCGATGGCTGCGAACGATGCTGTGGATAATGAGAAGTCCATTCCGAACTTTCTCTCGGATCTGGTACCGCTTGATGCAGAAGAGCGGTCGCTTTTGAGTTATGCGAATATCGTCTTTCCCATGCAGCACAATATTGCCGCACGCGAAGGGCTGACGGAGGGGCCGTCCGAACTTGCACCTGACGCCGCATTCCTTCTGACAATCGCTCTACAGAAGCATTTGTCCGTGGAAACGGCACTGGCCTTTGCGGATCCCGTGAAATCGAAAGAAGAGACAGTCAATCAGTTCCTTGCCGAATGCGGGTACCCTGCCGCCAAACATCCGGAATTGGTACATGCTGCGAAGCTGCTGCTCGGGTACATTGCCAAGTATTCCACATCCATCCAGGCCGCTACCGAGGCCGAACATATTCCGGTACAAAGTCTCACAATTGCAGATGCCCTGCATCTTGCCGGCAAAGAATCAATTATTCTGAAACTCGCTGATACCTTCATCCAGTCCGGCGGTCAGATGACTATCGGCAGCGTGGAAGCGGTACTGAAGCAGTCAATAACCGAAAAGCGGGATGTTCTGTCCGCTCCGAAGGTTCTTCTGCCGGCTTCGACCTATGGGCAGAAACTGGAAGAGTTGAAAAAGACGAAACCCGATGCGGTCCTGGCTGATGTCATGACGACACAGGATCAGGATCAGTACGTGCTTGATGTGAAGAGGGTGGAAGAGTTCATGGTGCGTGAGCACGGCAGTCTGAAAGTGTCCCACATGCGCCACGGTACGGAAGATGCTGTCATCCAGAAGAATCTTTTCGATGAACAGCGTCATATTCTCCGCAGTATTTGCGATGCCGCGCAGACACAGGAGACATTCGATCTGTGTAAAAAAGCTCTCACAAGCTCGACGACTTCCACAACCGAGTGGCTGACCAATCAGCTGATCGGGGATTTGGGCACGAAGACGGAAGCGGCGCTTGAGAAGATTATCCTGCAAGGAAACATGACCATCCGCGATGCCTTTGAGCTCTACTACATCAATCATTCCGAAGATGCAGCCAAGGGGACAGGAACATTTGCACTGCGCATGAAAGTGCTGTCGCTCCTGAAGAATAACGGATACGCCACTCTGGCCGACGAATGGATGGGATCGATTACGTCCGATGTCACGCTTGCCGCCAGAAATGAGACCGCAAAAATCGCCGATGCGCTCAGCAAGTACGGCTTAACGGAAGAACAGATGCTGGACATTCAGGACGTGATGCTGACGCTGAAGGAAAAAGGCTACGGCTACGGCGAAGGCATGGTCGTTCGCGCATTGCGTGCCTGGGGGAAAGATCCGCTCTTCTGGACAATCATTGGCGCGATTGGTGCAGGCGGAACCGTTGCGGCTGTTATGAAATTGACGCAGGCAGGTGCGGGCATTGTGGATATGCAGTATATGGCGCGCATGATTCTGCCTTCCATCAAAACGTTCGCGTATCAGAAGGACTTGGCGCCGCTCCTCAAGAAGCTACAGCAAACAAATCCCTCTGTGACCATGACGCAGCTGGAGGAATTCCAGAAAGAAGTCCGCTCACTCTACGAAGGGCGCACCAACTTCGTCTACAGGCTGCCCTCGCGCATCCGCCAGACACGCCTTGCACGTTCATTCCTCATAAACAGAGGAAAGGATTTGAATACCATTGCAAATGCCATGTACTCCAAACCCGGCTCCGGTCTGACCGGGCGTGCAGCCAGCTGGGCGCAGAAATTCCTCGGCCTGCAGTATTATACGAATGTTGATGACGTGACGCGTTTCCTTGTACGCATCTCTCCAAACAGTGAGGAAGCAGTGCGCAATGCACTCAAGTCCATCGGCCAGACAGATGCGGAAGCACAGACATCCATCGACCGTGTGCTGCGCGGCACAGATGCTGGAACCTTTACTGGTAACCCTCTGGAGGCCCAGTCTTTTGATACGGGTATTCCGAATCTGGAGCTTCCGGAAATCAATCCTGCGGTCGATCTGACCGAGGCTGATCTGGAACTGCTTGCATCAGAAACGCTGGATCAATCAAAGCTGGCGGAACTGGCACAACGTCTGGAGATCAGTCTGCAAAGTGGTGGAAAAGCGAAGAGTGCAGGCGATCTCAAAGCGGACATTTTGCTGAAACTTCCTAAATAACACCGGGCGATCCCCGTCATTCCCATGGGCGAATCAACAGAAAAACCATCTGCGGCACCCGCTCCCCATGAGAAATCCCGCGTTTCTCCCGACAAACAGGCATTGAAGACTGAATTTGAAGTTATTGAAGAGAAGATTCAGGTATTAGCAGGATCCCTTGAGAGCCCTGCTTTTCCTCCTGCGTTTGTTTCATCAACGGAAGCAGATACAAAGGAGCAAGCGCGCCTTTTCAGTCTTTTTCAAAAACTGTCTGCAGATCCGCGAGGAAAAGTAGAGGAATCACTGGGTGTTTTAAAAAAGAGTGTGACGCAGAATCCTGCTGATGCGGCGAACAAAGCGAAGTTGATTTTGAGTATGATGTTGGATTATGTAACCGAGTTAGAAAGGTATCGGGCGGACTCTGCACTTCTGAAAGTGAAAGCAATGAACAGCGCAACGAAACTCATCGATGTTCCTTCAGCTGCTTTTGTAACGATTCTTGCAGGCCCGCCCCGTTTGCCGCGTGAGGAACCAAAAGAGCTGACAGTCTGGCAGAACCGTTTACAGACCGACTGGGAAGAGCTTTGTGCCCGGATTGCGCTGGCTATGACGCAGAATGCGCAGACCGATATTCCCGCTCTGCAAAAGAAGATTGCCGACTACTGCGATGATGTCAGTCAGTATGAAGCCGCCTGCAGAACGTTTGGCCTGGAGCGCTTCAAAAAGGAATTCGGCTTTCCAGCCGATATGACCGATGCGGAAATACAGCAGTTTCTGGCGGACATTGTTGCCCCGCTCCCGCATCCGGATACTGCAAAAGGAGAAAACAGAACCGACAGCGCTCTGCAGAAAAGCTATAGTGAACTCGAACGTGCCCGCAGTGAAATGGAGCAGAAATTACCTCTTTTCCTTCTGCACGGATTCACCGATTCTTTGCGCGGGAAAATGGTGAACTACATCATGAAGCGAGATGTGTATGAGCGCAGAGTACTGGAGAAACCATCAAACGTGGCAACGTGGGCGCTCTATATGGGTATTGCGGCAAATGAGCTTGGCGAAGAGCTTTTGGAAAATAGTATCGGATGGCCGAAGACGATGTTTGGATTGCAGGCAAAAGACCTTTCTCTTTTTCCGCCAAAAACGCGTTTGCAAATTGTGAATGGATGGAAAGAAGTATCTCTCAAACTTGCGAAGAAAGGCGTGCCCGTCGAATCATTGAGTTCGATTCTTGGTACGCTGAACAAATCTCCTGTAGGGCCAAAGTTCTGGTCAGAATTAATGGCAATTGAAAGTCCGGCAACTGTTTTACTCTGGGCATATTACATGCATTCATCTGACGATAAATTCAAAGCATGCGTGCAGTTTGGATCTTTCATTGCTCTTAGCGGAGCAAGTAACAAATTGCTGGCTATTGCCGATGGAGTCTTTGCACGCATGGGAATTGGTATGCGTATCCCTGGTCATCCAGTTGTCAAACTAACGTTTGCGCTCCTGTTGGCGTTCCTGTCTGCTTCGGCTATCGACCAATTCAGTATCTGGGCAAATACGAAACTTTGGCCTGATTCCACATTCAAACATGGCGTCATGACAGGGCTGGATTTGATCTCGGTACGCGGACCCGTTAGTCAGGCGTATCAAATTCTGGAAAGAGGAGGTGCTCTCACTCTTGATCCCGATCAGGATACTGATTCCTTTCTCTCGCGCGAAAATGTGCATGTGGATTACGAAGCACTTTACGATTCCACTCTGGGTTTGGCCGCTGATACGTTTGTGAATGATGCAACAAGTCAGCCATCCCGATCAGAAGAAAGCGTGGTAAATAATTCCTACTTCCAAACGGTGAAGGCCTGGAATACCCGTGTAGATATAGCAATTGCTGCAGAAAAAAATCCCATCAGAAAAAAATTGTGGGAAGAGGAGAAAATAGAAGATCCGCTTTTGTGGGGTGAGCGCATGAGTGTGCGATTGTATGCACAGGTTGCAGCGCTGAAAGGAATCGAAAATACATTGGCTATGGGATTGATTAAAAAGGGAGTGATCAGAGTAAAAGCGGATTTGAACGGTCTGGATATTGCCACTCGTGATGACGGGGTGCTTCGCAATGATCGTGAGCTCTCCAATGCATTTGGAACCGGCACACTCAGCAACATTCGGGTGTACATGGAGGGGGGATTGCTCGTTTCCAGAACTATTGCAGAAGATCATGAGCTTGTGTCGCTCTGGAACGATTACAAATCCATGCTTCAGCCGATCGCAAAATCAGTAAGCATCTACAAGCATCTGGGAATTTATCCGCCGCACATCGGCCGTAAGCAATGGCTGGGAGAGATCACCGGACAAGCCTTGCCTCCAACCGCACAGGTCGAGCGCGGACTGGTCGAAGAAATTGCCTACAGAAATAGGCGTCAGCGGGCGATTGCTTCTACGACGCATTCTGATCTGGAAAACCGGGACTATGCTGAGCAGGTTGTCGATAGTGTGGCGTACGTCGAGCCGCAGAGTTTTTTCCAGTGGCTGAATCTGGCGGAATCGAATGCGCCGGAACAGGAAGAGGATGTTGCACAGCTCAAAAGATTCGTGCGTCTGAATGCCGCCTACTTCCACGGACGCGATCTGGACCGTGTTCTGCAGCCGTTCGCTGTGCGCGCCGCAACAGGGCAACAGGCGACGTATGAAGATCTGGAAGGCATGTACACCCGCATGAGTGATTTCCTGCTGGAACGGTCTTTGAAGGATACTGCTATCAAACCCTTGCCTGCATCGGTTCTCCAGGAATTGCGCCTCAACCCCCGTCTTGCTTTTGAGCAGCGCGGCGTGTTTGGTTCCGGACAGAAAGAAATGATGATGCTTTTGCAGCAGAACAAAACATTCCTGCATGCCATGTACGGCGATTGTCTGGTACTGCGTTCGACCGACTATCCGAGCTTTGTCCGCGTGGAGTGTCTGCTGGTGTTTGGAAATACAACGGACCGAAGCACCTGGCGCATCAGCGAGATATCGACTCTTATTCCGAAGATGCTCGAAAAGGGCCACACTGTTTATGGTGAACCCCAAGACACAATTCCCCGTTCCATTCCTTATGCGGACTGGATGAAAGCGCACCCGGAGGATCTGCACAGGTTTGCCGCCCCGTTGGACGCTCTGGAAAAGGCAAACGGCGGATCAAAGTGATGGTGTTTGTGGCATATTTCAGCTATAAAAGCACTATCTGTTATGGATATCCGGAATTTTTGTATTATCGCGCACATTGACCACGGCAAGTCCACATTGTCTGACCGTATGATCGAACTGACCGGAACGCTGCAAAAGCGTGAGATGAAAGAACAGACCCTCGACATGATGGAACTGGAGCGCGAGCGTGGTATCACTATCAAGCTCACACCGGTCCGCATGGAGTATCAGGGTGTGCAGTTCAACCTGATCGATACCCCCGGACACACCGATTTCCGCTACGAAGTCAGCCGTTCTCTTGCCGCGTGTGAAGGCGCCATTCTGCTGGTGGATGCATCGCAGGGGATTCAGGCACAGACAATCGCTGTGCTGATGATGGCGATGGAACACGACCTCACGATTATTCCGGTCCTGAATAAACTGGATCTCCCTGCCGCCGATCCCGAACGTGTGAGCGAAGAAGTGGTGAAACTGCTGGGTTGCAAAAAGGAAGATATCCTCAAAATTTCCGCCAAAGAGGGGACCGGTGTGCTGGACGTGTTGCAGGCGGTGATCGACCGGATTCCCGGGCCAACACTTCCCGAAAAAAGTGATGTCACCAGAGCGCTCATCTTCGATGCCGTCGTCGATCCGTACCGCGGTGTGGTTGCCTACGTCCGCGTGATGGAAGGCATGCTCCGGGCTGGAACACAGGCCCATTTCCTGGGCACCAAAAGCAGCTTCCCGATTCAGGAAGTTGGCTTCTTCTCGCCAAAATTCATTCCTGATGATCAGCTGGTGGAAGGCCAGATCGGTTACGTTGTGACAGGACTCAAAGATGTCCGGCAAGTGAGAGTGGGAGATACCATCGCATCTGCGCCGAATCTGCAGCAGCTTCCGGGTTACAAACAGGTTCAGCCGATGGTGTTTGCGGGACTCTATCCATCTGAGGCAGATCAATACCCCGATTTGCGTGATGCCATCGAGAAACTGTCGCTCAACGATTCCGCGCTCACGAGTGAGCCGGAGCAAAACGCAGCCCTTGGAAACGGCTTCCGCTGCGGCTTTTTGGGACTCCTGCACCTCGATATTATTCAGGAGAGACTGGAACGCGAATATAACTGCGACCTGATTGTGACAGCCCCGAGCGTGCGCTACGAAGTAAAACTAAACGTGAAACAAGCAGCTGCGATTGTCCGCGCAAGTTTGCTGAAAGACGACGAGCCACAGGTGGCCAGTATCAGCAATCCCGCAGACTTCCCGGATCCTGCCTACATAGAAGAAGTCCGCGAGCCCTGGGTGAACCTGGAAATTGTCTGCCGCAGCGAAGATGTCGGCACCGTGATGACCCTCATTCAGGATCGCCGTGGTGTATATCACACGCTGGAATACCTGGATGCAGGCCGTTGTCTCCTCAAATTCGATGTTCCGCTTCAGACTATTGTCCTCGATTTCTTCGATAAGCTGAAGTCATCCACCGAAGGATACGGCTCTATGAGCTACGAACCGCTTGGGTACAAAGCAGGGGACTTGGTAAAGCTGCAGATCCTGTTGCTTGGTGAACCTGCTGATGCGCTTTCAACTATCGTTCACAGAAGTGAAGGTCACGACGTCGGAATGATCGTCTGCAAGAAGCTGAAAGAGGTGCTTCCGAAGGAACAATTCGAAATCGCGATTCAGGCTGCCATTGGCGGAAAAATCGTTGCCCGCGAAACAGTGGGTGCTATGCGTAAAGATGTGACCGGGTATCTGTACGGTGGTGACGTGTCGCGTAAGAAAAAGCTGCTTGAGAAGCAGAAAAAGGGTAAGAAGCGTATGAAGAAAATGGGAAAGGTAACGCTGACGCAGGAAGCTTTCTTAAGCGTCCTTAAGCGATAACGTGTCACACTGAGCTCGTCGAAGGGTGGTTTGTCATGCTGAGGCCGCTCGAAGCATGAATCCCTCTGGGGGCCACTGCCGTGGGGGCGTTCCTTTTTGTCCGTGCAACAAAAAGGAACCAAAAAGTGCGGTCCGGGCTGACCGCATTTCCACTGACCCCTTCACCCCCCGGGCAGCCGGACTCCACCCCATGGACGACGAGACTTCATTTTCGCTTTGCGAAAATGTTCCTGGTGGAATTTCTTTTTTTTATTCCTCCTTATCTTCATCATCCGCCTCCGCCAACTGCCGTTCTATCCGTGCCTGCATATATGGTGTGAAGAGCCCCTGAAGAACACCGATGGAAAGCTGCTGCAGGTTTTCAAAGCTTGCACTTTTCTTGTTGTCTTCCAGGAATGTCTGAAGGACGAAAGTCGTGAGCTGCAGGATTGTGCCATCAATGTTGTTGTCTTCCACGATCAGTGTATCCAAAATGGTATCCGGATCGGTCGCAAGGACGGTTTCCATGCGCATGATCCATTCCATCAGTTCCTTGTTATTTTGTGTATCAAGCCCGGTTGTTGCCATGATGTCTGTGTTACTGGAGTTCGATGCATCGACGGTAATCTGCTTTTCCGTGAGATAATCGGTCACAACGGTTTTGCAGCCGTCATTGATGAGCGAGAGGATAGCCAGAATGAAAGGGGACGGGCAGTTAATAGCCACAAGCCTCGCAATCAAGGATGCCAGATGTGTGCGCTGGGTATCGTTTAGGAACTGCAAAATCATCTGGGCCACGCCGTCGTCGCGCTTTTTGGCTTTCTTTTCTTCTTTGCGAATCTGCTGCATGGCGGCTTGTGACGCTGCAAATTGTTCTTTGGCTTGTTCGGAAATACCTTCAGACACCTTGCCAGTGGAGCCTTCGCCGCCTTCATCAGGAGAATACGATTCTGGTCCGTTACTATCGAACATACGAAAACAGAGTACAGAAAATTAGCGGCAGGAAAAGGCGGAGTCAGAACTTAGGCCTTAGCCGGCTCAACATGAACGACAGTCGCCCATGCCTGAGATCCGGTGAAGGACACGCGCTTCATCTTGCTGAATTTTACTTTACCGGCAACAGATGCGTGGATGGTCCAGTCCTTGCCCAAATGGACGTTTTTGCCAGGGCGGAACTTGTAGCCCTTCTGGCGCACGATAATTTCGCCTGCAGATACAGTTTCGTCCCCGAAGCGCTTTACGCCACGGCGTTTCGCCCAGGAGTCTCGGCCGTTACTGGTGGTGCCACCGGCTTTCTTGTGTGCCATAGTGCGAGGATTTTACAGAAAAAGAGGGGGGTTGCAAGGACTATTTTACCGGTTTTAGACGGTTTTATTGGTTGCGGGGGCCGGATTTGAACCGACGACCTCGAGGTTATGAGCCTCGCGAGCTACCAGGCTGCTCCACCCCGCGTCAAAGCTTGGGAATTCTACAGATTATTGGTCTGGAAGCAAGAATCTCGCTTTCTTAGTCTTCCTGCAAAACCGCCCGCTTCAGCACCTCAATCCTATCCTTGTGGAAGAGAAACAGATTCCAGTGCTCCCAGGTGGGCATTTGGCTGAGGAGTTCGAAATAGGCGGCTTGCTGGCGTTCTTTGTCGAGTTCGGTGGTATCGGTATCGGCTAGGGCCGGATCGCGGCGGGGGGTGGTGACAATGATCATCTTTTCGCCGGCGTTCACTTTGTTCAGGTTTTCCTTCGCGAATTTGTCTTTGTACTGCTCGGATTGGTAGTACTCCAGATCGCCGTAGCCCTGGCGGATATTCATCGCGATTTTGTCGTTGTCTTTCTGCATATTCTGCAGCGTTTCCTCAAACAGGATGTTACGGTAAAAAGAGAGCGCCAGGCCAAATGCCATGAATCCGACCACGGTTAAGCCGATCATGATGGTCAGTTGCTTGGAGACGGGCTCGGAATCGCGGAGATACGGCATGATCTGTATCCTACTGAAGACAAGACATCCGTGCCATGCTCCGTTAGACTGTTTCCATGAAGATCTATTGCAGCGGCATCGGGGGTATTGGATTAAGTGCGTATGCGGCGTTGCAGGCGGCGAACGGCCACACGGTTTTTGGAAGTGACCGGTCGGATAGCGCGTTACTCGACGATTTGCGTTCGCAGGGAATTACCATTCATCTGTCGCAAGATGGATCGGCAATCACACCCGATCTCGACCTCTTCGTTTTTTCCGAAGCAATTCCTGCTGATGCGCCGGAGCGCGTGAAAGCAAGAGAGTTCGGCATACAATCAGTGTCCTACTTCGAAGCACTCGGAGAATTGTCGCGTGAGTATTTTGTGATTGCGGTGTGCGGCACGCATGGAAAATCATCCACCACTGCAATGGTTGCAAAACTTCTGATCGATGCAGGAAAAGATCCATCGGTTGTTGTCGGGACAAAAATGAAAGAGCTCAATGGAAGAAACTGGCGAAAAGGCGCGAGTGATATTTTTATTGTCGAAGCGTGTGAGTATCGTCGATCATTCCGTTTTATTTCTCCGGACATTGCACTGATGACGAATGTTGATGGCGATCACTTCGATGCGTTTGCGTCGATGGATGACTATCATTCAGCATTCGTAGATTTTCTGAAACAACTTCCTGATAGTGCACCAGTTATTACACATGGTGATGATACTGATTGTATGACCGTTGCAAAAACATCAGGACATCCTGTTCTCAATGCAGATACGTTTCCGCTCATCACTCTTGCTACTCCTGGTGAACACATGCGGCAGAATGCACGACTTGCGCTTGCTCTTGCAGAACATCTGAAGATCGATGAATCATTTGCGCAGAAAAGTCTCTCCACTTTTTCCGGAACATGGCGGCGTATGGAAGTGAAAGGGGAACGCGCTGATGGTATTACTATCGTCGACGACTACGGGCATCACCCAATAGAAATTCGCGCGACACTCAGTGCTATGCGCGAACAGTTTGGCGACCGCAGAATTATTTGCGTGTTCCAGCCGCACACACATGACCGCACGAAAAAATTGTATCGAGAATTCACGGAAAGTTTTTTTGATGCAGATGTTGTCATCATTCCCGATATCTACGTTGCGCGTCAGGATATTGAAACCGATACCGTCGACGTTGATGTATTTGTTGCAGACATTAAAGATGCGAGTGGTGTGGAAGCCATCAACGGGCAGTCACTCACTACAACGCAGGCACTCCTCAGCAAACATATCATGCAGACTGATGATGTGGTTATCACCATGGGTGCGGGAACGATTACATCGTTGTCTGATCGCTTACTGAAAAATTGATCAGCGCTTCGAGGAAGATGACGACGATGCGCCTTCCGTCTTGAAGACTTCAATCATGTTGCTCAAGATCTTTGCGAATTCCGCGCGGTTGATCGCATCGGCCGGGCCGAATAATTTCAGGTCGTTGCCGTTTGCATCTTTGCGTCCTTCCACCACTTTCGCAGCGGCTGCTGTTTCGATGGCACCTGCGAACGGCGTGCGGGCGGAGACATCGGTGAAGACATTGCCTTTCTGCCAGTTCAATCTTATATCGAGAGCCTGGAGCAACGTCACAAGCACTTCGCCGCGAGTGGCGGGCTTGGTGGGATCAATGGTTGCATCACTGTAAATAGTCCAGCCCAGTTTTTCTGCGGAGGTGATGAAAGGGGAGAACCACTGGCCCTGTGCTTTCGTATTTATGGGATTGATGCGCGCAACGCTGTCGGTGCTGATGCCGGCAATTTTGTGCGCAGCCTTTGCGAGTTCTGCCACGTTCACGTTGTTACCCGGGCCGAATTCACCGGTCGCGTTGCCGTCTTTGTCGGTGTATCCGGACAGAATGCCGTACTTTGCGCTTGTGGCAATGAACGGTGCAAACCAGGAATCCTGCGGCACATCGCGCATGATGATGGCGTTGTTGCCGGTGCCGACTGTTGTGTAGCTTTTGTCGCTGCTGCCCTGTTCCGTCTGGCGTTCGCGCATTTTGTCGGCCATGGGACAGGAAATGTAGACCGTGAAGGACACGCGGCTTCCTGCTTCCAGGCGCAAGCTTTTTGAGGTCGGGATGTTGCAGCCCTTAATGGAATCGTAGAACACCTGATATTGCCCTTCCGCTAGACCAAAGAAAGATGTGGGCGTTGTGCCGGAGAAATTCGTGTTGTTCGGACCTTTCATGGTGAATGTCATACCGAGTGGATCGCTATCCACAGCCACCAGTCCGGATTTGGTGATGGTGTAGCTGATGACAATACGCAGCCTGTCGCCATCATTGAGAGTGAGGGATGCCTGCTGCTTCTGCAAAACCTGTTCGGACACATCGTTTCTATAAATGCGCATGGTGGCGCTGGAGCCGTCCGGCAGGTGTGCGAAGATGGTGTATTTACCGGCGGAGATTCCTTCGAGCAGATTGAGTGCGCCGGTGCCTGCTCTTTGCTTGTTGTCCGGCTGGATCATGGTCCAGGAACCGAGCGTTCCCGCGCCGGAGCCGTTCTTCTGTTCAATGACGATTGTTCCCTTACCGGGCAGGATATTCAGTCCCGTTCCGGACTTCTGTTCGCCGGTCCATGCGGGAAGAGCAGATGATGAGGAAGCGGCAGTGTCTGCAGAAGCCGATGACGATGCAGTCGACGACGATGACGAACTTTCATCGGCATACGCCCATCCTGCGGCCAAAACACCGGCGCCGATAATGGCAGCGGTCAAAAGGAAGTGGATGGAGCGGTTGGCGTGCAGCATGTCGATGAGGGAAAGAGGACTGCAGTATAGCAAGAGGAAACTGTTGCTCCACATGCTATCATGCCTTCATGCAACGCATTTTGTCGCAGTTTCATCAGCATCGTTTACTCGGAGGTGCTTTCTCTCTGGCACTCACACAGGCCGCTGCCTCGGTTGCCGGCCTCGTCCGTGATCGCCTGCTCAACCAAACATTCCCGGGGCTCGATACCGTCGACGTCTACATCGCGAGCTTCCGTCCGAGCGATCTTCTGTTTCAGATTGCCATTATGTCGGGGATTGCCACGGTTCTGCTTCCCATGCTTGCGCGGCATACGGCGAACAACGAAGACAAAGCGGCATCGGATCTGCTTTCGAGTGTGATGTTTATAGGCTCGCTGCTGTTTGGTGCACTCGCACTCGTTCTTGCCATCATCTTCCCGCGGATTGCGCCGCTCCTTGTTGGTTTCCAGGGCGAATCTCTTGAACTCTATATTCTCTTTGGGCGCCTCGCGCTCATCACCAACTTCCTGTTTGTCTTTGGAAACGCGCTCGGTCAGTACCTCAACGTGCACAAGAAATACTGGATCTACGGACTCACACCCATTCTCTACACAGTGGGTACCATTGCCGGAACTATTTTCCTCACACCAACATACGGTGCACTTGGCCCGATGCTCGGTACGATGATTGGTGCGTTTGTGTATGTTGTCCTGCGTCTGATTGGCGCAATCATCAGCGGGTATCACCCCAGGCTTTGCATTTGGCACAAGGATTTGTCCCGCATGGGGTGGCTGATGGTTCCCCGTATGCTCGCACTTGCTGCATTGCAGTTGCAGCTTTTACTCTTTGATACCGTTGCATCCAACATGCCGGCGGGATCGGTCACCATCAACAGCAATGCCCGTAACTTTGAATCATTCGTTGTAGGCGTAATCGGCATCGCTCTCGCACAATCCGCTTTTGCGCATTTGAGCGAATCAGCAGCCAAAAAAGAATGGGACCGGTTCTGGCTGTACATCAAAAAAGGCGTGTTTTGGACCCTCATCCTCACGATTCCCGCATCCGTTGCCCTGGTGTTTGCCACGCCGATAGCAGAAAGGCTTGTGCATTTACAGGATGTGCATGCGGTCTTTGCGTTTGCATTGCTCTTCTACGCCTTCGCGATTCCGTTTGAAAGTTTGAATCATTTGTATCTTCGTGCGTTCTACGCATTGCATATTACGGGAATGCCGGCCGTCTTCAGTGTTCTGAATGGTTGCATTGCCATCGTGGTTGCGTGGGTGTCATCACCCTATATTGGCATTGCGGCAATTCCCGTCGGATTTTTGGCGGGGCAGGGGATATCGTTTGCGGGATTGGCGGTGATGTTGCCGGGATCGGTACGAAAGCAATCGTCGTAGTTTACGCTGCTATATATTCATCGCCATCGTCATCAGCTGTATCCTGTTCCAATTCTTGCTGGAGATGACAAAGAAGAACAATAGCGTTCTCTATCTGTTCTTTTAATCGAGGGTCTACATCATCAGGAAGAGTATCTTTTGCAGCTTCAAGAGCATCAATGACTTCGTTTTGATCAGTCATGACGACTTCTTCTCGTCCGTTGCATACCGAATAATATTCAGTCCACAGTGATCGTGATGTTAAGAAAATCTGATACCATGGACCGTTCTCCACGCTAACATCGTGATCTTCCAGAGAAAAATCCGCTGTTTTTCGTTGAAGATCTTCCAAGAATTCCCGCCACTTTCCATGACCTATTGATGCATTGATAGCATCTTTTAAGTCATCTGGTGTCCAGGCGTCTTCGAAGGGGTCATCAATGCCGCTCATATGATTCATTCTTTATCTAATACTTCGCAAAGTAAATCAATTCCATCCCGGAGCACCCTTTACCGTATATTCAATAAAGAAAAACCCGTCGATGGTTTTGCGGACAATCCACACGGTTCCGTCCTCTTTCTTTCCGGAAAAGACTTTACTTGGTCCCGCATCTGTCAAAGCCTTGAGGCCGGGAATGGCGGTAATGCCTTCTTTTTTCAGGGCATCGCGCACTTCTTCCGCCGTCAGTTCTGTGTGGGTGGGGTCCATCTTATTTCTTCTTTACCTGCGTAAAGTCGAGTTCGACAGGCGTTTCGCGGTCGAAGATGAGCACCAGCACTGTGAGCTTGCCCTTGTCGATATCCACGCTGTCGATGCTTCCTTCGTAGTTCTTGAACGGTCCGTCGGAAATAACCACGAGGTCGCCCACCTGGAAGTCGCTCTTGAACTTGGCTTCCTGCTCACCGACTCTGCGCTGGATCACGCCGAATTCTTCCGGGGTGACCGGAACCGGAATGTTGCCGGAGCCGACGAAGCCGGTCACGTTCGGGGTGTTGCGGACCAGGTACCAGGATTCATCGGTCACGGTCATGTCCACAAGCACGTAGCCCGGGAACAACTTTCTTTCTTCTTCAATCGGATCGCCTTTTTTGAAGACGAGCTGCTTTTCCTTCGGCACTTGCACATCAAAAATGTAATCCTGCATGCGGAAGGATTCCACGCGCTGGAGCAGCGACTGGCGGACAGAGTCCTCGTATCCGGCGTACGTGTGGACCACGTACCAGTTCCGTCCAGCATTGGGGTCTTGTTTTGCCATAGAAGAAAATGTGTAGAGACGTTGCGGTGCAACGTCTTTAGGAAGCGAGGGAAAGAATGGCCTGGAGAGCCAGAGAAAGGATGAAGTCGATCACACCGAAGAGAACGGCACAGACCAGCGTGAAGCCGATCACAATGGCCGAAAAACGGACTGCCTGCTGGCGTGTGGGCCAGCGGACCTGACGCAAATCCTGAACGGCGTCGCGGATATAGGTGCTGATAGTGGTCATAGACAGAAGTTGTTTCCTTAGTAAAAAACCCCGTGCGGGGATGTCTCTATAGTACCAAAACCAGATTTTTACGCAAGGTCATTTTCGGGTCTTTGAGCGGCAAAAACCTTATTCCAGGTTGTAGTCGTGATGTGTCACGGCGTGGATTTTGCTGACCGGAAGAGCTACAAACCAGACACGGCCCTTGATATCGCTCCTCATGACATAGGGCTCAGGGGTGCCGTTTTCAAGCGTGAAACTGCGGGAATCCAGGCTGCCCTGACGGTTGTCGCCCATCAGGAAGTAATTGTCTGCGGGGACCGTGAAATCCTGCTCTGAACTGTCTCCCTGTCCGGGCGGGTGGCGGAAAGTTTTGCCCTGATTGCGGGCGTCCAGATACGGCTCCTCCAGCTGCTGCTCGGTCTGCTCGCCGGCTTTCTTCAGAAACACATTACCGTCACGGATAATAACCGTATCACCCGGAAGGCCTATCACGCGCTTCACGTAGTATTTTTTCGGATCGTTCGGCGGACGGAACACGACAATATCGCCGCGGTCGGGAGTGTTTAAAAAGTAGACGAGTTTATTGATGACAATATATTCGTTGTCTTCCAGCGTGCTCACCATCGAGCTGCCTTCCACCTGGAACGGTGACACGAGGAATGTGCGGATGCCTGCCACAATTGCAACAATCACAACAATGTTGAAGACAACATCCAGAAGATGGAACCAGAGGCCGTGCTGTTTTTCTGCGGTTGGCATAGGGAGGACACGAGTGTAGCCTTATCCCATGCCCGGGCTCAATGCTTTTCTCTTCAAAAAACACCTCGAGGACGACGAAACACTCGTTCGGGTTGTGCATAAGCACTGGCTGCTCGGCTTTCGTGCGCTTTTCTGGCCCAGCATTTTTTTGCTCGGCTGTATCTGGCTGCTGTCGCTGGCGCAGGTGCGCGGTGCGGTGATTGCTGCGGCAATTCTCACGCTCGTGGTGTTTGTCTGGTGGCTCCGGAATTTCTTTGATTACTATCTGGATGCGTGGCTGGTCACCGACCAAGGGATTATCGACATCGCCTGGTTCGGGTGGTTCCACCGCCAGTCGACGCGCGTGCTCTATAGCGATCTGCAGGGTATCAGTTACGAAATAAAAGGGGTCTGGGGTACGCTGCTGCGCTTCGGCACACTGAGCGTCGAGAAAATTTCAACGGGAACAGCCGTCTCGCTTGATTACGTGAGTAATCCCAAGGGGGTCGAGCTTCTTGTTCTTAAAAAAATGGAGGCGTATCTGCATACGAAGAATATGAAAGACGCCAAGCAGGTGCAGGAACTCCTCGCAACGCTTGTTGCGGAACATATCAATTTAAAGGAACACGAAGAATAACCCTGCGGTATTTTTATGACCCAAGCCATAATCATCATTGTCATTCTCACGGTTATCGCGCTGTTGGCGTTTCTAGTGTGGAAAACGCGCAATAGCAGGAAGCTCCCGACTGCAGCAGTATCAAAAATTCAATCGATGCTGCAAAAAACAAATCAGCTCCCAGATCCTGCTCTGCGTATTCTGGAGTATGACAAAATTCTGGATCAGTTGCTCTACGAACTCGGGTTCCAGGGAAATACTGCCGATAAACTGAAGAAAGGCGGCGTGCGGTTTTCGAATGTGCAAACAATCTGGTCGTATCATAAACTGCGAAACACTCTGGCACATGAACATGGGGCGACCGCAACTGTGCGGGAGGCGGATGGGTTTCGGGATGCTCTTGAACGCGCATTGAGACAAGTATCTTAAATTGTTTTTGGTTATTGGTTTCTGGTTCATAGTTACAAAACCAGAAACTAAAAACTAGAAACCAAAAACTTTGCTATCATCATTCTATGAAGCCATCCCTTCTCTTAATTGGCCTCGGTAATCCCGGCAAGCAGTACGACAACACGCGGCACAATGCGGGTTTTCAGGCGATTGATGTACTTTCGGAATCTTTTGGGGAAGGGGAATGGAAAGAGAGCGGAAAGTTTGATGCGCTCGTGCAGGAGGCGCGCGTGGGGGTTGCTCCGGTTCTTTTGGTAAAGCCTCTTACATTCATGAACTTGTCCGGATCATCCATCCAGAAAATTGTGAAGTTCTATCAGTTGGATCCCAAAACGCAGATTATCGTTCTATGTGATGATATCGATTTACCGCTCGGGACTTTGCGACTGCGGAAGAAGGGGAGTGCGGGGACGCATAATGGGTTGAAGTCAGTCATCGAACAGTATGGGGAAGAGTTTCCGAGGCTCAGGATTGGGATTGGGCCGAAGCCGGAAGGTGCGGATTTGGCGACGTGGGTGTTGAGTGGGATGAATGGGGAGGAGAAGAGCTCTTTAAAGAAGGTGTATACGGAAATTGAGGAGATTGTGAGGAAGTTTGTGATGGAACTCTAAGGAAATTCTTTAACATCCCTCTCCCGTGGCAAGCGGGCGGCAGGGAGAGGGTGGCCCCGCAGGGCCGGGTGAGGCAAAAACAAACAACCACAAACAAAAAAGAGCCCCTTTCGAGGCTCTCTTTCTTTTAAAGTCAGGTAATTTAGATTCCAGTCACAAACTTCCGTGCAAATCCTGCGCCTGTTCCTGTTGTCAGACCCGCGAGGGCGAGCCAGAACATGAGGGGCATTGTACCGCTGTCACCGTTTCCGGTGATCGGGTGGAGGTTTAAGGTGCTGGCTGTCAGGCCGCTTTCAAATCCAGTCTGGGGCAGGTTACCGAGGCCGATCACCTGGACCACAGCGGATGCGCGTTCGCGGTTGCCGTTGTCTGCGGTGACTTCGGCATCGTTGCGGACGAACTGTCCGACTGCGTAGTTGCCGACGTTCAGGCGGTAGCGGATGGTGCGGCTGGCATTGCGACTCAAACTGCCAAGGTTCCACTCCATGCGGTTTCCGTTGTGGCGGTCTGCATCGCCATCATCAATGATGGTGACGTTGGCAGGCAGGATGTCGATCACGCGGACGTTTCTGAGGGTTTCATCACCGTTGTTGCGGACGCGGACCGTGTATTCGATCATGCCGCCCGGGAAGACTTCGGACGTGCTGGCGTCCTTTGTGATTTCGAGGTCGCCGTTATTGTTGTCGTCTTCATCCACAACGTCTGTGTCGTAGGCGACGCGGCCGTTCACTTCTGCGCGGTTGGTAATTGTTCCATCGGCGTTGCGGTCGACTTCAACGGTCAGTCGGAAGGTGCGGGTGGAGAAGGCAGGGATATTCACGTTGTTCCAGGTAATGGTGCGGCCGCTGACGCGTTCATTACCGTCTGCGGAGATGAAGCGGAGTTCAGAAGGCAGAATGTCGCGGACTGTCACGTTGTTGTTCGAACCGCTGTTGTTGTTGCGGACCGTGATCGTGTAGGTCAGGCGGTCACCCGGGCGGACCGTGGAGCGGCCGTCGGTCTTGCTGATGGTGTAGTTATTGTTGTTCCTGTCCGTCTCGCGGTTGCGGAAGTAGACGGTTGCACAGGAACCGTTGGCGTTCACCGTCACGGTGCCGTTTGCAGGGCTGACTGTTTCCAGTCTCCAGCCGTTCTGCGTGTATTCGCGGACGGTGTGGGAACCGGTTGGGACGTTGTCGAAGCGGGCGCGGCCGTTACTGTCATTGCTGACGGTGCGGTTGTTGTCCAGACTGAAGGTGAAGCTCGGGACGCTGTAGATTTCGTTGCCGTTGTCATCAATGGCGGTCTTGTCGATTTCGATACAACCGGTCTGGTTGGAACCGCTGACAGTTGCGCTTGCAGAGTTGTTGCCGAGGTTCGGGTCCTGCGTGGTGGAAGAGACGGTTGCGGTGTTTGTAACAGAACCGCTGACATTCATGCGGGCTCTCAGCTGCATGGTTGCGCTGTTACCCGGGTTCATGGTGCCAAGTGTCCACTGGCTTCCGTTGAAGGAACCATTGGTCATCACAGCGTTCACAAAGGTGAGGCCGGACGGCAGGGTATCGGTCACAATCACGTTCTGTGCAGCTGCCGGGCCATTGTTAGTGACGGAAATGGTGAAGACTGTCTCCTGACCGATGGCAACCGTTGTCGGGTTGGCGGTCTTGGTGATAGCCATGTCTGCGGTGTTCGACGGAGCGGAGCTGGAGCTGCTGCTCTGGGTGACAGAGTTCAGCTTGTTCTGGAAGACCACGTTGGAACAGTTGGTGTTTCCATCAGAGGCAAAGACCGTTACAACGCCGTTCTGCGGGAAGACGCTCATCAGAGACCATCCCGGAATAACTGTTTCAGACACAGAGTGCTGACCAACCGGTACGTTCGTGAAGCGTGCATGGCCGGTGGAGTCGTTGGTGACTGCGACGGAAGAACCATCAAGGTTGAAGATGAACGGAGCAATCGTGGAGAATGGGCTGCCGTTTGCGCTGTAGGTCTGCTTCAGGATATCGATACAACCGACCTGTGCCTGCTGGCGGATACCCGTCACACTGGCGCTGGCGTTGTTGTTGCTCATATTGGAATCCTGTGTGGAAGACATCACGCTTCCGTTTGCGGTGAAGGTGCCTTCTGCATTCACACGCACCACAATCTGCAGTGCTGCGCTACCGTTCATCGGCAGGGTGCCGATGGTCCAGGTACCGTTACTGTAGGTACCGTTGGTTGCAAAGCTGTTTGTCTGGGTGAGGGCAGACGGGAAATTGATGTTCGCTACCACGTTCTCTGCAGTCATCGGGCCGTTGTTGCGGACGGTGACCATAAAGACCGTTGTATCACCAACGTTCACGACAGCCGGGTTTGCAGACATCGTAATGGCGACGTCAGCAATATTGTTCTGCGTGGAAGAAGAGGAAGAGCTGGAGGAAACCGGGCCACAGGTCAGAGTCGTTGTGGTCGTGTTGCTCATGTTGTTATTCATATTCGGATCGACGCTTGCGGTGCTCACGATAGCTGTGTTGTACAGATTCGTGTTCATACAAGGCGTGGAAGCAACAGGAGTCTGGAATGACAGGCTGAGGCTCTGCGTGCCGGGATTCATGTTGCCAAGGAAACAGCGAACCTGACCGCTTGTGAGGTCACAGCGGGAATCGGAAGCAGCATCGATGTAGGTGAGTCCTGCAGGGAAGGCATCAGTCACAATCACGTTCTGTGCGACTGCCGGGCCGGAGTTTGTGACAGTCAGCGTGTAGACGACTGTGCTGTTGTAGGCAGCAGTAGCCGGGCCGCTCTTGGAAAGGCTCAGGTCGTTTGTTCCTGTTGTAGAGGACGTGGACGAAGAGGAAGACGAGCTCACAACCGGACAGGTCAGAGTCGTGGTCACGGTGTTACTCATGTTGTTATTGGAGTTCATTTCCATGCTAGATGTACTCACAATTGCGGTGTTGTAGACATCCTGCTGGAAGCAAGGATTGAGGCTCGGCACGCTGAAGTTCAGGCTGATAGTCGTGCTGCCCGGGTTCATGCTGCCAAGGAAACAGCGAACCTGGTTGCTTGCGAGGTCACAACGACTGTCGGAGGCGCTATCGTTATAGATGAAGCCCATCGGGTAGGCATCAGTCACAATCACATTCTGTGCGACTCCCGGACCGTCGTTTGTGACAGTGAGGGTGTAGGTAAGATTCGTTCCGCGCATCACGCTGGATGGACCGCTCTTAGACAGGCGCAGATCAATCGTTGTGATGGTTGTGGAAGAAGACGACGAAGAAATGACAGAAGAGGAAGATGAAGAGATAACTGAGGAAGAAGAGCTGGAAGAGCTCGACGGGATTACGAAGTTCCATTCGTCATCATCAGTCGGGACGTAGGTTGAAGGGTTATTCGGGTTACCGTCTGTGTGGCAGCCCGGATCCAAAGCATCAATTCTCTGGTCACCGTCGTTATCGACCGTGTCGGAACACTGGTAGGTGCGGGTGCTGGAGATAGACGAAGAGGAAGACACAATCGGGAAGTTCCACTCGTCGTT
>CAZHLW010000001.1:473575-919644 GCA_964533375.1 uncultured Candidatus Peribacteria bacterium
AAGACGCAGAAGAGGAAGCAACAGGGAAGTTCCACTCGTCGTTGTCTGCAGGGTTGTAGGAAGCAGGATTATTGGCATTGCCATCTGTGTGGCAACCCGGATCCAAAGCATCAATTCTTTGGTCGCCATCATTATCCACCGTGTCGGAACACTGAGGAGGTGTGGTGATAACAGACGATGCAGCAGAGGAAGACGATACAATGATCGGGAAGTTCCACTCGTCGTTGTCTGCAGGGTTATACGTTGCACCGTTGTTGGCGTTTCCATCGGTGTGGCAGCCCGGATCCTGCGCATCGCGCAGTCCGTCACCGTCGTTATCAATAGTGTCAGAACACTGTGGGTTCTGGACAACAATCACGGAAGAGCGTGAAGACGACACAACCGGGGCGTTCCATTCGTCGTTATCCGTTGTGCTGGTACAACCAGGGTCCGAACCAAAGTCGCGGAGCCCGTCACCATCATTATCCAATCCGTCGTTACAAGCGTACACAACCGGAGCTGCAGAAGAGGAAGCAACCGGCACGTTCCATTCATCGTTATCGGTAGAGCTGGTACAGCCAGGATCCTGACCGAAGTCGCGCAGTCCATCACCATCGTTGTCCAGTCCGTCGTTACAGGCAAAGACCACCGGAGCGGTGGAAGAAGAGGCAATAGGGAGGTTCCATTCATCGTTATCGTTCAAAGAAGAACACCCTGGATCGTCCATGTCGTACCGTCCGTCACCGTCGTTATCCACACCGTCGTTACACTGGTTTGCAACAGCCACCTGAATGTCCTCCTCTACCTGCTGATCCTGTTGGTTCTGCTGGTCCTGATCCTGTTGGTCATTTTGCTGGTCCTGCCCGCCCTGGTCCTGATTTCCCTGGTCCATAGGGAGATTCCACTCGCTATCGTCATTGTCGCCCGTACAACCGGCATCCGCCATGTCGTACATGCCGTCATTGTCATTATCGACTCCATCGTTACATTGCATAGCCGTTTGGGCGTTTGCCTGCAACGGAGAGCTGAACTTGGCTAATTCGAACTGGGCATTCGCCACAACCATCACCGTAAGGGTGAGGATGGCGACGCTCTTCTTCATGCGCTCAGGAAGGCGATTCAGCGCATTTTGTACAGAAATACGAAGGTGGACCATAGAGAAGGAAGAATTAGACAAAAGGATACTAATCTATCTTAATCACACAATTTGTCAAGAAGATCTAAAATCGCCCAAACTGTATCTATTCAGACGTTTGAGGGGAAGTAAATATGTCGAGATTTTTTTCTGACCCGAAATACGACAACTTCCCGCAGAAGGGGAAAGTCATTTTCTCTCCACCTTGCCATATATCCTTTTAGACAATAAAACTGTAGTAGATAAGGAAAGTAACAATATGGAGCGGTGCCGTCGCCAGTCCCGGGACGTAACGCTTGCCCTTTTCGCAGAAGACAAACCACACCACATGCCAGAGGCCGTTTGCAAACATCAGCACGTTAAATCCGGCCATCAGAGGCAGTCTGAGGGGAAAGGCATCGAAGAAGAGCACGCAGATCCACAAGGCATTAAAAAGCAGCTCAAAGGTCAGGAAGAAGCGGAAACTCATCCGAAACGGCGGGAAGCGTTTATGAAAGCCGGTCGTGAGTTCTTCTAGGGAGTGAAGAAGCTGGATAGCGAGGAAGATGGTGAAGAAGGATTCGACTGTGGTCATTTATTTACTGTGAAGAGGGGAGTAGTTCCTATTCTAATCTTACTCGGTGATAATAGTTTCGGGCTCGGTCTTGAAATCCGAATATCTCCACCACGCGGGGGTGAATTCCAGGAAGATTGTATTCGGTCCTTTGTGTTTTTCCGCCTGAGGCTGCTTGGCGTAGTGAATGGCGTAGATGTGTTCGAGTTCCTGGGTATCGGACACGATGCGGATATCGCCGTGCATTTGAAGAGTTACAAATTCTTCTTCGTTCAGACCCACGACTATTGCCGCCTTCGTTTTTCCGCCCATCTCTTCAATCGCTTTTGCTTTAAGTGTCGGATATGTCTGGATGAAAATCTTTACCGGATCTGTCTGCTGCGAAAAATGAACGACCGCCGCATGGGGAGATCCGTCAGGTAATATGACTGACAGGACACACACTCGTTCTTTTTGCAGGAGATGAAGTGCGATGGGGTTCATACGAAAGAAAATGGATGTGGCTGGGGAGCATGGATTCGAACCATGGAATGGGGGCTTCAAAGGCCCCTGCCTTACCACTTGGCGACTCCCCAAGGTGGAAACATGGTATCTGCTTGAGCGCGTTAGAACAATTGGGTGTTTACGTTGTTATCCGGAGCACCGGCATCGGCACAATAAACTTCCCGCCGCCCTCGCTAAACCGTGCATGCTTCTTCTGAATCTCTTCAAAGAAGTTCCATGCTAACACCAAAAGAAAATCCGGCTTCCTTCTATAGAGCTCCTCTTCCGCCACCACAGGAATGCGGCTGACAGGGGAGTATTTACCCTGTTTGAACGGCGTGCTGTCGACAATAAAATCGATGTCATCATTATTGAGTCCGCAAACGTTCAGCAGAATATTTCCTTTGGCGGGCATCCCGAATGCTGCAATGGAACTGCCGCTTTGTCTGATAGTGGTGATGAGTGTGCGCAGCGCTTCCTTGCGTGCGGTGACTGCGAGTGCGAATGCATTGAACGGTGCAGAGGTATCGAGCGCTCGGTCTTTTTCGTACTGCAATAATTCTGTAACGTTTGCAGAGACATTTTTCTTTCCTTTGTGTGCAACGGTTATGCGCAGTGATCCGCCGTGAATCGGCTGGCGTGCGACATCAATCAATTCCAGATCTGTTGCATCGAAAAGTTTTGTGAGTGACTGCACAGAGAAATATGAACAGTGCTCGTGGTAGATGGTATCGAACTCTACGTGTTCCAGAAGATCTGCCACGTATGGGAACTGCGCAATGAAGACGCCGTTCTCTGCAAGGATACTTTTCAGTCCTTCACAAAAATCAATCAGGTCCGGAATATGCCCGAAGGTATTGAATGCAGTAACGAGTGTTGCGCTACCGTACGTCGATTGAAGAGGACCTGCTGTGTCTTTGCCGAAGTACACTGTCTCCGTCGGGATATGTTTTGCTCTCGCAATCAATGCAATGTTTTCTGCGGGATCGATTCCGAGAACCGGAATGCCACGCTCTACGAAAAATGAAAGAAGAGTGCCATCATTACTTCCGATATCCATCACTACTGTTTTGTCATTGAGCGCGTATCCATCAACACAGTCATCAGCAAATGCGCGGAAATGTGCGACGTAGTCTGCAGAGAGCGAGGGGATGTAGGCGTAGTTCCGGAAAAGAATGTCCGGATCGACCAGGTGTTCCAGTTGCATGAAGGAACAACCGGAGCAGCGGATAACAGAGAGGGGATAGCGGTTTTCTTCTTCGGTTAGATCCGCTTCGCTCAGGAGGGCGTTTGCAAGCGGCTGCAAACCAAAGTCGTAGACGGCATCAAGCTCATTGTTTCCGCAGAGTCTGCAGTGAGTGACTGACGTGCAGAGGGTTCTGCTGTCTTGTAGCTGGCCTGCTGTGACGGTTGCGGAGGGTATAGAAGGAGGAACGACGTCACTCTATTGTGCCAGCGTTCTCTTTTCCAGTCAGCGTGTCACAATAGATGTGCATGGCATCGCGCATGAATTCCGGCAGATCTTTGTGATATTTCTCGAAATAGGCGCGGAAGCGCACATCGTCCACGTACATGGATCCAAGCCCGCGATAAAGTTCGACGGACGGTTCGTAGAATGTGCGGAGGTTGTTGAAGTGTTCGGCGATGAGTTTCTGTACGCTGTCACTTTTCGGATCATCATGGATGTGTGCGGCGATCCGCTTCATCAGATTATCTCCTTCTTCTCCAATACGTTTGTAGTCTTCCTTCGTGAAATGCTTCGTGCGTTCCACTGACTGCTTGTACGCATCGGTATGGCCCCAGCGTTCTTTTGCTTCCGCGGCGTAGGCTTCCATTTCTTCTTTGGTAAAACCGCCGTACATTTCTTTATCTTCCATCGGTTTTTTCTTCGTGACGTGTGCAATCGTCTTATCGATCGTCGCAAGAAGATCACTGAGGCGCTTTTGCTTGAGAGTCAGCATGGTGCGATGTTCGCTCAAGGCTTTTGCGACATCGAAGTCCGGTTTCTCCAGAATTACTTTGATGTCTTCGAGCGGAAATTCGAGTTCGCGGAAGAAAAGAATCTGCTGCAGGCGCAGGAGTTCTGCTTCGCCGTAGACACGGTAGTCGTTCTTTGCGGAACGCTCTGGCGTCAGGAGTCCGATCTCATCGTAATGATGCAGTGTGCGGACGCTGATTGCGGCCAGGTCGGCGAGTTGTTGAACGGTATACATAAGGTTAAGGAAAAGGTTGAGGTTTAGGAAAACGGAAGCAGCATAGGGTCTGACGTGGCGTGAGGGTCAAGAAAAAATCTGTGCTGTTTTACAAATGTCCCTTATCCGGATCAAAAATTGTCGGAGCGAGCTTTTCTCCGTTCAGTAACTGCCGGATGCGCTTGCTGCCGTAGACAGCCTGCAGAATGCCGACGCCGTTACAGCCGAGGTTATACAAAAGCACAGCGTTCTTCGGATCGAATCCCACGCGGCGCAGACGGTTTTCCGTGTGGCCCATCAGGCCTTTCCACAAAAATTCGTGTTTGGCATCAGCAGGAAGTCCGGTGTAGGTGTTGCAGATCTGGTGGTTGAGCGTGTCCATCACTTCCGGCGGAATATCCGTCGTGTGGTCGAAGCGGTGGTCTTCGGGGTGTGCGGTATCGATGCCGCCCATGCAGAAGAGTGTCTGGGGCGTGCCGTCTTTTTTGGGATACGGACGGCGTGTCATGTAATACTCTTCCGGATTGTAATAGCAGAGGGCGGAGATGGAGGGATATTGCTGCGATGCCGTAAATCCTGTCATAAACCCGACCACGCCCACGACCATTTTGTGGAAACGTTCGTCTGCTGCTGCGTCGGTATCATCTTTGATATGAATGTGTTCGTAGCCGTTCGTACAGAGGACCACATTTTTGGTGGTGATGGTTCCTTTTTCGGTGGTGATGGTGGCTCCGGTGGAATGGAGATGCACTGTTTCCGCCGGACGCTTTTCTGCAATGCGGAAGCGTTCCGGGTATCTCTCGAGCATCCATTTTACGGCGTGTTCGCAGAAGAGTGCGCTGTTCATGCAGCCGATGTCTGCAAGCTCTGCGGCAATGAACGCGGTGTCGTCGGTATCCAGAATATCCAGGATGCGCGAGTGCGGTGCCTGGATAATGAATTGCTGCAGGTGCTCCGGGATCTGTGCGATGACAGAGGGAATGGCGGCAACAGCCATCAGTTCGTCTTCCAGTCCGGCAGCCTTGCGGATGGCATGTGTTTCCAGCAGATCGATCAGATCTTCGACAGTCGTACAACCGTTGAATCCGCGACAGTCCTCATACGTCTCTTCCAGTCCTGTCATATTCAATAGTTCCTGCAGAATGTCCCATGCAGTTTCGATTTCGCGGATGCTGTGGTAGGTCATGTCGGGACCGAATGCTTTGATAATATCTTCGAGCGGCCGTTCGAATTCATTCACCACATGTCCGGCGTTGCGTCCCGATGCGCCGTGTGCGACGTGCCCGGCATCTATCATCAAAACCGAACGATCCGAATGAAGTAACAGTTGCAGAGCGGTACTGACACCGGAAATGCCCGCACCGACAATGGTGACATCTGCCTGGAGATTGCCGTCGCAGGTGTAGGCGGGGCGGTCAGAGAGCTGTGCCAGCCAGGGGGAGATGGTGGGTTTCATTTTTTGTTTTACCGATTCCCGAAAACAGGATCGAAAATGGAAGGCGGCAGGTCGATGCCTGCAATCAGCTGCATGATGCGCTTGCCGCCGTAGATGGACGGCAGAATGCCGACGCCGTTACAGCCGAGGTTATAGAGGAGCACGTTATTTTTCGGCTCGAACCCGATACGGCGGATCTGGTTTGGCGTGTAGCCCATCAGTCCCTGCCACAGGAACAGCTGTGCGGCGTGCGGCGGCAGATCGTGATAGGAATAGCGGAGCTGCCTGTCGAGTTCTTCCTCAATATCCGCGGGGAAGGGGACAAGCGGGTCGTAGTCGGCGCTGTCGGGGAGATGGCGCTCCGGACCGCCGATGCAGATGAGCGAGCCGGTTGTGTTGCCTTTTTCGTACGGGCGGCGCGTGAGGTAGTGGTACGGTTCGCCGTCCATGTCGGAGCGGTAGTAGCTGATGGCAATCGGCACCTGGTTCGGTTCGTCCATATAGGCAGCCATGTACCCGATGCGGCCGCTGATGCTTGCGTGGAACGATGCATCGACTGCGTCGCCGGCTTTGTTTTCAATCGTGAAGTTTTCAAAGCCGTTTGTGCAGAGAACCACATTTTTGGCATGGATCGTATGGCTGTTTGTATGAAGCACGGCGCCGTCTTTTTCAAGAGTGACGGTGTGTACCGGCAGATGTTCGACCACAGACAAACGCTCCGGGAAGCGGTTTGCCAGATGTGCGACGAGTTCTTCGCAGAAGAGTGCGCTGTTCATACATCCTTTCTTCGAGATCTCCGCTGCAATGAAAGCGGTGTCTTCCGTCTCCAGTGCATTCATGACCACTGACTGCGGGACCTGTGTGCAGTAGTCCCGGAGATGCGCCGGAATCTGTGCAATGAGAGCCGGATCGACTTTGATCAGCATGGGTTCCTGCTCAATGCCTGCCTGTGCGCGCAGATGCTGTTCTTCCAGGTGTCCGACAATCTGCTCGACAGACGTGAGTCCCGCATAGCCCGCACAAATGTGCAGCGGTGTTTCCAGTTTGCAGTCGTAGCGGATATCGTCGACAATATCCCATGCAGATTCAACAGCCAGCTGGCCGGCAACCGCCATCTCCAGTCCGAATGCCTTCACAATGTCCGGGAACGGGCGTTCGAAGTAACTCACGAGTTGTCCGGCATTGCGGCCGGTTGCGCCGTGCGCGATGCGTCCTGCATCAACGAGCACCACCTTCAGATGCGTGTGCCGGAGCAGTTGGTACGTTGTGGATACGCCGGCAATACCTGCGCCGATAACGGCAACATCAGCCTCCGCATCTCCGTTCAGCAGAAAAGCCGCACGTTCCTGCGTCAATTGGGCGAGCCAGGGCGATGGGGGGAGTGTGTCTGACATTCCTATGATTATAGCAGATTTTCCGATTTTTTGAAAGCAGAAGGAACGCTGCAAAACGCAGCCGGCTGCCTCTATAATCCTTTTTAGCCTGACAAACAAGGGTGCCAGAATCCTGAAATCTGACTTGCGTTCACCTTCCGTCCCCTCTACACTCCCCGCACTTTCAACCCGATTTTTCATGTTTGCAGTCGTTTCCATCGCCGGTTTCCAGGAATTGGTCGAAGAGGGTGACACCCTCGAGATCCCGCTGCAGGACAGCGAAAAAGACAAAACCATCGAATTTAAAGATGTGTTGATGATCATGAAAGACGGTGGTGACATTGTACTTGGCAAGCCGTTTGTTGATGGCGCCAGTGTCAGCGTGAAAGTTATCGAGCATGGTCGCGATGCAAAAATCCGCGTGCTCAAGTTCAAGAAGCGCAAGCGCTACCTGCGCACGAAGGGTCATCGTCAGGATTATACCCTGGTTGAAGTGACCGGAATCAAAGGTTGAGGTTGAGGTTAAGGGGTGAGGGTTTTGGAACTCTTTCTTTATTGCTGTTCGATTTCCTGGCGGAGTGTTTTCATGGCTTCCAGGGTGACGGCCATATTCTGCATGCAGGCGATAGTCTGTGCGGACCGTTCGCTTAGTCTGAAGAGATGGGACAGATAACTTTTCAGGTGCGTGCGGCTGAGGGCGGAAGGGGACTTTTCATCAATCACCGAGTGGTCGTGCGTGTACTGACTGTTTTTAATATTGATATGCGTTCCGTCGGAGAGATAGATCTTCCCGTGGCGCGCTTCGCGCATTGGCATCACACAGTCAAAAAAGTCGATGCCGCGCTTTACCGCCTCACGATGCTGGCTGATCCGTCCCACGCCCATCAGATATCGGGGTTTTTCAACCGGCAGAACCGGGCAGACGTAATCCAGCACGTCGTACATTTCGTTTTCTGTTTCCCCAACTGCGAGTCCGCCAATTGCGTAACCATCGAAACCGATGGCAATCAGTTCTTCTGCGCATTTCTGGCGAAGGTCGCGTTCGAGGCCGCCTTGGACGATGCCGAATAATAAGGGATGAGATTGAGAGTGAGGGTTGAGGGATTCTGACAGTAATTTTTCGTGCCACTTCTTACATTCCTTCGCCCATCTCAAAGTACGGTCAACTGCTTCAATCTGCTTCTTTCTTGGTGCAGTCGAGGGCGGACATTCATCGAAACACATGATGATGTCGCTGCCGAGTTTGTGCTGAATGCGCATGGCTTCTTCGGGACCCAAAAAAAGCGGGGCACCATCAATGTGTGATTTGAAATGCACGCCGTGTTCCACGATTTTTCTGTTTCCCTCCAGCGAAAAAACCTGGAAGCCGCCGGAGTCGGTCAGGATCGGTCCGTCCCATCCTATGAACGCATGCAATCCGCCCGCTTCCGCAATAGTGTCTTCGCTTGGCTGGATGTGGAGATGGTAGGTGTTGCAGAGCAAAATGTCTGATCCGAGTGTGCGGAGTTCATCGAGTGTCATGCCGCGCATGGCTCCTGCTGTGCCGACCGGGAAAAATGCGGGTGTTTCCATCACGCCGTGCATCGTGTGAATACGACCGCGGCGACCGAGGGAAGATGTGTTGATCAAGTCGAACATTTGCTGAATTATAGGCCAAAAATGGGAATTGAAAATTGATAATGGAAAATTACGTGTGCTCCCCCTTTGGAAAGGCAAGGAATGCCACTCATCAAAAAAAGAATTCCACCAATTATCAATTTTCAATTCCTCTTGCACGCAGTGCCCGATTATTCGGCTATCGCTTGCTCAAGACATTGGTTTGGTAGAAAGTATATGCCACTAACTTCTCCCAAGATTTCCTATGTGTTGTTCCTCTTCCAACTCTCCAAAGTGCATCGCGAAGAAAATCGCACGCGCAGGCTTTGGTTTGGCTCTTATTTTTACAGGTATCGCCCACTACCGCGGCGCTGCTGATTTCGCCATGTCCGTGGGTAACGGCCTTGGTCCGGACTGGCTTGTTGGTATTGGAACGGTCTGGGGCTATGTACTTCCTGCTCTTCTGATTATCGGCGGAATTTCCCTCACACTCAATCTGCTGACCAATGCAGGTGCATGGGCAACAGGACTCGCGCTTGCCTCCATTCCTGCCGGTCTGATGCTCAAGTCCGCTGTTTCCGGTGTTTCCCTGGGTGACACCATGCCGCCTGCAATGAATGCCTATGTCTGGATTATTGTTTTCCTCCTTGTTATCAAAAAGTCAGGACATGGCAGCTGCTGCGGTACAGGATGTGCAACCGGCTGTGCGTGCGGATCCGCCAATTGTGATTGTGGCACAGGAAACACCTGCCCGATGTGCGGCAATGATCCCTGTACCTGCATGGCAAAGAAGCCGGTTGCGAAGCCTGCTATGAAGAGTGCGATGCCTGCTGCAACCATGTCCATGCCAAAGAAGGCACCGGTCAAAAAGGCTCCTGCAAAGAAAGCTCCGGTGAAGAAGTCGATGCCGAAGAGTATCTAAGGTCTATACTGTTATTAAGAGAGAGCCTTCGAAAGAGGGCTCTTTTTTTATCCCTCTGGGGCCGCTGCCGCGGAGGCATTCTTTTTGGCCATGCCCCAAAAAGAATCAAAAAGTGCGGTCCGGGCTGACCGCATCTCCACTGCCCCCTTCACCCCCCGGGCAGCCGGACTCCACTCCATGAATCTTCATTTCCCTTTGGGAAAATGTTCCTGGTGGAACTTCTTTTTTATTTGTCCTTCGATAAAGCAGTAACCAAAACACCCCTCTCCCGCGGCGTGCGGTTGGGGCTGGGAGAGGGTGGCTCCGCAGAGCCGGGTGAGGCAAAAACAAACAACCACAAACAAAAAAGCCCCGATCAAGTCAGGGCTTCTTTATTTTAACAATAATCAGTCGACAATCTTGTCGATCAGTCCGTACTCCAGCGCTTCCTGCGAAGACAGGAACTTGTCGCGCTCGGTATCGAGTTTGACCTGCTCGAGTTTCTTGCCGGTGTGCTGTGCAATGAGTTCGTTGAGCATGTTCTTCATCTTCACAATGTGCTCTGCGTGGATAGCAATATCCGTCGCCTGACCTTCTGTACCGCCGAGAGGCTGGTGGATCATGATTTCGGAGTGCTTGAGCGCGAAGCGCTTGCCGGCTGCTCCTCCCATCAGAATAACGGCGCCTCCGGATGCGGCCATACCCAGACAAACAGTCGAAACGTCCGGCTTTACGTGCTGCATGGTGTCGTACATCGCGAGGGTAGAGGTAACCTGTCCACCGGGGGAGTTCACGTACATAGTGATATCTTTCTTCGCATCTTCTTTTTCCAGGAACAGAAGCTGGGCAATGATCGAGTTTGCGACATCGTCGTTAATCTGTGTGCCAAGGAAAATGATGCGCTCTTCCATCAAGCGGGAGTAAATGTCGTAGGCGCGCTCTCCAAACTGCGTTTTTTCAATAACAGTCGGGATAATAAAGTTCATTGGTGTAATGTGGCCGCGGGAGATGCCGGCATAAATCGATTGAATGCGTGGATCCATAAGATAAGGTAAAGAAAAAGGTTAAGGTTGAGGAGTACGGAAATTCTTTTTTATTATACGCTTTACTGACGTGTTCATCAGTATGCATATTATTCCTAATATGGTGTAATGTTCCAGAAAGTTATGGAGATTTTACGTAATGATCAATGGCAGGACCATGTCACAGAACTTCTCGGGCGCTCTATCCAGCCGCTGATTGTGGTTCTTGGCCCGACTGCCAGCGGCAAAACGGATTTTTCCATCAATCTTGCGCACTTCATCCGCGACAATCAGCCGACGGGCTGGATGGATGCAGAGATCATCAACGCGGACTCGCGTCAGCTGTATCAATATATGGATGTCGGGACGGCGAAGATTACCGAAGAGGAAAAGAGGGGAGTGGTGCATCACCTGTTTGATGTGCTTGATCCAAAAGAAGATGTGAGTATTGCGTGGTACAAAGAGAAGGCAACAGACATCATCGATGACTGTCACCGCCGGCGTGTGGTGCCGATACTGGTTGGGGGATCGATGCTGTACATCAGTGCTGTTGTCGACGGTCTCGATCCGCTTCCTCCTGTTGATCCGGCGCTTCGTGCGAAGCTCGAAAAAGAATGGGACATTGATGACGGCTGGTCGCTCTACGACAGACTGGTTACTCTCGATCCTGTCACCGCTAAAAATTTCCAGGCGCAGAATAAACGGTATGTCGTGCGCGCGCTGGAGCTCTACGAAAAAACCGGTGTGATTCCCTCCCTACTGAAAAAGACCATTCCGCCGCCATACCAGATTCTGCAGTTTGGCATGTACTGGCCGCGCGAAGCACTTGTCGAGCGCATCAACAAGCGTACAGAACTGATGCTCGATGCGGGATGGACTTCAGAAGTTGAATCCTTGCTGGATCGGGGATATACATCCAAAGACTTTGGCATGAAGAGTCACGGCTACCGCGAAATTATCGCATGGCTACAGAGTGAGGAGCAGGATAAAGATGCTCTTGCAGAGCTCATTGCTTCAAAGACGCGGCAGTATGCAAAGCGTCAACTTACTTGGTGGAATGACGATGATCGCATACATTGGATTGATGTTAAGCAATTATAAAAAAGTGGCTTGCCAACCGTAGACAGAAGGAGGTTGCCAAAACTGTCAGCCGTCGCTCGCTCTGGCGAGGCTATGGCCGACAACCTTCTGCGAAGGTTGGTGGGGCGATGATGACCGGATCAAGTGGATTGATATGCAGCAGCAGGTGTAGCATGAAGAGTACGGAGTTTCTGCAATTGCATTCATGGATCAACGGTTATGACTATCTCCCCATAACCAAGATCCATCCTGACCGCAATTGCACGTCAAAGCCACGCCCTACGGGTTCGGCAGAGACAAGAAACTCCTTTTTTAGAATTTGAATACATCGTACTTCTCCTCAATCCGCTCTTTCATCAGCCACAATCCTTCAATCATTGTCTCCAGTTGGGGGGATTCATTTGGCGTGTCTTTGGATTTGTAGAATTCTTCGATTCTGCGCATCTGGTCTGCAATATTAATGAGTGCGAGATCGGTTTTTCCTTTCCAGTCGAGCGGCATGGAATTGTAGACATCTGTATTGATGAATGATTGCGGATCGGTGCTGGTGATTGTTCCATCTGCAAGCAGCTTCAAAAGCGTCTGCAAAAAATCCGTGTGGTCGTCACCCATTTTTCCGGCGATGGCCTGACCTGCTTTCTTCTGTGCGTCTTCGGGAAGATCTTTGTGATCCTGGATGGCTTTTGCGAAATCGGGCATATGTGCATAGTAGCAGGATGATTCCTGACGTAACATATGGTGTACAACGGTACACTTTGTTACACTCCGGTCGATGAATTTAAAGACGCCGCTCAAAGATGCCATTCGCACGACCAGGGATCACCTGGATGTGCTTGAGAGCATGGATATCAAAACGGTGGGGGATTTACTAATGTATCTGCCGCGTGCGCATGAGGATTTAAGCCAGATCCAGACCATTGCCGATTCTCCTCTTGGCGAGAAAGTGTCACTGCGCGGATCCATCGGAGAATTAAAAACAGTGCGCATCCGTGGAGGTCGTGTGATTGTGAGTACGGTGTTTACAGATACCACCGGCGCAACACTCGATGCTATCTGGTTCAATCAGCCGCATATTAAACGCATGCTTGCAGAAGAAGCGGAAGTTGTGCTCACGGGAAAGATCACGGAGAAAAGTTACCGGCTGCAAATGCAGAGTCCGCAGTTTGAAGCAGTCGGAAAGCAACCACTCATTCATGCAGGGCGACTGGTGCCGGTGTATCCGCAGCACGATCTTATTAGTACCAAATGGCTCCGTGAAAAAATGGTCCTCATTAAAGACGCCATCAACTTGATTGATGAAACATTGCCGCAGAGCGTGATCGACGACGAAGTATTAATGTCGCGCAAAGATGCAGTGATGGCGCTGCATTTTCCCGAGAAGCCTGATGATGTCGAACGTGCACAGCAGCGCATGGCGTTTGAGGAAATGTATTTTGTGCAGGTCGAAGCACTGGAAAGAAAAAAATTATGGCAGGGAGAACATCAGAAGCGTTTACAAATTCCGATGGACGCAGACCTCATCAAACAATTTTTCGCATCACTGAAATTCCAGCCGACGGGCAGTCAGAAAATTGCGATCTATGAAATTCTCCGCGACATGGAAAAAGATGTGCCGATGTCTCGTCTTCTCGAAGGGGATGTCGGTTCGGGAAAAACACTCGTCGCTGTTGCGGTGATGGCGACAGTTCTGCGTCATGGCGGTCAGTGTGCGCTTATGGTTCCAACAGAAGTTTTAGCGCGGCAGCATGCGGAAAACATCTCACGCTTACTTTTGAATTTTTATAATTATGTATTGGAAAATTCTGCGAGCGGCATGACCTTTCCGTTGCCACGCGTGGAACTGTTAACAGGTTCCACACCTGCACCTGATTCCAGAAATATTAAAATGGGAACCGCCAGTGGAACAGTGGATATTGTGATCGGCACGCATGCGTTGATAGAAGACACGGTGCAATTCAAAGATGTGAAATTAGTCATTGTCGATGAGCAACATCGTTTTGGTGTGAACCAGCGTGCGAGATTGAAAGACAAAGGTAACCCGCATTTCTTGGCAATGACTGCAACACCCATTCCGCGCACACTCGCACTCACTGCGTATGGTGATCATGATCTTTCTGTGCTGCTTGAAAAACCCGGCAACAGAAAAGTGATCCAGACAAAAGTAGTATCACCCGATGATCGTAAGACGGTGGAACTTTTCATTGATCACCAGATTGCGGAAGGCCGGCAAGTATTTGTGGTGTGTCCGCTGATTACCGGATCGGAAGCAGAGGAAATTAAAGATGTGAAAAGTGTGGAAGCGGAAGTGAAGCGACTGCGCGAAGGATTCCCGCACCGGCGCATCAATATGTTGCATGGGAAAATGTTGCCTGCGGATAAGACGGATATTCTCCGGCGCTTCAAAGAAAAAGAATTTGATATTCTCGTCTCAACATCGGTGATCGAAGTCGGCATCGATGTACCAAACAGCACAATTATCATCATCGAAGGATCTGAACGATTTGGTCTCGCACAATTACACCAATTCCGCGGTCGCGTTGGACGCGGCGATCATCAGAGTTACTGTTTCTTGTTTACAACCACCCCGGAACAAGCGCGCTCACCACGGCTGAAGGCCATGGAACAGTACGACTCCGGATTCCATCTGGCGGAGATCGATTTGAAGCTGCGCGGCCCCGGAGAACTTTTTGGCATCCGGCAAAGCGGATTGCCCGATTTCCGCTTCCCGAACCTGTTTCAGCCGGAATTCATTCTGCGGGCACGGCATGCGGCGGAAAAGGCAATGGGCATCAGCGGAGACAGGGCGGCGTGAGTATTTTTCATTGTCAAACAGCCAAGAAAGGCTAGACTATCTCTGTTTTCTCCCTATTTTCGTATGGCTGACGATCAGACGCAAGATCCGACCGGTGGCACCACTCCTATCCGCCCTGGTGATACCGTTCCTGCAGAAGGCATCGATCCTTCCCAGGTGTTTGCAACGCCTCCCACACCGCCGCCTGCACAAGCAGGAGGACAGATGGGTGATGACGACGGTACCGGCGGCAACCCGCCGCAGGATCAGGGTCCGCCTCCGCCTCCCGTTGGAACGGTGGCAACGAAAGAAATGGGCTACGACGACGAAGATATCCGTGTCCTTGGTGAAGTGGGCAGCTACCGCTTCGGTACAATTGCCGATCAGCTCTCCAACGAAAATATTCTTGCTCCCGCACACCCGAACACGGTGTTCGATGAGCAGCGCTTCCTCACGTTGCTGCGCGGCAGCATCTCCCTCACGCGCGATGAAAAGTGGCGCATTGTGAAAGCTATTCCGAACCTCAGCCAGTTCCAGGTAGACGAACTGCAGAAAATTCTGGAAGAGGAACGCCGCAAATTCAGCGAGCTCTCACCAAAGCACCTCACACAGCTGATGAAGCTCGAACAGAAGCACAGCCAGGACTGGCAGGATCTGCAGAGCATTTCCGTACAGGAAGGTGCGAAGCAGCAGGAACAGGCGGCTGCGGATGATATTCGGAAGCAGCTGGGATTATAAGGTCGAGGAGAAGGTTAAGGATAAGCAATTATTATAAGTACATAAGTACATTAGTAGATTGCAGGAATCTTGAAAAATCCTCTACAAGCTACTTATGTACAACCTTGTCACGCATTCAAATGAAACACCACAAACAGCGCCACTCCCACAATCGTCAGGATAATCCCTTTTCCTACACCTTTTCCCATCGCTTTATGAACGGTTGAGAGCAGCAAGAAGAGGAAGGTGGCGAGCGTAAAACGCAGGACCAGATCGGACACAAACAATGCCTCAAGATAGGGGATATAGACGGGCAGTTTCTGCTGCATCATCAAATCTCCCAGCAGATACACAATGCCGTACCAGGCAATCAACCAGCCCGCAAAAAGCCGCAGTGTTTCGACCAGCGGAATATAAGCAAGCTCTTCTGTCTGCATGGCTTTCTCGGTTTTGCGCTCCTCTTTCTTATCCTCAATAGTGGTCCACGGCATGGCGGGCGTAAAGCCGACGCTGGCCTGCGGGGCGGCAGGACGCGTTTCCAGAATCTCCTCCACTGTTACATTCCTTTCCCGCAGCTTCTGGCGCACTTCTTCCGCAGATGCGGCGTCCATCGTGCCGCGGTCGATGCGGCCACGATTGTCACGTCCTGTGTACGAGAAGGTTGGCATGTGTCGGTTACGGGAGATCAGTTATGGGTTATGGGACCAAAACCCCGGCAAAGCGAAGCGCAGACGGATTACTGGGCATTCGGCTTGATGGTGCCAAGCATGTAGCTGATGGCAGCCTGCAGATTGGCTGGTCCGCGGATTTCGAAGTGGCGTCCTTCTGTCCACGCCTTGTAGCCAACCACGCCGCCTGCTTCGGCCTTTACCTGCCCGTCCATGCTGGTTTCACCGCTCACAATGTTCACACTGAGCGGGCCCTCGCCAATGTTATTGATTTCCTGCGGACCGACTTCCAGGTGCCAGAGTGTGCTGGACGTTGCACCGAAGGAGGTGAAGTACCAGTTCTTATGAATGGCGATACAGTAGGCTGCGGTCTTGGTGCAGTACTGCTGTGTCCAGTTGCCTGCAGCCATGTTATCTTTTGCCATCACCGCGGCTTTTTCGGACAGCTCTGTGGATGCCTCGTACGCGGGAGCGGATGACTGCACTGCAGCGGCGCTCGAAACAGCAACAACGCTGGACGCAACACTGCTGATGCGGGAGGACGATGCCACAACCGGAGCGGAACTGACTGCTGTGACGACAGATGAAGCTGCACTCGAAGTGACGCTACTCATAGATGACGATTCCGATGACATGCTTTCTTCAGACGAAGAACTGCTGCTTGGTTCCATAGACGTCACTTTCTCCACGCGCATAATCATGCCGCCTGCTTCCACCGTCGGACGAACAGCGCCAAACACTTCCACCTTGTCGCCAATAAAATCACTGAGGTCGATATCCGAGCTCTGCAGCATAATAAAGCGACCGTCTTCCAGCTCCAGCTTGTGTGTTCCTTCCATGAAAATGCTCGCACCGGCTGCGCGAAGCACACCCTGATACGTGACGTTCTTTGTCTCCTGCATAGGGGCGCTGCTGATAGTCGGTGTTGAGGATTGTCCGTTATTCGAATCTGTCGTGCTGGTGCAGGCACCAAGGACTGCCAGCGGAATCAAAACGGCAAAGGAAAGGGTGGATTTCATAGAGTCAAAAGGGAAGGGCAAATGGATGCTCAAGTGTAGCGTTTTTTGCAAAAACAATACACCAGATTCAAGGGATTTTATCTGGCGGAGAGAGTGGGATTCGAACCCACGGAACCTTGCGGCTCACCTGATTTCAAGTCAGGCGCTTTCGACCACTCAGCCATCTCTCCGTGCGTATTGTAGCGGAAAAGTCATCGTTACAAACCCTGAATACAACTCTGTTTCAGCGATTATTGACAGTATGGAAGAGCGGGGAGGATGATGATTCCCTGGTTTACTTCCTTTCTTCTATGTTAAACGAATCTGCAGTTATTGACGTTGATATTCCCGGCCTGGAGTTTCAGCAGGGAAAGGTCGGACACACTGCTGATTTGACGCCGGAATGGTTTCAGCCCCCTGCTCATATTGATCCCGATACACGACTTGCTCTTACAATACGTGGTGATGGAATCAGTGCATTTAACCATAAGCTGACACCGGGTATCCCGGGCAGAGGCATGCTATTACATGAGCAGACTGAACTTTTTAGAGTAAAAATGATCGAAGGTCTTAGTGATGATTGTATAACGTCTGATGTGTCTGAATTTGGTGAAAGATTGCAGCCGCATGCCTCTCTTTTGAAGCATCGGGCAAAGATTATTGAAAAAGGATATACGTTAGGTGCAGAGTGTGTCTGGCGTAATGCTTTAGATGGCACTGGTTGGAAACAATATCTGCAAACCGGGCAGGTTTGTGGTGTTCGATTGCCGGCTGATTTACAGCAATATGAAGAATTTCCAGCTCATCTTGGATTGAAGTTCACTCCCACGCTTAAGAGTGAAAAAGACGAAGCGATTACGTTTGATCAAATGGTAGAACGCATCAAACAGGATTATCCAAGAATGGCTGTTGATATTGCAGATTATGCCAGAGAAAGAACATTGGAATTTGCCAGGCTTGGTATTGGTCTCTTTCAGCAGGTAGGTTTACGTTTGGGTGATGGAAAATTTGAATTTTTCTGCAGGAGACCACCAACTGCAGATCGCTTTGATGTGCAAAAAGAAATTTTTATTGGTGATGAATATCACACAGGTGACAGCTCACGCATCTGGCCTGCCGGACCGATTGAAAAAGGACAAAAGCCTTTGCAATACAGCAAGCAGTTTATTCGGGATTGGTTACTGAAACAGGGATACAATCCGGAAAGCGGAACTCCTCCACCACCATTATCAGATGAAGTTGTGCGGCAAACGATCGACATGTACCGCATTCCTTTCGAGAAGCTGGCAGGCCGTACTTTTGAGGAAGTTATTCAATCGTAAGGTCCTCTACTTCTCCCAACCGCCGCCTGAGCTCCTCATTCCTTGGCAGTTTAAGTGATGGAACCGAACGCGCTTTCCAGGCCTGGCGCAAATCTTCCAGGTATCCTTTGTCATGAATCAGCTTATCGACAAACGGCTGTGCCTGCTCACGGAAGCGGCTGGTGCCGAGTCTGTTGGTCATCATGTACACCGATGACACAAATGCGTCTTCGCCGCCGGTTACTTCCGTGTGGAGTTCGTCTTCGATTGCATCGGCAATACTTTCGCTGTCGAGTCCTGCAAAGAACATCAGGTCCTCTGCTTTGCCGGACGGGAAGAACTGATTCAGTCCGAGTCTGCGGAGACTGCAGGGGAGCTGGAAGTCTGCGATGATGTCTGCAACAAGAGACGAAATGCCGCCTTCCGTGTTGTGGTCTTCCACGACAATGAGATGCTGTGTTTCAAATGCGGCCTGCATGATGGCTGCAGCATCAATCGGGCGGATGCAGCTGACATTCAGCACGCGAATGCTGCGCTTGTTGCGCTCAGCGTTTTCCAATACTTTCACTGCTTTCATCACTTCGTGTAATGCGATGCCGGAGGAAATCACCGTGACATCATCAATTCCATCACCATGTCCGCGAATCAGATCCGCTTTGCCGTCGTACACATAGTCTGCGCCGTAAATCGGTTCACCGTTTGGCGACACCAACTGCGGATGATCGCTGCGTGGAGAGAAAATGTACACAGACTCATGTCCTTCGCTGATAATCTCGAGCGCCTTCTCCGCCATTGCTCCTGCCTGGTTACTATCACCCGGCATCCAGACCTGCGTGTGGCGGAAGGGAAGATTCAAATAATTCTGTTCCTGATGCGTCTCGCCGTCTTCTCCCACACTGAGTCCCGAGTGCGTGCAGTCGTGAATCACGCCGCAGCGGGTGTGACCGCAGTTGATATCAATAAGTCTTGCGTTTGCGCGCGCTTCGTTCGTACCGAATGCGGCGAAGGTGTAGGTGATGGGCAAAAGGCCGGACTGACGCATGCCTGCGGCCATCATGTACATATTTGCTTCGGCAACTCCCACATTGATGACGCGATCCGGAAATTCTTTGTGCACTTTATCAAACCCACCTGATCCAGCGAGATCGGCATGGAGGACAATAATACGATGATCATGCTTCATCAGACTCTTCAGATGCGTGGCACCCAGATCTTTGCGTGCAGCACCTTTCTCGGTTGTGATCGCGCGCTTATATTCCTTTGCCACTTTCCAGTCGATCTCCATATTCGTTTCCGTTCGTGCATCACTCATATAGCGCTTATGTTCTGCAGCGTGGAACGGTTCGTAGGCTTTCACGACTTCTGCAAGGCTCGGCAGATCTTTCAGTGATGCCTCGTATTCTTCCTTGCTTAAAGGGGCACCGTGATAGTTTTTTGCGCCACTATTCGATCCCGCTTCCATCACCGCAACGCCATATCCCATGGTCGTGTAGTAACAGATGAAGGTGGGGCGCTTCTCTTTGCTTGATGTGCGCAGTTCCTCGGCTTTCTTGAGCGCTGCGGTTACCTGGCCCGGGTCATTGCCGTTCTGTACTTCAATCACGTGCCAGCCGGCTGCATGTGCAATCAATGCGATATCGGCGGCAACGACTTTGCTTGGGAGATCGGACAATTGAATGTCGTTCACATCAGCATGCACGATCAGGTTATCGAGCTTGAGGTGTGAGGCTAAGCGCAGTGCTTCTGCTACCTGTCCTTCCTGGCTGTCACCATCACCAATCAACACATCGACGATTCCTTCTTTCTTCTGAAGTTTAAGCCCGAAGGCCGTTCCCAGTCCGTGGCTCAGACCTTTACCAAGCGGGCCTGTCCCAAACGGAATATCCCCAATGTCTGCTTCGACGTGTCCCGGGAGACCATTTGGGATGCGGAAGTGATCAATAATTGCCTGCGGGTTTGCCAGACGTGCATCGTGGTCTTCACGACCAAACAGCCACTGGAGTCCGTACGCGAGCAACGACAGATGTCCGGCACTGATGCGAAGCGGCTGATCAATGTGCGGGTTTCTGTGCTTTCCCAGGAAATACGCAAACGTAAAAGACGAGAGCGGTCCGCCCGGGTGGCCGGACTGGTGGTCAAACGGCGCCTGAATGCACAGATGACACATGATTTTGTGCGCAAGGTCGTACTGCTTTCGTTCATCATCACTCAATTTTGCTGCATCCTTGGGCCCTATCCAGATGGTTTCCAATTCAGGATTCGCTGCCAACACGCGTTGTGCGGACATGGGGACGACTTTGGGATCTTTGCCGATGAGTTCTTTGGAAGCTGGGCGGGATGACAACATGAGATTGAGGGATGAGATTGAGATTAAGGGGAGTATACAGTGTCCTGTTGTGCTCGTCGAAACATGCATTCTTTGCTATCTTCGCGTTATGGCCACTATCGATGATTTCCAGGTATTAGATATCCGTGTCGGCAGAATCACAGCGGCAGAACCTTTCCCGGAAGCCCGCAAACCCGCGTACAAACTCACCATTGATTGCGGACCGGAGATCGGCATGAAGCGGTCATCAGCGCAGATTACCGTTCATTATTCCATCGAAGATTTGATTGGCCGGCAGATTCTCTGTGTGGTGAATTTTCCGCCACGGCAGATTGGACCGTTTCTTTCAGAAGTTCTGACACTCGGAGTCCCGGATGAGAACGGAGAAGTGGTGCTTATCAAGCCTGATGAAGAGGTACCGCTTGGCGGGCGTTTGTATTAGGCAGCGTCTTCTTTTCTTTTGCCCAATGCAGCGACGGCTTTTTCGAGTTGCACGATAAGCTTACGAAGATTTTCCAGTCTTCTTGCAATGCCGGGTCTCATTTTTTCCTCTGTCTCGGTTTTCAGCATCTCCAAGGCCATAGCGAAAGTCGCTTGTGCATCTTTTGCATATTGCAGACGAGTCCGAACAGCAAGCGGGCCCGGCTGACTTGCGGCATGGAGCAAAGCGGCAGCACACAGAACAAAATCCGCTGTTGTTTTGATGACGTTTGTATCTTTTAAAAATCCCGTCGCCCGTTGTCCTGCAATTTCCCACTCCTCACTTTTCATGAGGCAATCCAGTGTGGCAGCGGGAGAGATGTTTTCCTCTTCAGGTGACATGGAGACAGAACTTTCCGAAGGTGGCGTTGCATCTTTAAACAACAACTGATTGGTACGTGTACGCAACCGGTTAATATACGCATCAAATTTTTCCGGTGGCATACTTTTTCTCTTCCGGTTGAGATCGTCGTACAAGCGACCTTCAGGACCTGTTTGCCATTCTTCCAATCTTCCCACATCGTGTGTCTGTATTGCGATTTTTCTGTCCTTCAGCACAATATGTGTCGCTGCTGCAAATCCATTACTCAATTTAGGAGGGTCTTTTATGCCTTTAAGAAAGACTGCAAATGCAAGAATGAACTTCCTCTGTTCATGCGTAAGTGGATTTGCTGTTTTATTATTTGTATCCAAAAGCTCGGCGATGGTGCGCTCTATATCAGCAAGTGTCGATTCCGGTATCCCTCTCAATGATTCCGGTAATTCCTCCTGTCTGTCCGGGAATAACAGTCTTTCGCTGCCTGTTTGATGAGGCATGGAGTCGCTTCCTGATGACTCTGGAATGGACATGCACCAAGCATTCTACTGTCTAAAGTGACAGTCAAGCCTACTTCTCTAAAACCAGCATCGCCTTGCGGCCGCTCAGAATGGTATCCGTCGATCCGTTCCAGTCATGAATAGCATTGATGAGCGTGTCGTAGTCGTACTTGTAGCCTTCGCCGCGGCGGGTACCGACGTCGTTGGTAATAAAGTTTCTGCTGTCATACCCGATCACCACAAGCATGTGGTACGGGGGACCATCACCACTGAAGTAGGGGTTTCCCAGTGTTTGTCCTGCTGCGGGAATAATAACCGGGTGACCGGCTGCGAGTTCTCGCTTGAGACTCTGGACGCTCACATCAGTCACGATACGTCCGTCCAATCCGTAGAGATCTTTTGCGATGGTTTTCAATTCCTCCACATCCACATCGATCTTGTAGCCATTATCCGTTTCCCATGCGACCAGCTTCTGGATTTCATCTTCCATGGTCTGCGGGCTGATGGTTTTTCCTTCCAGATAGTATTTTACGAGGATCAACGACGCTTCTTCACATGCTTCCTGATGCAGTGCGTCCCAGTTTTGAAGAGGGGCCTGCGAAGCAAACGGTACCTGAATGCGGACAGACGGCGGCAATTCCTCATCCGTCGGCTGACTTGCGACCGCTGCTTCCGATGACGTGTTCTGCGTGACCGCTGATGACAGACGGGATGTGACCGATGATGTCTGTGCTACAGATGAATCGTTACCGGCTAACGGAAAGACGACAGACGGTTCCTGATTGATAGCAATAGCGGCGTAAGCACCGATACTGACAATAACTATGCCGGCGAGGATGACGGGGAAAGGTCGCATGTGAGAAGGGAAGTATAATGATAAGACAGTCTACTCTTCTTTTTCTTACGAAGGTGTAGAATCATTCTGCATTTTTCCCACCACTTATGAAACTCTTCCTTGATACCGCAAACGTTGAACAAGTCGCACTCGCTGCCAGCTGGGGCGTACTCGATGGTGTGACAACCAATCCGTCACTCGTTGCGAAGGAAGGAAAGGATTTCAAGAAAACCGTTGTTGAAATGTGTAAATATGCTCCTTGTGTGAGTGCGCAAGTCACCGCGACAGACTTTGAAGGCATGAAGAAGCAGGGAACCGAATACGCGAAGTGGCACAAGAATGTGTATGTGAAAGTCCCGATGACAACGGAAGGTCTGAAGGCTCTCAAGTATTTCCGCTCGAAGGGCATCCGCACGAACACAACGCTCATTTTTTCTGCATCGCAGGCATTGCTCGCAGCGAAAGCCGGAGCGAACATCATCAGTCCGTTCATCGGTAGACTCGATGACATTTCCGAAGACGGCATGGCGCTTATTGGCGAGATTATGCAGATTTGGGATAACTACGACTTCGATTGCGAAGTGCTGGTCGCATCAACCCGCCATCCGCGACATATTGTGGATGCTGCCAGACTTGGCGCACACATCTGCACGATTCCGTTTGATGTCTTCAGCAAACTGCCGAATCATCCGCTCACAGACAGTGGTATCAAGAAGTTTCAGGATGACTGGGCGAAGGTGACTGCGAAGAAGAAATAGGCCCCCCACCCCCGACCCCTCCCCCTGCGGGGAGAGGGGAGTTTTGTTTCTTCTCTTAACTATGGGTAGACTCGGCGTATGCAACTAGGCGTCATAGGTCTCAGTACCATGGGCAGTAACTTAGCGCGCAACGCAGCACGGAACGGTGCAACAGTTGCTGTCTTTAACCGCACAACGGAAAAGATGGAGGAATTTATCAAGGCGCATGGGAGTGAAGGGCAGTTCATTGCTTGTAAAACCATCACCGATCTCTGCACTGCACTCAGCCCATCACGGGCAATTTTGATAATGGTGAAGGCCGGCCAACCGATTGATGATGTCATCGCCGAATTACTTCCACACCTGGCTCCCGGCGATATTCTCATTGATGGAGGAAACAGTCATTACAACGACACGCAGCGCCGTTACAAAGAACTTGCTGCCAAACAAATTCATTTTGTGGGAATGGGCGTGAGTGGGGGAGAGGAAGGAGCATTGAAAGGCCCGAGCATGATGCCCGGTGGGTCAAAGGAAGCAGTTGATTTCCTTTTTCCATTACTGAGTCTCATGGCAGCAGACGACGGCTCGACTCCGCTCGCCGCAGGCTCTGCAGGTGGCAAATGCGTTGCGTACATTGGCGAAGGCGGTGCGGGACATTTCGTGAAGATGGTTCATAACGGCATCGAGTACGGCATGATGCAGATGATTGCGGAGTCGTACGATCTGCTGAAGCGACTTGGCGGATTCTCCAATGAAGAACTGGGAAAGATTTTCACCGAATGGAGCACCAGTAAAGAACTGCATGGATTTCTGATGGAAATCACGGCGAAGGTCTTTACGAAGAAAGACGCCGATACCGGTGCGGATCTGCTTGATGTCATCAAAGACGCTGCAGGCCAAAAGGGGACCGGCAAATGGACCACGGAAGCCGCATTCACGTACGGCGTTGCCGTCCCGACTATTACCGCTGCAGTCGATGCGCGCATTATGTCGAGTGCGAAGGATTTTCGCGAAATGCAATCGAAGGCAACGCCACTCATTGTCGATGACATTGCGGTCGATAAAACAGAACTCATCAGTGATGTCCGTATGGCATTAGAACTGTCGATGCTCAATGTCTACGCACAGGGATTGCAACTCATCAGCGAGGCATCCAAACAGGAAGGATGGAACCTGAATATTCCGGACATCTGCCGCATCTGGCGCGGAGGCTGCATCATTCGTAGCAGTATTGTGGAACTGTACCAAAAAGCATTTGCCGGCGACCGCGAGACGGGACTTGCTCTTCGTGCACGTTTTGCAGAAGGACAAACAGTCTGGCGACACACGGTCGCTCTTGGTGCATTGCGTGGTATTCCGCTTCCGGCCATCAGCTCGTCGCTCTGGTACTACGACACCTACCGCACCGCGCGCGTTCCGCAAAACCTCATTCAGGCGCAGCGCGATTTCTTCGGTGCACACACGTTTGAACGTCTCGACAAAGAAGGATCGTTCCACGCTGACTGGATGAATTGAAAATTGATAATGGAAAAAAGAAAAATTTTCAATTATCAATTTTCCATTTTCAATTAAGGAGCGCTGCACCCAAAGCCCCAGACGACTCCAGTTCTGCAATTGCAATATGTGGCAGTGGGGTAGCCGGCAGCGTCCATTTCTTGAGTTCATCAACCACTTTTGAAAGATGCGGCTTGAGTGCACGGCCCGCGCTTCCTCCCAGCACAATACAATCAGGATCGAAAGCGTAGGTCAGGTTTGTGCAGAGCCACGCGACTTCGCGGAAAATATCCGGCTGCATCCAGTCGCAGACTGCTCCCTCCAGATAATCCTCCGGCTTCTGTGCTGCGGTACAGCGGTGACCCATAGCGGACCCCGACAGGAACTGTTCGACTTCGCCGCGCATATCGTCGGTGTTGTAGGGCGGTTTGCCCGGTACCAGCAGCATGTGGCCGAGTTCGCCGGCGAATCCATGACTGCCCTGGAAGATTTTCCCGTTGATGACAATGCCGCCGCCCACGCCTGTTCCCATCGTGATACCGATGACAATGCTTTTTCCTTTGCCTGCTCCCAGTGTTGCCTCTGCCAAGGCGAAGCATCCTGCATCGTTTGCCACAAAGACCGGCAGATCCAGTTCTTTTGCCAGAATGCTTTTTGCTTTCACATTGTTTCCTGCACTGATGTTTGGCGTATGAATGACAATGCCATCCGGCTGGTGAATGAGTCCCGGAATACCGACACCCACGCGGATAGTCTGCGGGGTGCACATTTTCCTGGCAATCTGGATGCAATCCCGCAGCGCCAGTTCCAGCCCCGCCGTTGCATTTGTCACAATACGTTCTTCGGTCTGGCGTTCAAATGTCTGTGCGTCGTAGCGTGCGACAATCGTTTTTGTACCGCCCAGATCAATACCGATCACAGAAGTGTTTTTCATAGGCACACAATATCACGATCATTTTCTTGGCGCACTTTTCGACTTGTAGTATAATAGGGAGAAAACTTTATTTTTTGGCATGCTGTAGCGGAAAAATTCACATCATCGGTCAAGGCAATATCGTCAGAAACCGGACAAATGCTCCTGACAAATCCGTCGATATTCTTAGAATGAGAGATTCATTCCCCCCATTCTTCTATGTCACCACCCGCCACACTTGTGACTGGTACAGCACTGTCCGCTCTCGAGCGGGAATTTTTGGCAGCGTACGATGCGTACTCGGATGCCATTTTCCGCCATTGCTATTTCCGTTCGTTCGACCGCGAGCGCGGAAAGGACCTGATGCAGGAAACATTCATGCGCGTCTGGCAGTACCTTGCCAAAGGCGGCGAGGTCCAGAACATGCGTGCGTTCCTGTACCGCGTCGCAAACAATCTACTTGCGGATGAGGCACGCAAGAAAAAGGAAATGTCTTTGGATAAACTGCAGGAAGAAGGCTTCGATCCGGGCAAGGACGAAACGCCGCTCATGCAGTCAAAAATCGAACACAGCCGTGTGATGCAGTCTATTTCGCATCTGGACAAAAGTTATCGTGACATGATTGTCATGCGGTATGTCAGCGAACTCTCACCATCAGAAATCGCGGAAGTCACGGGCGAATCCGCCAATACAGTGTCCGTCCGTATCTACCGCGGGCTCAAACAACTCCGGTCGTTTTTAGCCGTTTCCTACTAGTCGTTCCTTTTTTATCCTCTTCATCCTCTTTTTTATGGACCTGTCACTGTCGCGCTTCTTCCGGGATGCACGTTCAGAGAGACTGTCCGATGATGAGAAACTGGCACTGAAGAAAAAGCTGATTGCAGCTCTTCATGTGCCGCCCGTCCTTGCTCTGGTCAGGATGGAACTTTCTCCCGTCGCCATTTCCGACTGATACTTCTACCGTACTAAACGCCCAAGTCCCCGGCACCACTCCGGGGATTTTGGTATGATTGCCATCCATGCGCACGAGAAACATCTACGATCCGGCATCGAAGGAGCCCTACGCGCTCAGCAGATCCAAACTGGAACTGTTTCTGGATTGCCCGCGCTGTTTTTATCTGGATCGGAAAACAGGTGTAGGCCGGGTGGATAGCATGCCCTATACGCTAAATCTGGCTGTTGATGCATTGCTGAAAAAAGAATTCGATCTCTACAGAGCCAAAGGCGAAGCGCATCCGATGATGATTACCTGCGGCGTGGAAGCAGTTCCGTTTCGCCACAAAGACTTCCTGACCTGGCGCGATTCACCGCAGGGCATTTCCACACTCCACACGCCTACAAACTTCCAGCTGTTTGGTATTCCTGATGACATCTGGATCAACGACAAAGATGAATTGATTGTGGTCGACTACAAAGCAACCAGCACGATTGCCACCATCACTCTTGATGGACGTGATTCGTACAAACGGCAGATGGAATGCTATCAGTGGTTACTTCGTGCGAATGGATTTTCGGTGAGCTCAACCGGCTACATCGTCTACGCAAACGCCATCAAAGACAAAGATCTCTTCGACCGTACGCTGGAATTCACCATCCAGATGTTGCCTTACGAAGGCGATGATGGATGGATCGACGATGCATTGCGGGGCGCAAAAGAATGCTTGCAAGGCGAACTGCCGCCGCCGTATGTGGAGGATTGTGAATGGTGTGCGTACCGACGAGATGCAAGAAATGCCGAATCCTAAGAGATTTCGGGTTCATTCCCTCTTTTCGTTCCGGATCAATATCCATATACTGCCCCTACTCCAGGAGAGGTGGCCGAGTGGCTGAAGGCACCACACTGCTAACGTGGCAGGCTCGAAAGAGTCTCGAGGGTTCGAATCCCTCCCTCTCCGCCAGGAAGACCACCGCTTATGCTCAGTCGTCTGGATTTGAGCGAATGTACTCAAGCATTAATTGTGTCACCCTTGTTACAGTATAATCTTTTGGATTTTGGATGATTTTTTCGGGATGAAAGAAATTGTGTTCTTCAACAACCAGTTTACTGTTTAGAACAGAGCCGCTGACAGAAAAATAAAACCGGCGCCTGGCTTCTGCCGTATATATTTCGATGGTTAAACCTGTTGAGGTGAGTGAATCAACTATGGAAAGAGTGTCATCACTTTTTTCAGTTGCGAGGGTTGCTGTGACGGTGCATTCACATCCTATGTTATTGTAAATAGCTGCCCCGAGATCTTCAAAATCTGACATTGGCTTGCAAGGTTGTATTGCTACTCATTTGAGGTAATCCTTTAACTGTCGCCACCTCCAAACGCTCGTCATTTAAGGTGTAGGTCTGGGCAAGGAGTTCCAGCACCGTGTCTGATACCAGAATACAGCCCATGCTCTTGTAGCGGTCGGTATCGGCCAGGATTTCCTCAATATTGCCGGTCGCGTGGATACCGTAGTTCGTGTCGCTGCCGTCAATATAAAGGCGCAGGAAGAGGCCGCTTTTTCCAAACGTACCGCGGTCTCTCTGGATGGTGGTCGACTGCACGGTCCAGTTCTCTTCCGGCGTTGCAGCGTTGTAGGTCTTTTTGAGGTAACGGACGGTCTTCTGCTGGCCGGACCCGATCTTGAAGGTGGTATACGAACCGTTCGAGTGAACGATATACCCCTGATTGGCTTCTGTATCAGCAATAAACCGATCGCTCTGCTGCGGAATCCACTGATCCAGCGGGATAGCCTGTGCTGTGGCGCCAACGTTCGAAGTTGCCGCTACGAAGCCAAAAAGCAGAGAGAGGATCTGTTGCATAGATAGATATAATAGATTTTTCTATGTTTTTGTCAATGAAATGTAAACTATCTAAAATGGTCTATAAGTATAAAATTTAGTACATATAAGGCGAATCAGCTCATAGATTGAATACATAATGTATACAATAATAAGACTTTCTCCGATACCTCAAAATATTGCGTAGAATCAGCAATCCTCTAAGCTTTAGTCGCTTTATGACTGGCTCCATGACCCACATTCCCGTGCTGGAGGATACTGTCCTCACCTTACTTGCCCCGAAGAGGGGAGAGACGGTTCTGGATGTCACTCTCGGCCTTGCCGGTCACGCAACACGGTTTTTGCAGGCCACAGCGCCAAACGGACGATTGATCGGGCTGGATGCGGACGCCGTAAATCTGGCTTTTGCGTCCGAAAAACTGAAGGAATTTGGTGACCGCGTGGAACTGCATCACGTGAATTTCGGCGAATTGCCGTCATTGGAATTGCCGCCCATCAATATCCTGTTTGCGGATTTGGGCCTGAGTTCGCCGCATGTGGACGATCCTGAAAGGGGATTTACGTTTCGCACCGAAGCACCTCTCGATTTACGGTTCGATAGAACGCAAGGCTGGAGCGCTGCCGATCTGCTCGAACGATCAACGGAAGACCGGATAGCGGAGATCATGCGCGATTACGGCGAGCTCTTCCAGCAGGCAAAACGGATCGGGCGGGAGCTGGCGGGCAAGAGATTTGAAACCACAACGGAACTGTGTGCGGCAATCGAAAAAGTTTTTACCTTCAAAGCCAAGTCGCTCTACCCGCAAATTTTCCAGGCCCTGCGCATTGCGGTGAATGATGAACTTGGCGTCCTTACCACACTTCTCGAAACAGGACCGTTCTTACTGGCACCCGGCGGACGCATGGGCGTTATCAGTTTTCATTCGCTGGAAGACCGCATGGTAAAGCATGCGTTCCGCACGCTCAGTACACCGGAGAAAGATCCCATCACCGGAAAAATTTCGAAGAAAGCGCCGTTTGAAGTTTTGACACCGAAAGCAGTCGTCCCGACAGATGAAGAAGTGACTACAAACCCTCGCGCACGTAGCGTCAAGTTTCGGATTCTGCAGCGCTCTGTAGAATGACATCTCTTTCATGTCTGTGTTTTCCTCCCGCAAGTCGGCCGTCACAAAACGTTCCTCGCTCGGAACACTGGTGGACCAGAGCACGATGCTCCTGATGGTCGCGATCGGGTCGCTCATTTTGCTGCTTGCGCTCCTCATTCTGTTCCACGAAAACGCGAACGCTACAACCGGTTACAGACTCCGCACCCTCGAACGTCAGCGCTCGCAATTACTCCTGACCGAAGAAGTCCAAAACATGCAGATCGCCCAGCAACAGGCACTCGAAAAACTGCAGGAAGATCCGAAAATCCAGGGGATGGTGCAGGTAAAAGCGCCGACCTATATTCAGGAAACGGGACGATAAATTCCTTCTTATTTGTCCTCAGAAGATTCTTTCACAGCATCCCTCTTTTTAATCAGCTTAATCAGCTCTCGTGCTATTGGATCAAATCCAGCAATAGCGATTGCTTCATCTTTGGATAATGAATGATCTGTTTTTTTATATGTCAGCCCGCGCAATTCTATGACCTTGATGGGTCTATCAACTGCACTAAGATCAGGCTCACCTTTTTGTACAGGTTCACCTCTTGTTGAAACAAAAGCATTGCTAAATTTTCGTAAAGCATGAAGTTGTTCGGTGCTTAGCGCAGGCGGAAGGGTGATGGTCGCCTGAAAGGCAACCATTGCGTTCTTCAATGCGTCCAGGGTAGAACCCTGACTTTCAGCAATGTTGGAATAAACCATGCCATCTCTACCCACTGACATTTCTGTAAATTCGATCGTCACGGAATCCGGTCCAACTTTCACTACACCTTTCCCAATTGGCCCACCTACCTCTGTACTGATGGCACTGTAGAGATTGTCAGGATTTGTGCCGAAAGGTGCTGAAACGGTAATTGTTTGCATGTAAAAATTATAGACTATATTCAAAATATGTCAATTCCCCCCCCCCTTTTTTTACGATACTTTCCGAACATGCACCGAATGCACCGGACCGTCCACTGTCTGCGTGTCTGCAACAACTACCACCTGCTGACCAGGGGTCAGGAGTCCTTTCTTGATGGCGGCTGCGTAGGCAAGTGACAGTGTCTTGTCCGTATCTTTGTCATCATCCTTTTCGATGTGGACCGGGAACACGCCATGCAACATCTGCATGAAGCGTTCGACGCGGGGATCGGTGGTGCAGGCGATGATAGGCAGATTGGAGCGGAGCTGGCTGACGGCTTGCGCGGTTTTGCCGCTGCGGGTCAGGACAAGAATGGCGGGAGAGCCGAGGGAGATGGCCATACTGACTGCGGCTTCTGCAAGGGCACCGCGCTCGCCGAGCATACAGACGGTGTCTGCCTGATGATCCGACATCTGATGCTTTTCCGTTTCTTCCAGAATTTTGCTCATTGCTTCTACCGATGCGAGCGGATGCTGACCTGCGGCGGTTTCGCCGGAGAGCATCGTCATATCGGTGCGTGTGGTTGCGGCATGGGCAATATCTGTCACTTCCGCGCGCGTCGGCATGGGATTTTCGATCATGCTTTCAAGCATTTGTGTAGCGACATCGACGGGCTTTCCCTTGTGGCGGCACTTGCGGACAATCATGTCCTGAATGGCAGGCACGCGTTCAAACGGGACTTCTGCACCCAAATCTCCGCGGGCGACCATCACCGAGTCCGCTGCATCAATAATGGCGTCAATGTTTGCAACTGCCTGGCGTGTTTCGATTTTCGCCATCGTGCGCATGTGGCTTCCGTGCTTCTTCAAAAATTCCGCCACTTCTTTCACTTCGTCTGCGGTGCGGATGAAGGAGAGTGCAACAATATCCATTTCTTCTTTGATGCCGAGTTCCAGATCGCTCCAGTCTTTCTCCGACATGGACGGCAGACTGATGTCCGCTCCCGGCAAATTCACATGGCGGCGTGAGCCGATCTGTCCGTCATCATTCGAGCGTGCGGTGACCGATCCATCATCATTGATAGACAGGAGTTCAAAAGACATGACACCGTTATCGAGAATAATATTTTCAGCACCGCGCACATCTTTTCCAAAATCATCATAATTCACCGCGATCACTTGCAGTGATGCGTTCTCAATCGGCGTGGAGGAAAAAATGACCTCCTGACCTTTCTTGATAACAATCGGTTCGGTCACATCTCCGGTTCTGATTTCCGGTCCTTTTGTATCCAGCAGCAGTCCGATGGAACATCCGTTCTTCGTATTCACTTGCTTGATGGTTTGAATCGTTTTTTGATGTCCTTCCTGCGTTCCATGTGAAAAGTTAATGCGGGCGATATTCATGCCAGCCTTCTGCAATGCCTCGATTTTTTCTTCGGAATTGGAAGCGGGACCCAGGGTGCAAATAATTTTTGTGAGACGCATGGAAAGAAAGTACACTGTAAACCTACTTATTCTAGCATATTTCAGGCCGTCTGCCCAAGGGAGTTCTGGAAGAAGCGGCTAAAGAATGCTATAATGATAGGATTCATGAAAAAACATTTTTCATTGCCGGATGCATTCACGGTGCTGTGTGTCGTGACCATGATCGCGCTCTTTACGCTGCAGGCGACAATTCATTTTCAGACACGATCACCGATGGGCTTTGAGGTAACACGGCAGATGGCCTACGGCTACGGTACGGATGGGTGTGACATGATCATCGCGGCGCAAAGTTTTGAAGACGGACTTGCGCCTTTTGATGACAATGACTGGGTCAATGTCTCGAACACGGCTTTGTACGGAACACATAGCGCAAAAGCAGCGACTACCAGCAATAATCAGAGTAAAGAATTGACGTTTGGTATCAGTGGAATGGAAGCGGGAATTGTCAGTTTCGGATTGCGGGTTTCCTCGGAGATGGATGCCGATTACCTTAGCTTCTATATCGACGACGTTCTGCAACAGCGGTGGAGCGGCGAAGTGGCGTGGACGGAGGTGGCCTTTGCGACTGCAATGGGTTTTCATGATTACAAGTGGACGTATTCAAAAAATGCCAGCGGCAGTTCGGGATCGGATACTGCGTGGATTGATATGGTCCGTGTCGGCCAGGGCAGCTGTACCGTCGTCGCATCTTCCTCTGCGTCATCAGCCGCAGCTCCTGTTTGCGGCAACGGTATCAAGACATCACTGGAAGAGTGTGATGATGGCGACACCTCAAACGGCGATGGCTGTGCAGATGACTGTACGATTGAATCCGGATACGAATGTACAGGCACCACGCCGAGTATTTGTGCAACGGATTGTGGCGACGGCATTGAAGCCGGCACCGAAGAGTGCGATACGGGCGGTTCGTCCCTCACTTGCGACAATGACTGTACCGCTGTGAGTTGTGGTGATGCGAATGCGAATGCTGCGGCCGGTGAAGAGTGTGACGAAGGCAGCGAAAACTCCAATACCAAAACCTGTACCACACTCTGCAAAAAAACATCCTGTGGTGATGCCATTGTGCAGACGCCGAACGGCTACGGACAAACGGAAGCCTGCGAGCCGAGTCTTGATTCCACCTGTACAAATTCCTGCGTCCGTGCCACGGGTGTGGGAACAACCTACACGCCACCCCCTCCGGCATCGTCCAGCCAGGGTCTGCGCCTTACACCGTCCCCCAACTGCGGAAACGGTATTCTGGAACTGACGAAAAATGAAGAATGCGATCAGGGCCGTTTCAACGGCCTCTCTCCGCTGTGTGACCGCTGGTGCCGTTCGCAGTTCTGCGGTGACAATATCGTGCAGAAACAAAACGGTGAGGAATGTGAACCGGCGCGTGCGGAAGACGGAACGTTCACTGTTCCGCAGTGCGGTCAGGTTTGTACGGTGCCAGTCTGTGATACCAACGGCTTTTGCGGCGGCGGATGTTCCTGGCGCTTCCAGGCGTGCACTGCATCATCTTCTTCATCCGTTGCATCGTCTGCATCCGCGTCCTCCGCACAGTCCGCAGCAGCCAGCTTCCAGAATGTGCAAAATGCCATCGCACAGGGAATCGAAGATACCACAGGGCCGCTGTCCGGTGTTCTTCCGGTTGCATCCAGCAGCCTGAGTCTTCAGTCACTCATTCTGCCGGTGTCTTCTTCCTCTGAGAGTACTGCGTCCGATTCCTCCGCACCTGTCATGTCGCCGGTTCCGTCTGTCTGTGGTGATGGCATCCGCAACGGTGATGAAGAGTGTGACCGCGGCATGGCGGACAATCTGCTCAGTAATGGCTGTACCCCGACCTGTAAAATCAGTATCTGCGGAAACACCACGCTGGAACCCGGCGAAGAGTGTGACGATGGCAAGCGCAACTCCCGCTCAAAACCCGACTCCTGCAGTACGCTTTGTCTGCTCCCGCGTTGCGGTGACGGCATTGTGGACCCGGCATTCGGGGAGCGCTGTGACACGGGTACCAATAATTCCGGCACCCTCCCGGATGCCTGTCGTATGAACTGTATTCCCGCCTTCTGTGGAGACAGTGTGAAAGATGCCAATGAGCAGTGTGATGACGGACCAAAGGGCAGCAAAACCTGTACCAGCGTCTGTATCCTGACCGCTTCGGCTATGACCTTTACGGCAGACACCCCCGCAGACACCATTCCCGACAACGCCGCCCCTCTTTTGGTCTTCCTGCTGCTTCTTCTGATTATCCTCGTACACAAGCTGGATAGGAGCCTGCATAGACGATAACATAGGCGAGCTTTGTATATGTCCCTGTAGCTCAGTTGGGTCGAGTCCGCCTTGGCGGACGAGCAATTCAAAAAACACTGCGATCTCTGATACGATCATTACAGCATCACTATGTCCCGGTAGCTCAGTTGGATAGAGCGGAAGCCTTCTAAGCTTCAGGTCATTGGTTCGATTCCAATCCGGGACACCATGTTACGTTTCGTTTTCACAACCATATCTTCTACAATGCAAGTATGACTTCATTAGGCAGGAGCATGATGAAAATCATCGCTATTGGGGCAGCATGTGGTTTTGTATATTTTCTCATCGTGTCCCCATTCACCACGGCCTCTGAAAATGAACTCCAGTCACGAGGAGACCCTTTCGCCCATAGCATTCAAGACCTCTCTCGCTGGAGCGTTGCGCCGCAGAATTCTTTTCAGCCACCGGCATGCTATTACGAGGCAAAGAATTTGTGTCGGTGGTCCTTCCATCTTCTGCCCTTCATCATCTTCATTCCTGTTTTACTGCTTATCTTGCAGGAATTTCTCTCGAAGTACCTGAAAAGCGTGACGGTTATTTCTGGTTTCATGGGTGCGCTATTTGCCTTGGCAGGTCTGTTCTTATTTGAAGAAATTCTCACAAGCGTCATCATCATTGGATTGGGGCACAGCGATGGCATGTACGCTGAACCACCGACAATAGTGAGTCCTTTACTATTTGTATGGTTTGTGTTTGGAGGCCTGCTTGTGATTCGTCAGTTTGTTCGCTTGAAAGTTGGCCTTGGTACGACAAAAACCAGCGTAAAATAAATCGAAAAACTCTGGTCACCACATAAAAAAACACGCTGGTTGCTATCAGTAATCCGCTTTTCCCTTAAAAGTAATCCGCGTCGGGCTGTCGGACTCGAGCTGTTCCCAGCTGACCAGACGCATGGTTTCCGGAAAAGCGAGCGAGGCAAGTGTTTTCGCACTTCTGGATATGGACGGGTCGTGTGTGTCTTTCAGTCCGCCTTCAATCACAATAGTGACAGTATGCCCTTCGCTCGTGACAGCAATTTCCCCCTCGTCCGGCAAAATATTCGGGAACGATTGAAGAGTAAGCAGCAATGACGGAACAGAGAGGCGATCTTTGACGTCAGGAGATATCAGATTCACCGTCGGCTTTCCGTTATGGGTTTGAATGGAATAATTGTTGCGTTTGTTCCAGCGTGAATCCAAAGTCACCACTGCCGCCGATACGGCCAGAGCGGGAACAATCCATGCCCAGCAACTGTCGCATACCTGTTCTATCCGTGTACGCATCGTTCTTTCTAACGGCTTCTCCAGTGCCGGAGCCTGTTCCGGTCCTTCGCTAATAGTCTTTGTTTCCTGCATGGTATGGAAGAAATAAGGCAGCAGAAGGCATTGTAATCCATGTCCCTCCGTCTTCAAATCTGCTATACTGTACAGGATGGACGAACAAACGATCCCAACACCAAATCCGGCTCCAAATGCGAATCATTCGGTGAATGATGTCGACGAAAACAAAGACATTGCGGCGCTCGGTTATGCGTGGATTTTGAGTTTGTTTGTTTACTACCTTAAAAAAGATTCGCCTTTCGTCCGTTTCCACGCAAAGCAGGGGATTGTGCTCTTCATCCTGAGTATTGTTGTATGGGCGATTCCGATTGTGGGCCGCTTCCTGGAACTCCTGATTCTCGCGCTCTGCGTGCTTGGATTTTTGGGTGCCGCGCAGGGGCAGTGGAAAGATCTGCCGATTATAGGCGACATGGCATCCGGCCGCTGGTCGCATGTGCGGCAGTCCTGGAAGGATATTGTGCAGAGCATCGCGTCTCTGTGGCGCCGCCTGACGCATATTATCCGCAAGGAAAAAGAGCGTATGAAAGACAAGCCTGTCGATGTTGCACCGTCAGCACCGAAAGAGTCACAGGCAGAACCGGCTAGCAGTCCTGTTGACGAAACGCCATCTACCAACGACACTGCTTCCAATCAAAACCCTCAACCCTTCGACTTCGCTCAGGGCAAGCCCCAATCCAATTCTCAACCTTAACCTTATCCTTGACCTTAAAAAATATGACTTACAAGCGCATCATGCTGAAACTTTCCGGCGAATCCCTTTCCAAAGACGGTGCCGGTCAGGGGATCCATCAGCCAACGCTTGCGAAAGTGGCAGAGGCGATTGCAGCAGTCTCGCGCGAAGGAGTGGAAATGGTAATTGTGGTGGGAGGCGGCAACATCTGGCGCTACCGCGATCAGGCCGACAGCGGTATTGAGCGCACTGCCAGCGACACAATGGGCATGCTTGCAACCATCATGAATGGTGTAGCGCTGCAGGCATCACTCGAATCCATGGGCTGCTTCTGCCGCGTGGCATCGGCCATTCAGGTTCCGCAGGTCGCAGAGCCCTACATCCGCCGCCGCGTTATTCGCCATCTCGAAAAAAAGCGCATTGTGATCTGTGCCGGTGGAACCGGAAACCCGTTTTTCACAACCGACAGCGCCGCAGCTCTCCGCGCCCTCGAACTCAACTGCGAAGTGGTCCTGAAGGCTACAAACGTTGATGGAATTTATGACAAAGACCCGAACAAGAATACAGATGCCATCATGTACAACGACCTCAGCTACCAGGAAGCACTCGAAAAGCATCTGAACGTGATGGACCAGGCGGCATTCAGCCTGTGTCAGGATGCCAAACTGCCGATCCGCGTATTCAACTTTACCGATGTCAACAATCTGATGAAGGTGGTGAAGGGGGAAGAGATTGGGACATTGGTGCATTAACCGGTTATGAGTTATCGGTTATGGGTTATGAGAGGATATGGAATCTTTTTTAGATATTCTTTATAGAAGTTTCCCATAACCCATAACGCATTACCCATAACTTTTCAGGTCTAGACTTTTTTGCTAGTATCCAACTATGTCTGACGTACGCATTTCCACCTTCGACGCCGATGCGCAGAAAGTTATTGCGTTCATGCAAACGGAGTTTGCAGGTTTGCAGACCGGCCGCGCGTCTGCGGCGCTTGTCGAAAATATTGATGTCGATGCCTACGACCAGCGCATGAATATGAAAGCGGTGGCGGGGATCAGCGTGCAGGATGCCAAGACGATTGTGATTCAGCCGTGGGACAGAACGGTGCTCTCTGCGATTGAAAAAGCCATCCAGCAGTCGAGTCTTGGTTTGAATCCTATGAACGATGGTGTGGTCATCCGCCTCACGCTTCCGGCAATGACCGAAGAGCGCCGCGAACAACTCAAGAAGCTCGTCCACAAGATGGCGGAAGATGCGCGCATTTCCATTCGTCAGGCACGACAGAAGGCGCAGGACAGCATCAAGCAGGAGGCGAATGAAACGCTGAAGACGTCACTCACAAACGAATTGCAGAAGGCGGTTGATAAAGCGAACGAACGCATTGATGAACTTCGTGCGCACAAGGAAGATGAAGTGATGAAGGTGTAATTGAATTGAAAATTGATAATTGAAATGGAAAATTATGAAGCGGAATATTTGTTTATTGGCTCATAACGTTCGTTCCCTCTGGAATGTGGGATCGTTTTTCCGGACGAGTGATGCAATGAAGGTCGAGAAGATTTATCTGACCGGATACACCGGTATTCCGCCGCGCCGTGAAATTACCAAGGTTGCTATTGGTGCAGAAGATTTTGTGCCGTGGGAACAGTTCGAAAATCCTCTCGATATTCTGACAAAACTCAAAGCAGACGGTTGGAGCTTGGTAGCACTGGAAATCACTCCTGATGCTGTCGACATCATCGACTACAAACCTAAGGATAATGTTTGTCTGATAGTCGGACATGAACTTACAGGAGTTCCGCCGGAAATACTCTCGCTCTGCGATGCAACAGTGATGATCCCGATGCTGGGGCAGAAGGAATCTTTGAATGTAGCGGTGGCGGCGGGGATTGCGTTGCATCAGTTGAGAATCGCTTCATAAAAAAAGTGCCACCCCTCGGCTACGCCCGGGATGACACTTTTTTCAAGAGTGACTTGATTACATAATCTTCTTATATCTCTCGAATTTCACGCGGAGCACTGCGCCGTAGCCAATCAGGACTGCTACTGTGCAGATAATCCAACCGACAATCGGGATGATGGATACAATCTTGAGAGCCAGGAAAATACCAAGGCTGACGCCGAAGATCATCCAGTTGTTCCACTTCTTCTTGTACTGTGCCTCAATGTAGCGGGCAAAGACCATAGCGGTGACTGCTTTTGCAAACAGGATGCTGATGGCAAAGAGGAGGGCAACGGCAATAGCAATCGGCAGACCGATGACGGTGATGAGCAGCAAAACTGTTGCGATGGGTGTCAGTACGAAGTAGAGCAAACCGGTCAGGAAGCTGATACCCGGCTTGGTCTTGAGAACCTTTGCGGAATCCTTGAAGAAGGTCTTTGTCACAAGCACAAAGAGGCCGATCACGAGGGCGCCGGAGAGAACGGAGTAGATGGTGATTGCTGTAATGAAGGCAGCAAGAATGCCGAGGCCGCCTTTCTTTGTTTCCGGCTCATGCATAGCAAATGCGGGATCAAATGTCGTTGTACCTCTGACCATTGTGCCGAAATCCTGTTCGCCAGTTGGGAGCCAGTAGGTGAGGTTCTTGTTGAAGAGTGTGGTTGCAGATGTGGTGATGGCGCGGGCTGCAAGAATCGTGTTTCCAAGCATTTGGCCTGTTACTTCCACGTTGTCGCTCTGCACATCTGCATCGCCGCGGACAATGCCGTGCAACACAGTGGATCCGCCGCGGATCTTGAGTGTACCCGATACATTGCCGTCGATAGTCGTTTCACCGGCCATCGAAAGAACGCTGCCGCCGACCTCCACACCCTGCTGAATGCGGACGTTACCGCCGCCTACAACAATGTTGCCGCGGACGTTTTTCATGATGACCACCGTGCCACCGAAGACGCGGACGTTACCGCCAACGGTGTTGCTGATAATGACAGTGCCACCCAGCGCCTGAACGCTGCCGCTGACCGGAGCGTTGATGGTGACGGTGTTTCCGCCAACGATCAGATCGCCTGTAACAGGCTGGTTGACACTCACATCACTGCCGGCGACGTAACGGTCGGAACCGACGTTTGTGACGAATGTCTGGTTACCGTTTGCAGCAAGTGCAAGAGGAGCCGCGGTCAATAAAGACGCAGCAAGAAGAGAAAGTCCTGTGAATTTTTTCATCAAAAAATGGGGAAGGGAGGTCCTCACTATATCTCCGCGCTTTTTATCTTCTTAATGAAATGTTAAGCAAAATATATTCGGATGTATTAGCTTGTACATAAGTAGGAAATAGGAACCTACAAGCTACTTGTGTACTTATGTCATCAAATACAATCAATTGGATCCACATCAACAACTGCCTGTGTCATGTCGAGAGAGGGGAGTAGTGCACGCAGGTCGTTTCCCCGCAGGAGCACATGCCACACTTTGCCGCCGCCAAACAGTGTTGGGGCGACACTTGCCTGTGCCTTCATTTGTTTTTCATGAATGGCGCGGAGAAGCGCTGCGTGCAACTTTTTTGCGTGCACATCCGCGCGGTCTTCGCGGAAAATAAAGCGGATCATCTCGGCTGCAGGGGGATAGTGGAGCTGGTTTCGGAGCTTCCATTCCGCTTCCAGGTAGTCGCGTGTCCGGTGCTGAGACGCTGCGACCACTTCCACGGCTTCGGGCCGGAAAGTCTGCACGATCACTTCACCGTCTGAGGCGCGGCCGCTTCGTCCTGTCAGCTGTGTGAGGAGCTGGAAAACTCTTTCACCTGCGCGGAAGTGGGGGAGTGAGAGGCCGATGTCGGCAATCATCACAACCGCGAGTGTCACACCCGGCAAATCGAGGCCTTTCACGACTGACTGTGTGCCAAACAAAATATCCGCCTCGCGATCACGCATGGTTTTCAGGAGCGTGCGCATCTGTTCCGGATACTGCAACACATCACTGTCTGCACGCAGAATCCGCGCCTGCGGAAAAAGCGACGCGAGCAAGTCTTCCATTTTCTGCGTTCCGGCACCAACCGGCAGTAGATCATGCGATCCACAGTGCGGGCAATCCGCAGGGAGATCCGCAGTCACTCCCGAAAAATGATCCAGCAGAAACGGCTGTCCGCCGCTATTTCTATGCAGCGTGAAGGGGAGTTGTGATTCAGGGGAGACCAAACGCTTTCTGCATTTTAAACAGAGCACCGCACTAGCCATGCCGCGACGATTCAGGAAGAGAACGGTTTGCTCTTTCTTTTTCAGGCGATCATTGATGGCATCAATAAGCGTTGGAGAAAACGGGTACAGTGAGCCGAAATTCACAGTCGCGAGATCAACAATTTTCACATCCGGCAGCTTCTGATTTTTATACCGCTCGGGGAGTTCTGCCATGTGATACCGTCCGCTCTTCACACGGTCCCAGCTTTCCAGCGACGGTGTTGCGGTTCCCATCACAAACTTCGCCCCTGCATTGAAGCAAAATTGTTCCGCTGTTTCCCGTGCATGATACCGCGGTGTCTGTTCATTCTTGTACGTCCATTCATGTTCTTCATCCATGATGATGAGCCCCAGGTTGTGACACGGCGCAAAAAGCGCAGACCGCGAGCCGATCACGAGCGCCGCTTCGCCGCTACGGATGCGCATCCACTCCGCTCTTCGCGATGCAGGAGTCAGACGGCTGTGAAGAATCGCAATGCGGTCGCGGTTAAAGAGTGTTTCAAAACGGTGAATGATGTGTTCGGTCAGAAGAATTTCCGGCACGAGCAGAATGGACTGCTGCCCTTTTTTCGCAACATCGGAAATCATCTGCGAATACACTTCCGTTTTTCCGCTTCCGGTAATACCAAATAAGAGTGATGGCCGCTTGTCTTTTGTCATCGCGTCATACGCATCCTGCTGCAGAGGGGAGAGCGTTGGTGGTGTGCCGGTAAAGGTGTAAGGCTTCTGCTCATACCTTTCGGGTGATCGCTTTTCTTCCGCAATATGTCCACTCTCTTTCAATCGATTGATGATGGCACTGCTCACATCGGTTTCTTTTTTCAGATCACTCACGCTCATCCACTCATGTGAGCGCAAAGTATCCAGCACCAACTGCTGCTTACTCGTCGCTTTCTCTGCATCACGTACAAAGCGCAAACCTGGAATGTCTTTGGGAATTAATGAATGCCACGGCGGCGATGGTAAAAATGGCGTAAGCGCAGAACGCAGCGAGCAGAAGTAATGCTCCGCCATCCAACTGAGAGTCTTTAACTGCGCCGTGCTCATCACCGGATCGGCACTGATGACATCCAGAATCGGCTTGAGCGCAAAGCCTTCGTCATCCAGTGGTCCGTCATCAACAGACAGGACAATTCCCTCCATGGTTTTTTTCCGGAGTTGCACATGCACCAGCATTCCCGGACGGAGATCAAACCCGCCGGTTTCGTACGTGAGGCCGTTATGGATGCCTGGAGAGCGGGAATTGACGAGGACTGTGCAGCGCATACTCCAAGTATGAATGGATAATGGAGAATGTGCTATTTATTTTGAATATTTGGTCGGGGCGGCGGGACTCGAACTCGCGACCCTCTGCTCCCAAAGCAGATACTCTAGCCAACTGAGCTACGCCCCGAACGCAAGCATCCTATAGGATGCCTATTCCTGAATAAAGCCCCGTACCTGACTTTCCCACAATCTGGCGTAAATACCCTTTTTGGCGATCAATTCCTCGTGATTTCCATCTTCAACGACAACCCCTTTATCCAGCACAATAATCCTATCCATCATCCGCAGCGTCGAAAGGCGATGGGCGATGGCGAGGACGGTTTTGCCCTGCATCAGTTGCTGTAGTGCCTGCTGAATCGCGCCTTCGCTTTCACTGTCGAGCGCGCTGGTTGCTTCGTCCAGAACGAGGATCGGTGCATTTTTGAGAATGGCTCTGGCAATCGCAATGCGCTGACGCTGGCCGCCGCTGAGTTTCACGCCGCGTTCACCAACGAGGGTGTCATAGCCCTTCGGTGTTTTTTCAATGAAGCCGTCGGCTTGTGCGAGCTTCGCGGCTTTCACTACTTCCTTATCACTTGCGTCCAGTCTGCCGTAGCGGATGTTCTCGCGGATGGTGCGGTGGAAGAGGGAGGTGTCCTGCGGAACGAGTGCAATCTGACTGCGTAAACTTTTCTGCGTGATGGATCGGATGCTCTGGTCATCGATCAAAATATCGCCGCTCTGAATGTCATATTGCCTCAGAAGAAGAGAGGTAAGCGATGTCTTGCCGGCGCCGCTGTGGCCGACCAGTCCGACTTTTTGTCCTGGTTCAATTGTCAGGTTGAAATGATCGAACACCGTCTGTTTGCCGTACGAGAATGTAACATCGCGGAATACGACTTTTCCTTCGCGAACAGCCAGATGTTCCGCTTCCGGTACATCGACAATTTCGTGTGGCTGCAGAAGTTCCTGCAGTCCTTCTTTCGACTGACCGTAGTTATCGGTAAAGCGGTTCATTTCATTGCTGATCGCAAAAATCTGCCGCATGAGGCTCACGACCAATCCCACAATCATCGCGATGTCACCGACGGTTACCAGGTTTTGCACGAGGAGCGAGACTGCGAGCCAGAGTATTGTGGCAACCAGAAATGTTTGCAGGACATTACCGGTCAGCAGAATCCACTCCGACAAAAACCAGCTCTTCAAACCGGACTTTGCAAACTCATCAATGCGTTCCTGGAAATGATTGATTTCAAATTCCTGATGTGCGTTCTGGTGCACTGCGGAAATATTTGTGGCACTGTCGACCATGGTGCCGCGCATGATGGAAGAGTTCTGCGAAAAGAGAATGCCGTACTTGCGTTTGCGGAGCACGAGTAACGTGTTTGTAACGATATAGACAACCGTCCACAGAAAAATGATGACGGCAAAAAGCGGATGTGCGGACATGACTGCATACATGCTGATGATGAGCGTGAAAGTGAGCGGCAGAAATTGCCACAGGATATTTTGCAGAATGTTCACCGTTCCTTCCGAGACCTGCGAAATTTTGTTCGTGAGCGCACCTGCAAAGCGGTTATTGAAATAATTCGCACTGTGGTGTGTGAGATACGAAAAGAGTGTGCGGTAGCCATACGCGCGGGCACGCATCATCCACTGCATGCCGTTAAATCCGCTCATGCGCCAAATGATTCCAGACATTCCGAAAATGATCGTGTAGATAATGGCCCAGTGCCAGATGTCATCAGGAATTCCGGCGGTAATCGCATTAATCAGATTTTTCAGAATGATGTTTCCAATACCGTCAAGAATACTTCCGCCCGCAACTGAAAAAAGAGCACCCATGGCCCAGGGCCAGAATGGTCTGGTTATAAAAACGCCGAAACGCAGCGGTGTACGCGGAATGGAAGGTTCTCTGTTCACAAAAATCTAATGGTTGCGAGCATAGAGTGGAGCACGTCGTAGAGCGGCTCTTCGGTAAACGGCGTGGTGTGACCGGGTGCGCAGTCCGGGCCGAGGTTGCAGCTGCGCGTGAACATGGTGACCATGTAGCACTTGTCATTGTACGTCGTCGAATAATTTGTGCCCGCGTACAGATTTCCCGCGCCCGCTTCATTCCAGTCTTTTTTCTGGAAGCTGATGCCGTTGTACTGCTCCATCACCGACGACGTCATCTGGCTGGCCGGACATTCCGGGAGTGTGGCGATGGCGATCTTTGCAGTGGTGAGGGTGTTGCCGTCACTGAAAGAAGCCGGGAAGGTAAACGCTGTGCCGTCTGCCTGTACATCATCAGAAATGATGCGGTCATTTTGGGTGACTGTCAGAAAAGACGGATAGTCGATTGCGTAGCCGTCATCTGTATTTGTATATGTCTGCACAGATGATCCGGTTGATGCGCTGCTTGCCGTTGATGATGAAGGCGATGAATTACTGTTTCCGCCGGTGCTTGTTGTACAGGCAGACAGGAGTGTGAGGGCGGAGAGGGTCAGGAGGATTTTTTTCATGGGAAGAAGTGGAATGGAAGAATGCATTCTAGCAGCAAAGCGCTTTTCCGGGAGAAAAAAACCAACAAAAAAGGGCGGAAAACCGCCCTTTTTCTTTATGACAGATTGCTTATTTCTTGCCGCCAAAACCGACAGCCAGACACACAACAGCGATTGCAGCGTGCAGGTAGTTGTCAGCCTGGTTGACTACAAAGAGGCCGAGGACATCGGTGCCGCTCATGAAGCCGAGGATCGTAACCAAAGCGTAGACAATACCGAAGACAATGAGGTACAGGCGTGCGTACGATTCGCTGGAGGACACTGCAATGAGGGCGACAATACCGCTCAGGAGGTGGATGACGTTGTGGATCGTGTCGACTTCAAAGAGGCCGAGGATCGGGTTGTTCACAAATCCGAGAAGACCGACAAGAAGGAGAACGATACCAAGAATCCAGGTAACAGATTTCACAAGACTGCTCATGATGGAAGGGGGAAGGAGAAAAAAGAACAAAGTTCACTATACCACCAGTGCATAGCAAAGGGTACCGATTGGGCTTTTTGTGCAATAGCATTTTTCTGTGATTGCTAAAAATCCGAAGCACGAATTCCGATCATATTTTAGATTTCCATTCGGAATTCGAATTTCGTGCTTCGAACATTACATCTGCTATCCTTATCCTCCTCTATGTCTCAAAATACAGCCCCTATCGCCTACAGACTCCGTCCTACGACTTTGTCGCAGTACGTCGGCCAGTCGCACATTGTGGGGGAGGGAACGGCGCTGCGTCAGGCTATTGAGCACGATGCGCTATCATCTGTGATTCTATCAGGGCCCCCCGGAACCGGAAAAACCACGCTCGCCAAAATCATCGCTGAAGCAACTAAAGCGCAATTCATTCAGATCAACGCAGTCATGAGCGGGGTGAAGGAATTGAAAGAAGTCTGTCTGGAAGCTGAGCGGATGCTCACGACCTTCAAACAGAAAACTGTTTTATTCATCGATGAAATCCATCGCTTTAACAAAGCACAGCAGGATGCACTTTTGCCGTTTGTGGAAAACGGGACCGTCATTCTGATTGGCGCAACAACCGAGAATCCGTATTTCGAAGTGAATCCTGCTCTTGTTTCCAGGTCGCATGTGTATCTGCTGAAGCCGCTCGATGTGCCTGAATTACTATCGATTCTCAAGCGCGCGCTTTCCGACAAAGAAGGATACGGCGGTGCGGTGCGTGTGACGGATGAAGCCCTCGAGCGGATTGCCCAGATCAGCAATGGCGATGCGCGTATCGCTCTCAATGCATTGGAACTGGCGGTCATGACGTCCGGGAATTCCATTACTCTTGAACAGGCGAATGCGCTCTTTCAGGAACGCGCCAAACGCTACGACAACGGCGGAGAGGATCACTACAACACCATCTCAGCCTTCATCAAAACTATGAGAGGCAGTGATCCCGATGCGGCGCTCGTGTGGCTTTTTAAAATGATCCAGAGCGGCGAAGAGCCGCGTTTCCTGTTCCGCCGCATGGCGATATTCGCATCGGAGGATATCGGCAATGCAGACCCCAACGCACTGCAGCTTGTCATGAGCGCACAGCAGGCGTTCGAATTTGTGGGTCTGCCGGAAGGGGAATACTTCCTTGCGCATGCGTGCATCTATCTGGCGCAGGCTCCGAAGAGCGATGGCGTGAAACATGCGATGGGCGCCGTGAAAGCCGCCATCAACAATCAGCCGACCCTCGAAGTGCCAAATCACCTCCGCAATGCGCCGGTGAAGGGCATGAAGCAGCAGGGCTACGGCGAGGGCTACCTCTATCCGCATGACTTCGAGGAGGGGATTGTGACTGCCAACTACTTCCCTGTCGGCATGGAGCCGCAGAATTTCTACCTGCCGGTCGAAAGAGGCTACGAACGCGGAATTTCGGATAGAATCGCCAGAGCGAAGGAGATTATCCGCAGGAAAGAGTAGGGAGAATAGTTGCAAAATTATGTAAAAAATGTTATAATAGAAAAAAACATGAAAGCCACCTACCCCGCAATCCACTTCAGGCCGTTTGGCTTCAGTTATGAAGATTTACCTGCGTTTCATGCAGCGTACTTCATGCTGATCCTGATTTTTGCGGGACTGTTCAATCTGGGATTTTTCGCTGTGCTTATCCTGCTGCATCTCATGCTTGATTTCGTCAAGTATCGTTTTTATCTTCACAAGAAGAGATCCAATGCTGCGTTTTCTGTGTTCCGCGAAAGCATTGCCGACATTGCCCTCTTCTTTTTGGCACTTAGCTCTGTTGTGTACTTGCACCCGTCACTTCCGACTATTGCGGGCATCAGCGGTATCCGTCTGACTCATGTGATTGTGATGCGCGGTCTGGCTGTTCTTCTGCCGAAACTGACCATTTTGCACCACACACTGCGCATTGCGTTCAATGTTCCTGCGTACCTTCACACACCGACCGAACGTCCGCGCACATTCTGGACAATTGCGGAATGCATTTACGTGTCGACATTGTTCCTCTCTGTGTTTTTCCTTGTGATTGCACCGACTGTTCTGGGGCTTGATCTGCAGGAATTTAAGGAAATGCTCCTTGAGCAGCTGGTGCCGTGGAGAATGTAACCAATCCGGTGAACTTTGCGGAGCCGGATCAGCTTTCAGGAAATTAAAAGGGTATTCCGTTTGGGAATAATTCTGCCTCGATCGATTTCGTGTACGCAAACCATTGAGACTGGTCGCTGCTTTTTTGTCCGTTGGTGTAGCGTACCTGAAAGTCCGCGAAGCGCTCTTCCACCGTTACCACTCTGTCGACAATGCAGCGTTTATCAGCATAGAAAAGCAGTTTTTGTTCGACCGTTCTCATGGCGGGCAGTGGAGAACGCAGTCCGTGGGTTTCAACAATGCTGGCAATGACCGGATAGCCGCGCTCCCGTACAAGCCGGGCGCACGCTTCTTCATGCCGCATTCCTTCATAGTCTGCGCGGATGGCATTCCATCGCTCTTGCTCCTTTTCTGTTTCGACAATGCCCGGGAGCGACGAGCTTTTGAAATCCACAAAACGCAGAAGATCGTGCAGTTTTCCTGCGGCTTCCAGGGCAGCGAGTCTCACAATGTGCCCCTCCCATATCATCACTTCCGCTAACCGCACAGCTACCCCGGCGACTGCTTCGCAATGCGCAATAATGTGCGGCTGGAGCATTGCCTCTTTTCTCCACTGATCAATCTCCGCATCTCCCGGCATTGTTGCATCTCTGCAATCTACTGTGAGCAACCGTCCGTTTCCTTCTTCTGCAAAATGGAGATGGATGCACTCCAGCGATTGCATGGTGTTTGGCAGTCTGTCTGCCCATTCTATGCAGCGAATGCCTGTATGGTCACTTGTTGATTCAACCAGGTCCACCGCATCTTTTTCTTTCAGCCGATACAAATCCAGATGAAGCAGTTGCCCGTTCTGCTTTGTCTGATACCGCTGCTCCAGCGCATAGGTCGGACTGGTAAGCGGCTCGGTAATACCCAGTTTTTTTGCAAATCCCTGGAGGAACGTGGTCTTTCCCGCACCCAGATCACCAGTCAGGAAAATAGTCAGAGGAAGTTCATACAGCGAATCAGCCAAAGATTCGCCCGCAAAACGGGTTTTTTCCGCTGTCTCAAGCCGTAGTTCTAGGAGGGGGTACATTTGACTTTATCCTATAAAAATGATATTATAGATGTAAAGCACATACACATATCACACTATGCATCTTACGAAGATTAAATCGGCTAGAAAAGCGGGTTTCTCCAAAAAAGTGATGCGCCGCAGAAAAGATCCGCCAAAGCAGACGATTGCATACATGAAGCAGAAGTCTTCTTTCCTGGTTGCCGTTTTGTCTCTCGTTGCATTCATCACGGGAAATATGGTTGGGGAGCACGGATGGTACGCTTTCTGGAAAGCAGCGCTCGGGAATTACGATGATAGTCTGATTACCTATACCGGAACAGTCCCGCCCATTGCTTACGTTCCTGATTACTCCAAGTGGTCGACGTACGGTGGAAATGCGGAGGAAAATACCTACCGCCAGGTTCCTGCAGATCTCCTTGTACCGCTTCCTGCGTACGATGCACAGCATGAGCGTACAAAGAGCGGTGAAGACGGAACGGATGTCTATTCTGTCGCTTACATGGGAGACTACGACCATGGCATTGAAGGAAAGGGCAGCCACCCTGGTGTTGATATCCGTGTGCCGCAGGGCACGCCTGTCCGCGCCATTGCCAATGGTATCGTGACATCTGTGTCTAACGATGCAGGTGGATTTGGTCTCTACATTGTCATCCGCCATCCGCACATGCCGGATCCTTCAAATCCTGATTACGAAACCGTGCTTCACTCTTCCTATGCTCACTTGAGCTCACAGATGGTGGAAGTGGGAGATACCGTGCAGAAGGGTCAGCAGATTGCACTCTCCGGAAAAACAGGATCTGCGTCGGGTCCGCACCTGCACTTCCAGGTCGATCGCGATACCGCTCCGTGGCACCCGTACTGGCCGTTTACCGGTGAGGAACTGCGCCAGGCAAAACTCAGTACCTACGCTGCCATCAATACTGGTTTCAATCAGAAGAATGGCTACGAATACACGGTGAACCCGTCTCTCGTTGCACAGATGAACTATCCTGCAGCGAAGTACAAGCAGTCTGCTCCCACAACGGTGGCATCGAACACCGTGAAGAAGCCGACCACGACCAAGCCGACCACCGTCGCGATGACGCCTGCCCAGCTTGCCGCCAAGCGCCGTGCAGATCGCATTGCACTTGCTGCCACCCGTCCTTCTGTGATTGTTGCCACCACAACCAAGCCGACCGTTATCCAGAAAGAAACAGTCGTATCCACACAGCCGGCTGAAAATCTTGCTCCGGCTCCGGTGATTGTTGCACCTCCTCCCGTAAAGACCATTCACACAATCAAAATCGAGACAGTCTCCCGCTACAGCGATCGCGACTGGCTGACTGTCCGCCTGACCCTCAAAGATGCGGACAACAAAACTATCTCCGGTGATTCCCTTTCCCAGAAAGTTTACATGCGTACCGCCTACGGCGAAGCCGAGTTCAAGCCGGCAATCCTCACGGGAGCTGACTTCAAAAATGGTGTTGCGACCGTCCAGATGCTGCCGCGCGGACAGCGCACGGTGGTGATCCAACTCGAACCGCTCAAGATTATGAGCGACCCGATTCAGTACTCGGGGAAGTAAGGTCGAGAAGAAGGGCAAGGATAAGAATGTTTGCATTAAAAAATCCCTCGAGGCTTTGCAGCCAGAAGGGATTTTTCAGAATTATCAGTATCTGATTAACCGCGGGGTGTGCGGGTGGTCGGAGTCGGGGTGATGGTCGCGCGGCCGCCGAGGTCGAAGGTGACGCTCAGGGTCGTGGTGGCATCTGCCGTGTTGGTGTCCGGGTCATAGCTGCTGTAGCCGTCTACCCAGGTAGAAAGGCTTGCGCTGCTGACGTTCGACAGCTTCTTTCCGAGGAGTTTTTCAAACACGGTCTTGCGTGCGTTCAGCTGCTTTGCGAGGTCATCCAGAATGCTCAGTTCGTATTCCTGTGTGTTGACCAGACGAACGTCCCAGTTTGCGGAGCAGTTCTTGCCTTCCAGGAAATCGTTGATGGCTTGGGTGCGGGTGCGGTTCGTAATACGAATGAAGACGCTCAGGTTTGCGGTGTAAGAATCGGAGACTGCACCGGTTGGTTCGTAGTACGGGTACGGGGTGACAGATCCGCTCTTGCGAACGCGGCCATCTTTACCGACCATGTTCTTGATGTCGGTGAAGAGTTGGTTGAGCATGTCGCGCGCTGCCTGGCGGGACGGCTGTTTGCCGCTGTCGCAGTAGGCATTGATGGCAATGAAGTCCGGAGTAACAGACTTCGTGACATCGGCAGACACCTGGACTCCGCCGTAGCCGGGGCCCGGGTAGTAAATGGAACTCATGGCTCCACCGCCTTTGCCGTCCAGCATCATCGGGGCGGAGGCAGGATCAGCGGGAATCACGGCATCGAGAATTTCTTCCGTTGTAATGGTATCGGTAGCAACATCAGCTTTTGTTGCGGTTGCTGCAAATGCAGACAGGGGCGAGCCAAGGGTGATGGCTGCTGCCACGAGCAAGGAAACAGAACGGGACATTTTGGGAGAGGGTTAGAAAGTAGAAAGTTTAAAAGTTGCAGGTTTGCAAGTTGTGATTGTGACGCAATTGTGCGACTGCTCTTACAGGAATGTTATGGACGGTTGCTGTTTTTTGGTGCGCTGTACCACGAAAGTACCAACATCACGAGGAAAAGCAGAATTGCGGCAATCAGTTTTTGAAAAGAACTGAGGAAAAGCGCCGTCGATCCAAACAGCAGTCCAATGGATGCTGTGAGGGCAATCACTTGTCGTGGAGACCAACCTTTTGCGAGTAACCGGTGATGCAAATGCTCGCCGCTCTGGCTTCCTTTCATGGGAGATTTTCCGCTGAGGATCCGCCGTAGAATGACAAAGAAACAGTCGATGAGTGGAACGCCAAGAACTAGGAATGCGGTCGCCACTTTGCCTCCCGCAAAAATCGTCAGTGTGCCGAGCATCAATCCAAAGAACATCGATCCCGAATCGCCAAGTACGACTTTGGGAGGCGGAACATCAAACAGAAAACAGGCGAGTGCGATGCCGGCAAGAATGAAGGCAATGAGCGCCAGCTCCGGCTGATCCACTCTGGACGATACAGAGAGAAGGCCGATCGTCAGAAAACCGATGACCGACAGAATCGACACTTGTCCCGGAATGCCATCAAACCAGTTGAGCGCATTGATGGTCAACATCAACCACACAAGCGTGAACACGCCGCTCCACACCGGCAAATTCCCGAAGGGCATCAGCGTGACGATCCACGTATCGAGTTTCAAAAACGAATCACCGATGGGATTGGTGAGTGTGTAAATACGTGTTCCTGTCGCAAAAATCAGAAGTGCGATGATGACCTGGCACAGGAGGCGGATGGAGGGAGACAGTTGACTGCGGTCATCAATGAAAGAGGTGATGCCAAGGAGGCCAATACCTATCACCAGTCCCACACTTTGCATCGACCAGATGCCGTTATTCATCACCGAATAGACAATCAAAAACGTGATAACAGCGAGGATGCCGGTGGGGTAGGGGAGGCGGGGGCGAATGAGGCCGTAACGTTCGGGAAAATCGAGCAGTCCCATGCGCGGAAACATACGCAGTGCAAGAAGATGCAGGAGTGCGCAGAGGATTGCGGCAAGAAGGGGAGTGGTCAAAAGGGGAGACACAGACGAAGTGTAATTGAAAATTGAGAATTGAAAATTGAGAATTATGGACATCTAAAGAACACCTCTATCCCCGGGCACAGGAGGAATAGAAGTGTTACTTGAGAGAACCCTACGAGCTCTCTCTGTCCAATCTCACTTCTGGAGGTGATGCATGTGTAGCACCTCCTTTGTCTGAAGTAATGCCCTGAGAAAAGGACGCTACTAGTTATTGTACGACGTCTTTATAAATCGTCAACGATTGTAGATTCAGAGCGCTTCGTTACAATGCCTCCATGTCTACTTATCCCACACTTTCCGAAGCGGATCTGAGCGGTAAACGGGTCCTTCTTCGTGCCGGTTTTGATTTGCCGATTGAAGACGGTGTTGTTACCGATATCACACGTGTTGAGGCCCTTGTGCCGACTATGAAATATATTCTCGAGCACGGTGCATCACTCATTCTGATGAGTCATCAGGGGCGTCCGAAGGGCAAAGTGAATCTGGAGTTCTCCCAGCGTCCGCTCATCCCCGTTCTCGAAAAGCTCCTGGGGACGACCGTACACTTTGCACTGATGTCGACCGGTGGTGAAACGCATGCACAGGCGATGAATCTGAAAGCAGGGGAGGTGTTGCTGCTCGAAAATTTGCGGTTTGATCCGCGCGAAGAACTGAATGATGAAGCCTTTGCTGCGCAGCTCGCGAGTTTGGGAGATATCTACGTAAATGATGCATTCACCAACTGCCACCGCGCGCATGCCAGTATGATCGGTATTCCCCGGCTGCTTCCTTCCTATATGGGATTGCAGCTGGAACAGGAAGTATCCAACCTTTCCAAAGTGACAGACAATCCGGCGCGACCGCTCGCTCTCATCATCAGCGGAGCAAAGATGGAAACGAAAATCCCTGTTATCGAATTTTTCCTAAACAAAGGTGATGACATTCTGCTCGGTGGTGCAATGGCAAATACCTTTATTGCTGCAGAAGGACATCCGGTGGGATCGTCACTGTTCGAAGCGGATTACGGTGACAGCGCCAGGGCAATGACCGGGCAGACTGATGGTGCACACATTCATGTACCGACGGACGTGGTTGTTGCAACCGCGATGACCCAAGACGCGCCGTCCTCCACAGTCTCTGTCGATACTATTCCTGCAGATCAGGCTATTTACGACATTGGCGACAAAACGGTGGATGCGTACATCGAAGCGATCGACAAGGCCGCAAGCATTGTCTGGAACGGACCGCTTGGGGTGTATGAAATTGAGCAGTTCTCGAAGGCGAGTCTGCGTATTGCTCATGCCGTCGCGAAAGCAACCAAGCGTGGCGCAGTCACCATTATTGGCGGCGGCGACACGATTGATCTCCACACGAAGTACAACCTCCCGCTGAACGCTTACACGTTTGTCAGTACAGGCGGAGGCGCCATGCTGGAATTTGTGTCGGGTCAGGAATTGCCTGCTCTTACTGCCTTGCGACGGGGGTGATTTTTGGAGGAGACGTCCGATTCGGACGTCTCTACGAGTTAATCTTTCTTATCTGCTTCATCCTCTATGCCGGCTAACGGTTCATCGGCTATCCATGTGCTGTTCCCCCAGGATGGCGAATCGTGGGCACAACTGGTAAAGCGCATGCACCAGACAGACGGTGATCTGCTGCTCGTATTGTCCGGCCGTGAAGATTCCCTTCTGGCAGCCAAGGATGTGCGCACGGCGTTTCTGGCGGATTGCAAAAAACTGCACCAGCGTCTGCGCATTGCCACCAAAGAACCGACTATTGCGGCGGCTGCGCGTGCCAGCGGTATCCGCGTGCTGGACCGGACGAAATATATGCGCACACTTCTTGCGGGCAATCCGAAACTGGGTGAAGCACTGCGCCTGTTCTCGCCGCACTTGTGGCGCCAGCAGCTGAAGTCGCGTCTGCAGCGGCTGGGACTCCTGTCTGTGCCGAAGTTCCGGACATTCTTTCTGGTCGCACTGAGTATCGGACTTTTCTATGTCGTCGTCTTCCGTTTGCTGCCGTCCGCCGATATTTACGTGCAGCCGCGTGAGGAAACCATCAACCAGACCATCAATATTTTCCTGACCCAGAGCGGTGCCGCACTCGAACCTACCAGTCATGTCCGCACCATGCCGCTTGTGCCTATTATCGTGGAATTGCAGCACAGCATGAAATTCGATCACATCAGCAAACAGTTCATCGGAACATCCGCAAAGACGGACCTGACTATCATCAACAAATCGAACCAGTTGTATTCGCTCCGTGTCGGCACGCGTTTTTCGAACCAGGCCGGGATGATTTTCAAAATTCTCGATCCTGCAAACGTGCCTGCAAAAAGCGAACTGGTCGTGAGAGCGGCTGCAGCGGATGAAGATCTGTACGGGCAGATTATCGGCGACCGCGGCAATGTGCCCGCCGGACTCAAGTGGGATATTCCGGGGCTGGCACCCGAAGAACGGCCGAATATCTACGCCGAAAATAAAAAACCTGCAACCGGCGGAACGACCGCCTACAAGACTGTTCTGCAGAAACAGGACCTGGACATCGCACAGGCGCTGTTCCAGAAAGAGCTGCTGGCATCCGCAAAGCAAGCTGTCGCGAAAGAAGTGGTCGACCGCAACAGGGCTAATAGTGCCACCATTTTGAAACTCTTCGATTCCAGCCAGCTCACCAAAACCGTGTACAGCAATATTACCGTACCCACAGATCAGATCGGGAAGACCGTGTCGTCCATTACCGTCTCGGGAAAAATTACCTACAGCGGATTCGCGTACGATTCACAGGCCATTTTGGAGCTGCTCCGCAATGAATTACGCTCGCATACCAGAGACGGCCGCAGACTGCTTGATGAAGATCTGGGCCTTGCGGATCTGGTGGTTTCTCCCATTGAGTGGGACGACTCTTTTGCGTGGATTAAAATTACCGTCGATCTGACCGGTACACAGGAATACATTCTCGATCCGCTCACCGTGGACGGAGCGCTGTTTGCAAAACGTGTGCGTGAGAGAGTGGTGAATATGCCGCGCGAAGACGCGCTCCGCGTTATTAAAAACATGCCGGAAGTCGAGAACGCACGCATCAGCCAGTGGCCGCCGTGGAACAGCGTGCTGCCCGCAATTGCTTCTCATATCTCCGTTATCCCGCAGTAAGATGAAGAGGATTTTACTTCCTCTTTGGCGGGTGTCCCTCTGTCTGTTTATTGTGTCCGTGAGCGTGGTCGCCATTATCCTCCTTCTGATAGGAGGCTCGTATTTGCAGGTAAAACAGCAATTTGCGGGAAATGGCACACTACCGGCCGACTGCGCTCTCGTCTTTGGGGCGGCGGTCTACGGCTCTATTCCCAGTCCCGCAATTCTCCGTCGTGTCTCGACTGCTGCAACGCTCTATCGTGAAGAAAAAGTGAAAAAATTGATTTTGAGCGGGGGCAGGGGAGAGGGGAACAGGCAAAGTGAGGCAACGGTCATGCGCAGGGAAGCAATCAATCTTGGTGTGGATGCGGAAGATATTTCGATAGAGGATCAGTCGCACTCAACGTGGGAAAATTTACTGTATTCCCAAAACTTGACATCTCAGTGTTCCAGTATTGTAGGTATTAGTGATGGATATCATCTTGCCCGCATCGAACTGCTTGCCCGGCGGCAGGGGTGGAAGAACTTCGGAACCATTCCGACAGAGTTGCGGCCGCCCGAGATGAGTGAGCATAGAAGTGTGCTCCGCGAAACATTTGCGTATCTGTATTACGCACTGTGGATGAACGAATGGATTACCAAAGAATCATTACTGAAGAATTTCATCGATCAGCCCGAGAAGGCATTCGTACCTGAAAAGATCTTGCAAAGCGCCTGAGGGCCTGTTATTCTATTAACATAAAATGCATTATGTTAAGTAAGATCGATCCATGAAAAATGCTCCCCCGCTATCCCCGGCTATAGAAAGGTATCTGCAATTTCTGCAAACAGAAGAAAATAAATCGCGTCTCACACTCACCAATTACCGTCAGTCTCTGAATCTGCTTACCACACTACTTCCTCTTAAATCTGTCAAAGATTTCGATAAAAATGTCATTCGCGATTACAAGCAGAAACTCTCGGATTTCCGCACAAAGCAGAACGGAGAAATGGCTGTACGAACACGAAATCATCACCTTACAGTCCTCCGCGCATTCCTCCGCTACCTCATCCAGGAAGAAGAAATGGACGTCTACCCCCCTGACCGCATAAAACGCTTCAAAGAGGAGCAGCGACAGGTTAAGGTCCTTACGGGGGAGGAGCTCGAGAGACTCAGGGGAGCGCCCGACACAGACACGAGAGAGGGCAAGAGGGACAGCGCCATTCTGGAACTCTTTTTTTCGACCGGTTTGCGTCTGGCGGAGCTGCGATCTTTGAATGTAAAAGACCTGAACTACAACACGCGGGAAATCTCCGTTCGCGGAAAGCGCAGCAAAATTCGTGTCGTCTTCCTGTCGGATAGTGCCGTTGATGCCCTGAAAAATTATATGCTGAGCCGCACGGATCATCTGACTCCCCTGTTCATTCGGCACCTTGAAAAAGCAGTGAACATTATGCCGCCGGGCGAAGAATTCCGGCTCTCGCGCATCAGTATTTATAACATCGTGAAAAAATATGCGATGGCTGCAGGTATTGTCAGCAATCCATCACCGCACACGCTCCGGCACTCTTTTGCGACTGATCTCCTCCGCAATGGCGCGGATCTGCGTTCTGTGCAGGAACTTCTTGGGCATAAGGATTTATCAACGACGCAGATTTACACACATGTCACTAATCCTCAGTTGAAGGAAGTGCATCAGAAGTTTCACGGGAAATAAGGAGTCCGATGTAGTTGCAAACTTCTGAAGTTACAGTCCCGTCGCTTTTTGTTGATCTGCTTTTTGAGTATGATGACGCGGTCTTTCTATTTTCTCCTCCACGTTTTCATGGCTTCCCCCACAAATGGAAATCCCTGGTTCGCGTCGACCGTCGGTCTGGCCGGACTCATTGTCGGTTACGTTATTGCAACCGGCGTTCATGGTATCGCAGGCGTCCAGATGGGCGGTACGGTGAATAATCCTCTTCCGACTGATACCGCAGGTGCCCAGCAGGCATCCGTTGCTCCGGCAGCCCCGGACACGCCTCCGACAGGTGGTGAGGACAGTCCGTTCCTGGGTAAGGAAGATGCTCCTGTCACCTTTGTTGAATTCACTGATTTCCAGTGTCCGTTCTGTCAGCGTCATTTCCAGCAGACGTTCAGCCAGATCAAGACGAACTACGTCGATACCGGCAAAATCAAGTACGTCACCCGCCATTATCCTCTGAGCTTCCACCCGAACGCACAGAAGGCATCTGAAGCTGCAGCGTGTGCGCAGGATCAGAACAAGTTCTGGGAAATGCATGAAGAGCTCTTCAACAAGCAGGAGGAGTGGGCAAACCTCACAGCTGCTGACGCTGCAACCAAGTTCAAGTCTTACGCTGCCGACCTCGGTCTGAATGCCGGCACATTCGCTACCTGTCTGGACACAGGTGCAAAGACAGACCTGGTCCAGGCTGATCTCGCTGCAGGTTCCGCTTCCGGCATCGACGGCACACCGGGCTTCTGGGTCCTTGGTCCTGATGGCCAGAGTCAGAAGATCAGTGGTGCCTATCCCTTCGCAACCTTCCAGGCAGCCATTGATGGCATGTTGAAATAATATTCTTTTTGGACTTTTAAAAGAGACATCGAAAGGTGTCTCTTTTTTTGTGAAAAATGCTCTTGCAATGAAGGGTGTACGAGCGTACACTTCCTTCTCATGCAACCACTCCCCCACCACACTCTCGGGATGTCTCAGTCGCAGCAGAATGTGGTGATCGATTTCTCAAGTTTTCAGCAAATAGAAGCCAATGGTGGAGAGTTCTCCGTTACAAATATTGTGGAGTGGGTTCGCAATTACCCGCGCAAAGGGGCGGTTCATGTCTATCTCCCTTCTGACCGCGTTCTGAGTAACGCGCGCCAGCTCCAAAGCACCCTTCTTTCCCTCGGCTGCACTGTCACGAGGCGCCTACCTATGTGTCATAACTAGTACTATGTCACGCGATACACGCAACGCCGGCCTCGCCTTCGTGGTTTCCACCGCACTTGTCAGTGCTGCAGCCAGTCTGCCGTATTTCCTTGGAATAGTACGATGACGTTTATAGTTCTTATTATCGGCTTTGTGACGCTTGGGTGGATTATCAAGCAGAGCGTCGGTGTGTGATTGGTGTACTTTTGTCTCAAATGAGCTTGTCATTTTTTGCCTTACGCTAGACTAAGAAGATGAAAGAATATTATGTGTACATTTTGAGGTGCAGAGACGGCAGTTATTACACGGGTGTGACGAATGACTATCAGAGGCGACTAGAAGAACATCAGCTGGGAGAAAGTCCAACAGCCTATACCTTCAAGAGGAGGCCGGTGAAATTGTCTATGTTGCACCATTTCGTGATGTTGATCAGGCGATTGAATGGGAAACGAAGGTGAAAGGTTGGAGTAGAGCAAAGAAGGAAGCGTTGATTGAAAAGGAGTTTGAGATATTGCCAGATTTATCGTGGAGGAGTTATCGAAGAGGAATTGAAAATATAAAAGAACTCATACATATAAAAATAATGCAAAGTGTCATGCTGAGCTCGTCGAAGCATGAACACGACTAATGCACTCTTCGACGAGCTCAGAGTGACACCTTCGTCATAAAATAATTCTCAGGAATTTCCTTTTTCCTACTTTCGTCACCCCTGCTTCCGCTTTTATATCAAATGCTTCTACCAATGTCTCATTCATAGTGACGGCTTTTTGTTGGATAAGTCTGCGTGCTTCTGACTTAGATGGAACAATTTTTGACATAATAAGAAGATCAATAAGCAATTCTCCTTTAGTTGCTCTTATTTCAGGCATATCGTCAGGTACTCCTCCTTTGGAAAAAACTTTGCTGAATTCTGCTTCAGCTTCCGCTGCTTCAATGTCTGAGTGATACATTGTGACCAGTTCTTTCGCCAGACGCATCTTAAAGTCTTTCGGGTTCGCACCTTTCTTCATCGCTTTTTCTACTTCTTTGATTTCATCCATCGGAATATCGGTCGCACATTCCATGTAGGTGGTAATCAGCTCATCTTTGATGCTGAGAGTTTTGCCGTACATCTCCTTCGCGCTGTCGTTTACGTAAATACAGTTGTCGTAGGTTTTGCTCATTTTGCGGCCATCCGTTCCCTCCAGCAGTTTCACTGTCATCACAAACTTCTCGCGCTTTCCGAATGCCTTCTGCAGTGTGCGGCCGGCAAGCATATTGAATTCCTGGTCTGTGCCGCCGAGTTCCATGTCGACATCGAGCATGACAGAGTCGTAGCCGACCATCAGCGGATACATGAATTCCGTGAGCGACACGGGCATCCTCTCTTTCAGTCTGCGTTCGAACATATCGCGCTCCATCATCTGGTTCACGGTAAATTCCGAGGTTAGTTTCAGAATATCTTTAAATGTCAGTTTTTCCAGCCACTCGTGGTTGTAGGCAACTTTCACTTTCTTAAAATCCAGAATCTTTGAAGCCTGCTTTTTGTAGTCTTCAAAATTTTTCTTCACCTGCTCTTTGGTAAGCGGCTCGCGCATGGTGTCGCGGCCGGATGGATCGCCGATCATGGCGGTAAAGCTGCCGACCAGGAAAATAACTTCGTGACCCGCATCGCACAGCTGTTTCATTTTGCGGAGCGGTACGGCGTGTCCCAGGTGAATATTGGCGCCTGTCGGATCAATTCCCCAGTACATGCGGATTTTTCCTTTCTTCAGTTTTTCCTCTGCAAGTGCTTGCGGAATGAGCTTAGCGACACCTCTGGTTAAAATCTCTTCGTTAGTCATTGATTCTGATTGTACAGGAATTCTCCGAAAAAAAGAGAGGGGTGGGAACCAGCGGAAAGTTCCCACCCCCGACAAGAAGCCGAAGCCGGCCTCTCATCAATATGTAAGTCCTGCACCCCACCCATGGTCCCCTCGAAGCTCCCAGCTCGCCACAGGCGAGGTGCAGGTTTTATGCTTAATGTCAGTCTAGTATTACATTTTGTAATTGCAACAAAAGAGGAAGAGGTAGCAAATGTTGCAGTTCGCTACCTCCCCCAGTGCCGGAGATCTTGGGGATCTCCAGCGTTGTAAGTCCCGCCCTTCCTCTGCTATCACATCTCGCCTGCGTACTGCAGAAAGAATACAAAGGAAGAGCAGGACAAGTATTCTATACTTTTTATACAAATAAGAACACCCAGGCGGAAAGCCGACTGAGTGTCTCCCTCCCTACTTCTGCCGTAGAGGTTTCTTTCTTTGTTACGTCCTCGCATCCTCGTAACTCCGAAAGCACCCTTTCTTGGTACCTCGTAAAAAGTGTAATAAAATACTATTTTTAATAGATATGTCAAATACAGATCACATCTGTTAGAATGCAGTCCATGCACGAATGGATAGTGGAGATTCCGGCACGCCTCGATATCTTTTTGACCAATCAAAAAGCGGTCATCAGCCGTGTGAAGGCCAAAGATGTGGTGAAGGCGGGACAGGTGATGGTGAACGGCCGCATTGTGCGCAAAGTCGCGATGGTGCTGGAAGCCGGAGATAAAGTGGAGATGTCTGCCACGGAAGAACCGGTCACCGAAACGCGGCTGGAACCTGCGGATTTGAAGCTGGAAGTGCTGTACGAAGACAATGCCTGCATGGTGATCCGCAAACCGGAAAATGTCTCTGTGCATCCGGGAGCCGGTATGCCGCCGGACGAAGTGACAGTGCTGCATGGAGTCGTACATCTGTTTGCTGAGCGCAAAATCCCCTTCTCCAGTAGTGCCGTTTTGGTGCATCGCCTCGACAAAGAAACAACAGGCTGTCTGCTGATTGCGAAAACACCCGAGGCTCATAAATTTTTGCAGAAGCAGTTTGAGGATCGCACGGTGAAGAAAACCTACCTTGCGATTGTGGCGGGTGTGCCCGACGCGCCAACCGCGATGATCGATGCGTCTATCGGCCGCTCAACTTCAAACAGAACAAAGATGACGGTGTTCGGATCTTCAAAAACGCGCGAAGCCCGGACAACGTATACAACGCTTGATGCAACGAAAGATGTGGCGCTCCTTGCGTGCGATCTCCATACCGGCCGCACCCATCAGATTCGTGTGCATCTTCTGTCCATCGGCCATCCGCTTTTGGGAGATGACACGTATTCTTCCTCCAAAAGTGAGCAGTTGAGTAAAGAATATGCGATTCATGATTTGTGTCTGCATGCGTGGAAACTGACGTTTGTGTCTCCTGCCGACAGTAAAGAGCATGCGGTGACAGCAGATCCATCACCACATTTTTTGGACACGATGAAAAAACTGAAGGTATCGCTCTAGCTTAGTACGTCACCGTGTACGTAAACGAATCCAGGATCTGATTGTTCGCATCACGCGCATTGATCTTGTAGACGTTCGTTCCCTTCTTCAGTGTGCCGTAATCCGTCTTTGCAATGTAATTCCAGCGCGTGACACCTGCTTTGTAGAGCTGCAGTTTGTAGCCGTTCACCCAGACGGAGGAAGTTTGTGCGGGTACTGTTCCTTCAATCAGAATTTCGCTTCCCGTAGCGGTGTACGACGTACCGGCAGCCGGACCGGTAACAGCAATGGTGCCGGGCATGGTCGGGGCGTTTTGCGGCAGCGTTGTTTCATCAATCTGCGGAGCGACGGACGATGTGCTGCCGACGGTGGAACCCGTGCTCACCACTCCTACGGTTCCCGCTTCCACCAGAATGGTGATGGTCGCCGGTGCGCTTGGGTTGCCGCTTGCGTCCGTTGCGTAGACATTGAAAATGTTTTTCCCGTCGATCAGGTTATTTAGCTGCTTGCTGGCCAGATAGCTCCAGGTTGTGTCGCCTGTTCGGAAGAGCTGCAGCTTATAGTCGTTCACGATGATTCCGGCTGCGCCGCTTGGTGCGGTTCCCTTGATTTCCACCTGTGCATCCTGCGTGCGGTAGGTCTGTCCGTTCTTTGCAGGACTGGTGATGCTGGGTGGGACAATAGTCTGGATGGTTTTTCTGATGGTGCGGGAAACCTGATCCAGGACGAGGTCATTCATATCCAGTGCCTCGATACGGATGTCAGTCGTTGCCGCGTCTGTCAGTGCAAGTTCTTCGGAAAAACTCATGTCCGTGCGGTTGATGCTAGCTTCGTGTCCGTTGATGCGCACGCGTGCAACGTTGGCGCCGACTGTTCCTGCAACAGTCACGGTGTCCGTGCTGACTGCGGCGTTGTCGGCAGGAGTTTTCAGGGCAATGGAATTCGGATCAATCTGGATGGATGTGCCGCTCCCGCTTGCAACAGAGGCGCCTGCGCGCTTCATTGCTTTGCTTTCCAGGATAAACGGTTTCTGGGCAACAAGCGGATCGATGGCGGTGCGGTAGTCGGAAGCGTCGGTACCGGGAGAGTCCGGAAGGCTGATCTGCTGGCCTTCACCAATGAACTGTTCCTCTGTGCTTCCTTTAAGAGTGATACCCACGCCGTTACCGTCCGCACTGAAAACCAGAAGGGTTTTTTCACTCACTGCGGCCTGCGTGTCTGCGGGAATGTGGAGCGTGAACGCAGCTGTTTCGATGGTGCGGAGAACGGACCCGGAATAGATTTTTTCAGACGGCGTATCCACCCAAATGGTCCCCTTGCTGAGTGAGACGGTGCTGATGGCCTCGTCTTCGCCCGTTTCACTTGCATCAATGGACAAATCCGTACCGCCATCCAGACGGATCCAGGACTGATCGAAGAAAGACAGGACAGCGTGTCCGGTTGCGGCGGAGGAAATCTTGTCCGTTGCGTAGAGCTTCATGCTGTCGTCGGCGCGCTGCATCAATCCCCCCTCGAGCGAGACGTTCACCGTTCCCCCTTTTTCGATTGTGAGCGACACCGGAGCGCGGTCGAGTCCGCTGCCGAGTCCGAAGAGCGCCAGAATGCCGCGGCCGATGAGGTACAGCACAAATGCCGCAATCAGGAGCAGAATAAGACTGCGCACGAAAGACGGCACGACGGAAGGTCTTGCAAGGGCGTACGGCCCGCGGCGCTGACGGTAGCGTCGGAACATAGGAGTGGAAGCGTACGATACTGCACGGTTCCAATGCAAGGGTTCTGTCTCTTTCTTGAGTAATGGAGATACTCAGTTGAAGGTCAAGAATGAGGTTAAGGTTAAGGGTACGCAAAAAAATCCTCAACCTTAACCTTCTCCTTAACCTTAGGTAGTAACTCTTTCAATCTCTTCCTTACTGGTAATTCCCTGCTCGACCAGAATCTTTCCCCACTCTTTCATGGTCATATAGCCGTCTTTCTTCGCCTGTTCCTCCATCAGTTCTTCGCGTTCCTGTACCAAAATCATATCGCGCATCTGGGGGCTTACAACCAGCAGTTCCGGCAGCGTCATGCGGCCGCTGTAGGTTGCGGGATTTGCGGGGTCGTAGGTTCCTGCCTGCTTTGCTTCCGGGGAGAGTGTACGAATGAGGCGCTGGGCCAGAATCGCGCGGAGAGCCGGAGCGAATGTATACGGGCTGACACCCATCGAGAGCAAACGCGGAATGGCTTCCAGAGCGGAGTTTGTGTGGAGGGTTGAAAGCACCAAGTGACCGGTGAGCGCGGCATCCACAGCGGTTTGTGCGGTTTCCAGATCGCGGATTTCTCCCACCAGCACAATGTTCGGGTCATGGCGCAATACCGAGCGCAGGCCCGAGGCAAACGTGAAGCCGTGATCCGGATCAATTTCGCTCTGCACGATTCCTTTGATTTCATATTCCACCGGATCTTCCAGGGTGATGATGTTTCTGGCGGTGCCGATGACTGTCGTCAGCAATGAATAGAGTGTCGTCGTTTTTCCTGATCCTGTCGGACCGGTCACGAGCACAAGCCCGTGCGGGAGCTTCACAATCTCTTCCAGCTGCTTGACCATATCTCCCGGAAAACCGAGATCAGTAAGAGCTACAATACCGCGCTTCGGATCGAGCAGACGGAGTGTGACTGTTTCTCCAAAACGGGAAGGAAGCGTTGCCACACGAACGTTCACAATGCGGCTCTGGCCGTTCTCTTCTACGCCGAATGTGTACTGACCGTCCTGGGGAATATTGGTAATGTTGAGTTTCAACTTCGAGACGAACTTAATACGGCGCAAAAACATCTCATAGTTCTCGTGCGTCATCGGTGTTAATTCTTCCAGCATACCGCGCAGACGGATTTCCAGGCGGACGTGATCCTTTTCGGGAGACGTGTGGATGTCGGACACTCCTAATTCCGTACAATACTGCTGCAATTTGTCGAGTAATTGCTCGCCGTTGAGGGTTGAAAAGTCAGGATGAACCATCTCATTATTATAGCAGATTTGGGGGTCCCCTGCTATCCTTCTGGCCTCACGATGCTGCTGAAACGCTCCTCTCACCTCTCGGAAACCCAGAAGAAACGTTCGCTCCTCCAGCGAATGGTCATTTTACACAGCGTATTGCTGGTTTGTGGCCTCACGCTGGTTGCCCGCATGATGCAGCTGCAGATAATTGACAGAAAAGAATATCATGATGCAGCGCAATCACAGCACTTCGGAGGCGTCCGTCTTCCTGCCCAGCGCGGCGAAATCCTCGCCCTCAACAGCAAAACCGGCGAAACGACGATCCTCGCAACCAATACCACGCTTGATCTTCTCTACGTCGATCCGCTCATTGCCGATGACCCCGGATTTATTGCAGATACACTCTCCAATCTCCTCATTACCGAGCAAATCCACCGGAGCTGCAGCGAGGGTAAAGAAGAGTGTCCGCGTGAACTCATTTCCTTTTCAGGATCGCCCTATGCTTCGCGCTTCGACCCTCTCTCTTTTGTCCGGAAAATTTCCACGGGGTCACTCCTCGAACCGCTTCCGTCGGAATTGCCGGTCGGAACCGACACCAAAATTCCGGATCTGACAGAAGTCCGCCGCATGTTCGCACGTGATATCCAGCAGCGCATTTCCGGAAAGCAGGTGACGTTCGTTCCTATTAAATACAGCGTGACCAAAACCGAAGCGGAAAAAGTGAACGCGCTCAATATTCCAGGTATTACTGTGAACCCGGAATCAAAACTGATTTCCGGCGATCCGGAGATGCTCAAAAATTCGTCCATCTCATCCATCAGTAAACAGCTTGCGGGCATCCTGAATATCGACCAGGAAAAACTTGCATATTCCCTGCGTTCCAGACCGCTCCGCTACGTTGCGATCATGCGCCGCCTCACTCCGCAGACATCGCTGCTCATCAAAGAAAAAATGCTTGATTCCCTCACTGCCACAAACACCCTCCGTGCCAACGCCGGCAGCCGTGAAGAAGCTGAAAAAATTGTCGATCCGCTTCGCTCTGTGGCGCTCATTGCGGAGCACTGGCGCTACTACCCGGACGACACGGTGGGATCGCAGGTGGTCGGATTTCTCAACACCAACCGCGAAGCGCAGTACGGTATTGAGCGCACATTCGATACACAGCTTCGGGGTCAGGAAGGACTTATCAGCACGGTGAGCGATCTGCAGGGGGGACAGATTCTTACCTCCAACCAAACCATTATTGATGCCAAAAACGGCGATACAGTGGTTCTGACTATCGATCCTTTCATCCAGCGCAAAGTCGAAGAAATGATGCAGGACGGTATCAAACGGTTCGAGGCCGACAGCGGTCAGGCCATTGTAATGGATCCTCAAACCGGCCGCATTCTTGCAATGGTCAATGCCCCTCTCTTTGAACGCAACACGTACGCATCGGTGTACGACAAACTGCCGATTACGATCCCGCAGGAAAAACTGCCGACCATCGTGGTGGAAATTTATAATCCTGAAACGAACGTCCGCATTGTGAAAGATTACGTGAGCCAGGTCTTTACCGACGAAGGCCGCGCGACGCTGCCGGATAAAATCCAGAAAGAACTCTCCGCTCTGCAGCGTGATTTCGACCTGAAAGATCTGGCGCGCTATTACTACTATCTTGGAGAAAATGACCGCGTCGAAATTTTCCCGACAAGCGTTCCGAATATTTGGCTGAAGTACAAAAACAACATCGGTGTCGGTGCGTATCTCAACCGCACGGTGCAGGAAATTTATGAGCCGGGATCCGTCATGAAACCAATCACGATGGCAATCGCGCTTGATCAGGGTGAGATCACGCCGGAAACCATCTACAACGACGACGGTCCGGTGAAGGTGGACGAGTACACTATCAACAACGCTCTCAAGAGGTTTTACGGAAAAGTCGACATGACGTACTGTCTGGCGTTTTCTATTAACACCTGCATGACGAGTATTTCCGCCAGACTCGGCAGCAAGCTGTTTGAACACATGATCGAAAAGTTCGGTTTCGGGAAAGTGACTGCCATCGAACTGGAAGATGAAGTAACCGGAGACATCAAGCCCTGGCGTCGCTGGAGCTTGTCCGATCTTGCGACTGCATCGTTCGGACAGGGTATCTCTGCCACTCCGTTACAAGTTGTGACCGCAAATGCCGTCCTAGCAAACGGCGGTAAACTGATGCATCCGACCATTGTCGACAGCGTCATCCACGCAGATGGTACCGTCGAAACATTCACTCCGCGCATTGTGGACCAGGTCATCACAAAGGAATCATCAGACACCATTAGCGCCATGCTTGTGCATTCCACGAATACGGGTTTTGCGAAACGTGGAAAAGTGAAAGGCTATGCGACTGCCGGTAAAACGGGAACAAGTCAGATTGCCGGTCCCGGTGGCCGCTACGAGTCCGGTACCGGTTCCACTGTTGGTACGTACCTTGGCTACGGTCCGGTGCCAAATCCCAAGTTTATTGTGCTCGTGAAACTTGACCGCCCCAAAAACCAGCAGATTGCCTACGGTGAATCCACCGCCGGTCCGTTGTTCCATGATATCGCAGCGTTTTTGTTTGATTATTATAATATCCGGCCGACGGAGTAAGACCTCGACTACGCTCGGTCTGACTCTGTTGGGATACCATGGTGGACGATTGTCTCTGGAGAGATTGTATGAAGAATCGGATCGCTATACTGAGATGATGAAACAGTATTACGTGTATATTTTGGAATGCTCTGATGGAACATATTATACAGGCGTTACCAATAATTATCGGCGACGATTGCAGGAACATGAACAAGGTATTCATTCCGATTCATACACAGCAAAAAGATTGCCGTTTCAGCTGGCCTATCTGGAAACTTTTCGTGATATTCGCAAAGCAATTGCCCGTGAAAAACAATTGAAGACATGGAGCAGGGCAAAGAAGGATGCGTTAATAATCAAAAATATCGATCAATTACATATCCTGGCAACCTGCATCAACACAACCCACTACATTCTTTTCAAGCCCATTGCCTCTTCTATTTTCATCCATCGAAAAACACTCAACAAAGTTTTTTCCCCAAAGTCAGGCCGAGCGGAGCCGAACCCTACTTCACCGTCACACTCTTCGCCAGATTCCGCGGCATATCCGGATCTTTTCCTCTCTGCACCGCAAGCTCATACGCCAGCACCTGAATCGGAATCACGTTTACGATTGCCTGCGCGGTTGCCGCGTCCGGCACTTTAATCCATTCATCAAAGATCTCATTATTTTCCGGAGCGACTCCAATCACCAGCGCGCCGCGTGCTTTCAGCTGCACGGCGTTGCTTAAAATATCCGGTGTCACTTCGTCATTCCCCGCGAGCACGATGCACGGCGTCCCCTCTTCAATCAGCGCGATGGGTCCGTGCTTTAGTTCTCCACCCGCAAATCCTTCGGCGTGAATGTAGCTCACTTCCTGAATTTTGATGGCGCTCTCGAGGGCCATCGGATAGTTCCAGCTCTTCCCGATAATATACAAATCTTCCTTCGTTTTGATTTTATCTGCGAGCTGCTTCAGGCGTTCCACGTAGCGCGGGTTCAACATGTCGTTGATCATCGATGCGGTTTCAAGCAGCAGCTTCTTTCCTTCCTGCAGTTTTCCGGCGAGTGCGTACGCAACAAGGAGCAAGACCGCGAGCTGACCTGTGAGGGCCTTCGTGGATGCAACAGCGCGCTCAGGTCCTGCATTGATGTGCAGCGTGTAGTCCGATGCGCGATCGATACTTGATCCTTCCACGTTCACAATGGACAGCACCTTCGCACCTTTGCTCTTTGCGACCTGCATGGCTTCCAGTACGTCTGCTGTCTCTCCACTCTGACTGACAACAATCAGCAGGGATTCTTTCTTCAGGAAGTGGTGATACACCTTGAACTCACTCGCAGGAGCGAAGTTCACGTGCTTCTGTGCAATAACAGAGAAGAAGTAATCGGCCGCCATACACGCTTTTCCGGCGGTGCCGCAGGCAGACAGGAATGTTCCCTGTGCATCACGGATGGCATTGGCAACCGTCATGATTTCTTCGTCACTCTGGTTCACCGCACGTGCAACGCTCTCTTTCTGCTCCATGATTTCCTTCAGCATGTAGTGTGCGAAATTTCCCTTGTCCGCCTGTTCCACATTGAAGGTGATTTCAATCTCGCGCTTCATGTGTTCCGCACCGGTTTCGATATCCGAGAAAATAATCGATTTGCCGTTGGTCACAAGCATTTCACCATCGTCGAGGTATTGGACCGTGCGTGTGTGATGCATGAACGCCGGTGTGTCCGATGCCACAAAGTAGCCGTCGCTTCCAACACCCACAATCAGCGGAGACCCCGTGCGTGCCGCAACCATCGTGTCGCTTGTGGCGTGGACCGCGAGGATTGCGTAGCGGCCGGTGAACTTCTGACATGCGAGTCGCACTGCATGTGCGAAGTCATTTGTTTCTTTCAAATATTCCTCAATCAAATGTGGTGCAACTTCTGTATCTGTCTCCGATGTAAACACATGTCCCTTCGCTTTCAGCTCATCGCGCAGCTGCTGATAGTTTTCAAAAATACCGTTATGCACAACGGCAATCGTCTTATCGCCGTTAAACTGCGGATGGGCATTTGCAACAGTGACTCCGCCGTGCGTGGCCCAGCGCGTGTGGCCGATTGCGAGCGAGGAATTATTGGATAGTAACGCGCCATCCACGCCGCTGATCTTTCCGATTTCTTTCTTGGATGTCAGAAAGGCATCATTCCCGTTTTTCCAGGCGACTCCCCAGGAATCGTAGCCGCGGTATTCCAGGCTTTTCAGGCCGTCGACCGCCATTTTGGTCGCGTCTTTCCGATCACCGATATATCCGAAGATGCCGCACATGGCGGGCAGTATAGTGATGATGAAAGGCGGGTGCCAGAGACAAGATGTGAAGATTTCGTGAAATTTGACAAAAGAATTGAAAGTCACTTGAATACCCGTCTTGAATAGCATTCCTCAATCCTCACAGGTTTCCGAAGGGAGCGATGTCGATATCCGTCATCTGGCTGCTGCGTTGCTTCGTATTCATAGTCAAACATCCTCTGCAGTCCTTACAAAAATTTTAGGTGCCGACTCTGCGCATACTACTCAGCAAGAGCTGCATCAGTTGGTTCAAGAGATTGCACAGACCTGTGCGCAAGTGCTGACAACACAGAACATGCGTTCGTATGAGCGGCTTACGGCACTGCTGCGTCCGGATGAATATCCTCTCCCCCCGGAATTACAGACACTCCATCCTTCTCTTGTTGAACATCTCAGGTCCTCAAAAACGAACGAGCATTTCACACACTCAGGCGTTCTCTTCTTCGGTATTCCTGGAACAGGAAAAACGGAATACACGCGTTTCCTGGCACATGAAGTACAGGAGAATGCAGATGTTGTTGTTGTGAACATGAATCTCATCCGCGATGCGTCGTCTCCCGGTGATACACTCTTTCAGCTCTACCGCCATCTTGATGAAGTGGCACAGCAAAGCGGTCGGTATGTTGTGGCACTTCTGGATGAATTCGACAAAATGATGAACAAGTTTTCACAGGTGAATGTACAGACGAAACGCACAGAGAGTCATCAGGCTGTAGAAAGGCGCTCTGAATTTACTCAAACTGATGAAAAGCAAGTATCCCATGCCATTGATGAGAAAGGGGAAGCACTGCTCTCGACTTTCAAAACGATTCTCAGCGGCACCGGAAATATTCAACGTGTATTTACAATTGCGACAACCAACCAGCAGGAATTACCTGCTGAACTGACTCGCGATGGTCGATTAAAGCCTGTTGCACTAAAAGCCTTCGGTATGCCCAAATTGCCTGACAGAGGTCCTTCTGATCCAGATTATAGAGGGTATCATCGGACTCTTCCTCGTCTCCTCTCGGTGCTCCAGGCAACATGTGTGCGCCTGACAGGTCAGCCTCAGCCGCTCCTCCAAGATCTTCTCCAAAAATTGCAGGACTATTTCAACGGTGAAGAATGTCAGTCGATTCTGCAGATCGATGAAGAAGATTATCAATCATCTACTCATGGTGGTGCTATTCTTGCGACTATTTTACGTATGTTATCAGTTGATTATACCGCTATTCCGCAAGAGGTGCGAAGAAGCTTCTTTATTGCATTTGATGATACAATGACGCAAGTCAAATGGGGCGGTAGCGGTTTTATTACGCATCGCGCTATTCCGGAATTTAAACAAATGTCAGAAATGACATGTTCCAAGGTTGCTGCTTATTTCAAAGAGCGGCAAGAATTATTTGCCAGCTCCGACCCCGTTGTCATTGGAAACGCAGTGGCAGAACTCATTTTCCCGCAGCTACAGAAGCCTGTGTAAGAAAATGGTCCCTATTCTTGCCTTGACTCCCCTCTTTCCCTCCATTACAGTCTCGCGGCTATGCCTTTGACCAAATCAGCCATCAAACGGGTAAAACAGGATGCCGCACGCCACAAGCGTCTGGTCCCCTACAAGACCATCATGAAAACCATGATGAAGAAGCTTGCCGATAGCCTGAAGGAAGGAAAGAAGGAAGAAGCCGTGGCCCTGCTTCCGAAGGTCTATAAGAGCATCGACATGGCAGCAAAGAAGAATATCATCCACAAAAATACTGCTTCCCGCAAGAAGTCTCTGGTGGCCCGCATGGTCGCAGCCTAAGCATTTCTGATGCGCGTTCTTGCCCTGGATATCGGGAAGAAACGGACAGGCGTCGCTTTTGTCGATACCGAGAACGACATTCCCCTGCCGCTGGATACCATTATTGAAACCTCGACCAAGCAGATGATTGCGCGTGTGCTGGATTTAGCTGAAGAACGGATGGCGGATTTAGTTGTCGTTGGCTTACCGCTGCTGCTCTCTGGTGCCGAGGGATCACAATCCGGATATGTGCGTGAATGTGCGGATTTGCTTGAGAAAAAGGGTCTCGTCGTCACATTTATTGATGAACGGTACACCACATCCAAAAATACCTCTTTTGATGGAGATGCCAGAGCGGCCTGTGAATTATTGCAGACGTATCTGGAAAGCCGCTAAACTTGCTTTATTTAATGAATATGTCACAAATATCAAATTTGACAAACTCCAAAAATACTATAAATTATAACACTTGATCCTTTTCCAAACATCTGGCCACAGCAACATAGCTGTGGAAAACAGTCCAGACGAACCAATGGAAGATCTTTTGCTCCTGTCAATGTTCTGGTAAAACGAAGGATGTTCTCTTTTTCCTCCCGACCCTATGGCTGACGCCTCCTCCACCCTTTCTCCGCTTAACGCGACCGCAAGCAGCAAGCTTGCAGTGAATCTGCAGTCCTTGCTGGACGATCTTTTTATGGTCTTAACCGAGAAGGAAGCGATGGTGATCAAGCGCCGTTTCGCGCTGCAGGGTCAACCAAAGCAGACACTGGAGAAGATTGGACGACATTTTAAGGTAACGCGCGAGCGTGTGCGCCAAATCGAAGGAATTGCTCTCAGCAAACTCCGCCGCACCGTCCGCACCACCAAACTGAACGATGTCAACGAAATGGCGAAGAGCATTCTCCGTGTGAACGGTGGCGTGATGCGTGAGGACGATCTCATCAGCCAGGTCCTGAAGCGCATGCCGAACTCCACGGACCTCGACGGAGCAGTGCTTCGCCTGTCTTTCTCTATTGATACCGACATGAGCACGTCCGGTCACAGCGGATCCTTCGTTCCGTTCTGGAGACTTGAGTCTCTCGCCATGGAAGATATTTCCGTGATTGTCGAAAACATGGTGAAGATCCTGAAGAAGCGCAGAAGCTGTATGAAGCGTGAAGAGCTTGTCTCTTCCGTCCAGGCTCTGAATCTCTTCAAGGACAGAATCCCCGGCAAGGAACTTATCAACAGCTGCATGACTATCGACGAGCGTCTCCGCGAAATCGACGAAGGATGGGGACTGACCGAGTGGCGCTTCGTCCGCCCGCGTTCTATCCGCGACAAAGTGGAAATCGTCCTTCGCAAGGCAGGTGTGCCTTTGCACTTTATGGAGATTGCCAACCGCATCCGCGAATCCCGCTTCGACCACAAGAACGTCACCGTTCAGGCTGTTCACAACGAACTCATCCGCTATCCGCAGTTTGTCCTTGTTGGCCGCGGCCTCTATGCACTCCGCGAGTGGGGCTACGAACCGGGCACTGTTGCCGATGTCATCGAAGCAATTCTGAAGGAAAAGGGACCACTCTCCAAGAAAGAGATCATCGCCGAAGTCGCCAAGCAGCGCACGGTGAAGGTCGGAACCATCTCCCTCAACCTCCAGAAGATGCCGTACTTCGTCCGTGTGGGTCGCGCCGTCTACTCCTTCGACGCAGACAAGAAGTAAATCAATTTTCTCTATAGAATCTTAAAAATCCGTCGAAAGGCGGATTTTTTGTTGTACACTGTGTCCATGTCCTCCGCCCTCATCACCCGCATTGTTGCAATCAGCATGACCACGTTTATCGGTCTCGCACTTCTCAATGGTTGTACCAAAGAACCGGAGGTTGTCCTCCCCACCGGACCACAAACACTGAGTGGCGCTCTGTCCCCTGTTGATCTCTCCCTCACACGCAGAGGTACTGATGTCCTTCGTCAGAATGGCCGGGATGTATACTACGTGGAAAGCAGTGTGGTGAATTTGCGCAGTTTTGAAGGAATGGATGTGACGATCACCGGGACGCTGGAGATCAATTCCGACCCCAAAGCATTGCCGGTTCTTGTGGCAACGGACGTACGGCGTATTGAGCAGCCGTCGCACCCATGGTCGGTTCCGGCTCTCAAGCTCACGTTCTCTGCGCCTTTGGCATGGAACGGGGAAGTGTTTGATGATGGCATCAAGTTCACAGAAACGGGATCTATTAGTCCTCTTCTCACTATTTACAAATCATCTTTCTCGACTCTTCCTACAGGAACGCCGCTTGTTGTTGGCGGACAGCGCGCCGTGCGCGTGATGACTGCATCGGGCACGGTGGTCTATATCCAGAACGGTTCGCAGATTGTTGCCATCACTATTGATCAAACACTCAACGATCCTGCAAAAAAAGAACCGGTCCAAAGCGTGCTCCAGCTTTTGAAAACCATCGTCTTCACATCAAACGCATCATCCACACTCTCAAGCGGCAGCGGCTCTCTGAGCGGCACACCGTGCGGTGGACCTGCAGGAATTCTCTGTGAACAGGGAAGCTACTGCGCAGTGACCGATACAACTATTGGAAGCGGCATCTGCCGACCGCTGGCGCGGTAAATCCGAAGCACGAAATTCGAAATACGAATGGAATCGCGAAGTTTAAAGATCGAATGTTTCAAGCTTTAATCATTCGGATTTCTGATTTCCATTCGTAATTCATGCTTCGAATTTCAGAAGGTGTACGATAATACACCATACTCTTTTTCAGAGTGATCAAGTCCTCTTCCTTGACCTTATCCTTAACCTTCGGAATAGTGGGTGTACTTTCGTATACTGAAGACTTTTATTTTCTTTCATCACTCGTATTATGACGAAGTCTACTACCCACTCCTCTACTATGGATACTAAGTCTTCCGCAAAAAAAGGTGCCGTCTCCGCAGACGCACTCAAGGCAGCAGCCATTCAGAATGCTCTCGATCAGATCAAGAAGCAGTACGGAGATGGTGCCATCATGGAAATGGGTGATGCCGGCACCTCGCAAATTCCGCGCTTTCCATCGGGATCGCTCTCGCTTGATCTTGCACTCGGTGGAGGATTTCCCGCGGGCCGCATCATTGAAATCTACGGTCCGGAAAGCTCCGGCAAAACAACTCTGTCACTCCATGCAATTGCCGAAATTCAGAAAGCAGGCGGCCGCGCTGCGTTTATTGATGCGGAGCACGCGCTCGATCTCTCCTACGCAAAGAAGATCGGGGTGGATGTTGACACACTCCTTGTGTCCCAGCCCGACGACGGAGAACAAGCGCTCGAAATTACCGAGACGCTCGTTCGCTCCGGAGGTATCGATCTCATTGTTATCGACTCCGTTGCAGCGCTCACGCCCAGAGCCGAAATCGAAGGAACCATGGGTGACAGTCACATGGGTCTCCAGGCTCGTCTCATGAGCCAGGCTCTCCGCAAACTCACTGCTATTGTCAGCAAGACCAACTGTTCCGTTATTTTCATCAACCAGCTGCGTATGAAAATCGGGGTGATGTTCGGAAACCCGGAAACAACGGCAGGGGGAAACGCCCTCAAGTTCTACTGCTCCGTCCGTCTGGATGTCCGCCGTATCGATAAAATTACCGAGAAGACCGGAACCGGTGAAACGGCAGAACAGGAAGTTGTGGGTAGCCGTACCCGTGTGAAAGTCGTCAAGAACAAAGTCGCTCCTCCCTTCCGCCAGGCTGAATTCGATATCCTCTATGCTCGGGGCATCAGCAAGGAAGGCGATATTCTGGATCTCGGTGTCCGCTTCGGGGTGATTGAAAAGTCCGGTGCCTACTTCCGCTACGGCGAAGACACCATCGGCCAGGGGCGCGAGGCTGCCCGCCAGCATCTGATCGAGAATCCGACGATCGCGGAAAAACTGGATAAAGAGATTCGCGCTGCTTCTCAAACGGTGTAACATTCCTCTATGCAAGAACAAGAACTCTTCAACCAGCATGGTTGGCGGGTCACAATGGCTACAGCTGAACTTCCGAACGGAAAGACAAAGACGTCCGTTCGGGTTCATCGTTGTGATTACGTACACATCCTGGCCTTCCCTTCTCCGGATACTATTTTGCTTCTTCGTGAGTATCGTCCTTTTTATAACGAATACATCTGGGCTATTCCGAGCGGCAAGATGGATAAAGAAGCAGACCCGGCAATTGCCGCACAGCGTGAATTGCAGGAAGAGTCGGGGTTTGCAGCGAATATCTGGCAGCCGTACGGACAGATCATCACATCCGATTCTATTGTGATCACCAGCCATATCTATCTGGCCAGCGATCTCTATCCGAGCCCCCTCCCACAGGATGACGATGAAATCATCGAAGTGTTTGAGCTCCCCATCAAAGACGCAATCGATAAAGTCTTTACCTCTCCGCGTATCCATTCCCCCAGCGTGGTGGCACTCCTGAAGTACGCCCGCGAACACGGACTCTGAACTCTCCACAGGTTTTCCACATTTCTTCCACAGGTTTTTCTTCTTTCCACAGAAGAGAGACCAGTTACCGGCTGTGGCAACACCAAGTGGATTGTAAGGACTGGTGATCCCGTTACAATCGCCCTCCTGCTTCCGCATTTTCTATGACCTCAACCGGTACCATGTTCGACACGCCACCGCATTCGCTGGAAGCGGAAAAGACCGTGTTAGGTGCACTTCTCCTCGACCCGGAAGCAATTATCAAAGTGACGGATTTCCTCTTGCCGCAGGATTTTTACGATCCGGTCTTCCGCGAAATTTTCCAGGCGATGTTCGATCTGTACATGTCGCATGAACCGATCGACTTTATTACTGTGTCCAACAAACTTGCGGAAAGCAAAGCAGTGCAGGCCATTGGCGGTAGTGCGTTCCTGGCGGAACTTGCGTCGTCGGTGCCGACATCGTCGCACGTCTACCAGTACGGGCAGATTGTGAAGGCGAAGGCGCTCAACCGGAATGTGATTGAAGCCGGGCGTAAAATTGTGGGGCTAGGCTACGAAACAGAAAAACCCATTCCTGAAATTCTGGATGAAGTCGAAAAGACCATTTTCCAGATTACCAACGCGTTCCTGAAGGAAAAATTCGTCCACATTCGCGACGTTTTGGATGAACGCTACGAGAAATTCGCGGAACTTCATGCATCGCCCGATGACGGTGCCATGAAAGGTGTTCCGACCGGATTCCAGGCCCTCGACGCCAAGCTCTCCGGCTTCCAGCCAAGTGACCTCGTCATCCTCGCTGCCCGCCCGTCTATGGGAAAGACAAGCTTAGCTATGAACATGGCGGTGAATGCTGCCATCAAATATAAAAAAACCGTCGGTATCTTCTCACTTGAAATGAGCAAAGAGCAGCTGGTCGACCGTTTGTTTGCGTCCATGCTCGGTGTCGACAGCTGGAAACTGCAGCGCGGTAAACTGGACGACAGCGACTTCCAGAACATGGGGCCGATTATGGATGAACTCAGCAAAGCCAATATTTTCATCGATGACTCGTCTGCGTCGTCCATGCCGGAATTCCGCACGAAAGCCAGACGCCTTCAGATGGAACACGGACTCGATATGCTCGTGATCGACTACCTGCAGCTGATGAGTACGAATAACGCGAACTACGCCGGAAACCGCGTGCAGGAAATTTCCGAAATCTCCCGCACCATCAAACAGATTGCGCGCGAACTGCATATTCCGATTGTGGCGCTCTCGCAGCTCTCCCGCGCGGTCGAAGCCCGTCCGGATAAAAGCCCGCAGCTCTCCGATCTCCGTGAATCCGGTTCCATCGAACAGGACGCCGACATTGTGATGATGATGTACCGCGAGGACTACTACAACGAAGATTCGGATCGCCAGGGAATTACCGATATCTTCATCCGCAAGCATCGTAACGGTCCGACCGGCCGCGTTGAGCTTCTGTTCAAGAAGGAACAGATGCGGTTTTATGATATCGACAAAGTGCACGGCCAGCCGTAATCTAGGACTCACCTATGGAGCCGTTTGCGTTGTCTCCGGCCAGACCCGAGATGTCCCTGCTTGGCATTCTTGGCTATGCGCTGTTTGCGTTTGCCATCGTCCTTGTTCTTACGCCGTGGTTTGTGCAGTTTTTGCGGAAGAACAATATTGGAAAGCAGCTCAGAGTGGAGACAGTCGATGGCAAAGATCCCGCGATTTTCCGTACGTATCATCAGAGTAAATTCGGAACGCCCACTATGGGAGGGCTCATTATCTGGGGCGGTATTTTTATCACGGTGTTTTTCTCCCGTTTCCTGGCGCTTCCAGGTCTGGTGGAACATTCTCTCCTGCAGCGCGGACAGGTGTATTTGCCGCTCTTCGTGCTTTTTTCTCTGGGCATTCTTGGCGGATTTGATGATTACCTGAATATTATCGGGACCGATGAAGCCCGCATGCGCAGGGCCATGAAGCGCATCAAAACATTCGTGCTCGCAAGCGCCGTTGTGGTCATTCCGGCTGCCCTTTATGTCTTCATCAACTATCTGAAAACACCCACTGTAGAGACCGATGCTTCGCTGGCGGTTGGGTTGATTGGCGTGACGGTGTGGTACGCCTTCTTCCTGTTTGTGATGATTTTCTTTGCCTTAAGCGGCGTGGTCCTCGACGATGTGTTGCAGAAAGTACTGCTCGGCCAGCGCCGCAAAGGGGGTCTTGGGGTCATGCCAAAAATTCTCTCGCTTCTTATTCTGAGTTTAATCGGCGCACTCTGGTTCTACGTGAAGCTGGATATCAGCTCCATTCACATTCCCTATTTTGGCGCGCTGCAGTTGGGACTCTGGTATATCCCCGTCTTTATTTTCATTGTGGTCGGTACAGCCAACGCAGTGAACTTCACTGATGGTCTCGACGGACTTGCCGGAGGATTACTCGTGATTGCCTTTGGTGCCTTCGGCGTTCTTGCCTACGTGCAGGGGCTCTTCATTCTTTCTGCCTTCTGCGGTGTTTGTGTAGGCGCCATTGCTGCATTCCTGTGGCACAACGTTCCACCGGCTCTTTTCTTTATGGGAGACACCGGGTCCCTCGCGCTCGGCGGTACCCTCGCCGTTATTGCCATGATGATCGATCAGGCGCTTGTACTGCCGCTCATTGGCTTTGTGTTCGTGATTGAAATGCTTTCTGTCATTATCCAGCTGACCAGCAAGAAATTCCGCAAAGGCAAAAAGGTTTTCCTGGCGGCCCCCATTCATCATCACTTCGAGGCGCTTGGGTGGGGAGAAAGCAAAGTCACGATGAGGCTCTGGATTGTTGGAGCGTTTGCGGCACTTTTGGGCATCATTCTGGGACTTGTGCGTTAAATGGGGATGACAGGAGAACTTCCTTGATTTCGCATTCCGGAGCCGTATCATGGAGCCATGTTACGGGTAGCCATTAACGGATACGGACGCATCGGACGGTTGGTCCATCGTCAGTTCATCCAGCGTTTTGCCGATCAAGTTGAGGTTGTTGCCATCAATGCCTCATCCGATGCGGAGATGCGCGCGTATTTGCTGAAGTACGATTCCCTGCACCACAAGCTGGATGCGGATATCCGCGTGGACGGTGAGGATATGATGGTGAACGGAAAGACGGTGAAGATTGTGAAAGAACGCAAACCGGAAAACTGCCCGTGGAAAGAGTTGAATGTTGATATTGTTGTGGAATCGACCGGTAACTTCGATACGCGCGAAGAAGTCTCCGGACACTTAACTGCAGGAGCCAAACGCGTGATTGTGACAGCACCTATGAAAGACGGCACGCCGACCTTTGTGAAAGGCGTGAATGATGATCAGCTCACGAAAGATATGGATATTGTCTCCAATGCATCCTGCACCACAAACTGTATTGCACCGGTCATCATGTTGATGGATCAGCTCTATGGTATCGAATATTTGCTGGTGAGTTCGGTGCACGCATTCACGGCGTCGCAAAATCTGCTGGATAACAAAGCAAAAGAGAGCGGCGAACTGCGCAGAGCGCGCGCGGCAACACTCTCGATGATTCCGACAAAGACCGGAGCCGTGAAAGCATGTGCTTCTATTTTTCCGCATCTGAAAGGCAAAATCGACGGAATGGCATTTCGTGTTCCCGTCCCGACTGTCAGCTGTGCCTACATGGCATTCACGCTCAAAAACGAAGCGACTGTGGAAGATATCCACGCGCACCTTATGAAAGCCGCCGAGTCGCCGCAGCTCAAAGATGTGCTGGAAGTCTCGCATGATCAGTGTGTCTCCATCGATTTCCAGACCGATCCGCACTCGTCCATCATCGATGCTCCGTCTACGAAAGTGGTCGGCGGCAAAGCCGTGCAGCTTCTCAGCTGGTACGACAACGAGTGGGGCTACGCAATGCGCGTGAGTGAAATGACTATCCGTCTTGGTGACCTTCTCTCCTCCTAATCTTTCTATGGAACACTCCACCGCCATGCTTATCCCCGAGCGCGTCTCGCTCAATAATCACCTGTACCACGTCAGCAAGGCATCCGACGACCTGCGTCATCTGATTCTTGATATCGCTAGAGCCGCAAAGTACGTGCAGTTCGCCCTACGCACCACGCAGACGGGATTGGCCGGCACCAGAAACCAGTTTGGTGAAGAGCAGATCAAGCTCGACGTGCTGAGTGATGACATCATCCAGCAGCACATCCGCGAAAGCAGACTGGTCGCGAGTTATATTTCGGAAGAGCAGAGCGAAGTGATCGAACTGAAAGATGATGCCCCGTATTCCGTTGTGTACGATCCACTCGATGGCTCATCTCTGGTAGATGTGAATTTTTCAATCGGCACAATTTTCGGTATTTACCCGGGAAAGGAATTGATTGGCCGCAAACCAAAGGAACAGGCAGCCGCTCTCTATATTGTCTACGGACCTCGCACACTCCTCATCTACACCACCGGAAACGGCGTCCACGAATTCCTGCTCGATGATGTGGGAGAGTTTGTGTTGTTGCGTGAATATCTGGGAATTGCCGATGATGCCAAAAACTACAGCCCCGGAAATCTTCGTGCCCTCAGCGATAATGAAGGCTATAAGAAGCTGATGCAAACCTGGCTGGATGAAGAGCTCACTCTCCGCTATTCAGGTGCCATGGTTGCTGATGTGCATCACATCTTCAGCAAAGGACAGGGTGTCTTTGCAAACGTTGGTGGCAAAAAGTATCCCGAGGGAAAACTGCGCTTGGTTTTTGAATGCGGTCCGCTTGCTTTCCTGGCTAATGCTGCAGGTGGTGCTGCGTCGGATGGAACGAAAGATATTCTCGAGAAGACGATTGAAAGCATTGATCAGCGCACACCGATTATTATCGGGTCGAAGAACGAGGTGGAACGGTCGGTACAGATTTTGGGGCAAACAGCGTCTTAGTTTCACATGCTTTTTCTATCACTGCTTTCAGAGGCAGGCACTCGATGGCGCGAAGATAAAGTCCCGCAACTTGCGGCCTCTACTGCATATTACGCCATTTTTTCACTGGCTCCTCTCCTTGTCGTTCTTATTGCTCTGCTTGGTCTGTATTTTGATTCAACATCTGCCCGGACAGTTGTATTGGATCAGATTGCGGATATTCTTGGCAAGGAAGGTGCTGAAGGGATTGGTACTATGATTGATGCTGCCAGATTGTCGACCAATTCCATGCTGGCTCTGGTGATTGGAATTATCACACTGATTTTGGGCGCAACCGGCGTGATGATAGCGCTCCAAGACGCCGCGAATTTTATCTGGAAGGTGACAACCAAGAAAACGGCGAACAGCATTCTTGTTGCCATTCTCAAAAGAATTTTCTCCCTGGCGTTCATCTTAGGTATTGGATTCCTTCTCCTTATTTCCCTAGCCGTTTCTGCTGCACTTGCCGCATTTGCTTTGTATCTGGAGCAATTTGGAACGCTTGGTATTCTTCTGCCGGCACTGAACATCCTTCTGTCTTTTCTGGTCTTTTTTGTCCTTTTTGCCATGCTTCTTAAATACATTCCCGATGTCATCATTGCATGGAAAGATATAGTGCCCGGAGCAGTATTGACCGCATTGCTTTTCGTTGCCGGTAAATCGTTGCTGGGATGGTATTTGGGTCGGGACACTGCGGTATCTGCGTACGGAGTGGCGGGATCGCTCATTGTGGTATTGATTTGGATCAATTATTCATCGCAGATTTTCTTCTTTGGCATCGAATTCACAAAAGCCTGCACGCTCCGGAGAACGGGAAAGGTGCAGCCTAGAGACTATGCGGAACTGACAGAGGCACTTTCAAAACATCGTAAATAGTTCCTTTTACCGCTAGATTGAAGATCGTAAAAAAAGTTTTATAATATATTTATGATACGCTGGGATGAATTGCGGCGAGACGCATATGATGAGCGATTGGATATATATGATTTAGAAAAAATAGAAAATAAAGACAGAAGACAATGGATGCGATCCTGCAATTTTGAAGCTGCGATGGCATCGGCAGTCAGAGAATGTCTGTATCAGAAGTTACAGGATTATTTTTCCCAATTTCAACTTCACATACAACAACTGAAATCCCTCCCCCGTGTTGCCCAGACCGAAGAAGAAAAAAGTCAAATATACAATGCTGCACAAAACGTCATCAGACTCGCGGTAGCCAAAGTAGTCTATAAAAGTGTCGAGAGGTATTCTGCTTTTCTTGATGGTGCCCCTGAAAATCAAATGGAGACGATGATTATTAATGGCATGACAAAGCACATTTTTTCAGAAATAGAAAAATCACTGAAAGAATAGAGTGTTTCTTAATCCCAAAACGGTTCCTTCAATGCTTTCTCAATAACATCATCCAATGTTCTGCGATTTTCCTCGCGAATCTGCTTTCCTTCGATTTTGTAAATGTGTTTCATGGCGCGGTACGTTCCCCACGGGTAGTAGCGTATACGACGGGGGCGCATCCCCTTTCCTTTTGCCTTCGGCTCTTCCTCGCCGTCATCCTCCTCGGCGGTATTTTTGGCCGGTGCCGGCATCGCCAGCGGCTTGGATTTTCCATTTGGCAAAAATTCCACACGTCCGACAACGGTCCGGGTCTGCGGATCGACGTAGACCAAATCATCATCCTGATAGACGGTGGACGCCGGAACGGGGGCCTCTGCTGCTTGAACGGGTTCTGTCATGAGACGAAGTGGTTATGGGTTATAGGTTATAGGTTATGGGATACGAAAAAAAGCTCTTTCCTGTCAAAAGACAAAATCCTTTCCTAATACCTAAAAGCTAAAATCTATCACCTAAAAACGCTTAGCGATGCAGATGGTGCTCCTCCGGTTCCAATGGCGGTGGCGGAGGTGGGGGTGGTGGCGTGTTCTGGAATTCCTGGCGCTCGCTCACGATGGAGTGGCCTTCCGGGTGATGAAATAATTCTGTTCCATCATTTTTCCGCTCTTCCTGCCAGCGCAAAAATGCGTAAATACTCACAATAATGCTGCCGATAATCGCGCAGTAAATACCGAAGCGGATTTCAATGCGCGAATACTCGTACGTGACTTTCATCAGCACCGATAATGCGGCGAGCAGAAGAACCGTCACCTGCGATGCCGCGCACAAACGCACAATATCGCGCTGCTTGCGCTTCACCACCGGTGGGCCGCCCAGGAGAGGAATTGCGGTAATGAGAAGAATGAATGCCAGAAGCAGGAAAACCACCATCCCAATAAAAGATGTGTAAAACCCGAAGCCGGTGTAGGTCACAGCATCTCCACCCAGCCATTCACCGGATAGCCACGGAAGCGTGACGGAAACAAGCGCGATGATTGCGGCGCCATTCAAAATGCGTTCTTCAAGATCCAGTGCAGACCATGCACGTTGCAGTCGTGATACCATGAAAGAATGGTAGCAGAAAAAAATTCGCAGTACACTCTGTCCATGCACCTCGGCATTGATGTACGCGAAGCATGCGCGGACAAACGCACCGGCAAAGGTCAGTGGACATTCGGGTTCGTATCCGAACTTCTCACGCGCGACAGAGAACTTACGCTCTATACCGATACAGATCTCCCGGACAGCTGGCAGCCGATCATCGCATCAAAGAAAAATATTCACCTCGTCACTATTCGTACGAAAGGCTTCTTCTGGCACTGGAGAGTGGCACTTCATTTTCTGCAGCACGAAGCCATTACTATGTATATCAGTACCGTCAGTTATATTCTTCCCTGGATAGTCGGTCGCCGCAAACAAGTGATTCCCGTCGTACACGATCTCATCGCATTTCAAAACGAACCGCATGACCGCCGTGCCACATGGATTGAAAAACTCACAGTAAGGCGTACGGTTTTTTCTGCAGTGAAAGTGTGTACTGTCAGTGAATCCACGAAGAAGGATCTGTGTGACCGCTACCCTGCTCTCCCCGATGCCTCTGTCGCGCCCATTTTTGCAGGACCAATGACCACTGATCAATCGGATAATCACGCTGATGGGAAAACGGTTCTTTGTATTGCAACACTCTGTCCCCGGAAAAACCAGTTGCGGTTGATTGCGGCGTTTGCGTCTCTCCCGGAGAATCTTCGTCAATCATCAAAACTGATACTGGTCGGTAAGCGCGGATGGGAAGATGAACTGATTGTGGAGAAAGCAAAGACGATTCCCAATGTGGAATGGAAACAGTATCTCTCCGATGCTGAGTGTGAAACACTCTTCAAGTCAGCAACGGTGTTTGCATTTCCTTCTCTCTACGAAGGATTTGGCATGCCGCTTCTCGATGCATTCCGTCATGGCGTGCCGGTACTCACATCCGATCGTGGCAGCTTGAAAGAAGTTGCAGGCGATGCAGCGCTGCTTGTCGATCCGGAAAGTGTGGAGAGTATTCGTGATGGACTCGCAAAATTGCTGACCGATTCGGATTTGCGCGAAACGTTACGGGAAAAAGGAAAAAAGCAGGCTGCGCAATTCTCCTGGAAACGAACGGTGGATCTGTTTTTGCAGGCTCTTTGAGCGTATCCTCACTTCCCATGGCATCCTATAAAACTATCGGCCTGACGGTTAAGCCGCATTTAAATGACAAAGACGAGGTGCTCGCATCTATCATTTCGTTATTAAAGAAAGAAGGCATCACCGTTTTGATTGATGAAACAAATGTTGGCGAGAGTACAAGCATTGAAGGACTTTCCCCTCTCACTCTTGATGCAAAGATCGATGCGCTTGTGGTGATTGGCGGAGACGGAACCATTTTGCGTTCCGTGCGCCAACTCACAAATTTCTCCGTTCCCATCATCGGCATTAACCGCGGCGCTGTCGGTTTTCTGGCGGAAGTTGCAATGAAAGAAGTGGGGGAGTTATTGCCGTCTCTTCTGAGTGGCGATGGAGTTATCGACGAGAGAAGTCTTCTGAGTGTCACCGTGATGCGAGAGAACAAAGAGGTTTTTCAATCGTATGCACTGAACGAAGCGGTCATCAATCAGGGAACTATTTCGCGCTTGCTGGATCTGAAAACAAATGTCGGCGGCGAACATCTCGCAAACTTTCATGCCGATGGCCTGATTGTCGCAACACCTACGGGATCAACCGCATACTCTCTGGCTGCAGGCGGACCGGTGGTTCATCCGCAAATCGAAGCGATCATTCTTACGCCTATCAATCCCCACAGCTTCAACCAGCGCCCGATTGTGCTGCCTGCCGGTGCGGGAATTGATGTAGAAGTCAGCAAGTGTAACGATTCCTTTTTGCAGAGCACGGTCAGCCTGACGCTCGATGGACAGGTCTACTTTGAATTACAGCGATACGACCATGTTCGTGTTGATGTGCACACGGACACTCTCAAATTCCTGCGCCGCCGCGAGGATACGTTCTTCCACACATTGCGGACAAAGCTTAAATGGGGCGAAAGAATCGAAGAGTGATTACTTTTTTTGAAATTCAACAAGATTAACAATGTTTTCCAATTTTTTTGCGTTCAATTGATCAAAAGAATCAATCGTCATATGACGTGTCGAAACGGCAGTTGGTACCACAATCCCCTCCTTTTCTTTTCGTTCTGTAGCAGGAAGATAAATAATGCCTCCTTCATCCTTTATATCTGATGCTGGAAGGGCTAGTAATCCACGGTAGAGCTCAGGTTGTTCATCATATTCAGGCAAAGGCTTTGCACTCAGCAAACATAGATGAAGTAACTTTCTGTCTCTCAGCCATAATTTCCCGACAACCCCATCAGCCCATTCTATTGATGGAATAACACAAACTGCAATGTCGGCGTCAAATTTGGGGTTTTCCAGGTGACAATAATTCCCGTCATTTTCATGAACCAAAATAGTGCCGTCATCTTGCGGAATCGGCCAGTCATGAAAGTGTACATTTCCTACTTTTTCTTTTTTATGAAGGATTTTTTCAAGACCAGACACAAAGTGCCTTGCTCTTTCTCGCATATGAATGTTCAGCTGAGCGGCATTTGTCGTCTTCTTCTTCTTTTCCTCTTTGACAAAAACGTTAATCGAAATGCTTTCCATATGGATATGTTTTACTACTTAGATTTTAGGAGTCAAGATGCTGTTTTGCAGCCTGCTCTTTCCTGCATTCGACAATCACCCCCTGACACAACGGATGCGCCTTTGCCTGCGCCATCAATTTTTCCAGAACATCCGTCCCCTCCTCTCCGGAAAAAAGCGCGCTGTGCGGTTCATAGTGCTGTACATCTTTCATCAACGTCATCGTCGATGGAATATAAGGAGGATTGCTCACCACCAGAAACGGCTTGCTGAAATTCTTCATCGGTTCCAATGCATCACCCAGCAAAAAAGTCATGCGATCATTGCACTGATGGCGTCGCGCATTCTCTGCTGCAATCACTAGTGCCTTCTCGCTGATGTCCGTTGCGACAACATGCATCGCAGGTAATTCACACGCAAGACTGATGCCAACACACCCGCTGCCTGTTCCGACATCCACAATCGTCTGCACCTGCTGCATCTTCTTTCCCCAGATGAATGATGCGATCACGATACCGGTATCGGCATCGATGACCGCATTCACCTCTTCCCCTCTCATTGTTCTCAGCACTACATCGACCAATTCTTCTGTAGCAGGACGCGGAATCAGAACCGATGGATCGACATGAAAATATCGTCCGAAAAATTCCTTCTCTCCCGTGATGTACGCAACCGGCTCGGCGTTTTTTCTGCGCGCTATCCATTCTTTCCATCGTGCTTCTTCCTCTGCTGTCAGCACATATTCCGGATGCGCCAAAAGCCAGGTGCGGGACCTGCCAATACAGCTGGCAAGCAAAATGGCGTTGTCGGCGGATGTCAGACCATTTCCCTGTGTATCACTGATGCGCATAGCGCTATCATGCCAGATGTGAGCACAATTGCGATTGATTGCCGGTTTGCGTCGACGCTGTCTGGTTTGGGCAGGTATACGCGGGAGCTTGTCGTGCGGCTGACCGCTCTTCCGTCCGATGTCCGGTATATCGTGTTTGTCCGTTCAAAAGAGGAAGCGTGGCTGAAAGACCTGCGGTCTGACGTCGAGATTCTCGCAGCGGATGTTCCGCACTATTCTCTGAAGGAGCACACAGCACTCCCCTCTTTACTGAAACGCGCAAAAGCAGATCTCCTCTTTTCTCCTCATTTCAATATTCCTTTTTTCTGTCCGGTGCCGTTTGTGGTCACCATTCACGATCTCATTCTGCACCGCTTCCCGAACGATGCATCACTGCTGAAACAAGCCGCCTACAAAATTCTGATGGCACGGGCTGTCAAAAAAGCAAAACGCATCATCGCCATCAGTGATTTTGCAAAAGCGGAACTTGATGATGCGTACGGAAAGCGCATTGCAAAGAAAGTGACCGTTATAAAAGAAGGTGTGTCTGATCTGTATCGTCCCGCTTCCGAGCATGAACAATCTTTAATCCGCGAGCAGTATCAGCTCACACGTCCGTACATTCTGTATGTCGGCAATGCGAAGCAGCACAAGAATGTGGCACTACTTCTGAAAGCGTTTGAACGCGCAGGTGAGACGGGTCATGATCTGGTACTCGTGACGGGCGGAAAAGAAGCTGATGCACTCACGCTTCCTCCTCATGTCCGCAGACTGGAGAATGTGTCCGATACGGATTTACCCGCGCTCTACTCTGCTGCAGATGCATTCTTTACGGCAACACTCTACGAAGGATTCTGCCTGCCGGTTGCCGAAGCGCTTGCGTGCGGTTGTCCGGTTGTCGCAACAGATTTGCCGGTGCTCCGGGAAATTGCCCGCGATCATGCAGTCTTTCTTGAACCTGCCCTGGATGCATTTACGAACGCATTCAAAAATATTCCTGTTCGACGCAACACATGCCGCATTGGAGACTGGAAACAGACGGCGCTTGAAACAGAAGCACTCCTGCGCACAATCATCAAACAATAAAAAAATCCCCGCCTTGCGACGGGGACTTCTTTTTGATTCCTGTTGTTAGCTATCGATTGTGACTGTTGCGCTGGTAATGGATCCAAGGACAGCACTGCCGGTCACACCGGAAATATCAACTGCGAAGGTTTTGCCGCTCGCGTTGGCCGTCTTGTTCACATACACACGGACTTTCTTTGTCGCTTCACCTGCCTGGAATGTCAGGGTGCCGAAAGCGCTTGTGTAATCAACGCCTGCACTCGCAGTGAGAGGAGTGGTGGTGTAGTTCACGCTGACTGTCCCCGAGGGGTTGCCAGTGCGCTGCACCAGAACATCAACGTATCCTGCGGATTTGCTGACGTTGTAGGTGGACTTCGCGAGCTTCACCGTGCCGGAACCCGAATCGGTCGATTCATTATCCACAATCGTCACCGGCGATGTTGTGGTGGTACCGAGAGTGGCGCCGCCTGTCGGGGACCCAATGATCACGTTGAAGGACTTTCCTCCTGTAATATTCGTATTGTAGTTGACCGGAATGCTGATGGTCTTCGATGTTTCACCGGCGTTGAAGGTCATTGTGCCGCTCACGGTGGAGTAATCACTGCCGCTGGTAGCGGTTCCGTTGCTGGTGCCGTAGGCAACGGTCACGGTTCCGGTGGAGCCTTCATCGCGGACGATGGTCACGACGAGCGGACCATTCTTTTCATTCACCATGTAGGCAATGGCGCTGAGGTTCATAACGCCGTTTGGATTGATCGACGAACTGGAGCTGACAGACTGTCCGGATGATGCGGAGCTTGTCTGGTTGTCCTGGATAGTCACAACCGTTGTGCTCGGGGAACTCAGGGTTCCACCGTTTGTCACATTGCTTAAGACCACGTTGAATGTTTTGTTGCCCTGGGGCAGCGGGTTATTGGTCAGTGTGACCGTGAAGTTCTTGCTGGTTTCGTTGTTGGCAAAGGTCAGGGTGCCGTTGGCGGAAGTGTAATCCGTGCCGCTGACCGCTGTGCCGTTTGTGGTGGCGTAATCAACAGTTACTGTTCCCTGTGCGCCGCCCGTACGGACAACAAAGACTTTGACAGCGGTGCCCTCGGGACTTGCATACGTTGCTGCCGTGAAGCGGAACGTTCCCTGCTTGGGAATGACGCCCTGGGAAGAGCTGGAACTGCTGGACGAAGAACTCGACGAGCTACTGGAGCTCCTGCTGGAGGAACTGCTGGCAACCGTGTCGCCCAGACTATCCTTGAAACGCTGGAGCATAACAGCCAGCTGGCCGCGCGTGACAGGATCATCCGGACCGAATTTTCCGTTGTCATATCCTTTGATAATGCCCAGGTTATACATTTGTCCGATTGCCGTATCGTAAAAAGATCCGGACTGGACATCGGGGAAGACGAGCGATCCGCGCAGTGTGGCGGCAACGCCCGTTCCTGCGACACCGACAAGAACGCCTGTTGTGAACACGGCGCTGATCAATGAACGCATCTTTCTGGTAGTGAGTGACATAGAAAGAAGGAAGTAAATAAATGATGGAGGCTCCAGTCTGCAAATCCCGTGCGTGTAATGCAACGGAATGCCATGGACAGAACTGTTTTTCGGGACAAGACTATATGTATGGACCGTCTCATCGAAGTTCTGCCGAAAGTGCTCCGCAAACGCGGTCTCAATGACCATGCGGAAGGGGCATTGATAGTCCTTCGCGCCCAGAGGTGGCTGGAGGAACGATTCCCCTCTTTAAAGGAGAGTATCCGCGTGCAAAAATACAAGGAACATGTTCTCCATATTCTTTGTACCCACTCCATCGCTCTTCAGGAGTGCCAGGCCTCTATTGATGATTTAAAGGAGTTTCTGCGCAAAGATTGTGCCTTTACGGCAGTTTCAGACGTCCGACTCGGTCGGAGCTGACTTTCTCTCAAGATCTCTTGCATGGACGTCCAACCCTCCCTAGACTAGCGGCCCAAATATGCTCGTACTTCGCCTCCAGCGCACCGGTCGTAAAAACCTCGCCAGCTACCGCATTGTAGCTGCCGAGAAAGCACGTCCTGTAAAAGGAAAGTCTCTCGAAATCCTCGGGCACTATCTGCCTGCGGAGAAAAAGCCGATTTTGCAGGTTGATACCGAGCGCGCTCAGCAGCTTATTGCAAAGGGTGCCATCCCGAGCGATACCGTCGCCCGCATTCTGAGCAAGCAGGGACTCAAGGGAATGGAAAAGTACATGGACCGCTACACAAAGAAGCGTTCGAAGAGCGCTCCTGCTGAAGAGCCTGCAGCTCCTGTTGCCAGCGCACCCGCTTCTGTTGTTGAAACTCCAGCAGCAGAGCCTGTCGCAGAAGCAACACCGGTTGTCGACGCAGCACCTGCTGCAACCGAGCCTGCAGCGACTGATGACAATGGAGAAAAGAAAGAGTAATCTCCTCTGCGTATGACTGACACTACTACCCCGTCTTCGGACGTGCCGGGCTTGGCGTTTCTTCGCTTCGTGCTGGAGTCCATCATTGAAGACAAAGACGAACTGGTCGTCGAATCCAAAATTGACGAACTTGGCATTCTTTTAACAGTGCAGGTGAGCGACCGTGATATGGGAAAGCTCATCGGCAAAAGCGGACAGACTGTCAAAGCACTCCGCACGCTGCTCCGGATTCTCGGTGGCAACCTCCAGCAGCGTATCAATCTGAAGATTCTAGAGCCACCGACTTCATCCACTCCTTCCTAAATTTTTTATGCTGCGTGAACTTCTTGAAAACGGAAGCGTCATCGACATTATCGCGACCTTCATCGCACTGTCCCTGATCGTTGCGTCCATTCTCTGTCTCGTCTTTATTATTATCGGAGGTATCAGCTTTATTCTCTCCGCCGGTAACGAAGAAAAAATCAAAAAGGCTGTCCACACTATCCGCTACGCGATCATCGGTCTGATCGTGACCTTCATCGCTTTCTTTGCCGTTGCGTGGATCTCGAAGCTTTTGAACATTCCGTTCGATCTGAACTTTACGACCATCGTGAACCTGATGCAGGAAATCTTCCAGTCGCTCGGAAACACCGGAGGAACCGGAGCGTAATACATAATCATTACAATGAGAAAGGCCCTTATAGGGCCTTTTTTAGTCCCCTTTTGTAATACATATTTCCTGTAAATTACACAATTCTTCTGTATAATCCTTCGGCATTTGGGCGCCTAGCTCAGTTGGTTAGAGCATCTCGCTTACACCGAGAGGGTCGAGGGTTCGAATCCCCCGGCGCCCACCATTCGACTTGCAACTCCTACGGAGCGTGCTGTGCTCATGGCAAACCACTTCATTCGGAGTTTCCGGCTTGATTGAGCGGCAAAAATCCCTACACTGTCTCTATGAGTTTCATTGTTTCCATTCAGGCCGTTCTCGCCCTTCTTATCTCCTTGGCAATCCTTCTGCAGCACAAGGCTTCTGGTATGTCGATCGGGATGGGTGGAGGCGGGGTTACCTATGTCCAGAGGCGCGGTGCGGAAAAGGTTCTGCATCAGGCAACGATTGTCATGAGCATCGCTTTCTTTGTGCTGACACTCGCGGACTGGTTCATCTAATATTCCTCTGATCGATGGTTCATTCTTCACGCTCCATACTGCAGAGTCTCATTCGTGCGTACGTACGGTGGGAACGCTGGATTATTGCGGCGCTCGGCCTTCTCCTGATCGGGAGCTTTTTCATTCTGCTCTGGCGGTTTTATCGTCAGAATACAGTGCTGGTGCCGGCAAGCGGCGGGACGTACATAGAGGGATCGGTCGGGACACTCCAACCGCTGAATCCCTGGTTTACGGTCACTAACGACGTGAACCGGGACATCGTCTCGCTTATTTTCGGAGGACTGCTGAAATACAATCCGCAAACCCGCTCGATTGAAGAAGATCTTGCAACCTACACGGTGTCCAAAGATGCGAAGACCTATACCGTTACTCTCAAGCCCGATCTTTTCTGGCAGGATTCAACCGCAGAGGCACCACATCCTGTTACTGCGGACGATGTGGTATTTACCTACAAAACCATTCAGGATCCGGATTTTCCCAACAGCCTTCTCCGGCAGAATTTCCGCGGCGTCACCATCAATAAAATTGATAACCGTACGGTTGCCTTTGTGCTTGATCACCCGTACGGATTTTTCACGAGCAATCTGACCCTTGGTCTTCTGCCGCAGACATCGTTTAAGGATGTGCCGGTAAAGTTGCTCGATCAGACACTCGACTTCGGTTTTAATCCGATTGGTGCAGGCCCCTATAAAATAAAGAGCGTGGTCGAAACGGAAATCAGCACGGAAGTCACACTTGAGCGTTTCGACAGAAAACTGGAACCGGATTATCACCTGGAGCGCATCGTGTTCCGTGTCTTCCCGGACTATCAGTCCCTGCTCTCCGATCTGCATAACCTGGATGGCATTCGCCTGGTGCCGCATACGGAAGAAGGAAAGCCCGCAACGCCGAATCGCTTTAAGGCCAGTAACTACACGTTGCCGCAGTACACTGCGCTCTTTTTCAATCTTGATAGAAAAACCGTGCAGGATCAGGAATTGCGCTTGGGATTACAGCTGGGGACAAACAAAGAGGAACTTGCGGAATCGGTTGGGGAGTCGGTCATTGTAGATACCCCCCTTCTGGAACTGGATGAATCCGACTGGCGCTATCACTTCGATCCCGAAGCGGCTGCCGGAGCGCTTTTCCAGTCCGAATGGTACTTCCCGGAAAAACTGCATCTCCAGCGCCTGCTTGAACAGCGTGAAGCGAATCAACAGGGACTTTTGAAAATGGAACCGGTTGTTTTCCTGGATACCGGTGCCGTGCTCAACATCAGCGGATCTGGTGGGGACTTGAGTGGCAAAAATAGAATCAACGGTGCTGCGCTCCAGAGTAATCCCGCATCATCCGGTAGTTGGATTGTGGCGTTGCCCACGGTCTCACGCGGAACAGGCAGCATCAAAATCGGTCTCAACCTCATCAAACTCACAGACGAAAAAGGCCGCACTATGGATTCTTTCTATGTGCGCCGTACTGTGGATGGTGTGCAGTATCAGCTGGCACTCAATGAACAGCAGCTCGTTGATATTTTCCTGAAGTCCCGTGCCGGAACCATTCCGGAAAACCAGCGACTGACCGTGAAAGACTTTACCGTAGAGCGTGGCTTCCTGCGTTTGAGAAAAGCGACAGATCCGATTGGTGTCCGCACGAACGATGCGGGACAGAGTCTGACTATCACACTGCTCACGAGCCCGTCACCTGAATCGTATAAAGGTGTCGCCGAAAATGTGAAGAAGCAGTGGGCGAAACTGGGTGTGAATGTGAACATCGTCATTCCTGAAACACGCGCAGACTTTGAAGACAAACTTCTCAAGCGTGATTACGATGTGCTGCTCTTTGGACAGTCACTGCTCGATAACCTGGACAGCTACCCGTACTGGCACAGCAGCGGCGTGCAGAAAGTCACAGGCAACAGAAACGATCTCCGTCTCGATGCCTACAATCTCTCGCAGTATCAGTCGTTCCAGAGCGATTCACTGCTCGAAACCATCCGCGGCACTGCCAACGAAGCGGAGCGCACAGAGGCTCTGAAGAAATTGAAAGACACGCTCAAGAAAGATGTCCCTGCTGTCTTCCTCTACTCCCCTCTCTACACCTTCTCCCACCGTGACGACATCTTAGGCATAGAGCTTGGGCACCTTTCCCTCCATTCCGACCGCTTTTTGACCCTCAGCGAGTGGTATGTGAAGCAGGAACGGGTGTTTTCTGAGGGAAAAGGATGGCTCAGTTTTTTCCCATGGCTGTCAAGTCTGTTTTAGCAAGAGAAGCCCAAAAAAGGGGTCTTAGACGGTGATGTGACAGTGTCCTCTTACCATTGACGCATCTCCCTCATTCCCGTAGGATCTTTTAGCTCACTTTTATGGATAACCGTATGGAAGTACTCCTCCTTGAAGACATCGCCGGCATTGGAAAAAAGAACGATCTCCTGCTCGTGGGAGACGGCTACGCTCTGAATTTCCTCCTCCCCCGCCGCGCCGCTCTTGTAGCAACACCTGTTGTCCGCAAGCGCTACGCTGACCTTATCCGCCGCCGTGCTGAAGAGCGCGAGAAGGAAAAGACCGTGCAGGCCGGAACAGCCAAGGCTTTGACTGGCAAGTCTGTCACCTTCACCAAGAAGGCTACAAAGGCAGGCAAGCTCTACGCAGCTATTACCGAGAAGGCCATTGCAGATGCTGTGAAAGAACAGCTCACTATGGAATTCACGGCTGATGACATCGTTATTGACGGTGAAATCAAGTCGACCGGTACACACACTGTCCGCATCAAGATTAACGATCAGATGGTGCCGCTCAGCGTGGAGGTTTCCGCAGAGAAGGAAGCGAAGTAATCGCTCCTTATCCTCGAACTTGAAACGGGCCCGCAAGGGTCCGTTTTCGTAGGTGATATTGTCGTGTACGCTATGTCCGTGGGCCAGTAGCTCAGTTGGTTAGAGCTCCGGACTTATAAACCGGCGGTCGGTGGTTCAAATCCCCCCTGGCCCACCAAAAGAAATCCACCTTTTCGTTGACGTACAGACACTCTTCCACGATCATATTTCCTATGCGAAACCTTTCACTTTCAACATCGGCCCTCCTTACACTTGCTCTCCTCACTGCCTGTACCACTTCAACCGACGGACAATCAAACTCCTCCGCAGACAGCAGTCACGTCTCCAGTACGCAGATGATGATTCAGGTGTCCGCTCCTCATGCAAATACCACCGTCACAAGTCCGCTGACTGTCACGGGGCAAGCCCGCGGTACCTGGTACTTCGAGGCATCGTTCCCGGTGCGTCTGCTTGATGGCAACGGCAACGAAATCGCCATTACACCGGCACAGGCGCAGGGTGACTGGATGACCGAAGACTTTGTCCCCTTCTCCGCAACGCTTACCTTTACGAAGCCTTCAACACCGACTGGAACTCTGGTGTTGGAAAAAGATAATCCGTCAGGAATGCCGGAAAATGCAGCGGAAGTGCGGATTCCAGTAGAATTCTAAAGGTATTGAAAAATAATCTTTTCGTGCCATAGTATCACTATGTCGCAAAATGGTCTTATAGAGGCACTCAATCCTGTTGATCTTCTTGTTCATGGAGATAATGTAGATCTCAATGGGGAAGGCGTGACGGATTATGAAGCGCGCATTTATTCAAAGAATATTGGGAAAATAAGAGGTGCTACAGATCTTCCTATCGATTTTTCTGTTAAATCTCAAAGACTTATCGCGAATATTGCTGTTTTTTATGCAGAGGATCTCAGGGAGGTTCTTGAAACTCTCAAGCTTAAGGATGTTGTGACTGTGCGTGAGGTAGCTGACGAGTAAGATAGTCTTTCGCCTCTTTTTTTGATGTTATATCGCCCCGCGTTTGTGCGTCGTGTAATTTTTGTAAAAGCATTCCAACCTCTGCCCCCGGTTTCACCCCAAGCAACGTCATCACTTCATTGCCGGTCAGTAACGGCTTCTGCGGCCGCGGCTGACGATCAAGAAATGCATTTTCATCGGCAATGATGCGGTTGTAGAGATCGAAATTTCCGGGCGTTGTTCCCGCTGCGTCCAAATAAAATAATTGCATGAGTTCCGGGAACCACGGGTGGTAGTACCAGTGTGCCTTGCGGTCGTCGGTCATGTCGAAGAAGGCATTCATCATCATGTGGTGCTCGATCATCCACGCAATTTTCTCGATGCGTTTCTTGGGCATTTGTAAACGCGTGAGAACCTCTGTTGCAATTTTTCCGGAGACCGTTGCGTGTTCATCAAAGTGAATACGATCCTCTATGGAAAACGTCTGCGTTTTCCCGACATCATGGAAAAGCGTTGCTATACGAACATCAGTACCATCTTCTTCTCGGAAGGATTGCAAACAATCCATCATATGATTCCACACATCCCCTTCGTGATGATACTGCGACGGCTGGGCAACACCCTTGCATGCGTGAAGTTCGGGCAGGAAATGCTGCAAAATATCGAGTTCCCACAAATCCTCAAACGCAATTGCGGGATTCGGGCCCATCAGCATCTTTTCTATTTCTTCAAGCTGACGCATGCCAGATAGTGTTTCAACGCGCGCTGATTGTTTATGAAGCGCTTGATAGGTATCCGGGTGATACTGTCCGTCGATCAATGCGTGGAAACGCACACACCGAAGCAGGCGCAGAGCATCGTGTTTGATACGAGTAGCGGGATCGCCAATGAAGCGGATCAGCTTTTCATTCAAGTCCGCTTCTCCGTTGAAGGGATCGTACAGCTCGCGGCTGATCGGGTGAAAATACAACGCGTTGATAGTGAAGTCGCGCCTCTTTGCATCTTCCGTGCGGTCGCTGAATGTGACTGATTCCGGATGGCGTCCGTCAGAAGCGTCGTCCTCTTCACGGAACGTGGTGACTTCAAATGTCTGTCGGCCCATCGGCACTCTTGTGCTGCCCAGTGCTTTTGGCGTCAGAGTTGCTTTTGAAAATATCTTGAGAATTTTCTCGGGCGTTGCGGAGGTCGCAATATCAATATCTTTTGGAATCTGCAAATTCAGCATGTCGCGCACACATCCTCCCACCCACCATGCATCACACTTAGCATCCGTGAGCGCTTCCACCACTTTGTATGCAGCTTCGCCATACGGCGTTCTGAGGGTAGCGTCGATGATTTCCTTCGTCAGCGGCATAAACCTATCTTAATTGAAAATTGATAATTGATAATTGAAAATTTCACTGAAACAGCAAATGAATTTAAAAAAAGAAGATTCCTTCATTATCAATTTTACATTTTCAATTTTCAATTCTCGTAATTCTAGAGATGGCCTACACTCATTGTATGTCGCTTTACATTGCAACACCCGGTGTCCCATTAAGTGCTCCAAAAGGCAGCGGCACCATTGAAGGAATCGAGTACGCGGCATCACTGGGAATCACCGCGATGGAAATGGAATGGGTGCAGACGGCGCCGAAAAATCCGGATCATGTCGCGCGTATTGCGGAGATTGCAAAGAAGCACAAGTTCGCGCTCACGGTGCACGGAACCTATTTTGTAAATCTGTGCGCGACAGATAAGGAGAAACTGAAAGCCAGCAAGCAGCGCATCATCCTGGCGCTCAGTATGGCGCAGATTGCCGGAGCAGTGTCTGTCTGCGTGCATCCCGCATTTTATGGAACGCTCACGCCGGAGAAGGCACTCGATAGTGTCCGCAAAGCAACGGACGATATTTTGAAGCACAAGCAAAAACTTTTTCCGAATGTGAACCTGGCTTTTGAAACCATGGGCAAACAGTCGCAGTTTGGTACACCGGAAGAAGTCCTGACCATCAGCAAAGAATTCGACTTGTATCCGTGTGTCGATATTTCGCATCTCTACGCGCGATCGGGGGGCGGATACTCAACAGAAAAAGAATGGAAAACGCTGTTCCATCTCTATACCGATTTCCTTGGCAAGAAATCGCTATCATACATGCATCTCCATCTCTCCGGTATGAATTTCGGACCCAAAGGCGAACGTAATCACCTGCCACTGGAAGACTGTCCGTTTGACTGGCGGGGGTACATCAAGTTCCTCAAGAAGATGAAGGTTGGCGGCGTGTTGGTATGCGAATCGCCGTTGATGGAAAAGGATACCTTGCGTATAGCGGAGTATTATCGTGGATTGTAATTTTTCTATGCACTATTTTTGCTAGGATGTCGATAATTTCAGCATTCCCCTCTTTCTCATGAACCTTGCTATCAATGGATTCGGACGTATCGGCCGCCAGGCGCTGCGTATTATTTTGGACAAGCACCCGGACATCAACGTCGTGCTCATTAACGACCTGACCGATACAAAAACCCTCGCACATCTTTTTGAGTTCGATTCCAGCTACGGCATTTTCAAGGGAACAGTGTCTTCCACCGAAGACAGCATTGTGATTGACGGCAAAGCTATCAAGATCACCGCTATCAAAGATCCTGCAACATTGCCTCACAAAGATTTGAATGTTGATGTGGTTCTGGAATGTACCGGCCGCTTCACTGCTCGCGAGGAAGCTGCGCTGCACCTCACAGCTGGCGCCAAGAAAGTGATTATTTCCGCTCCATGCAAGGACACCGCCGATGCAACGATTTGTATGGGTGTGAATGAAGGTGTGTACGATCCTGCAACCATGCATGTCATCAGCAATGCGTCCTGCACCACCAACTGTCTGGCGCCGATGGTGAAAGTGCTGAACGATACATTCGGCATTGTGAACGGCTTCATGACGACTATTCATAGTTACACTAACGACCAGAACCTGCTCGATCTCCCTCACAAGGATCTGCGCCGCGCACGTGCTGCAGCCGTGAACATCGTCCCGACCAGCACCGGAGCTGCAAAAGCCATCGGGCTTGTTGTCCCGGCATTGCAGGGCAAGATGAACGGCATTGCTGTTCGTGTCCCGACTCCCACCGGAAGTTTGAATGATGTCGCGTTTGTGACCGAGAAAGAAGTAACCGTGGAAGCGATCAACGCTGCCTTCGATGCAGCCGCTGCTTCAGGAACCCTCAAGGGTATTCTCCGCGTCGAGAAGCGTCCGATCGTCTCTCACGACATCGTAGGTGATCCAAGCAGCTGTATTATCGATTCCGGCCTTACCCAAGTGATGGGCAAAAACCTCGCGAAAGTCTTTGGCTGGTACGACAATGAATGGGGTTACTCTAACCGCATTGTGGAACTGGCGAAATTCGTTGGAGCGAAGCTGTGAGACGCCTAAAGGCCGACCAGTGTATCTTGTGGTCTTGGCATGGTCTTCCTTTGCTTAAATGCCGATAGTGGAATCACCAGGTCCTGGCATATCATAACCCGATAGTGATTTCGGATGGTTTGGGCATCTTAGAGGCCGACGGTGATGTCTGCTGGCTTAGGCATATGCATATAAAGTGTATGTGAAGAACAACGAGCAAGCAAGAAAAAGAGCTGCGGATATGGTCATTGCTTTCTTGGAACGTGCGACGAGATGAAGCGAGGCAGCGCTTTTATTTGTGAGATCAGCAATATCAAGCAGGTAAGAATCTAGTCGGATAAATTGATTGTTTTTTAACATTTTAATGTCATCAACAATGTCTAATGCGCCACCTTTCACTTTTTGTGGTCTAATGGCAATGAGAGCAAAAACAATCGAAACAATAAGACAACCTCCTGAAAGGCGGATAATCAGATAAGCGAAGTCACCTGTTACCAACAGAGAAAGAAAAGTGCCTGCAAATGCAATAATTGCCAAATTGTACTTATTAATCTTCTCGATCATTTCCAAAGCCTCCGTTCGTCTATTTTCCGCCAAACGGACCATCTCGCGTAGCACGGAGATGTCCGTCGTGGCTTCCTGTGCTTCTGTGTGGTCCGCCATAGCGGAGCATCTTACTCCTCTTTCTTTTCATCGACCACTTCCGCATCCACCACATTCTCTTTCTTGTCATCACCGCCTGCCTGCTGCTTTGCTGCTTCCTCTTTCTGCGCCTCTTCGTAGATGATCTTGCCGATTTCCTGTGCAGAGAGTGCGAGATCTTCCGTCGACTTTTTAATCTCTTCGGTCGATGCATCATCCTTCTTCAGGAGATCTCTGAGTGCATTCATCTTTTCGTTCACCGTTTTCTTCGTGTCGTCTTTAATTTTCACATCGTGCTCGCGTAGTTGCTTTTCCAGATTGAAGATCATCGCGTCTGCGGTGTTGCGGGTATCAATCTCTTCGCGCTTCTTCTTGTCTTCTTCTGCATGCAGTTCCGCATCTTTCTTCATCTTCTCCACTTCCTCTTTGCTGAGGCCCGTCGAGCCCTGAATGGTGATGTGCTGCTCTTTGCCGGTTCCCTTGTCCTTCGCTTTCACGTTCAGGATACCGTTAGAGTCGAGATCGAGTGATACTTCAATCTGCGGCATGCCGCGCGGTGCGGGCGGAATACCATCCAGGATAAAGCGTCCGAGGGACTTGTTGTCTTTCGAAAGCTCACGTTCACCCTGTGTGATGTGAATTTCGACGGATGGCTGATTGTCTGCAGCGGTGGAGAAGATTTGACTCTTGCTGGTCGGAATCTTTGTATTGCGTTCGATCAGTTTGGTCGCGATACCTCCCATGGTTTCAATGCTGAAGCTAAGAGGCGTCACATCCACGAGCACAATGTCTTTATTGATATCTCCGCCAAGCACACCTGCCTGCACCGCAGCACCGATTGCCACAACTTCGTCCGGGTTCACACCCTTGTGCGGCTCTTTGCCGAAAATTTCCTTCACCTTCTCAATCACTTTCGGCATGCGTGTCATACCTCCCACCAGCACCACTTCCTGAATATCGCTCTTGGAAATTTTTGCATCTTTCATTGCCTTCAGACATGGTTCGGTTGTTTTCTCAATCAAATCTGCAACAAGTGATTCCAGCTTCGCGCGGGAAAGTTTCATCAACAAATGCTTCGGACCGCTCGCATCAGCAGTAATAAACGGCAGGTTGATTTCCGTTTCCATGGAGGACGAGAGTTCGATCTTTGCTTTTTCTGCGGATTCCTTCAGACGCTGAATCGCAATTTTATCGGAGCTCAAATCCACGCCGCTTTCCTTTTTAAACTCGGCAAGGATCCATTCAATAATCACCTGGTCGAAGTCGTCTCCTCCGAGGTGCGTGTCGCCGTTGGTGGCAAGCACTTCGAACACGCCGTCACCCATTTCGAGCACGGACACGTCGAACGTTCCACCTCCGAGGTCGTACACCACAATTTTTTCTTCCTTTCCTTTGTCGAGTCCGTAGGCAAGAGCTGCAGCTGTTGGTTCATTGATGATGCGCACGACTTCGAGCCCCGCAATCTGTCCGGCTTCTTTTGTGGCCTGGCGCTGCGAGTCATCAAAATAGGCAGGAACGGTAATCACCGCCTTCTCTACTTTTGTTCCCAGAAACGCTTCGGCATCCGTCTTCAGTTTCTGCAGCACTTTTGCGCTGACTTCCTGCGGCAGCATTTCTTTGCCGTTTACGACAATCGACGCGCGGCCTTCTTTGCCGGCCTTCACTTCAAACGGCATGTTACCGGCTTCGCTCTTCACTTCGTCGTGGCGGTGACCAATGAAACGCTTTGCGGAGAAAATCGTGTTTTTGGGGTTGGTGACAGCCTGTCGCTTGGCAGACACACCGACCAGCACTTCGTTGTCTTTGAATGCAACAACGGACGGAGTCGTGCGGTTGCCTTCGGCGTTCGGGATGACGACCGGTTCGCCGCCTTCAATGACAGCGACGCAGGAGTTGGTGGTACCAAGGTCAATTCCGATGATCTTGCTCATAGTGGGAATGTAAAATGTAAAATTTAGAATGTAGAATTATCTATCACTCGCTAGTTTAGAGTGATAATTTGAGAGGGTCAATATTAATTAAAGTTAAATACGAGCTGATTGTCACTCTGAGCCCGTCGAAGAGTGAAGAAATAAGGCATACTTCGACGAGCTCAGTATGACACTTTCTCAGGAATGATCTTGTGTTTTCTACAACCTTCCCATCTTTTTAGGCTATAGTGCTTCTATGTTTCTCGATGAAGCCAGAATCGAAGTGAGTGGCGGTGACGGTGGAGCCGGCTGCGTCAGCTGGCGCCGCGAAAAGTACGTGCCCAAAGGCGGCCCGGACGGCGGCAACGGCGGACGCGGGGGAAATGTGATGTTCGTGGCTGATCCGAATACCGATACCTTGAGTGACTTTGCCTCCCGCAAACGATTCGAAGCAGAAAAAGGCGGCTTCGGTCGCGGGGCGCACAAAGCGGGAAAAGCTGCGGAAGATCTCATTTTGTCTGTCCCTCCGGGAACAACCATCACGGAAATAGATGAGAATGATCCCACCAAGCGCACCGTTCTTGGCGATTTGCGTGCTCCGGGTGACCAGCTGGTGGCTGCATTCGGCGGACGCGGCGGATTCGGCAACGGTCACTTCCTTAGTTCCACACGCCAGCGTCCGGATTTTGCGGAACTGGGCGAACCGGGAGAACACAAGTTCATGGTGCTGGAACTCAAGCTTGTCGCGGATGTCGGAATCATTGGATACCCCAGTGTCGGAAAATCAACATTGATCTCGGTGATCAGCGCTGCGCGTCCGAAAATTGCGGCGTATCACTTTACGACTCTTGTGCCGAACCTGGGCGTGGTGACTGTCGGAACATCATCAAGTGCACAGGGCGGACGGTCGTATGTGGTGTGCGATATCCCCGGACTGATTGAAGGCGCGAGCGAAGGCAAGGGACTTGGTCACACATTCCTCCGTCACGTGGAACGCTGCGGCATTTTGCTGCATCTGCTCGATATTGAACGTGCGTTGCAGGAAGGAGGAACGGTGAACGTCCAGCAGCTCGTTGATGATTACCACATGATCCGCAAAGAACTGCGCGCGTACTCTTCCACTCTTGATGCGAAGCGCGAACTGGTTCTTTTAAACAAAGCCGATCTGCTGGGTAACGACACAGCAGCTTTGGAAAAAGAACTGAAGAAAAACGGCATCGATATCTTCATGAGTATTTCTGCGGCAACAAAAGGCCGTACGGATGAACTTGTCACCAAGCTTCTGCCGCTTGTCCTGGAAGAACGCGAGAAGCGTGCGCAGCTGCATGAGGAACTGGAAGAGGAGAAAGCAGCCGCCCTTCCTGTTTTGAAACCTCAGCAGGAATCCATCAAAATGGGAGCATACCGCATTGAACAGCCTGATGAGGAAACGGTTGTTATAAGAGGAACCCGCATTGAGCAGTTCACAAAAATGACGAACTTCGATTCATCCGGCGCCGTCGAGCGTTTCCGCGATGTGGTGGACCGCATCGGCCTCAAACGGGCATTGAAACAGTTTACAAAGAACGAAGGCGTGCAGGTTTATATTGGCGATGTGCGCGTTGACGAACATCTGTAAGGATCAAAAAGGGCGGGCCAAAGACCCGCCCAAAGACCCCCTCTTTCACCGATTCCCGCTTCGTGACGTGTCTGTGTCGTCGGAACGATCGGAGCGATCTGTACCCATAGAGCCCTGCTGGCTGTTGCTCTGGCGGTCGTCGCTCGTATTCTGTTGCTGCTGTCCTGCATTTTTCGTGTGCTTCATAAACGATGGGGGAAAAGAAGTAAGGAAGTAAGGAACAATCGTGCACGATTGCAGTAGTGATGACGGGTGGGGTAAATGGGTCTTACGAAAATGATCTTTCTTTTTAAAAAGAAAAGACTACATTCTGTGGCTATGTCTGAATTGAAAGACAAAGTATTACGGGATCTCGGGAGACTGGAGTTTGTAACGCATGAATCTCTTTTAAGCCGTAACACACCTGATCCTGCAATCAGAACAGCATTTGCCAATTTATACCAGGCAGTACTTGTACCTGGAAGATTTATCCAAGAATGCGACATTCAGGATCCTGATAGGCAAAAAGAAGCTGATTTAACAGAAGCAAAGGATTCTTATAGTACGGCAATACTAAAACATCAGGACGTTCGGCAAAGAGGGACAATAATGTCATTCGACTTGCATCCATACCTCACTCATCCGGAAGCTACTCATGTTCTCTTTCCGGATGCCAAGAAAAATTCTTTTATTGAACAAGCAGATCTTCAGGCCATTACAGATATTGATCGAAGATTGTTACAATTGAGTGTAAAGCGTTCTGTAGTTCGAGTGCTTTGTAACCTCACTGTACAAGAGATTAATGAACTTCGACTTTTCACCTTTTCTTGGGTGCAAGATCCAGTTCAGCAGGCACTCTTTGATAGATATCGTTCAGTCTATGAGGAAATGCCCTGTAAAAACCCATTGATAACTGATGCATTGGAGATGTACGACCTTTCAGAAACGGATACAGATAAGCAGGCATCTATGAGAGATTTTCTTGCGCAATTTTACGAATTCGCCAAAAAGTAAGTCGCTTCTTCGTGGAAAGACGAATATAAATCGACTCTTCTCCCCTGGGTCGTGCTTTGCTATAGTCCTCCGGCTAACCACACAGAAAGCAGATACCTTTGGCCAGGTAGCTCAGTGGTAGAGCACTCGCCTGAAGAGCGAGGTGTCGCCAGTTCGATCCTGGCCCTGGCCACCAGTAATAGTTCTATTTATAAGGAGCTGTTATAGTACGTATATGCTCATTGCAGCAATTCTTGCGCCGTTTGTGCTTCTGGTCGTCTTTTTCATACTGGGCGCTTTCTTTGTTGCGGCCTACGAAAGGGGTGACAGTTTTATGATGAAGTTCTGGGGTGCGATTCTGGGGTCTATTTTGGTAATTCTGCTAGGCAGCTTTTGGCTGTATCGACATATTGATGTCACTATGAATTAGGCAAAATAGCTTTATAGTTCATTTTGATGAGCTTTTGACAAAATCCCAAAATATACTTTACATGATATAAAAACCATGGTTTAATACCCCTCCTTTCTTATTCATACCCCATTTCATCTGTGGAAACACTGTTCTCCTCGTTCCGCCGTTCTACCGCTGTTGCAGGCATGCTTGCGATGGTAGCAGCCTCCACGGGTGCTATTGCGGCTCATAACGATCCTATCCGTGGTTCTGACACAACGGTGTCTATTACTGACGGCAAAGACCAGGTCGCTGCCGGCGGAAACCTCCTGTACGTCATTAAAGTGACGCAAAACAGCGGTCCGCTGCGCTATACCGATGTCTTTATGACCCTTCCGTCCTATGCCAATACGGTCTATCCGGATGGCGGCGGGCGTGTGGTCGGTTCCCGCGTTGTGTGGGACAAACTGTCTCTGACACAGGGTGAAGAGAAGATCTTTACCGTTCAGGTCAACGTTGGCCCGAATGCTCCTTTGAACACTGTTTTGACGGCTTCTGTACAGGCTGACCGCGCTGTGGCATCCGATACGACCACCGTCCGCTCGGGCTCCGCTACGACCGGTTACCGCATCTCTGTGACCGATAACCGCGACCTCGTGTACCCGGGACAGGCTCTCCAGTACGTCATTACTGTCCGCAACACCGCTGCTTCCGATAGCCGCACCGATGTGACAGCTGACGTCTCTGCTTTGAACACTGTTGATAGCTTTAACCCGGCTGCAAGCCTGGTCTACCCGACTATCACCTGGAAGAACGTGGAATTCAGACCTGGTGAAACAAAGACCTTCACGTTCCAGGCCGCTATGAAGAAGCGCGTTGCACCGTACACCGCCGCACGTGTGATCGTTCATGCAGGTCAGCAGACAGCAACCGACACCACCACGACCCGTTCGTTGCACGGTGATCCGGTCTTCATGACCTCCACCCAGCTGAATAACCCGTCCAGCCTGACGACAGGCCGCCCGAGTTCTTCTTCCTCTGCAACCCAGAAGAGCGTGCTCTTCCGCAAGACTGCAGACGCCGATAACGTTATTCCTGGTGGAACAATCCACTACACGCTGCTTGTCCAGAACGTTCTTCTGAACACGCTCCGCGACGCCGTTATTACCGAGCGCTTCGACCCGACACAGGTCACGATCATTGATGCAGGTGCAGGAACGATCGTTTCCCCGGGTGTGATCCAGTGGAAGGTTCCGGTCCTTACCTCGGGTAAGAGCTGGAGGACAACCTACGCAGTTCGCGTCTCCAAAAATCTGAAAAACGGTACGCCGATCAATAGCGTCGCCACAATCAGCGGAACGGACCTGAGCTACGCAGCTCTGAATGAAAAGGTGAACGTTTCCACCACCACATCTGTTATCGGCAACCTGCCGGCAACCGGTGGCGCATTCGACCTCCTCTTCATGTTTGCAACCGCTCCTCTTGCCTTCGCCGGTATGAAGATGCAGCGCAAGTTCATCTAAGACTTCCTTATAAGACTGTAAAAAAGAGGACCGCGAGGCCCTCTTTTTTGTAGCAAAAAGACACAAATCCCCTCTTCAACCGTCAGCAGAGATATCCCTTCCACCCCTGTGTTTCGCATCACTTTTTTGACATATTGGGAAATAGTTGCAAATTTGCTAAATTTGTATTATAATATAAATCAAATGCTACACAAATACACAAAACTCATCAACGGAGCTTCTGTAGGGTCATTGACATCAATCGCCTTATTGCTGGTTCTGTCAAATTTTTATCTCTACAACTCTCTTGGGGAAAAGATGCACAGCGCAGCTCCCGACGCACGGACCGGCTCTGTTGCCGAGTGCATGACCGACTGTGAGTCACTCACAGGATCGAGCGCACTTCTGCAGGATGCAAAAGATCTGCAGAGCACACTCGCTGCAAGCGGCGGGATGGTTCCCTCTCTCGGGACGCTCATCCACGCACTCGAGAACCGTCATACCTTGCTGCAGCGCAGCGTGAAGGTCATCATCAGCGATTCCAATAACCCTGACGCTCCGGAGGAATCCTGGACCGTCTCCCTTGCCGACTATCCGGAACTCGTCACGCTCAATGTGCAGTGGTCCTCAGCAAATTATGAAATTGATAAAGGCATCCTCTCTTCCTACATTGCCAAAGGCACCTTTGCCGGTGAGCATGTTCTCACATCGGCAACCGTTTCCGGTACCTGGCAGGATGGAAAGGTCCTGCGCGCAGACAAAACCGCTGTCGCCCGCGACGGTTACGACTACAAAGCAGAAGCACTCTCGCGTCTCCTTGCACACGCATTCCAGAACGGAGACGACACCGTGCATGTTGATGCCCCGTTTACCAGGGCAACCGTCCGCCTGGCTATTGATGGAAAAGATGTTGAACTCAGCCTGCTCGCATCCGGCCGCTCGGATTTCTCCAACTCTCCCGAAGAGCGTGTCTGGAACGTGAACAAAGCCATCAATGAACGTGTGAATAATATCCTCGTAAAGCCCGGAGAAGTCTTTTCGTTCGTCGACACTCTCGGTGGCCCTGTCACCTTGCAGAAGGGCTGGAGAGAAGGCATGGGTCTCTTTGGAGGCGGTGCCGCTCTTACTCCCGGTGCTGGTATCTGCCAGGCTGCCACCACGGTCTTCCGTGCAGCGTTGCTTGCAGGCTTCCCGATTGTCGAAAAGCGCAACCACAGTATGTGGGTGGACCACTACGAACCCTACGGCGCTGGCCTTGATGCCACCATCTTCCCGGGAGTCCACGACATGCGCTTCCGCAATGACACCGGTGAATACATCCTCATTCAGGCATTCATTCACGACATCGACGATGTAACTGTGCAGATCTACGGAATCCCCGATAACCGCACTGTCAGTCTGGATGGCCCGTACTTCTACAACACGAAGCCCCGCGCAGACGACCTCAAGCCTATCGGCAAAGATCAGGTGGGATGGGTCCGTACTGTCACCTACGCAAACGGCATGAAAGAAGTGAAGCCGCTTGTTGCCACCTACCACAAAGGAATCCCCCGCTTCGTCTTCAGCAAATATGCCGGCACGCCGGGCACCACACTGCTGCAGGCACTTGTGTCCGAAAGCGGATCGCTGGTTGTTGCAACGGGTTACTAAATGCGGCTAGACTCGGTGCATGCGCACCACTCTCCAAACCTCAGCACTTTGTCTTAGTCTCTTTCTTGCAGCCTGCTCTTCGGGCACTGCCTCTGTTACGGGCACCGGTTCACAGCTTCCGGATGTCCAGGCGGGCACCGGAGAAGTAGTGACCGAGCAAATGATGCAGGCCCTTGCCGATGCCGGAAACGTAGAAGCGCAGTTCAATTTGGGCTCTGCGTACCTGGAAGGCACACAACTCCAGAAAGATGTGCAGAAAGGCATCGCGTTACTAGAGAAAGCCGCCAACCAAAACGACCTGAAGTCGCAGTTTAACCTGGGCGTGACGTACTACGATGGTATCGATCTCCCGAAAGACCTCACGAAAGCCCGCACGTGGTTCGAGAAAGCCGCCAAACAGGGCAACGAGCGAGCTGCCTATAACCTGGGCGTCATCTACTACCGCGGAGAAGGCGTGACCGCAGACCCGAAAAAAGCAATGACCTACTTCAAGAGCGCCGCAGAAAAAGGTTTTGCCGATGCTGCGTTCAACGTAGGAGTCATGTACGCCAAAGGAGAAGGAGTCACCATCAGCAACCAGGAAGCCTACGCATGGTTCTCTGTAGCCGCCATTTTGGGCGACGACAAAGCATCGCAGGTGATTGCTCCGGTTACAGAGCAGCTGACTGCCGGGGAGAAAGAGAGTGCGGAAGAGCGGGTGAAGGAGATTATGGGGGAGATTCAGGGAGGGGTTCAGGAGTAGTTTTGAACATCTCCAAAGTAAGCTATCTTTAACTTATGGTTTTTCGTGAATTATTTAATCGGGTTTTTGATGAATACTTGGTTGAGAAGAAAAAGCCATTTAAAGCGAATGAGCTAGCTGCTTTTATAAGACACGACTTGCCAGATTTGATAAAAGAGAAATCTTCAATAACAGATCAATATAAGATTAAAGGCTCACCAGGAGCTGGAAATTGGGCCGAAATTCCATGGATTGCTATTTTGGATAAAGACATAACAGAGTCTCCTGAACGCGAATTTTATATTGTCTATTTATTTGACGCTGATATGAGTGGTGTTCATTTATCTTTAAATCAAGGATGGACTCAATATGAAAAGAAATATGGAAATAATCAACCTGCCGCAAGAAAAGCTATAAAGGAAAAAACACTACAATTACAGAGTGCCTTAGAGTCCTCATTTGATTTTCCTAAAACAGCAATTGATCTTCATGCAAAAAGAAACTTAGGTATTGGCTACGAGCTAGGACATATCTGTGGGAAATTCTATCCAGCTGATCAATTTCCTGATGATGTTCATCTTATCGATGATCTTCGCAATCTTATAGGTGTTTATCGTGAATTAAGAGGAAAGGCTGGTCTACATATTTTAGATTTCAATCCTCAACTAGAAGATGTTTCAGAAGTTATTGAGACGCCTTTTGCTTCAAAAGTTGATATTCAAGAACTTATTCTTCAAGAAATTACACCTTCTAAAAAAAGTACACATCCAACTAATAGGCCTCGAATTTTTGATTTAGAAAAAAAACTCCAAAGCCAAAGGAGAAATAAGAAAATTGGAGATAGTGCTGAGGATTTTATTGTCAAGATTGAAATGGTACGTTTGCAAAAGGAGAATAGAAATGATTTGGCACTGAAAGTTAAACGAGTTGGTCAGGATATGTCTCTAGGTTTTGATATTCTATCTTTTGAAATAGATGGCACAGAACGGCAAATTGAAGTAAAAGGGTCTATCTCTGATAACATCAATGCTTTCTTTTTGTCTCCACATGAACTAGAGAAATCCAAAATTTTACCAAATTACTACTTGTATATAGTACATGGAGTAGGTAGCGATAAACCTGTTGTTAGGATTATAGATAAGCCAGAATTTGAATCTAAATTATTTGAATTAATAACGAATGAATATTTAGTTAAATACCAGCCAAAAACCTAAGAGTAATTCCACACATATTTTAAAACCAACTTTCAGTTCATCAATCTTATCGTCGAATTATTGTTTGCTCCTAGTAGTTATCAATTTATAATATAAATTAGCAATTTAATTCAATATAATTGTCTATGGCAACTAATAGCGAAGTTCTTATTACAATAAAAAGTTATCTGGCTGAAGCATATACAAAATCTGAAACTAGTATTGTCCCAAAAAAAGCAGACCTTACTTTTGGCAATTCAGTCAAAAAAATGGAGCATGCAGTTATTCTTTATATAGATATGAGAAAATCAAGAAATATACTTTTTGATAGCACAGATTTCTGGAGTATAAAAATTCACAAAGCGTTTTTGCGTGCAGTAACACATTGCTTGGAAAAAAGGGAGGGACATCTTAGAAGCTTTAATGGGGATGGGATGCTTTCTTTCTTTATTGATGAAAATGCTGCCTCGAGAGCAGTTAAAGCAGCAATGGAAATATCTGGATTCGTTAGAGAAATAAATGAACTTCTCAAGGGACATGATAAAAAACCCATTGATTTTGGGGTTGGAATTGCACAAGGAGGTGTAATGGTGGCAAAAAGTGGAAAGGCAGGAGATGATCAGACAAAGCAAGATCTTATTTGGATTGGCGTTTCTGTTTATGTGGCAGTTGAATTGTCTGAATTTGGCTCAAATCCATATCACATATGGATAAGTAAAAATGTAAGGGACACAATTGAAAAGCAAAATTATTTGAGCGTTGTTAAAAATAATGATGGAAAAAGCATGTGGGAAAAAGAAAGTAAATTTTTAAAATCAACTCAAGAGTATAATGAAGCAAGAACCACAACATGGTATTTTAAAGCAACCTAACTTCTTACCTATATGAAAAAAGATGAATTAGAATTTTTACAAGCAGAATTGATTCGGATTTCTGATTTGATTAAATTTGCAGATCAAAAAGTTGCATTTTTATCTTTGTATTTTTCAGCTTTATTTAGCTTTTGCATTAATCATAAAAATCAATGGGTAAATAGTCTAAAAATTTTTGAAATTGATAAATTGGTCTTTAATTATATATTATTATTATCACTGTCTATTTTGTTAATTTTTGGATTTATTTTTCTTGCACTAGCTATTTTTCCGAGAACAACAAATAATCTTGTAAAAAATTCATTATTTTATTATGGAAGTGTATCTAGGATTAAATTATCTGATTTTCAAAAAGCTTTTAAAAAAACGAATGACGAAAGTTGTCGACAGCAAATGCTAGAACAAATTTTTACAAATTCTTGTATTGCTAGCAGTAAGATGGAATGTATAAAATTAAGTTCAATGTTTTTAATAGCGATTATCCCGTTAATTGCAATTATAATGTTTCAAATCTAAGTTACGTCTTTTAAAAAAGATGAATACATTCTTTTATTTGGTATTTCGAATACACTGATTAGAAATTCTATTTGGTTTATACCCACCTGGACACTGACAGGTTTTTGTTTTTCCATTTTTTAGGCATGAAGTATTTGATGGAAGGCTGGAAGCACTCGATGCTTTTTTAGGTTTAGAAATAGCTGTTTTTGAACTTGATTTTGCACTTTCTTGTACACAAGAAGAATTTCCAATTGGTTTGTATCCATTAATACAAGTGCAAGGATTTGTAGTAATGCATTTGGTTGGAATTACAACTTTCACAATTGGAGAATATTTGCAGGAGCCGTTTTTCATTTCATAGCCAGTATTACATTTACAGCCTAGTAGAGGTGAGTAGTAGCTGTTTGGCCCGCAAAAATTTTCATAATCCTGTATGCATTGAGTTTTTGTTGAGTTCATTTTATATCCTTTTGAACAATAGCAAAAATCCTTATCTCCATAGGAATTTGGACCCAAAGACTCATGACAGGATTGATCGTAACTAATACAACTATTTTCTTTCCATAAATATCCTTTATTACAGATACAACTATTTCCACTAAGAGTTGAATTTGCGGGGCATGAGTATTTTATAGAAGTTGCTCCAGAAGGCTTCTTTTTAAACGTCAAGTCCTCATGATCATCAATTGCCGTAGTAAATGTTTTCTTTGCACACCACTTAGCCATATCAGGATGAATTGAAGGTTCTAATGCTTCATTTGCTGTTATATAACCTACAAATTCTAAATCCGAATTTACAATAATGGGTGGAGTACTTGTAAATTCATTATATACGCTATAAGAACCGAACTCATTCCCAAATGTACCAAATTCATTATTTATTGAATCTGAGCGAAATTCATTTCCCCAACCAAATTCGTTTGCAATGGACTCGCTACCAAACTCATTTGATATAGAACCAATATAAATATATTCATTATAGTCATATCCAAAAATAGACATTCCATCAACATCATCACAAGTGAGAGATGATGCTAGAGAAGTCTGTGGAATAAAAACAGAAGTAATCAGATATACTGCTGAAATGATTGCTTTTGTCTGCTTCATGACTTAAGTATAGCTATCAAAAGCCTTCTGTCTAATTATCTTTACGTAACTGTGGTGGACCGGCTGGGACTTGAACCCAGGACCAATTGCTTAAGAGGCAACTGCTCTACCAACTGAGCTACCGATCCATGGTGTGAACGACTGCAAATTCTTGCCAATACGTTTATTGGGCCGACAAAGGATATCAAAAGAGACCCGGGGTGCAAAGGGGAAGATAATGGCTTCATTTAACAAATACCCAGGTCTGGTGAACTGGGTATTTGTCTGAAACAATGGTACGAACGCATTTGCCCTTTAGCTAAAGCGCTCGACGTCGGCTTTAGCATCTGGTGAATGGAAGTACACGCACATCCAGATGTTGTATTCCGTCAAAGCCCATCCTGTTTCTTGGTTTAGCTTGCTTACGATTTTCTCCAGGACAACGTGGTACCACTTTTTCGCAATCACGTCGCCGAGAGCATGTGCCGTAAGTGCTAGGGCAAGCTGATGCGGTCCAGCTCCACCATAGCCCCACGAGACACCTTCCGAATGCTTCTCCAGATCCTGACGTTGATCGATTGGTTTTCCATTCAGAGAAACGATCTGAATAGGTGGATTTTCATTGATAAACGTCGTGAGCCTTCCCTCAAAAATCATTTGTGGGTAGCTGCCATTTACCTGCTTCAAGATGGACTCCTTCTGATAAAGAACTGTTTCAGACACATCCAAAAATGGATAACTTATTTAAACATTTTTATATTTAAAAGTCAATATCACAACACCTTCCTCGCATGCGCCGTTTCCGGATTATCGCTCGAGGGAACCATAATCGCGATAGGAAGGCCGTTGTGCCACGCAATGGTGTCGTCGGCTATCACAAGCGGGATTTTCTTTCCAAGCGTAATAGCGGCTGCCTGGTCTGCGTCTACTTCAATGGACGGGAAGGACACCAGGAGTTCTTTTAAGGGAATTACATTTGTCCAGACGGCAGCATCGGGCTTGGTGGCGTTTTTCACATCCCATTCCCCTACTTTCGTGCGGTGCAGTCCTGCAAGGTACCCGCCGCAGCGCAAAAGCTGTCCGAGGTCGTGTGCGAGAGAGCGAATGTACGTACCAGAGCCGCAGGCTATGCGGAGCTTCAATGACGGATAGTCATACGAGACAATATCGCACGCAGTGACCTCCACATCGCGCTTGGGCATGTCTACGTCTTTCCCCTGCCGTGCCAAATCGTACGCGCGCTGGCCGTTTATATGGACTGCTGAAAATGCGGGAGGCTGCTGAGAAATTTTTCCTACAAAGCGTTCTTCTATTGCGCGGCGGACGGCTATCAGGTCCGGAATCTGGACGCCTGGTTTGAGGGCGACTTCTTCTATCAATCCTTCGCGATCATAGGTGCTACTGACAGCGCCGAAACGAATGTCTGCTTCGTATTCTTTGCTCAGGCCATTAAAAAACTCGATCACCTTCAGGGCTTTTGCTCCGACCGCAACCACCATCAACCCACTGGCTGCCGGGTCGAGCGTGCCAATGTGGCCGGCTTTCGATTCATGGAGGGTATTGCGAACTGTCTGCACGACATCGTGACTGGTGGGGCCGACTGGTTTATCGATAAGCAAAAAGCCGTGGCGCATGCAGGCAGCCTATAGATTTTGGCTTCAATTTGCCAGCTAAACCCCTATAACCCAAAACCTAACACCTAAAACCCAGGTTACGCAAAGGCGGGCAAAATAGCGCCTAACACAATGGCACAGAGGCCAAGAATGGCTACGGCACGGACAATGTTCTTTTGCTTCATGGTTGAACGGTAAGAGTGGTAGAGGTGGTGTTCTGGTAGCCTTCGCCGTCATCCACGGTCAGTTTGACGGTGTAGGTACCTGGCTGTTCGTACAGGTGGACGGGGTTCTGGTCTTCGGATTGGGAATTGTCGCCAAAGTCCCAGAGATAGTTTTCCGGAGCGCCGGTGGTGCACTGGGAATAGAATTGCACGGAGCTTCCAGCCTGGACGTTCTCGCGGCTGCGGGTCATACATGCCAGCAAAACTGGAGCGCGCACAACGAGTGCGGCGGTTGTCTTATGCGACTTACCGCTGGCGGTGCGAACAGTGAGGGTAATCGTGTACGTCTTTGGAATGGTGTAGGTGTGCGAGACGTTAGCCCCCTGTGTGATGTCCGGGGTGCCATCACCGAAGTTCCAGATGAAACCGGTGGGGTCATCGTTTGGAATACTTGTTTCCGATGCATCAAAATTTACCGTGAGCGGAGCCAGACCGGTTTCCGGGTTCATGGTGACAGACACGAGTGCGGACGGTTGCTTCACGAGGACTTTGTATGTTTTGCGGAAGACATGATTATTCAAATCCTGCGCGACGAGCGTGAGGTTGAATGTGCCGTCGCGGCGGTAGATGGCCTGCAGGACGTTGTCGGTGGAACCGACCTCGGTGGCTTCCGGTGCTTCCCAGTTGAATTCCACAAAGGCGGTTTTCGTTTTGGGCGTGAGATTGACCGTCAGCGGCAGTTCGCCCTGGATGGTGTCGCCCTGCGGGAGTGGAGATCCTTCGAAACTCAAATCCGGCAGCACGAGTTCATCCACCACCTGCACGGCTGTGTGTAGCACTGCGACCGTGCCGCTTTGCGAGCGGACTTTTGCTTCCACCGGATAGTTGCCGTTTTGTCCGTACGTGTGCGCAACGCGGAGCCCTGTGCCCTTTTCGCCGTCTCCAAAATCCCACTGCACGTCCGCAATCGGTTCACTGGTCTTGATGCTAAACAGGCTGGCAAACGGAGCGGAGCCTATAAGGTGCGACGGCTCATTTTGAATCTCCACGGGGAACGGCAGAGCTTCCGGCTCCTGCACAGTGATGGTGCGCTGGTATCTGGCCTGCGTTTTATTGGTGAGGGAAATGAGGGCCGAGACGGTGTACGAACCGGTTTTGAAGTAGGTGTAACTTGCTTGCGGGGTCTTTGCCGTTTCGTCGACTTTTCCGTCGCCGTCAAAATCCCACTGCACTTCCGCGATGGCGGTGGGGTCTTTCACGATGGTGGCAACACTGAAGACCACGGGCTTCTCGACAATGGGCACAGCCGGGGAGACACCGAAGACGGCATTTAAAATAGTGAAGCGCCTGCTGGCGTTGCGGATGGTGCCGTCGCCTGCGACCATGGTGACGCTCAGCACGTACGAACCCTGACGGTCATACGTCGCGGTGAGGGTCGGCACAACGGTTTCCTGATCCACTTTGCGGTCGCCGTTGATGTCCCACTTGTACGTGACCGGACGGAATCCGCGCTGCGAGAGGAGCGACACGGCCTGCTCGACGCTGAAATTCATGGAGACCGGAGCGACCCAGTCCTGGCTTGATGCAGGTTGCGTGATGGCAATGCCGACCGACGGCTCGCGGGAAATCATAAAGGCGGTGCCGGCGCTCAGCAGCAGACCGGGAATCACGAAAATCACGAGGCGGATCAGACCTTTCTGGCGGATGGCGGAAGTGGCTGTCGACTTTGCGACACGCAGGAGTAAACCGGCTCCCGCAGCCAAAAACACAAAACCCCCTATTGCCATACTCAGCATACCGACAAGCACCATGGGCGCGAGCGATTGGTTTTGCGACGGGAGCAGTGACAGGAGAACAAACGCCCAGATGATGTAGAGCAGATAGGCGGCAGAGGCGCCGATCAGCAATTTCTTTTCCCAGGAACGGACGGCATCCGACAGAGGTTCTGCAGATGGAGCGGGTGCAGGGGGTGGTGTGGGAGCGGCGGATGCGGAAGTGGTCAGTCCGTCAACGGATACGGGATTCTCTGCCATAGATCAGCGGAGGGAAGGAGGAACGGAACCGGACATATTCTCAAAAGCGGGAATACCGGTGAGGGAGCTGCCCGGGAACGGCGCAGCATGTGCGGGAAGCGTGATAGTGACGGGCTCGTTATGGCGCGTGATGGCCATGATGAGCGTCAGGTCCTGGGGCTTTTTCGGATTCTTTGAATGAATGTTCCACTGAATGCGGCGCGTCTGGAACGTCTCCGCATCAATCCATATTTTGCCCGTTGCCTGCAAATCAGCCAGAGCTTGCACTTCTTTTTCGGCATCTTTGCCTTGCATGCGGGTAATTTCCATGAAGTAATCCTTCATTTTGGCCGGATCAATCTCCACGTCGTACTGATACGCCGTGCGGTTGTCGATGGTTGTAAGCCCGTTATCATCCGTCACTTTGATGACACTTGCCTGCATCCGCAAAAGCGATGGATCCGGCGTAATGTCCTCTGCGGAGCCTTCCTCTGTAGTACCTGATGGAATCACCCACCACTGGGAAAGCATCTGTGTGAGCAGATCCGGCGGAAGCAGCTGGCTCGGCGGATTGAATGTGAAGGTGTTCAGTTTCAAATAAACTTCGTTTTCTGCGGCGACTATCACATCAGCAGAAAGATTCACGGTGCTGTCCGTGTTCTGTTCATCTGTTTTCTCTGCATCGGTTGTAAGGGCGAATTGCAGCTGCTTTCCACCATCGGAGAGCGTTCCGTTGATGGTTGCCGTTCCTTCCCATGTTCCTTCCAGCATATCCGTTGTGCCGGAAAAATCCGCAGTCACCGTAAAGGCGGCGGACTCGAGCATCTGTCCGGCTTCGGCTGCTTTATGCAGCACCTGGGACGGCGGCAACGTTCCTGCGCGGGTGCAGGAGACGAGAAAGACGAGGGAACTTGTTGCAAGAAAGAATCGATTCATGGATGGGCGAAAGACCGGGAGTCAGTGTACCAGAATTATCGGCGCGTGACAGAACTTGCTTCAATATCACCCGGCTCTTTCAGAGTCAGATCAATCGTACGCTTGCGGGAGGCAGTCACATCCCCGCGGATGGTCAGTAGCTTTGATGCATTTTTCTGAAGCAGCAGTGCGGGGTCAAACGTCACTCTGAGGAGATCGTCCTCAAGCGATGCGGTGACTGCGGACACTCTCTGGCCGTTTGCGGTGTAGATGGCAAGATGCTGAAGATCGGTACCGCGCGCAGAGCCGTCGTTCGTGAAGGTGATGGCGGAGACAGACTGGTCTTTTGTTGCGGCCTTGAGCGAAAATCTGAGCAGGGTCCGCTGCTTTCCAAAGAGGACATTGCGTGATGATGTCGGTACTTCCGCATACGTGATGCTTCCTGCGGATTGCGGAACAGTCGAAGTGACCGATGTGGCTGCGGTTTTAAGACTAACAGACGCGTCTGCCTGCACATCAGCACTCTTCACAAGAACAATGCTGTGCTCCCCTCCTGCAGTCGCCGATGCCGCGAGGTCTGCTGCAACGGTGATTGTCGTTGTTGTGCAGGCATCAATAGTGAGTCCTGCCGGGCGAATGACTGCGAATGCACTCTGCTTCTGGAGCACTGCCGTGCGGCTGAGTCTCTTTGTGCCATCCAGCAAATAGAGGCGGGAGATATCATCCGTGGCACCGATGCCTTTGTGATGTACAGTGATGGTTTGTACTTTTACAGGAGCAGCGCATGAGGCCTGCAGCGTGAGAGTCAGCATCGGCACGCGAGTAGCGCCCAGCGGAACAGATGCAGGAGAAGCAGGTGTCTGCGCTACCGTCAGCGAACCTGAGAGTGCTGCTGAAAGAAGCAGTGATGAAAGAGGGATCATAGTCCTATGATAGGCGATGCATCAGCAGACACCAGAAAAATCACCACTTTCCCCCGGCTCCTCCCCCTCCGGATGATCCTCCCCCGAAGCCGCCGAATCCTCCACCGCCCGAACCCCCGCCAAATCCGCCAAAACCGCCTCCTCCAAAGCCTCCGCGGCCGCCACGTCCCCCTTTGAAGAGGTGGCTGTTTTTGGAAACGATGTAATCGAAGAAGAGTCCGAGTGCGACCAGAAGCGGAATGCTGAGCCACCACGTAAAGAGCACGGTCAGGATGATACCGAAGACTCCTCCCATAATGCCTCCCGCCCACCACGACTTGGACCGTGAGAGGGTGGCGGCAATGAAGTTAAAGAAGATGAAGACAAAAAAGAGGAGCCACGGAACGAAGCCGAGGGCATCGGACTCGGTGTATCTGTCTGCGGTGTATTCGCCGCCAATATGTTTCTTCATGGATTCGAGTGCTGCCTGGATTCCTTCAAAATACTCGCCATCGCGGAAAGCTGGCACCATGTCTGTTTCGACAATGCCTTTCACGACCAGATCCGGCAGTGCGCCTTCCAGACCGTAGCCGGTTGCAATCCAGATTTTGTGATCCTGATACGCAACCAGAATGAGTGCGCCGTTATTCTTATCCTGCTGACCGACTCCCCAGGTGCGCATGGCATCGAGCGCCACTTCGCCAATGTCGGCACCGCTTAAAGACTGCACCGTCAGCACGGCAAGTTGATTGCTGGTCGCGTCGTCGTAAGCATTCAGGTCGCTATCCAGCGTGTCGCGCTGCTGCTGCGTCAGAATTCCTGCGGCATCGGTCACATACCCGTCATTCTGCGGCAACTCGAATGCAAATGCGGACGTGCTGATGCAGAGCGTCAGCAGACCGAAGCCAAGAGCGGACAAACGGGCGGTCATTTACTCAAACTGGACGGACGGAGCGTTCTCGGAACCAGGAGTACTCTGGAAACCTGCCTCCGGCTGGTAGCCGAAGAACGAGGCGACAATGTTTCCGGGGAACGTGCGGACGCGGATGTTGTAGTCGCGGACGCTGTCGTTGTAATCCTTGCGCGCGGTAGCAATGCGGTTTTCGGTTCCTTCCAGCTGCGTCATGAGATCACGATACGCCTGTGTTGCCTGCAATTGCGGATAGGCTTCGACAGATACAAGCAAGCGCGACAGTGCGCTGTCCAAATTCTGTGCGGCCAGAACACCTGCTTCTCTGTTGCCGCCTGCATTCAGCCATTGTGTGCGGGCTTCTGTGACTGCGGTGAGCGTGCTCTGTTCGAAGTTTGCGGCACCCTTCACGGTACTGACCAGGTTCGGCACAAGATCGAAGCGGCGCTGGTACTGCGTTTCCACCTGACGCCAGTTGTTGTCGACGGTTTCCTTTTGAGCAACAAGTCCGTTGTAACTACTGAAGATCCACAGACCGATCAACACAATGACCGCGGGAATAGCGTATTTCCAGGAAAATTTCATGTGGAAGGGTTGGAGGAAAAAAGTGCACCAATGCTACCAAAACTCTTTGGAGATATCATGGTTTTTTTGAAGAAATGTAGACTAATAGATAACTACAGACAAAGCATCTACGTATCTACTGATCAACAGGCTCATCACGGCTTTTTATATTTTCCGGTGAGCGTGGCCCTTGCGAGCACCTGTCCTTTCATCACTTTCTTCAGCTGGTCGATGGTCGGAATATTTTTCAGGGTATAGGTTGAGCTCACTGCGTAGGCTGTAAAGAGGTAGCGGTGCGTTCCTGTGGCCGGACAGAACGGTTCAAACTCCTGCTTGCCGGAGGAATTGAGCCCCTGCATTGTGCCGTTTGGCGCCTGGCCTTCGGGGAGCACGGGCGTTTCGGAGGGGATATTATACAGAACCAGATGATCGAATCCTCCGCGGGGGGCATCCTGGTCATACACATAGAGCACGATGCTCCGGGTATTCTCCGGCAGATTTTCAAAGCGGATGGGCGGGAAAACCCCCTCTCCGGTGCAGGTGTACTTTTCCGGAATGAGGCCGTTATCCGCAAATGCCGTGCTGCGGATGGCAAAGGCGGGAGTCAGGGCGTCGCTCACTGCAAGGGCAATGACCATCAACACCAGAAAGGCGGCGATACAGCCGTACAGGGTCCATTGCTGGGTTCTGGTCAGTTGCATGGGAAAGCGAAAAATAGGAAGGCATGCTATAGAAAATCCGCTGCATCCGCAAGAATCTGCGTTGCGTGGCCGTCGGGTTGTACCTTTTCGTAGATTTTGACAATGGTACCTTCAGGATCAATCAGAAAGGTTGTCCGGAAAATGCCTTCATACTCTTTCCCATACATCGTTTTCAGTCCCCACACGCCGTATGCTGTCACGACGGTTTTTTCCGTATCTGCAAGAAGGGTGAATGGCAGTTCATATTTCTCTGCAAATTTCTTATGGCTCTTCACATCATTCACGCTGATGCCGATCACATCCATGTTGTGTTTCTGCAACTCATGAATGGAATCGCGGAAGTTGCACGCTTCAGTCGTGCAGCCGGGCGTGTCATCTTTCGGATAAAAATAGAGGACCACCCATCTGCCTCTTTTGCTACTCAACTGATGTACGACCCCGTTTTGGTCGGGCAACAAAAAATCAGGGGCCTGTGTACCGATGTCTGGAAGCATTACCAGTAGTAGAAAAGAAGACCCATCACCAGCAGATTGACGAGGTCGAAGAGTGAGACGATCCAAAATAACCGAAAGGACTTCAATTCAAATGCAAAGTGCGAGAGGCGGATGGCAGCAACGAATCCGACCCACACAACCAAAATACTTGCGAGCATATCGGTCACACTTCCGGAGAATGCTCTGGGCATTTGCAGCAGCACATAGCCGGTGACAAGAGCGCAGAGGAACGATGTAACCATCGCGCTTATCATGACGTCCTTTGTGGCTTTATTTTTCTTGTACCCGATTTCTTTCATCCAGATTCCCCCGAATACTTTCTCGGAAAACCACACGGCGCCCAGTACCAAATTCAAAAGCGCTGCAACGAGAAGAGGAAGGAACATCTGTATATCCATGAAAGAAGGGGGAAAGTTATCTGGCATTCTACTCTCCTTCCCTGTCTTAAAAAGAGCAGAAGACCCTTTCTAATGGTTTTACGCAAGACATCTGCTTTTTCTGCGTCAAGCGCTTTCTTGTCACAAAGTGCGGCTGTCCGCGTCTTATCTGTATTCGTATTTCCTTCCTCTTTTTGTATGGCTGATTCCAATTCTTCCTCCACGATGATTGTGGCGCTCGTCGCCATTCTCGTGATTGTGGCTCTTGGTTTCCTTTTGTATAAGCAGTTGCCTATGGGAACGACTCCCGCAGACAACAACGGCATCAATGTCGATGTCGATTTGCCCGGCAACAGTGCATCTTCCTATTAATGAATAGTAAGAGAAGACGAATAACGGTGTCTCAGTATCGGTACTTCTTTCCCCCACTTTCTATGGCAGACCAGAAAAGCGATGAACAGAAGATCGCTGAAAAAGAAGCGGAAAAACAGCGCTGGGAAAACTCCGGCAAGAAAGATGTTCCTTTCTTCGGGAGTGTGACGGATCTTGGCGCCAAAGACCAGAAAGGCGTTGGAACCGGAAAATAATCTTACCGGCGTCCCTTAAATGATGAGCGCGGGCTATGCCTGCGCTCTTTGTTTGAATGTGATGATGCAGGTTTTGAACGATGAGACGAACGGCCGCTATGTGTGGGATGACCGTCATCGCGTTCCACTTTCACAGGAGCACGTGGGGCAGGAAGATCTGCAGGCAGAGGTTTTTTCGGAATAGGTGCACGGATAAGACGCTCGACTGATTTGAGACTTCCCACCTGATCCGGCTGCACAAAGCTGATAGCGCGTCCTTCGCGTCCTGCGCGTCCGGTGCGTCCGATGCGGTGCACGTAGTCTTCGGAATCGTCAGGCATGTCGTAGTTGATCACCAGCTCGATTCCCTTCACATCAATACCGCGTGCGGCAATATCAGTGGCAATCAGAATGCGGTATTTCCCGCTCTTGAAGCCATCAAGTGCCTCTCTGCGTTGCGCAAGACTCCTGTTGCTGTGAATTTCTGCAGCCGTGTGACCGATGATGTTGACGGACTTCGCAATTTTCTTCGCACCGAATTTCGTGCGGGAGAACACGAGCACCGATCCTTTGTATTCACTCAGCAGGTGTTCAAGCAGGCGCATCTTGTCGTTGCGCGCGATAATAAACACTTCCTGCTGCACGCGTTCCGCGGTTGTCCCCGCAGGAGCGACTTCTATGCGCAGCGGCAGTTTCATGTGCTTCGTGGCAATGCTGACAATTTCAGACGGCATGGTTGCGGAGAAGAGCATTGTCTGGCGTTCTTTTTCGACGGCAGCAAGAATAGCATTGATCTGCGGCGCAAAGCCCATGTCGAGCATGCGGTCGGCTTCGTCGAGCACCAGGATTTTTACGGTTTTTAATGTGATGGTTCTCTGTTCCATGTGGTCAATCAGACGACCAGGCGTTGCAATCACGACATGCGGTTTATTGCGGATCATCTGGCGCTGCAGATTCATGGATGCTCCACCAATCAGCACCGCAGTTCTTAAACCCAGTCTGCGTCCGACACGCTGGAATGTTTCATCAACCTGGAGCGCCAGTTCGCGCGTCGGCAGAATAATCAGACCGTGGCCTTTGCCGGAGAGGACGTGCTGAATCATCGGGATACCGAATGCCAGTGTCTTTCCGGTTCCGGTTTGTGCGATGCCGATAATGTCTTTGCCTTCAATCCCCGACGGAATACAGGACGCCTGAATGGGAGTCGGTACGGTGAACTTTTCTTCGTCCAGAGACAGGAGAATATTCGGGGCTATGGAAAGTCCGTGAAAACTGCCGGCGGGAGGGTTTGCAATATCGTTTTGCATGAAACAGCAGTGTACCTGTCTTTACATCCTAACGCGAGGGTCTTATTCCCTGTTTTGAGCATGTTCAAGCACAAAAAGCAGGATATTGTCCACAATGGGTGCGTTTTCTTTCTCTTTGTACTCAAGCTCAAGCGGTTCCTGACGATTGGCATGGATCAGCAGTTCCTGAGGTTGATGCTCAATATCCAACACCTGGCTGATCGTGATGCCGATGGATTTTTTGCTTCCCTTAAAAATGAGTCGCTTACTGGTGATGATCAGTTCGCCGCTATCTTTCCCGTCCCCGGTTTTTCGGATCATTGCTTCTTTCCAGTACGCCGTCTCGCCGGGTTTGAGGAGAAGTGCGACATCGATGATCGGCATATTGCCGTGTTTGATTTCACTGAGAACGCGAAGCCGCAGCAGCTGTTTTTTACTTTTTGCAATCTCGCTGTCTTTTAATCCCAGATAATCCTGAATCTGTTCCAGTTCGTCCCATTCATCATCGGAAATATCCGCGTCATCACTCACCGACTGAAAGGCTGTGACATACGCCTGCACGCGAATGGCATCGAGAACATCAAGGGGCAGTCCCATCTCTTCGCGCATAGTTTCGAGTTCATCAATTTCCTTCTTCGTAAGCTTGCCGTCTTTCACCGCCTCAAGCACTGCCTCGCGAAAGGCTCTGGCACTCATACCAGTTCCCTTCTTCGCAAGCGTGACGATGGTGGTCGGGAGAAATTCGAGCATTAGAGAGACAGGAAGAATTGATGGACAGATGGATCACCGCGGACTTCCGGATGGAACGTCCCCGCCAGTATTCTACCGGAGCGAACGAGCACAGGTTCTTCTTTATATGACGCAAGAACGTCTACATCCTGACCGATCCACGTGATGCGCGGTGCGCGGATGAAGGCGCTTGTTACAGGATGATCGATCCCAGAAATAGTGAGACTGGCTTCGAAGCTGTCTCTCTGTGTGCCGTACGCATTGCGGTCAACGGTGATATCGAGAAGCCCAAGCGTCTTCGGGGCATTCTTTCCTGTTGCTTCCCCCGCAAGCAGGATTGCCCCCGCACAGGTTCCGTAGATGGCGAGTGACTCATCCCCTGCTCTTTTGATGAGCTGCTCCCCTACTCCGGTTTCTGCCAGGAATCGCGCGATCACGGTACTTTCGCCACCGGGAAGAATGACGTGTGTGATGGAAGCATCCAGATCTGCACTAGAACGAATCTCTGTCACGTGTACGCCAAGAGACTGGCATATCTCCTGATGCTCCAGAACGTCACCCTGAAATGCCACGATTCCTACGTGCATGAGAAAGAAGGAAGAATTAATGACCGCGCTCCTGCATTCTGGTATCGAGTGATGCAATCTCCAGTCCGATCATCGGATTTCCCAAACCTTCGGACACTTCTGCAAGCATCGCAGCATCATTGTAGTGAGTTGTTGCCCGGACAATCGCAGCAGCGGTTCTTGCAGGATTCTCGGATTTGAAAATGCCCGATCCCACAAACACGCCTTCAGCCCCGAGCTGCATGAGCAGTGCCGCATCTGCTGGCGTTGCGACTCCCCCTGCGACAAAGGTCACAACCGGAAGACGCTGCGCATCGCGGATCTGCTCTACAAGGGCCAGTGGAATGCGTTCCGTTTTTGCAAACTCCTGACGGTCTCCGGAGGACATTGCCTGCAGGCCTTTCATTTCCCGCTGGATCATTTTCAAATGCCGGACAGCTTCCACCACATTTCCGGTTCCTGCTTCGCCCTTGGTGCGGATCATCGCAGCCCCTTCGTTCACACGCCGGAGTGCTTCCCCAAGATTGGTAGCTCCGCACACAAACGGAATCGAAAAATCTTTTTTGTTCACATGATCAAACGGATCAGCGGGTGTGAGTACTTCGCTCTCATCAATAAAGTCGATACCGAGTGATTCCAAAATCCGCGCCTCGGCCGTGTGGCCGATTCTGATTTTTGCCATGACCGGAATGGAAACCGCTGCCTGAATACTTTTGATAAGAAGCGGATCACTCATGCGGGCCACTCCCCCGTCGCGCCGGATATCCGACGGCACACGCTCAAGAGCCATGACGGCACATGCGCCTGCCTGCTCTGCAATGACAGCCTGCTCCGCTGTGACGACATCCATAATAACGCCGCCCTTCAGCATGCGGGCGAGATCCTGGCCAAGAGTTTGGGATGGGTGGCTTGCCATGAGCGAGCCCCGCAAGCGCGGGGTGAGTCGAATGGTCGGGACAAGAGGACTCGAACCTCCGGCCTTACGGTCCCGAACCGTACGCTCTAGCCAACTGAGCTATGTCCCGATCGCGCGGATACTACAGGAACCGTTTGCGCTCAGCCAGAGGTGCGCAAATAGTGTTATTTCATACTATTAAATTCATTTAGCAATGCCAGTCGCCCCCTCAAAAATAGGGTTTATGTTCACATTTTGTGTACATATTATCTGATGATAATCCTATGTTTGAAGAATGATAAACGTGTTATCAAGGAAAATGTTACACATTTTATAGTTAGAAGTAGAACACAATCCTGAGTCAATCTGCACTAGACAATAAAAAAGCCCTCCGTACACTCCCCGAGTCCCTTCCGGGGACCTACTATGAAACACGTGAAGTACACAACGCACCGCGCCGCTTCACTTCCGCTCGTGCTGATGCACGTAGCGTTCATTACCTTCCTCTCGCTGAGCATGGTAATGAGCCTCCCGACTCTTCGGTAAGAGCCAGGCGAAGTAAGCAGCCATCCAACGTTCACACCGGTGAACGACCATCGATCTCCGTCTCACTTGGGTTGAAGCCCACGAGCCGGCCGCTCTGCTGAACCCGAAATCCGGGTTCTTTTGTTGTTATTTGCCCGTTGCCTTCAAAGTACCGGTCGCAACAATCTGGCCATCTGCGGATGAGCCCCCTTCTGACTGCTTTGTAACGATGATACGGGTGTACTCCTGAAGGTTTTTCTGGCTATCGATGCGCGCAGCATGGCGCACGTCATTCGCTCCTGCCTCCAGTATACCGATTTGTACGCGCTCCTTTTTTCCGTTCTCCGCCCAGGCAATGTAGGACGATCCGTCTTCAGCCGCCGCAATATTCAGCTGCACTCCTATAATGGTGCCGTTGTCCTCAAAAAAATAGGACGTGGCGATCCCATTCGCCAGAATTCCGTTCTCCCCGGACATCGCTCCAATCGAGAGTACACGCACCTCACCGTGCTTCGGATCTGTTTTCTGTGCATTGGGGGAGGCGGTCATGGTTTGATCGGGTGTGTCTCCGGTGTCGCCGGTTACCGTCGGGGTAGAGGGGGCGCATGCCGAAAGAATACCAATGAAGAGAAGTGTCCTGAGAGGAATGTGGCGCATCATGTACCGATCTTACCACAGCATTCCCGGTTCACGTGCAGAGTACGTGTCGCGCTCCGTGCGGGCGTGGTCTGCAGCGCGGCGAGCAATCTGCTTGTAGCGCTTTTCGTCGTTCGGGAAGAGGCGGGAAAGAGAGCGCGAGACGGAGAGCAGATCTTCCACGTTTTGCGAGAGCGCGATGAAGTGGGTGTTCTGTTCGATCGCATCGGCGTAGGCGGAGAAGAGGGCATCGAATTCCAGCTTTCTGGAAACAAGCGCTGCGGTGTCTGCTGCAGTGCGGTCAATCTGCAGAAGGACATCCAGCATGCCGAGATCCGTATATTTGCCAAGAGCGTAGGCGCGTTCAGCCGCAGCCTGTGCATCGGTCGTGTTTTGCTCACGCATATGAATCATCGCCTGCAGTTTCCAGGCGCGGGCATCAAACGCATTTTCCTTCATATAGATATCGATCGCGTTTTGTGCAGCGATGGGATCATTTTTCTGCAGGTAGATTTGTGCCTCACTCAAATGCATATCGCGGCTGAACCATTCTGTGCGTGCGCGGTGGTACCACTGCAGGGCAAGATCGGTTTCTCCCGCTGCCTCGGCATGGCGGCCAAAGGACGACTGAATAAGTCCCACGCCTTCTGTCACAGTGATGATCAAGAGAAGAAGTGCGATGAGAGATTCGAAACGAAACAGCGTGCGTGACAGTTTCCAGCGCAAAAATGAATGTGTGCCGGTTTCTGTTCGAAGGCCAGTCGGTACAAACAGGAAAGCAATGCAGAGCCAGAGCGGCAATGCGACTCCCACAAACTGCAGGTTGTAGTCAATCATGTCATGCGCAGCAACACCTATCACTGAAACCAGCAGAAGAACAGCTGCCATGTCGCGGTCCGCAGACCAGTCGCGGCGGCGGTTGAAAAGCATTTTTGTAGATGAGCCGATACCTCCAAGGACAATTAGCACGAGCAGGATGGCAGCAGGCCAACCGAGATCCAGTGCGGTTGTAAGAATAACATTGTGCGCATGATCGGACGTTGCGAGCACATTTTGCATCAACTGCGGCTGCACAAAGCGGAAGCTGTAGGGTCCATACCCCAGCCACGGGTGATCCCACGAAAGCGACCATGCCTGGTCCCAGAACTGACTGCGCTCATCAATAGAGGATGTCCCCTCGGATGCCGTGAAGGTAATTTTCTCCGTAACCGACTGCACATCATGATGCATGGACCGTACGGCATTCACGCTGGCAAAAAGTCCGGTGGCAATCAGAAGGACGACAACAATACTAATGAGCGCCTCGATACGATTTACCCGAAGGAGACGCTTATAGCGGAGATCGCTCAATCCCAAATACAGGAAGAAGCCGGCAGCTACAGCAATCTGCAGGCCAAAGGCGATCAGCGAGCCGCGGGAATAACTAAGGAGTAGCGATCCCAGCACCAGTCCGAGTCCGATTGTTGTCAGGTACCGCAAAGAATCCTTAGCGGTCCTGCTGATCATCAGAAGCATCAGCGGCCAGGCAAGGAGGACAAAATCCCCCCAGGCGTTCGGCCAGTAGTCGGTATCGAACCGCATATCGAAGAATGTCCCGACGAAGCGGTTTACTGGTTGAAAGACATACACACAGATTCCAATGAGCGCCGCGATAATTGCTGTGACGGTAACAATCTGCACGAATGCTTTAAAGAAGCGACTGTCCGTTCCTTCCAGGCAACTACGGAGCGTCCAAAGGAACAGAAGTGACAGCGACACAGTGCGCAGTAGAGTGTCCAGTCCATAATTCTGTACCGATGAATGCAAATAGCTCGCAATAGAAAGAACGATCAATGCAATCACCATTATCCAGACAGTGAGCGGCGCCTCCCCGCGCCTCCCCGGTGCCGAGGCATCGGTCGATGCAATCCCGAAAAAGCGTTTTGCGCCAAAGGAAAGAGCCACAATGGCCGCGCACACTGCAAGGTGCCATGTGCTTTCCAAACCCTTGCCGCCCCTCCAGAGAATGGAAAAAGCAACCAGAATGAGGACACCCCATTCGCTAAGGCGGGCAATGGAAAAAGGCTTCATGGCCTTTATTATAAGCTAGTTTGGTTGAGAATGAAGGTTTTGTTTAATGGTGCCGATGGGGAGACTCGAACTCCCACAAGATTGCTCTTACACGCTCCTGAAGCGTGCGCGTCTACCATTCCGCCACATCGGCATGTGCGATTAGAGAACGGGCCAAAGTGTAGCAATATTCCTTCTTTCCGCAACTCAAGCCATTTTCTTGCTTTTTCCTTTGTGCGAGCCTTAAATGTCGCAATCGTATGCCAGAAACAGAGATTGACCTGACGGCTTTGCCAGTGAGTTATTCTTTGAGAGAAAAGGTATTGTCTGATATTCAGGATGCTAATGATTTTCATATTTTTCTCGTTCTTTTTTATATGAAGGAAGGTGAACGAGAAAAATTATTGCATCTTTTCCTTCGTACATACAGCAACGCGGATCTGGCGGTTGCAGAAAGTAACAGTAAGCACGGCGATTCCTTAATGCCAAATACATCGCATCAGGTTCTTCTTGCCAAGAAAAAAGGAACTCCCTGTACCCCCGGTGCAGTACCTGTCATTTTCGATCAGGAAGAAATCGATTTATTCACCGAAATTTTACAGTGTGAGCACGCTGTATCATGAAGCCGGAATAAACCGCATCGACAGCGAATTCACACAATGTCGCGTGTCTTTCTGTGTCAGCTTCTCTCCTTCAAACACATGCCCAAGATGCGCGCCGCAGTTGTTGCACTGGATTTCCACTCTGAATCCATCTGCATCCGGTAATTCTTTTACTGCTCCCGGAATTGCATCATCAAATGCGGGCCAGCCGCAGCCGGCATCAAATTTATCTTTCGACCGGTACAGCTCTGCATTACATCGTTTGCAGATGTACGTTCCCGCCTCATAAAAATCATCATACTCACCACTGAACGGACGTTCGGTGCCTTTGTCTTCTATCACGTGCTTTTCCTCTGATGTAAGCTCATTAAAGTCCATGACTATATTGTACTGCGCTCCTGGGAGTTCTACCATGGATGCATGAAAACAATTGCTGTCTTTTTTGATAAACCACTGGGCGACGACTATCCGCTGAATATTCAGATGTATGTAGATGCATACCGAGAATTATCCGACAAAGTGAAGGCAAACGGTGGCAGACTGTGCATTGTGCGGTCCATGGATACGTTCCTTGGTGGAAATACCTTCTCCAAATATTGGGAGTATGAGGACGGCAAGATTGTCGAAAGAAACGAAACGCTCACTGCAGATGTCATTTATAACAAAGCACACTTTGAACCGGACGATGCATCGGTGCTGGTCAATAGCGTGGCTTTTGATGATGTGTGCACCGATAAAATGAAATCGTATGACATGTTTGCGGAGCTTTTCCCGCAGACTGCTCTTCTGAATAGCGCTGATGATATTGATGCCGCAATTGCGTCCATGCGCACAGAAACTGTTGTCTCAAAGCCTGTGGATGGTGAAGGAGGGTCGGGGGTGATTGTAAAACCCAAAAATGAAATAAAAGCAGTGATTCCGTCATTCCCCTATTTGCTGCAGGAATTCATTGATATGAACGCGGGCATTCCTGGATTCATAGATGGACTGCATGACTTCCGGATGATCTGCATCAATGAAGACATCAAACTCTGTTATATCCGCACACCGCCCTCCGGAGAATTCACAGCGAATGTCTCGCGTGGCGGTAAAGAAATCGAAATACCGCTTGATCAGATTCCAGCAGAAGCATTGGCACTGCACACTGCCATCGACGAAAAACTGAAACCATTTGGACGCCGCATCTATTCCATTGATCTCGGCCGCGATGCGAGCGGACGGTGGTTTATAATTGAATTGAATTCCAAGCCGGGGCTCGAGCCATCCAGAACAGGAAAAGAGTATGGTCCGTATCTGGAGGCACTGGCGGCAAATCTCTGTTCCTGATTGTATGGCAGCACACGAGTACCACTTCATCACGCATTGGAGAGTTGCTGGTAAGGTTTCCAATGTGTATCACATCCTGAAAAGTGCGACCGACTATCCGCGCTGGTGGGGAGACTGCTATTTGTCGGTAACAGAAGAAGAGCCCGTTGATGCACAGGGGCTCAATGGATCTTATAAAATTGTGAATCGCGGAAAGCTGCCCTATACACTCACCTGGTATTCATCCGTTCATTCTTTTGAAGAGCCACACGGATTTGTCATTACTGCATCGGGAGAATTACAGGGAACAGGACGCTGGGTATTTGAGCAGCAGGGCGAGATGGTGGATATTCTTTTCTATTGGGATGTCAGTCTCGGCAAATCGTGGCTGCGGTCGCTTTCATTTCTTTTGAAGCCGATTTTAGTGAGTAACCATAACTGGGTGATGGATCGCGGGGAAAAGAGATTGCAGGAAAAACTGCAGAGTATTGTTCCGTAGATTTTGTTGTTATGGCTTTCAAAGAATCAGATCCATACCGCCATCCTTTCAATGAGGTGCGGGCAATACATGAAAGACTTGATGTACTTCAAGCTTATATTATCCATTACATCAGAAAAGCAGGTGAACGCGGTGTGGAATTTGACCAACTGTTGTTTATCCTCGATATACCGGACAAACATAAAGATCTGGTAAGGAAGAAACTCCAGCAGCTTCTTGATGAAGGACATATCAGCAGGAAGAGCCAGTAATGCCTTGACGATAAAAATTATCACTCTAAAATACCGACTGCTAACAAAGTTATTTTCCTTTCATTTCCCATATATTTTCTATGGCAACCCTTCCAAAACTCGCAGTTGCAATTGAACCACTCGGAGACCGTGTGGTTGTGATGCCTATTGAGGCCGAACAGGTCACCGCTTCCGGCATTGTTATTCCCGATACAGCCAAAGGCGAAAAGCCGCAGGAAGGGATCGTGCTGGCGCTCGGAAAGGGCGGACTCGGAAAAGACAATGTAAACCCGCACGACTACCTGAAAGTGGGCGACAAAGTTCTTTTTGGAAAGTACGCCGGTGATGATGTGAAACTGAAGGATAAAGACAATAAAGATGTCGAAGTTAAAATCCTTCACGTCGATTCTATTTTGGGATTAGTAAAATAAATGATCCCTACCTCCTAATTCCTACTACCTACAACCTAACAATATGGCTAAGCAACTTCTCTTCGGTGACAACGCACGTGAAAAAGTCCTTACCGGTGTCACCAAACTCGCGGCTGCTGTTCGCGCTACCATGGGCCCCAAGGGCCGCAACGTCGTTATTGACCGTAAATACGGCGGACCGACTGTCACCAAAGACGGTGTGACCGTCGCAAAGGAAATTGAACTGGAAGACCCATTTGAAAACATGGGTGCACAGCTCGTAAAAGAAGCTGCAACCAAGACCAACGACGCAGCGGGTGACGGAACCACAACCGCAACCGTTCTTGCACACGCAATGATGGACGAAGGAATGAAGCACCTGAGTTCCGGTTCCAATCCGATTCTGATCAAGCGCGGTATGGAAATGGCGACCGAAGCTGTGACAGAATTCCTCGGAAAGATTAAGAAAGATATCACGAAGAAAGATGAATTTGCAGCTGTTGCAACAATCTCTGCACAGGATGAAGAAATCGGCAAAGCAATTGCTGAAGTGATTGAAGAAGTAGGAAAAGACGGCGTTGTAACAGTAGAAGCCGGCCAGACACTCGGACTCGAGAAGGAATTTGTGGAAGGCATGCAGTTCGATAACGGCTACATCTCCCCGTATTTTGTGACAGACACTGCCCGCATGGATGCTGTGTTTGAGCGACCGTCTATTCTGATTACCGATAAAAAGATCAGTTCCATTCAGGAAATCCTGCCGCTCCTTGAGGGGCTCGCACAGAAGGGCAAAAAAGAAATTGTGATCATTGCCGAAAGCATGGAAGGCGAAGCGCTCACGACTCTCATTTTAAATAAACTGCGCGGCACATTCAGCGCTCTTGCAGTCAAAGCTCCTGCCTTTGGTGACCGCCGCAAGGAAATTCTGAAGGATATTGCAGCCCTTACTGGAGGTCGCGTCATCAGCGAAGAAATTGGACTCAAGCTGGAAAACGCAACCGTTGCAGACCTTGGAACTGCCCGCCGTGTAGTAGCCAGCAAAGATGCAACACTCATTGTGGGTGGCAACGGAAAGAAGGCAGATATTGAAATGCGCGTGAATGAAATCAAAGCACAACTCCCGAATACAAAGTCAGACTTCGACCGCGAAAAGCTTCAGGAACGTCTGGCGAAGATGACCGGCGGTGTTGCTGTTATCAAGGTTGGTGCCGCAACGGAAGTGGAACAGAAGGAAAAGCAGCACCGCGTGGAAGATGCACTGTCCGCAACACGTGCAGCTGCAGAAGAAGGAATTGTTCCGGGAGGCGGAACCGCGTATATCCGCGCTTTGTCTACACTCGAATCCCTGCTCAAGAAAACCACGAACAAAGACGAGCAGATCGGTATTCAGATTGTCATGAATTCCCTCACCGCTCCAGCAAAAAACATTGCAGAGAACGCCGGTGTTGCCGGTGATGTGGTAGTGAGCAAAGTGAAGGACGGCAAAGACAACTTCGGTTACAACGCTCTCACCGGTGAATATACGGACCTTGTGAAAGATATGGTGATCGACCCGAAGAAAGTCTCCCGCGCAGCGCTGGAAAATGCCGTCTCCGTTGCCGCCATGTTCCTCACACTCGAAGTGGCAGTCACCGATATTCCGAAGAAGGAAGAACCGGCAATGCCTGCGGGTGGAGGCATGGGAGGAATGGGTGGGATGGATTTCTAAACGCTATTATCAAAATCCCCTCCTATCATATAGATGGAGGGGATTTTTGAATTGCAACAAAATGCTGCATTACGCTTGATCGTTGTAGAAATCCTGCTGGGGATAGTCAAAAAATCTCCATAATCCCCAAAGAAGAAGTGAAAGAAAAACACCAATACCAATAAGTAAGGTAATGGGGAACGCGAATGGCATTTGTATGAGAATAATCCGACAAGGCACTCCCACTACAAAAATTGCCTGTGCGAGCGCCATGCGACTCGCACGTTTTCCATGCAAGATCCTGGAAGTAGTAATGATGAGATGCCCCAGAGTCATTCCAAAGAAAACAAAGATGCATGCTACAAGTATCATGATAATCCCTTCGCTGGATGTGAACGATCAAATAAATCCGGCGTATGCCGGTAGGTAACAATAATTCCTTGAAGTATCTTAGTAAAGAATGAAAAGGGCGCTGAGACAAAAAGTCTGTCTCAGCAACCCGATTACCTCTGCCTTCCACTGATTCCAAGGAGTCATCTTGCCGTGGATTCTGCTAAAAGAAAGACATCCACATGGATCAATGAGCAAAAAGATGGGATTAACCAATGCGGGAACCCGCAACTGCTAAGAAATGATCATTCGATACAGAGGTTCCGGCATTTAAGCTTTCTTTTCCGTTTCACTCAAGAGTTTTCGTCCATAATTACTCAACACATCCGTTATTTGGGCTCTGGTAAGGCTAATGGTCTGCGTTCCTTCGGCATAAGGCCCTACCTGGTACGGGTCGAATGTCAGGACAAGGCTCCCGTCTTTAATGGTAAATGTGCGGAAATTTTCCAGTTTTGCGGACGCCCCCTGGCGGATATTCTGCTCTTTTGCCGCGTAGTAGGTACCATTCTCTTTTGATGTTTCGATAAGTTCCTGAATACTGAGTTCCGAGAGGCGCTCCAGATATTTTGCTTTGGTATTGAACAGATCTTCAAAGGCGATTTTTTTGCTGGTTGCGATATCATAATTGAACGGAAACGAGACGTGATTCGGATGTGCGGCTCCAGCCATGAACGGAGAGACTTCCAGTGTCATGCTCAGAAGTTCCGGCGTGAGAGTCACAACGTTGTATTCAATCGTTAGGCCGCTTTTCATGTCTTCGTCGATGCCTATGACCAGATCTGCAATATCTGTCTGGAATTGTTTCTCCTGATCATCAGCAAACTTTTTCAGACGGTCGTTGATGTCTTTCTGTGCAGCAGTATCTGCCATTCCTTTCACCTGCGGAATCTTTATATTCAAAGAATAGTGAGTCTCGTTTTTGCGAACGGTATCCGTTACAACTTTGACTGTATTTCCATCGCCGCACGCGCTCAAGGCAACTGTCAGTAAAACCGCAGAGAGAAGAGATTTTTTCATGGGGCGATGGTATCAGATCGTCATCAAAAAATCCCTGTAAAACTTATCGTTTTATGGCAGAGACCGGGATGACAATGGCATCACCGCGCTTCACGTCGTTGCGGAGCAAATAATCGGCAAGGTAGTCTTCAATGAGGTCTGTAATCGTTCGGCGCATTTCACGTGCACCGAATTCCGCGCTGTAGCCTATGCCGATGAGCGCTTCGATTACGCCGTCTTCCAGAGTAACGGTTATACCGCGGCGTTTCTGCAGATCGCTGATGATGGAATCGATCATCAGTCGTGCGACTTTTGCAGCGTTCTCTTGCGAGAGCGGATAGAAGAGAACAAGCTCATCAAAACGGTTCACGAATTCCGGCGTGAAGAGTTTCTGCTGCAGAATGAAGTCCACAAGCGCGGTCTTGAATGTCTGCTTGTCGTAGTTTTCGTTCTGTTTCACGAAATCGCGGATGAAAAGTGCGCCGGCGTTCGATGTTGCAATGATGATGGTATTGCGGAAATCCGTGCGGACGGAACGGCTGTCGGTCAAAAATCCTTCATCAAGGATCTGGAGGAACAGATTCAGGACATTCGGGTGTGCTTTCTCAATTTCATCGAGGAGAATAAGGGAGAACGGCTTGTCCTGCACGCGCTGCGACAAAAAACCGTCGCTCATACCCGGCTGTCCTATAATACCGAACACGCTGTCTGCGTGGCTGTATTCGTTCATATCCAGGCGGATCATCGCGTCGCTGGCACCGAAATATTCTTCCGCAAGTACCTTTGCGGTTTCTGTTTTTCCGACTCCCGTCGGACCCAAAAACAGGAATGTACCGACCGGTTTCTTGCGCTCGCGCAGATCCATACGCGCACGCTTGAGTGAACTCACTACTGCATGCACAGCATTGTCCTGTCCGATCACACGCTTCTGCATAGCTTCATCCAGAACAAGCAGACGTTCCTTTTCGCCTTCCGACACCTGCTGCACATTCACGCGGCTCTTTGTGGAAACAACTTCGCGCACATGCGCCTCACGCACAAACGTATCGCCGTTCTCCGCGGCGCGGTGCACCGCTTCGTCCATAACATCCAGCGCCGTTCCCGGCAGCCCGCCACGCATGGAAAGGAAGCGCTTGCTCAAATCCAGCACCGACTTCAGCGCTTTGAAGGTAATGCGTACATGATGATTCTTGAGTGCGAAATAATGCGCCATCAGCGTCTGCATAGTTTCTTCATCGGTTGCATCTTCCACTGTCACTTTCTGGAAAAGACTGTCCAGCATTGGATCATTTTTGATGAGTGCATGGTAATCCTGTGTATCTGCAATACCGACTACGCAAATGCTTTCCGATTCCAAAAACTTCTTCAGCACCGCCATCAGATTCGGATTTGCGGAGCGCAGAAGCAAAGCGAGATCGCGGATGACAAGAATGAAACGGCCGCTGTTTTGCGCTCGGCTGAGGGCGTGGAGCAGGAAGGAATCGGAGTTACCGACGCCGGACAGCAGTTTTTCGGTTTGAAGAAGGCGCACGCTGGTAAACGGCAGATGTTTCGTGCGTTCATGGCTGCGGAGTTCTGCGACCACATTGCGGATAAGGGTGCGCTTTCCGATACCGGTTTTTCCAAGGACCAGCACGTTGCGCTCCTTATTGCGGAGCAGTGAACGAAGGACGGCGTCGATCGCATCTTTGTGGATGATGACACTGCGCTCACCGGTTTCTTCGGTTGTTGCATCAATGTCAGTTGTGAGTGCATCAAGCGCATCGGTGTAGCCGGTTATCCAGGAACGCCCGAGCGAACTGTTGCGTGCAATGGCATGCGGACTCCAGGGACGTTCGCTCTGCCGGAAATGGTAATGAAAGTGCTCCCAGTGCAGGAGGCCTGTCAGTTCTTCTTCGGAAACATCGGCCTTGTGCAGCAATTCCGTGCAACAGGCAACGAATGTAAAGAAGAGATAGAGAATAATTGTGGCATCGATGCGCGTTTCCTGGAACGTGGGAAGCATTTTCTTCGCGTAATTCAAAAACATATCCAGTTCCACATGCTCGTCGATATCCGCACGGCACCTGGTAATCATTTCCGCCGCATCAATCCCCAGTTCATCCAGCAGGAAACATCCGCGGTCCGTTGAAACCGCTGCTTCCAGCAGATCGCCTGCAGAGGCTTTTTTCTTGGGCGCCAGGCGATCAATCATCTCATGCGATAGCCAGGATTCGATTCTGGCATCATCACCCAAAGGCAGGGCGTCGTTCTCCAGTTCTTCTTCCAAAAAGAGTTTGATGATGTGCGTGAAGAAGAGCAGCAAAAATGATGCGAGCAAAAACGGCCACGGATCACGGGTCTGCACAGATACCACTCCAAAGATCAGCGCAACCACGCAGTAGATACCAATCGACACAGGACTGAGTGTCAGCATGCGCAGGCGTAATCCCTTCGCTTCTTTTGTGCCGGAAAATGAGAGTGTCAGGAGAGCCATTTACAAAGACACGTAGAAAAGAAACGGAAGCGCAGCAATCACGATCAGCGGAAATGTCATCCACAGAAGAATGTAGAGGGAAAATCCCGCGAAGAGCGCAATCTGAAGCAAGAGGCCAAACAGCAGCGCACCCAGACGGATAATGCAGCCGATAATGCGTGCGGTCAGATTGAGTGTAAGTGTCTGTAGAATGGCGGTGATATCGAAACCTTTGGTCGGATACGAATCACGAATACTTTTCCAGGGGGCAAAAAGAGTCTTCAGCAAAAAGATAATCGAAAAAATAGATCCGAATGCAGCAGCATAGGCGGTGTAGGCATGCGCAATCTCTTTCGGACGCTGGAACAGGTACCAGCGGATGAACAAACTGCCAATGGAAGTGATGGAGGATGTCATGTGTCTATATTCCTATCATTATAGCGGAAAATCGTTACAATTCCGAGTGTATGCGCGGACGATTTATTGTTCTGGAAGGGCCCGACGGCAGCGGCACTACCACTCATAGTGCTCTTTTAGCTGAATCTCTGAAGAATAGTGGCCAGAGAGTGCTTTTGACGCAGGAGCCGTCCAATGGGCCGGTAGGAACATTTCTCCGCTCACAACTGGCAATTGGCGGGGTTCCGTCTGATGCATTGCAAATACTGTTCAGTGCAGACCGCGCCTGGCACCTGACGGATGTCATTTTGCCATCGCTGGAAGACGGCAAAACCGTTATATGCGACCGTTATATTCTTTCAACACTGCTGTATGGCCAGGCTTTAGGGCTTGATACCTCATGGTTGAGTGACATGAACAAAAAATTTATACAACCAGATCTCCAAATTGTAGCGCTTCCCCCGTTTTCCGTCTGTCAGGAAAGAATCAATGCACGGGGTACCAAAGACATGCTGGAAGAGCAGACTTCATTCCAGCAGTCGGTTTATGATCTGTATGCGGCGGCTGCAAAGCAAAACGGGCTGCCTGTCATCAATACGGAGGGGTCGGCGGAGGAAGTAGCCAGACACATCAGAGAGCTCGTGCAGTGAAGCGGAAACAAGCTACAATGTCTGCATGCCAGCACGCCTTCTTTCCGGTACCGATCTTGCGCACTCGATTCTTGAGGGCCTGAAACCGCGCGTGAAAAAACTGAATCCTAAACTGGTCATCATCCAGATTGGAAACGATGCTGCCAGCGACAGCTACATTCGTAGAAAGTTGCAGAGCTGCGACGATGTCGGAATGCGCCATGAACATCTGCATTTTCCGGCTGACGTGTCATTCGACGAACTCATGAAAACAATCCGTGCACTCAACGCCGATGACGATGTGACCGGCTATATAGTGCAGCTCCCGCTGCCACAGATATTGCAGGAAAATGAGCCGCTCCTTTTCCGCGAGATTGATCCGTACAAAGACATTGATGGATTCACCGCCTACAACCTGGGCAAGATGTTCCTGTCGAGTGACTTCGAACACCTGCCGCCCGCAACACCTGCAGGCATTATTACACTTCTGGAACAGAACGGGGTCGACATTGAAGGGAAGTGCGCGGTGGTGGTTGGAGCAAGTAATATTGTAGGAAAACCGCTCGGAACGATGCTCTTAAACAGAAATGCAACGCTGATCCAATGCCATAAATTCACTGAGGATTTACGGTGGTATACCCTGCAAGGGGACATCGTCATTTCGGCTGCAGGAAAAGCAAATCTTATTACCGCTGATATGATAAAACCAGGAGCCACCGTGATTGACGTCGGAATGAATAAAATCGGCGATGCACTCGTAGGCGATGTCGATTTTGAGAATGTGAAAGAAGTGGCGGGAGCAATCACTCCCGTTCCCGGCGGAGTCGGCCCGATGACTGTTGCAACGCTGCTGCAAAACTGCGTCCGTGCAAAAGAACGCCAGCTTGAAAAGAACAGGTGATATTACTCCTTTGTTTCTTTGAGCAGCTGTTCTGTTTCGTATGCCCGCAATGCATCAATCACTTCCCCGATGTTTCCTTCCATGATGCCCGGAAGATTGTGAAAACTCTGATTAATGCGATGATCCGTCAGACGGTCTTGCGGGAAATTGTACGTGCGGATTTTTTCACTGCGGTCGCCTGTTCCGATTTGCGATGAGCGCAGGTTTCCCTCTTTGGCAGCTTTCTCTTCCTGTTGGGCTGCGTACAAGCGTGAACGCAACAGTTCCATCGCACGCTCGCGGTTTTGGAGCTGGCTGCGCTCGGTTTGGCAGCTGACCACCATGCCGCTTGGCATGTGCGTGATGCGCACGGCGCTTTCCGTTTTATTCACGTGCTGGCCACCGGCGCCGCTTGCGCGATAGGTATCGATGCGTAAATCCTCAGTGCGGATGGTGAAATCCGTCACTTCCGCTTCAGGAAGAACTGCAACGGATGCGGCAGATGTGTGCACGCGACCTTTGTTTTCAGTCTCCGGAATTCTTTGCACGCGGTGAACGCCGCCTTCGAACTTTAAATAGCCAAACGCTCCTGCCCCGGCTATTTCGATGATCGCTTCCTTTACACCACCCATATCGGCGTCGGTTTTATCAATCAGTAATGTCTTCCAGCCCATCTGCTCGCAGTACCGCAAATACATGCGCAGGAGTTCTGCGGCAAAGAGCGTTGCTTCATCTCCACCGGTACCGGCACGTACTTCTAAAATGGCATTGCGCTGGTCAGCGGGGTCTTTAGGAATGAGTGCAAGCTGGATTTCGGATTCAAGATGTTGCAGTCTGTCTCTGGTTTGCGCTTCTTCCGCCACAGCTAAATCATGCATTTCCGGATCGCTCTTCATTTCGACAGTATCTTTTAAAGATACTTCACACGCAGTGTATTCTTCGTACAGTTTGTGCGCTGTTTCGAGCAGCGCCAGTTTTCGGCCGATTTCTGCGACTTTTGCCGGATCATTGAACACAGCTTCATCCTGCAGCGACAGTTGCAACTGCTTGTATTCCTGCGCCAGTGACTTGAGCTTTTCGATCATAATGAGAGCATACTGAAAAAGAGGAGATGTGTCATGATTTGTCTCCGCTCACTATTTCAAGGTATTTTCGTTGCTCGTCACATCTATTTCAAAGCAGTGGTATCCGGCAGGGTGGTTCCAGAAGATATCGTATGCCTGATCGCGAACGGCATTGAATGTAGCGCAGAGTTCGTACTTTGTATCAGACCCGATAGTGTAAATGTATGGCACCTGCGTTTCCGGATCGTTCAGATTAATCTTCTGATAAATGGCTTGTTCCTGGACTTCCTGCAGTGTCCGGGGAACAGGTTTTATGGGTGCGGCAGGCTCTGATGGTCTGGGCATATCTGCCCGTACTCCATAGACAATATTGCCGATCTCACTCTGAATAGTCCGCAGATCTTCAATACGGCGTTCATCGAACTTGCGCTCGCGTTCGCTGCCAGGAGATCCGGCGAGCACTATGCCCCAGATAACTGCAACAGCAACAATCGCGGTTCCAATCGAGAGAAAAATTTTATTGATACCAGATGCGCGTGCAGTTTTTGGCTGTGTCTTGAGTGACAGAAAGTAATAGAGGAAGACGGTTCCTGCAACGGCAAGAACAATGAACACCTTCAGCAGGAAGCGGATCGAAAGCTCACCTTCCAGGAAGTAGAAGATGAGCGTAATGATGTCACCCATCAGCGCTGCGGCTGTTACAAACAATGTGAAGTACGTGAGCCAGCGGCGGACTCCGCTCACTGCTTTTTCCGTGTGCGTACTCATTTCCTTTACCAAAATCCGGGTAATCCACAGGAACAGCGGATAGGACACAATGATTGCAGCAATCGACCAGCGGATGGTGCTGGCCATCCACGTGTTGTCCGTCGGATACTGCGCCAGGGCTGCATCCGGGAAGAGGCGGTTAATGTAGGTGAAAAACAGAATGATGGTGCTGATGACCGTCGTGTAGAGCGAGACGAATGTCAGCAGGTGGAAGAAGGCATCGCGGGCTCCGCCTCCGTCTGTGGGCAGCGGAATCGGCATATCCAGGCTTTCTTCCGTGAGGGCCTCGGCAATGTCTTTTTCTTTCCAGCCAGCCGACAAAAGAAGCATACGAATGGTCGAATGATCCATTCCCTTTTTGCGCGCATGTGCGATAAAGTCTTTTAATTGAGTCATATGATCGACTTTAACGAATTGTCGGTTTTCTGTCGAGAATTATGCCGTGCTTTCTTGTAGAATAGTCGCTCGACTCTTCTTTTATCAGAGTAAATGAAAATCCTTGTAGCACTCTCCGGCCCCTTCGACAGGCTCAGGGTAAAGTTCCCTCAGTGATAATCCTTTTTACACTCCATGCGTATACTTGTTGCATTATCAGGGGGAATCGATAGCAGTGTGGTTGCACATCTGCTCAAAGAACAGGGCCACGAACTGGTCGGGGTGCGCTTTACGTTGTGGTCTGATCCTCTTGCGCCGAGCATCGCACAAATTCTCCCGACCAAATGCTGCAACGCACAAACTGCATCCCGCGCACGGGCGACTGCGATGTCACTCGGAATTCCGTATCACATCATTGATCTCGAAAAAGAATTCAAAGAAGAAGTCGTTGATCCATTTTTAAACGGCTACAGAAACGGACTGACCCCAAACCCCTGCATCCGCTGTAACCGCACTATCAAGTTCGGAAAGTTACTCGAGATTATGAAAGAGTACGGCTGTGAAAAACTAGCCACTGGACATTACGCTCGAGTAGCCTCAGAAGAATGTAGCGATGGAACAGTGAGACGATTACTCCTGGAAGCGACAGACGGTACGAAAGATCAGAGTTACTATTTGTACGGACTCACGCAGGAACAGCTTTCTGTCGTAATGTTTCCGCTCGGCACTATGCAAAAAAGTGATGTATACGGACTTGCCGAACACTTCGGTGTACCGTTTGATGAAGAGTATCGCGAAAGTCAGGACCTCTGTTTCTTCCCGGAAAAATCCCCCGGCGAATTTCTCAAACGCTACCTGAGTGATGCAATGAAGACCGGAAAGATTGTCAGAAAAGATGGTATGATAGTCGGAGAACATGAGGGACTTCCTCTCTACACAATCGGCCAGCGCCGCGGACTTGGTATTGGTGGTCTTAAAATTCCACTCGAAGTAGTCGGCAAAAATATTAAGGCAAATGAACTGATAGTTGGTGAGCAGGGAGCATCGCAGATTACAGGTGTGGAACTTGCCGATATTCACTGGGTGTCGTGGCGGCCGCCGGAAAATGAAGAGGTACCATTTGAGTGCAGACTGCGTTCGCTTTCATCACGCAAAAAAGGAACATTGACGTACAAAGGAAATAAGGGTGTATTTTCTTTTTTGGGAGCGGAAACATTGATCGCCCCGGGCCAGTCTTTAGTGCTCTACAGAGGCCAGGAAGTCATTGGCGGTGGGGTTATGGCAAGGGGCATCTAGAAAACTTTTCATCGCACCCAAAATGCCTGTGCTACACTGCCTCTTCCCCGTGCAAAAACCGCTGATTTCCGCTATACTATCTTGATACCTTCACACGACGCCAACCACAGGGCCAGAGTCGACGCAGACGGGAATATTATTCTTCCCGGCGCAGAGACGGTGAACCACAAAGAAGCGCTCTTCCGCTCCGTTCGCTCGGACGCATCGTTCATGGATATGGAAGAAGGCATGTGGCATTCACCGGAGCTCGAAAAGAGCCTGACGCAGCCGTGGACGGAAATACAAGATGAAGAGATTGAAACGGAATCACCGTTTGCTCTTGAAGAAGATATCATTGAGTTGCCGGCTTCTGTAATGGAAGAAGACGAGATGGTCCGTCCTGCATTCCACGATCCCATTGCTGCTATGCTTGCAGGTGAAAGTGATGAGGCGGCAGTCGACGTAACACCCGAGGCATCGCAGTTGTGGAACGGGGTTCGTGAACAGATGTACGCTGTGACCAATGATGTCCTGACCGAAGGAACACGCCAGTATCAGGCGAGTTTTGTGAATGGTGTAGTAACCAGCCGCAATGTTCTGCAGAGCTGCAAAGATGGTTCTGTTCGTCTGTGGCATTTCCTGACACAGCCTGTCTGGGTTCCGGGAAAAAACAATGCGCCGAAACAGTACGGCCGCGGAACATTATTCCTGCTCGATACCGTCCGCTTTGGCGGAACATTCGCGTCACTCTTTGTGGTTCTGTTTGTCTCTCTCAACTTCCAGAGCTTCTGGTCGATTGCACAGTCGTATGTCGATCCTCTCACAGACATTACCTCCGGAGAGACTCTAACCGGCACACTCTCGGAAAAACTAAAGCACATTCCATCCCTGTCTGTTGCAGGATCGGATGAAGGAGATTTGACGGCATTTTTGCCCGAAGTCGGCCCGCCGGAGAACCGCTTGATTATCCCGAAGCTGAACATGAACGTGCCGATCGAGGTTCCGCCAAATGGCAGCCTGCTGAAGGAAGACTGGGAAAACCTCGAAAAAGACATCCAGCTGGCCCTGGAAGATGGTGTCGTACACTATCCGGGCACCGCACGCCCCGGACAGGCCGGAAACTTCTTCGTGACCGGGCACAGCTCCTACTTCCCGTGGGCTCCGGGTGACTATAAATCCGTCTTTGCGCGCCTTGGGGAACTCGATGTTGGTGACGAATACTGGGTCTACTACGGCGGCGATAAATTCCGCTACGTCATCAGCGAGAAAAGGGAAATTAAACCGAGTGATGTGTCTGTGCTGGATCAGCCGGTCAGCAAGCGCGTGAGTACGCTAATGACCTGTACACCCGTCGGAACCACCTTACGCCGTCTAATTCTGTCGGCACAGGAAGTGGATCCCGATACCGGCAAAGCGATGGAGATTGGCGAGCACCGCAAAGAGACGGATAAACCGCTCACAAAGATGGGGGTACTGCCGATTTAAGGTCGAGGATAAGGTTAAGGTTAAGGATGACTTGCCATGAGCGCAGAAATGTCCCGCAGGGCTTCAACTCGAATGGTGCCGCCGCCCGGACTTGAACCGGGAAGACCTTTTACGGTCAGGAGATTTTAAGTCTCCCGTGTTTACCATTTCACCACAGCGGCATTTTTAGAAGAAGGAGAAGGTTGAGAATAGGGCCTCCTTGAAGAGAAGTATAAACAGGAATCATCCCTGATCCTAGTCCATCGTTCATCCCCCTTATCCTTAACATCCTAGACCTTAATCAAGAGCGGCTTTGCTGGCAGATAGCTCCGCAAGTTCTGCAGTGATGTTTCCCTGTCGCGTCTGGTTGTATGTCAGTGTCAGGTCATCGATAATATCTGAGGCATTATCCGAAGCATTACGCATGGCAACCATGCGGGCAGAGTGCTCGGATGCTGTTGCTTCCAGAAGCGCCTGGTAGATCTGAAGTTCTGTCACTTGCGGCAGGAGGGTTGTGAGGACTTCTTCCGGAGAGGGTTCGAAGCCATATTCCGCTTTTATTGACTGCTCTGAATCCGGAGCTTTTGTCTGTGCGGATTTTGGCAGCATGCTATCGAGCATTGCTTTCAGATCGGTCTGGGAGAGCGGCAAAAGAACACGGGTATTTGGCTGCTGGACGAGCGGAGAGATGAAGTCTGCATAGACAACAGTCACGTGGTCATACTTTCCATTCTGGAATCCTTCGAGAGCGATTTTTGCGATAGGAATAATGTCGCGGAAGGATGGCTGGACGGAGAATGCCGGGAAGGCGGCTATCACTTTCTGCTGAGTACGCAGCAGAAGTTGCTGGCCTTTCTTTCCGACGGCAATGAATTCAATCTCCTTGAAGGTATTAATGCCCTGCAAACCTTTCATATACTGCAAAACCATGCGTGCAAGATGCGCATTGAGGTTGCCGGCGAGTCCTCTGTCCGGGGTAAAGAGGATAGCAAGAACTTTCTGCACAGGACGGGGCTGAAGAGCGGGATGAACTGCACCGCCCATTTGTGCCACGCGCTGCAGGATTTCCCAGATGGTCAGGGAATAGCGACGCAGGACCGTTGTGCTCTGGATCGCTTTGCGCATTTTACTGGCAGAAACGAGTTCCATGGCTTTGGTCACCTGGCGCGTGGATTTCACGCCTTTGATTTTACGCCGGAGATCACGGAGGGAACGGGCCATTGTAAGGTCAAGGTTGAGGTTAAGATTAAGGTTGAGGGGTCAGAAGAACGGGTACTGCTTATTGCTGCACAGCGTATCCCTTCTGTTCCAAAAGCTGTGTGAGCAAAGCCTTCAGTTCTTCGTCTGCTTCTTTGGTGATTTCCTTGGAAAGCTGTGTGACGAGAGCCTGCTTTCCGCGCACCGTTTCGCGGAGTGCAAGAAGGAATGTGCGAACTTCTGTGACAGGAATGCTGTCGAGGAAACCGTTCACACCAGCGTAGAGCGTCGCAACCTGTTCGCTGACCGGAATCGGTGCAAACTGGTCCTGCTTCAGAATTTCCGTCAGGCGTGCACCACGATCGAGTTGCTTCTTGGTTGTGGCATCGAGGTCAGATCCGAACTGTGCGAAGACTGCGAGTTCTCGGTACTGCGCCAGGTCGAGACGCATGCGCCCTGCAACCTTTTTCATAGCCTTCACCTGAGCGGCGGATCCCACGCGGGAGACAGATGTTCCGACGTTCACAGCCGGGCGGATGCCTTTGTGGAAGAGATCGGATTCCAGGAAGATCTGACCGTCGGTGATACTGATCACGTTGGTCGGAATGTAGGCGGAGATATCGCCGGCCTGCGTTTCGATAATTGGCAGAGCGGTAATAGAGCCACCACCGTGCTTCGGATCCATACATACAGCACGCTCAAGCAAACGGGAGTGGAGGTAGAACACGTCTCCCGGATACGCTTCGCGTCCAGGCGGACGGCGCAGGAGCAGGGAAATCTGGCGGTAGGCCCAAGCCTGCTTTGAGAGGTCATCGTACACAATAAGCACATCTTTTCCCTGGTCGAGGAAATACTCGGCCATGGCTGTTCCTGAGAATGGTGCAATGTAACTCAAGCTTGCGGGCTCGGATGCACCGGCGGAAACGACGACTGTGTACTCCATAGCACCATGCTTCTCGAGCTCGGAGACAATTTTCACAACTTTGGATTCCTTCTGACCGATCGCGACGTAAATACAGATAACGGGTCGATCAGTGCCCTGCGTCTGCTTCTGGTTGATGATGGCATCAATCGCAACAGCAGTCTTTCCTGTCTGGCGGTCACCAATGATGAGCTCACGCTGGCCGCGGCCGATCGGAATCGTCGCGTCGATAGCGGTAATTCCTGTCTGGAGCGGCACATCAACAGATTTGCGCACAATCACACCCGGAGCGATTTTTTCGACAGGATAGTGCTTGGTAGCCTTTAACGCCGGTCCGCCGTCCTTGGGTTCACCGAGTGGAGACACCACGCGTCCGATCAGGTCATTAGACACAGGAACGGAGAGGATGCGGCCCGTGGCCTTTGCCGTATCGCCTTCCTTCACTTTGGAGAAGTCTCCGAAAATGATGGCACCAACTGACTGTTCTTCCAGGTTGAGTGCACTTCCGAACACACCATTGCCGAAGTCGATCATTTCTGCGGAACCGACATTGGATAGGCCGCGGATTTTGGCGATACCGTCACCGACAGCACTGACCGTGCCGACGTGCTCCTGCTTCGTATCTGCCTGCAGTGAGTCGAGCCGGTTTTTCAGAAGCTGCTCGAGATCTTTTGTAAGTGTCGTCATAACAGGGAAAGGGGAAAGACGTGTTTAGAGGGAGGAATGTTCAAGATGTTGTCTGGCTTCGTTAAGGGCGCCGCGGATCGAGAGGTCGATACGCATGTCGCCGTATTCAAGTATGGCACCACCAATCAGGTTTTTGTCGGCTTTCTCTTCCAGAGCCACCGCTTTGCCGAGACGCTTTTCCAGCATCTCCTGCAAGGTTTTTGCGAGTGATCCGGCGTTGCCTGTCGGCGTCCAGAGCGTTGCTGACACATTGCTTTGGCGGGACTGCAGCTCAGCGCGCAATGCGCGCACCAGTTCCGGAGCTTGGGTCTCCATGCCGCTTTGTTTCAGCATGTCGTAGGCAGCATCAATTGCTGCCTTTGCGATATCGCGTGTAGAGGTGCTCATTTGATAAGGGAGGGAACGTCGTGCTCGAGATCCTGCAGCAGTTTCTTCTGATCTGCATCGGAGAATTCACGGGCAAGAATCTTTTCGGCAAGCTGGATGCTCACGGTTGTCACTGTTTCCTGCAGACCGCTGAGGAGCGCGCGGCGCTCATCCTCAAGCTGCTTGCGTCCTTTTTCAAGTAACTGGTCGACTTCCGCTTTTGCGGCATCGGTCAGCTCCTTCCTGGATGTGTCGGCCTGTTTCTTGGCATCGGCCAGGAAATCCTTAGCCTGGTCGTCCCATTCCTTCAGGCGCTTCTTGCGCTCGACCTCCATTTCTTCCACCTGCTTTTCCAGCTTGGACGCGTGCTCCATGGACTGACGCACACGCTCGCGGCGCTCGTCGAGTAAACGAAGAACCGGGCGATAAAGGAAGAAGGTCATGACAGCGAGCAAGACGCCGAAGTTGACCGCCTGCGCGATCAGCATGCCCCAGTTGATACCGAGTGTCTGAAACATTTCCATAGAATCTCAAAGGGAAAAAATCGAAGGCGCAAAAAGTTCTTAGACGAACTTGATGATGAGGGCGACGACGAGGGAGTAAATAGCAACAGCTTCGGCGAAGGCTGCGGTCAAAATCATCGCAGTCTGGATGCGCGGAGCAGCTTCCGGATTGCGTCCGATAGCGGCACAGGCGTTTCCTCCGATGATACCGATACCAATGGCAGGACCGATGGCGCCGATACTCATGGCAAAGCCCATCGCGAGGTCCTTGATATCAAGAGCAGCAGCAGCGTCGATAATACCCTGATCGTGGATACCGGCTTCCTGTGCAAAAGCAGCTGCAGGCACGAGGGCAGCAAGTGTACCGAGGGTGATAAGAGATTTCTTCATACGGGTGAAAGGAAAAAAGAATAAATAAAAGAAGAAGAAAAGACGGAAGGTTATTGCATCATGCGTGTGCGGGGGAATGGGAATCACCGTGATCGCCATGAGCGGTCGCGGCCATCTTGATAAATGCAAGTGTGAGGAGGCTGAAGACAAGAGCCTGGATGAATCCGACGAAAATTTCGAGACCGAGGAACGGAATCGGAATGACGTACGGCATAAGGAAGGACACCACCACAAGCAGCACTTCTCCGGCAAAAATGTTTCCGAACAGACGGAAAGTGAAGCTCAAGAGACGGGCGAATTCACCGATGAATTCCAGCAATCCGACGAATGTGCCGATCGGATTTCTCCACGGAGCGACAAAGTATTTGCCAAGGTGCTGGCGCATTCCGATAAATGTCACACCAATAATCTGCGTGGCAATAACGGAAATGAGGGAGAACGCGAGTGTGACGTTTACATCCGCATTCATGGAGCGGAAGAGCGGAATCTCCATCATGTGGCCGTCGTGCATGCCTTCAATGGTAATGGTGCCCACACCCGGGAAAATTCCCATCCAGTTCGCGATCATAATGAATAAGAAGAACGTTGCGACCATCGGGAATGCAATGCGTGTAAGCTTTCTGTCCTGGAGAATGGAATCGAAGAATTCAAACAGTCCTTCCACAATCAGTTCCATCATCGCCTGGAAACGGCCGGGAATCAGTTTGTATCCGGTCAGTCGTCCGGCAATGGCAAGGATCGTCAGAACGATCATGGCAAGCCAGGCCATCAGGAGCGTGTTTCTCAGCTCAAAATGACCGATATGCGTCAGTGTTTCAGAAGCCAGTGTAGGAGCGTGAACGGTCGCCATAGAAAGGAAAGAGGATTAGAGACGGGAGAGGATGCGTTTCATGCGGCGGTAGATGACGGTGCCGGAGAGAGTGAGCGAGAGAACGAAGCCGAGGAGAATGAAGAGAGGGGTGGTTCCGTAGCGGGCATCGATGTGTGCGCCGCCGAATCCGAAGATGAAGGCCGGAACCGCAATGATGTATCCGATTTCCCACACGAGTCCGAGAGCGCTCCACATATTCATCATTTCTTCCTGCTGTTTTGAATCGACGGGCGGAGGGGTGAGGGGTTCGGTCATGAGTCAGACGGGAGAGTGGGGGCAAAGGAACGGCGGGAGCGGTAGCGGCGGACAGAGACGAAGCGTGCGAGTTCTTTCTCGAAGATGGCGGTTGCCTCTGCGAAGCCTTCGGCATCTTCTCGCTTTTCGGTCATCAGTTTTTCCGCAGCATCACGTGCTTTTTCGACTGCGGCTTCTTCTAGGAGATCGGCACGGTCCGCAATATCGGACAGAACGCGGACGGAGGTGCCATTCACTTCAATCACCCCGCGCGAGACCGCAAAGATCATTTCGCCTTTGTCCGTTTGGACGATTGCAGATCCGGACTTGATGGTGGTAATGATCGGGATGTGATGCTCGAGGACAGTGATTTCGCCATCCATGGTCGGAAGTTGCACAGACAGTGCCGTGCCTTCGAAGACGGTGGAATCCGGTGTAATGATCTCGACGTGCATCATGAGTGAATCAAAAGGAGAATTATTCGCGGACTTCCTGGATAGAACCCTTCATATAGAAAGCCTGTTCGGGGACATCGTCGTACTCTCCATTCAGGATGGCCTGGAAGCTCTTTACCGTTTCCTCGCGGGAGACGAATTTACCGGCAATACCGGTGAACATTTCCGCAACGAAGAACGGCTGACTGAGGAAGCGCTGGATTTTGCGAGCGCGCTGCACCGCTTTCTTGTCGTCTTCGGACAGTTCTTCCATACCGAGAATCGCGATAATGTCCTGCAATTCCTTGTAGCGCTGAAGAATCTTCTGCACACCGCGGGCGGTGTTGTAGTGCTCTTCTCCAACAATTGCCGGAGTCAGCACGGTGGATGTGGATTCGAGAGGATCGACCGCCGGATAAATACCGAGGTCGGAGAGTGCGCGGGTGAGCACAATCGTTGAGTCGAGGTGACCGAAAGTCGTAGCCGGAGCCGGGTCGGTCAAGTCATCCGCAGGAACGTACACGGCCTGCACGGAAGTGATGGAACCTTTTTTCGTGGACGTAATGCGCTCCTGCACCTGTCCCATTTCCGTCGCCAGCGTCGGCTGGTAACCCACCGCAGACGGAATGCGACCAAGCAGAGCGGAGAGTTCTGCTCCGGCCTGGGTGAAGCGGAAGATGTTATCAATGAAGAGCAGCACATCGCGTCCTTCTTCGTCGCGGAAGTATTCCGCCATGGAGAGTCCGGAAAGAGCCACGCGCAGACGTGGTCCAGGCGGCTCGTTCATCTGACCGAACACGAGGGCGGTTTTGTCGAGCACTCCGGATTCCTTCATTTCGTAGTAAAGGTCGTTTCCTTCGCGGGAGCGCTCTCCCACACCGGCAAACACGGAGTATCCACCGTGCGCAGTTGCCACGGAGTAGATGAGTTCTTTCACAATAACGGTCTTTCCGACTCCGGCTCCGCCAAAGAGACCGACTTTACCTCCTTTCAGAATCGGACAGATGAGGTCGATCACTTTGATTCCTGTTTCGAGGATTTCCGTTTCTGTAGCCTGGTCGGTAAACAAAGGTGCAGGACGGTGGATCGGGAAATACTTCTTTGCTTTCTCGAATTTCATACCGTCAATCGGCTCGCCAAGCACATCGAACATGCGTCCGAGTGTTTCCGGGCCAACCGGCACACTGATGGGTGCTCCGGTATCTTCTACTTCAACGCCTCGCTGCAGACCGTCTGTCGATCCCATCGCGACCGTGCGGACGACACCGTTATTCAGGTGCTGCTGCACTTCGAGCACGAGTGTCTGATCACCATTTTTCACCGTGAGAGCGTTATAAATTTTGGGAGACTGGCTACCCTCGAAGGTGCAGTCTACCACCGCTCCAACCACTTGAACGACTGATCCTGGCATATAGAAGGAAGATAAATGATAAATGAAATTCCTGAAACTTTAGGGGACGCTAGCAGAGGTCGGCATTTTTTCCAAGGGTCTTTGAAGCCACTTTGGAAAGACTCTGACTTCTGCATCGAAACCGCTCCTGATACACTCCTTTCCATGCGCTTCCGACCGCAATACATCGCATGTATTCTTTGTTTCTTTTTGCAGGGAGCGCCTGTATTTGCCGCAGAAACATACATTACGCCCGTGCGTGCACTGTCGTCTGATCAGTACACCATTCTGTCCCAATACCGGGAATCCGCTGATGGAACCGTCGAGGGCGCCGGTGCTTTCCTCAAAATTTCTTACACTTCGAGCGTGGATCTGAACGGATACGTCGCCATTATGAACAACGACCTGACGTACAACCCCGCAGAGATGAACAGCTTCACGCTGCCTGCAAATAAGGAAGGCGTTGCAATTGTCGATCTGCGGACACTGCCCACCTGGACTCCGTCCGATCACACGTTCTATTTGTCGTTCCTCAGTTCCACAGTCCAGACAGACACACAGTTCCAGGAAATGAGCCTCATAGCCCCGAAATTTACCGACACTATTACTGCCTCTTTTTTGCATCTGTTTGCAACAGAACCCTACTGGGTATCGTCTGCCCATCTGCTTCGGGGCTATAGCATGCTGCACATATCTGCATCAATGATCCTTGGAATAATACTTCTTCTGTGGATCATCATTATTCTTCTAAAGAAGCGCTCACTCGGTACTCCTCTTATCCTCACGTCGATCATCGCCGCATCACTTCTTTATAGTGCGCGCGTCGCTGTTGATCTGACTTTGCACACCATCAACCATGTAAAGGAATGGACGACTGACTACACCTATACACAGGCCGGCGATCTCTATTCCATTGCCGATGTCATCAAAAAAGATCCTTCGGCCAAGTCCATCAGTGTCTGCTTCAGCAGCACCGATTACTACGCGAAGTTGCTGCGTTATCTCGTGTATCCGATTCCGGTGAAACTTGAAGGAACGCTCACACCCGACACGACGCACGTCCTTGTCACGCACGATCTCAACTGGACGGAAAAAGACGAACGACTGGTGTGCGGATCGATTGATGTGCCGGCAACGCTCATCAAAAAATTTGATGATGGCAGTGTTCTTTATTCTATTACACGTAAGCAATGAGCGCATTTGTTTTCCTCTTCTGGCTCGTTGTACTGATCATTGAAGGATCATTGCTTGCAGCGTTGATTCTGCGATCAAAGATGCTCTCACCATTGACGATCAGTCTTGGTCTGCCGCTTGCTGCGCTTTGCAATGCGATCATCGTTTTTGTATGCACGATGACGACGATCCCGCTGACGTTTGTGTCGATGCTGATTGGACATGCAGTGATTATTGGCATTTTTGGGTTCATGCGAAAAAAATGGGGATCGAAGATTGATAGCACGATTCAATCATTTTCCATTATCAATTTTCCATTTTCCATTCGCATTATCTGCATCACTCTTTTAGCAATCCACTGCGCTTTCTCCTTCGCGCATTCCGTTATCCTCCCAACCTACCACATCGACAGTCTGACCAACTGGACCATGCGTTCGAAGGTGTCTTTTTACGACCGCGCGATTGCGTTTGATGCAACCGAAGTGCGGGGTGTTGCAAAGCCGCAGTATCCCATTTTATTCCATGCTCTGCAGATTACTGTCAACGAAGGCAACGCCGAATGGAGCGACAGAAGTGCAAACGCCATTCACTTCTTCCTGACACTTTCGTCGTTGATCGCACTCTTCCTTCTCATCAAAAGAAAAAAGGGACTTGATCAGGCACTTGTTTGCATCACACTCATCACCGGTATTCCGCTCCTCACACTGCATCTTTCGCAAGGCTATGGAGATCTGCCGCTTGTACTTTTCCTCTGTCTGTCATTCATCGCTCTCTGGCTCTCGCGTGCAGAAAACGATGCGAAGTGGTTGATGCTCTCGGGACTTTTCATGGCCGCGGGCGTCTGGACGAAATCCGAAGGACTGTTTGTGGGACTGATTCCGTGGATCGCATTTGTTTCCCTTGATGTACGAAACCCTGATCGTCGCCGGCAGATGATGAAACCTGCAATCATCGGAGTTATCACAGCGATTATTTTTCCATTCTTCCTCCTGACACAAGGTCTGGGCCTCACACCGCACGGTTCCGATGCACGGCTTGAGTGGCATCCGGAAATTCTCGACGATATTCTCTCCGGTCTGTTTGCGAGCGGATCGATGGGCATTGTGTGGTACGCCATCGCAATCTGCTCTGCTCTTCTTTTGCTCCGCTTCCGGAAAAAAGACGAAAGCGTTGATGAGTCTGCGATGATCCTGGGACTCTGGGCGCTCTTCAGTCTCCTCCTTATAATTGGAACATACGTATTTACGCCAAATGCCGCTTTTGTGGCAAATGGTGAGTCATATTACCGCCAATTAATGATTCCGGCTTCCCTCTTTTTCCTGTGGTTTGTAGCCAGCTTCAAAAGCCCATCCTCACTCCCCTCTTCGGAACAGGCATAGTTTGCAAATATAGTGAATAAATGTTATAATAATTAAAACAAACATGCTCACCATCCCCTTTCCGCACAGGCCGATTTTCCGCCAGAAAACAGAGGAAAAGAACGACGAGCGGGCTGCGGGCTGGATTGCCCTGACCATCAGTACAATTTCCGGTTCTACATTTACCGGTTTTGCGAAAGTGCTGACGACCGCATTGTCTTCATTGTCGCTGATGCTTGTGAGCGAAGTACTGACCGCCTTCTTTGTGATTTTCTCCTACGGATTCTTGCCGATCTTCCGGCGTGTCCGGCAGATGCATAAGAGAGATGTCATGTGGCTGTGGATTGTGTCTTTCCTGAATGGTGTGGTGGGCCCGATGCTGCTTTTTGCCGGACTCTATTACACCAGTGCCGTGAACGCCGTGTTCTACTCGAACATGCAGATGGTGTTTATTGTGGTGCTTGCAGCGTTTGTTCTGAAAGAAAAAATCACCTCGGCACATCACGCTGCCATTTTCACCATCATGGCCGGAACAGTTGTGATCAGCCTACGCGGATTTACGGAAGGGTTGTCGCTGCAGCTAGGAGACATTCTGGTGATTGCATCGTCTCTCGGCTACGCAGCAGGAAGCATTTACTACCGCAAACATCTGTCGCACATTGAACCGCACGTCGCGCTCCTCATGCGCAGCATCACGGCTATTCTCACATTCTTCGCCGTCTCACCATTCTTATCCCATCCGTTCATCAGTGAAGTCACCAGTTTCCCGGTTGCCCTTATTCCCGCACTGCTTGGCTTTGGATTCATCGGACGTTTTTTAAACAGCGTCACCTACTACCAGGCAATCGACAGGCTGGAACTGACAATAGTGTCTCTTGTCGGAAGCCTGGGAATTATCGGCAGTATCCTGTTTGCGTACGTCTACCTTGGTGAGCCGATTGCGTGGTACCACTATTTGGGTGGCGCATTCATTATTCTTGGTACTATCCTGCTGGAAGTGGTCGGTGCGCATCCGGACGAAGAGCACCTCGAAATGCACCTCATGCAGAAGGGATCCGTGGTCTAACAGTTACTCAATTTTTCCGTAGACCTGCAATCCAAGTGTGACTATTTTTGCGAATTCCGCGCGTGTGACAGGGTCATTCGGACCGAATGCACCTGTTGGTTCACCGCTGATGTTTGTGTAGCCGGATACTATGCCATCCATCTTTGCTTTTGCGATGTACGATCCAAATTGCATAGTGGGCGTAACATCGGTAAAGACAATGCCGGAACCCGTGTCCGGCAACGTGTTGAAAGCATGTAGCAATGTAACAACCACCTCCGCGCGCGTTGCGTTTCTGTGCGCATCAACCGATCCATCCTGATACACCGGCCACTGCTTTGCCTCCGCACAAGAGAAATACGGAACAGACCAGCTACCGGATGCTGTCACGTTGATAGTCGGCGTGGCACAGTCTGTTGGTGATACGCCGATTGCAGAGACAACGACTTTCGCCATTTGTTCGATAGTCACATTGTCCCCCGGCCCAAAACGCCCCGTCGGATTTCCTGCTTCATCTCTGTAGCCGGACACGAGTCCCCTGTCGGCAATATCGCGAATATAGGGCGCGAACCACTCGCTGCGCGGTACATCCGCAAGAGTCACCTGCTGGCTGCCTACACTGATCGTTACAAAATCATCCGTGCGCTCTTTGCGCTTTTCATCGAGCACGCTGCCCGGAAGATCCTCTGCATGTGACAGATCCGGAAAGAGTTCCGGACTCATCTGAAACTGCATGTCTGTCTGCTGCTGATTTTCCTGCATCATTTCTCCATCAATCACCCCTTCCCAGATATCGCTCTCTTCCATCAGCGTTTCCCACGACGTAGCCGCAAGAGCGGTATTGCTGACAGTCAGGAACCCCATGAGGAATAGTGACGATATCTTTCTCATGGAGGCGATCATAACAGAGACAGAAGAAGGTTGCATCGGTTTGTTTTCTTCTGTACTCTCCCGCGGACATGACGGGAACCGACACGACCAAGGCCCCCGATGCCGCCTCAACTGGCGGGGGGAGTCAGTTTTCTGAAATCAAAACCATTCTCCTGCTCGGATCCGGTGCCCTGAAGATCGGCGAAGCCGGCGAATTCGACTATTCCGGCAGCCAGGCCATCAAGGCGTTTAAGGAAGAGGGAAAGCGCGTAGTGCTTATCAACCCGAACATTGCCACAAACCAGACCAGCTGGGGCCTTGCTGACGTCGTGTACTTCGTGCCGGTCACGCCGCAGTTTGTGGAAGATGTTATTAAGAAAGAAAAGCCCGATGCAATTTCCGTGAGTTTCGGCGGACAGACCGCGCTCAACTGCGGTATGAAGCTGGATGAGTCCGGCATCCTGAAGCAGTACAACGTCGTGATACTCGGAACGCCCATCGACGCCGTCCGCAAAACCGAAGACCGGGCTGCGTTCAACGCGGAACTCCGGACTATTGACGTAAGCGTGCCGCGCTCGTTTGCGTGTGCGACGGTCGACGAGGGAATTAAAGCTGCAGAGCAGATCAATTTCCCGGTGATTGTGCGCGGATCATTCGCGCTGGGCGGGAAAGGAAGCGGCCGCGCATCGAACATGGAAGAGCTGAAAGAACTGCTCGGTACATCGTATGTGGAATCGAGCACCGTGCTTGTGGAAGAAGATCTGACGGGATGGAAAGAACTCGAATACGAAATCGTGCGCGATAGTGCAGACAACTGCATAACGGTCTGCAACATGGAGAACGTCGATCCGCTTGGTATTCATACCGGTGAATCGATTGTGGTGGCGCCCAGCCAGACGCTCGATAACACGGATCATCAGATGCTGCGGTCACTCGCGCATAAAGTCATCCGCCACTTCGGCATTGTTGGTGAATGTAACATCCAGTTCGCTCTTAATCCGAAGTCCCGTGAGTACCGCGTGATTGAAGTGAACGCCCGCCTCAGCCGCAGCTCCGCACTTGCCTCGAAGGCAACAGGGTATCCGCTCGCGTTTGTTGCTGCGAAGCTTGCTCTTGGCTACACATTGCCGAGCATTCGCAATGCAATCACGAAAGTAACCTGTGCCGACTTCGAACCAGCTCTCGACTATGTGGCTGTGAAAATCCCCCGCTGGGATCTGCAGAAATTCCGCCATGTGTCGGACCAGGTCACAAGCGAAATGAAATCCGTGGGAGAAGTGATGGCACTCGGCCGCACGTTTGAAGAAGCACTGCAGAAGGCGCTGCGTATGCTGAATATCGGTGCTGATGGGTTGTACCCGATCCCTTTCCCGTTTGAAAATCTCACACACGAAGTAAAGCGCCCAACACCTCGTCGTCTTTTTGCCGTCGCGAAAGCACTTGCCGGGGAATGGAGTGTAGAAGAAGTGAATATCGCAACCGGCATCGACCGCTGGTTCCTCGATCGCATTAAAGCATGTGCGGATCTCCTGAAGCAGCTCGTGAAGCAGAGCGCGGGAACCATCGATCCGGAATTGCTGAGAGCACTGAAAAAGGCTGGCTTCTCAGACCCATCCATCGGAAAAACCATCAATCAGCCTGCAGAAAAGATCCGCGAGATGCGCATCCAGCACGGCATTACACCGGTCGTAAAACAGATTGATACGCTTGCAGGGGAATTCCCGGCTCAGACAAACTACATGTACCTGACGTATCACGGAACCGAACACGACATCACGTTCACTCAGAATAAAAAGCCGCGCGCGATTGTGCTGGGTGGCGGACCGTATTCTATCGGCTCCTCCGTGGAATTTGACTGGTGCTGCGTGCAGACCGTGCATGAATTCCAGAAGCAGGGCTACGAAGTCGCGATGATCAACAGTAACCCTGAAACCGTGAGCACGGACTACGACGAATGCGATCTGCTCTTTTTTGAACAGCTGACCGAAGAGCGCGTGCGCGATATTGCCGATCTGCTACAGCCTGAGGGAATCGTCGTGTCGATGGGTGGACAGATTCCCAACTCGCTCTCTCCGAAACTCGCAAAAGCGGGACTGAAAATTATCGGCACTGATCCTGCGGACATCGACCGCGCGGAAGACCGCAACAAATTCGGCGCACTTCTTGATGTGCTCGAAGTCGATCAGCCGGAGTGGAAAGAATTCACCGATTACGATTCCGCTCTCACCTTTGCCCGCAGCGTGAACTTCCCCGTGATTGTCCGTCCGAGCTATGTGCTGTCCGGTGCCGCAATGGCGGTTGTGCATTCGGAGGAAGCATTGCAGTCATTCCTCGACCAGGCCGCGCTCGTGAGTAAAGATGCTCCGGTGGTTATCTCCAAGTTTGAAATCAACGCAAAAGAAATTGAGTTTGATGGCGTCGCACAAAACGGCGAGCTCTTGCTCTACGCAATTTCCGAGCACATTGAAAATGCAGGTGTTCACTCGGGTGATGCCACACTTGTTCTGCCGCCGCAACGCGTGCACATTGAAACGATTCGTAAGTTGAAAGTAATTGCCAAGAAAATCGCAAAAGGTCTGAACATTTCCGGACCATTCAACATTCAGTTCCTCGCACGCGATAACAAACTGAAAGTGATCGAGTGTAACCTCCGCGCATCCCGCAGCTTCCCGTTTGCAAGCAAAGTGACCGGCGAAAACTTTGCCGTGCTGGCTGCAAAGGCACTCCTTCATAAAGCCCCGACCGGTATTTCCTACCAGACCCTCGACCTTGATCACGTAGCCGTGAAAGCCGCACAATTCAGCTTCTCTCGCCTGAAAGGTGCCGATCCCCGCCTGGGAGTCGAAATGGTAAGCACTGGAGAAGTTGCGTGTTTTGGAGAGAGCGCAGAGCAAGCGTTGCTGATTGCCCTTATGGCTGTCGGTTTCCGCGCTCCGCAGAAAAATATCATCCTCACAATCGGACGCCTGGAAGACAAAGTATCGTTGCTACCGACTATTCAGGCCCTCCATGAAATGGGCTTTGTGCTGTATGCCACGCTCAACACACACGAATTTCTGAAAGACAGGAATATTCCGTCCATCATGCTGCACAAGGTTTCCGAGCCGCGCAGTCCGAATATTAAGGAATACCTCGAAAACCGCCGCGTGGATCTGGTCGTGAATATTCCGACCCACGAAAGCACGCAGGAACAGACGGATGGCTACTTCATGCGCCGCCTGTCCACCGATCGCGGCATTCCGCTTATTACCAACGTCCAGCTCTTCAAACGCATTGTAGAGGCTCTTCAGACCGAAAAGACGGAAACGCTGCCCAGTATGGCTTGGCCGCAACTGCTGGCGCAGTAAAATCCAAGAGACAAGATACAAGAAACAGGCAATGAAATAGGTCTAAAAGTATCCAAATGTTTGTTTCTTATAGGTTTTTGCGTTGTTTGTCTCTTGTGTCTTGTATCTTGTCTCTTGCGCAATAGCCAACTATACTCCCCGTCACTATGCCTACCTCCGACGATTTCCTGGACGATTCAGCCGCTTCCACAACCGGTTCCGCCGGCACCGGCAGCGCATCCCCTTTTGATGACGACGATGAAACGTTTGTCACCAAAGAAGGTTTAAAGAAGCTCAAGGATGAGCTGGATTACCTGAAAGACACCCGCCGCAAGGAAGTCGCACAGCGCCTGAAAGAAGCTATTTCCTACGGTGACCTCTCTGAAAACTCTGAGTACGAAGAAGCAAAGAACGAGCAGGCATTCATTGAAGGACGCATTATTGAACTCGAACACAAGATCAAGAGTGCAAAGATCATCACGGAGAAAGTCGACAAGAAAGTAGGCAAGGAAGCAAATATCGGTTCCACCGTGACTGTCCGCGGTGCCGGAGAGGACAGCGAACTGACCTACACGATTGTCGGTGCTACCGAAGCAGATCCGTTCGAGTACAAGATCAGCAACGAATCCCCTATCGGAAAAGCTCTTCTTGGCCACGTTCGCGGCGACAACGTTCTCGTCCACACACCGGGTGGAGAAGTGAAGTACGAAGTGGTCAAAGTAGCGTAAGTGATCGGATACTTTTAGAACCTTTACGCATTCTTCGTAGTGCATTACTCTTTCCGTATGAGCGACGATACATCTGTAACCGTGATCATTCCGCCGGAACTGCGTACGCAGTTCCCGGATATTATTGAACTTATCCTGGCATCGGAGAGTATGAATGGAACAGAACGACAGTATTGGGTAGATATTCTGCCCGTCATGTCGCCTGATCAGATTGAACAGCTACGCACGATCCTGACAAATGAACGCGACCAGCTGGCGGCAATTGATGCAAAATATTCGGATGAAGTGTCGAAAGTGAATACGCTGGATATTGAAGGAGCCACGGAAGAGAGGCAGCGTAAACACGCGGAATTATCGACTGTTGAAGCTGCAGAGCAGACGGAGGCGGAACAAAAAGCGGAGGATATTTTGAGTCAGATGGACTAACTTCGTACATCCGAATTTCGAAGCACGAATTCCGAGTTGAAACATTTGTCATTCAGTTTTCGAATTTGCATTCGGAATTCGTATTTCGGATTTTGTTTGATTAAGGAGCATGCATAATAAACTGATCAATCAATACTCTGATCTCCTGGGGCGCTTCATCTGTGGAACGAATGATTCCTGTTTTCAGGTCACGGTCTGTGTGGACTGCCCAGTTCAGGAAAGCAGCCATTTTTGCGTCCTGCACGCGTCTGGCATAGGGTAAAAGCGAGCGCAGTGCAAAAATATGAACTGCGGTCGCATCGGCTATATCTTTCGATGCGGTCATGCCGCTTTGCACAGCGCTGCGGACAAGGACCAGGTTTTTCAGCATCGACAGTAAAATTGCCCAGAGACCGTATGCATCTCCTCCGCGGTCCAGCATGCGCTTTGCGTAGACGAGTGCGTCAGTACGCGATCCTTCACAGAGAAGGTCTGTCATACGCCAGACAATGCCTTCGTCAGAAGGAATGGTCATCAGTTCTATATCCATGCGTGTGATGGTTTTTCCGTTTGCATGCAGTGCAAGCTTCTCAATTTCCTGTGACAGCAGATCCATGTCTTCACCCAGATATTCCAGCAGTGCATCGCGCGCGGCGGGTTCCAGAGGTGCTCCCGCATCGCGTGCGTAGGTTTCGGTCCATGCTGCAAGCGGCTTTCCTTTTAAAGGAGCGAATTCTTTTACATCGGCTATGGACAGCATTTCTTTCACCCCTGTCCCGCGTTTGTCCGGCTTGGCATCACAGAAAAGAAGAATGACCTGCGGATGAATATTGGCAGCAAGTGCCTGTACCTCTTCACGAGTACATTTGGGCACTCCATCAACAACCACCAGGCGTTTTTCCGCCAAAAACGGTAAAACAGCGACATCATCAAGCAGTGCTCTAATGGTCAGCTTCTGCCCGTCGAGCACGGCACAATTGTCGTCACCGTGTTTCCTGCGGAATTCTTGCATCCAGCGCCGTTTTTCGACTCTCAGAAGAAAGGCGTTTTCGCCGGTAAAAAGGAAGAATGCAGCCATTATGTGCATAGTATCACAAACGGTGTCTTCCTTTCGTATAACTATGAACTGAATAGAGTCTACGTCAATGAGAGCATCATTGAGAGAAGGGCATTCTTGCGGTACAATAGAAGGAAATGTCGAAGAAACATACACCAGCGCGCCGGCAGTATATGCCCGCCACCGTTCTCGGTCTCGGGACACTCGCGATCGTGTCTTCCTTCACAATCGGTATGAAGACAGCCGGAGATATCCAGACTGTCGCACCTATGGAAGCATCGGGCACCCAGATAACCGGAGATGTGGATGCCGACGGCGTAATTACCGTGCGCGATGCCATTGCCATTCTGGAGGTTGCAAACGGATACACCGATGCAACACCCGAAGCATTGCTCGCAGATCCGAATGGAGACGGCCAACTGACCGTCGACGATGCCATCCGCATCTTAAGCGACCTGTCGGTCCGCTAAAAACAACATCATACACACACAAACTATGATCACCCTTAAAGCAGTCCGCCGGTCCGTGCGTATCATCACACTTGTTGCGAGTATTGCATGCTCGGTGCAGGTACCTGTACTTGCCGAGGATTTTGTGATGCTGCCACCGCTCGCCGACCAGAATAAATTCGGCGCAGAGGGAAATACTACCGTAGGATCTCCTATTGCACAGACAAACGGTGCAGGCATGAATCCCGCTGCGGCAAACCTGGGAAACGACATTGTCTTCGAACTGCGTCCGCACTGCGACAGCATCGACTACCGCACTGCATTTGCTGTTCCCCCCAAGGATGGCACGACGCCTGTTGCAGACAGCACTTGTCCGCAGTACGACGTGAAAGACCCGCAGACGCGCCAGACCGCCGTCATGAAAGCAGGAGATGCTCTGGATTGGGATCTTGTGATTCATAATCCCACTGCCCAGCCTGTCCAGCGCTTCCGCGCATGGATTGCCTACGATCCGACAGTCCTGGAAGGAGAATTGATTGAAATTGCCAAAGCATTCCCAACACCGACCCCCGGTGAAACGGATTTTTCGCCGACTGATGGCATGATTAAGGTCAGTGCATCCGCTGATGCACCTCAGACCGGAAACAAGATCATTGTTGCACGCATTCGCCTGCACACACTGCCGTCGACGCAGTCATCCGTTCCTGTCACGTTCTACGACGCTACAGGAAAGCCAGACAGCCACACCGCTATTTTTACAAAGAACGGTACGCAGGATACAAACGTTGCAACCGCACTGCCGGGTTCTGTGATGGTGCAGGTCACGCCGTCTGCAGGTTCTGCGCAGAGTGCTGCAACGTCTACAGCCGCAACTACATCGTCAGCTGCATCATCTATTGCAACAGCGGTTACAGGAAGCACGAACAATACGGGTGTGTTTGAACTGCTGCAGGTCCAGCACCTGCGCGTCACGACAGAAGGAAGTTCTGTGTTTCTGGCATGGGACAAGCTGCCGTCTGCAGACTTGGTTGGCTACAACCTCTACTACGGAACCATCAGCGGACAGTATCTGCAGAAGCGCAGCATCGATAAAAATTCAACGAGCATGACTATCCGTGCCCTTCCTGAAGGTGTGACATACTACTTCGCCATCCGCGGAGTTGATAAAGATAACCGCGAAACGGACTTCAGCCAGGAAGTGGGGATCAGCGTGGGAAATCCTGCAACGTCCACCTCTCCTTTGAGCGCAAGCGCTATTGAACGTGCACCGTCAACTCCACGCACCGGCGGCAATGTCTCCGGTGAAACAGGAATGGCTTCCACCGTCGCGCTCTTCCTCGTTCTTTCTGCTGTGATTGGAACAGGCCTGGCATTCCGCAGACAGCTCAGCGCAAAAGTATGACAACACTTCATCCTCACTGGCAGTCTACAGACGACAGCAATGAGCGGAGTATTCCTGTGCGCATCACAAAAAAAGAATCCCATTCCCCGTCACCGGTCTGCGATCACCGGTCTCCCGTGAGAGCCTCCCGCCACCCCGCAGCATTAGTGGGTATTTTCCTGTTTTTCATTGCAGGAGCAGCTGCATTGCAGGGCTATGGACTTTTTGGTTTGGGCGGACAGGTAAGCCAGAATGCCGTGACGATTGATCTGACAGCCAATGGCGCCAGCCCCGTTACAGTCACTGTTACTCCCGGCACCACTATCACCTGGTCCAATGACGATACTATTCCGCATGTGCTCTCGTCCGGAACGCTCCCGACAACCGATGGCGCCCCGTTTGTGACATCCGCCATTTTCCCGGGTAGCAACACGCACGTCCTCATCCCGCTGACTGCCACTCCCGGTGCCTACGCCTACATTTCTGAAACGTCTGACATGGTCAGCGGCCAGATTATTGTCCAGGCTGCAGATACTTCAGTATTTGAGACACCGGTTACGACGATGCCGGTTACCACAGTGTCTTCGTCATCGTCTTCTGTGAGAGCTGTCGTTGCATCCTCTGCACTATCCGTTGAAGCAGCCTCTTCCGTAGCCACGGTTGCAGGTGGACAGATTCCTGTGAATCCCTACACCGTCGGCAGCGGCAATATACCGCTACCCGATCGCCAGCAGCCAGGCCAGCATGCGGCTGCCTCCGACCATATTCCGGATGTCATGCCGGAAACAGGATCAGCAACGTGGATAGCGATCCTGCTCGCGGTTTTGGCGGTACTGTTTGTCACACGCAGCGCATTCCGTTCACTGTGACACGCTGCTGGATTGCTGCACCTCCCCTCCGTGCGTCATACAAGGTGGAGCGAAGTAATTAATGACGTGTCCGTCTTCGGTACATGCCGGAATAACCGTGCCATCGTTACAGACGTACGGTCGGCATCCAAAGACAGTGCTACTTGAAGAGCTGCTGGACGCGCGGCAGTCGCGCATACAGCTTCCTGCAAGGCAGTATTGAGCGCAGACTTTTCCTGGCTCACACGGCGGACAATACAAATCTTCACCTGCTTCGCAGACGTTATTGCCACATACCGGACCGCCAGAGGAGCGTGATGAACGGGCGGAACTCCGTGACGATGCTGCGCAGGCACGCTTCGTACAGATTTCTCCGTTTGCTGTACAGCTGCAGGTGTTACAGCCGTCTGCGGATTTGTAGGATTCACCAACGCTGTGGTTTCCGCACATACCAAGTCCGAGTTCTGCATTCATGGCACTGATCTGATCGCGCAGCGGCTGCACGACTGTCCGATCATACCGGTTGAACATGACCGCAACCTGTGCGCGAGTCACAAAATCACCAGGGCCGAAGCGGCCGTTGTCGTAGCCGCGAATGACACCGAGTGATGCCATGCGGTCGATGTCTGCAGAATACGATGCATCGGCACGGACATCGGAAAAGGTTGAGATAACAGTCTGGCCCATCGCAGGAATGGCGATGGCAAAAGCCACACCGAAGACAAACATCAGAAAGGAACGTGAAGTCATAAAAAGTGGGGAATATAGTGCTAATGACACAATAGAGGAGTCGGACTGACAGAAAAGTGCTTGCTTTTAATAAATTGAATATCGAAATCCGAATTCCGAATGAAATGTTAAAAGTAAGAAATCCAAATTTTTGAATTTTTCCATTCGAATTTCAGATTTGCATTCGGAATTCGTGCTTCGGATTTCGTCATTCCGTCAGGTCACGGACAGACCGGATCGGGATCGGACGTAATAGATGTTCCGTAGTGCGTCGTGAGGTAATACCGCCCGCTGTTTTTATCGACCACGATTCCCGTGCCTATCAACCGGAATTGCGGCTGCACAATGCTGTTGTAGTGTGGTGCATACGCCTTTCCCTTCTCGCTCATATAAAAATCAAACGTCGAGCGCATCGCGGTAATCAGGGCCTGCGTGCAATCATCTTTCTTACACGTGAACACTCCCCAGCCGATACTTTCTGTGTAGGTCGTGGATTTCACATTCGCAAACTCAATGTCGAGCTTCGAAAACCAGGACTCAATACCCTTGTAGTCGTAATACGCCGTCTGTCCGGGACGCTTGTGCGTAATGCCGCCAACATCCCGCGCACGTTCCGACCACACGGTTGCCGTACGGATTAACTGCTTGTCCTGCATGACAGGTGCGATATTTACATCCGCACGAACGCCATTGATCCAGCTGACCCACACGCGGCGCGCTTCCTGTATGTCTACTCCAGGAATTCTGTCATCCATCCATTCGCATTTTGCAGCGAGAATAGTTGCAGCATCTGCGGATGATTCTTCCATTTTTCCTTCCTTCAATCTCCAGAGCATTTCTGCCAGCACTCCGCGCGTGAGAGCTTCGCCTGTCGCTTCCACATCGGGTGGAATGGCACGGGCATCAGCCAGGGCGGTGATGGGCGCTTTGAACCAAAGTGCGGCATCTGCGGGAGGAAGGGTGAGATGAAATGCGCGTGTAAGAATTTTTGATGCTTCGGCAATATTGATAGTTTCTGCCGGATGGAATGTGTTGTCTTCGTAACCATCAATAAATTCTTTCTGTTTTGCGGCGCATACAAAAGGCGCAAACCAGCTGTTTTCCGGAACATCATCAAAACGTGCACGGTCTTTCTTTGTGCATTCATCAATCTCTGTTTGGCTGACAAGGAGCTTTGTTAACACTTTCAGAAACTCCGCACGGTTCACGGTGCGCTCCGGACGGAAGGTATTGTCTTTGTAGCCGGAAATGATGTCTTTGGAACGCAGATAATCAATTGCCTCAAAGTGCAGTGCACTGGACGGGACATCGACAAATTGTCCTTCTGCAGCAAACGACAGAGGAACAAGCAAAGCGATGATTCCTGTAGCAATGGAAAACACCGGGTTATGCTACAGAGAAATATGTCGTTTCAAAGTGAAATTTTTGTCGTCACGCGGCAGCCAAGGGACTGCAACTTGCTTTGGAGTTTTCTGTGCGTACCGCTCACAATGCCGCTCTGTACGTACACATGAATGGATGAACGCTGCGGATGCGTCTGAATATACTGCAGCAGGCTCTGCACTTCGGATTCAAGAAGATGGTGTTTGTCTGTGTGTTGCGTTGCGGAGAAATCGATAACAAGGGAGGTTCGGCCGGCAATGACATCGGAGGTGGAAAGCGAGGTGATCATGGTTTGGTGGGAAGGAATGAGTGTAGTGTACACTCGTACACCCATTATTCAAGAGTCTGGTGATCTCATTTCTATATCAAATAGATGCATCAATTTTTTATTTATTTGAAGCCAAATTCATAAAATATGATTCGATATGAAAAATACTACTACAACATAAAGGTGTACGAAAGGTGTACATCATTTTAAAGAAAGTTTCTAAAAAGTAGATTCATTCGCACCTCTCACGCATCATAGATCTATGAAACGACCTATTTGGTTCAAGGCAAAGCGCTATGGTTGGGGTTGGTATCCTGCAACATGGCAAGGATGGGTCATTATCGGTGTGTTTGTTCTGCTGATTATTGCAGACGCGCAGCGCCTGAATATTGAGGAAATGACAACGTCCGACATTCTTGCGATCTGGCTTCCCGATACGATTATTTTGGCATTGATGCTGATTGCCATCAGTTGGATGACCGGCGAAAAACCCCGCTGGAGGTGGGGAAAGAATTGAGAGATGGCCTGCCACGTGAACGCGTCATTGTTAGCTACGTAAAACTCCTTCGGAGTCACGTAGCACGTAAAATCTGCTGCTCATTTCATTGCGCGCGTTTTTACGTGGTGGGCCGGGAGGGATTTGCACCCCCGAAGGCATAAGCCAGCAGATTTACAGTCTGCCCCGTTTGTCTACTTCGGTACCGACCCTTGTGCTTTTTAAGCCACGGCAGTGTAGGGAAAAAACGGTTTCTCTACAACTGGCGGCTTATTTTGGAACCGAGAACACGGCAATGGCTTCGGTATTCCCCATTAAAGGCATTTTCCCTTCTTTCTGGAGTAAACGGATGAGGGGGTCAAAATGCTGATGCGTCAGCACGATGTAGTCGGATGGATACGTCTCCAAAATGCGCTGAAGTGCCAGTAATGCCTGGCTGCCATCCACTTTCTGGGTATCGGCGATCTCTTTGGTATCAGTGAGAACGGATGGATCGGTCAGGTAGGTAAATGTCTTATCAATCCCCTGCGCGTAGCGGAGATCCGGCCGCACGGCGACGTAGTGAAAGAAATGATCCCAGTCCAGATTGAGCACACGGGAATGGGACGGTATCTGTTGTAAGATTTCATAAGAGACCAATGCTTTCTGTGCATCATTGCGGAAGAACACAAACGGCACGCTGATGATGTGCGCACCGCAGACAAGAACAATAGCAAAAAAGAGGAGGGCATTTCTCTTCGTTTTTTGTGGAAGCATAATGCTGAGAAGACCATGCGGAAGAGACGGGTGCTCTGCAAAGATTGCGGCGAGTGACAGAAGAAGCAACGGCCAAAGGAGATCGATGGCGCGAAGCCAGAACAGAAATGCGAGCGTAAAGAAAGCTGCAGGCAGGCACACAAGAAGAAGATCCGGGTTGTTGAAGAGATCTTTCCGCTGTTTCTGGAAACGCAGATGGGCCCAAAAAAGGATGATGACTGCAATAATAACAAACACGCTGAGTCCGGATGTGTACGACAGTCCAGAAAACATCTCGCGCGACAATCCGATGGATTTCAAAAAAGGAATCCGCAGGAAAACAGTCATCAGGTAAGACAGGTAGAGAAATGGTTGCGGGTGCAACGCACATCCGGCTGTGACGCCGATGACGGTGGCAAAACTTAACTGCGATGCCTCACGATATCGGTGCGTGAAAGCAAAAGCGATGACCGCGCATCCACACACAACAAGCGGAAAGACGAACAGTTGGGAGAGAAGAACGCTGATCAGCAGGAAGATACAGACGAGGAGGAATCGGCGTTCTTTTATAGCCCAAAGCGCAAAAAGCGTCATGGCTGTCAGGAGCGCATACGGGCGGCCAAACAGAAAGCGTCCCGTAAATTGCAATTCTCCAAAGAGCAAAAGCAGCAGAAAGATGGATGACGCAATTGATGGAATGCGATACGAGCGCAGAACGAGCAGAAAAGATGTGAGGAGACACAGGAGCGAAAAGAGGATAAAAAGATCGAGACCTGCGGTAAGCGGCAGAAAGGTAAAAGGAATCAGGAGAACATCAGACAAGAACCACGGGTCGACAGGATTGTGACTGAGCCATCCTTCGTAGAAAAATGTCTGCCAGCCATTTGTTTGCAGAATACCGTGATCCCTGTAGTGCGCTGCCATCGCAAAATGCCGCAGGCCATCATCAAGTGAGGTGGGATTTTTCAGCAACCACAACATCACTGCTGTTAAAAGAAGCAACACACATGCAGTCACAACAGGAAGATGACGCTTCAAAAACGACATGACGCCATCATAGCAGAGCGAAGGCCTGTTTATTCCTCAGGATTTGCGAGTCTGAAAGTGGAGATTGCGACGTTGAAGGCTTGTGCGGTGTTCGTGTAATTCTCCTTCGTATCGCTGCCGGTAATCACAAACATGCGGTCTCCGGAGCGGAACGCCATCATGCGGGAGATGATAGTTTCGCCGCCGGACAGGTAGCTGATCATCATATCGGCAATTTCCCCGTACGACGACGGCGACAAGCGGCGGTTCACCAGCGTGTAGCCCTTCGCGTTTTTCTTCAGGATGCTCTGCAGCCAGTCTGCGGGCGATTGCTTGCTGCCTGCCACATTCACCACACTCACTGCCACTTCTCCGTTGATAGGCGCAGTTTCATCGGTCATCCACGGACCCGGCTGACGGAACACTGCGACGTCTGCAGGCTGATCTTTTTCGGGCTCAGCGGTAATCTTTACATCGAGTGTTTTCCAGCCGCTCGGAATCTGAATGCGGAAGCGGTATGCGGGCAGAGGCGAAAGATCAAAATCGAGCATCTGGTACTGGTCCTGCAGCTCCTGATCGGACGGCAAGGTGGTCGGGAACGGAAGATTAGCAATGTCGGCAGGCGGCTTGCCGGAACAAGCGGTCAAACACACAGCAAAACTTATTAGCAATGCAGAACGGGCAATGGTCATACAACGAAAGAAAAGGATGCCCCAGTGTAGCTTTTTTGTTGTCCGCTGACAACCCACGAAACCCCGTTATTCAAAGCGCAAAGCCTCCATAGGGCTCAAACTTGCAGCTCGGCGTGCCGGGTAAATCCCGAAGACCAGACCTGTAAACACGGCCATGAAGATGGCCAGAATGATAGCGGTGATGGAGAGAATGAAGCTGAAGTCACCCAAAAACTTCGCAGCAAGCGCAGAGAGCAGCCATCCGAAGAATGCACCGAGTGTAATACCGATTGCGCCACCTGTGAGCGTGAGGAACACCGCCTCAAATAAGAATTGCAGAAGAATATCCTGTCTTCGTGCACCGAGCGCCTTACGAAGTCCGATCTCGCGTGTGCGTTCTGTGACAGACACCAGCATAATATTCATGATGCCGATACCGCCGACGAGGAGAGAAATTCCTGCAACGAGTGCCAGGAAGATTGTGAGGCCCAGCGTCACTGATCCAATAATGCCGCTTACCTGTTCTGCGCTCTGCACGTGGAAATCATCTTTGTCCGGATCATTTTCCGGGTTATCAATACGATGACGCTGACGCAGAATCGCGGTGATTTCTTCTTTGATGATGTCCGCATTCCCGGTCGTCTGCATGGTGATGTAGGTCAGATGCGACTGGTTTGTGATGGCTTGTGCGGTACTGAATGGAATGAAAATGGGGGTATCGAGCTGCGCGAGGAGCGCGGATTTGACCGGCTGCATTTTTCCGACAATGGTGAAGGGCACATCGCCAATCGTAATGCGGCTGCCGACAGGATCGGCATCACCGAATAAATCTTCGGCAGTTTTATTCCCGATGACGGCAACAGTTTTTGCACCGTCTTCATCAGTATCATCAAGCAGTCTTCCCTTTTCAAGTTTCAGTCCGTAGTTATCAACCATGTTCTTGTACGACCCAAACACGAGCGGACTCATTTCTTCTTTTCCATAGTGCACGGGCTTTGCAACAATGATAACAGGCGTTGCGCTTTCAACCCCCGGAACGCGCTCAATCATGCGGTAATCTTCCATTTTCAGGCTTTCCAGATTGCCACCGAATTTTTGCAGTCCCGACGGCATCACTTCCATGGTACTGGCACCGACGCTCGCGATTTGCGTCAGAATATAATTCTGGAAACTGTTGCCGACAGACACCATCAGCACAACAGCACCGACACCAATAATGATGCCGAGCATGGTCAACAGAGATCTCGTCGCATTGACGGTAATTCCGCGCATGGCCGTTAGAAGGAGATCGCGTCTCTTCATATTATTCGTACCGGAGGGCTTCCATAGGATGTAAATTCGACGCACGCCGCGCCGGTGAAATACCGAAGACCAATCCTGTAATTGCAGCCATCAGAAGTGCTGCGATGATGGACGGAATAGAGACGGCAAACGCATACGTCGATAAAAAGAGTTTGACGAGAAGTGAGAGCAAAAATGCGCAGCCAAGTCCAAGCAACATCCCGATCAGTCCGCCAATGAAGGTCAGTAAAACGGATTCAATGAGGAACTGCAGAAGGATATTGCGCTTCAGTGCACCCAGCGCCTTACGAAGTCCGATCTCGCGCGTGCGTTCGGTGACAGACACCAGCATGATATTCATGATGCCGATACCGCCGACGAGGAGAGACACTGCGGCAATAGTCGTGATGAAGAGCGTGAGACCGAGAGAGACCGATCCCAAAATCTGGTTTGCTTCTTCAGACGAGTGCACGACGAAGTCATCTTTCTTGGGATCATCATCGGGGTTTTCGATGTTGTGGCGGGTGCGGAGCAAGAATTTCACATCGGCAAATGCGAGGTCAAAACTCTCGCTCGCGTTCATGGTCATGTAGCTCAAATACTTCTGTCCCGTGATATTGCGTGCCAATGAGAACGGCACATAGATGCGGTTATCCACGCTCTGGAAGAATTGCGCACCAATCGCTTTCGTGACACCGATCACCGTGAAGTGATTGTTTGCGACTTTGATTCGCTGGCCGATAGGGTTCTGGTCACCGAACAGTTTTTCAACCACTTCCGGACCGATCACTGCAACAGCGGATGCACCGTTCTGGTCGTTCTCATCAATGAGCCGTCCCGCAGTCGTACTGATAGTCTGGTTCTGGAAAAACTGCGGCGTCACGCCCATGGTCTGCGCGGACATTTCCTCTTTTCCATAGATGGCATTCCCCGGCACGAGAATAATCGGCGCAATACTTTCGATGCTGTCCAGACGTTCGAGCGCGTTTAAATCTTCGAATGTCAGGCTATCGAATCCCGTCTGCACGCCCGCAGGACCGCCTTCTTCTTTACCCGGGAAAATCACCATGCTTTTCGAACCGAGGCTGCTCACCTGGCTGAGAATGACTTCCTGCATACTGGCGCCCACAGAACTCATGAGCACCACCGCACCGACACCGATGATAATACCGAGCATGGTCAGGAGTGACCGCGTTCCGTTGACGGTCACGCCTTTGAGTGCCGTTTGGAACGTGTCACGCAGTTTCATTTGAGGTGATCGTGGGTACCCGCGATCACACGCTTGAAGTCGGCGCTGTCGGATTCAATCAGTCCATCGCGGATTGTGATGATGCGCTTTGCGTGCATGGCGGTTGCTCGTTCGTGGGTCACAAGAATGATGGTGTGGCCGTGGTTATTGAGCGTCTGAATAGCATTCATGATGGCAACACCGGATGCCGAGTCAAGGTTTCCGGTCGGTTCATCGGCAAAGATCACTTCCGGATCGGTCACAAGTGCGCGGGCAATTGCCACACGCTGCTTCTGGCCTCCGGACAGCTGGCTGCTCAAAAAGTCTTTGCGTTCCATGAGTCCCACTGTTTCCACCGCTTTGAGAGTACGTTCCATGCGCTCCGCTTCCGGAATAGTCGGATGGTAGAGCAGCGGCAGCATCACATTCTGCAGCACCGTCGTGCGGGGCAGCAGGTTGAATGCCTGGAACACGAAGCTGACTCTGGTTGCGCGGATGCGGGCGAGTGCGTCGTCGGTCATGGACACCGTCTGGCGCCCCTGGAACAGGTAATCGCCGCCGGTATGGTTATCCAGAAAACCGAGAATATGCATGAGCGTCGATTTGCCTGATCCCGAGGGCCCCATAATGGAGACGAATTCACCTTTGTTGATCTTCAGGTCGATACCATGAAGCACAGGTGTTTCAATGTCGTCATTAAAGTAGGACTTTTTGAGATCGCGCGTTTCGATGAGGGGGGCGGTGTCTGTCATAGTCGTTATTTGATAAGGACTACGACAGTGTCTCCTTCTTCGATGCCATTTACAATCTCGACGTTGCCGTCCGTGCCTTCCATGCCGGTTGTCACGGTTTTTTCGGTTACCGTCTGGTCATCATTCAGCACGCGCACAATCGATTCACCCTTCTCATTTTTGATGACAGAACGAAGCGGGACGCTGATGACATCTTTGCGGAGACCTGTTGCTATTTCCGCATCACCGGTCATCCCGATCTTCAGTTCATCATGCGGGTACACGAAGTCCATGCGGACGCGGTACTTGTTCACACCGGACTGGTCGGTCGGTGCAGTATCGATTTCCGACACGCGGAGATTGAAGTCCGTGCCACGGAAGGCATCGAGTTCCACGCTGCCGCTCTGCGAGAGCTGCACTTTTGGAATGTCGACTTCGGACACGTACATTTCAATGCGGTACGGGCTGGCACCAAGGAGGGTCACTGCTTCGCCAACAGGCGTGATTTCTCCGACCTTCAGGTTCACTTTCGTGACAGTGCCGTTGATCGGCGATGTGAGAACAGTATTCTGGAAATTTGCGCTGGCAGCAGCCAAAGATGCTCTGGCCTGCTGGAGAGACGCGACTGCGGAATTGATATCCGTCTGGCGGGCGGGAGCCTGCTTCAACTGGAGCTGTGCCTGCGCAATCTGCAGCGCAGACTGGTAGGTCGCAATGTCGGCAAGCGCTCTGTCCTTTGCGCCCTGTGCGGATGTCAGACTCGCCTGCTCCTGTGTAATCTGCGTGGTGAAACCTGCGGACGCATCGCGGAGCGACTTCGCTGTCGCATCAATAGAAGAGACTGCTGCCTGCACGGTTGCGCGTTGTGCGGAGATAGCATCCTTGTATGATGTGCGGGACGACTCCGTGAAGTAGGTTGTGACCGGCAATCTGCTGATGAGCGCATACACCTGGTCCACCTGCGCGGATGCGTTCTGGATGGCGTTGCGTGCTTTATCGAGCAGCGCGATAGCTGCATCGTAGTTTGCGGGGATGGTGGCAACTTCCACGCTGCGAAGTGTCTGCGTGGTGGTCTGCATGGCACTGCGCAGCAGATCTGCATCGGCAGAACCGTATTTGATGAGCGCATCTGCAACATCATTTTTCGTGAAAATGTCCTGCATGCTCGACAGCGCAATATCTGCAGTGGTTGCCTGCTGGTTTACCGCACTTCCAATATTGCTGATGCTTCCGGCCAGGCTGATTTCCACCTGCTGCTTCAGTGCATCGAGCTTGAGTTTGGAGCTTTTGAGCGTTTCTTCGGCATTCTGCAAACTGGCTTGTGCAGCAGCCAGAGACGATTTCTTGTTCTGGACATCAGCTTCGGAAATCGCAATATCTTCCGGGCGGCTTCCCTGCTTGAGGGCATCAAGAGTGGCCTGCGCGGCCATCACGCGGCCCTGGGCAGCGGAAATGTCCGCGGAAAGGTTTCCGGAGCGGAGCGTTGCCAGGCGCTGACCGGCTTTGACTTTGTCGCCTTCCTTTACAGACACGCTGGAAACAATGCCGGACATCGGAAACTGGAGTTTCAGGTCGTTATCGGAAATAACGGTACCGACTGCTTCGACAGTCTGCTTCAGATCACCTTTGGTGGCAGGTTCCGTTACATACGTCGGCTGCGTGGGCGACACGGCGTAGCTCACAATAAGTCCGAGGGGAATAAGGACAATGGCGGCAATCAGGAGTTTCCACTTGTGACGGCGGATGAATCCGAAGATGGAGGAGAGGCGGGACATGGGACGAGGGGTTAGGGTTAGGGTTGAGGATAAGGAAGTATTTTAAGAGTTTTTTGCTTGTTTTGCGAGGGTAAGGTGCAAATTTCCGAGGATTCTTGCGAATTCCTTCTGATCACTGATTGTCAGCAAAGAGAAGAGATCTTTCATCATTTTGGTATGGAACTTCATACTGGTGATGACACATTTCTTCCCGGCCTCTGTCAGCGTCAGGCGCACGAGCTTTCTGTTCGTCTTGTCCGCAATGCGCTTCACCCACTTCGTTTTCACCAGGCGGTTGACGATGGATGTTGCAGACGGAGACGTGATATGCAGAAACTCAGCGAGTTCCTTCATGGTCAGCGCGTCATGCTCTTTCACGATGATGAGCGCATGCAGCTGGACAGGATTCATCTTCGCTTCATGTTTGGCACCGCGCATCTGCTTGCGCATGAGACGCGTAATATCCATCCAGGAATTAATGATCTTGTCGACGGGGGTCAGAACGGGATTCATAGATGACTAAATTGTTAGATATACTAATTATATAGTCGTCTAATTGTACAGTCAACGAATTACTCGTCTTTTAAACTATGGAGAAAAGGCCATTCTCAACTGATTTCTGAACTCTGATGATTTTCACCGTTTTGATCAGTGTTGATTGTTTTTAATGTTCATCAGCGCTTCTTGTACCACCTCCTGTACCGGCCGCAGCTCAATTCCTTCGCTTGCCAGCTTCTCAGTACTGAGCAGACAGTTACTGCGTCCCGCCTTCACCACATCACCCAGGTGATCGAGTGTCAGTTTCTCAAATTCGTGTGATGGATCGACGATTTCCTTATACATCGTCATGATCTCAAACGGAGAAATCAGACCCGGATTCACAATATTGTAGAGTCCGGTTTTTTTGCGTTCGATCAGGATGCGGACTGTTTCCAGGAAATCCGGAATGTACGTGAGGGAATTTTGGACATCCAGAATTTTTGTGTACTTGCGGATTTTCGTGATCAGGCTGCGCGGATTGTCCGATCCATCAAAAGGCATGCGAAGGCGCGGGACGAGGACCGGGAAGTCTTTGAGCATCTGGTCCGACCAGAGTTTGGTGCGGGAATAGAAGCTGCCACTGAAGTTTGGAGTGTCTTCTTCTGTAAATCCCCTGCCACCGTTATCGCCTTCATAAATGCAACCGGAGCTGATGTGCACCCAGTAGATGCCGCGCTTCAGACATTCATCATTGAGGATGAGCGGACCCAGTACATTCGCACGAATGGTTTCTTCCTTATGATCCTCACACCAGTCGACATTCGGACGGCCGGTTTTGCCGGCACAGTTAATCACCACATTGGGTTTTTCGGCATCGAGTACCTCGGCAACCGCTTTCTGATCAGCAATATCGACCTGCGGTGTAAGCGCATCCGGATAGATTTTCAGGAACTCCTGCCCCATGTAGCCGTTGCCGCCGAAGATCAGAACTTTCATAGAGGAGCAAATCATAGCGTGTGATTCTTATTTCTGAACAGTATTTTGCGCAGAAATTGTGAAAGACAGACAATATGCTATAATATAACCATGGAATTCACAGATGATCAGAATGAAAGAAATCCGTCATTGAATGAAAACAGTCCAGACGCAAGAGTGGAACACTGTATTAATGAATGTGTGAGTGCGATACGAGGTATACCAATGAAAGAACCGAACGGTGCAAGAAACACAAATTTTGAATATGTAGTAAAACAAGTCCTGCTTCGCTATGGATTCACCGATGCAGACAAAGAGAGGATCGGGCGTGCATTTTCCAGGAGAACATGGCGCTCTTGGGGAGGGCATATTGTCAGTCAGACAAAATTGACAATTAGTAATGTCGTGCCATTTCCCGATAGAGATGAAGTAGTGCATACCGCGTTTGACAGACAATTGACATATGAAGAACTCATGACAATAGAGAGCGTATTCAGAGACATGGCGCTTGTTGACTGAGAGAGCGTAGAAATGCCATTCAAAAAGATGGTGTAATGCGCTATAGTTCCTGCCGTGCCACGCAAGAAACGCAGAAAATCGACCCGCAAGAAGCGTGAGTCGGTATCGGCTGAACCTTTGATCGAACTGGATCCGCAGACCAAGCGGACCATCAGCGGCATTGTGCAGATTTGCGGAGCAGTGCTTCTTTTTTTGGCCATCAGTAACAATGCAGGAACGCTGGGCGACACGGTTGATAAAATCCTGACCTTCTTTTTTGGCTCCTGGGGATTTTTGTTCCCCTACTTCCTTCTTGCATCCGGCATGCTCCACCTTTTTGGAGCGGGAAAGCTGGAACTGAAGCGCTCAGTGGGACTGGTGGTGTGTCTCCTCTCTTTCCTGGGACTGATGCACATGGGTGCTCCCTTAAATGAAATCGGTCCGAACAGAGACGAGCTTGCCGGCGCAGTTGGTTTTATGGTCAGTCTGCCGTTCCTTCTCTTTATGAGCAGCGCGGTTGGCTACACAGTTCTGTCGACCACGATGTTGATCGGACTGTTCCTGGCATTTGAGCCGGACATTGCCGCAATCATCGAAATGATGAAACCGAAGCCGCAATTGCCGCTTCGCACAACGCGCCGTGCAGCACAACAGATCGCGGAGGAAGATGACGAGGAGGAGGAAGACGAAGAAGAGGAGATTGCCGATTTGATTGAAGAACCAGATGCCGATGCGGAACTGAATATTGTCCGTCCGAGTTTTGCGCAGACTCTTGCCAAGAATAAGGCGGAGAAACTGCTGAAAGAGAAACTGAAGCGCAAGGGTGATTTCCTGGAAATGAAAGATACGCGCTTCGAGGAATGGACATTCCCCGGCATGGATCTGCTGGATGATCAGCAGAGCGTCGTGACCGTGAACGATGCGGAGCTGAAGAAAAGCGCAAAGAGAATCGAAGAGAAACTCGGCGAATTCGGTATTGAAGTGAAAGTGCGCGATGCGCGCCCGGGTCCGACGGTTACACAGTTCACGCTGCAGCCGGCAGAAGGTGTGAAGCTTAGTTCGATTGCAAACCTGAAAGACGACCTTGCTCTCGCACTTGCAGCACAGAGCCTGCGCATTGAAGCACCGATTCCGGGGAAGTCTCTCGTCGGTATCGAAATGCCGAACCTCGATCGCACCATGGTGCACCTGCGTGAAATTCTGGAAAGTCCGGTGTTCCACGAGAGTGCTTCTTCCCTCACCTTCCCTCTCGGCCGTGATGTGTCCGGAGAAGCAGTGGTTGCGAGTCTGGAAGATATGCCGCACCTGCTGATTGCCGGTGCAACGGGTGCAGGTAAGTCTGTGGCGATGAACGTGTTTTTAACAGCGCTCCTGTACCAGAATGCGCCGCATGAACTGAAATTCATCCTCATCGACCCGAAGCGCGTGGAACTGATGCCCTATAACGGCATTCCGCATTTGCTGACCCCCGTGATTACCGAATCTGACAAGGCGCTTCAGGCTCTGCGCTGGGCTGTTGCAGAAATGGGTCGCCGCCTGCACCGCTTCTCCGAGCAGGGCGCTCGTAACATCAACGAATACAACGAAAAACAGACCGACGAGGCAAACCTGCTGCCGCGCGTGGTGATTGTGATTGATGAACTTGCCGACCTTATGATGCGGCAATTCCGGCGTGATACGGAAACAATGATCGTGCGCATTGCGCAGATGGCGCGTGCCGTCGGTATGCACCTTATCATCGCGACCCAGCGTCCGAGCGTGGATGTCATTACCGGTCTCATTAAAGCGAACATCCCGACTCGTATGGCCTTCAGAGTGGTCAGCTCTGTGGACAGCCGCACCATCCTTGATGGTATTGGTGCGGAAGATCTGCTGGGCAAAGGAGATATGCTGTATATGACGGCGACAACTGCCAAGCCGGTCCGCATTCAGGGTATCTACATTTCCACCAAGGAAATCGAGCGCGTCATCAATGCTGTGAAGATTGCGGGAGGTGGAAAAATTACCGAACAGATTGGCCTGGCAGACGATGAAGATGGTGACGGTGTAATGGACGATGCAACCGGCATGGGCAGGCCGTCCGGCATGATTGATCTGGATGCCGATGATAATGGCGGTGACGACATGTTCTTCGAAGCTGTCCGCGTTGTGCAGCAGCATGGCAAGGCATCGGCCAGTCTTCTCCAGCGTCAGCTCAAGGTTGGGTATGCCCGTGCAGCACGTCTTCTCGATATCATGGAAGAGAAGGGCATTGTCGGCCCTGCAGACGGCGCAAAGCCGCGCAAAGTGTTTATTGAACAGATGGCAGGAAGTCCATCACAGCTGCAGGATTAATCAGTAATCCGTTCCTTTCATGAACGCCTTCTTTCGCGTGTCACTCAGCTTCTCAATTGCATACCGCAGCATGGTTCGCGGCATTACACGATGATGCTGTAAAAGAAATGTTTCGAGTTGTGTCTGATCTTTTTTGCCAGCCTCTCTGAGCATCCAGCCAACCGCCTTGTGCATCAGATCGTGCGGGTGATGCAGCAATACTTCGGCGATGCGGAATGTGTGCGTCAGTTCGCCTTTGCGAATAAAGTGCAACGTCGAAACCATCGCGATGCGCTGCTCCCACAGATTTTTCGATGCTGCAAGCTTATCGAGCAATGCCACCGTCTTTGTTTCATCGACCCATGCACCAATAATAAAATAGGCGGAACTATCGACCAGATCCCAGTTATTGATTCTATCCGTCCGCCGCAGGTACAGATCCACAATCTTCTTCCGGTCTTTGTTACGCTTATACTGATCAACCAGAATGAAAAGTGCGCATAACCGGCATTCGTGAAGATTGCTTTCCAGCAATTGCTCAAGATCCTTGAGTGGAAGATCCCGATACTCTTTTACGACCGAACGGATGTGCGGAACAGTGACGCCCATAAACACATCGCCTTCGCCATACTGGCCCTTTCCGGTCTTGAAGAAATGCGGAAAGAAAGCTGCTTTTTTGGCATCAGCAAGCTTTTTGAGGGCGCGTTCGGCATCTGCAGCAGTCATACAAAAAGCATATCTCAATGTCTAGAAAAATTACATTGATCTCCCGCCCGCGCTTCATTAGCATGCGTCGGCATTCGTTCATTGCATCAGCGCTTATCCAGAGTGACGGGGAGAGACATGACTCCATGATCCGTCCAGCAACTCAGTACTTTCCACCCGTACTGTAAGTGCTCCCTTCATGCCCTTCGCGGGGACAGATAATTCCGTTATGCATCACGCAGACACATTCTCCGCCCGTTGGGTGGCGATTTTTTCCGTTTGTTTTATGCCTATCATCACACCGTCGGATCTGCCGGTTAACACCCGCCTTGAAAAGGCCGGTATCAGCGTTATTTCTGAACAAGACGCGTTACATCAGGACATTCGTCCTTTGCAGCTTGCGATTTTAAATTTAATGCCCGACAAACCCGAAGCGGAATATCAACTTGCGCGATTGATCGGGGCGACGTCATTGCAGGTTCAGCTGACTTTTCTCCATACAGCAACACATGAAAGCAAATATACGACTCCTGAATATCTCGCACAGTTTTATGCATCCCTTGATAAGGTGTACGACCGCAAATTTGACGGATTTATCATGACAGGAGCGCCAGTTGAAGAAATGGAATTCTCCGATGTGAATTACTGGAAGGAACTGGAAAAAACGATGGATTGGGTGCGGGACAGTGTCTATGCGCGCCTCTATATTTGCTGGGGTGCACAGGCGGCATTGCATCATCAATACGGCATCAACAAACACCCTATCGGGAAAAAGGCATCAGGTATTATCAAGCATCACGCAACGCTTCCCAATCATCCTCTTGCAAGAGGATTTGATGACAGATTTGATGTTCCTGTTTCCAGATACACGGAAATCCGGAAAAATGACGTCGCCCAAATCGATGAATTGAATATTGTGGCTGAATCGGTTGAAACCGGTTTGTATCTTGTGCAAAGCACGGATGGAAGGGACACCTATTGCTTCAATCATCCGGAATACGACACTCTCACATTAAACGGAGAATATAGGAGAGATTTATTGCGCTATGAAGAGGCGGTACGTGAGGGTAAAAATCCGCGGCGCGTTGAGATGCCTTCTCATTATTATCCATGGTGCAACCCCGAAAATTTACCAACAAATACCTGGCGTTCACATGCGCAAACCCTTTACAGAAACTGGGTGGACAGTGTGTACGCGGGAACATCGTTCACACTTGAGGATATCAGCAAGAAGAATCCATAATCCGCTATACTTCCTCTATGCAGCTCCTCCTCGGAACCGGAAACATTGGCAAAATCAAAGAAATGAGCGACGCTCTCGCAGATTTGAAGCTGTCGATTGTGACACCGGAGATGCTCGATATTTTTGAGAAGCCGCGGGAGACGGGATCAACATATGAAGAAAATGCCATTCAGAAAGCACGGTTCTATTTTGATCTGGGAAAGATCCCGACTCTCGCAGATGATTCCGGAATCGTTGTTGATGCGCTGCAGAATGAACTCGGGATTCACACACGCCGGTGGGGGATTGGTGCGGAGGCTACCGACCAGCAATGGATTGAGTTTTTCCTCGAGCGCATGCGGAAAGAAGACAATCGCAAAGCACGGTTTTTGTGCACGCTTGCCTACATTGATGCAGCCGGCGAATTGCATACATTCGAAGGAAGTTGTGATGGTGTGATTACCAGCGAACTCGAAGCGGACTATTTACCGGGTCTGCCGATTTCTGCGTGCTTCAAACCAGATGGGTACAACAAAGTGTTTTCTGCATTGAGTGTTGACGAGAAAAATGCGATCAGTCACAGAGGTCGGGCTCTGCAGGAGTTTTCACAATTCCTTTCGGAGCATGTTTCGTAAGACCATGCAGGAAAAGAAGAGAATCGGAGTCGACTTGTACAAATTCGCCGTTGAATTTCATGGGTATTTCCTGGAGCTCAAAAAAATCCGCGGCCTTTCTTCTGTGAGGATAGGATCGCACATGACGTCCAATGCGGTGAATCGTATCCCATGCCGTATCTTCCAATTCTCTCAATTGTTCAGATAATTGCTGATACTGAATATGTCCTAACGTATTTTCTGTCAGAGGTTCTTCATTGGTTAAAAATAGATCCAGTTTTTCGTGCACACTAATCATCGCCTGACAGATCGTGACGAGTTTTGAGTTAAGAAGCGATGCTGCGGCATACTGACAGGATTTGTAAAAGAAAGAGAGCGTCAGTCCCATGCGACGTTCGCGTTCATTTTTCATAAGTTGCCACTTCGAAAGTGTGTCGAGCAGTTGATTCACCAGTTCAGCCGCTTCGTGAAAGTAAATGGTATTGGAACGATTCGAGTCATTGCTTGGATATTGTTGCTCTTCGGAAGGAAGCCAGGGGCGCATGATGCCGGCGCGGGGATCGAGTCCTCGTGATCGCAGATCTTCTGATTCCAGAGGCGGGCGATGAATGATGCGCATTGCCAAAGATCCTATTCCGTTGTTTCGTGCTGTCAAAGGATTCCATCAAATAGCCAATTTGCTCATTCTAAAGGCGTAAAATCCAGATTCGTAATTTTCTGCCAGACAGCCTGGATCACCTTTTTTAGGTCGTCTTTCTCCGCATCGGAAATGCGGAAATCACGCATGATCGGTTCTTCATTTCTCTCACCGATGAATGCCAGACGGAATGCCTGCGGCACAAGAAGCGGCTCTGCCTGTTCAATGAGCAATGCATAGAACGCAAGCTGGCGGAAGTACGCGCCTTCTGCGGTACGGGAAATAATTCCTTCATCCAGTCCGCCGCGAATTTCTGCCGGAGCTTTCGGGCGACCCGTTTTGAAATCGATAATGATGGCGTCTGAAGACGTGTCAGTCAGGCGATCAATACGGTCGATTTTTCCCTTCAACGGGATATCGCCAATCTGTCCGCGATAATCACGCTCCACTGCGTAGATAACCGGCCGCTGATCCTTGAGGTGCTGATCGAAATAAACAGGCAGGACTCCGTTTGCAAGCTGCGACAGATCGGCGCGCTGTTTTTCTGTGAGAATATTTTTTTCTTGTAGATGCCACTCAAACTCACGCATGAAATCATCAAAGCCAAATTGTTCACTTGTCGTCACGGCCTCCGCCCATTTCCGCAGCGCCCAGTGGACGGCACTTCCGTAGCCCATCGCACGCAGAGATGCTTCGGTAAATTCTTGCGGCTGATTGAGAAGATGCACACGCAGGAAAAGCTGAGGATCTTCCAGGAAAGTTGTAAGCGAACTGGGGGACAATGCAAATGTCTCCAGTTTTTCTTTGATGTACGCCTGCAGTTCACTATCGAGATCACGCTCCGGACGCAAAAGAAGGAGTGATGACTTTTCCGCATCCTTCAGGGCTGCATCGCGTTCCGGTAACGGCCCTGCTTCTGCAAAAAACGCCGACGGTGCTACGGATCTGCTGCGTTCCCCAACTGCAAATTCCTTCGGGCAGAGCATGAAGAGCTCGCGCTTGGCGCGCGTCATGGCAACGTACGCAACTCTGCGTTCATCCTGATGCTTCTCAAATGTTTTTGCATCTTTCTCCCACCCAAACAGCAATTCTTCGGGCAGCGCGAGTTTTGCGGGACTTCTGCGTTCGTCCCAGTGTCCTTCGCGGAAGGCACTCAAGATGACCGTATGAAATTCCAGACCTTTACTCTGATGTGCTGTGAGGAGCTGAACACCAGACGTGACGAGATGCGGAATCTGATACGTGAGGCGAATCTGTCCGAATTCGTCGTCTGCGTAGTAGCGGAGATCATTCAGGAAATCTTTCACATCAAGCAACGGATTATCCAGACAGCGCTGCTTCACGTACTGGAAGAATGTTTCGATGACTGCAAGATCCAGTGGGTCCATCGCCTTTGCAGAATCGGTGATTCCCGATTCACGCATCACGTGTTCAAGCGAATCGAGAAGTGTGCGGGATTCTCTGTGGGCAATGAGATCTTCCAGACAATCGCGGGCATCAATGATGGCATCACGGTTTACAAACGGCAGAGGCAATAATTCTGCAGCAAGACAGACTTCTCTGAATGACCGCTTATCTTCTCTGGCATGGAGAACCAGTCTTGCGATATCGGTCGGGTGACATCCGAATGTGCCGCAACTGATCGCATGCTGGAATGCATCACCCCCCTGATCAATCATTGACCTGAGAATCAGGATGCATTGTTTTACGATAGGGTGCGACAGCAGATCGGACTTTCCCTGCAGAATGACGGGAATATTCCGCGCCCGAAGCACATCGTAAATCGGCCGCAGTTCACCGTTTGTTTGCACTAAGATAGCAATCTCTTCCGCAGGAATCCCCTGCTGCAACCTTTCATCGATCAAGTCTGCAATCAGCCACGGTTCCGCCGCATCAGACGCAGGACAAAGCAGAGCAGGCTCGATCCCCTCTTCCTCTGTCGCCGCTTTGAGATCTTTTGTAAGTCCGGTGATTCGTCCGATCAGTCGTTCTTCGTTGTGTGCAATCAGTCGCCCTGCAGCATCCAGAATTGGCTGTGTGGAGCGATAATTTGTGGTCAGGACGATAATGGGCGCCTTCGGAAACCGGTCCCGGAACGCCATCATGTGTTCCATGTTTGCGCCCTGGAAACGGTAAATCGCCTGATCATCATCTCCCACCAAAAAGAAATTCGGATCCTGCGGCACGTTGTCGTACGTTGTGAGCCGGTTAATGACTTTCCACTGCGCACCATTCAGATCCTGCGCTTCGTCAACCAGAATGTACTGGTAGCGTTCGTGCTGGTTTGCGAGCAGCCAATCCTCTTCGTTGAGCGCAGCGATCACTGTCAGGATCATGTCATCGTAATCATAAAGCGCACGTTCTTCCAGAGCGACTGCATAGCGATCAAAGAGATCGATAAAGTCCCGGTATTTTTGGGCAGCCAGCAGGTTTTTCTGGTGCTGCTTTGTGCCTTCTTTGCTTTTGGTCGACATCTGCAGGTCATACTCGTCTGCCACTCTCCGCAGATCTGTTGATGTGATTCCTTCGCGTTTGCATTCACTGATGCGCGTGAAAAGATCCGGGGTACGGTCGTAGGGATTTTTCGGGTTGATGAGCGCGGATGTGCCGCTCACCTGATCAATAATCCCCTGCATCAGTTTGTACCGTTCCAGGTCCGACACGGATTTCTTGTCCGACCATTCGGAAAACGCCGTGGGATTACGCCGGATCAGACCATCACAAAAACCATGCACCGTATTCACCGTGACCGCATACGCATCGCCCCCTATCAGCTGGCGCAGGCGATCGCGCATGGCGGTTGCTCCTGCAGACGAAAATGTCAGACAAAGAATATTGCTCGGACGTGCCTGCGTCTTTTTCAGAATGTTTGCGACACGCAGAGCCAGCACCTGCGTCTTTCCCGTTCCCGGTCCGGCCACCACCATCACCGGCCCTTCGACTGTGTCGACTGCCTGTTTTTGGTCAGGGTTTAGGCGGGCGTAAGATTCGTCAAAAGACTGCATAGACTCATCCTAACACAGCTTTTGGACAAATGGAGAGAATACTTTCTGTCTATTGCATTTAATTGATAGTGTTATAAATTATTAGTAGTAACAAATCGAAAGATTTGCGACGCGAACTCAGGCTTCGGGCTTGAGAGACCTCCACCACTTGGGAAGTAGACCCGGCAGCAAGCGGGGGCCCTGCTCCCTCTGCTGTACTGACCTCGTGGTGGGGGTTTAGTTTAAAAAAAACTTATATTTGCAATTTATAAAAAAAATTGTATTTTATTACTATCTGAGACGACGACCTCAGAGAGATATTGCTAGAGGCGGCCCGCTCCTAGCAAGGTCCGCAGAGCGAAAGCTTTGTGTAGAGCGCTGCATCTCTTATACAGCGTTCGAGACCCCTGCCATACATTGTATGATGGGGGTCTTTTTACAGCTCATCATCCTCCTTCTCAAATGCACAATGGTCACATTTGAGAATAGCCATGCCGTTCTTGGAGAGAGGACTGAGAATTCCCTGATGACACTTCGGACACATGAGTGCTTGTGCGAAAGACGGAACCGGAGCAAAGCCGACGCGCTTTGGCGGGAGGCCGTGTTCGCGGATGGTCAGAGACCTCGGGTGGTCGCGCATTTTCTGGAGAACCTTCGCTTCAATCTGGCGGATACGTTCGCGGGTGACACCGAACTCCTGTCCCACTTCTTCGAGCGTGTGACCAATACCATCCTGCAGTCCGAAACGCATTTCGATGATTTTGCGTTCGCGCGGCGTCAGGAAGTCGAGCATCGCGTGGACGTTCTCTTTCTTCAGCTGGCGGTTGGTTGCCTCGAACGGGTTGATAGCTTCTTCGTCTTCGATGAAGTCGCCAAGCTTGGAATCTTCTTCCGATCCGACCGGAGCCTCGAGCGACACAATATCCTGGCTGATTTTCTGGATGTGCTGCACTTTCTTGATATCCATCTCCATTTCGACGGCGAGTTCCTCGAGTGTCGGTTCGCGGCCGAGTTCCTGCACCAGTCTGCGCTGCGTGTGCGTGAGCTTGTTGATGGTTTCGACCATGTGCACCGGAATACGGATGGTGCGCGCCTGGTCGGCAATGGCGCGGGTGATAGCCTGGCGGATCCACCAGGTTGCGTAGGTGGAGAATTTGAATCCTCTTTCCGGGTCGAACTTTTCGACCGCGCGGAAGAGACCGATGTTTCCTTCCTGGATCAGGTCGAGGAGCGAGAGTCCGCGCCCGATATATTTCTTCGCGATAGAGACCACCAAACGCAGGTTGGCTTCCGCAAGCTGCTGCTTGGCGGATGCATCACCCTTGCGGATGCGGCGTGCGAGTTCCACTTCTTTCTTTCCGTCAATCAAGGGTACACGTCCGATTTCAGACAGGTACATACGGACGGAGTCGTTACTGATTTCGAGCAGGTCGACTTCGCGTTCGCGGCGGCGCTTCTTCTTTTCTTCTTCGGAAGCGGCACTGTCATCAATAGCGATACCTGCTGTTGCCACCATCTGCATCACGCCGCCTTCTTCGTCGTCATCCAGCTTTTCGGCGACACTGTCTGCATCGGCTTCTTCATCTCCATCAACATCGTCATCGCCCACCACATCGTCGGATACAATCTCCGCCAGATCTTCTGTGGGTTCCGGAACGCTGCCGCCCTTTCCTTTCTTATCCCAAATGAGGGCATCTTTCACGTCGATGACTTCAATACCGAGGTCTACAAACAGCATGTAGATTTCGTCGAGCAGATCGACATCTTCTTCCGCATTTGGGAGCGCTGCGATGATTTCCTGGTGCGTAACATACCGCTGTTCGCGGCCTTTCTTCACCAAATGCCGGATGTCTTCCGGGAACTTGTTCAGGTCATCTTCAGTCGGCTGTGCAATAAATTTACGTGGATGTGAAGCCATAACGGGGGATCAGAGAAAGGAAAAGCGGCGCAGTGGCCGCATACGGGCGGATTATACCAGAGGAGCGTCAATCGCCACAATTTTTTCCTCAGGATGATTTCGTTTTGGAAAGCCTCAGAAGCTCCATATACGACGCTGTCAGCTCTTTTTCCTGCGCTGCATCTGCCGCCTTTCTGGCTTCCAGCAGCTTTTTAGTGATCTCCTGCTTTTTCTCGTCGAAGTATTTGGTGTTGGCCAGTTTACAATTTTTGCGGATTTCGCGGATGGCGGTTGAGTCGTTCCATTCATGAAACCCTCTCTCCTCGCAGTAGAGCATCAGAATGCCGGCTCGGTGGAGCGTGTCTTCATCCACGCTGATGGTCTCCAGGCTGATGGGCGCTTTTGCATCGGCGTTTGTTTTGAGGGCGGTGTAGAGCGCAGCGGCAAAACCATCAGCCGGCGCAATGAGTTCGGCAAGTAGTGCGATTTGTGCGGGGTAGAGTAAAAATAATCCGAGGGAGAGCTCGAGTGTGGAGAAAAGATCAACATCGGAAGTTTGCACCGGTGCAGCCTGCTTTGGCGTGAGAGTCTTTGAAGAAAAAGAACGCAAGTCATCGAGCAGTGCAGTATCGGTAGTGCCCAGTGCTGCAGCACTATTTTTAACCATGAATGTACGCTCTGTGGAGGATGTGACGGCATTGATGAGCGGGAGCAAACGTTCCAGCGCGGCGTGGCGGATAGCGGGAGAACTGAGGTCTGCGAGTCGGATACGGTCCAGTACAACATCAAGAAATGGCTTGGCACCGTTTGTGAGAAGATCTTTCAAGCCATCAGCAGAAGTAAGCACGGCATCCGCGGGGTCTTTGTCCGGCAGTACAATGCCCTCAATCTGCAATCCCTCTTTCGCCGCCATAATGAATGCACGCTCTGCAGCCTCACGACCGGGACGGTCCTGATCCAAACAGAGCACCACACGATCCACAGACCGAACGAGTAGACGTGCATGTTCTTCCGTGAGCGCTGTTCCACATGTGGCAACCACTTCATGCACGCCAACACGGTGGCACGCAAGCACATCGAAATATCCTTCGACCAGAATAACGCGCTTATTGTCGCGCATGGCTTTATTGGCGTGATGGAAGCCAAAAAGAACGGATGACTTGTGATACAGCGGCGAATCCGGCGTGTTCAGATACTTCGCATCATCGTTTCCAAGGGTGCGGCCGCCGAATCCTGCAATACGTCCCTGATTGTCATGAATCGGAAACATCAGACGGTTGCGGAAACGGTCGTAGATTTTTTCGTCGTTGATGTCTTTCTGAATGCCAAGTCCCGCTGTTTGGATTTCCTTGCGGCTGAATTCTTTTTTGAGCAAATGCTGGTACGTGGCATCGAATGAATCGGGCGCAAAGCCCAGGCCGAATGTTTTGATTTCTTCGGCAGTGACTCCGCGCTTGGTCAGATAGTCTTTGGTTGATGGTGATGCTTGCAATTGCTGTGCATAAAATTCCATCGCCGCAGTCAGACAATCGCGCAGTCTTTCTTTTTCATCTTTATTGACGACGGATTCAGCAGGTCGATCAGGTAACTCAACGCCTGTTTTCTCCGCAAGATCTTTCAGTGCCTGCCTGAAATCCACGCCTTCAATCTGCTGGTAGAAACTGAAAATATCGCCGCCTTTCTGGCACGGGAAGCAGTAGCAGATTCCTTTGTCGGGAGAGACGAGGAAACTCGGGCGGGTGTCGTGGTGGAACGGGCAGAGTGCGACGAAATTGCGGCCTTTTTTGGTAAGCTGGCAGTACTGACGAACAAGTTCGTCGATGGGAAGCCGGGCTTTGATTTCGAGAACCGCGTCCATGGGTTCCCCAGTCTACCACAAACTCAGTCCCACGATATCGTTCCCTTCGGCAAAACAAACGGCGAGCAGTCGTACACAGGTTTTTCCGCAGACAGATCACGAATTTTGCAGGTCATATGCGGCGTCCCGCAGCGATACGTTCTTTCCGCCACTTCTCCCAATTTGTTGTAGCGTGCGTAGGAAAGGATCACATCATCCCCAAAACAGAGCGCAGATGCATTCATCATCGATGCAACAGCGGCCGTCGTTGTCATCATCACCAGAAAACCGGCAACAATCATCCAGAATGAAAGTTGCGGAATCCATTCTTTCTGAAAAACCGGCCATCGTACTGTCCAGGCAGGAAGATGAAGAGCATGGTGCATACCCCTAAGACGCACAAGATGTCCCTTTCTGTCATTATCCGTACTTCACCATTGCCCGGGGCAGATTGTTTTTCAGATGTCCTTCTTTCGCAAGCCCGATGCCAATCGCTTTTCCTTCATGCCGGATGATGACATGCCCCCGTAAATCTTCCGGGCAGCTGATGTCCTGCGCACCAAACAGTTTTTCAAGTTCAGCATCGTCTACATCGAACACATGCTTTGTGGCCAGATGTCCGCGCAGTGTTGCCACTTCATGATCAAGCAGCACGCGCCCGTCTTTCAGTCTTTTCCCAAAAGGAATACCAAGCGAATAATCCTGCAGCGGCAAATGGAAATGTGCGACGTCTTCGTTTGAAAGCAGTAACATTTCGCCACGCTCAAAGATGCGTTCTTCGGGGGCAATAAATGGCGTTCCATAATGATCCTCCATCATATTTTCGATTTCCTTTCTACGCGAACGCGGCAATTCAACTTCCTGGAAATGCACCCTGTCCATCGGCTCGACGTTTTTGGTTGGCGCAGTTTTACGAAGGACGGCGGAGAAGAAGCCTTCGGTGTCGTAGGTTTGTGGCCAGAGACGGATTAAGGGTTGAGGTTGAGATTGAGGGTTGAGGGATTTTTGGACGATCTCTGAATCTTTAATCGCCTGATCCCAATATCCTTCCGGTGCGATGTTGAGTGTGCGTGGATCAACCACTTCGAGCTGATCGGGAAATCGTTCGAGAATCTGCAGAATGACACCTTCGTTTTCTTCAGGTGTGAGCGTGCAAGTAGAGTAGATAATACGTCCACCAACTTTTGCAGAGTGAATGGCCGATTCCAAAAGCTGGTACTGCAGGCGCGACATTTTTTCGATGCTTTCAATTGAGCAATACCGTAGAGCATCGCTGTCTTTGCGGACTGTTCCCTGTGCGGTGCACGGTGCATCGCACAGCACTTTATCAAACCGTTCCGTCATATGTTTCGCAAACCACTGGCCGACTTTTTTGGTAACAATCACGTTGATCACTCCGGAGCGATGAATTGCATTTTTCAAAGTCCAGAGTCTTTTTTCCTGAATATCATTTGCAATGATGACTCCCCTCCCCTGCATCTTTGCACCGATCTCCGTGGTCTTGCTACCGGGCGCCGCACTCATATCCAAAATGGCATCGCCCGGTTTGGCAGCCAGTAATTCCGCAGGCAACATCGATGCCGATTCCTGCATGTAAAATCCACCGAGCAGATGCAGCTCATCGCGACCAAGCGCTTCCTCACGATTTTCACGATCGATGAAAAATGCTTCTTTGCACCACGGAACGGAGTTAAGTTCCCATCCTTTCTTTTTTCCATACGCCAAAAAATCTTCCACACTGATCTTAAGTGTATTCACACGCACGGATTTACGCAGCGGTTTTGCGCTCCAGTCATTCAAAGCCTGGAGATCGGTAAAAGGCGCATATCGATTAAATGTCGGAAAACCTGTCGAAGCTTTTTTCGCATCCATAGATAAAGAATACAGCATTGACAACCGAAAGTTTAGTTTTAGTATCCCCGCGCCATGCTTGCTAAACCGGATATTCCAGAACCGCCTATTGAGGTATTAAAAGACATTGCAATGCTTGCTGTAGCCGATTTTTTCAAGATAGCACCTGATAAATTACAGCAGCCGTTTGAACTGGGAGGAGCTGGGATTGATTCTGTCTCCTCAAAATTTCACACAAGATTTCATAACCTCATCTATGGTTTTGATGAGGGAATGTTGTGGTGGTATTTAACTGGTGCAAAATCTGTTGATGAGATTGCGGTTGCCGTACAAGGGTATATTCAGGAATTACTCAGAACTTAAAATACAAATTGTAATCTGCGATCTCTACCACTCAATCGCCCCGAATCCCTGACTCATTTTTCCGATCGGATCTGCCATACAGATGCCAGCTGCGGGAATGAGAATAACATCGCCCTTTTTCGGTGGCTCATATATTTCGTTATGTTTATTCCTGGGGCTTCTGTTCAACACATTGCCGGCAGCAAAGCGAGCAAGCGCCGAGGGAATGGTACTGGAAAGAGTGTTACATCGCGTATCGGCGGCGTTGATAACGCGGAATTTGGTCAGAAGATATTTGTTTACCTTTTCTAGAGACTTACGGGCATCTGCATCCAGTAATCGCATGATTTTCCAGTTCGCCTGATGCGGTACGCCAAACACTGCACGTTCGTGATACTGCGGATCAGCCATCACACGATCCAGCGATTGAAAGAGTGCATCACTCATGAGAAGGCTGGCATTTTCGTACGCCTGTTCACCATCCATATGAAAAATAGTTCTCTTGTTTGTTCTGCCCTGGAAATCCAGAACATCGGATTCTTCGAATGTAAAAATACCGGGCCCTTTGTAACCATTGGGCGGAGAAACATCTCTGGTTTCTGCAAACAACAATTGATGGCCATCATTCCCTTTATACAAACTCGTTGCAGTTGCATCTGCAGCAAAGAGAGGTCCCGTTGTTCGCTCAGCCGGATTAATCATCAGATCAGGTGCTTCGACCGTTGCAACCAAAACATGCTTTCCATCCTCTATTTCATGACAGAGTCTTGCTGCGCGGGATACAATTTCCGGAAAGCCGGCACATCCATAGGATATGGCAATAATGCGCTTCTGAGTCAGATTAATTTCTTCATTTATAGCATCGGCAATGCTTTGTGGCTGATTCACATTCAGATCATGATTTGTATGTACTAGCGCAATACCGCCAATGTCGCTGCGGGATAAGCCTGTTTTTTGCAAAAACTTCTTCACAACTTCCCTCGCTAAATCCTGTGGCGTACTGTCTTTTTTCAAAATAAAACGAGTCTCAGATCCCGTAGAATCCTGCACACGATCCGGTCGCATGTCGGCGTGAGCAGCAATGTGCTCATTTGTAAGAATGTCCAGATGTTCGCTGCCTTCGCCGTCGATAAAGTCCGTAAATGAAAGCTGACCCATAGGACGGGTCAGCTTAGACGAATGGCGATGAATGTAAACAGAATTACGCTTGCTCCACCTGCACACCTGCCAATTTTTTGTGGGCAGCGGTCACAAGATCTGCAACTGTAGGTTCGGGGAGAGGCTCATTTTCTTTTCCTTCCAAAGGTTTTCTGCGTCGGATACCAACATCGTCATTCTGATGACTCAATGCGCCTGTTACGGGAATTTGTCCATTCCAAAGGGCAAATATCTCCTCTTTAGTAACATTCACACCTCTTTTTCCCAAACTACAGACAATGTCCACAACGTCGATAGACTCCATGTCCAGAGCTTCTAGCTTTACATCTAAATCAACTGCATCGGTATCAACTCCCTGCGATTCGGCAACAACTTCCATAATGATCGCACGCAAATCCATTCCATCAACATTTGCTTCAGGGGAGTGGCTTGTCATTGTTTCAGGCATATATATTAAGAAGGAAAAATATAAAACCTTAAATACGGTATACAACTCACTCTATTTATTGTCAATAAATGACGACTTTACACCACAAAACTCACTAACTTCCCCGGCACATAAATCTCCTTTTTAATAGCGCCTTCCAAATATTTCTTCACATTCTCAATTTCCTTCGCTGCTGCAAGAATTTCTTCTTTCGAGGCACCGGACGACACTTCCACGTCGCCGCGCAGTTTTCCGTTCACTTGTACCGCAATCGTCATAGTTGATGATGCGAGCTTGGACGTATCGAAGGTCGGCCATGTTTGATCAATCACGAATCCCATGCTTCGAGCGTCCTCAGCATGACACAGAGTTAACCATAGTTCTTCTGCCAGGTGCGGTGCGAGTGGCGACAGTAATTTTGCAATCGTCTTTGCGGTTTCGAGGTTGATAGCATCGCGCTTATCAAACACATTCATGCATTCCATCAGGGCGGCGATTGCCGTGTTGAAGTGCATTTTTTCCAGACCGTCCGTGACTGCTTTGATGGTTTTGTGCAGTGTGGTGATGACTTCTGCATCATCCACTGCATCAGCCTTGGACTTTTCTGTGAGGATTTTCCAGGCGCGCTGCACGAAGCGGGCGACTCCTTTTATTCCTGTGTCGCTCCAGTCTCCGCCATCGGTGAACGGACCCATGAACATCAGGTACATGCGGAACACATCTGAACCGTGCCAGTCGACAAAGGTATCCGGACTCACCACATTGCCTTTGCTCTTACTCATTTTGGCTCCCTGATTCGTAATCAAACCCTGATGCACCAGGCACTGGAAGGGTTCTTCGTGCGAGACGAAACCGAAATCTTTCAGCGCCATCATCACGAAGCGGGCGTAAATGAGGTGCATAGTCGCGTGCTCCGGACCGCCAATGTAGATATCGACCGGCATCCATTTCTTTTCGAGAGTGGAATCGATGAACGTATCCGGATTACCTTCCATCAAATACCGCAGGTAGTAGAAACTGCTGCAGACGAAAGTATCCATCGTATCGAATTCCGGTACCCAGCCTTTGCCGAAAATGTTCTCCGTACGCTCGCGGAATTCTTTGGAATCGTAGAGAGGGGATTTTCCGGTCGGCTTGAATTCAACATCAGTCGGAAGCAACCACGGCAGATGTTCCTCGGGAATTTCATGTGCGTTGCCTTCGGGATCGTAGACAATAGGAATCGGTGCGCCCCAGTAGCGCTGGCGGCTCACTAGCCAGTCACGCAGGCGATAGTTAATGAGACCGCGGCCTTTCTCTTTACCTTCCAGCCACGCGATCATTTTCTTTTTGGCTTCGTCGACTTGAAGGCCATCAAGAAATTGTGAATTGATAAGCTCTCCATCTCCTGAATAACAACGTGTTCCACTTAAAACTCTTTCTTTCTCAGCTTGATAATGCCTATCAAGGTCATCACGCCCTTCCATTCGAACCGCATAAGCAGGATAAACATCTAAATGAAAATTCGTTTCCTTGGACGGATCAATGACACATGTAATAGGTAACCTGTAATTATTTGCAAAATCAAAATCTCTTTGATCGTGTCCAGGCACCGCCATCACCGCTCCGGTTCCATAATTCATCAGAGCATAATCCGCAATCCAGATCGGCAGCTTTTCGCCCGTGACCGGATGAATGGCATGCGCTCCGGTCGGCACACCGGTCTTTGTTTTTTCGAGCTCGACCTGCATCGCCGTTTTTTTCTTGGCTTGTTCACGATACGCACTGACTGATCCCCACTGATCCTTGGGCGTGATCTTTTCAACAAGCGGATGTTCGGGAGCGAGCACCACGTATGTCACACCAAATAATGTATCGGGTCGTGTGGTGAAAACGGTGATGACATCGTCAAAGCCGTCTATTGCAAACTTCACCTCGGCGCCTTCACTGCGACCGATCCAGTGCTGCTGCATCAGTTTGGTTTTCTCCGGCCAGTCGAGTGTGTCGAGTCCATCGAGCAATTTCTGCGAATATTTCGAGATATTCCAGAACCACTGCTTGAGAGATTTCTGAATGACTTCCGTGCCACAACGCTCACAGCAACCGTCCTTCACCTGTTCGTTGGCAAGAACCGTCTGATCCTTCGGGCACCAGTTCACATTCCCCTCTTTCTGGTACGCGAGATCGTGCTTGTGCATTTGCAGAAACAGCCACTGCGTCCACTTGTAGTACGCAGGATCTGTCGTGTTGACCATTTTCTTCCAGTCGTACATGCAGCCCATTTTGGACAGCTGTTCGATCATCGTCTCGACGTTCTTCTTGATGGATTCAGACGGCTTCACACCGGTTTTGATCGCGTAGTTTTCTGCAGGGAGTCCAAAGGCATCGAAGCCCATTGGCGCGAAGACATCTTTTCCGAGCATCCGCTGATACCGCGCAAAGCTGTCTGCCGGCGCGTAGTTGTACCAGTGACCGACGTGCAGTTTATCTCCACTCGGATACGGGAACATCACCATGGCGTAGTACGGATTTTTCGCGTTCACAAGGTCCGTCTCATACGCCTTGGCCTCCGCCCAGGCTTTCTGCCACTTGGCCTCAACCGCCGATGGATTATAGTCCTGCGACATCGCGCGAAGTATACAGAGAGCTTTAGGAAGCGACAAATGCGACCTTTGTCTACTTCGGCCTGCTGCATCGTTTACAGGAAGGCAAAGAGTGAAATACTGCATGCAACTTTTCCCCCTCTTTCTATGGACTCAGAATTCGGTTCCGGATATGCATCCCATGCAGCTGACTACGAAAGTACCGCTCATGCGACAGAATCAAGTCGCCACGAAGAACCTGATCCAGTTTGTCTGGAGCCGGATAGAGTTCTGACGACGTTTGAGGAATTGCTGCTGAAATATTCTCATGCTGATCATCACTTCTCTGAACCCGATCCAAAACTACCTGAGTCATAATCAGTTCCGGGTGCTTTGTTTTTTGTTGTATGAAAGAGAAAAAATGACTATTACTTCACTTCAGCACCGGCAGGACTTTGACACAGAATAACGCTGTGGAATACTGCGGCAATTTATTTTATTCCTTTACTCTATGAATCAGTCTCTAGAAGGCCAGACGATTGAAGACAATACCATTTTCGAGCAGCTCATTACTAAATCCAGTGGAAAGAGGCCTGAGACAGACACCAATGCAGGGGTAAATCTTCTGGAAATCCTCGATAGAGAGCATGATGAATTGATGATGATGTCGAGGGTTGCGGGAGGAAATTCCAATCTGGGTTGAACCTAAAGGTAGTACTAAAACCATGTAAAACACCGTAAAAGGTATGAACCGATCGTGCTGCATCTGCTACACTGTCGGTTCATATGGCCCGCCTTCCGACCGTCGCCATTATCGGCCGCCCGAATACGGGAAAGTCCACCCTGTTTAACCGCATGGTGGGACGCCGTCGCGCCATTGAAAGCGATATTGCGGGAACCACACGCGACCATGTTGTGTACAAAATCGAAGGCGAAGAAATGGATTATCTGCTGCTGGATACCGGCGGAATTGGCGGGGGATCGACTGACACCGACCTGGAAGACGACGTTGCGGCGCAGTCGATCGTTGCGCTGTCTTCCTGTGACCTCATTCTCTTTACCATCAACAGCAAAGAGGAACTAACTGCAAGCGATGCAGCAGTGGTGGAGATGCTCCGCAAAAGCAAGAAGTCGCATGTACCGGTTATTCTGGTTGCGACCAAGTGCGACCGACCGGATATCATTGATGAATTGCTGCCGCAGTACTACGCGCTCGGAATTAGTGAGGAGGTGATTGGCGTGAGTGCGGTACACAGAACGGGTGTGACAGAACTGGAAGATGCGATTGTGAAGTATCTGAAGTCCATGCATTTCAAAAAACTGCCGAAGGAAGAAATGGAAAATACGAATCCTCCGCGCATTGCAATTATCGGGAAACCAAACGTCGGAAAGAGTTCTGTTATCAATGCTCTCATGAGTGATCCGCAGCGCGCGCTTTCCTCACGCATTGTGTCGGATATTCCGGGAACAACACGCGATTCCTCGGATACTATCGTCCGGCATGAAGAGAAGGATTATATTTTTGTGGATACAGCCGGACTGCGCCGCAAGGCCAGGGTGGAAGAGGATCTTGAGTATCTGAGCAATGTGAAAAGTATCCAGGCAATGGCTGATAGCGATGTGACAGTCCTGATGCTGGATGCCACGGAAGTGGTGAGCAAGCAGGACAAGCGCATTGCGAACCTCGCGATCACGGAAGGGAAAGGCATCATTCTTGTCATCAATAAATGTGACCAGATGGACGGACCGACGCGCAAAGAAAAGGAACTCGAAGTCCGCGGCGCTTTCCCATTCTGCCGCTACGCCCCTCTCCTCTTTACATCGGCGGTGACGCGTGAAAATCTGCCGAAGCTCTTTTTGCTGATCGACTCCGTTGCCCGCAACCGCGTCCGCCGTATTCCAACCAAAGAACTGCTGAGATGGTACGAGGGCGCTGTGCACCACATTCCTGCGCGCCAGCTTGGAAAGAGCAAGTTCATCACTCAGGCGGAAGAAGTGCCGCCCACGTTTGTCATCTTCGTGAAAAATCCGCGCGATGTAGGTGTGTCGCAGCTGCGATTTTTGGACAATAACATCCGCGAAGTGTTCTCGTTTGAGGGAACGCCGATCCGGTGGATTACGAAAGAGGGTTGATGCAATTGATAATTGAAAATGAAAAATTGATAATTATGGATTTTCTTTTTTCATAAATAATTTTCAATTATCAATTCTCAATTTTCAATTAAGATAGCTTCATGTCCCGAAAAACCGTCATTGGCGTTATCATCGGATTTTTTGCTGCTACTTTTGCCGTCTACGGTCTGTCGCTCGGGAATAATTTCGTCGCATGGGACGATAATTACTTGATTGTATCTAATCCCATCATCAAAGGATTTTCGTGGGAGAATACGGTAAACGCGTTTACGTCGTACGATCCGGAATTGTACGATCCGCTGATTTTCATTGTGTACCAGTTCAACTACGCAATCGGCGGGATTGATCCGTTCATGTTCCACTTTACCAATCTCGTCCTGCATACGCTCAACGCACTCTGCCTGTGCTGGCTGCTTTTTGTGTTGATGAAGAAACGCTGGCTCGCGCTACTTGGCGGACTGCTTTTTGCCGTTCATCCACTGAATACCGAAGCAGTGTCGTGGGCGGCGGCTTTGAAAGATGTGCTCTCCACGTTCTTCTTCCTGACATCGATCCTTGCGTATCTGCAGTACCGTGATGATGGTGAGCGGAGATGGCTTTTGTATGCAGTGAGTCTTGTGCTTTTCCTGCTGGGACTTTTGTCCAAAGTAATGGTCCTCACACTCCCTGTTGTTCTTCTTCTTATTGATGTTCTGCAAAACAGGCGCTTCAGCAAAACGATGCTCCTGGAAAAAATTCCCTACGTCATCTTGTCGATTATCTTCGGCATTGTCGCACTGTTTGGAAAGCAGGATGTTGTACTGGAATCCAGCACACTGGAAAAGATTCTCATGGCTGCAAAAAGTACGATGTTCTATCCATGGGCTTATCTGTGGCCGACGCGCCTTTCTGTTTTGTACCCATACTCGGATGCCATCACGCTTGCATCACCCGCTTTCTTCGTGCCAGTGATACTCGTCATAGCTTCATTGGCTGTGATGGTTCTTTTCTTCCATCGATACCGTACCATCAGCATCGGCATTGCGCTGTATTTGCTGACACTCATCCCAACATTCTTCAACTTCGCAAAAGGCGGTTATGCGTACGTCGCATCAGATCGCTACGTCTATATTCCACAGATTGGTTTGTTGCTCATTCTTCTTTACATCGTCGATCGATTAATACAGCAATCATCGCTCAGGCAAAAAAAGATCATTGTGATGAGTGCAGCCGGCATTGTAATCGTCACTCTCGGAATCCTGGCGCACCGGCAATCCCTCACCTGGAAAAATACGGAAACGCTTTTCCTGCAAACCCTGAAGTATCACCCCGATGCGCAGGCTGCGCGGTTGAATTTGGGGTACGTGTACCGTGAATCAGGGTTGTATGAGAAATCTCTTGAGCAGTTAAACATCGCCATTGCCCGCGAACCAGCCAATGCGCTGGCGTACGTCAACATCGGCCAAGTCTACGAAAAGCAGTATCGCACGGATGATGCCATCGCCGCTTACAAAAAAGCGATTGAAGTGAATGCCAAAGAGCGCGATGCGTACATGAGTCTGGGAATGCTGTATGAACGTCAGGGAAAAATTGATGATGCACTCGCGCTCTACAAAGAAGTGGAGAAAATCAATCCCCTCTATGCGCCCGTCTACAATAATCTGGGGTCTGTCTACATGCAGAAAAACGATGTGACCAACGCAAAAGCCGCATATAAAAAAGCAGTGGAGATTAATCCGTACTATGCCGATGCACACTTCAATCTTGCCTTCATTCTGGCAAAAGAAGGGGATCTGAACGGCGCTGCGCAAGAATATGAATCCACGCTCTCACTGGAAGGAGACAAAGTGGAAACGCTCACAACACTTGCGAGTCTGTATGCGGAGTTAAACAAAACTGGGGAAACTGTCAGCACACTTCAGCGCATTCTAAAAATCGATCCTGCAAATGCGTTCGCACTGCGGTTTATGAATGCGATTGAGGAAAGTGGGTTGCAGTAAGATTTTTGCCTCACCCTTCGAGTCTCTCAGGGTAAACCCCTAACCCCTCTCCAAAGTCATCCCACTGCCGCGGGAGAGGAGTGTTTTGGTTACTAATAAAATAAACAATTTCCTTATTGAAATCGCCTCATGACATTTTGTAGGACACTGCAAAGGAATGTTCACGATGAAGAGTGCGACGTCTTGAGTTGGCTACCATAAGGCGATTTCCGCATGCTCTCGGCGGAGGGATTCAGGGGATTGATAAGGGAGACAAAGGGAACCGTGCGGCGTTTCCCTTTATCCCCCTTATCGGGAAAAAACAGAAAACAGCGTGAAACAGGCGTAAAACCAAACCACCCTTCGACGAGCTCAGGGTGACACGTTTATCCCCTTCCCTCCTTCTTTTCCACAACCCGTCCGTCTTCGCGGATCGGAAGCGGGAAGGCGCGGATGGCCGTTTCCAATTTATCGAGCAGAAGAGCGGGGTCATCATCAAACACCATGTTCGGCGGAATCGAGCGCTTGCAGAGTTCTTCAATAATATGCGGAATTGCGTTGCTGATACCACCGGAGTTCGTGAGGATACCGATCGGGCGGCCTTCGTCGTAGGCGATGGTCAGTTCATTCAATGTTCCGACACCGCCACCAATGATGATGACGCCGTCTGCGGAGCGGATATTGATGATGTCGCGTTCCATGAATCCCATGCCGGTATAAATGAGCATGTCGTGATCATGCGGCGACATGTATTCGTGCACGTGCTGATGTTCGGAAAAAGCCGGGGAAATACCAACAGAAAATCCGCCTGATTCCTTGCAGCCGATAAGAGCATCGTTTGGCAATCCCGGACAGGCACCATTGATGAAAATGTGTCCGCGCTTTGCGATTTCTTCACCAAGTTTGCGTGCTTTTGCACGGGCGGATGCATCAAGAGTCTGCGGACCGCTGGCGGAACCCATCACCCCGATTTTCATGCGGTGATAGTGTTCGTTTCCACTGTTATTGTTGTGCGGGAATGCGTGCATTTTGCTCTGTTGGGAATTTTTAATTCTCTGCATCTATTATAGCGGAAAATGCAGATTTACGCCAGATAAAGCCATTGCCGATATAGGGCATTATTGCAGATACTTTGCCCGATTCATATTGTGCTCATCATTCGTGACGGCATATCGAATAACACCGTTGTTGTCGTGCAGATAGTAGTAGTACTGACTCTTCTGCGGATGCAGCGTCGCTTTTATGCTGCTGATGCTCGGGTTTGCAATCGGTCCCGGAGGCAACCCTGCGACTTTGCGGAGATTGTAGGGTGAATCCACCTGCAGATCCGCCTGCGTGATGGCGCTTGTCGGTTTGTCCAACACGTAGCGCACGGCAGCATCAATACCCAAAACCATACGCTCATCAAACCGTTTCCAGATGATGCCGGCCACAATGGGGCGCTCTGCTGATGTCCGCGTTTCTTCCTCAACCAGTGATGCAACAGTGATGATATTGTCGATGGAACGGCCGGATGTTTTTATATCTGCAGCAAGATCGTCCATCACTTTCTGGCGGAACGTGGTCATCAGGCGCTCCAGGAAAAGCTTGGCATCAAAATCAGTCAGCGTGACGTAGTAGGTATCCGGGTACAGATAGCCTTCAACTTTGCCGCCGCGCAAAGCGAGCTTGGTGCTTTTTGGCAGGAACGTGAATGTCGAAAAATCGCAGGTTCTCGCGCATTCCTGCAACTCCCCTTTCTGGATAATCCCCTTCTCCGCCAGCAGATTGTCGATGTCTTCAACCGTATATCCTTCCGGAATGGTGATGATTTCCTCAACGGATTTGCCTCCTGCCAGCACGTCGATGATTTCCTGCGCGGTCATAGACGATGTCAAAACGAAACTCCCTGCCTTCAACTCCCCCGCTTTGCCGCCCAGTTTCACGTGTATCTTAAACGCAAATGGTGAACGGATCAGCTGCTGCTCCGCAAGATCTGCTGCTATCTGTCCGGTCGACTCCCCTTTCTCGACTTTGAAAACCGTCCGCGTGGCATCGGCGTCTACGGCTGCCAGCTGATGATGGTACCAGCCGCGCATAAGAAACACGGCAATCACGAGAACGATCAGCGGGAGAATCAGTTTTTTCATAGCAAAACTGTGGAGAGAGACAAAATCAGGCCTCGGGAGCATCGCCGGTCGGCATGCCCATCTGTTTCATAATGCCCTGCATGCGTTCTGCGGCCACAATTTGCGCTTTTCCAAGGGCTCTGTTCAGAGCATCAATCACCAGGCGCGGAATATCCTCGCGCGGGACATCTGCAGCAATATCGATGGATACAATAGTCTGTTCGGCATTCACCACGACCATTACGCCGCTGGCTTCGGCTTCCACATGTACGTTCTTCAGTTCTTTTTTAATGCGCTTGGCATCCCGCTGGATGCGGTACATGTCTTTCATTTGGGAGAAACCGGACATAGGAATGAGGGATGGAAGTGGGGAAACAGATAGTAGCAGAAACGGGAATAAGGGCAAAAAACCTTTTCCCCGGAAATACTGTATGCTGCTGCGCACAGTGTGGTTTTTCCTGTCTCTCTTTGCGGCATTCACATATTCCTTCGTGTGGCTTCTTGTGCGTGCAACGAAAGGACTTCCCAGCAGCGTGGTCACGACCATACAATTTATTGTTGGTCCGATATTGCTTTTTTTCAGTATCGGCAGCGTCACTTTTCCGTGGTCAGAGCCTGTGTGGTATTGGTATTTGCTAAGCTCCTGCATTATTCCCCCGCTCTCTGTTGCCCTGAATTATTGCTCCCAGCGCACGGATGTTACGCTGATTAAACCGCTTTCCGGCCTCTCGAGTATATCGGCAACGCTCCTACCTATTTTCCTCTTTCATACAAGTTTTCCGCTGACCGGCCTGCTGGGTGTTGCTATCGGAACTATCGGGTTCTTCATTTTGTATCATGCACGGTGGGACAGCTGGAAAAAACCCTATCCGTGGATAGTGCTGATCACCATGCTGGTTTTCGGCATCAATGCAGCGATTGTAGGAATGACACTTGCCGTTTTTCCACATCCGTTCATTCTCTGTTTTGTGTCGCATGCACTCATTTGCCTGTTTTCTCTCGGAAGCAGTGTAAGGCACTGGAAAGGAATTTCCTGGAATATCCGCTACATTGGCGTACTTGCTGCACTGGCAACCGTCACCATCCTTCAGGAATTCGCAACCAATGCAGCACTGACGATGGCACCTGCCGGCTATATGATATCCGTCAAACGTACCAGCATTATTTTTGCATCGCTTGGAGGATATTTCTTTTTTCAGGAACGCAGCATTCCATTGCGAAGGCTGCTCACTGCAACCATTATTGTAGTGGCCGGCGTAGCGCTTCTTCTGGTGTGATCAGCGGATAATACCGATTCGATCCTCTATTTCCTGGTCAACCCTTCGACAAGCTCAGGGTAAACTTTCGGACCACTTAACGGATTATTCCAATACGGTCTTCAATCTCCTGGTCCACAAAGATCTTCTTCCGGCCGTACTTCATGCGGCTGTATTCCTTGATGAGTTCCGCACGTTTTTCGTTACGGTCTGATTCATCGTAGATTGTTCCCATGCTGAACGGACGGCTGGTGGTGTTATTGATGTTCAGTTTGCAGTAGCAGTGGAAGTTCGGAATACCGATCACGTCCTGCTCGGAAAGGGTCGGCGCAAATTCCTTTGCCATGTACTCGGCATCTTCCGCACCGATCTTGAAGCTCATGATGGTTCCCACGTTACCGAAGACCGCATCGCGGATTTTAGAGTTTGCGGAATCGTACGCGGAGGTTTTATCGACCAGCTGTCCGATGTACTGATGGGCCATAATCAGCGCCAGTTCATATTTGCGGGCTTCAGACAGGATCGACGCAAACGCATCGGTAATAAAGTTCTGGAATTCATCCACGTACAGATAGAAACGCTTGCGCTGTTCCATGGGGATTGAGGCGCGGGTCATTGCCGCCATATTGATCTTGTTCACGAAAATAAGACCGAGCAGCTGCGCGTTCACATCACCGATTTTACCTTTGCTCAGGTTCACGAGCAGAATCTTGCCTTCGTCCATAATCTGGCGGATATCAAACGCACTCTTCGGCTGTCCGATAATATTGCGCATGGTGGAGTTTGTGACGAACGGTCCGAACTTTGCGGAGAAGTACGGGATCATTTCCTCTTTTTCGCGTGCACCGGTCTTCGCGATTTCATTTTCCCAGAAAGACCGCACCACCACGTTCTTACACTTCGCGACTTTATAGCGCTGGAATTCATCATCCACAAAGAGTCTCGGCACATCAATGAGCGTGGCACCTTCGTCTTCGTCATCCATCAGCGTGAGACAGCCGTTGCGGAAATAGTGCTGGATACGCGGACCGAAGATTTCATTTCCGAAGAGTTTGATGAAGATTTCCATCGCATCGAGGGATGCGCGGTCTTTCTGTTCGTCAGTCGTTGCTTCCAGCATGTTCAGTCCAAGCGGGCGTTCGGTATCGGACGGATCAAACAGCACCACGTCTTTCGCGCGTTCCTTTGGCACATGGGCCAGAGCATCTTCAATCAGATCTCCGTGCGGGTCGACAATACACACACCCTGACCGTTTGCTATGTCCTGGCGTGACTGCCAGCTCAAGAGTGCGGACTTACCCGAACCGGATTTACCAATGATGTACTGGTGACGTGTGCGGTCTTTCTCCATGAAACGGATCTCGGTGTCGGATGCGCGGTAATGGTTGATGCCGACCACAATACCCTCGCGCGGTGCATCGGGAGGCGGCGGCAACACTTTGTACGCAATCCACTGCAGGATCGGCATTTTGTTGTAGCGGCTGTCCGGGAAATGGAAGAGTCCCGCCATTTCTTTTTCAACCAGCAAACAGTCCTTGCTCAGGTGTCCGTTGATACGGTTCTTCCAGAGCCAGTAGATGAACGGTGCATTCCATGCGAGCGGCATAATGTCGATGAACACGCGACGGTTCACGAACGCATTGCCGTACAAATGTTTAAACACGTTGAACGCAACCTGCATACCGTTGGTGATATCAAATGCCTCTTTCGTGGTTTTTGCCGTGGCAATGACACGGACAGAACAGTGGAACCAGCTCATGCCGGCTTTTTCACCCATCTGTTTGTAGAGTTCTTCCTCCGGCGCAATCATACGCACGAACGAATCGCCATGGCTTGCACCCGGTGCACCGCTTGCGCCTTCGCTGTCTCTCCCGGACAGGAAAAGAATGATAGGCGAGATAAGCGGAATCTTTGTAAGCCAGTTGGATTTCTTTCCCTTGAAGGCAATGCTTGCGTAGTTGCGCGCTTTCTTCGCCCACTTGTTGCTAAAACTCGGCTTGAAGACCATCTGGATACAGGCTTTGTCTTCCGGCTTCAGTTTACTCAGCACGTTTGCAAGATCGTTGAGCGGATCGTCCTGCATGTTTTCGTATGTACGAATCGGGTACATGTATTTCTTCTGCAGTTCCATGTTGTAGCCAACCAGCTTCGTTCCTTTCGGCCAGATATCCGGTGTTGCTTTGATAGTGACTTCAGCATCCGGGTAATACGCGGTGATCTGTTTTTCGATGATGGAGACAAACTTCGGCTGCGTAACGACATAGAACGCAAGTTCTCCGTGCTCCGCATACATCTCGAAACTCATCGTGATGTTGCGGAAAATCCAGTAATTCAGCGACTGCCAGAAACTCAGGCTCCGCACTTCCCAGAGAGCACGATAGAGCTGCTCCATGATGGCGACTTTTTCCTTGAAATCTTTTTCGGTGCGCTTTTCCTGATCGATCTTGCTGTCCGTGCGCGGCAGCAGCACTTTCATGCTCACAAGATTCCGTGCATCCCACCATTCGCCAATAAAACGTCCGACGCTTTTAAAAATGCGCCATCCAAAGTAAATGCTCACGATCAAAATAGAATTTCCATACGGATCACTCGAGTACCACGACCAAATATGCGACCAGAGCCTTGGGTCAAACACGTAGCCTCCGATCGTTAGGACGATCCAGACAGCCGGCCAGAAGAAGAATCGCAGGAAAGTAACCATTTGAGTGAGATTTCTCTGGAGAAGGAGAATACAGAAAAATCATTTAATTATAGCAGAAAAGTGGGTTTTTGGGGAGTCGAAATGCCGCCCGTAAAGCACTTGAAAAGAGCTTTTATCCGGCATTTTCCGATGATGAAGCATCCGAACAATCGACCACCTTCATCGTCATCTCGCGATTGCGACCATTTGCAGAGCTCAAATAAAATGTGTAATCACCAAGCATGGATGGCTTTAGCGTGAATGATTCATCGGGGAGAATCCAGTTTTGCATGGATGATACAAATCCATCCGGGTACACAACCTTGCGCACAACGAAGGACTTATTTGCACTAAGTGTGAGCTCCGTTCCCATGTGCACAATGCGCGGTAGGCCGGGATTCAAAATGACATCTTTGGTGATGCGCTTTTGAAGCAAGGGCGGCTGCACGCACGGGCCCACAATATTCACATCACCCAGCCGCTGCATGGTTGCGTGGATCACACCCTTGGATCTGTCGGCAATAGTGGTGAATGCTCCGAGACTCAAATCCATGTACCGGTCTTTCACATACGGCCCGCGGTCATTGATGCGCACGGTCACACTTTTTCCGTTGTCGACATTTGTCACAAGCACAAGCGTGTTGTGCGGGAGATATTTGTTGGCAGCGGTCATCGCGTACATATCAAAAGACTCCCCGAACGCAGTCCCCTTCCCATGAAATTTTTCGCTGTACAGACTCATTTCCCGGGGAGTGGTTGCCAGCTGCTCATCGAGTGATTGCATCATAAAAAGAAACTGTGATTCCGTGAGGGCGGGAATCGATTCCCCTTCTCTGGGCAAACGCGCAATCTGATATTCTGTTAAAAAGTCGGGTAATGTTTCTTCGGTAATTTCTTCAGGATCGGCAAGGTTGCGTGAACGGAAGAGCCAGATGAGAGCGGTGACGACATCGAGTGAATCGTTCGGGCGGAAGGTTTCAAAATCACCGAGAATATTTCTGGATTTTGCGAAGCGGATAGTCTTGTACATCGGGTCACTCGACGGCACATCGGTATAGGGTGTTTCCGATGTTGTTCCAACGACGCGATGCAGACTGTTCCACGTATATTCAAACGCATCATACCGGCTGATGGGCACGGTTGATGTCTGTGCGAATGTCACGGCCGGAAGCAGCAGGGCAACAAGAAAAAGTGTGGTGCGATGCATGAGGTACAAGAGTGCAGAAGACGCGGAAAGAAATCAACTCTTGTCGCCGTTCTTTTTTCTCCAGTATGCCGGTGTGAATACGGCGAAAATAGATGCCAAAACGGAATAACACACAAGGGCAATACGTGTTTTTGCCAGCTCAATTTCTTCGGAAGTCAGCAGTGATTCCACTGCCGCAGATGGAGAACGTGTTTCTGCCTGAAGAGAAGAAACTAATTCTGCTGAAGGGAATAGTGCATTCATTTCATCGAGAGCAGACTGGAGAAATTCAGGGTCTTCATTGGCAAGCAATGTAAGCGACACTCCTATCTTACCTTGCAAGAAAGAAGCGGGTTTTTCATAGACGTCCGGAGGAGAGTGTTCCAGAGCGGAACCAATGATACGGGAAAGATAATAACCAGCTTGTCTTAGATGATTTGTTTGTACCTGATCACCCCTTGTCGTATCGCATTTGATTGCAGCAGTGATGGATTCGGAACATCTATTGAGAAGTTCGGTAAGCTCTGGAATCATGGGATATTTATTCTGCAATACTCCGATATCCGCTATCGACAAAGTATCCATCGGGGAATACTGCATTTTATTGATATCCCAATGACAATCCACAAACGGAAAACAACCTGCAAAATGATAGAGGTGTCTCAGGGCATCATTAATTTTTTGCGGCTGGGTATGCTCCTCGATCATTTCAATACAGCGCGCAAAATACTGTGCAGCCTGTTGGAGAAAATCCCTTTGTTCTCTTTCTACATTAAAAGCAAAATAAGTATTCTTATGATGCAATGGATCTACACCATACGACGATTCCAGTGTCAGTAAGGTTCTTTTTAGGAAAAGCAGAAACCTGGACCGATCTTCCACTGTCCACTCACCTGCATCTTGAAGCAGTAATGACAGATGCTGATTCCTTTTGCAGTCTGCACTTTCCATTGCGTGTATTATTCGCCTTTTTGGCTGTCAGTCAACGGATTACAGACTTTCCCAACCCTGCGCGCGCACGGTGCGATATGTCTGCTGCACCTGGTCCTCGCGGATGGTGCGCAGAGTGACAGGACCGATAGTACCGGCACCCTTGTCTGCAACCGTTTTAATGAGTCCGTTCGCAATCTGATAATCGGCGACAGCTTTCTTTGTGAGCTGTCCGAAGTTGCCGTTGACCATTTTGTGATCAAAAAATCCCTGTGTTGCCAGGAACTGCTGCACAGCCTTCACGGTTTTGCCGTTCTGGCCTTCGCTCAAAAATGCATTGATGAGCGTACCGCGTTCGACAAGGAGGTTTGTGACGCGCTGCAGTGCGATCAGTTTTTCAGCGCGCTGTATAACCATGCGCTTGCGCCATTCCTGCACCAACAGTCCGCGTGTCTTCGGACCAATGCGTCCTGCACCAGGAGAGGTGGCATCACCAACTAATTTCTGATCCTTCTGATAATTCAGAATGGCGGTGAAAATCGTGTCGGTATACTGACCGTCCGTGCGGCCGCGGTAGTAACCGAAGTAACGAAGCAGGCGCTGAGCGCGCTGGATATCTGCAACGCTGCTTTCTTTTCCAATGAAAGACACAGGGTCCTGCTTGGCGGTATCCATGCCGGCTGCAGCAACAAGGTATGCAGCGGTGATGTCTGTCAGTTTGCTGCCATCCCCTTCCAGCTGATACTCGGCCTGGAATTCTGCGAGTGACTTCTTCGTTTCTTCACCAAAGTAACCGGTGGTGTTTGCTGCAAAGAAGCCAAGTGTCTTCAGGTGCTCCTGCATTTGTGAAACCGTCATCCCCTTTTCTCCAAGAGCCGGCTGCGTGGAAGGCAGAACGTTATCGGCAACAATGTAGGGCTTCAGCTGATCAATCGGTGCCGGAAGATTGGCAAGGTCGATAGATTCTGCAGGTTGCACGGTCTTTGGCGGATAGACACGACCGCGGATTTTCTTCACACCGAATTCAAGGGCGCGCGCCAATCCTTCTTCACCGTGCCCTGCCCACACATCCAAACGATGTGCCTTCTCCAGTTCCTGAATGGCGCCACCACGGTCGTGCACGGTCATCGTGCCAAGACCCGGAAGGACAATGCGTGTGCCGAATGCGTAGGTGGGAGGTGCTGCGAGCATACCCGGATAGACGGCGGTTCCGTCCGCACCATGTGTCCCGTTTCCGTTTAGAATTTTATCCGCCTCTTCACTTCCCTTGATATAGCAACACTGATCCGGCAGCGGAGAGTAGTACGCAGTCAGAATAAAATCCTGTTCGTACGAACCATCAGTATTTTCTTCCGCAGCGATTGCAATAGCCGGCATAACGAGTGACGCGAGGACAATGCTACTTAAGAATTTCTGCAACATGGTTTGTGTGGGTGTTAATAAATCATACTATAGTACCAGAAAACGCTTTTTGTTTCCTGCACTGGGTACTGACAAAAACAACTGTTTGATGCTGATATATCTTTTGTTATGTCCGGTACACATTGCTCAAAACCGCTTCATCAGGCCACAACGACCATATCTTCCAGCCGGATGCCGAATTTGCCGGGGAAATAGACTCCCGGCTCAATCGTGATCACTTCATTTTTTAATAGAACATCTTTACTGCGTGGTGACAAGCTTACACCTTCATGAATATCGAGCCCGACGCCGTGTCCCAGTGAATGGGTAAATGCATCTTCCATGCCGTACGCCCGCAATACTTTGCGCGCGACCTCATCAATCATTTTCGTTGATGATCCGACCTTGCAAACTTTTTTTGCAGCGTCTTTCGCCTCAAGAACCGCCTGGTACGCACGCTCCTGTGCCGGAGGAATCGGACCCGTAAAGTAAACAGCACTCCGGTCACTGCAGTACCCGTGCACCACAACCCCAATGTCGATTTGCACGATGGTATTTTTCGTCAGTTTTTTTGAGGTGGGATGATGATGCGGACGGCTGGTATGTGCGCCAAAACCGACAATTGAATCGAATGACATGCGCTCGGCACCAAGTTCTCTGGCCCATTGTTCTATTTTCCACGCGAGGCCGGTTTCTGTGATGCCTGCTTTCAGTGCGGAGGGAATGCGGCGGAGGAGTTCACGGGTGATTTTTTCCGCGCGGCGGATATTTTGTAATTCCTCTTCATCTTTACTTCTCCTGTACTCTTCGACGATCGATGCAGACCGGACAAGCTTCGTGTCGGGCCATGCTTTTTTCCAGCGGCGAAACCGTGCAACGGATATATCTTCTTCATCATATCCACAGAGCGGTATCTTTTTCATCACCTTCCGGAGATCATCGATGCCCCGGATGTCGACGCCGTCCAGAGCTGCTTCCTCCGCAGCTTCGGTATAGCGGCTGTCTACAAAAAGAAGATAGCTTCGCGGGAGCGCCAACAGCAAACCGTCACTCAGCTGCAAACCGGTCAGATACCGGATATTGGTCAGATTGGTCACCAGAAGCGCCGGGAGGCCTGCTTTGGCCAGGAGCGTGCGGGAACGGGGTCGCATAGGCTTGGAAACGGGTAAAAAGAGAGTAGCGTTTAGAGCTGATTTATGCTACTATAAGGAGAAATGTCTTCACCCACTTTTTCTTCACTGGCACGCAGGACGGGAGCAGTTTTTTTGGGATGGATACTGAGCGCGCAGGCAGCCATTGTCGCTGCACCTATTTACAACGGCGGCGGCCCGCTTGAAGGAGTTGATGCAACAGACGGTCTGGCCGGTATTCCGACGGCGGAACCGCGGGAAACCATCACCAGCATTCTGGAGGCAATTCTTTCCTACATGGCACTCCTTTCGGTTGCCGCAATCATCATTGCCGGTATTTACCTGATTGTCGGACTCGGATCGGATGAGTCGAAGGACAAGGCAAAGAAAATTGTGCAATACACACTCATTGGACTGGCGATCATTCTCTTCGCGCGTATTATCGTCAGCCTTATTACCGTCTTCCTTGCCGACCAGATCTCCTGACATGCACTCTTCTTTCTCCCGCACATCGTCCTGCATTGCCGTCTTTGCTCTGCTTTTCTCGCTTCTGTCGCCCGTACAGGCACAGGATGTAATGCAGCCGGATGCAATGAATATTCAAATGACCACAGGAAGCGAAGACGTGCTCCTGACCGTAGGTGATATTCTGGAAATTATTCCATCGAACGGTTTTGCCAGCCCCGTGTACTCCTGGATCCTTACCCAGGACCGCACATTTTTGCAGGCCGCCCGCACGCCCACATTCCGCTATCGCTTCATCCAGCCCGGCACGTATTCCCTGATTGCCGAAATTCGTTCCGGTGACGGCGTACAGAGCGTGCAGCGCACATTCAGCATCAACGCAAAAGCACGGGAACCCGGCAACATCGCAATGGGCGCATCGTCCGTTTCCACAGTCACCGCAAGTGGCACGACTCTGACAGGCATCGTCAAACTCGATCCTCCGATGGACCTGAATGAACGCGTAACCCTTTCAAGCAGCCAGCAGCTTCTGACACTGACTCCTCTGTCCACCGATTTGAAACCGCTGTCACTGGATATGGATATCACCGTTGACAGTGACGGTGACGGCAATCCGGCAAACGACGTGCAGAATCAGGGCACATTCTTCCAGCTCTATGCAGAACCGCTGATGGTCTGGTTCACCGAACCTATCACCAACCGCTCACTGTCTGTTACCACTCTCGGCGCAGACGGCAGCGCACGCATCCAGCAAATTGAAGTCGTGACTGCGGACTACGCTCAGCAGCAGGGAATAGTGGTCAGCCCCATCCGCATCAGCAGCACGCCGACCGGAAACGGATCGTTCTTTTTCTCCGCAGTCGCGGGAAGCACCGCTTCGCAATCCGCATCCCTTTTGTACCAGTGGTCCTTTGGCGATGATCAGGAAAGTCTGATCATGAACCCGACCCACACCTACGCCGCAGACGGCGTCTACACGGTAACACTGGAAGTGAAGAATCTGATCAACGGACAGGATGTCGCGAAAGACGAGCAGCAGATTACCGTAACCGGCGCCGGCGCCGGCAGTGTCACAAGCAGCGCGTCATCCGGGGGAACAACCGAACCTTCAGGTCCGTCCTTCCTGTCGAATCTTCCGATCATGTCCATTCTGATCGGTCTTGGAATCTTTGTACTCTTTGTCATTGTCGGTATTGGTGCAGTCATGTTGCTGTCAAAACTGCGCGGTGGCAAGTCGCTCGACCAGACATTTGCAGACATGGAAAAGACGATCACTTCAAAGGAAGGCGACGCCAAGAATCCTCCGGCGCTCGTTATTCCCGCAACGGCAGCGGTTGTGACTCCCAAGCCCGCACCAGTCCCCACAAAGGAAGATCTGTCCAAGCGCGAGGAAAATGCTGCCAGCAGTCCGACACCGGCCGCAACGCCGCGTATTGATGAAAAAGCCGCACCCGACTGGCTGAAAAAGGGACTCGATGCCGCTCCCAAGCCGACCCCGGCTCCAACACCGACACCAAAGCCGACTCCAGCGCCGGCACCTGCCCCCGCTCCTGCAGCACCTGCAGCAACCTCCACTCCGCCCTGGCTGCAGACACCTTCACCGACCCCGGCAGCACCAAAACCTACAACTCCTGCCCCCGTTCCGGCTCCCACGCCAAATCCCGCTCCTCCGCCAACGGCCGCCGCTACACCTCCGGCACCGAAGCCCGCTCCGACTGCTCCATCCGCACCTGTTCCATCGTGGCTACAAACTCCTGCTGTCCCAGCAAAACCCGCCACCCCGACGCCCCCTAGCGCACCAACCCCTCAGCCGACCCCGGCTCCAAAACCTGTGACTCCTCCAGCTGCACCTGTTGTCACGCCAGTGACTCCGCCTGCTCCAAAGCCTGTCACGCCGGCTCCGGTCCAAGCGCCAGTGCCTACTCCAGCTTCACAACCTGCACCTGTCGCTCCTCCCAAACCAGTGACTCCGCCTCCTGCTCCGGCACCAGTTTCCGTCCCGTCACCGGTTCTTCCTCCGCAACCAAAACCGGTTCCTCCGGCACCTGCCCCGAAAGCACCTCTCCCGACTCCGGCACCGACTGTTCCTACTCCGCCGACACCTGTGCCTGTCGTGAAACCGGCTAATACGGTTCCGCAGACTCCTGTCGTTCCGAAGCCTGAAACAGTTGTCACTCCTGCTCCGGCCGTCGCAACTCCTACCATCCCGGCAGTCCCCCCTGCAGATATTGCTCCATCAGCACCAACCCCTGTTCCTGCTCCCAAAGCCCCCGAAACCCCGGCCGACACGCCGATAGCAATTATCCGTGCTGAAAGCCTGGATAAGCCGGAAGGAAGCCAATCAGCAGCCTAAACACCATTGAGCGCACAGAGAAAACTGCTACACTCTCCCCGCGTTCTTTTCGGAAATGATGTTCTTTACGTTGTAGCTCAGTTGGGTCGAGTCCGCCTTGGCGGACGAGCTATAGATAAATAGCATCACGCATAAATATGGCGATCGTAGCTCAGTTGGTTAGAGCATCAGGTTGTGGTCCTGAGGGTCGAGGGTTCGAATCCCTTCGGTCGCCCCATCAATAAATGTCACTGATATTTGAGTAACACAAAACTATTCCTGTACCATCCCGCTCCGTGCAGTACCGCAATCTCTGCGTCGGGCTTCTTCTCATTGCAACGGGTTGTATTTTCTATGAAGAAAAACCCGTGGCGCCAGCCGATCAGACTTCCATCTCAGACCTTAACCCTAACCTCAACCCTGACCCTAAAATCCCACCACTCGTGATTGTCGGCGAAGGCGGCACATCGGGATATCTTTTTCAGTACGCAGCCGATACGTATGTGAAGGAAAACGGCGGAGAAAAATTTACCGTGCATGACGGTGATGAATTTATCCGGGTGATGAAAGAGTTTGGGGAAAAGCACGGAGCGATTTCGTCGTTTGTATATTTCGGGCACGGCAATGATGTCGGCCTCTACGTAAACCAGGCACCGCATATTAACGGCGGGCTCTACGCAAACGATCCGCAGATCAATGCGAAATTCCGTGCGGCATCTATTTATGATCTCCCGCGCACACTCTTTGCAGCTGCAAGCACGGCAATGTTTTATGGCTGCAATGTGGCGCGCGAGAATGACGGGCAGGATTCTTTCGCGGAGCAGTTTGCCAATCATTTCCACACCACTGTGAGCGCATCGACCGGTCCGACGGAATTTTCTTTTCAGGAAGATGAGCGGACGCTCGAAAAACTTCCTGCAAAAATCATCACCGATTCGCTCTACATGATTCCCACATTTGCACACGAAGGTTTTGTGACCATCGCACCATCGGAGACAGTATCAGGATATGACGATGTCCATGCATCGATGGAAGCGGCATCCGCGATTCGTGAACTTTCAAAACGCGGACTGAGTTTGGATACCAGTGCATCTTTTCATCCTGAACAATCCATCACTGCAGCAGATGCAAAAACGTTCTGCACACTGATTGATGCTGATGCGTCGTGTGACGTGGAAGCAGATGCTGAGACAGGGCTGGTGCGCAATACATCAATGTTAAAATTACTTCTTGATGCAGCGAAACTTCCTGTGAAAAAAGGAGCAGCGCCGTTTGAGGGAGAAATTTACTACGCGACCGTCCACAATCTCCTCACGCACGACTTCACTCACAAACGCTGGTACTCCCGTGCTGATACGGCCATTTTGACCTGGAACGTACTATCCTTACGAGAGCAAAAAGGCCAATAGGTGGCAATACAGGCCCTGAAGGCTTGGCAGGACAAGGAAACCATGCTACCCTCCTTGGGTACTTTTTGTGAGCCCTATGGGCCATTCCATATGTCGCAACCCCTCTTTCGCACCCCCAAAGGCGTACATGATGTTCTTCCGGAAGATCAGCAGTACATGACCTACATCAAGAAAGCGGTGCGTCACAGAGCGCGTCAGGCGGGTTACAAGCGTATCGATCCTCCCATTTACGAAAACCGTGCAATTTTTGAACGTGGAATTGGTGAGCACACGGATGTGGTGGAGAAAGAATTGTTCCTGGTCACATCCAAGCAAAAGAGTGATGATTCGGCGGAATTTGCACTGCGTCCGGAATTCACCGCAGGAATCTGCCGCGCGTACATTGAACACGGTATGCAGGTTCTGCCGCAGCCGGTGGAGTTTTACGCAATCGGCCCGTGCTTCCGCCACGACCGCCCGCAGAAAGGACGCTACCGCCAGTTTCACCAGCTGGATCTGGAACTCATTGGCCTGAAAGATCCGAGTCTGGATGCACAGCTGATCCAGGTGTTGAATATGATCCTGTCGGACCTGCAGATTCTGCCGCGCCTGCGCCTGCAGATTAATAACATTGGAGACAGCGAGAACCGCAAGGCATTTGAACAGGCACTGAAAGATTTCTTCATTGGCAAGGAACGCCACCTGCCGGAACTCGACCGCGCACGCCTCGAAACCAATCCCCTGCGTCTGCTCGATTCCAAAGAGGAAGACACGCGCGTGCTTTTGAAGAACGCACCCACGCTCGAACAGTTCATCAGTGCAGAGTCGCGCCAGTACCACGAAACAGTTCTGGAATATCTGGAAGCACTGAACATCGACTACACCATCAACCCCGGTCTTGTCCGCGGACTCGACTATTACAACCAGACAGTCTTTGAATACTGGGACAGCTCAACCGGCGCACAGAATGCTGTTGGTGGCGGTGGCCGTTACGATGGTCTGATGGAGCTTCTGGGCGGCAAGCCCACTCCGGGACTTGGCGCTGCGTGCGGTCTGGAGCGCATTATCTGGCACATGAAGGAGGCAGGAGTACAGGCTCCGAACAAAGATCAAGTGGATGTGTTTGTGGCACAGCTCGGCCCTGAAGCCAAAAAGACGTGTCTGCAACTCATCACACAACTGCGCGAAGAAGGCGTACACACACTTGGTGCCCTTGGCGAAGCAAGCCTCAAGAGCCAGATGAGACTGGCCGATAAATTTGAAGCGAAGTACACGCTTCTGCTTGGAAAGATGGAAGTGAAAAACGGCACCATCATCCTGCGCGACATGCGCGCCGGAAAGCAGAAGGAAATCAAATTCAAAGATGCTATTTCCTCCGTGAAGAAAATGCTGGGAGAAGAGAACCTGGATCACTATACGATCAAAGACCGTTTGGGAAACTTTGTGGATCCGGGGGAATGAGTGCGTCACTCTCATAGTGCGCTTGGCGATCCTGAAAAATCATTATGAGTTCTTCCATATCTGTTTGTCCGCTTTGAATATGCATCAGGCGGTTCTCCTGAAGCACACAAAGAATCTTCGAACATAATTGCCGGCAAGTGCGGATGGTGGATTGAGTATGGACCGGATAATCACGTACAAGTTGTTCCGTCAGTGACCGCAGTTGCAGTAATGCAACATAAAGTGATCGGCTTGAACTGATTCCCTCAAGCAGATCAACAGACAATTGCACCAATGCGATTGCTCTGTCGCGCGACGGACTCTGGAAGTGAGGATCGCCGTCTCTGCCCACAGCATATTCAGGAATACGTGCAACAGACACCATACGACGGAGAGGAAAGACTTAAACGTCCAGGTTCTGCACGTTCTTCGCATGCGTCTGGATAAACTTGCGGCGTGGAGCGACTTCGGAACCCATCAGTGTGTTGAAGATGGCGTTTGCTTTCTCTGCATCATCAACAGTCACACGGAGCATCAGGCGGTTTTCCGGGTCCATGGTGGTTTCCCACAGCTGTTCCGGGTTCATTTCTCCCAGACCCTTGTAGCGCTGGATGCTGACTTTGGCGGCTTTCTTCACAATGTCTTTCTTCTTGCCGGCTTCTGCAACAACTTCCTCCGCTCCTTCTTCCCCTTCCTCGGATTCGCCGGCATCAGTTTCCTGCAGATCAGATGACATTACGCCCCATTCTTTGATGACGAGTTCCTTCTGCTCATCACTGAAGGCGTAGCGGACGTCTTTGCCCTTCTGCATTTTGTAGAGTGGTGGCTGCGCGATGTAAATGTGGCCGCGCTCCAGCAGTTCCGGGAAGTAGCGGTAGAAAAGTGTAAGCAGCAGTGTGCGGATGTGTGCGCCGTCCACGTCGGCATCTGTCATGATGACCACGCGGTGGTAACGGAGTTTCGACATGTCTTTCACTTCACCGATGCCGATACCAAGCGCGATAACGAGAGATTTTACTTCGTTGTTCGCGAGCATACGGTCGAGGCGCGCCTGTTCCACGTTCAGGATTTTTCCACGCAGCGGCAGGATGGCCTGGAATTCGCGGGCACGTCCCTGTTTGGCAGATCCTCCGGCGGAGTCTCCCTCAACGATGTAAATCTCACATTCGGTCGGGTCCTTGCTGGAACAGTCCGCCAGTTTTCCCGGCAGCGTCATGCCTTCCAGTGCACCCTTGCGGATAACAGAATCGCGGGCGGCGCGGGCGGCCATGCGGGCACGGGCTGCGAGCAGGCATTTGGAAACGATTTCTTTTCCTTCTCCCGGATGCTCTTCCAGATACTGGGCGAGCTTTTCGTTCACGACTGTTTCTACAGCGGTCTTCATTTCGGCATTTCCGAGCTTGGCTTTCGTCTGGCCTTCAAACTGCGGCTCGCGCAAACGGACGGAAATGACAGCGGTGAGTCCTTCACGCACGTCATCGGCGGAGAGGTTTTCATCTTTTTCTTTCAGCAGTTCGAACTTACGTGCGTAGGCATTGATCGTGCGTGTGAGCGCAGCCTTGAAGCCTGTCAGGTGATGTCCGCCTTCTGTGGTGTGAATGTTGTTGGCGAAACTCAGCACGTGTTCATTGAAGGACTGTGTGTACTGCAGTGCGACTTCCACCTGGCCATCGGGTGTGTCTTTCTCAAACGAAATAGCATTGCCGATTTTTTCCTGCGCTTCATTCAGGTGTTTCACGTACGCTGCAGTTCCGCCTTCAAAGGAGAAACGATACAAACGCGGATACACGAGATCAGCCTCCGGGCGAACCGTACGTGCATCCATCACACCGAGTGTGATTCCTTTTGTCAGGTAACACTGCTGGCGGAAGCGAGTCAGTAAGGTATCGAGGCTGAATTCGAGAGTGTCGAAAATTTCCTCATCTGGCAGGAAAGTGATGACCGTTCCATGCTGCTTTTCGGTTTTGCCAATCACTTTCACATCGGCAACCGGCTTTCCACGGCGGTATTCCTGCATGTGAATTTTTCCGTCGCGGAAGACTTCGGCTTTCATTTCCACAGAGAGCGCGTTCACCACGCTGGATCCCACACCGTGCAAACCTCCGGACACTTTGTAGCCGGAATCGTCCCCGCCGAATTTTCCTCCGGCATGCAGGGTTGTGAGTACCACTTCGAGCGCAGACTTTTTTGCAGTCGGATGCATGTCGACCGGAATACCGCGTCCGTTATCTTCCACACTGATCGAACCGTTGGGATTCATCGTCACCAGAATGGTATCCGCATGACCGGCCATCGCTTCATCGATTGCGTTGTCGACAATTTCCCACACCAGGTGATGCAGTCCGCGGACATCCGTGGAACCGATATACATACCCGGACGCTTGCGCACCGGCTCGAGTCCTTCAAGGACCTGAATTTGCGCGGCGCCGTAGTTTTTGGAATCTGCCATAGCGAGAGAAAGTGAAGGAAGCTGGGAATGCAAAGATGGAGTGAAAAGGCCTTTACATGCCGTTTTCAGCGCAAAGATGATACCGGATTTTCTGCAGGGAAAATAGCCATTTCGTTCAGTTTTAGAACTTGGTCAAGACGCGGTTTTTGATCGTGAAGTACAATAATTGACTGAATTCTAATTTATATGTTAAATCGTAACAATGGAGAGCGAAAAATCCGATGTTCCTGATGGCCTTCCAGTCCTTGCATACCGTCTCTTTGCAATCGCACATGAATGTGGGGAATCAGATGTAGCTTTCGTTTTGAAGTATTATAGAAATCTTTCGAAAGAAATAATTGGGGGAATGATGGAAGTATCCCCTTATCGCGCAGTACATCTTTCAACTGTCGGAATGGATATCATTGTGAATTACCTTTCTTCCTTTTTACCGGATCCCGGACAAAGAAGAATAAGTAAAAGCGCCAAAACAGTACGCTGGATCTTTGGTCATCTGACTGAAAATGAACGAAGGATCCTATTTCTGCGTTATTTGAATGATATAAATCTCTCTGATTTACAGGAGGTAATGACAATGGATAAAAATACAGTGCTGAAACTCTGCTCCAGCGCTGAGAGGAAAATTGCAAAAGTCCTTGTCGAATCATTACCTGGTTTCTTCGACAAAGACGCAAGGTAAAACGAAAAGCCTTTATTACATGTTGCTGTAAAACTTCTTCTTGCGGTTTGCTGCGCGGTAGATTTCACGCTTCAGCGCACGCTTGCGAAGAAGGCGTGTGTTTGGCTTGCGGACCAAGTGCGCACGCTCGCGAAGGAGCTTGATGAGCCCGGACTTCTGGACCTGCTGCTTGAAGCGCTGCTGCAAGCGGTCGTTACTCTCTTCGCCGTGTTTGACTGCAAAAATTGCCATAGGATGCGGGGAGCTTAAGGTATTGGGAGCATTGGTGCAAGGGAATCTTAACGGGTTTTTGGATATTGGTTTCTGGTTATTGGTTAATTGAAAGATAGTCTATTTCCGTGGCAAAGAGCATCCTTTTGGCAAACCATAAACCAAAAACAGGCAACTAGAAACGCAAAATGGCTGCTATTTGCTTCCCTTCCGGCATTTTGTCGGGGGAAAGCGCAACGACCTGGCCTTTGTGCCGGAGCGTGTGGTTGGCTGCCAGACCGAGCAATTCCTCATTGTCGGCTTCCGGACCTTCATGCAGTTCCTTCTTACCGCTTTCGGTATTGAATGTTCCCCACTGTTCGGCGCCTTCTGCCACAAAGAGTGTTTCGACTTTGCCGGCTGCAGCGCTGTCTAAAATATCGCTCAGATCGGTTGCGGTACGGCCTGTTCCGGCCAGTGCGCCATATGCCTCAAGCACAGCGGCATTCCTTTTATCCATCGCTTCCCGGATGAGTGGCTCTGCATGTTTGATAAGTTCTTCGCCATCGAGCTGGTCGGGGTTGCCGCGAATGAACCCGTCGAGCAGCCGTCCGGATGTGTCGAGGTGTCTATATAGACCGTGCAGTTCTTCGACTCCCGCAAAGACAAGCGGTGCATGCTGTTCAACCAAAAAGGCATGCAGGCTCTTTGCGATTTTCTGCAGATAGACTTTCGTCTCCACTTCTTTGTCATCTTTCGCATTCCCCTGTCCGTGGAATGCAACGGTGCCATTGCCGGTCGAATGAACCTGCTGGGATTCTTCCGTATGTTCCGTTCCCGCCCACGCTTCTTCCAGACTATGGGGCATGCCGGGAATATCGCGTGCTTCGACCTCCGTGTTGTTCACTTCCAGGAAATGAGCCGTATTTCTGCTGACTGCAAGGATGTAGTAGTGCATAGGGCTGAAGAGGAAAGGAAGAAAAGGAGTCAGATGGAACCGCGGACCGATGACGACCAGTTCGTCCATGTCCGCAGGTAGAAGTTCAACATCAAACGTGGAAGGAGAGATGAAGAGAGCGAGCGTCCCTTCGGCCACACCGGATGCAAGGATATTATCGCCAAACGCTCTGGCCGATCCTAAAAACTGGGAACGGGCTTTTCCTTCTATGCCGTACGACTGCAGTCTGCCTTCCATATCGTCGAGCACACGGTTGAGCCGTTCGATGTTTTCCGTTGCATGGGTTAGCCCCGGCAGCATCGGCAGGTAGAGGGAGAGGCACGGGCCTTCCGTTTGATTGATCAGGTGGAGCAGGGTTGTCGTCATATACTCTTCTACGTATGGGTACCGCAGGATGCGGCAGCTGTTTAAAATTATCGTACCAGTTCGAGCGCTTTGATCATCTGGTCATCACGCACATCATTGGACGGAACAACATAGTCCGGCGTGACACCAACGCCGTTTATTTTGCGGCGGAGCGGCGTCTCCCATTCGGCAATCGTCATCTTGAGCTCGGAGCCGTCGCGGAACTGGAGGATCTGCTGGACGGTTCCTTTGCCGAATGTCTGTTCGCCGACAATCGTGGCACGCTTGGCATCCTGCAGGGCTCCCGCCGTAATTTCCGCCGCACTCGCCGATCCCCTGTTGACGAGCACCACCACGGGGATTTTTGCATCGATGGTCGGCTCTTCAGTGGTTTTTTCCGGCGTGTCGCTCGAGCGCGACACAATGTGCGCAACCGTGCTTCCCTTCGGCAGGAAATTGCTCACCACCACATCGGCGGCGTGCAGGAGCCCACCCGGGTTATTGCGGAGATCCAGAATAAGGCCGGTAGGACTGTGGCTGGACACATCGGTCAGCATGGAGCGCAGTTCGCGATCGGTTGTTTCCCCGAACTGCGACAAGCGCACAACGGCGATTTTTCCCTGATACGACACATCAATCTCCGGCAGTTTGATGGTATCGCGCACAACCACCACATCCAGCTGGACACCGTTCCGGTCGATCTTGAGTTTCACGGATGTCCCCTTCGGGCCGCGTACTTTGTTCACGGAATCCAGGAAACCGATATTCGTGATATTCACGCCATCGGCTTCGAGAATTTTGTCGCCGGGTTTGAGTCCTGCTTTCTCTGCGGGCGATCCCGAAATCGGCGCGACAATGGTCAGAATGTTATCCTTGTATTCCACCTGCGCCCCGATGCCCGTGACCTGTCCCCCTATCTGGTCCTTGAATTCCTGTGCCGGAGCCGGCCGCAGGAACATGGTGTAGGGATCTTTCAGACTTTCGGTAATAGCCTCGGCTGCGCTGTAAGCTGCTTCCTTGGAATCGAGTTTGTTCTTATAAAGATACTGGTTATTCAGGAGCTGCCACAACGCCTGCAGCATTTCCTGATCCGGCAGGGCATTTGTCTGGGGCTTTTGAATGGTAACAGTAATAGCGGCGGATGAAGTGGATTTGCGCGTGGTGACAGACCGTGCGGACGACGAGGATGATGTCCGGCTGCCGGACGGAAGCGCGCTGAGAGTTGCGGCATCGAGCAGCGCCCGTGCATCTTTTCCGCTGAGCGTCAGATCCACGCCGAAGTTTGTTGTACTCTGCGGCTGGACCCAGCTGTGTTCCAGCGCAATCTGCACGGCGTTTCTGAGGGCGGCGTCCGATCCGACATCCTTATAAGAGGAAGAATAGGACTGGGACGGCGTCATCTGTGAAAAAGCGGCGAGCATCTGAACGGCCTGGCCGCGGGTGATTTTCTGTGCGAGGTTGAGTTCATTGCCAAAGGGCAGCGCGTTGTACGCGAGTCCGGTCTTCACATAGGGCTGCATGGAAACGGGAACCGGGCGGCGGTACTGGAGCTGCACGTTATTTTTAAGCGTGATGTTAAACATGCGGATGCTGGCCTTCAAAAAATCCGCGCGGGTGACAGACACCGCATCCGGCGTTGTCAGAACATCGCCCACCTGTGCTGCAAGGAGTGCGGCAGGCAGAGCGAGGGAAACAGCAAAAACGGAGGAGTGCAGACAGAGACGACGGAGAGACATGCAGAGTGGGGAATGAAACATCAGTACATCGACTATACAGCAGAAAAAGACCGCCAGCGAAAAATGTCAGCGGAAATTTGTGGCGGATTCTCTCTTTACTGTTCCTGCCGTACCAATACTTCTTTTGTCACAACGTACCCGCGCTCGATCATATTTTCCTTTTTCATGAACAGATGTGTCATCAGCCAGAAACCGCCCACCACATACAGCAGCGACGGAAGAAGAAGAAGCGGAATGTTCTTCAGAAAGAGCGGCGCACCGGACCCGAAGAGGTCATAGAAGGAATGCGGATTGTTCGGCAGGATGTCGGGCACGGTCACCAGGAAATTAAAGAGGCCGTGGATGACAATGGCGGAGACCAGACCAAACAGCCACATTTCCACGCGGAAAATGGAGAGTTCCGGCAGCCGCAGCAAACGGTGGATGGCGGCAAGGACACGGTACGTTTTTCCGTGCGCATGACGCTCCGCAAGATACGGAGCCGCAAAAATCGCAAGACCGAGGAAGTAGCCGGAAACGCCGGTGGAGACGACGTGGACCATGGTGGTCAGAACTGAACGTCCGAGCACATTGCTCAAAAACGCCATCACATTCGGCGACCCACTCAAAAGATGCTGCTGCACAAACGACGTGAAGTACGCGGGGTTGATGATGTTTTCGGCAAATGCAAAACCGATCGCGACGACAATCGAGAGCTGCAGGACGTCGTCAATACTGGAGAAAAGCCGGCGCGCGCTATGGTACACCACCCATGATTTACTCAGCTCTTCAATCAGTCCCACAATGGCAAACGAAATGAGAGTCGAAACCAGCATGGTCTGCACAGCGCCCGGGTATGACAACTGGCCCGATACGAATGTCTGCGATGCTTGGCTGAAACTCTGCGGCTCAATGCGAAACAGGAAAAACTGGAGCGAGACGCCGTGGCGGACGAGCGCGTCATAAAAGAGAATCGGTGCAGTCGCGAGCATGCCGGAAAAGAACATGAGGATGACTGTGCCGATGCGCTCGCGGTGGTAGCGCAAAAACAGCCTGCACCAGATGACCGCAGGCACCAGCGCCGTCAGTGCGGCGATCAGATGTGCCAGCAGCATGTTGCTGTCGTCTTCCTTATAGAGATACAGTGTAATCCAGAATAGGAACGCTCCCAGAATCGTTGCTTTTGTCTGCACTTCCCACGGTCCGAAAAGCGCGCGCCACGCCATCACCACCAGCAGAACGGCAAATGCCATCGCGTACGGATTTTCCTGGAGACCGGGCTGTAAAAACAGTCGGACTGTCAGAATGAGTCCAAGCGACAGCACCGTTCCGAGGATGGTTGCAAACAGGAAATGAGTCGGCCGGTGTTTCCAGCGCCGGACCAGATCCGCTGACGCCAGCGCGACGACCGCAAAGAGGACCAAAAGGGTCTTTGGGTTGAGCAATTCCACTGATTCAGGGAGGAAAGTCATACTTCAAGTTTTCAGTACAAGTATCGTAGTATTATAGCATTTTTAATCCACTTTTTCAATGTACGATTGTAGGGGTTTTCCGGGGCAAACACGTACAATCCGGGCCATTCCTTCTTCCTTCATGCAGACCTCCCTCCGCTCCTTTTTCCAGGAAAACCGCACCTGGCTCGCGCTGATGTTTATCATCATCGCCGGGTTTTTCAGCTATGTCTTCAACTACCAGAATCCTGCGGCACTTTACTGGGATGAAAATTACCACATTGCTAGCGCACAGAAGTACATGAACGGCGTCTACTTCATGGAACCGCATCCGCCGCTCGGGAAACTCTTCATTGCCCTCGGCGAAGTTGTCCTCAACCAGAACGCCGTCGACAATCAGTTCATCGGAACCGACTACGCCCAGAATCCTCCGGCCGGTTTTTCGTTTGCAGGCTATCGTCTTTTCCCTGCGCTCTTTGCCTGGTGGACAGCCATTCCCCTCTTCTTGATCTTCCTTCTGCTGACCCGCCGTGTGACGTGGGCGCTGCTGTTCGACTTCCTGTATCTGTTTGATAACGCGCTGATTGTCCATAACCGTTCCGCGATGCTGGAATCGACCATGCTCTTCTTTGCGACGCTGACGATTCTGGCGTTTCTGCTTTTAGTTGAATGGAAGGATTCCAGAAAAGGCTTCCTCTGGATGTCGATACTGTTTGGTGCTGCATTTGCGTGTCTGCTCACAACCAAAGCGTTCGGCCTCATTCTGATTCTCCTCATCCCATTCCTTGGCTGGAAGCTCTGGCCGAATATCCGCAAAATGGTCACATTCCTGATTGCCGGAGGTGTCAGCTTCGCTCTGGTCTTTTGCGGTGTCTGGTACATCCACTTCGCTCTGGGTTCGACCATCAATCCGTCTCTTCCTGATGCCGGCTATTACCAGGCGTCCGATGACTACAAAAAAGTCCTCGACACGCATGCCAACCGCTCGCTGTTGAATTACCGCATCATGCTCCGCGACTCCCTCGCGTTTGTCACCCACTACGAAAACGGTGTGCCGCGTTTGAATCTCTGTAAAGCTGATGAGAACGGCAGCCCGTGGTTCCTGTGGCCGATTGGTGCACGCGCTATCAGCTACCGCTGGGAAACGCCCGACAGCAATGCTTACAAATATCTGTATCTGCAGAGCAATCCTGTTATCTGGCTCACGTCTTTTGCCGGCGTCCTTCTGGCACTGCTCGTTGTTCTGTCATCGGTGATACTCCCTGTTGCCACCAAACCGAAGCACACGTTCCTGCTTCTGACATTTGGCACGCTCTACGTCTGTTACATGCTCGCCGTCTCCACCATCGACCGCGTGATGTATCTGTACCACTACTTCCTGCCGCTCACGTTCAGCTTCTATCTGCTCGCGCTTGCGTTTGATGAAATTCCGCAGATCGGAAAATGGCGTCTGACAGACAGCCGGAAAACAGTTCTGCTTCTGATCTTCGCTGCCTGCGCATTCCTGAGTTTCCAGTTCTATCGTCCGCTCAGTTTCTACACGCCGATTACCGACAACGCTTTCCAGCTCCGTTCGATCTTCGACATCTGGGATCTGAAGTGCGTACGCTGCCAATCGGAAAATCCACTGGTGATTCCGACGGCTGCGCCGTAAATCTTAAGAAACAAGATACAAGAGACAATCAAAGTTGGAAAAATGGAAAAATCCAACTTGTTCTTTTGTATATTAGAACAAATATTTCGGCTCCATAGAGAGATAAAATGCACGCGAAATATTTTCATTTTTTGGGCAATCTTTTGATGAATGAAGAAAGTAAATATTCTCATTACATGACTACTTTTGATTTAGAAGATCGTATGCTGGTCTTCGCATCTGATACCCGGGATTTCCTTCATAAAGTCCCTGTTACTTCTGCAAATAAAATTTACAGGGATCAGTTGCTTCGATCATCATCTTCTGTAGGCGCAAACTACATTGAAGGGAATGATGCAATCGGTGACAAAGACTTTCTCGTGAAAATTCGGACCAGTCGCAGAGAATCAAAAGAATCTCGTTACTGGTTGCATTTATTAGAAATGCAGGATCAAGATGTTCTCAGAAAAGAGCAAAATCGTCTTATTGATGAAGCAGACCAGCTCACTAGAATTTTGAGTTCAATAGCATCAAAGATTCAATTGCGACATACCTGATCTTTTTAATAAATTTTCAATTTTGATTGTCTCTTGCCCCGAAGGGGTCCCCCAGAGGGATATCTTGTTTCTTGTCTCTTACGTCGTAAATCGCAGATCCCATAATTCTTTGAACATGCGGAAGATCACACGGATGGATCCACCTGTCGGCGTTCCCGCGCGGCGTGGATAATGCGGAACGTTGATCGTGAGCCAGGGGATGCGGTTTCTCTTGAGCCTCAAAAACATTTCGGTATTAAACAATTTTTCGACGCCTTTTGTCGGACGGATGGTCGGCCAGATTTCCTTCGTAAAAAGTTTCATTCCGCAATTCACATCGCGCACCCAGAGTCCCAGCACAATCACATTCATCCCGCCAAGAACTTTGCCGAACATATTCCGGACAAAAGAGTCCGCACGATGCGCTCTGCGTCCGGTGATGAAATCGTACTCGTTGGTATGTGCGAGCAATAAGTTCAGATCATCGGCATGGAACTGACCATCGCTGTCCATAAAAGAAATCCACTCTGTGGTTGCCGCGTCACATCCGGACCGGACTGCAATGCCGTAGCCGCCGTTTTTTGTGTGACGGACGAGTTTGAGATTTTTCATGCTCTTCTGCAATGCCTCCACAATGGAAACAGACGTATCTTTCGATCCGTCGTCCACGACAATAATGTCACCACTGATCTTTTCACGCGTCATCCAGGAAGAGACATCATCAATAGTCGCAGCGATGTTCGCCTCTTCGTTATAGCACGGCAGAATCACAGACAATGTCATGGCCGCATCCTATCCACTTGTCGTTTTTTTGTCATCTTTTTTCAGATCTTCCGGTACACTGCCACCCATGCCCGTCCGTTCAGTACACGCGCAGCGTCAAAATCTTGCCCTCCTTATTCTTGGCATAGGCGTGCTTGTTGCCGGTGTGCAGGCGTGGTTGTCGCACAGTGTGATTTTAAACAGCAGCTATAAAATAGATGCAGGCGAGCCTGTTTCTTTTGAAGCACCGCTCCGGGTGTCGTCCGCGGCATCCGGCGATTTCACCGTTACATTCGATCTGCATGCGGGACACCTGCGTCCGACAAAGTACTACATTCTGCCGGATGACTGTCTGCAGGAAATAACAGTGAATGACCGGATGATCACCTCGCCGGATATTCCTTTTTGTGACTATGTAAAAGGACGAACGATCAATCTCGGACCTGCGCTGCATTCGGGTGTGAACAAAATCACCGTTGTGGTCCGCAATAATTACGGCGATCTGGGACTGATGATCCGCCCGTCATTTACAGATATCGTTTTCCTGCTTCCGTTTGCCATTATCCTCGTTGGCATTCTTGGGGCTTTCGGTGTTGTCCTCTTCCTTCTGCGCCCTCCTGTGTGGGTAACCAATGTGGGTGCCGTGCTGCTTGGCGGCATCGTGCTCCGCACGTATTACATGATGATCACCCCGTACTGGATACGGGGACACGACACAGACGGACACCTGGAATACATCCGTTACATTGCAGATAACATGAGTCTGCCCCGTCCGGATTTGGGATGGGAAACGTGGCAGCCGCCTCTTTATTATGTCCTCGGAGGACTGTGGACCGCTCTCGGCCGCCTGCTTGGTATGCAGCAGATGGATCTTATTTTCGGCCTGCAGGTGTGGGCGCTTCTCCTTTCTATTGCATCACTCTTTCTGTTTGCGTGGATCGGACTGCGGATTTTGCCCGCCAGGCAATGGAACTTCCTGCCGCTTTTTGTAGCGGTCGCTGCGTTCCTGCCGTCGTTTGTGTTCCAGGCATCGCGCATCAACAACGATGTGCTGGTGATTTTCCTCCAGCTCCTTGCTATCGCTCTCTTCTGTGAATGGAGGAAGCGCCGCACGCTTACTCTCTGGATGGGAACGTGGGCTGCCATCGGCTGTGCGATGCTCACGAAAAATACCGCCATCCTTCTGATTCCGCCGCTGCTTTTGACTATGCTCATTGAGAAGCCTCTGAAAGGATGGAAGATCTGGAAACAGAAAATCCTGTTGATGGCTTCGGCGCTGCTGACTGTTCTTCTTCTTGCAGGATGGTTCACGGTCTACAGAAAAATTCAGGCGGGTTCGCAAAATCTGATTATCGGAAATAACGATTCACTCAACAGCGGTCTGCGTGTCACAAACACTGTGCCGCATCTTCTGGTCTTCAATCCTGTCGCCATTGTGCAGCATCCGTATAATAATCCGTGGGAAGATTCCGCGCGGCGGCAGTACTTCTGGGAATACCTGTACCGGTCCGCGTTCTTCGGTGAATTCAATTTCGGTGATGCACGGGTGTACCTGGCTTCCAGCCTGCTCTTCTTTTCTTTGTTCGCAACGCTCGCGGCAATCATCGGACTGATCAGCTCCACACTGAAATCCTTCCGCACGTCGCTCTTCTTCCTGCTTCTTGCAGGCGCGATCCTTGCGGGTCATCTGATTTTCCGCATGCAGTTTCCGTTTGGGTCATCGCAGGACTTCCGGTACTCGCTCCTCTTCATTGTGCCGTTTTCGTACTGGCTGGTACTGGGTGTGTCCTCTGCAAAACAGCAATTCTTCCAGCGCTGGCTTCTGGTAGCGACCGAAATCTGTCTGGCTTTGTGCGTTCTTCTGGTTCTCTAAGAGTATGCGCATAAAAAATACCACCCTTCCCTGGATTCTTGTTGCGGGCGCGACTGTTGTTTTCGGTCTTTCCCTGTATCAGGGGGCACTTCGCATGTGGTACGAACTCGGGTCGCCCTTCACTGCGGACTCTCCTATTTACTGGGCAGTTGGCAGAGGCATTCTGAACGGACTGATTCCCTATCTGGATTTATTTGAAACGAAGCCGCCGGGCATTTTTCTCTTGAGCGCGCTATCCTTTGCAATTTTTAAGAGCCCGTTTTTGGGCCACCTGCTCGATGCGCTGAGCATTCCCCTCTACCCGCTTATTGCCGGATGGATTGCGTGGCGTGAAAGCGGCCGCGCAGGAAAGTCACTGCCGTTTCGCTTGTTACCGGTCCTGCTGGTTGCAACCACTGCCACGGTCCTCGGACTCTACACCCTTGAGCGCAGCGGAGAGTTTCAGGTGGAATCATTCGGCGCACTCTTCGGCATTCTGTATGTTGCAATGATTGCACGCAAAGAACAGCTGTCTCTCACGGCAAGTATTCTTGCAGGATGTTTCATGCTCTCCGCGATTGGCATGAAAGAACCGTTCCTGCTGAGCTTGTCCGGTGCAGCGCTGATTCTTTCTGCGGATCGGCCGCGGCATCTCCTGCGCGCGTATGTGTTTCCGGTGATCATTGCCACGTGCACAGGAATTCTGCTGCTTGCGGCTCTTCAGTACTTCAATGCCTACTTCCATATCTATCTGCCGGAAGTTCTGACACAGGAAGTGAAGCAGGATCATCATGTATGGGACCAGGTCCTGCAATGGAAAGCGATCGCCAGGGATCTGTCGGACTTTACGCCGCTCCTGGCCGGATTACTCGGACTGTTTGTTCTTTGCCCGCTGCTGGAACCCCTTAAAAAAAAGCGCAGGGTGCTCGCACTCGTCTCAAAAATCCTCCTGGTTATTGGCGGGTTGTATCTGGGCCTGTCCGCTGTGACCATTAAAGGGTTCTTCTACAATCATCACTTTGCTTTCGCAACACCTGTGTACATGGCGCTGATTGTGTCGTGGGCATTCATGCTCTCGAAGAAAAAGAATCATCTGGTGTCACACATCGTTTCGCTTGGCGCGGTAGTGCTGCTTGTCTGCACAGTCTTTCTGTTGAAGACGCAGGATTACGCCGGCCGCCTGGCACCGATGACTGAAACCACACGCACCCAAAAACTTCTGGCTGAGCGCATTGATGCCGCGCTCGACGCCTGCAACATCGACCGCTACCTGTTCCTCGGCACAAACGGCCCGCAGCCCTACGGCTACACCACGCACTCGCCGCTTGGTCCCGTGTTCTTTCAATTGGGTCATTTCCTGAACCCGTCCCTCCCCTACTTCCGCTCCCAGTTCGTGGCAAATCTGGAGAAAGCGCAGATTATTGTCCGTCAGGGCGGGGAATTCAATTCGCTGGAACCGCAGGCCTGGGACTACATGAAGGAACATTTCACCAGTGACCCCTGGCCCTGCGCGGAAGCGGCTCTTTCTGCCAAAATACCCTCGTATCAGTTCCTGTACAGAAAGCCCTAATCCCCTGCTATACTGCTCCGCGTTTCCCATAACCGATAACCCGTAACCCATAACCTAGTCATCCATGCCCGCCGATTCCCTTGATACCCTCGTTTCCCTCTGCAAGCGCCGCGGCTTCATTTTCCCGGGGTCCGATATCTACGGCGGCCTGGCAAACACCTGGGACTACGGACCACTCGGTCTGGAAATCAAAAACCGCGTCCAACGCGAATGGTGGAACCGCTTTGTGCGCCGTCGCCGCGACATGGTGGGAATTGAAACGGGAATCCTGATGAACCCGAAAGTCTGGGAAGCGAGCGGCCACGTCGGAAACTTTGGAGATCCACTGGTCGACTGCAAGAAATGCAAAGAGCGTTTCCGCGGCGACAAACTGATTGAAGAAAAAATGGGCGTGGAAGCAGCAGCAGTCCTCACGCTCGATCAGGTTCAGCCGATGCTGATGGCCGAGAAAATCGGTTGTCCGAGTTGCGGCAGCGTGGACTGGGCGGTTGCCAAGAAATTCAACCTGATGTTCCGCACACAGCAGGGTGTGATTGAAGGCGAAGGTGTGGATATTTATCTCCGCCCCGAAACCGCACAGGGAATGTTCGTGAATTTCAAAAACATCGCAACAACCTCCCGCAAGCGCCTGCCGTTTGGTGTCGCGCAGGTCGGAACCGTGTTCCGCAATGAAATCACTCCGGGCAACTTCACCTTCCGCACCCGTGAATTCCAGCAGATGGAAATCGAGTACTTTGTGGAACCGGGAACCGAAGGTCCGATTTTTGAGCAGTGGAAAGACGACATGTGGCAGTGGTGTCTGGATATCGGTCTCTCACCGGAGCGCCTCCGCATCCGCGAACACACGAAAGAGGAACTGTCGCACTACTCGTCCCGCACGCTCGATATTGAATATCTGTACCCGTGGGGATGGGGTGAACTCTACGGACTCGCGAACCGCTCGGATTTCGATCTCACACAGCATCAGACCTTCAGCGGACAGGATATGAGCTACCAGGATCCGGACGATCCCACGAAGAAATTTGTCCCGTACGTAGTCGAACCGACATTCGGTCTCACGCGCACAGTTCTTGCAATTCTGCTCGAAGCCTACGCAGACGAAGAAATTGCCGAAGGCGATGTGCGCACCGTGCTCCACCTGAAACCTCTCGTCGCTCCGTTCGATCTCGCGATTCTGCCGCTCAGCAAGAAAGATGCACTGATTGCCAAAGCAGACGAGCTCTACAAAATGATTGTTGATGCGACCGATCTGAAAGTGGATGTTGATCTGACCGGAAGCATTGGCAAGCGCTACCGCCGCCAGGATGAAACCGGTACACCCAAGTGTATTACGATCGACTTCGGTACTGTGGGCGAAGATGCTGAACAAGGCGCCCCCGACACGGTGACGATCCGCGACCGTGATACGCTGGAGCAAATCCGCCTGCCGATCAGTGAACTTCTGGCACAGCTCAAAGGATGCTAGGCGCAGAATAGTTGCTGAAATTATTGCAATACTCTCCGAAAAGCAGATGCTTCTTTCATGCAGCGCTCACCCTTTGGAAAACTCCAGGCCTACCTCGCGTTCTACAGAGCTCTCGCGCGCGACCCCCGGACACCGGGCATTTCCAAAACCCTGCCCTGGCTCGCACTCCTCTACTTTGTAATGCCCCTCGATTTCATCCCGGATTTTCTGCCGCTCCTTGGGCAGCTGGACGATTTCACACTCGTACCGGTGCTCCTGATCCTTGCTTTCTGGCTGATTCCAAAAACTGTAAAACAGGAAAACAGGCGACAATATGTTGAAGGAAAGCTTGTGGGAGAATGAGTGTTTTTTGGCTGAATAGGAACAATATCTTTTGTTGTCAATGAGCGAAAAAGGGGTATCGTTTTTCCATGTCAGACTCGAATGCTTCCAACGAAAACCCGGACAGTGAATGGCTGGGCGATGGTGATGGCTATGATTTTGATGACCCTGAACTGGAAGAAAATGCAGAACAAGATGCGGATGTGACAGACGGACAGTTTATTTTATTGAAGAGTCAGATTGTTACCTGTCAGGAGGAAGACAGAATCTGTTACATTGTATGGGAAGGGTCAGAAGATATTCCACCCGAAGCGGAAATCATCTACCCGACCGATAGCGATGCTTACATCAACAAAAATTTGCTTTACTGGAAAGCAGCCCGGTTGCATGATATCGAAATAACAACAGAGTGGCCGGACGTACCTGTCCGACGCTTGGCAACTAAAATTAAGCAACCACCGAGCATCGTGGAACACTTTTGTCACTCACGCCGCGCACGTTCCATTGAATGCTTTGACGATATTATCTCAATGACCGAAGGTGATCCGGATCTAAAACACAGAGTAGTGCATATTGCCGAGTGCTTACTCGTAAAATATCAGAAAGCACCCTTGATGGTTGAAAAAGTGCATACGCTTGTTGTCGATCTCCTGCTGCGTGGAGGAGAGTATTCGCGGATGGCAGAATCTTTTCTTGTTGTTGGTGGTAATAATTATCTGGAATTTGTCCGTGAATTTTCAACGGAGGAAGTGAAAGACGCAACAGCAATAGGAAAATGCAGAACCGATGCGTCTTCCTTTCATATGAATACACTTATCCAACCATCGAATATCACCTGTTTGGATGATCTGCAATTTGTGATAGAAGGAGAGGCTAAAGAAATCCGTGAGTATTTATACAAACTCTATCTGGAATCGCTGCGCTTCACGACGAGTGATGCCGTTATTCAGAATGTTGTTATTCCTCTGTACGAATCAAATATGGAATCCATCCGGGACGCTGCAGCAAAAACTCTCTTCCGTCTGGGATACGGATTTATGCCCAACGGCGACTCGTTCGCATGGAAACGCAGAGCGAAAGAGCGCGTATCATGATGCCTGCCGCGTCTGCTATTATGAACCCCTATGACCTACGAATCCCGCAAGCAGCAGCTGATTTCCACCATCCAGGCATCGCAGGGAACCATCGGTTTGCAGAAGGAAACAAGCAATCTGTTCCGTGAGCGTGCAGAAGAAAAGAAAGTGAAACTCGATGTCCGCAATTTTTGTAATGTGCTCGCGGTAAATGCGGCGGAAGGCTGGGTGGAGGTGGAAGGGATGACACCGTACGCGGTTCTTGTGGATGAAACGCTGAAGCATGGATGCGTCCCGGCGGTTGTTCCGCAATTGCGTTCCATCACGATCGGCGGTGCAATTTCCGGCGTAGGCATTGAAGCGTCATCATTCAAGGAAGGACTCGTGCATGAAACCGTTCTGGAAATGGAAGTTTTGCTCGGTGATGGAACGGTTGTGAAAGCCACACCGACGAATGAGCATAAAGATCTTTTCTTCGGGCTTCCCAATTCCTACGGCACACTTGGGTACATTCTAAAAATCCGCGCGAAAGTGATTCCAGTAAAAAAGTTCGTGCATCTGCAGTACACAACATACAGCGACGCTCAGCAATTCTTTGCCGATCTCAATCGCACCTGCAAAGAAACCACTGCAACGTATGTGGATGGCGTAGTGTTCTCGAAAAATGAAATGGTGCTTATTACCGGTACTTTTACTGATGATGCGCCGTATGTGAGTGATTACACCTGGATGAAGATCTTTTATAAGTCGATCAGGAATCGATCCGAAGATTATCTCACCACACACGATTTCATCTGGAGATGGGACACGGACTGGTTCTGGTGCTCGAAGAATCTGGGAATGCAGAATCCCCTCCTTCGATTGTTGATGGGCCGCAAGCGTCTGAACTCGCTCACATATAACGCCATCATGCGGTGGAATAACCGGACGAAGTTCAGCGAGACGTACATCAAACCGTTTACATCCATGCACAGTGAATCCGTTATTCAGGATATTTGTATTCCCGTAAGCAAGTCGCCGGAATTTTTGGATTTTCTTGATCGTGAGATCGGTATTTTCCCTATCTGGACCTGCCCGACGTCTTCGCCGGATGCATCGAAAATCTTTCCTCTTTTCCCGGCAGACCATACAGAACTGCAGATCGACTTCGGTTTCTGGGATTTTGTGAAAACCAAAGAGAAGCATCCCAAAGGCTTCTTTAATACAAAAGTTGAGCAGAAGACAATCGGACTTCATGGCTTAAAATCGCTGTATTCCGAGGCCTTCTATGACAAAGAAACATTCTGGCGCATTTATAACGGCCAGGTCTATACTGCTCTCAAGCACCGGTACGATCCCGGACAACGTCTGAAGGATTTGTACGATAAGTGTGTGCTTCGTGCCTGATTGTCTCCTTCCCTCGTTTCCATGTCTTCCAGATCTATCTCTCTTATTCATGAGGTCCTGTCACACATCAAAATCGGTCATATTACCATGATTGATGAGAACGGTGTGGCACATACATTCGGCACAAAAGGAACCGGTCCCGAAGGAACGATGACGATACATAATCCTGAATTCTACGACCGTGTCATCAGCCAGGGTTCACTCGGACTCGGTGAAAGTTATATGGAAGGATGGTGGGACGCAAAAGACGGCGACATTGTGAGCTGTATTGGTCCGCTTGTTGCCAACGATCTCTCCAGCGCCATTCGCGTATCCCCCAGCCTGCTGGTTTCCGCAGTCGCCACACGCATTTTTGCAAACGCATCCAGAGACAGAAGCAAATCCAACATCCAGCACCACTACGATGTCGGGAATGATTTCTACGAATTATTCCTGGATGAAAACATGGCCTACACCTGCGCCTACCAGAAAGATCCAAACGACACGATCGAGCAGATGCAGGACCAGAAGCACGAACGCGTTGCGCGCAAACTGGGACTCAAACCCGGCGAAAACATTGTCGACCTCGGCTGCGGATTCGGCGGCATGTTGCGCTATGGGGCCAAGAACTTTGGCATTACAGGAGTGGGCGTGACGCTCAGCGAAGGGCAGCACGAGTGGGGCAACAACAAAATGAAAGAGGAAGGACTGCAGGACAAAATTCATATCGACCTGAAAGATTACCGCGATATGACCGGAACGTTCGATCATGTTGTCTCGATCGGTCTTGCAGAGCACACCTGGCAGCGCGGCTACGAAACGTTCATAGGAAAAGTCGCAGAACTTCTGAAAGACGGCGGCGTCGGACTTGTGCACACTATCGGTTCCACTGCCGCTCCGCATGTTGCAACAGACGCCTGGATCAACCGTTACATTTTCCCGGATGGACGACTCCCCCGCTTGGAAGAATTGGTTGAAGAGATGCGCCGCGCGGACCTCACCGTCGGACACATCGAAAACCTGAAGCTGCACTACGCAGAAACACTCCGCCACTGGAAAGAGAAATTCAACAAGAACCGTAACGCTATCAAAGCAATCGGTCCGCAGTACAACGAAGAATTCCTCCGCATGTGGGACTACTACCTGCAGGTCTGCGAGGCAGGATTTAGGTACGACTGCCTGCAGCTGTATCAGATCGTTTTCTGCAAAGGAAAAAAGTGGACGATGCCGATGCGGTTTGAGTTTGATTAACCTTTCCTTAAACGCGGAAAAATGTATTTTTCGAGGATGTGATCATGTCTCTGTTTTGCATTCCCTTTCTGCGGGCATACATTCAGTAAAAGATTTCTTGCGTTAAGGATATTTTGGCGTATGCGCCTTTCCACTTGCTTCATTTCTTCGGGTGTAAGGGGGCGCCCTTCTGCCGTTTTCTTTGGGAACAGGTTCTTCTTTCTGAGTATTTCTTCATATTTCTGTTGTATTATTTTTCGTTTGCTTGGCACATCTGAGAATCCAAGAATGTACAACGCTTCACGCTCCGTTTCTATCAGAGGATCCAGATGAACGGAGGATTTTGTTTGCATGATATCTCTCTGCAGCTCTTTATCTCTCTCTGGATATGAATCGGCTGACATATGTATATAATAGTAAATTGTGAATTTTAGTCAATTTACAGAGAGAGAAGTAAAAAACTTGCAAACAGTGGATTAAATCTGTATAAAGTCCCTACTTCACCTGTAGCTGATCGCTGCGGTCCTGGCCTCGCAAGAGGAATCCTCCGCAACCAGACGAAATGACGTTACAGGGTAGCCCCAAGGACCTATCATCATTTGTTACCCTGATCTCCGATCTCTGATCGCCGATCTCCTCGTCCTTATCCCTAATTCCTCATCCCTAACCCCTCGTTGTATGGCAATTCCATCCGAAAAAGATCTTCTGAATGCCGCTTGTCACTTTGGTCACCCGAAGCAGAAGTGGAATCCGAAAATCGCCGATTACCTGTTTGGTTCCCGCAAGGGCATCCACATTTTTGACCTCACCAAGACCCGCGAAGGTCTGGAGCGTGTGTGTGAACACATGAAGAAACTGCAGACAGAAGGCAAGACAGTGCTCTTTGTGTCCACCAAGCAGCAAGCTATCCCGCAAATCGAACAGATGGGTCATGAACTCAGCCAGCCGGTCGTCACGAAGAAATGGATTCCGGGACTCCTGACAAACTGGCCGACTATCAAGAAGCGTCTTCAGTACTACTTGGACCTCCGCACATCGTTCCAGACCGGTACCGTCGAAAAGTACACAAAGAAGGAACAGACCGCGCTGCGCAAAGAACTTGCAAAACTCGACGCCGCCCTCTCCGGTGTAGCTCATATGAAAGGCCTGCCTGATGCACTCTTCGTTGTGGACGGTGTCCGCGACCACGTTGCAGTGCTGGAAGCAAAGAAGCTTGGTATTCCGGTGTACGGAATTTGTGATAGCAATGCCGATCCCGAAGAATACACAGAATGCATTCCTGCAAACGACGACGCTGTGAAGTCTATCGACATCATCCTGCACACCGTTCTTGTGGAATGTGCAGGTGCACGTGCTGCAAAGATTGAAAAGAAAGAAGCAGCTCCGGAAGCTCCCCAGGTGATAGCTAGTTCTTACTAATGTTTATCGTTAGTGGTTCCTAGTTTCTGGTTTGTCTGAATGAACCAATAACCATAAACTAGAAACAATTCCCCGATCACCGATCTCAGATCCCTGATCATCCATCTAATCATTCCCCTCTCCACTATGCCAATTACAGCAGCAGCCATCCAATCCCTCCGCGCCCGCACGGGTGTGTCCATCTCCGCAGTGAAAGAAGCACTGGAGGAAGCAGGAGGCGACGAGGAAAAGGCCATCGAACTGCTCCGCAAGCGCGGTATTGCACAGGCTGCGAAGAAAGCTGCCCGCGAACAGGGCGAAGGACTCGTCTTCATGAAAGAAGAAGGTTCCAAGTGCGCCATGTTCATTATCCGCTGTGAAACAGACTTCGTCGCGCGCGATGCGGGCTTCACTGAAACCGGTATGGCAATCCTCGATACTCTCTTCAGCCAGGGCATGGACGCCGCAAAAACAGTTGCCGGTGAAAAGATCCCCGAACTCGTCCAGAAACTCGGTGAAAATATTACCGTCGATGACATGCACGTGATCGAAGCACCGGTTGTGGGCGCATACATCCACAGCAATGCAAAGATCGGTGTGATCATCGGTCTCGAAGGCGGCTCCCGCGACACAGCACGCGACATCGCGATGCACGCAGCAGCCTTGAGCCCGCTCTACATCCATCCGGAACAGGTTGGTACCGATGCCGTCGAGAAGGAACGCGAAATCTGGCGCGAGCAGATGAAGAAAGAAGGCAAGCCGGAAGCCATGTGGGACAAAATCATGATGGGCAAGGAAAAGAAGTTCCGCGAGGAAAGCTCCATTGTGTCCCAGAACTTCGTGAAAGATCCGAGCAAGACTGTTGCGGAGCACCTGGGTGATGCGAAGATCTCGGCTTACGTCAGAATCTCTGTCGCTTAATTAAGGTCCAGTCTTCGCTCTTTTAGAGCTACGACCGGCAAGCAAGAAAAAGGTTGAGGTTAAGGGTTACGTTTCGTTCCCTTAACCTTTTTCCTAATCATCGATTTTTCACCTGCGCTCTTCTTACCAAAAGCATCATCACAAAAACCGCGTTCATGACCGTAATACTTGCAGGATAAAAAGTTGTCGCAATAGAATAGGTTTGGATGGCAAATAACACGAAAACAAATTTCAGGGAACTGAGCATAAACATCGTCAAAGATTCTTCAAAAGGTTTCAGGAAACTCTTGCGGTAGGTTGGCAGGTACGCGAAGAAATCAACCAGTGTAATGAGCAGTACCGACAACGTCGGCGTTTTTGTCAGCCACCACAGGAAAAGGGACAGGAATGCCAATGACAGCGAAATCCAGTCAAATGAGGTATAGCCTTTTTCTCCTCTTAGAAGCGCAAGAATAAAAATACAGATGCAGGCAGCTGTATCAACAAGCAATACCCACGATCCCGCTCCGGCATTCCCGACAATCTGTGCCGCATACCCGATTCCTGCAAGCACTGCCCATATCAACCAGGAAAATGCATGCGGTTTGATATTGCTCCGCACAATGCTCCACACATACAAAATGTAGGAACTCACTGCAATGAGAGCGCCAATAAAACCCAGCACGTCTTTATATTCCATCATGAAAGACAGTCTATGCCAAAACTTTCAAACTTGTAACCTTCCAACTTTCAAACAACCCTTATCCTCAACCTCGACCTTAGAATCACCACTTATGCCACGGCATCTCGATCTGATCCAATGGGATATCGTCGATTGACTGTGCGACTTTCTCTCCTGCAACAGAGCTGACAAGAGAATGGAGCTTGCTGCGGAAGAGGTAGGCAAGAACACCTGCACCACCAACGAGTGCGAGAACGATTGCGTACGGTGCGAACGGTGACATGCCTCCGGTCGTGGAAGCGATCATCGATGTCGCTGCAGGCTTGAGCGTCTCGCAGGATGCAGTACACAGGTTTCCGTCGGTTCCGTTGTTATCGCCGTCATCACACTGTTCGTCTGCATCCACAATACGGTCACCACAGCGCGGAGCGCGGCAGTCCATACGGCAGGCATTCGGACGGGTGTCGGAGTTTTTGGTTCCGTCATCACAGTCTTCATTTGCCTGGACAATACCGTCACCGCACTTCGGCAATGAACAGTTCAGGCGGCAGCTTGCGCCGGCGAGATCCGAGTTATTGGGTCCTTCGTCACAGACTTCTCCGCGGGCGGTGTCGATGATTCCGTCACCACACTTCGGAAGGGAGCAGCTCTTGCGGCAGTACGCGTTTGCTTCGTTGGAATTATTCGGTCCTTCGTCGCACTGTTCACCCGGCTGCAGGACATTGTCACCACACTTCGGGAGCGTACAGCTCTTCGAACAGCGGGCATTCTGCAGATCGGAATTGCCGGTACCGGCATCACATTCTTCATTCTGGTCTACCACACCGTCGCCGCAGCGCTGCATAATACAGTCCAGGCGGCAGCGGCCGTTCGGGTTATTCGAGTTATTGGGACCGTCGTCACACTGTTCACCGCGGGAGGTATCGGTGAATCCGTCACCGCATTTCGGGACGGAACAGTTCATGCGACAGTGCGCATTCGGGAGATCCGAGTTATTCGGTCCGTCATCGCACTGTTCACCGCGGGCGGTATCCGTAATGGAATCGCCGCACTTCGGCAGCGTACAGTCAACGCGGCAGCGTGCACCCGGCAGGTTTGCGTTCAATACACCGTCATCACACTGTTCGGTCAGTTCCACAATACTGTTACCACAGCGCACCTGACCGGAGATCGGAGTAATAGGTGTCTGAGCGGCAGAAGAAGAACTTTGCGCGGCTGGCGCAGATGCAACAGACGATGCTTTGGACGAAGAGGATACCTGCTGCAATGCAACGGTCGTATCGGCAGGACAGGAAGCAAGGAACTTGCGCTTACATCCTCCTGCGCAGTTACCCTGTGCATCACATGTCGGAACGGTACAGGTCGTACCGCAGGACGGCTGGAGATAATGTACTTCGGTGGTGAGCTGACCCGTCGAAGGATCGAGCACGTACACTTCCTCTGTATCCGGTTCACACTCTTCTCCAAGCTGCGGAGAAATAACTTCATCTCCACAGTACAGAAGTTCACAGGAATTCGTACAGTTACTGAGACCGTTGCGGAGCTTTCCGTAGTCACACTCTTCCCCGTTATCCACGGCTCCGTTTCCACACATCGGGTTTACAGAACTGCTGCTGTTCTCGGCCTTCACCGGACAGCCTGCTGTGCCGTACGGCTTACCCATACAATCGGTAATAATGCTCGCGGAGAACTGCGCGCTCATCTGAACAGCGCCAAGTGTGACGAGTGAGAGCGCACCGAGTGCCACGAGATAAGTCTTCTTGTGTGTGTTCATATTTCTTCCCATTATAGCAGAATTCTGATTTTTTGCCCAGCATTTCTCTTGTCATACAGAAAGGAGCATGTTTTCATGCCAATTGGGCGAATTGGCGCGGGCAAGCTTTCCGGCCTTACCGCTGCCTCTTTCTCCTCTTTAGAGAGGCACACTCGACAAGCTCTGGAAAAAAAGACCAATTTCCTCTATACTAAGAGGTATGTCGAAAGCAGATATCCTGATTGCAGAAGATGATCCAGTCCTCCGGAACCTCTATATAAAGAAGTTTTCGGTTGCCGGTTACATGATCCGCGCCGTGGAAGATGGTGAACAGGCGCTCGCAGAAATCACAAAGCAGGCACCGCAGGTACTGGTGCTCGATATCCATATGCCAAAAATGGACGGTTTCCAGGTCTTGGAACACTTCCCGCGCGAATCCCGCCCGTTCCCGGTTATCATGCTCACAAACTTTGCCGATGAAAACTCCCGCGCGAGAGGCAAGGAACTTGGTGCGGATGACTATTTCATCAAGAAGGATATGACCATCAAGTCGCTTCTGGAAATGGTGGAGCGCGTGTATGAGCAATGGAAGCGGATGCATCCGTGACGGGTTATGGGTGATCAGTTATGGGTTATGGGATTTTTGAGTATTTTGTGTTATAATATCTATTGATGGAAAGAGACACACAAACAGAATCTATAAGAAGCAGGGCATGGGAATGGTTTGCGTCTTTTGTGCGCAAAGATATTAAGAAAACGGAAGCAACAACACGTGAGACAATTGCTAAGATACTGCCACCCAAATCCGCAGAACTGTCTGCGCTTGAGTTGGATCGCCCGACTATGCTGTCGCAGGTGACTTCTCCGGAAAAGCAGATGTTGAACGAGGTATTTGATATCAGCAGTGCCACTGAATTACTGAAACAGGGAGAGAAAAAGATTGTGAGGGAATTTACTCTGGGTGGGATTCCATTTACGGTTTCGTACAGTGTGACGCCTTTCAATAACGCTGTGTACAATGCACAAGTACGATGCCCGCTCGTGAAGGGCGTCTCTATTGATGGCGACTACAGTCCGGAAGACTGTCTGATGAATCTGCACGGAGTGTATATGGGTGATTTGGAAAATAAAGGCCTGGGCTCCACGATCATTCGCGCACTGCTCCAACAGACAAACCGCGTGGAGATCAGCAAAATCGATAACTCCGATACGCAAAAGATCGGATGGCAAACGGGTTCTGGCGACCTGCCGGATTACGTCCTGAAAAATGAATCACCTTTGGCCGGAATGTTCGGGAAAGAATTTATCTGTAAATTTGTGGATCACGGGAACGGAATGGTTGGCATTCGTGTGGATGCGCAGCTGCAAAAACTTTTGCGTGCTGCCAAAAACTTTGATGGAAATGTGAACGAATTAAAAAACATCTACAAGGCATATCTCGCATACATGCACACTCCTGCATTCGAAGAATTGGATCCGGAAGCACAGCAAATGTGTGTCGTGCAGAGAGATACACTGGCAGAAACGTTAAGCCGGTAATTCAAAGTCCCAGCCACGCCAGCCACCGCGATACCCAGAGTGACGTAGGCGAAGAACTGATGGCACGGCTTTTGAGTGCATCCTGGCGGAGCGCTTCGCGGAGTGTCCAGATGGCGCGCTGTTTGCCGCGGATGAGCACATTCACTTCACCCATTTCGTCGATGGAACGCTTCATCAGATTCGCCGATCCCACAAATGCGGTCTTGTGATCCACCAGAATGATTTTTGCATGGAAAATACGCGGATAGAGCAGAATATGCAGTTCGGCATTGTCTCCTTCCGCAAGCAACCGCCCGATCGTATTCATGTTTGCGTGATAATGCAGATCGACGTGCGCCGGCACGATAATCGTCACGCGGATATTGCGGTGACTGAGGGCGATCAACTGATCAGTAATATCCGGATCGGATAGATAGCAGTGTTCCACAACAACGGATTCCGTGGCGCTCGCAAGCAACTGATCGAGCGCGGTGCGGATGTCTTTGCGTTCGTCCGTGTTCATGACGAGTGCAACTGCATCGGCTTTAATTGGGTATGAACCGCGTGTCAGAAATTGGGTGACGTACGCCGTTCCACGCAATTCCACCATATAATCATGCCATTGGTAGCGGTATTCATCGGCAATGTTCATACCGGTCAGAAGCAGAATCTGTCCGTCGATCACATACACTTTCGCGTGGTCGTTATTAGTTGCGTAGGTAATGCGAATGCGCGGATGATTCCAGAATGCTTTCCAGACGGGATTGTCCGACTCTTTCGTACCGAGAAAATCACCATCGAGTTCGAAGAAGTCCCCCACCGCTTCTTTGGTGATGTCGACCTGCACACCGCGGTCGGCGGCATCGAGGAGGACCCCTGCCATCCGCCTTCCGGTCGGATCGTCTTTCCAGATGAACATCTGGATGACAATGCTGTACTTTGCTCTGCGTAACAGCTTTTCAATACGCCGGAAAGAATCAAAGCCATCCACCCAGACACGGACTTCGTTGCCGCGGGCCAGACGTCCGATGGGGTCGCCGGTCCGGAGGAGAAGCTGGATACGAAGCTCGTAAAAGAGCTGCAAAGCGGTAATCAGACGCTGTCCGCGCTTTCCAAACAGGTACCGGAGCGTGCCACGCAAAATGCGCCGGTAATTGCGGTTTTGAAAAAGCCGGAGGAAAAGCGCCTGTTTCACGGCATAAGTATAGCAAAACAGCAAAAAATCACCGTGTATAGCGGCCCAAAATCTGGTATACTGATACGATACTTTCATGCAGACCTTCCTGATGGTTATCGGCACGGTTCTGGGCCTTGGCGCCACGTTTGTTGTGCTCTTTCTGCTGATGCGTTTTCTGGCGGACCGCAGGCGCGAGGAAGATATTGTTTTCCTGCAGCTCCTTGTCCCGAAAAAAGAATCGCGTGAGGAGAAAGATTCCGAATCCGACCAGTTTGGCCGCGACTACAAAGAAGTGATTGGTGTGATGGACCACTTGTTCCAGTCGCTGCATTCCATCTACAACTCAAACCTCAACCGGTATTGGAAAGGCCAGCCGTTTGTGTCTCTGGAATACGCCGCACTCGCCGGAGAAATTCTGTTTTTTGTTGTGTGTCCGCGCCGTATTGCGCCTCTGGTTGAAAAGCAGATCACGTCGTTTTACCCGGATACCATCATCGACGAAGTCGAGGACTACAATATTTTCACCGAGCAATCGGTCGTGAGCGCACGCACTGTTGTCGCACATCATCACTACACACACGTCTTCAAAACGTATCAGCAACTGAAGAGCGATCCGCTGAATGCCATCACAAACGCCTTCTCCAAACTCCAGAGTGATGAAGGTGCTGCAGTACAATTCGTGCTGCGTCCCGCCACATCCGGCTGGCAGAAGAAACTGCAGAAGGAAGCGCAGGAACTTTTGAACCCGAAAGAAAAGAGCGGATCGATGCTCAATCCCCTCACATGGATTAACGGCATTCTGTCTGTTTTCACAACCGATGAATCCAAGCCGGAAATGAGCAAGAACGAACGCGTCTCGCAGATGGTGGAGGAGTACAGCAAATCAGTGGACGAGAAAGCAGGAAACCCGGGCTTCACCTGTGTGGCACGCATTGTCGCATCCGGCAACAACTCGCACCGTGCGCATCTGATTTTGGATACCGTCGCCGCCGGCTTCAGCCAGTTTAACGACATCCGCGGCAACAGCTTCCACGAACTGAAAGTCGAAAGTAAGCGCAAGGTCGTCCAGCGCTTCATCCGCCGCTCGCCGCGCCGTTCTATCCCGGAAATGATCCAGGCTCCGAAAATGCTCCTCGGCACCGCTGAACTTGCGAGCATGTTCCACCTGCCGAATGTGAAGTACAACAAAGTGGAAACCATCAAGTGGCAGAATTTTAAAGTTGCACCGGCTCCGAAAAATATTCCGGAAGACGGACTGTACCTGGGCATGAATACCTACCGCGGCGACAAAAAGAAAATTTTCATGAACAACGAAGACCGTTTCCGTCACTTCTACATCATCGGACAGACCGGTACGGGTAAGTCGTCCATCATTGAATTGATGGCTCGCCAGGACTTCCATAATGGCAAAGGCGTCTGTGTGGTCGACCCTCACGGATCGCTGATTGAAAACCTGCTGCCGTATATTCCGCGCGAACGCGCCGACGATATTATTTACTTCAATCCTGCAGACACCGAACGCCCGATGGGCTTAAACCTGCTCGAAGGAAAGACACCGGAAGAACGTGACCTCATCGCGCTGGACGCCATGAACATGATGGTGAAAATGTACGGTGAAGAAATCTTCGGTCCGCGTATTCAGGACTACTTCCGTAACGGTTGTCTGACGCTCATGGAAGACGAGGAAGAGGGCGGCGCCATCACAGACCTTGTGCGTTTGTTTACCGATGATGAATGGGGCAAGTACAAAGTGAGCAAAGTGAAGAACCCTGTCGTGCGCTCCTTCTGGGAAAACCAGATGGCGAAAACCGGTCAGCGTGAAAAGCAGGAAATGATCCCGTACTTCGCCGCAAAGTTCGGACAGTTCGTGACAAATACCCTCATGCGTAACATTGTGGGACAGACGAAGAGTTCGTTCGATGTCGGTGAGTGTATGAACAGCGGCAAAATCATTCTGATGAACCTGTCGAAGGGTCTCATTGGAGACATCAACTCGACGCTCCTTGGTATGATTGTGGTGAACAAGATTCAGGTCGCCGCCATGCGCCGCCAGCGTGAAACCGCCGACAAGCGCAAAGACTTCTTCCTGTACATCGACGAATTCCAGAACTTCGTGACGCCGTCGATTGAATCAATTCTAAGTGAAGCTCGTAAGTACCGTCTGGGCCTGATCCTTGCGCACCAGTATATCGATCAGCTGGAAAAGGACAGTAAGCTGAGCGGCGCAGTCAGTTTGAAAGGCGCGATCTTCGGCAACGTCGGAACCATGATGATGTACAAAATCGGTCCGCAGGATGCTGAGGTTGCCGCCAAAGAAATGGCTCCGACATTCTCTGAACAGGACCTCGTGAACATGGATGCATTCAAGGGTTCCATGAAGCTGTGTATCAACGGTCAGCCATCACGTCCGTTTACGCTCGAGGTTCCGCGCCCCTGGCTGGACAAGACATTTGTGAAAGATGAACAGGCGGCGGAGGCCTATAAACAGCTCAGTCGTTTGAAGTATGGTCGTGCGAGGGACTTTGTGAGCCGCGAGATTCTGCGGCGTATTGGAATTTAATCCTCACTGCATGGTTTTTTCTTGCCTTGCCTTACCTTTTTCTCGAGCACATTTTTCATCCTGATTAAGTTGGAATAGACTTTATCATTTGGTAAATCCGAAAATGTAAATGCATGAGCAATAGATGGAATTTCTTTTGCAATCGACATACTGTGTTCTATCTGGCTTCCGGTAAATAAAACAGATACTTGTGCTCCTGGTATATCTCCTTGAATTTTGGCACTCACATTTTTCAAAGTTCCACCAGAAGCAGCATCATCTTCGCAAAGAAGGACTCTCATATTCTCTTTTGCTTCCACTCGCTTTCTCCAAACAGGACCACGTTTCCATTCCCGATGTGTTTCTATAAATCCGATGTTTTCATTGCCCAGCACATGCATATAAATAGGAACGGCAGAGCCACAGTTCATAATACCAATTATTGCATCGTAGCATCGAGAACGCCTTAAATGAACGGCAGCATTGATTGCACCTTCCATATGCAAATACTGCATAGAAGGCAGATTATTACGATGTATATAGTCTGGAAGAGCATCTCTAATGGAACGTGTGACAGGCCTTATTGTTTTATAGGTACTAAGCTGATCTCCGTGATCATCCATGGTTCTTGCAGCAATCGCACTATCTAAAATATGTGCATCTGCACCTAAACTCAGAGCATGAAAAGCTAATTGCCAATCTGTTACACCATTATGATCCACTCCTTGTGTAATACGCTCCTTTAAAAGAGGCATATCATCTTGTCCTGCCGCTTCGTAAATAGTAGACACATCTAAGAATTCTCCCATTGAGATTAATTCTGGAATAAGGGGAAGAAATGCAGTGGCGATTTTTTTTAAGTCTATTCCATGAAAGACATGTGAACTGTGAATTGCTTGCGAAACACTTGTATATGAATCATGTATTCCAAAACTAAGGAGAACACTTTTTATCTCTGCTGCGAAATCACTTTTTCCTGTGCCTGATTCAGATGACAGTTGTTGCATAGCTTTACTTCTGCACCGTCGTCTCCACTAAATTCGCATGCACCAGGTAGCGCTGTTTAATGCTATCAGGCGGCCAGCAGGTATACAGAATCAATTCCTCTTTTCCTTCCTGATTGTAGGCACTGGTGTCCTTCGCATCGACGGTCTGCTTGAAGGTGACCTGGTAGGTGTAGAGCGTGCCGTGATAGTTCACGTACACTTTATCTCCCACGCTCAATTTGTTGATCTTGCGGAAGATCTTCGTGAATTCCGATGTGTCCCACGGGTAGCTGCTACTGTGACCGTACACGAGGATCTTTCCGTTCTGTCCCGGGTAGCTGAAGAGATGTCCGACACCGGTCTGGAGCGGAGCGAGGAGACCGTTGTGCGAGAGATCGGTCGGGTGTGTGATGTGCAGATCTTTCACGTCGATGGATGGCATGCTGATGGCAAAGTAGGTGCTGTCGGACTGTGCTTCGGGCGGAGACAGAATATCTGCAAGAAGCGGCTGTGTTTGCGGAACAATCGGCTGGACTGTGGCGTCACCGCTTAAGTCCGTTGTCACCGGAATGCGGGCGATGGTGATCATTTCCGGCTGCAGGACTCCCGCGGATGCAAACATCGTGTACAAATCCGCACGCTTGATCATTTGACCCGGGCGAACCGGGAACGGCAGATCGATATTATTGGTGACTGCTTCGGATACAATTTTATTCAGCATGTTTCCCTGATCGGTCTTGATAGTCAGGTACGTACCCGACGCACCGACCGTCTGCTTGTAGCGGGAGGTGAGGACGATTGCGTCATCTTCGGTCAGCTGATCATTCGGATGAAAGAGCTGATCACTCGTACCGGCAACAAGTCCGGTTTGGAACGCGACTTCCAGGTACGGTGCGTACCACTGCGTCTGTTCGACATCTTTGAAGAGTGGCATAGGAGGCATGGCAGCTGCAGCCAGACGGACGCGATCAAGATTGGCAGGATTGGCATTCAAAAGCAGCGCAACCGCTTCGGCACGTGTAACAGGCTCCGTAGAGATGGCGGGATTCATCAATTCCTGCGCATACGCAAATGCACGGGTGAAGAACCCGACAACCAGGACAAGCGCGATGACAACAAAGAGGCGCTTTGACATAATGGAGTAGTAATATAGTAATATAATTAAATTTTGTCAACTTTTTAGGCCCGGAAACGGCATCTCTTACCTCTTTCCCCAATTCCTGTACTATAGGCCAACTATCCGACTTCGCCCTTTGGGCTACGCCGGACAGGTGGCTTTTCTCCTTTTCAAGCATTATGGCTCTCAAAATAGGTATTGTGGGTATGCCAAACGTCGGGAAATCGACGCTTTTTAATGCATTAACCCGCACAAAGGGAGCACAGGCCGCAAACTACCCTTTCTGCACCATAGAGCCGAATATCGGCATTGTGGAGGTCCCAGACAGTCGTTTGCAGCAATTGGCTGATCTGGTGCATCCGGAGAAGATTGTGCCCGCTGCGATCGAATTTGTGGATATTGCAGGCCTTGTGAAGGGTGCCAGCCAGGGCGAAGGCCTTGGAAACGCTTTCCTGAGCCATATTCGCGAAGTAGACGCCATTTGCCACGTTGTACGCGTGTTTACGGGCGGCGATATCATCCACGTGGAAGGAACCGTCGATCCAAAGCGCGACCGCGAGATTATTGAAACAGAACTTGGGCTCGCGGACTTACAGGCGATCACAAAACGTATTGAGAAGACCAAAAAACTTGCCGAGCATGGCGACAAAGAAAAGAAGGCAGAGCTGGCAGTCGCAGAAAAGCTCTTCATCACGCTTAATGCCGGAAAGATGGCGGCAGAAACAGAGCTGGAAAAAGAGGAAGTGGCGATTGCAAAGTCCTTTCAGATTCTTACCTACAAGCCGATTGTCTACGCTGCAAACGTTGCAGAAGATGATCTGCATACACTGAGCATTCACGCACTCAAAGAACAACTGGGATTGGATGCCAGTGCGGAACTGGTTCTGATTTCCGCGAAGATCGAAGAAGATTTGCAGGATCTCTCTCCGGAAGACGCGAAGGAATTTTTGGAATCGCTCGGTGTGCAGTCCTCCGGACTCGACCGTTTGATTCAGGCTGCGTACAAAGCACTCGGTTACATCACCTACTTCACGGCAGGCGTACAGGAAGTCCGCGCATGGAATATTCCGATCGGCTACACAGGACCGCAGGCCGCAGGCGTGATTCATACGGACTTTGAACGGGGATTCATTCGTGCAGAAACAATTGCCTTCAACGATTACATTGCAGCTGGCTCCGAAGTAAAAGCGAAAGAAGCAGGCAAGATGCGCGCAGAAGGAAAAGAGTATATTGTGAAAGACGGTGACATTATGCATTTCAGATTCAACGTATGATCGTATTGCATTACTCACCAGAGGAAAATAACGGGCACCCACCACTGCCCAAGATGAGTGATCTGCTAAAGCAACGAGAAATACAGCGTCAGGAAAAAGAACTACGGGAACGTGTCGATAGATTTCTAAAACCCATAGAAGCACCGCACGATGTGCCACGCCGTTTGCATACTGATCCAAAGTGGCTTCCTGTTGATGAACACTGATGGCATTCATCGCACGAGAAGAGGCATTCATTTGTGAGCACTGCGGCGCAAACGTGGAACCGCTTGGCAAAGGCACCTACCGCAATCACTGCCCGTTCTGCCTGTGGTGCAAACATGTCGATAAAAACGGTCCGGGCGATCGTTTATCCGAATGTCAGGATCTGATGCAGCCCATCGGCGTGGACTACGATGCGAAGAAAGGCGGCTGGATGATCGTGCACGAATGCGTACGATGTCAAAAGAAGATTACAAACCGCGTGGCTCCGGATGATGATATGAACAAAATTCCTAAACAGAGCAACTGACGTTTTTCTGTACATTTTGTCTTGTAAAATTGACCGGTGAACACTCATACACTCTCCGCCACTTTCTCGGCATCCTGCAAGCCTGTACACCAAAAATACTCAACAAAATAGTCGACGGAAAATCGGTCAGTGATATACTAATGTGTTCAAGTTTTCTCTGAGACGCAAGGGGTCTTTGACCCTCCCCTCTTGTGAACACATTAGGTGATCATCTACTCTTCGGTCCTCATGAAGCTCTTCCTTTTCGTCTGTGCTTTCGGGGTATTGTTTATGACCATGTAAAAACGGTTACACATTCTCTGGACTCACAACAACTACACTTACCGGCTTAAGACCTGACCCGCATACTGTTCGCTGAAGCTCACCTTCACTGGAATTTTTTCCTGAATGCTTCCTTCCGGCATCAGAATTAATGCATCTTCATGGGTGGATGGATGAGAGGACACAGACACCGTAAATTTTCCTGTTTCCAATTGCGTGCGAATGTCCGGTGAAAGATCTGCAACATCCACAATGTTTTCAATGTTCTGTTCACTGATGTCTTTTTCGATGGCTGTTTTGAGTTTTTCTGCGATGCCTTTTTCGGACTCCATCGCAAAATGTAACTCCGCCAGCTGCTCGCTGCGCTTCATTTCTTTTTCCAGATCTTCCGGGCCTTTCACTTTCTCCCGCAGGCGTTCATACGCCTCGGGGCTGCGCATGCGTTTACGGATCCCCTCACGTACTCCCGATGGCAAACGGTCGAAGAAGTCGGACATACGATTAGTATAGATGATGTATAACGGAAAAGAAGCGAGATCGTTGACAGGTAAAGGAAAATTGGCAATTATGACCATAGGAATTCGTGTCTGAGTTCCGAGTCGTAAAAGAGGAAGACGGCTATGTTGGAACCATGGGTAGTAGTGGCTTACCTCATTCTTGCGGCATCTACAACGCCGCCGGCAATGAGGACATGGAGGAGGCTGGGAGGAGCAATTCTACGACGACGATCTCCCTAAGGAGATCAACCACCGCAGGCGGAGCCTGCGGTTGATTTATGTGTTCCTGTCAGTGGAATAGAAGAAATTGACACAGCACATCCATAGGTCGATGATTGTTGTAGGTGAGTCAACTGTGGCTCACTAGTAGTCTTCCGAGGGGACGGGAGAAAATCATGATGACTTGGTTGAGTGAGAATGGAGGAAGGCTGGTAGTCGTTGGAATACTGATACTCGGACTGATCGGATGCGGCAAATTGCAGCCAAAATCTACCGAGGGAAGTACTCCAGACGAGGAACAACCGGCAATCGAATGATTGCCAACAATAGCCGCCTGACAGGATGTCAGCGGCTTTGCTTTGCATTTAGAGAAGCGCGGCCAATGCTTCGGGTAACTTTGTTATGCCGTCATCACCACTGAAATGCCGCATGTTCTGCAGAATCATTGTCCTGGCGTGCAGTTTCTCTTGAAGAAGATCTGCCGTCTCCGTGCGAATCCACACGTCAGTATCGGAAAAAATCGCGGTAAAAAAATCTGCGTGGTCTTTGATAGCCTGCCAGTTGTGCGGCGTCTTGATCCATGGACCAAGGACATCCCATGCGCCGTCGACCTCATTGATGCGGTTGGTGATACTCGCCTCGCTTGCCACTCCTGCAACGGTCACCACTCCTCCTATCCGCTGATCCGCAGGAAGTGATTGCAGATACAGATAGATCGCCCCTCCCCCGAGAGAATGCCCGACAAGATAGGTTTCTTCATCAGAAGTTCCAATGATCTCCCTCAGCTTTTCAAGCCATGCATCCTTTTGCGGATGCGAGGGGTCAGGCATTGCGGGAACTTGTACGTTAAATCCCCGCTCTTCGAGTTCTTTCTTCAGCCACGGAAACCATCCCTCCTCCGGATATCCTCCCCAGCCGTGGATGATGAAGACGCGTTTCATTGAAACTTGTTATACGGGTAGAAATCCTTCTGATGTTCCTGGCCTTTTCGTTCCAGGCTGTGCCTGATTGCACATGTATAAAGTTCCGTCATATTTGCTACCGCTTTGCACCACGCAGTGACTCCGTTTGCGTAACTACAATACAGGCAACCAAATCTCTGAATAGGAGCGAGTTTCCGGAGCTTTGCGCGATCGAAGACAAGGTAGTCGCGGCGTCTGACGGGCGGTATGCGCATCAAAGGAAAAAAGATGCTGGTGTACACAACGGCCCACACATCAATAATGACGAGTGGAATAATACAGGTCAGCATGACCATCAACGCAAAGAATGCAACCGGATACGACGGCCACTCCGTCTTCAGATCTTTTTGTGGCGTGACAATATAGTTCATGAGGCTCATAGATGTGAGTGTATCAAAAAGGGCGCTCGCGCGCCCTTTCATTTTCACATTCTTCGACGAGCTCAGAATGACACTTAGCTGCAACCGCTTGTTGCACCGCAATCCAGACACACTTCACAGCTTCCATTGCGCTTCATCTTGGTGGAGGCGCAGCTGCCGCAAATACTGCCCGTGTAGCCCTGCTGCTTTGCGATCTCGAGCGTGGTGGGTGCTGCGTCTGCTGCACCTTCTTCTGCCGTTTGCTTCTGGGTTGTTTCTTCGACGGCGCTGAAGAGATTCGGCTCTGCGTGCGATCCTTCGTCGATAACCGGCAGGCGCATTGCGAAAGCATCTTTGCTCTTGCTGCCTTCCTTGTAGGCCTTCTCGACCAGGTCATGGTTATGGAACATCATGGCCTTGTCTTTGGTCATAAACTTAAGCGCGAGCCAGCGGCCGAGGTAGTCCATCACGGACTTCACCATCGGGATTTCTTTGTTGGCGGTCATACCCATCGGCTCAAAGCGTGTGTGCACTAGCTTCTCGCAGAGCACATCGAGCGGAACGCCGTACTGCAGGTTCATACTCAGGCTGAGTGCGAGCGTATCCATCACACCGGAGAGCGTGGAACCTTCCTTGCTCATTTTGATGAAGATTTCGCCCGGAGCGCCGTCTTCGTACATGCCTACGTGGACATAGCCTTCGTGTCCGGCAATGCTGAACTTGTGAGCGATCGCCATGCGTTCGGCCGGCAATTTTCTGCGACGTGGCACTTCTTTGTAGACGATCTTCTCGACAACTCTGTCGACAATCTCCTTGCTCTCTTCGTCCTTTTTATCTGATTTGTTACTGAGAGCCTGGCTGAGCTTGCTGCCGTCGCGGTAGAGCGCGTTGGCCTTCAGACAGAGCTTCCAGCTCAGGAAGTACGCGTTCTTGATGTCTTCAACGGTTGCTTCGTTCGGCAGGTTGATGGTCTTGGAAATAGCGCCGGAGATGAACGGCTGAGCAGCCGCCATCATGCGGATGTGGCCTTCGGCGGAAATAAAGCGCTGTCCGGTCTTGCCGCACTTGTTGGCACAGTCGAATGCTGCGAGCTGTTCGTCTGTCAGGTACGGAGCGCCTTCGACGGTCATGTGGCCGCAGATGGCAACGTTTGCCTCTTCGATCTGCTCTTTGCTGAAGCCAAGGGCTTTGAGCAGGTTGAAGTTCGGATCGTTCATCTGTTCCTCTGTGATGCCGATACGCTTCATGCAATCGTCTCCCAGCACCCAGCGATTGAACGCGAAGCCGAGTTCGAACACTGCAGGCAGCTGCTTCTCGATCTTTGCGATGTCTTCGTCGGTGAATCCTTTGTCGCGCAGGCTTGCACGGTTGATGTGCGGAGCGCCTTCCAGACTGAGCGTGCCCATCACATAGCGCATGATGTCTTTCACCTGCGTCTGGTCGTAGCCCAGAGCCACGAGCGCCGGTTCCACGGACTGGTTCGCAATCTTCATGTAACCGCCTCCGGCAAGCTTCTTGAACTTCACAAGGGCGAAGTCAGGTTCGATTCCTGTCGTGTCGCAGTCCATCAGAAGGCCGATCGTTCCCGTGGGAGCGATGACAGTGGTCTGCGCGTTGCGGTAGCCATGTTCTTCGCCAATAGCGAGTGCGCGGTCCCACACTTCCTTTGCAGGCCGCAGGAGATACTCCGGCACTTCATTCTGGTCGAGTCCAACCGGTGTGACATGCAGCTCTTCGTATTCCTTCTGCGGCGCGTCGTAGGCGGCACGGCGGTGGTTGCGCATGACTTTGAGCATGCTCTCACGGTTCTTCATGTAGCCGGGGAATGCGCCAAGTGCGCGAGCCATTTCTGCGGATGTTGCATAGGACTCTCCGGTAAGGATGGCGGTGAGGGCACCACCGATCGCACGGCCCTTCACGGAGTTATACGGAATACCCATGCGCATCAGCATCGCACCGAGGTTTGCGTAGCCAAGGCCGAGTGTGCGGAACTTGTAGCTGAGTTCGGCAATTTCCTTGCTGGGGAACTGCGCCATCAGCACGGAGATTTCGAGCACAATGGTCCACAGGCGGACTGCATGCTGGTAGTTTTCGACATCGAAGGTGCCGTGCTCATCGTTATAGAACTTGAGCAGGTTGAGCGACGCCAGGTTGCAGGCGGTGTTGTCCAGGAACATGTATTCACTGCAGGGATTTGAGGCATTGATGCGGCCGTCTGCCGGACAGGTGTGCCAATCGTTGATGGTCGTGTCGTACTGAAGTCCGGGGTCTGCACACGCCCAGGCTGCGTAGCCGATCTGATCCCACAGGTCGCGTGCCTTGAGTGTCTTGCAGGCAGCCGGTTCGCGGTTTTCTGCTTTTGCCTTGCGGAGTTCTGTGCGCCAGTAGAGATTCCAGTCGCCGTCGCGTTCCACATTTTCAAAGAAGTCATGTGCCACGCGAACGGAGTTATTGGAGTTTTGTCCCGAGACTGTCGTGTAGGCATCGCCGTTAAAGTCGTTGTCATAGCCGGCTGCAACCAGTGCTGCGACTTTCTTCTCTTCCTTTACCTTCCAGTTGATGAAGTCCTCAATATCCGGGTGATCGAGGTCGAGACACACCATTTTGGCGGCGCGGCGCGTCGTGCCTCCGGATTTGATAGCTCCCGCTGCGCGGTCACCGATCTTGAGGAAGCTCATCAGCCCCCCGCTGCTGCCGCCTCCGGACAAAGGCTCTCCTGCTCCGCGAAGATTTGAAAAGTTTGTTCCCGTGCCGGAGCCGAACTTGAAGAGGCGTGCTTCGCGGACCCACAGGTCCATGATGCCGCCTTCGTTCACCATGTCGTCATTCACCGACTGGATGAAGCAGGCATGCGGCTGCGGGTGGGTGTAGGCATCCGTGCTGCGCTTTACTTCGCCGGTGACCGGGTCGCAGTAGTAGTGACCCTGAGCAGGACCCGTGATGCCGTACGCATAGTGCAGTCCTGTGTTGAACCACTGCGGACTGTTCGGTGCAGACATCTGGCGGACGAGCATATAGCTGAGTTCATCTTCGAACGCCTGTGCGTCCTGCGGTGTTGCGAAGTACCCATGCGTCTCACCCCAGAATCGCCAGCAACCGGCAAGTCTGCGAACCACCTGCTTTACCGACCGCTCCGGGCCTGTCACCACGTTTCCTTTTTCATCGCGCACCAGATTCCCATCCTTGTCGCGCTGCGGGACACCTGCCTTGCGGAAGTACTTGCTCACCACAATGTCTGTTGCAACCTGACTCCACGTTGCGGGAATTTCCGCATCTTCCATTTCAAACACCACGCTGCCATCCGTGTTTTTGATGCGGCTTGTGCGCTTTTCGTAGGTGAGCTCTTCCAGGGGATCGCTACCGGGCGTCGTGAAGACACGCTGAATCGACAGACCTTTGTTCGCTTTCGTGGGTGTATCGGTCATCGGGAGAGATGTCTGGCGGTCATCAGTGGAAGTGGCGGATGGGGGGTTCATACAGGGGAAAGGGAATGACAAGTAAAATACACGATGTAGTGCCTACGGTCGATTGAAACCCCAAGATATTGTAGGTCCCGGAGACGGGCAAGAATTTATGAGCAGCGTTGTGGACACCTGTCAAAGCTCGCTCTGTACTGAGACAAACACCCAAAAATTGCCGGAAAAATATAGCAATCACAGCACGATCCCGACTCTTGAAAAGAGGAAGTTCCGGCCTACGGGTTGTGGGTCGGGTGCTATCGAAACACAAAAGATAGATTTGATGAAACAGCAGCGATGATTCATACTTCACCGTATGACAAAATCCTGCTTAATCGCCGTTGTAGTCGCCGGCATGAATGACCCGAGTAACAGCAATATGCTCGCGGATTCTTTTATTGAAGGACTAAAAGATGTTCCGGGCGTGACGTTTGAAAAGATCAGACTGAAAGACATCTCGCTCCATCACTTCACTATCGCTGATTATGAACCCGAATCCCAACCCGAACCCGACTACCAGAGAATCAAAACAATTCTGAGCGATGCAACCGGCATCGTCTTCGCAACGCCTATCTGGAATTTCTCGGTGCCATCACACCTCAAAAATCTCATCGATAGAATGGGCGCCTTTGGTCTGGATCACGACACACATTCCAAAGGACAGTTTGGCGGCAAACCCATCGGCCTGATTTTCACCGGCGGCGCCCCGATGATCGCGTGGAAAGCGCTGATGTATCTCACGACGCTCCATGTAGCAGAAGCGATGAAGTACTACGGCGGCACCGTCATCATGCGCCACTTCGAACCCAAGTGTACGCCCGCTAAGGGTAAGTTCGGATTAGTCGTCGATCAGCGTCCGGCAACACTCACTCTCATGAAAACATACGGCAAAAAATTCGCGACGTCCGCCCAGTACTTTGCAGAGAACGGCAAGCTGCCGGCCAGCCAGGAACTCATCCACAAGTGGTTTGAATTCCTCTACAGAGTCGGAAACCGGATGATGTATCCGATTAGTAAAGTGCAGTAAAAGTGCGAGATTGAGGGATGAGCGTGAGGAAAGTTTGGTATACTGTATTGCCATGTTTACCGGAATAATCGAAGCAACGGCACAGGTTTTGAAAAACGCTGATGGAACGCTGATTCTGGAGCGTCCGGCGATGTTTGATGACATCAAACTGGGATCCAGCATCTGCGTGTCCGGTGTGTGTCTGAGCATTGTGGAGTTTGATGACAAGTCGATGCGGTTTGATGTTGTTGCAGAGACGATGCGAAAGACAAAACTTGGTGATCTGAAAATTGGTGATGCGGTGAATCTGGAACGTGCGATGAAAGCTGATGGAAGATTTGAGGGGCATGTGGTGCAGGGGCATGTCGAAGGAACGGCAACTGTGAAAGAATTGAATGCACAGCATGAATTAAAAATTGAATTACCTGTGGAATTCGAAGCGTTCGTCGTGCAGAAAGGCTCCATCACCATCGACGGCGTCTCACTGACTGTTGCAAATATCGCCGATACTCTCTGCACTGTCGCCCTCATTCCGCATACGCTCTCGATCACCACTCTTGGTACACTGAAGTCCGGCGATCGCGTAAACATCGAAACCGATATCCTCGGTCGTTACATTCTTTCCTCCCGCTCATGAAAAAAGAACACACGCTCATGCTTCCGGCACACGTAGATTCCAATTGGCGCATCGGCATTGTTGCGTCGTCGTACTATAAGGAAGAGATCGACGGATTGATTGAAGGTGCTAGAAAAACGCTTGTGGATGCGGGAATCAGTGATGCGAATATTACGGTGTATCCCGCTCCGGGCTCTTTTGAAATTCCGCTGATCGGAGCCGCTCTTGCAGAAGAAGAAAAAGTCGATGCACTGATTGGTTTTGGAATAATAGTCGAAGGCGACACACATCATGCGCGCTTACTTGCGGAGGCTGCAACGCAGGGAATCATGGAAACGCAACTCACGTACCACATCCCGTTCGCATTCGAAGTGCTCTACGTGAACAACATTGAGGATGCGCGTGCGCGTTGTTTTGGCGATGCAAGCAAAGGAATCGAAGCTGCACTCGCCGTCTTACATTCTTTATCAGCAATTACATCGATCAAGAAATCCTGATGCCCAACTTCTCCTCCATCACCGCCGCCCTCGACGATCTCCGTAACGGCAAGATGATCATTGTGGTTGATGACGAAGACCGCGAAAACGAAGGCGATCTCATCATGCCCGCGGAAATGATCTCCGAAGACGCAATGACCTTCATCATCCGCCACACCAGCGGCATTGTATTTTTGGCAGTGAGCGAAGAAATCGCGAATCACCTGGAACTGCCGATGATGGTGGAAGATAACACTTCGAAATTCGGGACGCCGTTTACCGTGAGCATTGAAGCAGCAGAAGGCGTGACCACAGGAGTCTCCGCCAAAGACCGCACCACCACAATTTTGGCTGCCATCAGCGACAAAGCAAAAGCAAGTGATTTGCGCAGACCCGGCCACATCTTCCCGCTCCGCGCAAAAAACGGTGGCGTGCTTGTCCGCAGCGGCCACACGGAAGCATCGGTGGATCTCGCACGGCTCGCAGGATTCAAAGCGGCCGCAGTCGGTTGCGAACTGATGAATGATGATGGAACGATGATGCGTCGCGACAGTATTGATGTGTTTGCGAAGGAGCACCAGCTGACTGTCATCACTATTGCTGATCTGATTGCATATCGCCGTCAGCATGAAGAGCTTGTCTTCCTGGAATCCGAAGCAAAGCTCGAAACGGTGACCGGACCATGGCAGTTGAAAGTCTTTAAAGATACGGTGCACGGCGCGGAACATGTCGCGCTTATTAAAGGAGTCGTCGATGATACAAAGCCGACGCTTGTTCGTGTGCATTCCGAATGTTTGACCGGTGATGTCTTCGGCTCCGTTCACTGCGATTGTGGCGAACAGCTTCATGCAGCGATGAAAAGAATTAGCGATGAAGGAAACGGTGTGATCATCTACATGCGCCAGGAAGGCCGCGGCATTGGGCTTGCCAATAAAATCAAAGCGTACGATCTGCAGGAGAAAGAAGGACTCGATACTGTGGATGCGAATTTGAAGTTGGGTTTCCCGAGTGATCTCCGTGAATATGGAATCGGTGCACAGATCTTGTCGATCCTTGGAGTTCGATCTATGAGATTACTAACGAATAATCCAAAAAAGATTTCCGGACTGGAAGGATTTGGACTGGAAATTACCGAACAGCTCCCGATTCAGATTACGCCGTCATCAGAGTTGCAGAAGAAGTATTTGAAGACGAAGAAGACGCGAATGGGGCATTTGTTGGATTTATGACACAAAAAAGCGCATCTTCTCTATCAATCCTGACAGAAAAGATGCGCAGACATGATTGGCCGATCCTCCGTGTGCGATGGGTCATTCTATCCCAAGCGCAACACGGACACTGTCCTGAATTCCTGCAATTGCAGGATTGCTGCTATACGCGAACAGCTCACCATTTCGGGGAACAATTTGCGACAGCGGCCCTTGGTACGACGCGGTAACGGCAGACTGCACCTGAGTTGCAGGTTTTCCGTAAGACGCTTCGTTTTTCAAGAGCTTTCGCTCGTTTCGCAGGCGCCTTCTTCGGCGTCTTTGAATATTGTCTCTCCCTCTGTAATGTCCCATTTTTTGCTCCTCATTCGGAAAGATGGCAGTTCAGGATTGCTCCTGTGTGAAATGATCGACTTATATTATTTTAATATTATTATTTTATTTGTCAATATCCTGTCAATTCCACTCTTATATCAAAAAAATCAGCTTCATTAAATGTGCTCCACGTCTTCTTGCCACCTTCAACAAGCAGACTGGTGACCCCCTGAAAATACCCGTCCGATGCCAGCAATACTTTCCATAATTCTTCCCATACAAACGCCCCGTCTTTCACCGAAACCTCAAATACATGAACTCCATTTTTTTGCAGCAGTTCAACATTTTTCTCGGCTGTCGGATCAACAATAATAATCGTCGACGATGCATGATCATCGCTCACAACTTTCGCATCATGAGGAATGCGGCCCTGTGGATCGAGGATAATACGCCATGGATGATAGTCACTGTGATCGCTCAGTCGTGCATCAAGTGTCGGGTTATCGTTGATGACTGTCTGCACCCCAACCAAAATCGCATCATGCCGCGCACGCAAAAAAGTATGTGACCATACATCCTGTTCTTTCGATGTAATCAGTAAACGTGATCCATCTGCATTTGCTGTTCGCCCATCATGCGTCATCGCAGACTTGAGTGTAATCCACGGACGCTGCTTTGTGCGCACAGAGATAAATCCCCTATTCAACCACTCGCACTCTGCACGAAGCACCGGACCTTCGGCGCTAATACCTGCTTCGCTTAATGCAGCAATCCCCTGCCCCGCCACCCGACTATCCGGATCAGACATTCCATACACTACGTGTTTGATACCGCGCTCGATAATACTATCCGTACACGGCGGCGTTTTTCCGTGATGACAGCACGGTTCCAGATTCACATACAGCACATCATCAGGTTCGATGGGATCAGTGAATGATTCCAAAAGAGCCCGTTCCGCATGCGCCTCGCCAAAAGCACGGTGATATCCTTCGGCGATTATTTTGCCGTCACGGACCAGCACTGCGCCAACCAGAGCGCCATTGCCAACACTCTTACGCCCAAGCGCAGCAAGTTCCAGGCAGCGGTGCATGGCATCGGCGTGATTCATTCTATTGTCCCAAATATTTCTGTAACGCCGTCTTCTTTATAGCTTGATCATTCGATGCAGTATTCCCAGTCTCCAGTCTCTGATCGCCAATCTCCTTCTTCCCAACCTTCATTCGATGATGCCGGTGCGTATTCAGCACTTTCCGGTATCCCCCTTCTCCATTCTCCAAAAAATGCGCAACACGTGTGACAGTCGTCGTGCTTGCTCCCGTCTTTGCCGCAACCTGCCGGTAACTCATTCCCTGTGCGAGCAGCTTCGCGACTTCCAGCCGTTCGCCCATCGCCTGCAGTTCACTGAGCGTGGCAATATCGCGCATGAAATTGGCAATTTCTTCCTCGGTTTTGCAGGATTTGAGGGCACTGCAAAAGCTCTGGAACCAGGGTTCTTTGCGCCAGCTGTCTTCGGTAAAACGACGTTTCATGGCTTTACTCTATGGAGAAACGGCCAAAAGGCTGATTGAAAAAATAGCGGTTTTAGGGTATAATTATAGGAAATGCACAAACACACACAAAAGCCCCGAAACGGCTCTACAGCAGTCTTTGCGCTTATGGCGGGACTTCTGATTGGTGTAATGCTTGGAAGTGATACCGCCCGGATGAGCTATGACGCAGCGCTCCTACGACCGAATCTGCGGAGCCTCAGTATGACCAGACGTCTGCAGCGCGAAGCGGCTCGTGCCAAATTGATGCAGTCTGTTCTGCTTCGTTCTGCCAAGCGGCAGGCTGTCAAAATGTATACCGTCGCAGATGCGTCGCTGCATCAGGCGGCACCGGTTTCGAAGCAGCCAGTACAGAGCTCGCAAAACTTTCCTCCATTCATCGAAGCAGTCTTCCCAGTCAGCAAAATACCGGAATGGGGGGCTATGCGTTCGCCTGCCGAGTGGAACCGCAGTTACGATGAAATGACCGATGCCGATTTTGTCGGCGTGCCTGCGTACAACATGCAGACACTCACGATCCCGATGCTGTCTCTCACGAAGGATCTGTCTGATCCGGATTCCATTAATGCTATTACCGCTAAGCTGTTTTATTCCACCCGCTTCATGGGCAGCTACAACATTGATGCCGGCGAACATAGCGGCACGCATGCCGGAGTGGATCTGAAACTGGCTCCCGGTACTCCTATTGGTGCGATTGCCGGTGGACGGGTCCAGAGTGTGGATGTTTCCCCTATTCTGGGACTGCATGTCATTATCGAACACCGTTTAGATGATGGAACCATGTTCACATCTATTTACGGCCACTTTGCGGATACGAATGTGACAGAAGGCGAAACAGTGACCCCCGGGCAGACTATCGGAACAGTCGGCATGAGCGGAAACACCAGCGGTCCGCATCTGCATTTGCAGGTGGATGACAGCTCAGGTGAAACCATCAACCCGATCACGTTTATCAAAACCTATTAAAAAACGGCCCCTTGCGGAGCCGTTCTTCAGGAAGGTCTAGCTTAGTTTGATTGTCCTTCGACCACGCTGACATTCTTCACGCCCACGTATCCCTTCGGGAAGGTGGCGACTTTCTTTGTGGGGTTCCAGGTGAAGTAAATGTCCAGGCCTGGCATGAACCAGTTGTTGCCTGTGTGGTAAGACGCACAGCTTCTTGGGAGCACACGGCGGTGCTCGTCGAGCGGTGTCCACTCTTCCAGGTTGTTGCGGACTTCCTCAAGGTAGATGCGTTCGTTGCGGATGCACTTGTTCCAGAGATCGTTTTCAGACACTGGGTAACCCTTTTCATCGAGCGGAACCTGGGTTGCTGCTGCAACGAGAGCCTTGGTTTCAACTTCTTTCTCACACAGAGGCTGCTTCAGAACGCTGGCGATCAGATCGGCAGGACGGTTCATGGTGTCTGCAAGCTGATCGGCAATCCAGTCGATCAGACCATAGGTAACGGTGCGGGGCAGGGAGCGCTGGATGCCACAGAGGAATGCTTTCTCTTCATCGGACAGCGGGGTGTCGGCGCTACCTCCGAATGCGGCGGGAGCGACAGGACCTCCAAGACCGCGGGAGGCGGACATGACGCCCATCACGCTACCGAGGCGGTTTGTTTCACTTCCGCGGCGGGAACTGTTGCCGTCATCAAATCCTTCTTCATTGGCTTCGGTTGCACCGGTCGGAAGAACAGGCAGGTCGTCGTTTGTGACCGTACAGGTCAGGCTCTGGCCGTTCAGGATGGTTCCGGAACAGTCTGCAGAGTAGGTCGTGGTGTAATCGGCAGTGGCATTTTCCACAACATCGAATGCACCGGCATCAAGCGTGACGGTTGTACCGGAGCCGTCAGCAGCAGCGAATGTGGAAAGGCTGACGTTGGTTCCGTTCACGTTGATGGTGAAGGCGGATGCAACAGCGGAGCGGCCATCATTGTTGATGACGTTCTTGATGACGGTGAGCGTTCCTGCTTCATCGTCATTCGTGATGGTGCAGATCTTGTGATCACCCGGCAGCATGATGCCGCTACAGTCTGCACTCAGAGTGCCTGTGTAACCGGATACCGATGTTTCGGATGCGGTATAGGAACCGGCGTTCAGAACCACCACTGTTCCGAGAGCGTCACCGGAGAAGGTGGTCAGGCTCGGAGCGTTTCCTGTGACATGCATGGTGAAGTCAGCGGATACCAAAGCGCCGCCGTTGTCGTTGATCACTTCTTTAATAACAGTGAGTTCTGCAGGCTGGTCATCGTTCGTGATGATACAAACCTTCACATCACCCGGGTTCAGAAGAATAGAACCGGTAGCGGAACAGTCGCCGGTGAACATGAAGTCGTAGCCGGCTGCATTCGTTTCGGTCACCAGGTGGAGACCGGCATCGAAGGTGTTCTGTACGTTGGTGATGACAGAGTTGCCGTCCACAAAGAGCGGTACATCGACATCGAGCAGCGTACCGCTGTTGTCGTTCACCACGTGCTTGATGACAGTCAGCTTCGGAGCAATGTCGTCGTAGGTGACAGTGCAGGTTTTGACATCACTGAAGGTGAGGCTGATGGTTCCATCAGCAGCACAATCGGCATTGATCGTCTGTGTGTAGCCGGTCAGGCTGGTACCAGCAACCGTGTGTGTGCCGACAGTGTAGGTAGCTTGGACGCCGCTTGTAACAGCGCCGCCATCAACAGTCACAGACACATCAGCAGAGGTTTTCGTACCACCGTTGTCGTTTACCATTACAATATTGACCGTCAGTTTCGGAGCCGGTGCAACAATAATTGTCCACGGGGTGCTCCAGACGCTGGAGTTTCCTGCGCCATCAACCGCACGAACATGCCAGTAGTAGGTGCCAACAGGTGTGCCGAGTGCCGGGATTTCAGACATCGAGAGCGGACCGGATGTGTACGCAGGCGATGTGAAGGAGCCATCAGGGTTCGTGGCCGGGTTTGTTGCGGACTGGTAGTAGTACGTAATCGGCATGGCTGGATCGGTCGTAATGTCGCTCCAGTCAATCTTGTCGAGCTGAGCCGGTGTGAGGGTGACGCCGTCTGCCGGTGACAGATGTGTCGGGGCCGGAGGACAGGTCTTGTTCCAGACGATGACAAATTTATTCGTCGTCATTCCGGTGAATGCAGGAATCGTCATACTAGGAACTGCAGCAGCTGCAAGCGCCTCGGTGTCGCCGGTTGTGTAACCAACCAGTGCGAACGGATAGGCTGCTGTGCAGGACACGGATGTGTCTTCGTAGGTGCTGTAGTCAGCGCCGTATGCGAGAGGAATCGTCTTTGCTTCGTAGGACGTCGGTGTGTTGTTACCGGTCTGACCGATGGTGTACGGGCTGCTGCCTGCACCGATGTTCGTCGCGTTATACACAGCAGTCATATTGAACGACGAGCTGTTTGCATTCGGGACAGTCGCGTGCACTCCATTGATGTACTTGGCGATCGTGACGGTGACCATGGGGGCATACGTCATGACGCAAGACACCGGTGTTCCAACATTACCCAGAGAATCTGTCGGCGTGATTTGCACAGTGTACGTACCCGCTGCAGGAATACCTCCATTGTGGTGCGTGTTCGTGTGCACTTCCGTGTAGCCAACACCTGCCGGTCCGCTGAGAATCTTGTATTCATAAGATAGAGGCTGGTTTGGGGACACACCGGATTCAGCCCACTCGAAAGCGGCAAAGCCGGTTGTGTTTGTTGATCCACAAGGCTGGATAGCGGGACCGCTATCGTACGAGCCGCTGGTCTGATTGCGGAAACCAAGGAAAGTCACAGCAGGAGGTGCAACGTAGTCGTACGTAACAGAGCAGGACTTCACATCGTTTGTAGCAAGTGTGATAGAACCGTTCGCTGCACAGTGACCGCTAATGGTCTTTGTGTAGCTAGCAAGTGTGTTACCGGCAACAGTGTGTGCACCGGCAGTGTATGTATTCTGAGCACCGCTCACGACAGCACCAGCATCAACTGTGAGTGACACATCTGCAATGGTCTTCGGACCGCCGTTCACTGTTGCAGTGACAGTCAGCTTCGGATCGACTGCAACGACGATTGTTTCTCCTGTGACGGAGACACCGTCGATGCGGAGAATTTCGTCGCTGCTGTTTGCTGTATTGCGGAAGCGAACAAAGAAAGAAGAGTTGCTTAATGATCCCGGCAAATTAACTGTTTGCAATGCACTCCAGGCGCTTGTACCACCATTATCTGTGTCATCCAACTCATGAGTTGCGAGTGTGCTAAGGCCCGTAGGAGCATCACATGTGCCTCCTGTGTAATATTCAACGATACCCGCTTCTCCATCTTCTGCACTGTTATCATCTCTCCAGTAATAATTAATTTTCAGAGTATCCAAGCCTGCCGCATTCACAGAGCGACACATCCACTCACCAGGTCCTACTCTCACAAGAGCGCCAGCATTTGGACTTGGGCTATCTTCAGATCCAGAGCCACCGGGCTGTTGAATCTGAGTTGTAGCATCACCTTCATTACCTTCTTCATCCCAGTTTGGAATATCAGGGATAGTTGTATTCAGTCCAAAATCATCACTCCAAATAGTTGAAGCTGCTTCCACAGTCGGGACAGCGAGCGGAGCAAACACTCCGAGGGTTGTACCCAGGAGTACATTTGCGGAAAGAGCAGCGAGCGACGCAAAAGATGTCGCGCGCTTCAGAGAAATGAAAACACGTTCCATAATGGGAAGGGGAAGGTGAAAAAGGCGAATACGGGTTGTTTGTACCATATTTTGGGCTAAATAGGCAAGGAAACTCACAATAAAAGCTATAACAGACAAAATGTTTTCCTCTGTTTCAATCGCCTCTGGAAATTTTCGTATACATTTTTTGTACTAAAAAAGCCCCTTGGATTGGGGCTCTTTTGATAATCCCAAATTATGAAATTCGATCTTGTACCTTTTGTAATTCCCTATTCGCCCACATAGCTTCATCCCCTTCATTTCCCGGTCGATCGGATTCAATTGTAAGAATGTCACGGTGCTGTTGGATAATTTCAGAAATATTGGCCTTGATGCCTTTATCTTCAATCTGCTTTTCAATTCTACCGGCTAAACCTGGTACAGACTCATTGAGACGCTCACTTTCGGAGGAAGAAAATTTGAATGTCATAGTAGGTACATTTTAAATAATTTTATATTTTTGTCAATAAAAAGCACCCCTTTCTGCGGAGTGCTTTTTGAGAATTTCTTGAAGCGTTTTAGCCGTTTGAGCGGCTGGTTGCCACTCCCGAGCGGGCTGCGGCAATTTCGTCTGCTTTGTTCTTCGGCACTCTGAAGTAGTGGCTCGGTTCCATGGCGTAGCTTGCGCGGCCCTGGGTCATGGAACGCAGTTCTGTGGCGTAACCGAACATTTCGGAGAGCGGCACTTCTGCCTGAATGACTTTGGCCATTCCACGGTCGGACTGGCTCTGGATCATACCGCGGCGGGAGTTCAGGTCGCCCATCACATCTCCCAGATAGTTTTCGCTGCAGGTGACTTCCACCTTCATGATCGGTTCGAGAATGACAGGATCTGCCTTCTTCGCCTGCTCCTGGAATCCGATGGAGGCTGCAAACTTGTAGGCCATTTCGGAGGAGTCCACGTCGTGGTAGGAACCGTCAAGCAGTTCGACCTTCACGTCCACAACCGGGTAACCGGCCTGGATACCTCTAGTCATACCTTCCTGGAATCCCTTGTCACACGGTGCAATGAATTCGCGCGGGATGCGGCCTCCGACCACAGAGTTCACGAACTCGTAGCCCTTGCCCGGTTCCTGCGGGATCAGTTTGAAGACCACGTGTCCGTACTGACCACGACCACCTGTCTGCTTGATGTACTTGCTCTCGCCTTCCACTTCCTTCGTGATAGTTTCGCGGTAGGCAACCTGCGGCGTACCGACGTTGGTTTCCACTTTGAATTCGCGGCGCATACGGTCGACCAGGATATCAAGGTGGAGTTCTCCCATTCCCGCGATGATGGTCTGGTTCGTTTCGTCGTCGGTGCGGACGCGGAAGGTTGGATCTTCTTCTGCAAGTTTGCTGAGGGCGATACCCATTTTTTCCTGGTCGGCTTTCGTCTTCGGCTCAATAGCAATGGAGATAACCGGTTCTGCGAAAGTGATGCTTTCCAACTGGATTGGCTTGCCTTCGTCGCAGAGCGTGTCTCCGGTGCGGGTGTCTTTCAGTCCGATCACGGCACCAATGTCTCCGGCGCGGATTTCCTGGATTTCTTCGCGGGAGTTTGCGTGCAGGCGGACAAGGCGACCAATGCGTTCCTTCGCGTTCGAGCGCGGGTTGAAGACGGCAGTACCGCTCTTCATCACTCCGGAGTAGACGCGGACGAATGTCAGACGGCCCACGAACGGGTCGGTGGCAATTTTGAATGCGAGTGCGGAGAGCGGCTCGTCATCGGACGGCTTACGCTCTTCAGGCTGTTCGGTTCCGGGGAGTGTCCCCTTGATGGACGGAACGTCGAGCGGGCACGGCAGGTAGGCGGCAACACCGTTGAGCACGAACTGCACACCCACGTTCTGAAGGCTGGATCCGCAGAAGACCGGATAAATCTTTCCAAGGACGGTTGCGTTGCGGATTCCCTGGAACAGCTGCTCGTCTGTGAGCGCGCCGTTTTCCAGGAAGAGGTCGATAAGGTCATCGTTGTTCTCCGCCACTTTCTCCATCAGCACTGCGCGGTACTCCAGCACCTGTTCGTTCATGTCTGCAGGAATATCAATTTCGATAATGTTTTCACCGTGCTTTCCTTCAAACTTGAAGGCTTTCTTCTTTACGAGGTCCACAATACCGGAGAAGTCGCTTTCTGCGCCGATCGGAAGCTGGACGGCAACGGCACTCTTGCTGAGGCGGTCATGAATGGAAGCCAGAGACATAAAGAAGTCTCCACCGGTCTTGTCCATTTTGTTGATGAAGGCACAGCGCGGCACTTTGTATTTGTCCGCCTGGCGCCACACGGTCTCGGACTGCGGTTCCACACCCTGCGATCCGTCGAACACCACGACTCCTCCGTCGAGCACGCGAAGGGAACGTTCCACTTCAGCGGTAAAGTCCACGTGACCAGGGGTGTCGATCAGGTTGATGGTGATGTCCACCTGTCCGCTCTCTCCCGGAACTTCACCTTTCCAGTGACACTGCGTTGCCGCAGCGGTGATGGTGATTCCGCGCTCGCGCTCCTGTTCCATCCAGTCCATGGTTGCCTCACCTTCGTGCACTTCGCCGATTTTGTAGTTGCGGCCCGTGTAGAAGAGAATGCGCTCGGAGGTTGTCGTCTTTCCGGCATCGATGTGCGCAATAATACCGATGTTACGAACGTGCTTGAGGTCCATGTTTTTAGGAGTGAGGAAGTAGGAGTTAGGAATTAGGGAAGAGTGGAAACCCCTAAAGCTAACAGCTGTGAGCTAAAAGCTCATAAAAGCTGGGGTACTCTACAGAAGAGCCTCCTTAGATGCAATTGGAATTCCCGTCGCTTTGGCCTATGAAGGCACTTTTTTTGTGAAGACACGCCAGAGGCGCTGGAAAGGCCGAGGGCGGTGTCGCGTATGCGCTTTTTCTTTGATGTTGTCGGTATCCACATCAATCAGATTCCAGAGCATGGTTTTGAGGATATCCTGGAAATCATGCGGCAGAATGCGGCTGGCTTTCGCTTCTTCGCCCACTATATGAAAAATACTTTCCGTCAGCTGCGTATACCACGACCGGGAGAGGGTGTCTGTAATCACCTTTCCACTCGCCTCCAGCTGCCGGACGGCGTTATCGACTTCCACCTCTATAATCTGCCCAAGGAGATCGGTATCAAAGTATGTGACAGGCGCAGGACCGGATGCAGGAGTGTGTGTCATGGGAGTGTGATTGTGTGTGAATTTTAAAGCGGAAACATTATACTCATTTTACATTTCATGTCAATGGTCAAGTGCGTGTTTTTTGGCTTATTGCAGGCAAAATGTAACGTTTGCTTTTCAAGGTACTAACAAAAAAGAGCCTTTCGGCCCTTTCTGTGTATCTACACTAGTGAATCGCTTATTTAGCGAGATGCGCAAAGGCCTTGTTAGCTTGCGCCATCTTCATCACATCGAGCTTTTTCTTGATAGCGCCTCCCTGCTCTGCGGATGCATCGAGCAGTTCCATTGCGAGTTTCTGTGCCATCGGCATACCCTTGCGTTCGCGTGCGGCAGTCAGAATCCAGCGGGTGGAGAGGGCAACCTGGCGCTTTGGGGTGACTTCGGTCGGCACCTGGTACACAGAACCGGCAACGCGCTTCGGGCGGACTTCAATCAGCGGTGTGGCGTTCAGGACGGCCTTCGAAAACACCTCCATCGGCTCTTCCTTCGTGCGGGTTTTGATGACACCAAGGGCATCTGCAAAGATACGGCGGGCCGTCGACTTCTTGCCGCGCTTCATGATGCAGTTGATGAATTTCTCAACCGACGGGTTGGAACCTTGGACGATGTAGGGCTTAACGGGCTTGGCCATGATGACGGGTTATGGGTAACGAGTTATGGGTTATGGGATTATTTAGCTGGAGCAGCTCCTGGCTTCGGACGGCGGGCACCGTAGCGGGAGCGACCCTGCTTGCGGTTGCGGACGCCTTCGGTGTCCAACACACCACGGATGATGTGGTAACGGACTCCCGGAAGGTCTTTCACACGGCCACCGCGGACAAGGACAACGGAGTGTTCCTGCAGGTTGTGGCCTTCTCCCATAATGTAGGCCTTCACTTCGTGACCGTTTGTGAGGCGAACGCGGGCGATCTTACGCAAAGCGGAGTTCGGCTTTTTCGGGGTCATGGTCGTGACTTTCAGACAGACACCGCGCTTGAAAGGGGCGCCTTTTGGCAGCGGGGATGGACGCATTTTGAGGGCGTTCCATGTGTACTGCAGGGCGGGAGCCTTGCTTTTCACGCGCTTATTGCGGCGTGGACTGCGGATGAGCTGGTTGATGGTTGGCATAAGGGTGCGGGGATCTTAAGGGATTGGTCTTTTTAAGTAAAGAGGTTATTCGGAGGATTATGGAGGGGCGGGATGACATCCCGCCCTTACGGGCATCAGATCTCGTCGGCAGGCTCTTCCAGCCCTTGTTCGAGGGCAAAGCGCTTGCGGTAGACCTCACCGGTCGGGATAAGACGACCGATAATGACGTTTTCCTTCAGTCCTGCGAGCATATCGATCTTCTTGGTGGTTGCGGCATCGACCAGCACGCGGATGGTTTCCTGGAAGGATGCACCGGACAGCCAGGAGTCGGTCGCGAGGGCAACTCTGGTAATACCCAGGAGCAGCTGCTCGTAGGTAGCCATCTTGGCCTTTCCCTTGGTTTCCTGAGCCAGGCGCTCGTTTTCGTAGTCGACTTCTCCCTTGTCGGCCACTTCTCCCGGCAGGAAGTTCGTGTCGCCGGCGTCAGAGCAGCGGATTTTAGAGAACATTTTGCGGACAATAATTTCAAGGTGCTTGTCGTTGATGGTCTGACCCTGAGACGCGTAGATGTGCTGCACTTCCTGGACCACGTAGTTCTGCACGGCGTAGACACCCTTCTTTTCAAGGAGGTCCTGCAGGTTGAAGTGTCCGACGTTGAGAGGATCTCCCACACCGACCTTGGAACCTGTTTTCACGATGAGCGATTCGCGGCCACCAAACAGGTAGGCCTTTTCCTGCAGATCGTAGTGCTTCACCTGGATGGTACCGTCGACGATCGACGTGACCTCTCCGGCTGCGACAGCGCGGATAACGGACTTATCGTACTTGGACTTCGCAAGGATGGTACGCTCGGCAACCTTCTCTCCCTTCTCGACCACGACTTCGAATCCGGCCTGCAGGTGGTAGCTGTCCTCACCCGGCACTTCTTCGTTGATGGTGATAGTCGTCTTGCCGCCCTGGTGACTGACTTTCACGATTCCGGCAATATCCGCAAGCTGAGCGGAGGTGCGCGGGTTGCGTGCTTCGAAGAGTTCTTCGACACGTGTCAGACCCTGCGTGATATCGGCTCCTTCTGCGACTCCTCCCATGTGGAAGGTACGCATGGTGAGCTGCGTTCCCGGTTCACCGATGGATTGCGCAGCAATAATACCGACCGGTGTTCCGATTTTGACGGTCTTGTTGTTACCAAGATCGCGGCCGTAGCAGCGGACACAGATTCCCTGCTTCGTCTTACACGTCATCACAGAGCGGACAAGCACGTCTTCAATCTTGTGCTCGTGCAACAGTTCGATGAGATCGGCATCAATTTCCTGGTTGCGGGTCGCAATGGTCTTTCCACCGCTGACGATGTCTTCACCCAAGGTGCGTCCGAAGATGCGGCTTTCGAATTTTTCACCGATGCGCTCGGAGTCTTCGGTGGTGATTTTGTGGTTCGACACAGATCCACAGTCTTCCTCGCGGATGATGATGTCCTGTACGGCATCGACCAGACGGCGTGTGAGGTAACCGGCTTCCGCAGTCTTGAGAGCGGTGTCGGACTTTCCTTTGCGACCACCGTGCGTTGCGATGAAGTATTCAAGAACGGAGAATCCATGTTTGAGGTTGCTCTGGATCGGGAGTTCGATCGTGCGTCCGGACGGGTTGGCAACGAGTCCTTTCATACCACCAAGCTGTGTGACCTGTCCCCAGTTACCTCTAGCTCCGGAGTCGATCACGTAGGTGATGTCGTTTTCGGGCTCTTTGAGGAAGTCGCGGATCATGGCGCTCGACACTTCGTTCTTTGTCTGCGTCCAGATGCGGATAGCGTGGCTGTACTTTTCATCAGCGGTAATGAAGCCCTTCCAGTAGAAATTGTTCATCTCGTTGATCTTCACGTTTGCTTCGGCAACGAGTGTTTCTGCTTCGGTCGGAACGATGATGTCGGAGGCGGCGATGGAGACGCCGGACATCGTTGCGAATTTGAAGCCTACATCTTTGATCCGGTCTGCAAACTGCGTGGTCTGTTCCTCACCCACGAGCTCAAGAGCCTTGGCAATGAGGTTACTGAGTGCCTTCTTTGTAAGAGCCTTCTGAATGCGGCCCATACCGGCAGGCATGATGTCATCGAACTTCAAACGTCCGACGGAGGTGTCGATAATCTGCGTCTTTCCTTCCTCTTCAGCCGGAACACGGACTTTGATTTTGGCCTGGATATCCACCACACCGGAGTCGAATGCGAGGAATGCTTCGTCCTGGTTTGAGAAGATCATGCCCTCTCCCTTCTTTCCATCGTGAACCTGTGTCAGGAAGTAACAACCAAGCACCATATCCTGGACCGGGTTGATGATCGGTTCACCGGCGGACGGCTTCAAGACGTTTGTGGATGCAGACATGAGGCGGCGTGCTTCCTGCTGCGCGTTATCCGACAGCGGGACGTGGACAGCCATCTGGTCTCCGTCGAAGTCGGCGTTGAAGGCGGTACATGCAAGCGGATGGAGCTGGATAGCAAGACCTTCGATGAGGGTTGGCTTGAAAGCCTGGATACCAAGTCTGTGCAGCGTCGGCGCGCGGTTGAGGAGGACGTACTTGTCTTTAATCACTTCTTCGAGAATATCCCACACCTCTTTGCCGCCGTCCTGAATCAGACGCTCGGCAGCCTTCACGTTGTGCGCAAGTTCGCGGCGGATGATGGTGCCAATCACAAACGGCTTGAAGAGTTTCATCGCCATTTCCTTCGGCAGACCACACTGGTTGAGTTTGAGGTGCGGTCCGGCAACGATCACGGAGCGACCGGAGTAGTCCACGCGCTTACCAAGGAGGTTCTGGCGGAAGCGACCCTGCTTCCCCTTCAGCATGTCTGAGAGCGAGCGGAGTTTGCGGCGATCTCCTGCGGTAAACAGCGTCTTGCCTCCGCGGGCGGAGTTATTCAGCAATGTGTCGACCGCTTCCTGCAACATACGCTTTTCGTTACGGCAGATAACTTCCGGCGCACCGATGCTCATCAGCTTTTTCAGACGTGAGTTACGGTTGATGACGCGGCGGTAGAGGTCGTTCAAGTCGGATGCAGCGAAGCGTCCACCATCCAGCTGCACCATCGGGCGCAGATCCGGAGGAAGAACCGGGAGGCGTGTCGGGATCATCCAGGACGGATCGATGCCTGCCTGGAGAATACTGTTCACGAACTTCATGCGCTTCATCACTTTCTTCAGCTTCTGCCCCGAGGACTTCTCACGCTCGGACTGGAGATCGGTTGCGAGCTGCTGGAGTTCAATATTCAAAATGACTTCGCGGAGTGATTCAGCACCGGTACCGGCGCGGAACACGTGACCGAATTTCATGTTCATTTCGCGGAATTTGAGCTCGGAGAGCACGCCTCCGGTGTGGAGGTTTTTCAGATCATCGAGCGCTTCTTTGTGGTTCATTTTGAGGGATTCGAGGCGTTCTGCATACTCCTTATCCAATGCGTCGAGCTGAGCGCGGGTCGCGTTGCTTTCGGTCAGCTGCTTCTTGCTGTCTTCATACTCACGCACCACCTGTTTGCGGCGGTTTTCCATGCTGGCGTTGAGTTCCTTCTCTGCTTCTGTCTTCATATCGTCATTCACGCTGATCACTACGTATGCAGCGAAATACACGATCTGCTCAAGGGTCTTAATAGGAAGATCCAAAAGGAGGCCGATGCGCGACGGGCTGGAACGGAGGAACCAGATGTGCGCGATGGGAACAGCCAGGTTGATGTGGCCCATGCGTTCGCGGCGAACGATGCTGCGGGTGACTTCCACACCACACTTTTCACAAATAACACCCTTATAACGGATTCCTTTGTACTTTCCGCAGAAACACTGGAAGTTCTTGGTTGGACCGAAAATACGCTCACAGAAGAGGCCATCCGGCTCCGCACGCTGGGTGCGGTAGTTGACGGTTTCAGCCTTCGTGACTTCGCCTCTGGACCACATAAGAATGTCGTCGGGGCTGGCGACAGAGAGGGCGACTGCGTCGAAGGAATCGGTTGCGGACGTAGCTGTTGTCGGCATGGGTGATAGTGGGAAAAATGGCTTGTGAATGCAGAAAAATGCACGCACGAAACTCCGTTGCCCCCGTTTCTTATTCGTCTCAAATAAGCGGGAAACACCGGAAATGTAGCGGCATTATACGAATGCGGGCATTTGGGTGCAAGGAAAAATTTCACAGAAAAATATCCGGCCCGCAGGTGTACGATCATCTTCAGAAACTTGTGGAATGAGTAGCTATTCCTATAATGAAGTTTCCCATGATTCAGGATGATTCAACCACATCGGCAACGAAAAGGGATATCCAAGTACTGCAGGATATGCTTTTAGGAGCTATTAACCGCAATTCGCAGGATATACAAAGCGTGAAAACTTTGATGCTCGCTCAAGATGAACACCTGCAGGAACAGATAGCGGGACTTGCGACCAAGGAAGAATTATATGTTGTAAAAGAAGAACTCCGCGAAGAAATCAAAGCATCAGAAAGACATGTCCTGGCCGCAGTCGAACAAAAGAGATACGACGATATCGGCATTACCAAAGATCGCTTTACCGCACACGATGAACGAATCCGTAGACTGGAGATACAGACGGGATTAGCGGTGTAATATAGCGATCCAGATAGTATTAGATGACCTTCAGATTTTTTTCCAGAGCTATACAGATATCCTGAATATTTGAGTTTTTTGCCATCTGCTTCACATAATTGAGCGTTGCTGCAGCATTCAGAGAATTCACGCTATTTGGGTTGTCACCATTATTTTTAGACGCCAGAATAAAATTCCGGAAGGAATTGCCGCTATCGCTGAGGATTCTCTGCTCATATTTTTGCATCAGCGGTTGTGCTGCTTCTTGCCCGAAGGTGTTGTATACATTTGCTATCTGAATCACAGATAGATAACTCGCATCAATATACGGCATGAGGATAGCAGTGATTTTTGTCTTTGCCATTTCATCCGTCATCATTCCCCGGCTCTTTTGTTCCCATACGTTCTGGATCGCATTCGAACAAATTGCAGGATTGTGCGGATGCATGGCAAGAATTTGTTCCTGCATTGAAAGATCATTCTGTAGGGCAGCGTTGTCTGCTTTTTTGAAATCGTGGATATCATTGATTTCCCCCAGTTCGGATGCAACAAAACGATCGATAGAATGAACATTCATGGAAGGATTCAGACCATACTTTTTTTCATCAGCGGAAAAGTCATAAAAATTGTGTGCATAGGGCTGGATGTTTTTATTTGTCTGCTGACCGCTTGCATCGACCTGAGCCATATCGACATAACTCGTGTTCTTGGAGAATTTCAAAGGCTTCCCGTTCGCCCCGCCAAGATCAAAACACAGTTGTGCATGATCCTCTACCGATACCAATCCTACTGCTTTCTGCAGCGTTTCTGAACCGCAGAAAGACGCAAGAGATGCGTAGTAATTTGCCACGGCATTGCAATCACCCTGGCGTTTCACATTCATATTCTCCGGGATGAGCGTGGTAGAAAAATCGGAACCGCCATAGACAATATGAGCGCTGCGCACCTGTTCTTCGAGCAAACAAATTTCGTAGAGCACGCCTGTCTGGCTGTCTGAAAGATTCTGAAGATCGACAGCAGGCAGATTTCCACCCTGTGTGAAGTAGGTGCTGTAGGGTGGCGACTGAAGCCTGTTTCTGATTTCAGCTGCATTCAGACTTTTTGCAGCACTGATTTTTCCTCGAAGCTCCAGGCCTTCTTTGGTAAAACCATCAATCATTTTTTTATAGATTTGTTCGGGGTTGGATGAAGATTCAACAAGGTTACCCTGCCCCTTGCTGTCAATCGCGAGGAAAAGAATGTGCAGCGTGCCTTCTTTCTTATGTTGTTCCAGCACTTTTGGATCAGATGTCATTTGCAGTAACTGCTCTCTCGACATTTTTCTATAACCCTCAAGGAGCTGTGTGTGTTGATCGCTGATTGTTTCGGCTTCAGTTTTCGGAGCAGTCCGGGGTTTCTCAGAAATCGGGGATCCAGCCTCTTTTTCGGCTTTTATTTCTGCTTCAGGGCTTTTTTTTTAGATTTTTCATCTTCTGTTTTGTTTTCTTCAGGTTTTTTCTCTGCGGGTTCCTTTGGCACCTCGTTTATCCCATTCTTTTGCACGTCAGATTTTTCCTTTTGTGTAACTAACAATTTTTTCAAAAGCTCCTGTTGTTTCTCTACCGAAAGCTCTCTGAATGACTGAAAGGCATGTGCATCCTCAGCTGATAATTTCTTGAATTGATCTTCCTGCATCAGGGGGCTATTTAAAAATACCTGTCTTTCTGCGTCGCTCATTGTATGGTAACGCGCAATAAGTCCCTCCAGTGGTTCTTTTGCAATCCTGTCTGCAAGTTGCTCCGGAGTCTCCTTCTGACCGGTTTTGTCGGCGCCTGTTATCTGATCGATCATCTTCACCTTCTGATCGGCCTCATCGTAGATTTTCTGCTGTGCAGCAATCATCATATCCAGTTCCTCTACTGTTGTAGCTGTATCAGCAGGGATTCCTTTTTGCACTTCTTCTTTCTGGCGCAGGAGTCCGCGGGCGGATCCCGGCAAGCGGCCACCGTTCAGTGCAATGCCTGCTTCTACTTTCTTTTGCATCCACTGCGTCCGGACGTTCTTCACGCCTCTCCTGAATATGTCGATGCGCAGTGCCTGCATGTCCGGAGATTCACCAGGTTTTTCAGCGGGTTTTTCTTCCTTTTCGTCTTCGGGTTTCTTGTCCGCCGGTTTTTCTTCCGGCTTCACACCAAGACGCTGGTCGATGATTTTGTCTTCTTTATCGAGATCCTCATTTTTCTTGATGAGCGCATCGCGTTCCGGTGTGAGGGCGATCTCTTTTTCCTGAATAGCCATCTGCTCACCGACTCTTTGTATCTGATCTTGAATGCCCTTTTTATCATCGTCTTTTGCTCCACCCAACTGTTTTTCCAAGCCGGCCTTTTCATCAATCAATCTGTTTTTCTCTTTAGTTGCCTTCTCAATTCTGACAGTCAGATCATCACTTTTTTTCTTGTTCGACTCACGCTCTGTTGTATTTTTCTCTTTGATCTCCGTCAGGTTCGCCTTTTGGTCTTTGACTGTTCCATCCGGATTTTTTTCATTGGCCTTCAGCTTTGCATCGATTCTGGTTTCGGGAGTCTCCGCAATGTTCAGCGCTGCGGCTTGCGCCTTTTTCTCCTCCGGTTCGATTTTCTGGTTCCACTTCAGAATATTTGCATATAGCTGGGAAATGAGAGCGAAAACAGCTACAAGCTTATCTGTGAAGGTTTTTGCCTCTGCCATCGACTTGTTGAAGTCGCGCATGATCTTTTCGCCATTGGTCTTCGGCGGGTTCAGTGCATCCACTTCTTCTCCAATCTGCTTCTGGCGCTCTTCCAGTTTCTGCCGTTCCTCCGCAGGAAGTTTCTGATTTTCCAGTGCTTTCTGATTCTTTTGGAATTCGTCCTGCAGCTCCTTATTGCGTTTGGCAATACCTTCGGGAGTGGTGGGAAGGGGCTTCGGGGCTGCATTTTCTGCAGGGGCTTTTGGTCCGGGCGGCACACCCACAACTGCCACCTGTTTTTCGGGTGGATTGCCGTTCTTGTCTGACAGTACTGCATCGGCGCCTTTGGCCATTACCTCTCCCGCTTTCATGCCGGCAGGACCAACGAGGGGCCTCAGAGCAGCGTCTGCAAGAGGAGCGACATTGTGCTGCTTCATAAAAGCCGTGGACTGTTTGTACGCGTCCTGTGCAAAGTTCTGCGCCTGGTTCAACACAGTCTGCGCATTGTTGAGACGCTCCGCACCGGCCGCTTTTACGTCTTCTTTGTCCTTTGTTTCAGGTTGTGTGTTTACACCTTCTTTCTGATCCTTTTCCACTTCCGGCTGTGCTGCGGGCTTCGCGGTTTCAGGACCCTCTTCAAATAACAGTCTGTGTTCGCGCAGTGTGAATGCCTGTACATGGAAACATCTGAGGATCATACGGCGGATGGGGAAGACACGGATTCAATATCCTGCTCAAGAACAGTGAGCGACTCTTCGTCCTGCACTTTGCTGTCTGCTTCGGCGGACTGCATGGCGGTGCGGCGGTAGGCATGCACGGTCTTTTGAAGTTCTGTCTGCCAGACTGCAAACGCCTGATCATATTTTGCGAATGCATCGCTGTACCGTTCGTAGCGGACCTTGCGCGCTTCCTGCGTTTCGGATGCATAGGCATCATCCAGATGCTCGAGATTCGCACTCAGAAGTTCCGGGTCGATGGCACCCATCAGGGCGTCGTAGACCTCCGTGCCGGTGGGAAAAACGAGGGGTTCCATGAGGGATTTTTGTTTTCTCTCTATTGTACCAAATTTTGGACTTTTACGCAATAGTAAGCCTGTTTATCAACAGGCGTATTGGACTGCTTTTGCCGTGTTTTAGGGCTCTCCGCGCAGCTTGATGAGCGGGGCGAAGACGAACTTCTTTTCCGTCTCCCACAGGCGCGTGAGGGCCAGCAGGTCCGTAAATCTCCAATCGCGGATGTCATCCATGTGATACTGAAAGAGTTCGCGGAAAAGATCTGCGCGCGTGCGGTCGATTTTATCGTCTTCGGTGATGATGCCGAGTGCGCGGAGCGGATGTTCACCACCGAGTATCTCGGATGCACCGCGGAAGAAGAGATGCATGCCATCGCTGATGTAGTTGATCTGATCGTCGTGAACGACTTTGTTGTTTTGATCGATCCCGAAGATATCTTTCAGAATATCATCCTGCTTTTTCTCGTAGGGATCTTCGATCTGCTGTTTTTCTAGATTATAGAAAACCACATCTTCATCCCCTTCCTGAATGATGACAGTATTCAGTCCGCGGATAGTCGGAGCGGGAAGCGGAATCTGCTCGCCGTTTTCTTTGGTAAGATACGCTTTGGTGGAACTGCCGGAATCAACAATGAGCACGTTGTACCCTTCCACGCTTCCCTGCGACACCTCCACATTCCCTTCTCTCATGGTAGAGATATTTTCGAGCAGCTCTTTGAGCGACGGTGAATGCTGCTGTGTTTCTTTTTCGGGAATCTTTTCTTCTGCAGGAAGTTTTTTCTCCGGCAGGACTCCGGCAACCACTGCAGCTGCAACGGCGGCAGGAGCGGCGGCGGCAGCCACGGCTGCGGGAATAACTGTCGGGGCGCCGTACGAATAGTCTCCACCGAAGATGCTGTTTCCTCCGTAGAAAAACACTTCTCTGCTCGCCGCGTTTTTTCCGAAGACTTTCAACAGTTCATCTTCCGGATTTCCTTTTACTTTCTTTGCGGCAAAGTGTGCTTTGATTTTTGCTTTCAGTGCAGGATCGCCGTCCATCAGTTTCAGAGCCAGACGGCTTTTCATGATGTTCAGCATGTCTTCCTGCGCCTCGGGATCTGAAGCAATAATCTGTATCCACTCGTTACATTTTTCGTCCGTTATGCCAAACTGGCGCAGGCGCCCGTTCGCAAACAATTGCTGCAAAACAGGAGTGACCGCTTTCCGGAGGACTTCTGCAATGGACGCATCCGGCTTTCTTTCCAGAACGGCAACCAGCGTGCTCTCATCCCATTCAAGAGAACCGTATGCATCAAGAAATGCGATTTCCACTTCATCAAAAAGAGCGTTGGGGATGTGAGGAAAGGGAGCATCAAGTGGCCTTGCGAATTCCAGCAGGCCTGCATCTTTGCGCGCACGGAGTTCGACAGTTGCTTCGATATTGTCCAGTATTGCCTGTGTGAGCATCTGCTGCAGCATCTGTTTGTTTATATTGATCCGTTGCTGGTTGCGCAGAACCATTTGCCTCTCCAGTTTCTCCCGTTCCTCGGGCGCCATTTTTGCAAGGGCTGCATCTTCGCGTTCCAGTCTTGCCTGCAATTGCACTCTGCCGTCCACTTCCGCAGCCAATTCTTCGTCTGTCATGGCGATAAACTGACTGGCATTCACTGGAATCCGCTCTTTGTAACCCAAAATGGCGATCATGCGATAGAAGAACGGCTCCCCGCTGTAGCTGCCCCGTATGGCGTCTTCACACAGTGTCACCAAATCAAGGCGTTGCACTTCCGGAGCACCTGCACATTTGTTTGCGGCTTCCAGAAGGACGGTTTTGTACCGGTTGATATCGGCCTTGTAGTAAAAATAATCCTGCAGAACAAGTCCGCACACTTCTGCCGTTTGGGGTTCGTTGCGCTTGATAAAAATAGACAAGACTTCGAGAGCTGTTGCTTTGTTGGTGCGCGCCGCTACTAACAGCGTATCGGACGCGACTGTTGCTTCAAATGCAGGATCGCTTTTGCAGCACAGGAGAAGAAGCATGCTGCGCATGGCAGGATCTTTTTCGGATTCGTAGCGCTGCTTCAGTGTATCCATCGCCTGTTTGTCCGCCGGTTTCGCAGCGGCAAGCAATGCAATACCTGTTCCCACTGCGGACCTGTCATCTTTTGGAGCAGGAGTATTTTTTTCTTTATATACATCGAAAATCCACGCAGACTGGAATGATCCGAGCTCCGACACATAGCGGATGTCCTCCCCCATTGCCCAGGAATCCTCGGGGTTTTTAATGCGCTCCATCCAGATACGCATTACATCGGTACTGACTGCATTGTTTTCCTTCAGGATGACTGTTACAAGCGTCTGCTGAAAGGTAAATCCAGCTGTGGTAAGCGGCAATCTTTCCGTTGCCCAGTTTTTGATGTCCACGGTTTTCTCCGGATTTTTCAGAAGAGCGGCAATCTCCTGCTCCCATTTCTCACGCGGCCCGTTCAGTATGTCGATAAGCGTACGGGATGCTTCTTCCTGTTTTTCTTTCTCCGCAAATTTTTCCCCGAACATATTTTCCGTCGGAGCCGGGGGTTTCTGTCCCGGAGCAAAAGCAGCGCGGAATTCCACCAAATCTCCCGTCAGGTACTGATACTGGTATGTGAATTCCCCGGGCTTGTTTTCCACGGGAATTCTGATGCGTGACAGCATACCGGCAACCGGCGTTTTGGATGTGTATTCATAAAGAACGCCATTCTGCAAAACGGGATACCAGCGGATGGTATCGAACTTTTTGGCATCGATGGTTATCTCACCGGGTTGCAGAATAAAATCGTGTTGATCTGTAAACATGTCCTGAACTCTGAGTGTCGCCTCAACCAGGTGATCATACTGTTTCTGAAGCCCTGCAACTTCGCCTGTCAGACGCACTACATCCGCGCCTTTTTCTTCTGCAAGTTTTCTATCTTTATAGAGCACCTCATTTCTTTCTTGTTCTGCAGTGTTCAGTTCTGTTTTTTTCGCTGTCAGTTCTTCGTACGCTTTGTAGAGCTTGGGTAGCGTCTGATCTTTGTAGGCGTTACGAGACAATTGCTCTCTTTCTTTCTCAGCTTTTTCCATCTCTTTCAGCTCCGCGAGTCTTTTTTCCTTCTGCAATTCCTCCACTGTTTTTTGAGCAGGCGGATTTGATCCGGACGGCTGATGTGATGGCGCATTGAAGGCCATAGGAGGGATGTTGGTATCTCCCTATAATACCAAATTTACGCCATTTTATCAATGTATACGGCAAAAAAGACCAAGCTGACATTGATGCTTTTTATGGTTTACAGCTCCTTCTGCTTTACATCTTTGCTGTCCACAAACAACTGCTCAAAGGAGCCGGACGCCTTTTCCAGGGCATTGCGGAGCAGATCGACCTCTCCTTCGCGCATGCAAAGGGACGAGGAAGCGTTCAAAATGCGGTCTTTGTCCTCTTTTTCGAGCTGGACACCTTTAATGCCGGCAAGCGATGCATGCAGGACAATGTAGGCGTCGCAGACGTCACAACGGAGCTGCATCAACACAAAATCATCACCAGTCAAGCGAACACAGGTGAAATCGACAGGAACCTTTTCCCCGCACTGCGGGCACCGCATCTGCTGCTGGATGCGCTGGATGATCTGATGAAGTGAATGCGGGTCGAACTCCATAGGTATACGTATTGTAGCAGCCAAACGTCTGTTTATCCACTGCGCGCAAGCGAAAATAGGAGGAAAATGTGAATTGTTAAGATAACTAGACTCAGTCCACCAGGACGGTAGTCACCGAAGCCTCAAAAAGGCATACTCTCTCCCTGTATGTCCGCCCTCAGCCGCCCCCTCATTGGCGCTTTCATCTTCTTCTCTCTGGTGATCATTTTTGTGATGACACGATCCGGGACTCTCCCGAAAGCTGTCGACGCACTGGATATTGGCGTGGAACACACCGCAGCGATGACGCTGGATATGACCATCACGCGAAATGATCTCCTGCGGATGATTGAGATCGGTAACGACCAGCTGGAACCCATTGCCATCAGCGTGCCGGAACCCTGGAAGCGCGGCGAGGTGCGCAATGTGCCGCTTAAGAGTGTGACCGCCGATGGGGCAAGTTTTGGCTACGTGCGCTGGCAGCTGCCGGCAAAAGCGGTCATCAGTTTTACAACCAACCAACCGTTCGATCACCTGAACATACATAATCCGTCCGGGGCTCCGCTCAAAATCCGGCTGACCGTTGTTGACCTGCAGAAAAATACCGGCGAGCATGAGGTCTACCTTGTGCAGGAAGGCTCCGTCCAAATTCCATGATGAGCTTTCGGCTTTCAGCTCTTAGCTTTTAGAATGTTTATGAATATTCTCCCGCTTCACACATCAATCATCAAAAAAGGTGACGACCTCGCGTCCCTGCTGAAAGCTGCAGCGATGATTCAGCCTGGCGATATTCTTGTTGTCTCCTCGAAAGCAGTGGCAACAGCGGAAGGTGCGGCAATCGATGTGTCGACGATTGTGCCTTCAAACGATGCAGAGATGTGGGCGCAGAAAACCGGTCGCAGTGCGGCGTTCTGTCATGTGGTGCTGCAGGAAACAACGCGTCTGCACGGACATGTCATCAACGCAGTGCATGGCGCGATGCTGACGGAAGTGGAAACAATTGCTGGAAGCACGGTGCTGGTTCCGAATGCGGGACTGGATGAATCGAATGTGGAGAACGGACGTGCAGTCGGCTGGCCTGTTGATCCGGTGCAGTCTGCAAAAACAATCAGTGATACACTGCAGGTGCCGGTCATCATCAGCGATTCTTTTATTATTCCCCGGCGTTCAGGCGTGATGGCATTCGCGCTCACGGTCTGCGGGATTGATCCCATCAGAAATGACATCGGCAAACATGATCTCTTCGGTCACCCGCTCGCTCTCACCAAAGAAGCAGTTGCTGATCAGCTGTGCGTGATGGCCAATGCGGTGATGGGAAACGGCAACCAGAGTAGTCCGGCAGCGATTATCCGCGATCACGGAGTCCCCTCTTCCGCTTTCTGCGGATGGGTTCCGGGCGTTTCTACGGCGGAAGATTTATTTCAGGAATTGAGGTAATATCCGGCTTCATTATGCCAGTCCCCAGCTATCAACTCGTCTGCACCGGCAACAAAAAGATCGCCCATGACGTGTACGAATTCCGTTTCAGGCGCCCTGGCGAATTTACCTTCCGCGCCGGACAATTCGTGCTGTTCGATGTGGCACTTGCCGATGATCCGCTGAATATCCAGACCCGCGCATTCTCGATTGCATCCACTCCCGTTGAGGACGATCTCCTGTTTGTGGCAAAACTGAAAGAAGGCGGCCGCGCGAGTGCGTGGATTGAATCGCGGCTGAAAGAAGGGGACATCGTGCGGACCCAGGGGCCGTTCGGCAATTTCCTCATCAACAAAGACAACCCGAAAGACCTTCTCTTCATTTGCACATCCACTGGCATCGGACCGTTCCGGTCACAGATTATCGATGCGCTGGAAGCGGGATTCAACAAACAGATCGATCTGGTTTTTGGTGTGCGGCATCAGAATGAACTCTTCTGGAAAGAAGAATTTCAGGCGCTCGCGCAAAAATACGAGAACTTCAATCTGCACATTGCACTGAGCGGCGAAAACCCCGAATGGGACGGACACAAAGGACGTGTGCAGACACTCGTCACGATGATCGTCGATGATTTTTCAAAGAAGAATGTATACGTGTGCGGCAGTCCGGAGATGACGAAGGAGATGAAGAGGCTGGCTCTTGAGGAGTGGAAGATTGAGAAGGCTGATCTTCATGTTGAAGGATATATTTGAAACTTAAGGAACCTAAGAAGCCCACTCAACCTAATAAACATACTTGCCCTCATAAACCCAATAAACCTACTTCGTCTTAAGTAGATTAGGTTCATTACGTTTCTTGGGTTTGTTGAAACTCAGGCTTTCCTTTGATGTTGCATCACCTTCACAAACTCATCAAACAAATAATTCGCATCCTCCGGACCCGGCGTCGCTTCCGGGTGGAACTGGACGGAGAAGAAATTGCCGGATTCGTGGCGGATGCCTTCGATGGTGCCGTCGTTTGCGTTCTTCCACCACGCTCTCCAGCCTGCAGGGAGTTTGTCGCTTACGGCAAAACCGTGGTTTTGGGACGTCATAATACAGTGGCGCGGTTCACTTCCGTCTTCCGGAATTTCCACACACGGCTGGTTGGCACCGCGGTGACCGTATGGGAGTTTGTAGGTATCGCCGCCAATCGCGAGGGCGAGAAGCTGGTTTCCCAGACAGATACCGAACGTCGGAATGTTTGCGGCAATCCCCTTTCTGATGGCATCGATGGTGGGGATGCAGGTTTTTGGATCGCCCGGGCCGTTGCTGATGAAGAGTCCGTCGACCTGTCCGTCGTAGTTCGTCATATCAAAATTCCACGGCACGCGGATGACTTTCACACCACGCTTCAGAAAACTTCTGATGATGTTGCGCTTCATGCCGCAGTCGTAGGCCAGAATGGTGAGGCCGGTTTTGGGAGCATCGGCAGGAGGATCGTAGCTGATGAGTTCCGTGCAGCTGACATCGGCAACAAGATTGCGAAGATTCGGATCATCGATGCCTGCAACATCCGTCACATTGTTATCCTGCACAATGCGCCCGAGCATCACGCCTTTTTCGCGAAGGTGCTTTGTAAGAGCGCGTGTGTCGATGCCGGTAATACCGGGAATGTTGTGGTGCTCCATCCAGTTCTGCAGAGAGCTGACCGCATCGAAGTGGCTGTAGGTATCGCTGACTTGGGTGACGATAAGCCCTTTAATATGAATCTCCTCGCTTTCGAAATTCTTCGAAAATCCCCACTCGTTTTTCTCTTCCGAAGGTACACCGTAGTTTCCGACTAATGGGAAAGTTGTGACCAAAACCTGACCGCGGTAGCTGGGGTCTGTCATGCTTTCCGGGTAGCCCATCATGGCAGTGTTGAAGACGACCTCTCCGTCGGAATCGACGTTTGCGCCAAACGAAACACCTTTCCAGACGGTTCCATCAGAGAGGAGCAGGGATGCCATAGACGATAGAGAAGTGAGCGAACTAAAACCTTTTAAATTGTCATTGCACGGCAATATAGCAGACTTTTGGAACTTTCCTAGTTTACTTGACAAAAATGCATTATTTATGTAGGATTTAAGTTAATTCCAGTGGTTCTTTCACAACAATAGATGCACGGAATGGCTCTTTGGGCCCTTTTTGCATCTTCCACTATCGTCTCCAGCAATCCCCTCGTATAGGATTGTTGGAACCCGATAATGGGTTAATGATAGAGAGTCAAAAAGCCGCATGATTGGTTCGTGCGCGCTTACATACAGGAACGGGCCGTCGCCTGTCCCACAGTTGGAAGTCTGTTCAAGGAGTCCGTGTCATGTTGAAGAAGTTCCCCACGTTCGTCGCCGCAGTTCTGTTTCTGTTCAGCACGTTGGTGTATGCGCAGGATCCTGCACCGATAGGTGGAGTCGTCCCGCCCAAACCGCCGACAGCGGAACAGATTGAGCTGACGGCGGCAGAAGAAGCGTTGCGTCTTGCAAAGGAATCGCTTACGACAGCAAAGACGCAAAATGCGGAGACAGTGACTGAGTACACGAAGTACCAAGGCTACCATCTTTCAGCACTGAAAGACCGGCAGAAATCGGAGAAGAAGCACAACCTGTTCGCGGATCTGCCTGCAACGTATGCAGGAGCCCCTACGGTTGCGAGGCTGACGAAGGCCAAAGCGGATTTCGATACAGCGCAAGCTGCTTTGATTATTCCGCCGGGCACAACGCCCATTTCTCTGGCACTTGCGAATCCCACTCCGGCCGAAGCCGTCCTAATCGCTGCTTATAACAAGGCGGATAGTAAATGGACCCAGGTGAAGAAGGAGGCGCAATTACTGCGTCTGCTTGTGAAACTGGGACCCACGGACAAAGCGGAGAAGGATGAGTATGCTGCCTGGCGGTACAGACTGGAGGCTCCGGATAGCTGGACAGTCGAGATGGTTCTGGAAGCAATCTACCAGCGGGATCTCGAGTACGAAGAGAGGATGGCGGCGAAGCTGGCCGAACTGAAGCCCGCCTACGACGCCGCCGTGAAGGCCATCGCCGAAGCCGAAGCCGCCGTGAAGGCAGCCCAGGAAACCCGGGATCGTATTTCGGGTAATGTGAAGATCGAAAAGATCGGTGAAAAGCTCGAAGATGTTACGATTGAAGTGAGGGGCGTGAAAACGTCACTCAACGAACTCAACGGCAAATTCGACACCTTAACCGCGGCAATCGCCGAAAAGCGAATCGCATCCCAAGCGGAAGCGGAAGCCATGGCAAGGTTGCTCACCAAGATTGATGCGCTCATGACAGCGAATGCGTTAAATGCAGATGCGATTGCAAAATTGCAGACTGCACAGCAAATCGTGACCTACGCTCCGCAAGGCCAAGGGTACATGGTTTGCAAGCGTAACCGCTGCTGGGCCGTCGCCCAGTAAACACCAACGAATGTAGATTTTAAATATCATTAACCCTTAACGGATCGACCTCTGCTAGCAATAGCAGGGGTCGTTTCAATATACGATTATTTCTTCTCCAGTTCGTCCGGGAGTGATGCCAGAAACGCAGCCCGGTTCTCTGTCATTCCTTTCTCTGTATTCAGGTATTCTTCTATATCATCATTGGTCAACGTGTGCGTCAGCAGCGCTTCCGTCAATGCAACACGGGCGGCTGCCAGCTTCGACTGTTGTGCGGTATTCAATGCGAAAGCATCCGACCACTCCCACTTATTGAGGTCTTTATTCCATTCGGCTGTCTGTAGTGTAAGAACGGTATGCAGCGGCTGGAATTTTTGCATTTTTGCAGCCATGCGCAGAATGTTGTCCGGAATAAGGACGGTTTCTGCTTCCTTTAACCGGAAGCTGCGAAGGAAGGCACGGACAGACTCTCTGTCTGCGGCCGTAAACAGCTTCGAATCCAGTACATTGTAATAGCTGCTGCTGCCAAGAGCCCTGATTGTCTCCAGATTCTGCTCCACACTCCATTCACCGGACACACGTGCAATCACAGGATCACGAGTCTGTTGTTCCTGCCTGGGATCGTAGAGCTTCACATCAATTTTTTCCTCGAGATCTTTGATGGCAGTCTGTGTCATTTTTTCATCCATCCCAAGATGCCTGGTGCAATAATCCGCAACCATATCGGCACGCAGACTGCGGGACAGTGCGGCCAAACGGAGACTGCGGAGAGCACTCTGATTTTTGTTTTCCCCAATATTCAGCCTGCCCGACAGTACCGGATTGTCCGCATCAAGAAGGGCACCGAACAATTCAAATGCATCCAGGCGATGGGCAATTTCCTCAATGGAGTCGTTGAATTCGGGTGTCACGCCTTTTGCATCCCGTGCGTGATCCACAATGAATTGCGCATCGACGCTGATGAAAGCGCTTTCCAAAAATTGTTTACCGGCGGTTTCTATTTTTTTGAATGATTCCGTTTGTACGGGAGCCGGTTTCTTTTGCTCTTCTTCCTCCGGAGCAATGGGCGGAAGGAACGGTTTGTCTTCCGGCGGTTTGACAGAATCCGGACCGCGGTGTGCATTTTTCGGCAATTCAGGTTCTTCCGTAAAAGGAGGAGTCAGTGTTTTTTCCGCAGGCTTTTTCGGCTCCCTCAATTTTTTGTAATACGCATAGCCGGTACGCTCGGCAGCCGCTTCATAGAATGCATGCGCCTGCTCGGGAGAGCATTTGAAAATTTTCTGCGCATACTCTTCTACATCTGCTTGTGTGAGCGTGCCGGATTCCAGGAGTGTGCGAACGAAACGTGCAGGTGATGTATTTGCCGGTTCATTGTCGTCCGTGAAATTCCATTCTTTGCCTCCCCGGTCCCACGCCAGAGTTCTTTCCTTCCACGCCCATTCGTCCAGTGCGGAAAACTTGCGGAGCTTATCTTCCAACTGTGCAATCCTGTGTGAGAACGGCGTGCCGCGCACATAACTGTTTGCAGCTTCGTGCAATTCCCACGCTTCGGCTTTTGTGAAGAACGGTGTATCTTCTGTTATCGACATAATATTTTTGGAGGCACGTTCGCTCGTCAGCGTGTTGAAGATGTGCCGCTGCATGCTGTCGCTGAGCGGCTTGGGCTGCAGCTTCTTTGCTTCTTTCGCTGCGTCGCGCCTCTTGGCCGCAAAGTCATCGTATTCCTTGATGAGTTTTCTGACGGCAACGAGTTGTTCAGGTTCACTCTTCTGCAGATCAGGGTCTTTCGACCAGACTGCTTCGTTTTTCCGGATGAGTTCTTCTTCGTCTGTCAGAGCTTTTTTGTAATCGGCTTCCGTTGTTCCATCGGCCTTGTTTGCAAGAACATCCGGACCGTAGGTCTTTCTCCACTTTCGCAACGTGGTAGTCACTTTCTTATAATTTTCCAAAGTAGTTTTCGGTTTTTCTTCCTTTGTTTCCTGTGCAGGAATTTTGGGTGCATCCGCATGCGATTTTGATTGCTGCATGATCTTATCCATGCGCTCCATGCGTTCCTTACTTTTCTGTACAAAGTCATTTTTCGCCACGCTCTTTTGCTTTTCCGGTTTACCGATGTTCTGCAAACGTTCTATGCGGTTCTTATTTTTTTCGAGGAAATCCGATTTCGTATTATCCGACGCAGGTTCCTGTTCTTTTGTCTTTCCAAGAGTGTCTAGACGATCGTTACGGCTTTTGCTTTTTTCGAGGAAATTCGTTTTTAGTGCAGGTTCGTGATTGGCGATTGTCTCACTATACCGCTTCAAAAGCGATTCCAGCTCCGCCGTGCGTGCCGCTTCATCGATGCTCGCCTTCTTCAGGATCGCCTCGAATTCCGTCTGCAATACGTCTCCATCCTGCTTGATTTGTGACCGCGTCTTCTCGGGTGTCGTCTCTTTTTCCTGCAAATCTTTCATGCGCTTCATCACTGCATCCAGTCTCTCTTTCATCTGCGTCACATTCTTTTCGTTGCCGGCCTTTTTATCGGGTGAGTCGTTTTGCTCCGCATTTTTCGGCACATCTGTCTGCATCTGCCTGAAGAGCAGGCGCTTCTCGGCTTCGGAGCCGGCGGATGAAAACAGGAACTGTTTCATTGGTCGGACTTTGTCATAAGGGATTCAGCAGCTTCAATATCGTGCTCGTGTTCTTTTCTTTCCTCTTCATTTTTGTCGTGACGTTCCAGTGTATGCGCGGCGTGCTCCGCCTGAATGATCATCGTTTCCAGATGCTCCAGTGATTCCGACTGCTTTTTTTCGTCATCCCGCCATTTGTCAGTCAATGCAACCAGATCATTTGCAAAAGCAGAAAGATCGTCCGGAGACAGCGTTTCGGCCATGCCTAACACCCGCTCCTGATATGCAGAAGGAAGGGATGCGATTGCCTGTTGGAACAAAGAAATATCCATAAAAGAAATCTTCTTATTATACCGTAAAAATGCCCAAAACGCCATAAATGAGCACTTGGAAAAGCGGTTTTACTGCAGAGAACTGCAAGAGAAACTTTACATATTTCATTTAGTTATTCTGATACTAGTTTCAAGTGCTCCAGATCTTCTTTCAGAATAGCCAGGATTTCTTCTTTTTCTTTTTCCGTTTTTGCAACTTTCATAAGATTCTCGCACTTTTCTTTAATCTCGAGTGCTGCCTTGTACTCGGCGGGAAGTGTTATTTTGATTGTTGTAAGAACTTTTTCATGTTCTTTCACTGTTTTTTCAAATGCTTTTTGGAGAGACTCCGGTTCAGAAGGTGCCTCACTTTCTTTTTTTGGAGCGGGAGCAGTGGTAATAGTTGCTCCAAGACTATCAATCTCTGCGGCTATTTCCTTGGGTGTTTTTGCTACTGCAGGAGGAGTCGGAATGGTAGCGGCAATATCGTCAATCGCTGCTGCCGCCTTCTTTGCGGTAGCTGAAGTTGTTTCAGCGGGTGCAGAAGTCGGGGGCGCAGGAATGGTAGCGGTAATACTGTCAATCGCTGCTGCTTTTGTAGCAGTACTCTCGCCTGCAGCTGATTCTGGTTTCGCTGCTGCAGAAGGAGGTGTGGGGAGACTCTCTGTAAGAGCATCGAGTTCAGCCGCTCTGGTGGGAGCGGGCGTCGGCCTGGAAGATGTTGCTTCGGGTTTTTTCTCTTCTGCAGGAGGGACAGATTTTTCAGGAACAACAGTCGCAGCAGCAGATTTGCTATCGTGCAATGTCATACTCGCTTCCGCCTGCGTCTTGTATGCCTCATATGTTTTTTCCAGTTGCTCGATATTCCATTCATTCATCCTTCTTCCATTGTTCAGAAGCGGATCTGCGGGATCAAAATTTCTGAAACGCATGTGCATGTCATTGGAAACTTTGCCGATGTATGCCTCCCAAGCCGCACCTTTATACTCTTTCATTTTTGCAAGCAGTGCACCGATACCCACCAATACCTGCTCTTTCCTACTATCGAATTCCTCTTGTGTGAGACCTGTTCTAACCGTTTCCGGTTCACGCGAAGCAGTCGGTGGAAGCGGCGCTTCGGGAGCAACGATCTTTTTTTCTGCAGGAGCTTTCGTCTCCGGTGCGGATTTCGGCAATACAGTTGCGGGAGCGGAAGGCGCTGATTTTTCCGGTGCGGACGGAGTCGATGCGGCTTTCGGCAGCGGCTTCGTATCCGGATTCAGTCCGGGAATGCTGCTGGAAATATTCTTGTAATCGGCACTGGATCCCCCACTCCGCTGCATGATTCTGAAACGGGAATCATTGTCGAGCGACATGCGGTACTCATCACCAACCTTGCGGATAGTCACGCCGACATTGGCGTTTTTCAGAACAGCGCCGCTGTCCAGGCTCTCCAGCTGATTCGGATAATAGGTGACTGCATTATTATTTTTTCTGCTGGAATTGATGATGGACAACCCTTCCGGGAATCCTTCTGAAAAATCCAGGGACACACTGTGGGTGTTTGCATCTTCTTCCATTTCTTCCGCTTCCTCTCCGGTATCAGCCACATCATATTCACGCGGCTTCAGTTCGGAATTGCCAAGGGTTACTTCATCACCGGCTGACGTACTGATCGTGAAGTATTTATTCTTAAGATCATCGACGCCGAATGTGGCACTGGACACATAGCGCTGATACGAATCGGGGATTTCCTTTCCCATCCGTTCAAAGCGGACGAAGAGGCCTTCCGTACTGACATCCCTGACTGCCTGTGCATCCTGTGCTTTTGCATCCGTGTTCAACACATTCTGCGGATGGATTTTGTACGTCTTTCCTGTTAGTTCATTTTTGATATTAATCGTAAACCTCAGGGATTCTCCGACGGCAACCGCCTGCGTATCAACGACCGGCATTCTGTCGGCAATGGCATCCAGGGTGTCGGCCAAAGCCAGTTCGCGGTTGACAATATCGATATATCCCAAAATTTTTCTGTAATTGTTGCCGCGCTCCAGACCGATGGTAGCATCCTTGTCTTTCTTCAAATGATCTTCAATCTTCTTGAACGATTTTGCCTGGCGGCGCTTTTCAGCGTCCGGGAAGCGTGTTTCAAAAGTTTTGATAGCCTCTTCCACTTCACCGCGAAGACGCAGGTTGTCTTTCGTCAGCGATTTTTTCTGCACATTCATATCCACGTGACTGGTGGAATCCCTTACCATTCTGTCGTGGCCTTCGCTGCTGACCGTACCCGGACTAAAAAGACCGGGACGGGATGTTGATCCGGACGAAAAGCCCCTGGAACCGAGTAATTCCCCATTGGGATTTCGTGAATAATCCATTTCTTTTCCTTTCATAAATTCATTGCGTTCCGCAGTCCGGTCTCTGTAGGTTCCTGTTTTGGAATCGAAGCTTCTGACACGCAGATTCGGATTGTGTAGTACTTCGGAAACAGATCCCCCTTCGTCGACATAATCGCCTTTTCTCATTTGCTTCGCCTCACGCTGTGCAGGAGTGATATTCCACGCAGGCGGCGCTTTCTTGCGGCGCAGTCCCCCGACGATTTCCTCATCATCGTCCAGTTCCTGCATCAGATTTCTGCGTCTGGCAGGAGGCATTCCATTGATCCGCTCTTTGTCATGACGGATGGAATCAGCCTGGTTTTTCTTGTACTTGCGGTACTCAGCCAGATACACCTGCCATCTGTCTCCCAGTAATTCCTGCATTTCACCCTGTATTTTTTTCACTGCATCGTTGGCTTCCTGGCGCTCTGCAACCACTTGTACAAAATACGCACTTCCCGGCTTGCCGGTCCTTTTGCCTCCCACCCTTCTGAGAGCTGCCTGCGCCTCATCGAATCTTGCGACCAGTTCCAGGAATGAATCCTCACTCACGCCATCCGGAAGGTAGGTGACTTTTGTGAAATTCTCAGAGTACGGTTGCAGGTGCCCGGGTCTGCTTTTCAGCAGAGCCTCGCGAGCTGCTTCAACCTTTTCCGCAACTTCGACACTGACGATATTGGTATCATACGCAAACTTCAGAAGAGCGTCTTTGGTAGTTGGAAATGCTTTGCGGATGGCAACAATATCTTTCACAACACCAATTTCCTTATTGAATTTGTCCCCCTCGTTCAATTCCTCGAAAAATTCTTTCTTAAAATTCTCAATGGTCACTGCATCATCGGTCGCACTGCTCAATCGCTTATCAACGAGCTTTTTGAGAGCATCATGCATGTCTGTATTTGCCTCAATAAAATTCGACAACCGCATAAGCGGAGGCACTTTGTCCTTGGGCATGTCATCACCGGATTCTGCTGCTGCAGCAAAATGCAGCATCCGCTTTTCTGCGGTGAAGAATGTGTTAGCCTGCGAAGGGAAGAGGCGGCGCATCATCAGGAATTCTGGATGGAATCTTCAATGGATTTTGTACTTACTTTTTCGGCATTTTCTTTTACAGAACGCACCAGTTTCGTCGCTTTCTTCTTGAGTCCCGTGCAATAATTTTTCAGAGCTCCCACGAAAGCGGCATATTCAAGATCGAACTGCTTGAAAACTTTCTCGTACCATTCCGCACGCTGCTTGCGCTGCTCTTCGGTTTCAAAACTGTAGTATTCGTCGAGAGTCGGCAGCATATCGGTCGTCAAATCGGGCTCAATGCGACGCATGATTGCGTTGTAGAGGTCCTCTCCTGTGATCGCCGGTGTGTTTTTTGGTATGGATGTCATAGGTCAGGATTTCTCATTATTATAGCAAATTTCCCGAAAATGATCAATATAGAGAGCCCAAAACGGCTTTTTAGGGGTTTTGTGATAATTGACTGATTTATATATATGTTTTATAATAGTAGATAGATTGTTTATTCACATCACCGTTGAACGTGTGTTCTAATGGATGGTGTGGATTCCGAATTTTGGAGAAGGTTACGAGATCATGAGCGACAAGAAAGATGACGCGAACCAGGGCCAAGACAAGCCAAAAAGCGATGAATTCAAGTGGGGCTGGCTGGATTTCCTGCTGATGGTAGTGGGAGTCGGCCTCTTTGTTTACATTGTCATCACCATGTGGAGGGCAAAACCCGAAAATGTGGACTTCGCGAAGTTCCTGTCGACTGTTGTCGTCAGCTTCGGCGCAGTCGCGGCGGGTTGGGTCCTCATCCGCATGTCGGAATCGCACAAGGGAAACGTGTCGGTGCAGGAACTGATTGGCGCAGTGCTGATTTCTTTTGGAACACTGTACTTTGCCTGTGCAATTTGCCCGGGGTACGTACAGTCAATCATCAGAATCACGAGCATCATTCAGGAAAAAGAAACCGACCCGCCCGAAGTGCTGGTTGCACCAGTGATGTCAGGCACCCCGGCGGTTCTCACCGCAAAGGAACTGACCTTCACAGCGTCGACGCCCAAGCCCGACAAAATCGTCGTTCAGATGGAGCTTCCGGGTGATACCGTGAAGATCACACTCCCTGCCCGCAAAGGCAAAGTGTGGTACCACTTCAATGCAAACGACACAACGAAAACACCTGAAAGAGACAGCCTCTACACCGCCTTCTAGGCAACGATGAGGTACAATGCGTTCAATGGTCGATCACGAAAACAATCTAACAGACGGAGTACCCAGGAAGTACTCCGTCCGATTTGTAGTGCGTTTTATTTTGTAGTGGGAGTGTGTCCGGCGCCGGGTGTACCGGGTGCTTTCCCTGTTCCAGAACCGGGTGTTGCAGAAGTACTGCTGGATGAACTTGGAGCTGCAGAGGGTGCGCCGGAGCCGGAAGTAGGACCTTTGGGAGAAACGGATCCGGGGGCAGGCGAAGCAGGCGGAACACCGGAACCGGATGCCGGAGTGGACGAAGGAATCGTTCCCGGTGCAGGTGTAGTGGGTGGCATTCCTGCGGCGGATGCAGGAGTAGAGGAAGCGATTGTTCCAGGCGCTGGTGCTGCTGGAGGAAGGCCACTGCCAGAAGCAGGTGCTGCTGAAGGTTTTGTTCCCGGAGCAGGTGTCGCAGAAGGTGCGCCAGCGCCGGACGCCGGAGCAGCTGAAGGAACAGATCCTGGTGCGGGTATACCGGGTGCAACGCCCCCGGCTACTTTCGTCGGATACGGCGACTTGTATCTGGTTCTCATGCGAAGATCTTCCTTGTGTGTGAGCATGTGATGGTAGACATAGTGACCGATGCTCTCGTCCCCCATCGTGCCGGCAATGCCACGGCCCTTTATGACAAGACGGACATAAATCTGCTGTGCAGTGAGCATATCCATATGCAGCTGCGGGTCGTCGTTCATCAGGTTATAGGGCTTGTAGTTGACATTCGTATACGGACTCGGCATGTAGGAAATACCGGCGCCTGCAGGCATTTTCCGCCAGACATTTTCCACTTTAGCCACATCTTCGTCGGTTGCATTGTGACTGTCCTTTGCAATTTTGTAGAAGACGAGTCCCACTGCCTGTGTCAGATATTTCTGATGCTTCGGGTCTTTGAAATACTTGCGGTAGTCCGTGCTCCAGCCGCGCTTCTGCATCAGTTCCGACAGCTTCATATCCAGCGCACTTCCCGGCTTGATGTTCATGCTCCACTTGTGTCCTTCCGGTCCGTCTATCACAAATGCATCGGCAAGAATACGCGCCGGCACGTCGTGGACGAGGGCCATTACTTCGGATTCTTCCTGCATATGATCGCGGTTCAGCGGACTCAGGAAATTCACCCAGACATTGGAACGCTGTCTGATTTCATCAACGCCGTTGAGTGAGGCGGGATCGCCGGCAATTGCATTGGCTGTACCGGTTATTTTATTCACCATAGGATTGATCATGCTGCTCCAGACGGCAATCGGGTCATCATGCTGCATGACAAATTTCTGTACAAAGTATGCGCCTGTCAGACCCAGTCCCAATGTACGGACGGTATCGGATTTGTAGAGCGCATACGCAAGACCCAGACAGAGAATAGTTGCTTCCACATTGTTCAGACTGTTCCAGGTATCCATAAGGGAATTGGTTTCCTTCTCGAAGGATTCCCTTGTTGCTTTTGTCAGCTGATTGAGATTCTGGGATGTTTTTCCTATGGCAAGATCCTTCTTGGTATCAATTTCCTTCAGACCGCCCGCAAGCATGGTAAGATTTTTCCTGCTGAGCACACCCTGTGTGAGCACTCCCCTCAACCGGCTGGGCGGCAGGTAGCGGGCCATTTCGTTGGGATTGTCGATATCAAATCTGTGACCGGCAAATTCTGTGTACTGCTTTGTATCGTACAATTCATTCACGAGTCCGTTATTGGACATGCGGGCAAAGTCCGGACGGTTCATGCGGTAATGTTGCGTTAAACTTTTCTTCGCAAGATCCGCGGATTCATTGGCATTTACATTTCCTTTGATATTCTCCCATTTTTCAATACCAAGCAGCGCACCCAGCGCCCCATTGAACGTCTGCAGCTGATCAGGCTTCATGCGTATAAAACGGCGTGATGCGTTTTCATTGGGCGTGATGGCCTTGGAGCTTCCCTGAAGATTCTGCGGAATGAATGTATCAAGATATTCAAAGTACACTTTCTTGCGCTGTGCCGGATCCAGGGACAGGAGGAAATCAACCGGCTTCAGATTTGCATTTGCAGGATCAACTTCTTTTGCCGGATCATCAAAGATTTTTTCCGTATTAAAAGCTTCAATCCATAATTCATGACTGACAAGATTGAATAGCTGCTGTTTATTGAATAGCTGCTGTTTATCGAGCTTCTTCAATTCAATAAAGCGGCCCAAATCATCACCGAGCTGCGGCAGTTCACGGAAGAATGCAGCAGTCTGCCCAATGAGCGACAGCATTTCTTCATCGGTGGTTTCCTGTTCCCAGATGGCTCTAATACCACGCAATACTCCTACCGGAATACTGACGATCTCTTTGGTCAGCCAGGCAGCTCCGGACCCTACCATCCATGTGACACCTTCCGTCACTCTGCCAGGTCTGTTTTGGAGCCATGTCCAAAAATCCTGGTGATCCGGCCAGTCCATCAAATTCGCCGCAACCGTCGTCTTGGACGGGCCGCTCTGTGGCGCATTGGCAATATACACCAACCGCTTCTCACGAAGAGGATTGTGGGAGCCAGTATGGAAAAGCGTGTACATCATAAGGAAGTTCAGTGGCCACCGTGGTCATCGCCGCCATGATCATCACCGTGTCCGTCACCATGATCATCACCATGACCATGATCATCATGTCCGCCATGTGCTGCGGCTTTCGGTTGCTTGAAGAAGCCGTACGCAGCACCGATCGGAGCGCCGATGAAGACAAACGGAGCGGTTGCAGCGGCACCGATAGCGGCATACGTTGCGATGTTTTTCTTGTTGCCCCAGCCCTGTGCAGCCGTAATACCAAGCAGCTTGGTGACAGGTTTGCCGACATAGTTCCATGTATTTAATGCCCATGTTGCCGGGCTCAATCTCCTGTGCGTATCAATACGACGCTGGATGGGGCGGTATGCGCGGTTGACCAGCATATCAAAATTCTTTTTGTTGGTTGCATCGCTCATGTATGCACCCGTATCATTCAAAAATCCGCGGATATAACCCCTACGTTCCTCACCGGTCATTGCAGGAAGTTTGGAGACATCAATATTCATACCCTTTGCGCGGAATGCGTTCAGTTCTTCATTATTCATACCGGTTGAACGGTTGAAGCTGCGTTCCGCTCTGTCCAGAATATGCATATAGAGCTGGCGCTGGAACCGGACCACCGTTTCCGAAGATGGAAGATAATGAGGATCGTGCGGGTCGAGTTCCGTCATTGCTTTCGTACGGAAGTAGATGTCGATCAGATTCGGCAGCAAACGCGTGTTAAAGTTATAGTTCTGCACATGATGATCAGCCAGATCGAAACCAAAGCGGGTTTGATCATTGGCAAGATTCTGAAGATACTGACCGTAGAAATTTCTGCGGTGCAATCCAAGCGTCCAGAACGACGTAAAGGATTTGCCATGTTCCCAATGATGTTCCGCTTCATGATCATCCTCCCCATCGGGGAACTGGCGTTCCGCATACATACGCAAATCGGATTCCGATTCGCGGTTCCTTTGAATGCTGTTAAACATGTACTGCACGGTATCGTTCAGTTCTTTATCACGCAGACCTTCATGCGAAAGGCCGCGTTCGACAACAGCGCGGCAGGCTTCGGAGCCATTCAAATTGGACTTTTGACCTGCTTCGGCTTTTGTTAATTCATCCGCAATAGTTTCGCGCTGCTTTTCATAATACGAAAAATCGCGTAAATCAGTGCGACTATCCGGATTAGCTTCGCGAAGTGCACGGTTAAATTGGCGCACAACTTCTGTTGTATTCATTCTATTGTCTATTTGGTTTCGCTGAACACCAAATGCTCCTCCTCCAATAATATATCTCGCAAGAGTGGCATAGTTTGTCCCTGTTGTCAGTTGTGCAACAGTAATACCAGAAGCTTGAATCTGTGTGAGCATCGTCTGGAGAATGTTTTCGATCTTCTGAATTTTTTCATCAGCATCATTATATTCTTCGATATTCTTCTGTGCCTGTTCAATAATTTTATTAAAACGTTCCTGGTTGTTTTTCTCAGGAACAGCAGGGGTAGTTGGCGTTGCCAGAACTACAGGCGAGGTGATTGTGAAATCTAATTGCGGCGGAATACGAGAGGCAACTGCTTCCGCATGTTCGTCAGGAGGTAATGCTCCAGGGGCTGGTGGCACTATGTACAGATGAACAGGACCTACGGCATGTGTGCCACTGGCATTACGAATAATAGCATTCATTGCCGCAATACCTGGTGCGATCGTGTTCGGCGCTTTTTTTGGGAGTGCTGCTGATCTTAAATCTTTCACAGCTTGTGCTGCCTCAAACAATCCATCATTCGCAATCATTCTGCTTCGAATAGATGTAATACTTGTCTGGCTTGCTTCAAGGGCACCAGCAGCAGCAGGATCGCGCTGAATCATGGCAAGAGCCAAAATCAATTCACGGTTGCTTGCATTGCCGGACACCAGACGATCAACGGGCTGTCTGTTTTTAATGGCATCATCCAAGGAAGACAAACTTTCACCAAAAGGATTCGCAGGATCACGTCCATTCTGGCGGAATAATGCCTGTATGATAGCGGGAATCTGGGCATTGGTTATCGGAGGAAGCATTGTACCGTTTCGCATATCCACATGGCGTGTGAAACGCTGGAAACTGTTGGCGAGACGGGTCTGAAATCCTGCAGTCATCTGTGCCTGATTCCAGTGCATAACATGCGGATTCATGCGGACAATTGCAGCCAGATCGATAATCACTTTTTCATTTCTGACAGGCTGGTTTTCCAGCTGCATCTGTCCAAGCGACAAAAGCGGATCGACCACATTGCATGTCGATGCAAAAATAGCATCGATGTCAGCGGTGGTTAAAACATAGTTCCTGTCAACAAGCGGTACGCCTGCGAGTTGCACAATGCCCGCCTGTGCCAGAGTTCTGTTTTCCAGCCTGCGTGTAATTGCCTGACGATCTCCTGTTTTCCAGATTGCATTTGTGGGGCTGCTGAGGTTGATAGAAAAATCAGCGCCTACAGATGGTCCGATAGTAATATTACGCATCTGCCAGGTTCCATCACGTGTGACAGGCAAAATAGATGCCGGCAATTCACGGATCATATTTCTCAATTCCTCTTCGTCGAAGTGTGCATAAATTGTCTGCAGCCATGCTTCGGCAGTCCTTGCATTCAAGTTTGTTGACGCTGCACGGATGGGTTCGTTATCTTCATTGACGTCCAGCATATTTTCAAGACGCGCCTCGAATGCTTCATGCAGTTCATTGCGAAGCAGTGCACGATCGGCAACACCACCGCGTACAGTCGACATAAAATTCGCGATTCGTCCGGCAACAATTCTCTGGTCTTCACTCGCAATCGTTTCAAGCGGCGGCAGATGTAACAAATGTCCGATCAGTGACCACTGACGGCGTGTGCTTTGTTCAAGAGTGGCCGGATCCTCTCTGTCGAGATTGGTGGAATCTGGTGTTTGTTTGTCAGACATAAATCTTTACAGTATACCAAAAAAGCGCTTCTTGCGGAAGGGCTTCTTTAAAAGGTCAAATTTCAGTGCGCTTTCTTCTTTTCATCGGCATGAGCCGCTTTTGCACCTTTCTCTTCAGTTTTTGGCTTTGAATCGGCTGGAGCATCTTTTTTGGCCTCCGGAGCTTTCGGGGATTCTTTTGCTTTATTCACGTCTTTTGGAGCATCTGGCTTCGATGCAGCCGGGGAAGTGGGTTTTGACAGATCTCTGGCACCATTACTCATTGCAGAAAACGCCATTCCCCACATGCTGTTTGATCCATGCACCATGCCATGGACTCTTGCTTTTGCAGTTGTCGTATCGACATCTGGTTTTACCGGTTTCCACGGATCAGCATGGGTTATGTTCTTTGCCTTCTTTTTTTCCGGCTTCGGCGTCAAATCAGCATTCTTTTCAGGCGGGGTAGACACCTCACTGCCGGTTCGGACTGGAGTTATAGCAGCTTCCTCTTTCGACATTTTTGGAGGGAAGGGGCTGGGCTCTGGAGTATTCTGTACCTCATTTTTGACCTGTATTTGCCTGCTTTGAAAAAGTGACCCCTCAAATCCACTTATTTCTTCTTGTACTCTATTTATAAAAGTTTGATTTTTCGGAGATTTGATAATAGGCAACTTCTCTAAATCACGTTTGAGCTTGGCAATACCCTGTTCCAGTTCCTTTTCTTTTGCACGTCTGTCTGCAAGAGAAAGATTCTCATCATCTCCTAACTCTTCCTCAAGATCTGAAAGCCGCTTGAGTGAGTCAATAACATCCCTTACTGCCGCCATACTATCCACTGCTGCTTTAGTAGGAATATCAACAAGTTCCTGAAATCCATCATAGTACTGTTCGACTGTTTCCTCATCGGGTTCGGCGTGGTCCAGTTCATCATCCGTATCCGTCTCATCGTTACCTACAGAATCGGATATGTCTTTTTTTGTCTGTAGAGACTCATTTTCACGCACCCTCTTGCTTGCAGCAAGCGACTTTTCCATATGGTCCATTGCATTACCGAAGTGATATTTATTTGCATCGGCATGGCGGGCAATGTGGTCCATACGAGCATCCAGATACTCTTCCAGTAACAGACGCACATCCGGCGTCATGGGGTAAGCGAGTGTATTTGCAACAGTCACGGCATCATGCACCTGTTCGGTGAACGGCTTGGACTCTGTTTTCTTAATACCCTCAGATCCATAATGCATCTGGAAATCATCTTCGGTAAAGGTCTGTGCTCCTTCTCCGCCAATATCCACCTGTCTCTGAATCTCTTTTTTTCTTTCCTCAATCAGCTGCTGTATCTGCGCAAGAATTTTTGCATCCACTTCATTATCACCAACCTTCAGCGCACCCCACAGTCCGTCCAGGTATCCTTTTCTGAAATTTGCCTCATGTTTTAAAAGAGATAATTCAATCAATTCCGCCGCTCTCTCTGCTTCTTTACCTGAAGCTGCCTCTAAAATTTCGGCGGCATTCTGCTCACCCTGTTTCCTTCCTTCCGAGTAGAGAGCATCGTTTTGAATCTCTGTCATGGTTATTATTATACCATTTCCTACAAAAATTACAACTTAACTCTCAATCCGCACTTATTTGCCATAGAAAGGCTATTATTCCTTTTTCTCCCCACTTTTTTGATCCGGCCGGGTGGTGCTGAAGACAATGTCATGGCTAAGGTCTTTCATAGGCTGCTTCAGGAATGCCTCTTTGTTGAAACCCGCGGGAGCCTGGAGAACATCAAAATCCGGGCTCTTGGTTTGCCCTTCCAGCAAAATGCACTCCCCTCCTTTGCATGTCTTCCCGCGCAGGAATTCCTCTTTGCTCATATCCGCAATCAAAATCGCCACATCGGCATCGGTTCTGTAGTGCACATGGACGATTGGCAATCTTGGTTTGCCATTGATGACTTTCAGTATATCTGCCGGTATCGGCTGCTTCTCTGCATGATAGAAATCAAATGTCTGATCTGCCACAACCAGGCGGATGCTTGCTGCAGGAAGATTCTGGACAATCTCCAATTGGCCGTCGAAGAGTTTTTGCATGGATTCTTCCTCCAGGACGGAGCCCAGCATTCCATCGATTGATGCGGCGGAAAGGTGTGAGTTGCCTTTCAGGTTTTCTACATCTTTCAGCGAATGCATCAAAGACATAAAGGCAACATCCGCAACATCTTTATCGGCAGGAGGGATATTTCCATCTGCTTTATATTTTGCAATGACCTTCTCTTCGAAATTTTTCTGAGCAGTTTCGTTGTAGGGCGCATCCAGCAATGCATGCAGCTCATCACTAAAATGCTGGAGAATGTAGGCTCCGTAGGGATTCTCCTGCAGCACACTCACAATCATTTTCCGCATTTCAAAATCCGTTTGAGGATCTGTTGTCTCCGAAATTTGCTGCAATCGCTGCTTTGAAGTTCTAATGTAATTTCTCGACTCTGCAAATTTCGTTTTCAGCAATATTCCGCCATCAAAGAGCAAATTTTCTGCTTTTATGCCTGCAACTTCCTCTTCAGGTTTGCCGGACTTCCGTAGAATCTCATGAAAGCGCTCGCGCGTCTTATTCATCATACCCATAAGTATTTTTAGTTTCGCATCGCGCAGCTTCAATTGCTCTATATGCCGCATTACTTCATGAAACTGATCTGTAAAAGAAGCAGACGCATCACTGATATTCTTGGCGGGACCAGCTCCTTCCGGAGGGGTAACAGGCTGCGGCTCAGTAGCCGGAGCACTTTGTGGATCGTCAACCATAGCAGAAAAGAAGAAAGTAGGTGATTCTAGTACCTATTACAGATGAGTCAATTTTTCCCTGCTTTTTTCTATTATTTCTTTTTAAACCATAGAAACAGGCCGATGGTAAGAGCTGTCAGGATAAGAAAAACAATCACATCGCGTCCTCCGAAAATAGTCCCTGTTTTTCCATCTGCAACTTTGCCCGACAGATGCCCCAGTAAAGAGTCATATAATGATGTGTCTCTTTTTGATTCGGCGATAAGGGCTGGCATAATCTTTTTATTATTTTTATTCTTATTTATCCCTTTCTTGTTTGATTTTTTCTGAGTACTTTTTTTATTCTGTATAAAACATGTATTCGATTCTAAAGGAGTCACCGAATCAGTAGGACAGAACGAGGATGTGACCGGGTTCCATGCTATTGATCTCCCCTTTTTGACTGACTTGAAGAGCACTGAGTCTGCCAATTGCTCTGAAGGATACAACAAACGCACTTCATCACCGCTATTGCTCAGGCTTAGATGTGTGACATCTGCAGGAAAAAGCCTGCGGCCGAAAGGCGGCAGCGCAACTTCCATTGGGATCATCCAGGGCCTGCTGCCTTTGTTTTCTGCATCATCCAGAAGCCAGCCGCCAAGGCTGATTATCGTATCCGTCCTGTTTTCCAGCTCAATCCACTCCGTCTCTCCGCTCTGGGGAGATGGATACACTTCGCTGATGCGTACCGCTCGTTTTGGTGCATCGGTATCGACTAGGTACGTTTGCTCGATGACAGGACTGCGAATACTGCCGTGTTCCAAGAAATCCACTTCCGCATAGGCTCTGATTGTCTGATTGGATGCCACTAGAATTCCTCCGCTCCACGGCGTAAATGCGGCTCCATTCAGGGACACGAAAAGTAGTGCAGGCTTATTTGGCTTAATAGAAAGCAGCGTTCCGGATGCTATATATGTCTCTTTTTGATCAAATTTTATATTCAATCCTTTTGCTTTCATAGTAACAAAATTTTGAGCATCTTCTTTCAAAGTATCCATAGCGACAGCAATCTCTTCTGAATGCCATAGTCCTTGTTTGACGGTTCGTGCCATCGACTCATAGACGACGTATTCTCCATAGAGTCCATCCTGCTGATAGTGATCAACTGCTGCATAGCCGTTGATCAGCAATTCACGCTGCAGATCCATGTCATCAACGAATGCCGATGCTAGGAATGTCCCGTCTTTTTCCTTCAAATTTGTATCAATTTGTAGATCAATTTTTTTGTTTAATAGTAGGGCTCTTATAAAATATTTTGATTTATTTATTAGCGTTGATTGATCAGTCGATGCATCATCTGGAAAACGAATTCCTTTTAAACGGACACGGGCCAGATGTGTCGCGTCATCATCCAGTTGGACCACGTACTCACCAGGCGTGATGACCTGTCGTACAAGCACTGTCTGCTTTTGAAAGGGTGACTTGTACGGCCGTTGCGTTACTTCTTCCTTTGCATTGGTCCACGGAAGAATAGCGCGGATGACATTATCCGGATCGACCAAAGAGAGGGTCTCGTGCTCATTGCCAAGAACATACTTCAGGCGTGAGAGGTAGATGCGTTTTGTCTGGAGTTTGGCGAGCACTGTGCCTGTTAAATCAAGCTCTTTGCCTTGGCTATTGCGAATAACCCACCCATTCAGCCAGATAGGCCACGCAGCAGAATTGGTGATTTCAATCCATTCATCCCAGGTATCGGGGCCATCGGGATTCGGGAATGCTGCGCTGATCGAGAGAGGTGATACCTTAAAAAGACTCGCTGCTTCCTGGAAACGATTCGGATCTCCAGGTGTTGTATACGGTGTCCAGATCCAGCTGCCGCTCCCATCCACTGCATAAGATTGATCATCAGGAGCACTATTGAAGAGCACAGTGTGGTAGGCTCCTGTTCCACCTTGCTGCAGGGGCGCGATGAGGCGTGCCATATCGTGATCATTGTTGAAGGCAATTTTTGTCTGGCTACGTGGGAGGGCCAAGAGCGTCTTCGCCGGCAGTTCAAAGTCTGTGAGAGGGAAAGGATGACTGCCGCCGGGCCCGTCATCGAGTGACCAGCCGCAGAGGGAGACCCTGTTGTCGGTGTCATTGCGAAGCTCGACCCACTCACCTCCTGCCTCGTCACCAGTCGGATTTGGGAGAAGTTCTGTAATGCTCACACCCGAGAATACGGACGGTGTGCAGACGGGTGCCACCCCGCCTTTCGACGGGATATTTTTACTGCGCACACTGAAGGGTTTTGCAGAAACCGATCCTTGGATTGATCGTATTACTGTAGTACCACAGTAATCTGTAAAGCTCATTTGGATACTATAATCGCCGATTATCTTCATACTATGGGATGCGGGATTGCAACTATCACTCGTAAAGCTGTCACCAAAATCAAAGTGGCATGTCCCTCCGGTGAGGGTCCCGCTCCCCGCTGAAACGCTGAGGTTCAGGCTGACCGGAGTCTGGCCATAAGGGTTCCCAGACTGGATAACAATCTGGGGGTCGGGAGGAATTATTTCGTTGATGCGACCAGGAGTAGGAATACAAAAAGGGATAATCCCCTGATCTCCAATCACAGATCCCTGATCTCCCATCCGCCCGGCACTCACCCCCTCCGGCATCAGTGGATAGATGAAGGTATCGACGATGGTCGACCCCGAAAGCAGCTGCACCGTCGCTCCGTTATTGGTAAGAGTAAATCCTCCGATTATTTTTGGAACGATCACGAATCCCCCTCCTGCAACGATCAGACCTGACGCAGATGCCTTAATGCGATGCAGGGCAGTGCCCACTTTGATAGTCATGCCGGATAAATTCACCGGATCAACGCCCTCATTTTGTACCTCGATCCACTCGGCATCATCCGACCCTATTGGATTAGAAAGTAGTTCATGTATTTTTACCATAATTAAGGGCTTTTCCTGAATTGATGATGTACTAAAATTTGAAGAGGAAACTGATGAAAATGAGGAGGATTCAGCTGATTGGAAAGAGCTTGCTACTGACAAAGTTGATGAAGAATTGGGTGATGAAGAAATCGAAGATGTAACCTGAGGAAAAGATCCTGGTGTTCCGAAAATAGGCAATCCTGAATCAAATCCACTACTGAGTGTTGCGCTTCGCCAGTTTGAAGACACATTTCCTGGCTGATCAAGATTGATCCGTTCCATACTCGCTTTCGGTCCACTCCCAGACGGATTGCCTCCGGCAAAGGGGTTGCCCACGCCATCATCCACTTCATCGACGATGACTCCCTGGCTGTCGCGCAGACGCAGGAGAAGCTTGGTATTCGGCAAGCTCATAGCTGTAGACGTTGCAAAAGGATCAAGAGCCAGACGGGAGGCATCTTTCGTGTAATTCGCGATAATCAGGGTTTGTCCTGCCGTAAGCATCGTCGATGCTGAAAAGCGCGTGATAACTGCTTCTTCTGTTCCTTTGAGTACCGTTAACGTCCAGCCGCTCAATGAACGGGGCATTGATATGCCTGCTGCAAACCCTGCAATCTCCACCCATTCATCGGCAGTGCTGATGTCGGAGCCCATCCACATGACTTCTGAAAGAGAGACTTGAGCCGGGGCGACGGTAGTGGCCGATGATGCAGAGGATTCCGAGGATGAAGAAGGGTTAAGGTTAGGGTTAAGAAGTGATCCTGTTTCTGTGGTATTTTCATTGGCGATGGCTATCTGTGGACAGAAAATATGAATACAAAAAGAGATCAAAAAGCAGAGGGAACACAGGCGAGGTCGTGGGGAATGCATGCTCTCATCTCATCATGTTCTGAACATCAGACGAGAAGCGTGATCACCGATAGTCAGACAGAAGGGGGAGAGAAGCGCCTCTGTTTGCCAGAATCGGCTGTTCTACGCCTTCGAAGAACAACGGTATCCAGAGCGACATAGTGTAGAACTGTTTGCAAGACTTTTTGGCTCTCTCTACAAAAAAATTGAATCTGAGAGCTGCTTTCCGCCTCATTCGCAATTTGAAAAAGTGGGGGTATACTCGCACCGACTCCGCGATTGATGCCGGAACGCTCACATCCTTATGATTACCAGCGCCTCCCTCCTCTGGATTCTCTCGATTGTCGCCGTGGCGATAGTGTACGCCATAGCGCTTATCAGTCAGTCTCTACGTCTTCGCCGGAGTGTCTTACTTGTCACTCCCCACCCTTCCCATGGATTACACAATCGTCTTTCTGGGCCTGCTCGCAGGTCTGTTTCTCGGACTTCTGGCCGGATGGTTCTGGTTTAGTAAAGGTAAAGCAATTTCGCGCGGACTGCAGTCGGAAATCCAGCAGTACGAAAATGAACTCACGCAGGTGAAGATTCAGTTGAGCGACGCGCGCTCCCAAATTAAAGCTGCCGAAGCGGAAGCCAAGGCCTCTGCCAAGGAAATCATCAGCGAAGCACGTTTGAATGCCAATGAATTCCAGACAAAGCTGGAAAAGGACCAGGCGCGTTTGGAGGAAAAGGAAAAAGGGCTCGATAGCAAAGTGAAAGAAGTCGAACGCCAGCGCGAGAACCTCAAGAAAGAGGAAGAAGAGGTCGCGGGCCTGAAGACGGAACTGAAAGACGCCCAGCAGCAGCACCGCGAAGGACTGGAGAAAGTCGCAAAGCTGACGGAAGCTGAGGCAAAAGATGCACTCAAAACCGAACTGGAAGAAGAGTTCTCCGGATTCTTTGCAGAGCAGATCAAGCTCAAGCGCGAACAGATGGAAGAAGAAGCTGAGGAAAAAGCGAAGGATCTGCTGGCCCAGGCAATGCAGCGCTATGCGTCTGAAGTCGCGACGGAATCAACGGCGACAGTCGTGCAGCTCCCGAGCGATGACGTGAAAGGAAAGATTATCGGAAAGGAAGGCCGCAACATCAATGCGTTTGAAATGGCAACCGGCGTGGATGTGATTATTGATGACACGCCCGGCGTGATCGTCATTTCCGGTTACGACCTCGCACGACGCTATGTAGCCAAGCTCTCGATGGAAAAACTGGTGAAGGACGGCCGCATCCAGCCCGCACGCATTGAAGAAATTGTCCAGAAGCAGAAAGAGGAAGTCGGAAAGATGATGCTGGAATTCGGAAAGCGCGCGGTGGAGGAACTCGGCATTGTCGGCTGGCCGCAGGATCTTCTGAAAATTATCGGTCGCCTGCGTTTCCGCACCAGTTACGGACAAAACGTGCTCAAGCACTCCGTGGAAATGGCTGGAATCGGCCGCATGATGGCGGAGGAGATCGGCGCAAACCCGCAGATTGTGGTGGAAGGCTGTCTGCTGCATGACATCGGCAAAGCGCTCGATCATGAAGTGACCGGCACGCACGTGGAGATTGGTGTGGAAATCTGTAAGCGCTACAAGATCCGCCCGGAAGTCATTCACTGTGTGGCGGCTCATCACGAAGATATCCCGATGCAGAGCCCCGAAGCGTTCGTGGTTGCGGCTGCTGATGCCATTTCCGGCGCCCGCCCCGGTGCCCGCCGCGAATCGATTGAGGATTACTTCAAGAGACTGCGCGAACTGGAAGAAGTGGCCAAGACCTTCGAAGGTGTGAGCCGCGCGTTTGCGCTCTCCGCAGGCCGCGAAATCCGCGTGTTTGTGGATACCAACCGTATTGATGACCTCACACAAGAGCGCCTGGCGAAGGACATCGCGAAGAAAATTGAAAATGAATTGACGTATCCGGGAGTCATCAAGGTAAATGTGATCCGTGAGCGCAGAATTGAGGAAACGGCTAAATAAGACAGGTTTACATTGTTTTAGGAGAGGCGCCGCCGGGCGCCTCTTTTTATGACCTGAATTGCGGGAAAATGCGATTTCTGCTACAATTATCTGATTCTTTCTCCTTCCCGCATGTTCAACACACATCCATCCCGGACAGGAATTCTCATTGCCGCAGCGCTCGGATTCCTGACACTCTTCCTGATGAGGCAACCGTACTTCCTGCGGGCAGAGGTTCTCTTCATGAGTTCGATGGATGCAGAAAAAGGCATGACGCTGACGCCGGGTAAAGATCTGATCTTTTTTTGCGGAAAGAAAACAGGAGCGCCGGACACTTTTCCTCTGCTGAATGATTCGCTCAAGTCTGTCACGTCTATCCGTTTTACGGTGAGCGAATACACAGGGCTCACCAAAAATCCGCAGGCGAATGTGTATGAATCGATGGGATCGAGAAAAGAACTGAGCGTGTTCCAGCGCAACAAGCTCTATATTGTCCGGACGAACACGGATCTGATTTTCCGGTGCAATGAAGGACTTGGCCTGGCAGTCAGTCACGCAGCAGCCGCGCAGTCGTCTTCACGCTCGTCTGTCACGTTTTTCAAAATGCCTGTCCCGCAATCATCTGCAGCAACGGTGGCATCGAGCCAGGGTACGAGCAGTCCTTTTGTCTGTCCGAATGTTATTTGCGCGGAAAAAACAGTTCCTGCGGGATGTATTCTGATGCATCAGGTGACAGCGGACGGCTGCAGCGATTGCGGCAATGTGGTGTGTCCGGAGACAGTCGCGGCATCTTCGAGCTCTGTGACTTTTTATGGCGCACCCTCGTCTGAAACAGCGGTACAAACAGATATCAGCGGACTGACCTGTCCTTCTTTGACATGTGTCGAACAGACCATTCCTCCGGGATGTACGCTCTTTAAACTGAACAGTCTTTCCCACGGATGTCCCACCTGCGGCACCGTTATCTGTCCCACCAAGAGCTCATCCTCCAGTTCCTGCGGATTGGTGTGCTCCGGAGATGTCTGCAGAAATACCTGTACAGTCAGCAGTCAGCCGGCTGCCGTCTGTGGGAACAAAAAAGTGGAAAGGGGTGAAGAGTGCGATGATGCCAACCTGAACAACACCGATGCCTGCACCAACGCCTGTATAGTAAACGCTTCTCCCGTTCCGGTCTGCGGAAATCTGAAGAAAGAAGGAACCGAGGAATGTGATGACGGCAACCGGTCCGATGCCGACCTCTGCACCAGCGACTGTTTCACGGTAAAGGAAACACAGGCAGGAAAGCTGCTGCTGAGCGTTTTGCCTCTTCCGGATGTTACGGCCTTCAGCGGGCAGAAAAATATCGCAACTCTGCGTTTTGAAGCAGCTGCAGTCACGGATGACGTAGATGTGCAGACATTCGCATTCGATACGGTTCTCGACAGCAGCCTGACGGTGGCCTTCACGCTGTGGCGCGATATGGATAATGACGGAACAGCGGAGACGTTGGCCGGCACCATGACAACCGCCGGATATAAGAGCACGGTAGCCCTGAGTGGGGACACAGCGCATATTGCAGCAGGTGCAACTGCCATCTTCGAAATACATGCGGATATCCAGCCGGATGTATCGTATCTGACGGGATTCAAGACACGGTTCTCCGCCATTGCCCCAACCATTGCCGATCCGGTGAATTACCCGCTGGCAACCGCATCGGTACAGGGTACGGCTCTCCATGGCATTAAAATCAATACGCCCTGCGCAGCCTTCTGCGGCATCGGCCTGACAGCTCTGGATAAAAATTATCCGACTATCACAGTCTACAGAAGCGGCACACTCTTTGTGCGTCAGGACACCGGAAACTATCCGCAGCCCCAGCAACTCAAACCCGGACAGACGGGTGTCAGTGCGCTGAACCTGATTCTGGATGCGCGCCTGGAAGATATGTCTCTGGAACAGATCCAGTTTGCCATTCCGCTCGCCTCTGCGGGCATGGTGAAAAAACTGGAGATTGTTGAGCAGGGCACACAGGACGTTCTTGCAACCGCAACGGTGGATACCTGTATTGAGTCTTTCAATAACTCGTATTACAAAGGTTCCGTCCTCTGCGCACAACTGCCGCGCGGCGCCTTTGTTATCCCTGCAGGAAAAAGCAGATATATCGGCGTACGCCCGGTCATGAATACACTGGAAGGCGGCGCTACCATCAGCGCACCGTTCAGCGTCGCACTGCGCCTGAATCCGCATAGCATTATTCAGGACATATATAATATTTATCCGTTCTCCGTGGGATCACTTGGTCCAAGCGGCTTTACCGCCTGCACCAGCAGTCTCATCTGTGCAACAGGCATGCAGTCCAATGTGCAGATCAAACAACTGGATCACGCAGACACTGCAACCACCTACAAACAGGGTGCCACACCGAGCGAAGTGGTGATCACGAATGCTCCGGCCACGCAGCAGCTGTGGCGCCACATGAGTATTACCGGTCCGACCAGCAGACTGATTCCCCCGGGAACAACGCCTGTGACGCTTACACCGTCGAATATCGCCAATGACATGTCGATTGGCGTCGGCATTACCGGTATGACGGATGCGAGCTGTCTGACAGCAGATTGCCGCAAGGTTCTCGTGCCGGTCACGCTCTACACAAAAGGAATCGCATCGTTCAATTATCAGATCCATGTCAGCGCCACCGTCAATCCTGTCTGGACGGCGGTCAGTCTGAAGGGCCGTCCCTGCACTGTGAACAAGTCCTATTACCATAACGACGGAATGACGATCTTCGATTGTCCCGCCGTGTATTCCCCGGGCAGCGACCCGACAGCACTTGGTGTGGGCATGATACTGGAGACTACTGCAGCGTGTCCGCTCCCGGAAAGCGCCAAAACTGTGACACTTTCCTTCAGTCCGCAAACAGTAGACGGACTAAATTATCCGAACGACAGACCGGTTGTCACACTGCCTGCTTCCTGCGGCACCGCTCCTGTTCAGTAAGAGAATCATGCTGTCAGGACAAAGAAAATAATTCTGTATAGCAGGAATCTGCATGCGGATGCATCGCAGGAAAACCGAGGGTATAGTAGGGGGCGACCTTGCCTCTTAAATTGCGTAAAAGTACCTTTTACGGTATAATAAAGAGATTTTATCCCTCTGCATCCTATGTCCTTCCAGCCTTCCCACCGGACACTCGCGCTCATTGCTTTAGTGACCGGACTCGGTGTGATCGCCTTCGGTGCCCGCACCGCTCTCCAGGCGCAACTTACCAACGTCTTTACCAGCGCGGCGCAGGCTGAAGAAGGATTCACGATTCAGGCAAACAGAAACACGATCTTCTTTTGTCTGATAAAACCGACTGGTGGCCTTACCTTCCCGCTGCTGGATCCGTCCCTGCAAAACCGCAACGGACTCTCTTTGACGATTGAGGAATATACAGCCACAGCAGCGACTGATGCAGCAAAACGCTTCGCGGTCGGAAGATCTGACAACACGCTCACTGTGTTCGAGCGCGGCAAGCTCTACATGGTCCGCGCGAATCAGGAAGTGTTCTTCCGCTGCAACGAAGGATTGAGTCTGCCAAAAACCATGGTGCAGCCGATTGCAGAACCGTCAGAGAATCCCGCGGGGCAAGAGGAAGGATCAGGGGAGGGACAGCAGGAGACTGAAGAAGACACACCGGTTCAGCCAATAGAGAACCCACTCACTGTCACTCTGGAAAACCCGATGGGTGACCTGCAGCGCGGTAAAGTGATGTTCGTGCGTTTTGTTCTCCGCAATACCGGCGACCATCCGCTGGATGAAGTGGGCTTCTCACTCACGATGCCCGACGGCTACGCCATACCGGTTGGCGGCACTTCGGGAAACTGCAGCGGAATGGGCAACGAAGTGAGCTGCCAGAATTTCGTGATGGCCCCGAACGAAGCGCTGAATTTCAGCTTCCCCTTTGTGATTCTGCAAAGCGCCCAGTGCAATACTTTGCAGCAGACCCGCGTGACCGCAAGAGGACATCTGCAGAATATGAACGATCTGCCGAACGTGGACTCCAACTTTGCCGGATGGACGGTACAGTGTGCGACGGCTTCATCTGCAGGACAGGCGTCATCTGCCGCGTCGCAGATGATTGCATCATCCGTGATGTCTTTTGAAAGTCTCTGCCAGATCAATCCCGCCGCCTGTGCATCATCGCAATCGTCGAGGGCATCTGTGGCATCTTCGAAAGCATCGAGCACGTCTTCAAAGGCATCCTCCAAGGCATCGTCTTCACTGGCTTTTCCTCTGACACTCTCTCTGAGCGGTCCGAACGGTTTGCAGAAGAACATGTCGGCAACGTATACGCTGGTGCTGAAAAACACGACGACGACCACCAGTTTTCAGGATCTGAGTTTCACCTTCCCGTTCCCGACGGGCATTTCAACGGAAGCCCAGAGCACCATGCCCAACTGTACGGCGAATGCATCGGGAATGTCCTGTGTGAATCTGGTCCTGCAGCCGCAGCTCAGTCTCACGCTTACGCTTCCCGTCAAAACTCTTGCAACTCTCCCCTGCAGTGTGATTCCGCTGAAGGCCTCCGCAACCGCGGGCAGCCTCCGTGCCGATTCCAATACTATCAATGTGCAGGGATGCACCGGCAGTACGACCGATGCATCGGTAGCGATGACTGCAAGTATTGCAACAACCAAGACCTATCTTGATAAAAATGTGGAACAGACGATGCAGGTGCAGGTTGCCGCGCTTGGCACTGCCTTCAGCGGCGGCGTGCTCCGTGTGGAGATGCCGGAAGGTTTCATTCTGCTGGAACCGAGGAATGAACTGAATGTGGGAACCTGCGATACCGAGGGAACAGTATTCGAATGCAGCGGTATCGACAGAGGAACGAACAAGGGCGCTATCTACAAACTTCCTTTTATCATTACCGATAGCGCTACCTGCGGACAGTCGGCTTACAAAATAACATTCACGTATCTGGAAAACGGACTCGAAAAAACCATCACCAGAAATCCGTCCATGCAGCTCTGCCACGCAGCACCGGTGCAGACCGGTCCGCTCGACCGCTTCTCAATTACCACGGGAAATGCACAGTGTGTCTCTGCGGATTGCCGCACGGTGTCCCTGCCGGTCACGCTTAAAAATACCGGCCCGACCCCCGCAACCAATACGATTGTGATGGTGAATCTGGATGCATCCTGGAAGAACGTCACCATCAACGGTGCGTCGTGCATGATTGTGAATATGCTTAGCGGCCGCATGTTCGATTGCCCCGCAACCAACTATCTGACCATTCCTGCAAACAGCGAACTGTCGTATACGGTCGTGATGGAAACGGACGCCCTCTGTCCGATCGCCTCTCCGCGTACGGCGGTTCTGGTACAAGCGGCTCCCGCGAGCGTGTACGAACAGGATTATTCGAATAACTCCGTGTACGCAACGCTGCCGCTGCCTTGCCAGAACAACGGTACCGGTGGTACGGCGTCCCCCTGGGATACCGGTATTTCCGATGTGACGTTCAGCAATAACAATGACACGGCGACTGTCCGGCTCTCGGAAGATCCGGGCGTGCCGAGCTCGCTCAAAGTGAATATTTACAAGAACGAGGGCATTGTCGGCTACATCGATGCGGAAGAAGAGGTCGGCAATACCATTGTAATAACCGGACTGCAGAACAAGTTCGAAATTCACGGCGGAGCGGGACAGTACCGTCTCGACTTCTTCTCTTGCCCCGCGAGTACGGAAGAGCCGGGCGGTTTAAGCAGCTGCGGTCCTGTCTTCAGCACGGCGGTCACGTATGCCGGACAGATGAAACCGCTCTCCGCAACGGTCTCGCGCGTCAATGCGACATCAGCAACACTGACCGCTTCGCGCGCACCGGAAGCGAATGAATATTTCTTCGCCAGCTGCAGCCCCTATACCGGCCTGGAGGATTCCGCAGGCTATACAAAGAACCGGTCGATGGATGTCCTGAATCTGAAGCCCGACACCATCTACAACTGCCGCATCTACATTGTACCGTCCGCAGCTGGAGGCGATACGCAGGGATCGAGTCCAGAAGTAGAACTGAGAACCCCGCGGTTGGTGACAGCATCGGTGGATGCAGTAACGACGCTCAGCGGACCGGAGACTGTCGCCCCCGGCGCAGTGCTGACTCTTGCTGTTACTCTCGAAAACAAAGGGACGACTGCATCGTTTGTAAATACGCTCGATCAGGTTGCGCAGGGAATCGACTATCTGTCTGCGGATTCCGACAGCCGCTGCAAACTCTCGACCGCCTTCAACCCGCCGCGCCTGCGCTGTGATTTCGGCAGGATGGATGCAAATGATGCCCAAACGGCAACACTCCGTTTCCTGGTCCCACAGTCTGCAGTCTGCAATACGAACATTGTTCAGCGGATGACCGCCTTCACGACAGATGCCGACAAGAACGGATCGAATAATCTGGCGCAGGCAACGACGAGAGTCGCTTGTGCTACGTCTGCATCATCCGCTGCATCCACTCCGGCGTCGGGAGAGATTACCCAGACGTGTACCGGCGGCGGCATGTACAGCGGGAAAGACTGCAGCGATAACATCGTCTCATTGGAAAACTTTTCGTTCCAGACGGAACCGGGTGTGAACGGCACCGTAGTCGGACGCGCTATTGTTACACTGTCGGGGATGAATGATGAAAGTACGCAGATGGTCTTCATCCGTTTCAACAGTGCAACTTCCTACAGTCCGGAACGGGGCCAGCCCAATGCCGGCACAACCTACCTGGCAACCGATCTGCAGTACAACAAAACCTACACGCCCGAGCTTTATGTGACGCAGCGTGTGAACACCAAGACCTCTGTCACAAACAATATCGTTTACAGAAAAATACTCGATCCGGTCACCATTGATCCGCCTCCCCATGTCTTCTCCACGAAAGACAGTTACGGCCTGTTCGTCACGAATGTGTCCATGGGTGGAAACTTAAACACCGGTGATCCCCGTGTTCCCAAAAATCTCGCATGGACCGCACGCGCAGATCTCCTCTGCAACCTTGCAGCGCAGGACGCGGGCCTCAGTGCGCCGAATACGAATGTCTGGAAATCCCTGCTCTCAAATCCCCGCGCGGCAAAGTTCCCGCTGTATAATATGAAAAACGAACTCCTGGCGGCGACAGAGGATGATCTCTGGAATCTACAGCGCCGGGAATTGCCCGCAAAGATTACGACTGCTCTTGGCTTCGAAGCCTACGGCTATGCCTGGACCGGCCGCGATCCGACGGGAAAAGTGACGACGAATACCTGCAACGGCTGGTCATCGAATTATACCCAGCACACAGGCGCCATCGGCCTTATTAACGGTCGCGGCGGCGAGTGGTTCCAGTCCGGCAACCAGACCTGCGGCAACTTCGCGTCGCTCTACTGCGTGAATCCGGAGCTGCAATAACCATCAGTTCCCAAGGACATACCGCGGACCATTTGCCCGCACCATGCCGTCGCGCGTGAGTCCGGAAAGCAATCCTGTCAGCCAGGCATGATATTCATCAGACCAGTCGATGCAAATGTGTGAGCCAATCTCGTCGATGGTCAGACCCTCGTGATGTTCGCGCAACGCATCAACAATACGTCCCCGGAAAATACGGTTCGGAATATACTTTGAGCCCATCATGCGGCCGGGTTCTTTTGAGCTTTCAGCTTTCGGCTTTCGGCTTTCAGGAAAATTCTTTGGTGTTACTTTCATGATGCCTTTTTCTGTCAGAGGACAAACATCCCATTTTGGTTTTGTTTTTGTCTGCACGAGCGAACCGAAGTCCATCAGAGCAGCATGCCAATTTGCAGCATTAAAACTCCTCCCCTCTCCGGAGACGTCACGTTGGTCGGCTTGGAGAGGGGTTGGGGGTTTACCCTGAGAGGAATCGAAGGGTGAGGCAATTGCCCGCTTCAAGACAGCATCAGCGATCCTGAGAAGCTCCCGATCCCTGATCACAGATCGCTGATCTCCCGTATCCGGACCAAGAAAAGTGCGCTGCAAAATGCGGCGGATATTCGTATCAATACACGGCGTCGGCAGATTGAACGCGAAGTTGCGGACAGCAGCCGCCGTGTACGGGCCGATTCCTTTTATGGAGAGCAGCTGATCCATGTCTTTGGGGAATACCCCCTGATATTCATCGACAATGATCTTGGCTGCATCGCGAAGGCGTAAAGCCCGGGAGTTGTAGCCCATTCCTTTCCACGCGAGAATCACTTCCTTATTGGATGCACGAGCGAGGTCAGAGATGGTGGGAAACTGCGTGAGAAATCTTTTGAAGATGATGATGACGCGCGGCACTTGTGTCTGCTGCAGCATGATTTCCGATACGAGCACCATGTAGGCGCGCTGGGTGTCATCGGTGATTGCAAGATCGCGCCACGGCAACGTGCGCTTGTGGCGTTCGTACCACGACCAGATCTCTGTCACAAAGCCGTCGATACGTTCCTCGGTCTTCATGAAAGAATCGTAGCAAGAGATGCGATGATGTTCACTGTATAATGTTTTGATTCTCTGGCATGTAGTTTCTCCAATGTCACAAGCGTAGAGTGAACGACAATACCTTCATCCTTTCCCCGTTTTGTATGAGTTCCAAAAAGACGTATACCGTTCGTCCGTCCCTGCTGGCACTGACCGCTCTGGTCGCTGTTACAGCGAATGTGTTTATGGACGGCAGCGCTACCGCACAGGTCAGCCTGTCTATTCCGACTCTTACAGGAATGACAGCTATTGATGATGGCGATGCGGGCTTTTCTGGAACGTTTCAGTCACTGCCCTATCCGACAGCATTCAAAAAGGATATGGCCTACACGAAGGGTGAAAAAACCGCATCCACTGCAGTCTGGAAATTTGCGGGTAAAAAACCCGGTACCTATAACGTCTATGCCACATGGGCAGCTCTCCCGAACAACGGTCCGGCAGTCACCTATACAATTGCCACAACAAAAGAAGAGAAGAAAACCCGGGACCCTGTCTCTGTTGTTGTCGACCAGCGCAATACACCGAGTGACGGCCTCTACGATGGCGTGACCTGGAAAAAACTCACAACAGTGCAGCTTGATGGAGATGGCATTGTGGTGACCGTACCGCCAACAGGCTCCTTTACAATTGTTGATGGAATGGCAATTCAAATGGTTACAGAGGCAACGCCTCAGAAAAAGGACGATCAAAATAAGCCTCTTCCTCTGCCTGTTTCCCCTTCAACCAGTCAATCATCAGTGGCAGCAAATACCATCACGCTTAGCTCCATTCTGGTAACAGGTCCCACAGTGACTGTGAATTATACAAAAAACTTCTCTACGTGTGTGCATATGCTGACGCCTGCGAATCAAATCGCACACAGCATGAATATGTTCTGTGCAAATAGCGGCCCAGTGTCTGTGCCCCTCACACAATTCAACAGTCTCTTTGGCGTCGGCCGTTCCTTTAAACTGTGTCACGGAAATAATTATGGCGTGTGCAGCAGCGTCGTGATTGCACAAAGCGGCATCGTTCAATCATCCACATCCGCAAGTAGTGCAAGTTCTAGAATCTCCGACAATCCCTGTGCCATGAATCCGGCGTTCTGCCGTTCATCATCGTCTTCTATTGTCATTACGCAATCCTCACGGAGTTCGGCTATGACATCAGCAAGTAATCCGTGCCTTAAGGAGAAAGAGAGGCAGCTCCCCTGTTCATCATCGTCGCTGTCGGTTGCATCGTCATCAACGTCCTCTTTCATTTTCGAATACTTCTGTAATGGCCGCCCACAGCCAATGCCGTGTTCGTCGTCTTCATCCATCACTTCTTCCGTATCATCTGCTGCAAGGGCTGGATCACTAACCATGACAGACGAGAATGTAGGCTTTAGCGATACCGTTGTCAGCAATCAGAAGAATGTAACTCTCACCAGATTCACTCTGACCGCCGGTGCAGATAGCGATGTGTTCCTGTCTTCTTTGAAATTCACGGGATTCAACGGATGGAAGCTTGCTAACGCACAGAACTACACACTGTGGTTCGATACAGACGGTGATCTAGTTACTGATTCCATTCAGCAGCAACATATCTCTGCTGATCAGTTCAATGTCGTGACATTCAAAAATGTGTTTACTGTTCCACGCAATAAGACCGTCGTTGTGGAAGTGACTGCCGATATCGCATCATCTCCTATCGATAGCAACCTGGGCATTGTCCCCCTCCCGGATCCCATCACTGCAGAAACGCAGGATGGTTCTCCTCTTTCGGGTGTCAGTTTTAATAACAGCTGCAGTGTTGCCCTCTGTCAGATTGCCATCCATACGACCACACCCAATCAGTACACGATTGCAAAACAGGGAGATCTCTTTGTAAGTCGCGATCTGCAGCCTAGGTCCCGCCAGTTACTTGGTGGTGCACTCGGTGATGAAATACTGCGCCTGCAGTTCCGTGCAAATAATGAAGATATTGATGTAACGACGCTGCGCTTCAATTCGTCCGGATCGCTTTCTACATCCATCGATCGCCTGGAACTCTACAAACTGGGTGATGTCACTCCGTTTGCTGTTGCCACATCCGGTGCCTGCGGAGCTCTGGGTGGTTCGTTCTGTGCGCAGATGCAGGGACAGCAGCTTGTGGTGCCGGAAGGTCAGGTAAAGATTGTCACGGTGCGCCCGCGCCTCAAGTCTGATGTAAACGGTGCTGTCTCCAATGAATTCATCCGCATCATGATCCATCCGCAGGTTCCGTCCGCCATTACCGCCCGCGGCGTCTTCTCTTCCAGCGATCTTATCAGCAATGACAACGACGGCGTGCCGGAAGGAGAAGTCTTTATAGGAACCGATATCGCAGAGCTCAATAAAGTGATGGTAGGCTCCAGCAACTACACCGTCCTTTCCAAGATTGTGAGCATTGAAAACGCCAACCCGGATGCAGACGGCACAAACATCCCGACAGGCATTGCGCCAGCCGGACAGTTCCGCTTTACAACTGCCGCCAACACAAACAGTGCAAACGGCCTGAACCGCGTGACTATTACGGACGTGATCTTCCGCGTGACAGCCCCGAACGTACAGTTCAATGCAAACGGCTTCAAAGTCTTCAACAGAGCAGATGCTACCGCGAAAACATCCTGTTCAGTTCTGGATTACGTTCCCGGGTCGAGCAGCTTCCTGGTTGCCTGCTGGGATATTGCAAGCGGCGGCGTGGATACCAGAATCAACAGCGGCAATTCCCTGTCGCTCGCACTGCAGGTGGACGTCACGAATCCGAAAGTCTCTAACTTCCAGCAGTCTGCGTTGCAGGTTTCCATCGACTCCTTCAGCAATCCTGCTCTTCAGGGCATGGCCAGCAACTTAAGCCACATCCGCTGGGTGGATAGCGATGTCAGTGCCTCACAACAGTTCTGGTGGGTCGAGCATGGAGACACTGTCGTGAAATCAACGAGTTATCAGAGCTAAAAACGGCTTCTTTTCAGCCTTTCCCCCCCTTCCGCTTTCAAACCGGGAGGGGGTTTTTCAAAAAGAAGGCAGAACGAGCTTTTTTAAAGACCCTGCCCGCGGATTCCCTGTTGACCGCCTTTCGCGTATTCCCTACACTACCCCAGCTTTCACGGACCATTCTTCAAAGTGGCTCCGGAAAACTGGATCTCTATTTCCTTTTTATTCTCCCCTTATCGTATGGCTGAAGCTAAGAAATTCAACCGCAATAAGACGCACGTCAACGTGGGAACCATCGGTCACGTCGACCATGGAAAGACCACACTGACTGCAGCGCTCTCTATGAACTTCTCTCCCGAAGGGGAAAAGAAGGATTACTCGATGATCGACAACGCTCCGGAAGAGCGTGAGCGCGGTATTACGATTAACACCGCACACGTCGAATACGAGTCCGAAAAGCGCCACTACGCGCACGTCGACTGTCCTGGACACGCCGACTACGTCAAAAACATGATCACCGGTGCCGCTCAGATGGACGGTGCCATCCTCGTGGTCTCCGCAGCGGACGGCCCAATGCCCCAGACCCGCGAACACGTTCTGTTGGCCCGCCAGGTGAACGTTCCTTATATTGTCATCTTCCTGAACAAGTGCGACATGGTGAAGGATCCGGAGCTGATCGAACTGGTTGAAGAAGAAGTCCGCGAACTCCTCACGAAAAACAGCTTCCCGGGCGACAAAACGCCTATCATCCGCGGTTCCGCTCTCAAGGCGGTCGAAGGTGATGCAGAAGCTATCGGCAAGCTCAAGGAGCTGCTCGATACCCTGGATTCCTACATCCCGGATCCTCAGCGCGCGCTGGACAAGCCGTTCCTGATGTCCGTGGAAGACGTGTTCTCCATCAAGGGACGCGGAACAGTGGCTACAGGCCGTATTGAACAGGGTGTTGTGAACATCAACGATGAACTTGAAATCGTCGGTATCCGCGAGACAAAGAAGACCGTTTGTACCGGTGTTGAAATGTTCCACAAGCTGCTGGATTCCGGAATGGCCGGTGATAACGTCGGTCTCCTGCTCCGTGGTATTGAACGCGAGGACATCGAGCGCGGTCAGGTTCTGGCCAAGCCGGGTTCCATCAAGCCGCACACCGACTTCGAATCCGAAGTCTATATCCTCACAAAGGAAGAAGGCGGCCGCCACACTCCGTTCTTCAAGGGATACAAGCCACAGTTCTACATCCGCACAACGGACGTAACGGGTTCTGTGACCCTTCCGGACAACGTGGAAATGGTGATGCCGGGCGATAACGTCAAATTCACTGTCTCCCTGGGTGCTCCAGTCGCCTTGGAAGAGGGTTCCCGCTTCGCTATCCGCGAAGGAGGCCGCACTGTTGGTGCCGGTGTTGTGACGAAGATCGTTAAATAAGCTTGCAATCGGGTATGAGGGGCGCTATCTTGCGCCCCTCCAAAGCCCCTTTTATCCACCACCTCTGCTCTTTCTCCCCCAGGCTATGACTGCTAAAACCCCTAAAGACACGGAAAAAAAGGCTTCTCCCAAGAAAGCCTCCAAGGCAGCAGAGCCGGCGGAAAAGCCCTCCAAAAAGAAGGCTGACGGCATTTCCGGTATCCGCATCCGTCTGAGCGCGTTTGATCACCGTGTGCTGGACGAGGCAGCAGCAAAGATTATCGACACGGCTGAGCGCAGCGGTGCCATTGTCCATGGCCCGATCCCCTTGCCGACCAACATCCGCAAATTCACCCTGAACAAGTCGACCTTCGTCCACAAGAATGCCCGCGACCAGTACGAAATGCGCACGCACCGCCGCTTGATTGATTTGACGGAAACAACCTTCAAGACGGTTGAAGCCCTTCAGTCTCTGTCCCTGCCGAGCGGTGTGGATATTGAGATTAAGATGAAGTAAGCCCCTGCGGCTTGTTAGGTTTCAGGGTTTAGTGAGATTTTTTGTTGTTGTTTTTTTGCCTCACCCGACTCTGCGGAGCCACCCTCTCCCAGCCCCAACCGCACTCCGCGGGAGAGGGACGTTTTTATGTATTACTATTTCGAAGGTTAAATAGAAAAGAAGTTCCACCAGGAACATTTTCACTTCGTGAAAATGAAGGCCCGTCGTTCGTGGGGTGGAGTCCGGCTGCCCGGGGGGGTGAAGGGGTCAGTGGAGATGCGGTCAGCCCGGACCGCACTTTTTGGTTCCTTTTTGTTGCACGGACAAAAAGGAACGCCCGCGCGGCAGCGGTCGCCGGAGGCGAAATTAAGAGAAAAACTATTCCCGCCTTTAGCTTATAGCTCTGTCTGCTCTGAAGAATCACTGTCTCCAAGCGCTGCTTCATAACGCTTACGCTCTTCATCCATCAAACGATCCATCATTCTTCTCCACGCAGGGCCTCTGAGTTGATGTGCCTCAAAGGGCGGTGCATCTGCTGTGAGTAAATCTTCGGGACGAAACACACCTTCGCGACCTGCATGCGCATCCAGGTGCGACTGGCCGACAAGATGATAGTTTTCATCGACTATAAAGTATTCGTCATCGCGTCCCGTATTCCACATCAGGCGAATGCTGCTCATTCCCGGAAGAAACCACTCCTGTTCACGTAAGAGATTAAAATGCTCAACACCGTAAAACATGGATGTAGTCGTTGTTCCATCATGTTTTTGTAAATAGTGTTCGAGTGATCCATCGCGTTCAGGGGTATAACACACACTTCTCGGACTGAAGAAAAGCGGATCGACGTCATAGTCGTCAGGCTCATCAGTTATTCTTTCTTGGGGCATAGGAGGGAGACTGTATCACTTCCACCCCTTCGCCTTCAATCCCGCCTTCGCCGCCGCCTGCTCCGCCCGCTGCTTGCTGTTTCCCTTTCCTTCCGCAACTTTTTCTTCACCAATGAACACTGCGCACGTGAAATCTTTGTTGTGATCCGGCCCCACGGCACTGACGGTTTCGTAGTGCGGCGTGATACCGTGTTTTTCCTGGGCCATTTCCTGGAACACACTTTTTTCATCACGGTCTTTGCCCGCTGCAAGCAATCCTTCGAGTCTGCGGAGGATGAACGTGAAGCAGAACTGCTTGGCTGACTCAAATCCTTTATCCAAATAAATGGCTCCAATAAGCGCTTCCAGAGCATTCGCGAGAGTGGATGTACGCTCGCGCCCGCCGCTGGCTTCTTCGCCGCGGCTGAGTTGGAGTTGCGTTCCCAGCTGAATATCCCGTGCGACTGCGGCGAGGTGTTCGCGCTGTACGAGAGCGGAGCGCCAGTTCGTGAGTTCCCCTTCGGGCTTCTCGGACAAGTGGTACAAATATTCTGTTGCAGCAAGTTCCAGCACGGCATCCCCCAAAAATTCCAGACGCTCGTTGTGGCCGCTTCTTTTACTTTCGCGGACAGCGCTTCTGTGGGTCAGTGCCTGCACCAAAAGTTCGCGATCACGGAAATGGAAGTCGATGGTCTTTTCGAGTGCGGGAAGATTCTGCGTCATACAGAGAAAGTATAATGGGATTTTTCATCACTGTCATGGTCCGACTTTTCTTGCCAGAAACGTGTCAGCCCAAGCGAAGCCGAGGGCTATTTCTGAATCATTGCATTCAGAACACCGTTGACGAATTTTCCGGATTCATCGGTTCCGAACTCTTTGGCAATTTCGATTGCTTCGTTGATGACGACTGCAGGCGGTGCATCCTTGGCATACTGCAGTTCGTAGGCACCCATGCATAGCACGCAACGCGACACTGGGTCCATGCGTTCGAGTGTCCATCCCGGTGCATGGTCCTGAATGGCCTGGCAGAGGTCTGTGTGGTGCTTCAGCACACCTGCCAGAAGTTCTTCAGCAAACGGCATATCGATATCGCCCAGTTCCGCCTGGTTTAAGAGAAGCGACTTCTCTGTATCAATCTCCGGACGGGTCTCACGCTCAAACAATGCCTGCATGACTGCTATCCGGGAAAGATGTCTGCGGCGAGCCATAATCGAATTGGAAAAACTCGTAAAGGCGTAGCGCGCTACGCGCCGACTCAGGCTTTAATACGAGTGATACTCTTCAGAGCCTTGTCACCGGCGTTCTTGGGCTCTGCAGGGGTGTTATATGGCGAATTCTGACGCTCACGAAGTCTGGCGACCTCCAAGGAGACATAGTGTGAATGCTGCAACCGGGTTGCACGCTTGGCTCGACGCTTTTTGGGGGTAGGACGCTTAGACATGTTCGAAAGGAATGTTGGCCTAGAGTAGAGATTCAAAAGCAGCCTGTAAAGGGCATTTCTAAGGGAATTTGGGCTTCCTGATGCCCTTCGTTCTAGCGGCGGTCACCGGCAATGGCCAGCATGAACCGGACGATGTACAAAAACAGGTTAAAGATGTCCAAATAGAGGCTAAGAGCCAGCATAAACGGACTCCCGCCCGCCCGACCCATTATCTTGATGCGCTGGATGTCGTAGGCGGTAAATGCGGCAAACACAAAAATACCGATTCCCGACAGGAGCATTTCAAATTGCGGTGTCCGCAGGCCCGGGAAAAAGATCTGCAGGACGCCAAAAATGACGAGGCCGATCACTGCAAAAAACAGCATCTGCCCGAATCCCGACAGTTTGATGGCAGTCGTTTTTGCAAAGACGGCAGAGGCCAGAGCCATCAGCGTGGTGCTCAAAAAGGCATTCAGGAGAATTGATCCGCCGTTCACGTAGCCTTCAAGAATACTGACAATATAGGGCGTAAACGTGAAACCGGAGAGCAGCGGAAAAAGCACGAACAGAATGTAATTCAGCGGCTTTGAGTAGATCCACATCGACGATGTAAAAATAATGCCAAGCTCAATTATCAGACACAAAAACAGCAGCGGCGAGGAGAGGTACACGAGTGTCTGCAGGCCGATGAGGGTGCCAAGCAGCGTGAGGCCCAAGGCGACAGCAAGCAGGAGATAGACCAGTGTTTCCATGGACGTGGTAAAAACGACGGGACGGGACGAGGATGTGGTGAATTGTTGCATGCGGAAAGCTTATAGCTTTTGGCTTCCCGCTTCCAGGATTCTACTGGCTTTTGTGTGTAAAAAGGCCACATAAATGCCCTGATTCGATGATTAAGCCTCAAAATGCTGAATTGCATCAAAACGCCGATTCTGCTATAATTAAATGATGTATTTATGCTGAATTGTTGAAGTATGCGTCTTCTCCGCCTGTCTTCCCTCCTGGCCGCTCTTGTCGCTCTTTTCCTGCCGGAAACAGGGCTGATGCAGATTATTGGTGTCAACACGAGCGTCAATGCCAGTAATGTCTGTATTATTGGCGGATTGTTTTGTTCGCTGGGCGGCATTCTGGGCATTGTGCAGTACGGCGAAACAGTGATTTTTGTGGGAGCGCAGACGGTGTTCCTGGCGGCTGCGATTGTTCTGTTTGCGCAGTACGGCGTCCGCCTGATGATGGAAAGTTCGGACGAAAGCACTATTTCGGAAGTGAAGAGTGCCTACACGTATGGTATTACGGGATGTGCGGTTGTGACCCTCTCGACCATGATCGTGCGGGCCATCGGCCAGCCGTTCGGAAACTTCGGCGTGGATAACGCCGCAATTCTGGTGAACCCCGGACAGGTGGCAAGCACACTCGGCGTGATTGAAACGTTTATACGCATCATGGTCGGAACCGCGCTCACGGCGGTGGTGGTGTACCAGGGAATGCGCCTGATTATTCTGCAGGGCCAGGACAGCGAAATCGAAAAGCAGAAGCAGCGCTTCTTCCACACGCTCATCGGCGTCGCCATCATCACGCTTGCTACAGCGGTGGTGACGGATTTCCTGCCGGAGGGTGCGGGCTCGTCGGATATTGCGATCCAGTTGATCGGCATTGCGAACTTCCTGATGGTACTGATTGGCGGACTTGCGGTACTCAGCTTTATTGTGGCGGGCTTCATGCTGGTCATCAGTACCGATGAAGGACTGAAGGACAAGGCGAAGAAAATCATATTCGGCACGGTCATCTGTATTATTGTCATTCTGACCGTCTACACGATTGTGAACTTTATTATCGACCTCAACAGAGAGGATCTCGGTGCTTTCTCATGATGACGATTCCCCTTTTTCACTGGCTGAGCAGCCTGCTTCTGGCTTCGTCCACCGCACATGCGGCCGGACTGACGGGCGTGATTACGTCGGTCGGAGCGGGAATGGCGACGTCGTTTAGCGGCACGTTCTGGAGCGGCGGCGTCCCCGGCATTGCAGACGGCATTGTAAGCGTCATCTGGATGATCATTTTGCCGATCGGGACGTTGCTGATTGTACGCGCCGGTCTGAGTCTGATTGTGAGCGAAGACGAAAACAAATTCAGCACCGCAAAGCGTACCATCAGCGCAACACTGATGGGTATTATCATGATCCGCATCAGCCAGCAGCTCGTGGTCAGTTTCTACGGCGATGGCGGCGGGGCCGGCGGACTGATGGGCGGCGGACAGACGACGCTGCAGAGTACCATCTACGGACTGGCGAACTGGTTTTTGGTCACCATGGCGGCACTCGGTGCGTTCATTATTGTCGTCAGTGTCATCCGCGCGATCGGCAGCTTCGGTAAAGAAGAGGAACTGACCAATGTCCGCCAGACCATTTTCGGCGTGGCAAGCGGCATCCTGATGATCTCCTTGCTGCCGGCCATCAAGCTGACACTCGGCATCCGCGATCTGTCTCCACTGGGCGCCGGCTCCACATCCGTGCAGCCGACATCCATCATCAGGGAAGTTGCTGGCATTGTCTCAAACCTCCTGGTCTTTTTGAGCCTGATTGCAGTCGCGATTATTATTTACGCGGGCATCCGGATGATTGTGAACCTGGGCAACGATGAGGAATTCGGAAAGTCCAAGGGATTAATTATCCGCGCGATGGTCGGTCTGGTAGTCATTTTGCTCAGCTACACCGCAGTCGTGCTCATCTTCAGCCTTGGTACAGGCAGCGCAACACCGGTTATTTAAAGGCAAAACGTTTGAAGGGTTGATGGAAAGAAAATCCGCTCATTTTCAATTATCAATTTTCCATTTTCAATTAAGATAGGATCATGTCCATCGACCCCCGCATTTTCCGCGCCTACGACATCCGTGGCCGCGCCCATGAACAAATGACAGAAGAAGCCTGCAGACTTGTTGGTCAGGCATTCGGCAGTGTTGTCCGCGAACGCACCGGCAAAGAACACCCTGTACTCGCAGTTGGCCGCGATGCCCGCACACACGGACCGGATTTTGAGAGGGCGGTGGTGGAAGGACTGATCGAAAGCGGCTGCCATGTCCTCCTGATCGGCCAGACGCCAAGTCCTGTGAACTACTTTACGATCTGCACGCAAAACCTTGATGGCGGTATTCAGGTGACAGCCAGCCACAACCCTGCGCACGACAACGGACTCAAGCTCTGTACCGCAGATGCCGATGCATTCGCCGGTGAGGACCTGCAGGAGCTACACAAGCGCATTGAGGAAAAACGGTTCCTGAAAGGCTCCGGAACCTCGCTCGAGATTGATGCCATCACGCCGTACGTCAAACACCTCTCAACGCTCTTCAAGGGAGTGGGTGAGGGAATGTCGATTGCGGTTGATAGTGGGAACGGTGTTGCCGGTCCCGTGTACTGCGATGTTCTTCGGGCTGTTGGTGCGACCGTGACGGAACTCTACACAGAACCTGATGGAACATTTCCAAACCACCCTGCCGATCCCAGCAAATGGGAAACACTGCGCGAGCTGCAGGGCGCAGTACAGGATACCGGCGCACGCATCGGTTTTGGGTTTGATGGCGATGGCGACCGTCTGGGTCTTGTAGATGAGCGCGGCATGATCCGCTCGGCCGATGAAATTCTGCTGCTCCTGGCACAGGATCACCTCTCGCGTTTTCCGGGTGCGCCGGTGGTGTTTACCGTGAGCAACTCCGGCGTCCTCAAAACGGAAATCAGCGCCTGGGGCGGGAAGCCTGTCCTCTGCAAAGTCGGCCACTCGTTTGTGGAAAACGCGATGCGCGAGCACAAGGCAAAACTCGGCGGCGAACAGTCCGGGCACTTCTTCTGCGGCGAAGACTATTTTGGTTTTGACGATGCACTCGTCGCAGCCCTGCGGTTACTTAAGATTCTAAAATCCTGGCCGGGGCCTCTCTCCACTCTCTTTGCGACCTTCCCGAAAGTCTACCAGTCCCCCGAACGGCGACCGACTGTTGCCGATGAACACAAGGGCCATGTGGTGGATCGCATCACGAAGCATTTCCAGGGGCTCCACGATGTGGAAACCATGGACGGCGCCCGCATTGAATTCGGCGACGGCGCGTGGGTGGGGATTCGTCAGAGTAATACATCTCCAAGGATTTCGATTTGTATAGAAGCAAGATCGCCAGAGAAATTGGAAGAATTGGAGGAGATTGTTTTAAGGTATTTGGAGGAATTCCCCGAAATCGATTGGAACTCGTAGAGACGTCCGATTCGGACGTCTGTACGGGATATGTGTATTATTTTGTTTGTGCTATAATCCAAGCATGTGGCCCTTCAAGAAGAAAAAGGCAAAGGACAATCACATTGCCAAGCGCGTGATCGCAGGCTTGATCATCGGTGGTGCCATCGGGTCCATTGTCGGCAAAAAGCTGATGGAGGAACATGAACGAGAGAAGGATGAAGAGGATGAAAATCGTTAGCACGAATTCCGAATGCAATTTTTGAAAACTGAATTAAAAATGCTTAAAACATTCGATCATTTATATTTGAACATTCCATTCGGAATTCGACTATTCGTGCTTCGAACTTCCCGCGGCTTAGATTTTATCCGTTAATTCACCGGCAAGATTCTTCTCCATGATCGCACGAATCTTTTCAATATTCTTCGAGCGGGCCAGGGCCCACATCAGTTTCACCACTGCACATTCGTAGGTCATGTCGTTTCCGGAAATCACCCCGATCTCTTCCAGGAACAATTGTTTTTCATACAGGTGCATGTCGATGCGCCCGCGCAGCATTTGCGATGCAATCACGACGGGAATTCCCTGCTTGGCCACTTCCCGAAGCCACGGGAACAATTCTTCGGACACCATTCCCTGTCCGTAGGTGCGGAGAATAATGCCATGCGGTTTTGCGCTGAGGAGTGCGTCGAACTGTGCGGCGGGAATACCCGGATGCAATGTGAGCGACAGAACATTTGTATCGAAACCGATGCTCGTTTCGAGTGTCCGCTTGCGCCGCACCGTGCGCCACGGTTCCAGATGCACACTGGTCCCGAAGTTTCCGAGCGACGGAAAATGCGGACTTTCAAAGGTCTGGAGAATGGACTGTTCGACTTTCACAGCGCGGCAGCCGCGGAGAATAGTCGGACCGAGGACAATACAGACTTCCGCAATATCGAGTTCGGCAGCGCGGATTGCGAAGATCAGATTCAGGCGTCCGTCGCTCGCAAGATCGTTGATAGGCATGAGCGCACCAGTCAGGATGATCGGCTTGCTCAAATTTTGGAATGCAAACGAGAGAGCCGCCGCCGTATAGCTCATGGTGTTAGTGCCGTGGATAATCACAAATCCCTCAAAAGCGTCGTAGTGTTTTTTAATCAGGTCTGCAATTTCAATCCATTCATTGCTGGTGACTTCAGATGATCCGATGTTACTGACCGAAAAAAACTGCAGCGCCACTTCGCGCTGGAGTTCCGGCAGGAAGCGGTGAATTTCGGCCAACGATTCAAGCGTCTCCATGCGACCGGTCTTCTGGTTGCGGATCATGCCGATGGAACCTCCTACATATAGAACGGCGATTTTTGCTCTGGGCATAAACCCATCTTAATTGAAAATGGAAAATTGATAATTGAAAATTGTGTAGAATTTCTTTTTTAAAAATTCATTTTCAATTTTTCATTATCAATTATCAATTCCGCGCTCGTTTTTTCGGTAGAACGACAACTATAAAAAAAATCCCCACTCCTCGACAGGCTCTCATTTATAGAAAGCGCGACGAGGAGTGGGGATAGAGCTCTTAAGCACGCGTGTGCCTAAGGTGCTATGCAATGACCAGTTGCAGAACCCCCTACCACGGTGATGCGTAATGGGCGCACCGTCCCGTGTATGTTTGTGTTTGTTAGCCTCTACAATGCCGAGGTAGGCGTATGTGTTTGTGTTTGTAGGTTTTCCCTCACAGGGAGGGAGGCGCGGCGGTCAGTCCGCGTGGGCAGGGAGGAGGGACGGGTTATGGGTTATGAGTTATCGGGATCTTTTTAACCAGTTCCTTCTCCCTGCGGAGGGGGCGGTTTTGTGAAAAGAACAGAACCCATTAGTATAGCAAAAATATCCATCTTGGACAAGGGGAAAAGGTAAGGTAGGATTCCTCTATGGATACGCCAAACAGCTCCAAAACAGGCAATTCTCAGGGTAAATTAGTTCTCCTGATTGGGCCCAGCGGCGTGGGCAAAAGCGTCATTCTGAAGCGTTTACGGGCAACGCACCCGGAACTGCATTTTCCGCGTTCTGCAACCACACGGCAGCAGCGTGATGGTGAAGGCACGGAGCTGTATCACTTTGTGACAGAAGAGGAATTTTCAGACATGGAACGAAACGGCAAATTCCTGGAAACCGCCGTCGTGCATGGCGTTGGCCACTACGGCACCATGGTCGATGAAATCGTGCCGATGATTGAACAAGGAAAAACGGTGGTGCGCGAAGTGGATGTGCAGGGCTTTGAAAGCATCAGTAAAAATCCCCTCTTTGCCGGCAACTCTGCTCCGTATCATTTGCAGTCGATTTTCATTCTGCCGGAAAACACCGAACAACTCGTAAAGCGCATTCAGAACCGCGCACCGATTTCTGCAGATGAACTACAGCGCAGAGTTGCGAGCATGGAGAAAGAACTGGCGTTTGCAGATGGATGCACGCACAAGGTGATTAATAAAGATGGTGAATTGGAAAAAACGATTGCAGACGTAGAGCAATTGATTCTTGGCTGAACGTTTCGTGAATCAGTGCCTGCTAATCGGTGAGATCTTTTTTTGGAACATAATGAAGTAAACCCTTTCTCCAGAGACGCTGATACAGGGATGGTTGGGATTTACGGAGTTCTGTCTGATCAAGATGTGCGAAATCTTCCAGATACACTTCTAAAGGGGTCTTGTATTTAACGGGTACAATATGTAATTTCCCCATCTTTTTTAACTGCTTGTAAAGAAATGGATCTTCTTTGGATAAAGCTGTCTTGGTCATATCTGCATACAGCATGTGATAATACATAACAGGATCATTGATAATCCGGGGGTGCTTTATGGGTACTGCCGTTATTTGTTTTTGTGTCACAAGGGCAGCGTAAAGCTCAGGATGTTTAGACTGCAGCTCATCACGAGTAAGGGCTGAATACTCGGATTGATATACTGTAAGAGGGTCATCGATTCGGGCATCTGCTCTCGAAGGAACAAAATGAAGTAATTTTCTACGGTATAATCTCAAATACAATCCATGATCCCGGAGTGACAATTGCCCGCGTGTTAGACCTTCATACTTTTCTCTATAGCTTTGAATCAGTGCCTTGTCCTTGTCAGTCAGGATGGTTTCCGTCTCTGGAACATGATTCTCACTGATTAATTCTAATTGCATATTTATATAATAACATATAATTCATTTACATCAATATACCGCCCCTATTCACTTTTTCTCGTCGCTTTAGTTCTTGCCATTGAATGAGGCAGACAAGACTGGTACCCTGCCTGAGCTTTTTTCGTGCACCCGTAGCTCAGCTGGATAGAGTATCAGCTTGCGGAGCTGAGGGTCGTAGGTTCGAATCCTGCCGGGTGCACCATAAAGTGTTTTCTGGTTCGGGGCTTTAGCTCAGCTGGCTAGAGCGCTTCCATGGCATGGAAGAGGTCAGGGGTTCAAATCCCCTAAGCTCCACCATTCGACTCGTCCTTACTGCGCAAGGGGCTCGCTCATGGCAAGCCATCTTCAAGTGACGCGTCATTTTCTCATGCTACACTGCCGTCCATGCCACGCACGCTCGACGATGTCCGCACCGCGCTTTTTTCCTGGAAGGGAATCGAGCTGACCAAAACCGCCAATCCGGTGATGGGCCACGGAAACCCCAAAGCGGAGATTCTGTTTATTGGTGAGGCTCCGGGTCAAAAAGAAGATGAACAGGGTATTCCGTTTGTGGGTCAGGCAGGAAAACTGCTTGATGAACTGCTTGGGACCATCGGACTGAAACGGGAGGATGTGTACATCACCAACGTCGTAAAATTTAGACCACCCGAAAACCGCGATCCCACACCTGAAGAGAAAGCTGCGTGTCTCCCTTTTTTGCAGATGGAAATCGCGATCATTAAACCCAAAGTGATTGTGCCGCTTGGGCGCCATGCGCTCACGCAGTTTTTTACGAAAATGAGTATTACGGAGGCGCACGGCAAAGCACACAGTATTCGCGAGTCGGAAGGGAAATCGGATGCCATCACTGTGTTTCCTATTTATCACCCGGCCGCTGCTCTGCATAACCCCGGCCTGCGCCAGGCACTTTTTGATGATTTCAAAGCGCTTGGGGAACATCTTGCGTCGATGAAAGGAACCAAACCCGAACCCCAAACCGAACCCGCCGAATGACCACTCTCCTCTACAGCATCATCGTCGCGGCATTACTTTCCATCACATCGCTGATTGCGATTCTGCTGCGCGTGAGCCCACTACTCTCTCCCATTCAGGCACTGCCCGCATTCTTCCTGAGTATTTTCCTGAGCATCGCAACCATCTCGACGCTCATCCTCTACGTTCTCTGGAAATGGTTTCCGGTCCATGCGTGGGATGAAGGAAAGATTCTGGGAATTTCACTCCGGCAAGGCGTCTTCCTCGCGCTCGCAACGGTCATTCTGATCCTCTTTTATTTGCTTGGTATTCTGAACTGGTGGATTGGGGTGCTGATTTATGTGGTGTTCTTGCTGATCGAGTTGGCGTTGCAGCATTGAGACAAACTTCCCTATACTCCTCCCATGTCCAAAACCGCCACCAACTGGCACGGCTTCATTGAGCAGATTACTGCCTGCAAAAACGCAGCCGATCTCGATGCCCTCGAACTTGATCTCCTTGGTCGCAAGCGCGGTGTTTTGACCGATGCCATGAAGGCATTAGGCGAGCTCAGTATCGAAGAAAAAAAGACGAAAGGACAGGAATTGAATGAATGGAAGAAGAAGATTGAAGGGGCGATTGCAGACAAGCGTGCCACTTTTACCGATGCACAGTTGAGCGGCCTTGCAGATACAGACAAAATGGACGTCACACTGCGTCTCCCGAAAAAGCAGCAGGGACATTTGCATATGATTCCGGAATTCATCCGCAAAGTTGAGGAAGTCTTCGGCCGCATGGGTTTTGATGTCGCGCGGAATAAAGAAGTGGAATCGGAAAAGGAAAACTTCCACATGCTGAACTTCGAAAAAGACCACGCCGCCATGGACATGCAGGCGACCTTCTGGGTAAAAGGCGAACCGGGAAAACTGCTGCGCACCCACACCTCTCCGGTGCAGATTCACTACATGAAGGAACACAAGCCCCCCTTCCGCGCCATTGCTCCGGGAAAGGTCTACCGCAAGGACAGTGATGCCACGCACTCCCCCATGTTCCACCAGTTTGAAGGACTGATGGTCGGCAAAGATATTTCGGTCGCAAACCTGAAAGCCGTGATGACCGAAGCCGTCCACGCCCTCATTTCCCCGGACCTGGAACTGCGCTTCCGCACCAGTTACTTCCCGTTTACAGAGCCGTCGCTGGAACTGGATATCCGCTGGACAACGCATGATACAAAGAAACCAAGCCGCTGGCTGGAAGTAGGAGGCTGCGGCGCTATTCACCCGAACGTATTAAAAAACGTCGGCATCGATCCAAACGTCTGGAGTGGCTTTGCGTTCGGCTTTGGCGTCGAGCGTTTGATTATGATCAAATACGGCGTTGCGGACTTGCGCGGATTTTATGAGGGGGATGTCAGATTTTTAGAACAGTTTTAAAGGCATAAGAAAATCCCCCTGCACCTATACGAACGTGTACAGGCCGGGGGATTTTGGCTCGAGAATCTAATCTCTTATATCATGGTTCTGAAATCTTTTGGCCGGCACCGTGCCGGCTGATCTTTTTTCTACGGCTGCAGGACACCACCGTTCGGATCAACGATATACGTATTACTTTGAATGTTCAGTGTTAATCCGTTCCCCAGTGACAGGTGATACACCTGGCCACCACGGAGGATGATGAGCTGCACATTGTCCGCAATGTCGATAACCTCGTTGGTCCAGCCGTCTAACCGGAATTCGCCGTGTTCACCCGTATCGAAGTGATACGGCTGGAACGCGTCGATTCCGGTCCCGTTTGCATCTGTCGTGTGGATACTGGTACTTAAGATCGTCTCGACGTTCGTATCCCCATTTAAATCCCCCATCGTCACGTACGAACGATTCGCGAAAGTGTGAGCAAAGCTCCCACCAATCAAATCGAATCCGCCCGTAAGAGAGATGAAGTTGGCGACGTTGAACGTCGTCGGCTGGGGACCCGTGTGGGGCACAGCGTTGACAGTCACCGGTGCAGAATCCGTCTGGCCGTTGAGCGTCGCAATGACGTTCGTGCCAATGGAGATCAGCGCGCCGGTATTCAAAGCCCGAACCGTGACGTATTGTTTGACGTTCCAGTTAGATGCATTGAATGTGAACGACGTTGGACCTTCAATTGCAATCACATTCGGATTCTCCGGGGCGACTGTGACCGTCACAGTTCCAGTAGGAGGCCCCGACAACGTCACACCAATCGTATTGCTGTTCACCTGGCCCTGGTCGAGCGTGAGAGAACCGCTAATGTCTGGCGAGACGTTGTTAGCAACAGCTCCGTTTACCGTCACAGTCGTGTTGGCGTTTCCAATGTTCGACGTTGCCGTGATAGGCACTGTCACCGTATTGGTATTGCCAGTCTGAACAGCCATCACGGGAACTTGAAGAGTCGTTTGGCCTGCAGGCAGCTGCACGTTGATCGTGTTGCTGTTATTGCCGGTAAAGACCACTCCCGTTCCCGCAGTGAGCGTGACATTCGTCGTCGTTGTCGCTGCGGACGAAAGGTTCACAGTAACTGATCCCACCTGACCCTGGTTGAGGGTAGTGCCCGTCAGAGACAGAGTGGGATTTGTCGGATTGGTATGACCCATCCCGACATAGAACTGAGAGACCGCATTGTTGCCAACGAAACCACTCAATTGGACGAAGTGGCGATTCCGTCGCAGTTGAAGCTCGGGAACTCGCACTCGTGCCATCTCGCCTTCGGCAGTCGGATCAGCAGTGGCCGAAACGTAGAACACGGCTGTGCCTTTGAATCGGTACCCTGAACCTGTCAAATTTGTGGAGCCTTCGCCGTTCGGATCATCGGTGTCGATGACGAATCCTCCAGGACCCATCAGCGAGAACGCCGAGATGTCATCCGCGCCGGCATCAGACAGATCGAGCTGCGCACCGGACACGAAGACTTTGCGCTTGCTGGTGACGGTGATCTGGAAGATGTTTTCTGTTCCGGTCACCGTTCCATCGCCGACAGGGGTCACAACGATTGAGACGCCCGACAAGTCGGGTTGAGCGCCCATCTTCCGTGCGACACCACGAATGTCATCGCGAGCTTCCTGACGCTGTTCGCGCGCTTCCTGACGTTGTTCTCTCTTCGTGAGGGGTTCGGTCGTGAAAGACGCAAAGTAGTCGTCGTTCGTCGTGCTTGTCGTGCTCTGAACAAGATCCTGCAACATGGCGTCGCCGATATAATCCGATTCGGGAGCAACAATTGCCCCGACCGGATCGGCAGTCATCATTGCGCGGTTCTCGAGGAATTCGCCAGTGGACGCAACAGTGCAGCCAACAAACGAAGTCCGCTTCGTGACTTTCTTGATTCGCATAATCAGCCCAACGGCTTCCAAGCTCTTCAAAAAGTTCAGGAATTCCCACGACTTCTGCAAAGAAAATTTCAACATGATCAACTTTCCTTCTGTTTCCCATTCCACATCACACTCAAAAACTATTTCAGAGTTGATGTGGAGAGCCTAAATAAAACTGTCTCTTGAACGCCACTCAGCCAATGAGTAGCGCCTGCGTATCCTGAAAGACCATCCAACATCAGTCTGAAATTTCCTTTAATTTCAGAACCTATGATTTGAATGACCTGTTATTCTCGAATGTTCCTTCAGATGGCAACTACACATATAGCTGCCGGGAACATAATGATAATTATACTCATTTATGGAAAAAGTCAAGTTTAAGAAGGCAAATTGGCTTATAGATGCCTTTTATTGGACTTTTTGCTGTATCGATTTTTAGAAATGAGTAAAACAAGCATTATAGGCTTAGACGGGCCAGTTTACGCATTCTTACGCTTAAACAGCCCTCCAATGCTCCGGATCGCGGATGAAGCGCTCTATTTCCTCCGATTCTTCGTCAATAATTCTGTCCTGATCGAGGGCCACCTGCAGCAGTGTGGAGACTGTCGAAAGCGGGTGGAACTGGAGTCCGGCTTCGAGCGCTTTTTCGTGGGATGCGCTGAGTTCGTAGCTGAAGATAGAGACGACATCGGTCACAATCCCCTTTCCTTCCATGCGCAGGGCATCAGCGGTGGAGACGGAGCTGCCACCGGTAGAAATAAGATCTTCGATGACGACAATGTGCTGGTTGTCCTTCAGGTCTCCTTCAATTCTCTTCTGTGCTCCATGCTCTTTTGCTTTCGAGCGGACGTACACAAACGGCAGATCCATGCGGTCGGCTACAAGAGCAGCCCAACCGATAGCGGCTGTGGCAGTGCCGGCAATCACATCCGGCGGAATGTGCAGATTCTTCACGCGGCTCACCAGCGCATCGACCACCACTTTGCGTGCTTCCGGGTGGCTGTAGATCATGCGGTTGTCACAGTAGATAGGCGACTTGATGCCGCTGGTCCAGGTGAACGGCTGATGAACGGACAGGCGTACGGCGCCGATGTCGAGGAGGAATTCTGCGATGCGGATGGAGTGAGTCATGAAACGAGTATAATTGAAAATTGATAATTAAAAATTGAAAATGACGCTATAATTCCAGCCTATGGGAATTCCTGATGCATTTGATGAAAAACTCCGGCTCCTGATGCGCATTTTCCTGGCCGAAAATGCCAACATCAACCTATCCGCGCTTCGAACGGAAGAAGCCTGCTGGTACGGCAATATTTTGGATTCTGCTGCTTTTCAGGAACTCAACTGCTCAGCGGTGATGGCCGAATCGGGTGCAACGCTCATCGACATCGGAACAGGCGGCGGCTTCCCCTTACTCCCGCTTGCGATTCTGTATCCGACCGCAACGTGCACGGGTCTCGATTCCATCGGCAAAAAAATCGCAGCCATTTTGCGCATTGCGAAAGAAGCGGGCATCACAAATATGAAAGGTATTGCTGATCGTGCGGAAGTGCTCGGGCATGACAAAAAATACCGTGAGCAGTTCAATATCGTGACATCACGCGCTGTGGCTCCGCTCAATGTGCTGCTGGAATACTGCAGTCCTTTTGCAAAAATCGGCGGGTATATAGTGCTCTGGAAGAGTCTGCATATTGATGATGAACTGCAAGCAAGCGAAGCCGCACAGAAAGCGCTCTGCTGTCCGCTCGTCACATCACATACCTACACGCTGCCGGGAGATTTCGGGTCGAGGCAGTTGCTGGTGTTCCGGAAAGGCCGTCCGCTCGACAAAAAATATCCGCGGGAAGTCGGGATGGCGAAACGCGAGCCGCTTTAAATGTGGACGGGCTTCTCTCTGTGAGAACAGTGCAATGACCGTTCATGTTCTGTAAGCACTGCAATGAGTGCACTGCTTCGCTCTGTGTATGCCGTCGTAGCACGTTGGTTTTTGACACCGTACCACTCCTCCAGCGATTTAGATGTTTCGATTGCAAAAGACCTGATAGGCCGTGGCCACGGTGTTTCGGTAAAAAGCGGAATGTCTGCACTGATGTTCAATCGCAAAAGAGCATCACGAATAGCTTCATTCACCCTTACAACATCCTGTCCCTCCAGACAGGGCAACCGGTTTACTATAGTCGCCATTGCAGTATGGAGCACGACCTCATTCTCATCCTTTTGATCTTCCATCAGGACTGAACATGGAAGTTTTTTAGCATCAAAATTCGTCTGTAGCGCATCACCAAAATCGACAAAAACCCTCCGTAGCGAAGGCTGAATGTGCTTCAAAAGAAAAAGAATGTTTTGCGACAGACAGACTGCCGACACGCGGACATCAAGCGGCTCTTCTACGTGCAATAACTCCTTGGATACAGCGCTCATATATAAACGAAGAACACAAAAATCATAGCAGGGGAATGGCAAGAAAACCAGACATTATGCACGTCTATAGGGGCTTAAATTGATCAATTTTTAAACCCATAATTCTTCATTCGTAAATCATAATTCCCTTCAAAGCGTGATACACTCTCCTCCATGATCGCATTGAAAAATGTTACGAAGTCGTCCGGGAAGAATCCGCTTTTTTCGAATCTTTCCCTGCGTATTGATCCGGGTGCGGCGCTTTGTATTGTGGGTGAGAGCGGCAGCGGAAAGTCGATGCTGGTCCGACTCCTTATTCGTGCGGACGATCCGGAGAGTGGAACAGTAGAGGTTGATGGAGTGAATATCCGCACTTTGCCCGCACCGATTCTTCAGCTCTATCGCAGACGCGTGGGCGTGATTTTCCAGGAACCGATTCTGCTGGAACGCGCGACAGTGGAAGAGAATATCGGGCTGCCGCTGGAACTGCTCGGTGCACCGGAGGCGCTCATCAAAAGAAATACAGCTGATCTTCTGAAGCGGATGAACTTACTGTCGAAGGCAGCGCTTTTCCCGAGTGATTTGAGTGTGAGTGAACGGATGCTTATGACTGTGGCCCGCGCCATCATCACTGCACCGATGGTTGTATTGGCCGATGAGCCGCTGCATAACCTCGATGCCAGGCAGAAAAAAATTGTGACAGAACTCCTCACAAACATGCAGAAAAAAGGAACCACCATCGTTCTCTTTTCGCGTGAGGCTGCAACCGGTCATGCCTTTGGAGCCGAGACACTGCACTTAAAGGACGGAAAAATTGCGAAACAAACCGAGCCGCAAACAGTTGCACATAAACAGCCAATGGATGCTCATCGTATTCTGGAAGAAAGTGACCAGCCGGAGATGATAACGGAATCAGTCGAAGAGCCTGCTGGTGATGATGAACAAGTCGTTCCGGTGTCGCACAAAAAGACATCAACCGGCGGAAAGCGCATCAGGATCACATCCATCGGGTCCAACTCCTGAAAAATCTTTGTTATTGAAATACGGAAAATGAAGGGTAGAGTTCCCTTTAATGCCTGAATTAGACGAGACTGAAAGTAGTGAAAAGTATCTCGATGTCGACATCGGAGATGGCCGCCCCGTCCGCGGTTTCGCACTGACAGGACTTGCGATGATGGGCATTGCCATCGGCAGCTTTGCGATGGAAGTGCGCGAAGTGATGCGCATAGACGCGGAGTGTGCGAAGCCGATTCCCCGCAAACCGGAAAAAGAGGTGGAGCACCCGATTTTGTACGGACCGTTTGATGTAAACGGACATCAGCTTTCATTTGTGGATGATGGACTGCGATTGCAGATTGATGACAACTTCCACACCATCACCGGACTTACTCTTGATGATATCGGCTTGAAAATGTCTCCGGGAGATATCCACTTCAATATCGGGAAAGAAGGACTGACAGGGGTGGAACAAGCTTCCAATGAATGGATTTTGCGCGCAGGGAAACATCATCTGCATCTTCCGGAACAAAACTTCGGGGAGATGGCATCCACTCTTGATGGCCTGCCTCATGGAAGCATCATGGAATTACAAACACCGTATACCGTCCATATTGAAGGCATGTTTGGATACGTCGTCCCGAAAAAAGGAACATGCACTTTCCGTTTTCTTGTACAGAAAAAACAGACCGGTTCGCCGTCAGTTGACACTGCCGTTGCTTCGGCAGTACAGTAGCATCACTTTGGCACAGATACTGACATTCAGCGGCTTCACCTTTACTCCGTTTAGTACGGGGAAGGAGCCGCAGTTCCTGTTGTAAGAAAAAAGAACTGAACGCTCGCTTCCCCCGCCCCGCTGGGGATTGCTTTTTTGCTTACTTTCTTTTCTTTTTTCTTCCTATGGAAACTTCAACCCCCATCACCGAAACCACACCGGGCACTCTGTCGGGTGCACCTGAACAGGCGGAAGCAGTCCCACATACTGCAAATACCATGCCTCCTATCAGTGCTGACTTGCAGAGGAAAATTGTCGTCTTATTGGCTGTTCCCGGCAGGGTCGATCAGGGCCTGAGCCGCATACAGGGAACATCACGCGGATCTATAGCCGATATCCTGAAACAAGCGCATCAGATGGGGCCCCGTCAGCGCGGCCGGTTGGAACATGACGTAGATTCTGCTCTGCATGAAGAAAATGCACAGCAGCCTCGACATCAGAAAAATCTTACCTGGTTATCGTAACTCCCCTGCCGCTCTACTTGGGGCGGCAGGATTTTTTCCTTCTCTTGTATGTCTACAGAAACTTTCGATCTCGAGAGCATCCAACTCATAGCTGCTTATGAACACACCACGCCGGAAGCGATCATGCAACGCTTGGAAGCAATGAAACAAGCATCACTGGAGCGGATTTTTGGTCCGGGCTTTATAGAAGATAGCGACGGCAGACCGGAACCATGCTCCCAGTTTGCAACAGGTAATAGCAAGGCATGCAGAGATGGCGATTTTTACTAATTCTTTCTTTTTTTATGGGCGATTTAGAACAATCATCAGCATCAATTCAGCCAACAACGTTGGAGGTTTATGAAACGGGTCAAAAATTTAAAAGCGATCTGAATGTTGGCTATAAATACCCTTCTCGGGAGAAAAAACTTCCGGTCGGGGAAATACAAAGTAATATCCAGATTCTGCTGGCGACAGTCACAGAGTTAAATGGCCGTATTCCAACAGGTATCCTCATGCGATACGGTATTGATCCGCTCGCCACTTATTACGCCAGTCAGCACTCAACCCGTGTTGCCATGGAAAAAGCATTGCTCTCCGAAATAGCATGCAAAGATAGAAAAAGGGCAAAAGTCCTTGGTCTTCAGGAATTCGAGATGGAAAACACTATCGTAAAAATAGACAAAGAGGAACCAGAGGTCCCGCTTAAGATAATCAACCCGGCTCCTGAGATAAATCTTGACGAATAGGCAGGAAGATTTATGATGATGGCACATGCACACGCGGACCATTGTCCCCGGCTCCACAATTTCCACCATTATTATGGCGGAAGCGGAGTCGCGTGCGTGATGCATAGATAGTCACAAGGCACGGGCTCCCCTTCCAAGCGGCGCCGCGTTTTTACGCGGTGAATTTTTCTATTTCTTTTTTCTCCTCCTCATCATGAATAACACACCAGACCATCTCACTGAACTTGTTCCACCAAGTGCCCTCTCTGCCAGCGGCCATCACCACAGACGATTGGTGAATCCTCATCTTCCCGATGATGTATTTGGCATGCTCTACGGGCGCAAAGAACCTGTTGCTGCAGCTAGTGCTGACACTGTTGCTCAGCTGCAAAGAACGTTACGTTTTCCACCTGAACCTGAATTTGAAGGACTGCACATACAAGATGCGCCGAGCTTTACGGGCTTTGCTGATACCAATCAATAATGACACATGCAATATGGGGAGCCTCAATGCAGACTCCCCATTGAATATGAAAAAAATCTTATGCAGCAGTCTGCACGGGTTCGTTCTCTGACAATATCGATGATGGATTGTCCGCAACCGCCTGAGCGGGCTTTGTCATAAATGTCGTGAAGGTGGTCTGGCGGATAATCAGGATGAGCGGCTGCATGCAAAAACAGTGGCGATGTGGGTAGTTGAAAGAAGAAGACACATCCGCAGTTTCCGGAGTATTTTGTCCGCGGCGGTTTTCGGTGATGTCATCGGTGATAATAGAAGTTTCAAAGGAATTCATAAAAAGGGGAGGAAATGGAAATGAAGGTGCAGAGCCATGCGATGCATACGGCTCGTGCAAAAAAATCCCCCCATTACGAAGTGTCCCACAGAAGCGGGAAGGTGCGTCCGCGGAAGCGGAGCTTAGTGGGTGTGCGTTGTGCTCGTGGCGTTTGTGTCGCCAAAGCACTATCTATTTTCCCCCTTTTTTCCTTGAGTGCAAGCGAAATCTCCTGCAGATTCACCTACAGTGAATACCTCTTTCCCTCTCGTTTTATGAAAACCCCTACTTCTCTTGCACTCACCCTTGTGGCAGGACTTCTGCTGACAACCGTTGGAGCGGTGACCGCTTCGGCCGACGGTGAAGATTCCGCCGCAACGTGCGATCAGATTACGGAGATTATGAAAAAGATCCGCCCGGGTACGCTCTCGTATCAGCGTATGAAGGATCAGTACAACCGCAAGTGTCTGGAGATTAAATCCGGATGCCCGAGCCAGGTCACCATGGACTACCAGACGCGTGAGTGTACGAAGGCCGGCATGTACGCCTCTCCGTATATTGATGCCAGCAGCTGCAAGCAGATCCGGTGCAGTGCAACTCCTCCGGTGTCGTCCTCGTCGTCTTCATCTGTTACCGCTTCTTCGGCATCCAGCTTCTCCCGGAACGGTCCGTGTCCTGCAGGCACAGAATTGACCACTGCGGCTGTCGCATGCAAAAGCAAAAATCTGAAGCACGAGTACTACAACTTCAACGGCTGCCGACAGGTCCGCTGTATTGAGAACGTGACAGTGCAGACAGAATGTCCGTCCGTTGCCACCATGCGCAACAAAGCAACCGCCTGCAAAGCCAGAGGCGAAAAATACGAAACCTACACGGTCGGTGTGTGCAAGATGGTCCGGTGCTTAAGCGAATCACTCGGCGGTGATGCGGTGGTGTGCGCGGATGACAAGTCCATCAATGCAATGGGCACCCGCTGCAAAGTGCGCGGACTGAACGCAAGAATCACGGCAGATGAACACGGTTGCCGCAAAGTGACCTGCACCTCTTTCTCCTCTTCCAAAGCATCGGGCTGTCCGTCTGATGATGATCTGGATAAGGGAATTATCATCTGCAAAAAGTCCGGACTGACCGGAACCACCATGGTCGATGACAACGGTTGCCGGCAGGTGATCTGTCAGAAGTAGACTCTGGTTTTTTGCCTCACCCCCGGCCCCTCTCCCTGCCGCCCGATTCCAATGGGAGAGGGGAGAGTTTTTATGAGCATAGCTCTACTATTCGATGCATGTTTTTATCTAGATGATGCAAAACATCATTATTCGTTAATCGCAGAACATGATAGTCCAAGTCTGCTAATGCCTCGTCTCGTTCATCGTCGTAAGCAGTTTGCATTTCATGGATCGATCCATCCACTTCAATAATCAAACTCTTTTCCATACATAAAAAATCAGCAATGAACCAAGACACTGGAGCCTGTCGTCTGAATTTTAATCCTGCACATCGTCTATCGCGTAATTGCTCCCACAGAACTTTTTCTGCCAGAGTCATTCTCTTTCGTAATTTTTGAGCAAAGATAACCTTCCGCCGCTGCCGTTGTTTTCGATTTTCTTCCATTCTCACAATTTTTATCGTCCTCAAAAAAGATGCAAGCTTTTGGTGTACGACCGTTTTTTCAGGATTACCTGTTCCCCTCTCCGGCGGCGTGTGGGCGGCACGGAGAGGAGTTAGGGGTGAGGCAGATTATTTCTTCATCGACGCATCCACAGACAAGCGTCCCGCACCGTACGTTGCCAGAACAAGGAGCGCACCAAGGTTCGCGAGATCGAATTCCCAACCGCCCTGTCCGCCAAAGCCGGACCCAAAGACATTGATCTTCATGTAGATGGCACCAAGCATGACAATAATCAAACCGAGGGATGCCAGACGTGTCCACAGACCGAGAATCAGCGCAAGGCCGCCGAGAGGCTCCGCAATGGACAGAATGCGCATGATGATGAGCATGGAACCTGTTGCCTGTGTATCCGCCGCCCACATGCCCCATTTCTGGTAGCCGTGGTAGATGAAGATGGCACCGATAATCAGACGAAGCGCCAAAAACGCCCAGTCCTGTTTATTCTGAAGTGCAGAAAGCTGCATAAAAAGAGAAGGAAAAAATATGAGACACATGTTACTAAACCGCAGACAAATCTCGCCTTGCATGCTATGCTCTTCGCATGCAGGACACGCAATCAACTCTGGAAAAGGCAACCTTCGGCGCAGGCTGTTTCTGGGGTGTGGAAGATACATTCCGCCAGGTCCCGGGGGTTACTGACGTGATAGTCGGCTACACCGGCGGCACTGTCCCAAACCCAACCTATGACGTTGTCTGCAACGGGACAACAGGCCACGCGGAAGCGGTGGAGGTGACGTTCGATCCTGTAAAAGTGAAATATGATGATCTCCTGAAGATTTTCTGGGAGAACCACAACCCGACCACGCGCAACCAGCAAGGACCCGACTTTGGCGCGCAGTACCGGTCAGTGATCTTCTTTCATACGCCGGAGCAGAAAGTTGCTGCCGAACAGTCACGCATGGCGGTTGAGAAATCCGGCAAGTGGAAAAATCCTGTCGTGACGGAAATCGTACCTGCCAAAGAATTCTACAAAGCTGAGGAATATCATCAGCAGTACCTGAAGAAGAACGGGTTGTCGTCGTGCCATTATTAAGGCGCGTTCGCTTGTCTGTTCATCTGCCCTTCCCTACCCTGCCCTCTATGATCGCAACCGTTATCCAGTGGCTGGAACACACAGCCACAACTGTCCCCCTGTCCCAGTTCGTCCTGATTGGCGGCATTGTCGAAGAACTCCTCGCCCCCATCCCCTCCCCGCTTGTCGCAACACTCGCGGGCTCCATTGCCAAAGCACAGGGCATGGGTATCCCGGGATTACTCTGGATCTGTGCACTTGCCACGCTTTCCAAAACAATCGGTGCATCGGTGTTCTATCTGCTCGGTGATAAGATTGAAGATTTGATAATCCCCCGCTTCGGCAAATATATTGGCGTCACGCATGAAGATCTGGAAAGTTTCGGCGAGAGATTTAAAGGCACATGGAAAGATATTCTGGTTCTTCTCCTGCTCCGATCAATCCCGATGATGCCGAGCACGCCGATCTCTGCAGTGTGCGGCGTTCTGAAAATCAGCAAGAAAACATTCTTCATAGGAACCTACATCGGTTTTTACATCCGCGAGATGACCTTCATTGTTCTTGGCTACACAGGACTCGCCGCACTCGATTCGCTGATGTCCGGGATTGATACGACCGAAACCATCTTCAAAATTCTGATTGTGGGCGGTGCCTTCCTGTTCCTTGCGTGGCTCTGGTGGAAGCGCAGAACAGGCAATCCGGCGAACTGGCTGAAGCGAAAGTCATAAAAAAAACGGAGGAACTGATTGGATTCCCCCGTTTCAAATGTGCAAAGACTAGAGTGTGGCGTACAGAATGGCAGCAACTGCAAGGATAGACACCCACGCGTGCATTGCATCAAGCAGCCAGACTTTGAAGGACCGTCCGCTCCAGGCGTAAATGTTTGCGAGAACGAGAGCCGAGAATGGCAACCAGATGATGGTGGCAATAATGAGTGCGTGCCAGATGCTGTCGAGCTGGACAATCTGGAACGTGCGGCCAAGCACTGCGGATTCGAGTGTGACCAGCGCAAAGTTTGCAGCAAGTCCCGGGAACATCATCGACACCTTCATGTCCTCTTTTTTCGGCATCGGAATGCAGTTCAGCTTCATCCAGAGTTTGCCAAAAAGCGGACCATGCCACACAGAACCGATGATGTAGGTTGCAACGAGTGCCAGGACAATACTGAGGACGTGTGTCTGTACGTACTGTCCGATTGCGATGAGGTGGATCATAAAAAGTGGGAAGGATAATGCAGATACTACAGACATTCCTCTGAATTTTCATCGCTGTTTCCAAGAGGGAGTGCGATGCTCTGTGTTACACTTTGATCTCCAATCCTGTGTCATGATTTTCTTGGGTGTTAGTCGTACCGGATCCATGCGAGCGTGTGCTTGTGTCCTTGTGCTATCGCTCCTGTCATCGCCTCTGCAATCTGTAGCTGATGGTGCGCCGTTTCCGGACATGCAACAGTCGTGGTTCCGGTACCAGGAGTCTGTAGCGTATCTGGTAAGTAAAGGATCGATCCAGGGATACCCTGATGGCAACTTTCACCCGCGCGATACCGTCAATCGTGCGGAATTTTTAAAACTCGTCTTCCGTTCCCGTGGGCCCGCAGAACCTGTGGCCGGTGAGTGTTTTTCCGATGTTCCCGCTGATGCCTGGTTCGCGCCCTACGTCTGCGCCGCCAAACGACGTGATATTGTGAAAGGCTACGAAGTGGGATCGCGCATGCTCTTTAAACCCGAACAACCTATTATTTTTGCGGAAGCGGTGAAGATGACGCTTTTGGCATATGGAAGCGATGTTGCAGCCGGTGCCGGCGAGCGATGGTACGAGCCGTATGTGGAGTGGCTCGACGCACAGACTATTCTGGCAAGCAGTTCGTATAATCCCGGTGATGAGATTACACGGGAGCGTGCAGCAGATCTGATCGCGCGGTTTGTGCAGCATGACGAAGACCGCGTGATAGGGAATTTGTCGGAGGGCTGCGGAAAAACGCCGCGGCTTCCCTATGTCACGCTGACGGTGGGTGGCGTGGACCGGTCATATCTTTTCACCCACGCAAAAAACGCCACGCCACGGCAACCCTCTCCGCTCATTGTTGCCTTCCACGGCCGCACGAATTCCAACGAACAGGTCCGCAAATACTTCGGTTTAGAGCGCGCCGCAGACGACTATTTCATCGCCTACCCCGCTGCTATCCAAAACCAGAACGGCACATTTTCGTGGTCGAACCCCGGAGACAAAGCCTCGGAACTCCGCGACATCGCCTTTTTCGATGCCATCGTGAAAGAAGTATCGACGGCTTACTGCATCGACATGGACCGCATTTACGTTGTCGGCCATTCGCTGGGCGCATGGTTTGCCAACTCCGTCGCCTGTGCCAGAGGCGGCGCTGTCCGCGCATCGGCTACAGTGGGAGGATCGGCAACCATCAGCAACTGCACCGGCCCGACTGCGGCGATGATTATCAATAATCCCAAAGATGCATTGTCTCCCCACACAGGAGCCGAGAAAATGCGCGACATCCGCGTGGCTGAAAATACCTGTACCCCGCCCACCCAAAGCGTGGAACCTTCGAGCCTGTCCTGCGTACAATACACCTACTGCCCGGAAAATCCCGTTGTGTTCTGTCCACATACGGTCGACAAAGAACGTGATGGAACGTATTACCCGCATACCTGGCCGCAGGGAACGGCCGAGGCAATGGTCGGATTTTTTGATGGATTATTGTAAAAAGAACACTCATTTCAAGGTACGATGCCTGTATGCAGAAACTCCGCCGCATTATTGTCTTCGTAGGAGTGTTCATCATCCTTCTCTTTGTACTGCGTAGCTGCAGTACTGGTGATAGCGAGGCGGTGAATATTTTGACTGTGAGCAAAGTGGCAACAACAGAAGAGATCAAAGAAAAAATCCTCGCACAGGACTACATACAAGGACACCCGTTTTTTGGCATCGCGATGCTGCTGCATGGGGGCTACGACGGGATTGCGCCGGGCGGATACAACATTAATGATGGCATGGGATCGTGGGCAATTGCATCCAAACTGACATCTGAACCGGAGCTGAAGTGGATTACGATTCCCGAGGGCCTGCGCAAAGAACAGATTGCAGATCGGTTACAGGAAACATTGGGATGGACCGAGGCCACCCGCGAGGCGTTTTTGCATACGAATATACAAAAGCCGTACGACCTGACTGATGGATTTTATTTTCCGGATACGTATCTGATCCCGACTGCAGAAGATCCGGAGCAGGTCGCAAAGCGCTTCATCAATAGATTCAACGATAGCTTCGCGCCCTACGTGCAGAAATTCAAAGAAGCGAACATCAAGTACGACACCGCCATCAAAATCGCATCCCTCATTCAGCGCGAAGCGGGCGGCAAGTCCGACATGCCGATTATTGCGGGCGTCCTCTGGAACCGCTTGCTGATTAAAATGCCGCTGCAGATCGATGCGACATTGCAGTATGCCCGTGGCGATGAGGGTGACGGCTACTGGGCACCAGTCAAAATTGCGAACAAGCAGATCGATTCCCCATTCAATACCTACATGTACGCCGGCCTTCCGCCTGCCCCGATTGCAAACCCCGGCCTCAATGCGATTGATGCGGTACTGAACTCAGTGGATATCGATTGTTTGTATTACATTCACGATAACGACCGGCAGATTCATTGCGCGGTGACGTACGAAGAGCATCTGGCAAATGTGGAGAAGTATTTGAAGTGATAGCAGATCAAACGCTTCATACTGCAATTTTCTTTCCCTGCATCTCCTGATACGCTTCCAGCCATGCATTTGAAAAGACCGTTTTTTGCAGCATGGTTCGTCCTCATCAGTATGCTCTGTCCGCTCGTTGCGGAGGCGGCTCCTTTGACGTACGGACTGCGGACCGAATTCCGTAGTAACCTTATCTCTGCAGTGGGGGCTGCAAAAATCGATGCGACGCATGTCCTCCTGGCCTATGGATATAGCTCTGCAACGTATCTGGTCATAGGAACAACGGATGGCAGTACGTCCATCAGTTTCGGGACGGCATACCAGTTCAGTGCGGATCAGGCCAATGTCGTCTCCATTACCATGCTGAGCAGCACCAAAGCCGTCATTCTGTACGATGGTGCCTCCAATCGTCCAACGGCAATCGTCGCCACTATCGACGGCTCCTCCCTTTCCTTCGGGACCCCCGTGGAAGTACAGGATGCCGAAGTCGCCTACGGCTTTCATTCTGTGACAGTACGACCGCTGGATAGTACGCATGTTGTGATGGGCTATGCGTATGATACCGGGGAAACATTTGATATTTATGAGGACTTCTCCGTTCCTCTGTACACCTATACGACGGTCATCGGTACCATCAGCGGAACAGATATTTCCCTGGGGACAAACGCGGATATTACCGATAGCATTCAGGCTGATTTTGATCTGACTGTGCTGGACAGCAGCCGGTTCATGGCGACATACGCAGACAATGAAATCAGTCTCTATGGCATTGCTGGCTCGGTAAGCGGCACCTCCATCACCTACGGCAGTCCGGTAGTATTTTGTGAAACCTGCCAGGAAGGCACATCTCTCGACGCCATAGATTCCACACGTGTCTTCCTCGCGTACCGCGAATCGCACGGGCATGGATCCCTCATTATTGCCTCTGTAACCGGAACAGATATCACCTTTGGCACCCCCAACAAGTTTAATGACTCTCTTTCGTTCAACTTTGCCACTGCCGTCCTGGATAGCACCCATGCGGTTGCCGGTTTTTACAATATTACAAGCGAGAGCGTCTCAAAATCCATTCTCGTCAGCATCAGCGGCACCACTCCTACGGTCACGGACACCTCCACTTTTTACGCAGGCCAGATAGACAGGTCGTCCGTTGTTGCGCTCACCAATGACACCATCCTCTTCGCCTACCGCCCCGGCAACCATAGCTACCGTGGTTCTGTGACCATCGGAACAAACCATGTGGCTGTCTCCACTTCGTCATCATCTTCATCTGTGTCCGACCAGCCACGCCAGAGTGTCGGCGGCAGCCGCGGCAATTCCACTGCGCTTATTCTGCAAGCCATGCAGAACCGGCACAAAAGCGCCCCCGCCACATCTTCTGTATCCAGCTCCTCTGCCGCTACTGCTTCCACACAAGACTCATCTCAGAAAGTTCGCACGTGTCAGCGCGTGATGAAGTGGTTCGGGGGGAATGAGAGTGCGATGAACCGTGTGAATGCGCGGCTGGAAAAATGGTTTGGGTTTCGGTGTTGAGGGTGTGGAAGTGTGTTTGGAGAAGTATTTGAAGTAGAATATATTTTTTGGCTGGGGAGGAGGGATTCGAACCCCCGAATGCTTGCTCCAGAGGCAAGTGCCTTACCACTTGGCGACTCCCCAAGATTTGATTGCCCGAGGATTCTAGCAAAGATGAGCATCTATGCCAGCTCTTTTGCCAATATGGGTATTACTATGATTTTGCTCTATAATGGCCTTACCTGCTCGCGTAGCTCAGATGGATAGAGTACCTGGCTTCGAACCAGGGGGTCGTAGGTTCGATTCCTGCCGCGAGCACCATTTAAAACACCCCGTTCTCATTGGGCGAATCCGCGGGCAGCTGCATGCCGCAATCCCACATCTCGATGATTTTTTCGTCCTGAAAACGCAGTAGATGCATCACGGACATATCGGGCACGCCTTTGCCCATTTTCAAACTCGCAAACGTCATGACCGTGTCGCCCTCTTCCAGCACTTTCTTCACGACAAATTCTTTGTCCGGAAAATTTTCATCGTTCTCGAGCATGCCCTGAAGCAGCGAAGCAGCGTCTCCTTTGTGGTACTGGTTGTGATGCCGGAACTCCGGGTGGATGTACCTGTCGTAGGCTTCGCGGGTCTTGCCTGTGGTAATGAGTGCCAGGAAAGCGAGGGCGTCTTCTTTGTGCGACATACTGTTCATCATACGGCGCCCGCAGGAATTTGCCACGCAAAATCCTCGCATTTCTGCAGGGGAGAGTGCAAGATTCCTTCTATGCGTCTGAAAAATATTCTGGTTGGCTGCAGCGCCCTTGGTTTGCTGGGAACGACTGTTCTTCCCTCATTGGCAGCTGTTTCCGACGAACCTTCCGCAAACACCAAAACCGCCACGGTGATGATTGCGATTTTTGATACAGCCGGCGACTTCACGGGGTGGGGAACGGGATTTTATGTGGATGAGAGAATTATTGTGACCAACAAGCACATCATTAATGGCGGCCAGTACTATCGTGTCTACGGCACAGGAGATGACGACACCGTCGACCTCAACTGTTTCCGCAACCTGACGCGGTCGGATGTGAAACTCAATCTGGATGATGATGTTGCCTACATGCGCGCCTCTCTCCCGTGTGACCACGGCACGATGTACTTTGCCAAAGAAGATCCCAAAACCGGCGACAGCGTGGGTGTGCTCGGGTTTCCGAACAGGGGATCGCTGAAAGAATCCATGCAGCAGTCGCAGACCAAAGGAACGGTCACCGGACCGCATGAGGAAACCGGATGGATACAAACGAGCGCCTTTGTGGACTTCGGCAATTCCGGCGGCCCTGTGGTGAAAGATGACAGGATAGTGGGTGTCGTGGTCGCAAAAGCGGTTGATGATACCGGCGTCTTCGTCTCCGGCCTTTTCATCCCGGCATCACAAATTGTCCGTGGCCTGGAATACGCAAATAACTCCACCTTCGGCTACACCCCGCAGTCCCAGCAAAACAACGCGGCCTACCAGACGCCACAGAGAACGGGCCCCATGACCGATGCCGACTGTTCGCTCCTGATGGGCGAAGGCGGCCGCGCTGCGGACAATGGCGACTGCAAATGCATTGCGGGATTCCAGAGAGATGCATCGGGCCTGATGTGCGTGCGCACAGGACCAATGTCCTCGTCTTCCTCATCTTCCTCATACTCTTCGTCCTCCTCGTCATCTTCGTCCTCCTCCCGCTCAGTAACATCATCTTCAATCCGGAGCTCCGCTGCGTCTCTGACGGGATTACAGATGCGGACATGCGAAAGAGTGAAGAGGCAGTTTTTTGGCGAGAGCTTAAGGAGAGTAAATGAGAGATTGCAGAAGCGGCTGCATTTTAGCTGTAACTAATTGCGGCGGAGTCGCGCCCAATGTTTACCGAGGAAGTTACCTTCACTCGACAGCGCATTGACCGAGGCAAGATGCCCCTTTCTACGCTGTGGAGTGATGTTGAATGACAGGCACGTAAAGCCTGCTCGGTCAAATTGGGTCGAAGGAAGTATAGCATGTTTGATTTAACCCCAATAAGAATTGTGCTTAGATGTAAATATGTCACTAGATTATGTTCGATTTCATGCAGTATTAACCGATGTCTTTCCAGAGGAAGAATGCACCTTTCGAAGATTTAAAGAATTAATGAAACAGTTAAGTCTTACAGATACGATTATTTGGTGTTGTCGGTTAAATTTACTTATTACTAATCCAAGGCCTGAGTCAGATCAAGATGTTCAACAAGTTCTAATAAATCATTTCTTAACATCTGAACAAATTAATAAATTAAACGAGTTAGCCATCAAGAAAGGTGGCGCTGATAGGGTTTTTTGTTTCTTTCGAGGGCAATTACTTCAATTATTACGTTGGGCCACTTTACTTTGTAAAGATTTAGAAGATGACGGAACAACATTCGAGAAACCAGAAACTAGAGAAATTTTCTTAAAATGCGCTCTTATCGCTTCTGAAATTTGGACCAATGAGACTTATGAAGAACAGCTTGGAACAGAACCAGCTGAGGATAGAGAAGAGTTTATGAAAGAAACTTTGGAATGCTTTCGAAAAGGATCTACGACAACTAATTCAACATCTTATCCTGTGCAATATATACCTCGCGGGAAAGAAATTATATGCAATATACTTCCAAAAAAGATGCCTGAATTTGAGACTGAATTTACAGCAGCAAGCGATATGACATTGCAACAATATTATGCTGTTAGCATTGCTTTAGCTGCGATGTTTAATAACGGAAAACTATCTGAAGCATTTAAAACTGGTACTTCTGGACTTTTCAATTTACATGAAATTGATGCTGGGGCATCGAAAGCAAAAAAAGATGAATTTAATGCGTTCAATCAAAGATTTTTTAAATTAGAAGCTCAAGATGCATCTGAGCTAAAAAATGCTTTTTGGAATGGGGTACAAGAGGATGATGAAAACATCGATCAGATTCACCTAGATTTTAAATCATTAAGACAGAAACCAATATTTGTAACAAAAGATCGCCGCGCAATAATTATAGATCCTGTTTTCTTTTCAGAAAAATTTGCTGCTGGCCCTATTTTTGCCTTACCAGCTGAAATAAGAGGAAGGGCAATATATAAATACGGTGATGCATTTGATGAATATTCAAAATCTTCATTGGTTAAAAGTTTGCAAAATGCAAAATATGAACATGCTGAAAATTTGCTATTTGATATTGAGCCAGGAGGTTCCAGTAAAATAAAAATTGATACAGTTCTTAAGTGTCCTAAAAAGAAGGAAACTGATCTAATTGTCTTTGAAACAAAAGCCAATTTTCTATCAGATAATCCTGATAACTATATTGATGAATTAGACAAAAAGTATATTAATGGAACAGATAGAAAAGTTGGCGTGAGTCAGTTAGCAGATTGGCTTATTGCATTAAGTGAGCAAGATAAACCTCCAACTGAAATAAGTGAAAAGCCAATAGGTTGTGTATTTCCAGTGTTATTGTTACGCGATTCAAGCCTCACAACACCTCCTCATCCGGAATATTTTGCCACAAAATTCAGGCAAAAAATTGATCCAAAATATTCATTAAGTAGTGGTTTAATGCGAAAAAATAATCTTTTAATAGCCCCCTTAATAATTATACCAATAGGATTAATAGAACTAATGGAACAGGGGCTTAAAAGATTTTCATTGTTACAATTATTGACTGAATACTCTTCTCAAAATGACCAAAGGATAAAATCATTGAATAATTTTCTATACGAAAATGACGAATATGAACTAATTCAAGATGAGAGCCCTTTGCATAAACGTTTTGCCGATACTGTTAATGAGGCAGTTGATTTTTTAAAAACTACCTTTACCCCTAATACATCGCAAGATTCTGACCAAAAAGCATCCTCTTAATATGTTCCAAATTCTTAATCTCAGTAAAATTAGCTGTTAAAAAGTCATCCACCACCCCCAGCCAAAATTGACGACAAGCACAATGTAAATTAACATATACATACCATGCAGCAGCCAGACAAAAATGGGGATGCAACAGACATGGTTTTACAGTTCCAGCGGTTACAGGAGGTTGATGGCGCTTTTTCCGATGCAAATACTCTCAAGTCTCTGGGGAAAATTATTTGGCAAATCGACTGCATAACAAGCAGGATGCATCTGGATCTTTTGCAAACACTGCCACTGGAAGATGATCCTTATCAACAGGCGATGGCGCTCATGCACAGTGAGTCCAGTCTGATCACGCAGATGCTCACACATGCGCCCCTCACACCTATTCAAGTATCCAGATACAACCAGCTGCAGCGCAATACCTCTTTGCGGATACGGGATACGCAATCAGCGCAGAACAATGCAAAAGTACTGCCCATCGATACAAACGTACAGTCCGATGTTGTGCTGCCGGAAGCAGACGAGCCATTCAAGCTAAGACTTGCCGGCGATGACGAGAACGATTTTGCTGCGTAAAGAGCGGCACTTTGGATGAGGTTTGACAAGAGAGCTCCAAGCGCGAATACTTGGACGCAGATGATTTCCCGGATTTCCGTCTCCCAGCCGAAGCACTCCTACCGCGTCCCAACAGACAGCGGAGCGTCGTGTGTGCGAGACTGAGATCTCTCCAAGCTAAAGGTAACACACGCGCTCCGAAGAAAACGGGGCGTTTTTGTTTATTCACATCACCAAAAAGCGTACACAGTGGACTGAAGATACAGACTATCAGCAGTCCGCCCTGTACACGCATCACACTTAACAAGAGAAGAAAGAAGGAGGAACATCATGGGATACTTCAGTTACATTCTGGAGGGCGGCAATCAATCGGACCGGGAGATTGCAGCAAAGGATGAACGGCGGGAAGAAGGGAGAAGGCGCGAGCGGCAGTTGGAGGAATGGATACAGGCAGATATCAATGCCAACCGGACAGACTACGCGGTGTCATTGCGGCTCTGGCGGGATGATGTACGGTTGCGGCTGAGGACTAAGGATCATCCGCTTCCCGGCATTATCAAGATCCCCCACTGTTTCACGGTTCCGGTAAAGCTCCATCTGCAGGAGGTCTACATGAAGGAAGATTTTTCCGTGTGGGAAATCTTGAACAAGGGGGGTGACAAAGGAATTAGTATTGGGCGGCAACTGGTCCCGGCATTTGAGAAGGCGTGAACAGAAAAGACATTCGTGATGCACAGGGTATGAAAGGCCGGACTCACTCGTCGTGAATCCGGTCCTTTTGCCGTAGGCTTTCACCCACACAATCAGTATACCCTTGTCATGGTGAGCGTAGTCGAACCATGACACACAAAACAAAAACCCCTCTTGCGAGGGGCCCTTGTGAAGTGACGTATCAGAAGACTTATTTCTTCTTCTTGGACTTCGCCTTCTTCGTCTTTACCTTCCTCTTGGTGGCAGCCTTCTTAGTTGCCTTTTTCTTGGTTGCCTTTTTCTTCTTAACTGGCATGGGAAGATTGGGAAAGAAATAATGTATGGACTTCATTGTATGACACAGAAATATTTTGTGAAGCATGTCATAAGGCGCGAGAGTAAAAATGTTATGTGGTTGTTCTTGAACAAATTTTTTAACGAAGAAATTTTTTTTGAAAATAAAAAAAATGCGGAGACGTGCTCCGCATTTTTTCGTTGCATGCGATATGATTATTTTTTGTAACGGATGCTGTAATTCTGCTTCGATGCTCTTCCGTTTTTCTGAAGCACGCCGATGTAATACGTGCCCGCGGGGAAGTCGTACTGCATGTTGCAGTCGGGAGATGCAAATCCGTAAATATCCACGTCCTCCATCGGGTACACAACGCAGCGAACGTTTTCCGCATTCGTAAGTTCAATCATCAGACTCGTCTGCTCCTTCAACTTGAACGTGTAGAAATCACCGAAGTCATTTGTATCCAGCAGTGTGGATGCGGGCGTATTCAGGATCAGGTTTTTTGCCTCTGCAAAGCCATCATTTGCATCCCCTGTTGTGGTCTTGGATGTAACGGTGAAGCCGAGGTTTGCCATGAGTGGCGCAACATCGAACTGGTAGTCGCCGCTCGCGAGTGTTGCGCGGACGGTGCAGGTGCCTTTGTCCTGATACCCGAGATAGTACTCAAGTGAGAAGCTGTCGGCACTTGTTCCGAGTTTGTAGAGACGACAGGTGACCATGTCTTCGGTAAAAGTTCCCGGGACAGTGACCTGCAGCCATGCAGTTGTCTTCTGTCTGACGGAAAATTTGAACGACTGGGAAAGTTTGTTGGTGAAGCGTCCGTCATGACCGAAGGGGAAGTCGACGTTCGTGATGGTCGCCTGAGCGGCGGATGTTGCACTCTTGCTCGAGCGTGTCTGCGCACTGCTCGTCTGGGTCGTGACACTGCTGGTCTGCGTTGTTGTTGCGGATGACGTCTGACCGTTCAGTGCAAGCGGCGACGGGAACACGGCGTTGTAAATGTACGCCGCAGCTTCTGCGCGGGAGAGCGGCTGGTCCGGCCCGAACGTTGTGGTCGATACTCCCGGTACCGGAACAATCTTCAGACGGAACGCGGCTGAGACGTACTGCATGTACCATGCGGATGCCATCAGATCCGGATACGCAACGGCGGCTGCGGTCGACTCGGGAGTCGCCTGCTGGCTCAGACCATGCACGGTGAAGAGCATCTTGAGTGCCTCCACTCTGTTCACTGCCTGCTGCGGTTTGAAACTGCCGTCCTTGTAGCCGGACACGAATGTCTTTGCGGCGGCGTCACACACGACGGGTGCGAACCATGCATCTTTCGGCACATCGGTAAAACACGCGGCGGTCGGGGTGGATGTCGTGCGGGCTTTTGCGCGGTAGAGCATTGTCAGGAATTCCGCGCGGTTGACCGTGCGGTCCGGAGCGAACGTACCGTCGGGGTTGCCGTTGATCACTTTCATATCGGCAAGCGCGCTGATGGCGACGCTGTAGGGATTCATTGCAGGCACATCGGGAAAGGTCGCTGCCTGTGCGATGGAAAGAAAGCTCTGCGAGAGCAAAATGGCGGATGCGCCAAGGGTCCAAGCGGTACGCATAAGAAAATGGGGGTGGAATCATGTCATGCTCCCAACGTGGAGCATGAAGCTTGGTCCACACTCTAAGCTGAACACTTTCGTTATACAACGCTCCTTCCTTTATATAGGCTGGAACACAGCGGCTTTTTATGCTGCAACGTGCAATATTTACATCGCGGGTGTCGTGCGGCTGAGTTTGTAGACGACGCCTTTCTGATCATCGCTGATGTAGAGCGTTCCGCCGGGTTCAATCATCAGCCCGACCGGGCGGCCGGTGACCGTGTTTCCTTTCAGCCAGCCGGAAACAAAATCCTGCGGCGTACCATTTGGGTTCCCCTGAGCATCCAGCGGGATACGGACAATCTTGTACCCGACTTTGTCGCTACTATTCCACGATCCATGCTCCGCGACGAGTAAGTCGTACCAATACTCCTCCGGCCAGCCTTCCTCGGGAACGAATGCCAAGTCCAGCGGGGCGACGTGCGCGGGGAGGGCGATGTGCGGCGCAACGGTTGTAGTGCAGTCGAAGTCATTCGGGAAGTTTGCGTCATGGATGCGGTCTCCGTAGCAGAACGGCCAACCGTAGTGGGATCCTTCTTTAATGATATTCACTTCATCGGGAGGCGTGGTATCTCCCAGTGAATCTCTGCCCATTTCCGTCGCGAACATATCACCGGTCACATAACTCCAGTCAAAGAACACCGCATTGCGAAGCCCTCGCGCGATAATCTTCTGATCCGTGCCATCGGGTTTCATCGACATGATGGTGCTGATCTTCTCGTTTTTTTCAATACAGGCATCACAGGTAGATCCGAGTGAGACGTAGAGTCTGCCGTCCGGACCAAACCCGATCGAGCGCGTAAAGTGGCGTCCGCCTGCGGGAAGCGTTGCAATCGTTTCTACTGGCGCATCACTATAAAGGACAGCGCGCTTGATGGATGTCTCCTCCGCTATATAAAGGATGGAGCCGCTGCCCACGTGGCTCGGACCAATGGCCAGGCCGTGGGGATTTTTGAGTCCACGGAAAATATCCATCTGATTCGTCACTTTGCCATCACTGCCGATTTCCAGAAGCGTGACGATGCCTTCCTTGGTCCGACTTACCCAAATACCCCCAAAGTTATCGCGTACCATGTCGCGGGCGCCACCAAGTCCGGAGGCAAAGATCTCCATCTTCATGTCGTCGGGAATAGTCAGGTCCAGACCTGTGCTGTCGGTGCCTGGCGTGGAGGGTATTGATGATGCTGATGACGGCAGAACGCTGCCGGTTCCCGTATCGGGAGTCACCGGATTTTGGGACGTCGCACAAGCTGTAAGAAGGAAGAGGCCGAGGAGGGGGAGGGTTTTTCTCATATGCATATAAGACTACCAGATACGACCATTCTTACACTTTTCTTTTCTTGACCTTACCCTGGACAGACCTCAAAAAAATCGCTAAGCTGAGACGTCGCCACGCGTCCCCGCGGGGCGTTTTTGTATGTAAAAAATCAGTTCCCTCCTTAACCTAAACCTAAACCTTATCCTTAACCTTAAACCATATGGATTCAATCGTCGTGAAAGGTGCGAAGATGCATAACCTGAAAAACATTGATGTCACCATCCCCCGCAATAAGCTGACGGTGATCACGGGAGTGTCCGGTTCGGGTAAATCGACCTTAGCCTTCGATACCATTTTCGCCGAAGGCCAGCGCCGCTACGTGGAGTCCCTCTCCGCCTACGCACGCCAGTTCATCGCGCAGATGGAAAAACCGGAGGTAGATTCTATTGAAGGCCTATCCCCTGCCATTTCCATTGATCAAAAAACTGCGCCAAGAAACCCGCGCTCCACCGTGGGAACCGTGACAGAAGTGTACGATTACATGCGTCTTCTGTGGGCAAAAATCGGCAAAGTCCACTGTCCGGTGTGTAACCGTCTGCTCGAACGCCAGTCCTCCAGCCAGATTGTGGAGACGATTGCCAACATGCCGGAGGGCAAAAAGATTTACCTGCTGGCTCCGCTTATAGAAGGGAGAAAGGGCGAGCACCTGAAAATTATTGATGCTATCCGCCGCGAAGGCTTTGTCCGTGTGCGTATTGACGGGCAGATTATGACAACCGACGAGGAAGTCACGCTGGATCCGAAGAAAGCGCACAGCATCGATATTGTCGTCGACCGCCTGGTCGTGCGCGATCTGGGCGTAAAGGAAAATGAGGCTAATCCCCACCGCTCCCGCCTGGCGGATTCCGTGGAGCTCTGTTTAAAGAAGAGCGAAGGATCGATTATTGTGCTGGATGCGGATAGCAACGACGAAGTCCGCTTCTCCGAATCGTTTGTGTGTCCGGAACATCCGAGTGAACAGGTGCCGGATCTGGAACCGCGCAGTTTCTCCTTCAACTCTCCGCACGGTGCCTGTGACGAATGTCATGGTCTTGGCTCCATTCTGCAGATTGATGAAGGATCACTGGTCCCGAACGAAAACCTGACGCTTGCGGAAGGAGCTATCCACCCCTGGACAACATCCGCCAGCCGCATGGGATTCATGGTGAATGTGCTCGAGGCTCTGTCGAAAGCAGTCGGTTTCAGTATGTCCGTACCCTGGAAATCCTTAAGTGATGCACACAAAAAGATCATCCTCCACGGATACGAACATCCCGTCATGGTCCACATGGACGGCAGATACGACGCAACCTACAAGACCACTTACGAAGGTGTGATCGGCAACCTCCAGCGCCGCCACAGTGAAACCGAATCCAGCTACGTCCGCAGCCAGATAGAGGAATACATGCTCGAACTTCCCTGTCCGATTTGTAAGGGTCAGCGCCTGAAGAAAGAAATTCTCGGCGTGACCGTCGGCGACAGAAATATTGTGAGCGCAACGGATATGAGTATTGATGAAGCGCAAGCCTTTTTCTCCGCACTGATGCCGGACGATAAAAAGAAAACGAAGAGCGATATCATCAGTCTGAGTGCCTACGAATTCACCATCGTGAAAAAAGTGCTGCAGGAAATTGTCGCACGCCTCACCTTCCTCCAGAACGTCGGCCTCACCTACCTCACGCTCTCACGCTCCGCGTCCACCCTCTCCGGAGGAGAAGCACAACGCATCCGTCTGGCAACGCAGATCGGATCGGCACTGGAAGGAGTGCTGTATGTGCTCGATGAACCGTCCATTGGTTTGCATCAGCGGGATAACTCTCGTTTGATTGCGACCATTGAGAAACTGCGCGATCTGGGCAACACGGTGATTGTGGTCGAGCATGATGAAGAGACAATTGAAGCTGCAGACTATCTGCTGGAAATCGGACCCGGCGCCGGCAAGTACGGCGGCAACGTGATTGCACAGGGTGTACCCGAAGAACTCATTAAGAATACGGAATCAATTACGGGTCAGTACTTAAGCGGCAAGCGCTCAATTGATATTCCCAAAAAGCGCCGCCCCGGTAACGGCACCTTCATTGAAGTGAAAGACGCCTACCACCACAACCTGCGACATGTAGATGTAAAAATGCCGCTTGGAACATTCATTGGAATCGCAGGCGTGTCGGGTTCCGGAAAGTCGAGTCTCATTCACGGCATTCTGGCGCCGGAGCTGCTGCATAAACTCAACAAGGCTCACACGCGTCCGCAGAACGTCGGCAGCTTTGCCGGTATCCAGTATCTGGACAAAGCGATCGTGATCGACCAGTCGGCTATCGGCCGCACACCGCGCTCAAACCCTGCAACGTATACCGGTATCTTCACCGATATCCGCGACTTGTTTGCCGCAACTCCCGAAGCCAAACTCCGCGGCTACCAGCCGGGACGCTTCAGCTTCAACGTGAAGGGCGGACGCTGCGAGGAATGCGAGGGCGATGGCCTCAAGAGAATCGAAATGCACTTCCTCCCGGATGTGTTTGTGACCTGCGAAGTCTGTCACGGCCGCCGCTACAACCGCGAAACACTGGAGGTGACGTATAAAGGAAAGAACATCAGTGAGGCACTGAACATGAACGTGAAGGAAGCGATCGAATTCTTCAGCTCGATTTCGACCCTCAAGAAAAAACTCCAGACCCTGGAAGACGTGGGACTCGGCTACCTGCACCTCGGACAAAGCGCAACCACACTCTCCGGCGGTGAAGCCCAGCGCGTGAAACTCGCAACAGAACTTCTACGACGCTCCACCGGGCAGACCTTCTACATTCTGGATGAACCGACGACGGGCCTGCACTTTGAAGACATCCGCAAACTCCTCGAGGTGCTGCAGAGACTGGTTGATAAGGGCAACACCGTGCTCGTGATTGAACACAACCTGGATGTGCTCAAGACCGTCGACTATATTGTGGACCTCGGACCCGACGGCGGCTCCGGCGGCGGCTACATTGTCGCAACCGGCACACCCGAAGAAGTCGCCACTGTGGAAAAGAGCTACACAGGTCACTACCTCAAGAAAATGCTCGACAAGCAAAAGTCGAAAAAATGACACGACCCTACACTGCACATTCGGCACGATTCGCTGCGTTCTTCGATAGCGCGATCGTGCTGCTGTTGCTGCTTGCCATGCTGACGCTCCTGACAACGGTCCCGATGCTGAGAGGTGATGCACCGCTTGAGCCCGTCATGCGCGGCCTTTTGATTATTGTCAGTGTGATGATGGGAACAGGCGCTCTCCTCGTCCTGTGGGGCACATTCATCGAGCCGCATCTGCTGATGGTCCGAAGGCGCACCATCCGCTTGCCGGTGCCACCTTTGAAGATAGCAATCGCCAGCGATCTGCATGTCGGCATCTACAACAGAAAACGTTTTGTCCGGCGCGTTGTCCGGAGAATCAACAGGCTGAATCCCGACATTGTCCTGCTGCCCGGGGATTTTATGGATGATGAACAAACGGATCTGACAGATCTGGAACCGCTGAAAGATCTGCATGCCCGTTACGGTATTTTCGCAGTGACCGGCAACCACGACGCGGGCGCGTATCTGGCATTCTTCTCGCGCGCACCATATTTCAAGAAAGACCGCACGAGCGAACTGAAAAAAGTTCTCACATCCTACGGCATCACCTTCTTCCGGAACGAATCCAAAACACTGATGATTGATGGAAAGCCGCTTGTAATAGCCGGCACAGACGATGCCTTCATGAAAAGTTGTAACCCAGCCCTTGCACTTAAAAATATTGGCGATGATGTTCCGGTCATCCTTCTCTCGCACACACCGGACGTCATCCTCGATCCTTCTTCCCGCCGCGCAAACCTGATCATCTCCGGCCACACCCACGGCGGCCAGATCCGCCTGCCGCTGATTGGTCCGCTCTATAGTATTCCGGACAAGATCGGTAAAAAGTTCGACCGGGGGTTTTTCCGTATTGCAAAAAAGTGCACGCTGATGATTACCTCGGGCGTTGGAGTAACGGGGGTACGGGCAAGACTCTTTTGTCCGCCGGAGATTGTTTTAATTAAAAATTGATAATTGATAATTGAAAATTTACGGTAAAATTGTGTCTGTCATTATCAATTTTACATTTTCAATTTTCAATTCGTGCAACGCCACTTCACCGCTTCCGCCTTCGTCATCGACTCCCAAAACAGGGTCCTTTTGCTGTGGCACAAGAAAGCCCAAAAGTGGATGCCACCCGGGGGGCATATTGATGAGAATGAACTACCCGAAGATGCGGCGAAACGCGAGTGCAGGGAAGAGACGGGACTCGATGTGGAAATACTTGGTGAAACCGGTGATGATCTTTTTGCCGCAAATCCGCGTGAAGGCCGCATGCTGAAAAAGCCGATTGCCTTTCTGCTGGAAGAAATTGAAGCACGCCCTGCGCACAACGAACCGGCACATCAGCATATGGATTTTGTATACCGCGCACGTCCGATCAATGAAGATCAGATTCTGTCACTCGACACAAATGAAGGCGATGAGTTGCGGTGGTTTACGAAAGAGGAAGTAGCAGCGATTGCTGATGAGAAAATCTATAGCAATGTGCGAGGATACATTATGAAAAATATCTGACAATTTAGTGAGTGTGGTCCCCTCTCACTATTTCTGCTGTCAGCTGATGCTTCATTCGTTCGGCGGCACGTATTAATTTTTCAAGAGGCCACGCACGATTAATGAGAGGACTCTTTGGCGATGTGAGGTTGTTCTGCACTTCCTGAACCGGTGTCTGACGGGCAAACCAGAGAATCTTTCCAACAAAGTGCCTGTGCCCACTGGTCAGATCATCATTCTCCTGGATCTGAACAGGTGTGGCGTATTCACGATATCCTTCTCCAATTTGTTCTCCGGCAAGAAGATTCTTGTTATGTTCATAACTGGCAAAATTACGAAGACGTATTGATTTTTCGGTTTTGCTATTCTCAGCAGGCTGATAAATAGTGCCAATATTGTAGGAAAGAACCCCGCGCTTCCAGTGATCCACTACATGCGTCATAACAAACTTTAAAGCTGAAGCTATACCCAACCTCCGCGTTGGAATGTTCGTTATATCAGCAGGTAAAGATGTAATCGTTTGCCTGAGATGTTCTGCGGGAATAGAAGGCAAAACAGATGTACGCCAGTTGACTGCAGTATTATGAGGTACAACGGCATCCAAGCGTCGTGCCTGTGTACCCAGGGCCAGTGTTCCATAATCCACAGAGGCAAATTCATGATCTCCCTCCGAATAGCCTTCGGGCATTTTGCTCAAGCCGTAGTTCGCTCCTATAGGAATTACATCGCCATCGTCACTCTGTAAGCCCGCTATAATTTGCCATCCTTCGTATCGTATACGATACAACGTTGCCAATGTATTGACATGGGAATGTCTTCCTTCAGTACTGAATGACGGAGATGTCATACTCATTTTTTCCCTTTCTTGCGGTTCGGCAGCAGCAATGACCGCCAGATCTTTTTGAATTTCATGTGGATCAATCACAAGTTCTTTTTCTATTTCAATAATTTGCTTGATACCATGAGCACGGTCTACTTTTTGACCCTCTGGATCATAACCAACAAGAACAAATTCCATTTTATCGATCATTTCTCTCTGCCATTCTTCCAGCTTTACAGTGCCAAAAATTTTGTTATAGGCAGATAGTACAACTGGATCAATCGCCTTTGATGGTTCATCAATATGCTCGTTTCCCATAATATATTGATTACTTTAGAAGATAATCAATACAAAATCAATTTTAGTCAATTGCAATAGTGTTTAGGCTACAAAAAGTGCCCTTATAGCGGTCACTTTTGCTGCAAGGAAAGTAAGGACGCGGTTTTGAACTTCGTCTTTAGGCAAATCTGGCTCCTTTGCTTGAATTTCCTGCCTTTTAGCTTCTCCTATAGCTACAAGTGCATTCTCAAGAGAATCGTTAGCAGATGTGACATCCGCTAATTGCGACTGACTGCTCTCAGGGGTAAAAGCTTCAGAGGCCGATTTCGATAGGTCGTCAAGCATTTGTAGTTAATATAACCTATTATAACAATTAGTCAATTATAGAGAACATCCGCCGTATTCTACGAAACATCATACACTACGCAAGTCCTTTTGAATGCTTTTATGTCACTAAATATGACGATGATATATTTGATTTCTGGAATTTTTTCTTGCCATTTTAGACGAGCTTTTTGGGAAACTGTGCTTTAAATGGCTCTGGACAGCAGAAAAATCTTTCATTTCAGGTGAAACAAGCTATACTCTTTCCTATGCAATGGAGTGCCTTTCAGGAGCGGCTTGCGCATTTCTCTGTAAAAGACAAAGAACGAATCAAAAAAGCATTTGAGGCTGGCGAAAAGGCTCATGCAGGCCAAACTCGCAAGTCCGGCGAACCGTATTTCATTCACCCGATTGCCGTTGCAGAAAGCCTAATACAAGTTGGGGCTGATACCGATACTGTCATTGCCGCGCTTTTGCACGATACTGTGGAAGACACTTCGGTCACCATTCAGGACATTGAGCGGGATTTTGGGAAACCTGTGGCACTACTGGTTGACGGTGTGACCAAACTCGGCAGAGGCCAGGTGGAACAGAGGGCAAGTATGGACGAAAAAATTGAGACCCTCCGCAAAATGTTCACGCTGATGGAACAGGATATCCGCATCATGGTCATTAAACTTGCGGACCGCATGCACAATATGAAAACCCTCAAGTACAGGGACGTTGCAAAGCAGCGCATTGTGGCACAGGAAACCCTGGAAACATTTGTGCCGATTGCAGACAGACTCTGTATGCGTGACTGGCGCGACGAATTGGAAGAGCTGTGTCATACCATTCTGGAACCAGATCTCGAAAACGAATTGCGCGAATTACAAAAAGAACACATGGTCCTCGCAACAGAGGCGATGTCCCAAATGGAAGGAGCGCTCCGGGAAAAATTCCCCTCAGCGGATTTTACGGTCACAACAGAACGCAAGAGCAGAGGCAGTCTTTTTCTGCAGCGTGATTTGAAATTGCAGTCAGGTGGAGAAAGCCATCCTGCAGTGACTGTTGTTCTTGTGTGCGATCCCGTTGACCAGTGTTATGTGATGCTCGGACATGTGCACCACTTGTGGCAGCGCGAAGTACTGACATTCGATGACTTCATCAATCACCCGGTCATCAACGGCTATGAGGCACTGCACACGACTATCATTCTGGAATCCGGCATCCGCGTGCGCTGCAAAATCCGCACAAAGGCAATGGATCTCTATGCGCACCTCGGCATTGCGACACGCTGTTTCGACAACAATGCAAAAGGTGTGATCGAGTATCTGCCATGGACACAGCGCATCAGTGCTCTGTCCCAGGACACTAAAAACCTCAGCAAAGAATTCTGGGAATCCCTGCAGAGCGATATTCTGAGCGAGTCGATTATTGTGTACGGACCGGGCGGCAGATCCGCTCTGATTCCGAAAGGGGCGACCGCACTGGACGCAGTGCTTCTTCTTTTTCATGATCGTGCATTTTTGCAGAATGTCATTCGTGTGGACGGTCTACTTGTATCGCCTGCACACCGCATGGAAAATGCATCAAGCGTGGAAGTAACTTTAAGTGACAGACCGACCCTTACCAGAGAGTGGCTCTACTGGGTACAAACAGGCATCGGTATTGCCATGGTGAGGGAAGAACTGGCGAAGAAATCGGGAGGCAATCTGGAAAATACGGGACGTGCCATTTTGCAGGATGCTCTCACCCAAAGAGGTGGTGGTTATTTGGAAGAATTTGATGGAATGGTCCTGAGTCAGCTCGTAAAAAATCTGGGATACGATTCTGTAGGCGAAGCGTATGTTGCTATTGCCAACAGACATCTGGAGCCTGCCGATGTGGTGTCCGCCTTTGAACAATCATCCTGGCGTTCCAAAAAAATAACAGAAGATCCGAAAGAAGACTGTACATTTGCCTATACCGTCAATAGAGATGTGGGCAGTATGCGGAAACTTCTGACCGTGTACGATACGTATAACATCAGTCTTAAAAATATCGGACTGCGCTTGAGCCGTGGTCCGGATTTGCGCATGAGTGTGTCTGCAAAAATGACTCCCAATGAGCAAGAATCATACAAGCAGGAGCTGATTGCTGCAGGAGCACGCGACATTACCGTGCGGAAGAGTATGAAACGCGAATTAGCTTTAATGACCATTGTGGTTATTTGTTGGGCGTTAAACCCGGTGTGGGCACGGGGACTGATGGAAAGCGGCATTACGCCTATTACATTGGTTGCACTTCGCTCCATTCTTTTCTGCGGTTTTTCTGCGGCGTTTTATATTGGATGGCGTTCGCTGCGCAGTCATTCCTTCTCTCCTGTCCCGCACATCACATGGCTGGCGCTGCTTCCAGCCCTCTCCACATTTGTCCTGTCACTCCTGACGTATTTCTCCGTGTCGCACCTCGCACCCTCCGTGCACCTTACCATTCTGCGCTTTAACGTTATTCTCCTTCCGGCCATCCATTATTACTTCATGGGGAATAAAAAAAGCAAAAAAATATCCACACTTATCCTGGCTGGCATTATTGCTCTCCCCTTAAGCGTCTTCAGTCTGATTCCCAGCATTTCACATATCGGTTTGATGTTTGCATTCCTGACGCTGGCTGCATACATCACCTACTCACTCGTAACGGAACAGACACTGCAAAAAAACAAAATCGGCATCCGCTATCCGTCCTTTCTTCTGCATGTGGGTCTGATTCTTGGGTGTATCGGCCTGCTTTTCGTTCCATGGCTGATGATGCACCGCGATGCATGGCTCCCTTCCCTTCCCTATATTGTTGCCTACACCGCTCTTTGTGTATTTGTACCGCACACCTGTTTCCACGCCATCCTGCAGCGTGTGCGCTTTACGCACGTGACCAGCTTCTCTCTGGTGGAAGTGCCACTTGCTATTATTCTCGAAACACTGCTCCTATCGCTTGTTCTGCCGCTGCATGCGTACTGGATGATTGGTTTGTGTATAGCTCTCTTTATTGTGCTGTTACAGCGTGGACTTATTAAATAAAAATCTATGCCTTGTTTCTAGTATCATAGAGTGTTTTATCGTGTAAATACTGCTTGGCTGCTTCTGCAACAGTAAGCTGGAATCTGGATTCACCGGGATTTTTTACTCTCGCCAACCGGATTATTTTTTCAACGCCAGCGTCATCAATGTACGACATTTTAGTTTCTTCAGGCTCGTAGGGAGTAACTGCACCCATAGTGTCATATTCTTTAATAGGCCCGAATACTCCTTTGCGCATAGCAATACTACCATCAATTCCCATACCGCGGTCCCCAAAGGACACATGCCAGTTTTCCGTCGTCAGCAAACGGAAACCGGCAATGCGGGAAATATGGGCAAAGAGCATGCGTGTTCTGTACTCTTCCCATGTTACATACGGGAAAGAAATGCATCCGTGAATGCCATGATCCGAATAACCGTTTCCCAAAGGAAGCAACTCTTTTGTCTGCATATCCCGCAGACGGAAATCAACAGCAGCTCCCGCCTGATGCCCTGCAACTGCAGGCATGGAAGCAGTTAAGCTGAATGCAACTGCCTTTAAACTTTCGGCAGGCCATTCAGGAAATAACTGGGCAAGAGCGGCAATACGACGCGCAAGCAGGCCTTTTTGAATCTCCTCGAAACGAAAAGCATCTTCCAGGTGCGGCTGGATGTTAATTTCATTGAAAGCTCTGAAGACCTGCATTAATCTTTCACATGTCGTTTGTCGGATGTGCCAGATGCGTTTTTGACCTGCATAACGACCGCATGCCTCATGAAAAGGTAATTCGGAAAAAGAAACATCCAGATTTTTTGCACGGATGGAAGGCGCGATGGGAACCATCAACTCGCGCGATTCTTCGATCGGAATCTGCAGAAGTTTGGCCTGTTCCGCATTATTGGTCTTTGCAAAGCCGGGGCCGAGAATATTATTGATCTTCCAGGTTTGTTCCGCGGTCAGTTTTTCACGGAGAAATCCGGCACGTGGTATTTCCAGTGCCTCTTGCCGGTCACCAACCCACTGGGCTCCATTATCAATCAAATCATCCAATTCCTGTATATCTGTTTGAGATTTATCTTCGAATGTCAGACCCAGTTCTCTTTCCAGTGCTTGATCAAGATATGGTCCCATAGGACCATTAGTAATACAGTGTAGTAATACTTTTTGTCAATGAATATGATATTTAAGCAACATAAAACATTATAATTCTGCATGCCTTCCTTCTCTTACCTGTGCTATCAAAGCTGTCAGATTGCGGAGCGTAGAATCCTGAACGTCAACAAAGTCCCACTTTTTGGCAATAAGGCTTTTTGAAAGTGCGGCTTGTCCGTCTCCCAATTTATCTGCCAGATGTGCAACCCAGAGCATACGGTAGCCTTCTTCTGTAAGGGGTGTTGCCATTGTTCTCCACGTAAAAGGAGGAACCCATGCATTGTGTTCTGTACTGGAACGATTGCCCATGGAAATATCGGTTTTCCCGTGTTTATTGATGGTACCGATATTCAGAGCAACCCCTGTCCGCCCCATAGGGACAGCCATGTCCAAAATTTCTATTTTGGCTCGTCCTGCAAGTCCCAGGCGACGTATGCTCATTCCTTCCAGCTCAGGTGGCAATAATTCTCCCTGCAACTGATCATGTAAATCTGCTGTGGAAAGCGTATGAAGAATACTCGAGCGTGCAATCAAAATACGCTCGGATGCACTGTCACGAATCAGCTTGCGATCAACATTATCTAAATGTGCAAGACTGAGTGTGCCCATATCATACTGCGGAAATAATTCATGTGCCGTCTGCTCCCAGCGCTTCGGATCTGCTACCTCCTCCCCTTCGGGCTTACAGGGAGTGCGTGTCAGTGCACTGACTGTTCCCAGAACAATAGAGACACCATCCCGTACCTCTTTCTCAATAAAAAGAACAATACCGTGCTGCATTAAATAGCGGATTTTTTCTGGTGGCAACATACCTGCATGCCCTCCTTTCTCATGAAATTCGGCAATGGATGCATCTATCTCTGCCTGTTGCTCTGGGCTGAGCTCCTTTACATTGTAATATTTATGAAAAGGCGCGAGCCATTGCGTCAGAATACGTTCTGTTTTCTGAAACAGTTCAATATCTCGATCGAGTGATGAAACGAGATTTCCGTCTTTATCGGTACCAGCAAGACGAACGGTCACACCTTCGTTAAATTCAATTTCTTTTGGAGAAAGTGCTCTATGCAATTTTTGCGTTGTCGTTCTTTGCTGAATGGGCAATGTTGCAAATTCGTGTTCACGGACATGAATATTTTGCAGGTAACTCAACGCATCATCTTTATTGATATGAACACTTGTTTTACTTTTTGCCGGTTCAAGCTCTGTGCGTCGCAATTGAGCATAGTGCATTGCTCCCATGACATTTAAACAGGCATGCCGGACATTCCGCATTTTAAATAAAAATGCATCTCCTTCAAAAATTTCTTCATCCTCCATCAAAAGAAAACGCAACGTATCTTCAGCCATGCGATCAAAACACTCATCTTCATTCTTGTAGCCATAATAATTTTCAATATGGGCCGCGAAGGGTACTTGCTTTTGGCGACAATGATCTTTCACGATAGTGATAGCGATATTCTTAAGGGCAGTCTTCATGAAATCCCTGACTGCAGGGTCCACTTCCACGCCAAACACATCGTCTTCCTGTTCGGAAATTGTTGTTCTTTGTCTATAAAACTTCGAATTCAATTGCCGCTTAATATAGTCAGGTGACGGAATGGTGACATCTTCAGAGTTTTGAATATATTCCACGACAAGATTGGCACACATCTCCCGGGCTATTTCTTGTTCCATTTCTTCAATGGTTGCGACCTTTTTAAATTTCAACATCTTCTCATCCGATTCATACATCGCCGTCCAGGAGTCCCGCATGTCAATAAGAACACGACGGATATAGAGCATGTATCCCGCACTCAAAATATCAAACAGCTGGGCATTCACATCAACCGCAAGATCCGACGATTCCCATGTAGCCTTCAATACAGAGCTTATTTCACTGGGAATAGTATGACGGTCTGTTGCAGTAACCGGAGTGGGTTCAGGTCCAGCCAGAGAGGCATCGGATGAATAAGTAAACCTTTCTGTCATAGAGACTGGAATGCACTAGATGTGCGGTTTTTTACGATACTGACAGAGAATTGTGTGTGCAACTGTTTTCTTATATAAGAAGAAGAGCCTCTGTTGAACAGAAGGCAGATCTTGTAAAGTACATTCTGATTTTTTGCTCTTCTTTCGCCATGTTTGACCCCGTCGACCCCCGGCAATCGTTCCCCGCTCTGGAGCAGGGTATCCTCTCGTACTGGAAAGACGAGGACATTTTCAAGCGCAGCATCAAAAACCGCTCAAAAGCCGATACCTTCAGTTTTTACGATGGCCCGCCGTTTGCGACGGGTGTTCCGCATTATGGACACCTTCTCTGCGGCACTATTAAAGACGTGATCCCCCGCTACCAGACCATGAAAGGAAAGCGCGTGGAACGCCGTTTTGGTTGGGACTGCCATGGCCTTCCGGTCGAGTACGAAATCGAGAAGGCGCATAATATTAAAGGAAAGCAGGACATTGAGGCGATGGGCGTGAAGGCATTCAATGATTTGTGCCGCGGCATTGTGCAGCGCTACACAAAGGAATGGCGCACAACTGTTGAGCGTGTCGGACGCTTTGTGGATATGGATGATGACTACAAGACGATGGATCCGGAATATATGGAATCGATCTGGTGGGTGTTTAAATCGCTCTGTGACAAAGGGCTGATTTACGAAGGGTACAAACCGATGCATATCTGTCCGCGCTGCGGCACACCGCTCAGCAACTTTGAGGTGACACAAGGATACAAGGATGTAACAGATCAGTCGGCGACAGTGATGTTTCAGATGACAGAGAAAGATGGCACGCTGAAAGAAGGCGATGAAGAAGTTTACATCCTCGCCTGGACGACCACTCCTTGGACGCTTCCCGGTAATCTCTTTTTAGCGGTAGGAGCAGATACCGTCTACACCAAGGTCCGCTACGAAGGAAAAATCTTCATTGTTGCGAAGGAGCGTGTGGAACACGTCTTCAAAGATAAAGAGCACGAAGTTCTCCGCGATGCTCCGGGCAGCGTCCTTATCGGACACAGGTATAAACCGCTCTTCCCCTACTTTGCCGATCAATATAAAGATGCTTTCAAAGTCGTCGCCGGTGATTTCGTCACAACCGAAGACGGAACCGGCATCGTCCACATTGCGCCCGGTTTTGGTGAGGATGACTTCGGGGTTGGCCTGAAGGAATTCGGGAAAGGCTACCAGCCGCTGCAGCATGTGACGATGGATGGAAAGTTTGTGCCTGCCGTCACGGATTTTGCGGGAATGGATGTGAAACCGAAAGATGACCCGTCGAAGATGGACAAAAAAGTTGTTCAGTTTTTGCAGCAGCATAATAAGGTATTTTCGATTGAGAACTATAAGCACAGCTACCCGCATTGCTGGCGCTGCGACTCCCCTCTTTTAAACTACGCGACCAGTTCGTGGTTTGTGAAAGTAGAGGACGTGAAACAGGACATGCTCCTCGCAAACGCAGAAACCGAATGGGTCCCCGCACACTTGCGTGACGGACGCTTCGGCAAATGGCTGGAGAATGCACGCGACTGGGCCATTTCCCGCAACCGCTACTGGGGCACGCCGCTGCCTATCTGGAGAAGCGACGATAAGAAAGATACGGATGTCATCATGAGCCGTGATGATCTGATGATGCATAAGCGCATACGCTTTACAAAAGTGTCGGTCGTGCGCCATGGCCAGAGCGAGGGAAACCTCATTCCCATGTACCAGAGCGTGATTCCGGGTACACCGCTCACAGAACTTGGAAAGAAGCAGGCACGAGCCGCGGGAGAATTTTTGAACAAGTCGCCGCAGGTTCCGACAGTCATCTACTCTTCACCAGTCGGTCGCGCACTGCAAACAGCCGAGATTATTTCAAAGGCAACCGGTGCTCCTGTTATTGTTGATGATCGATTGCGCGAGACAGATATGGGCCCGCATGAGGGAAAGACGATTCCGCTTGCAGATTTGGATGTGTCGAAGCAATTGCGTCAGGACAAACGCGCGCAGAAAACACCGCAAAGTGTCTATCATCTTCCAGGCATGGAAACATGGGAGGATGAAAAAGCACGCATGTTCTCGTTCTTCGAAGAAACCCTGCCAAAGCACAGAAGTGATCACATCGTGATTATCTCTCATGGCGACCCGATGTACGCAGCCGATCATTTCTTTACACGTGAAGACCCCTTTAAAATTGTTGCACGAGAGCTGGCACCAAACGGCGTCCCTCAAACCTATTTCTGGGACCACAAGACAAACGCGCAGATGGATCTGCACAAAGATGTGATTGATGACATTACGTGGAACGGATCGAAGAGTGATGCCAGCGTGGAGCTCACGCTCGTGCGGCATGGGGAGACAGACGAGAATATCGCAGGCATCGCGCTCGGCAGTGAGATGAATCCGAACCTCAATGAGAACGGTCACGCACAGGCGAAGGCTCTGGCTGCCACGCTCAAGAAAGGGCAGTTCGATGTCGTCATTTCGTCGTATCAGACACGCGCAATCGAAACAGCAAAGCACCTGGCTGATGCGCTTGGCATCAAAGATATTGAGGAGTGGGAAAGTCTCCGGGAACGCGGACTTGGCATCGGCTCCGGAAAAAAGAGCGAGGAGTTTATGCAGATGTTCCCGATGTTTACAGAGGGGGTATCCGGCACCTTCACGCATCACACCCCGGAAAACGGCGAGAGCTTCCAGCAACTGATCGACCGTGCAGAAGAGGTTCTGCAAAAAATCCGGACACAGTATGCAGGTAAGAAAGTGCTCGTTGTCGGGCACCGCGGCATTCTTCTGGCCATCCGCATGGTGCTTGGAAATCATCAGCTTGCGGAAGCAGAAAGCCTCAAAATGAAAAATCTGGAGATGCAGTCGCTCGATCTGAACCCTGTCCTCAAGCGCATTCCCGACGTCCTCGATTGCTGGTTTGAATCCGGTTCTATGCCGTACGCGCAGAGCCATTTTCCTTTCGAGATGCCTGATCTCCGATCTCCGATCACAGATCTCCCCGGCGGCTTCCCCGCCGATTTCATTGCCGAAGGTATCGACCAGACGCGCGGCTGGTTCTACACGCTGACAGTGCTCTCTGCATCGCTCTTCAAAAAGCCGGCGTTCCGGCACTGTATTGTAAACGGCACAGTGCTGGCGGAAGACGGCCGCAAGATGAGTAAGAGACTCAAAAACTATCCGGACCCCCTGGAAGTCGTGGAAAAATACGGCGCCGATGCGCTGCGTTTTGCGCTGATGAGCTCCCCTGCCGTCCGCGCGGAAGATCTGCGTTTCTCCGAGAAAGTGGTCGAAGAGACCGTCCGTAACGTGATTCTCCCGCTCTGGAACAGCTACAGCTTCTTTGTGACATACGCCAATGCTGCAGCATTTGAACCGTCGACCAAGCCGATTGCATCGAACCACCCGCTGGACCAGTGGATCCGCGCGGAAGTACAGGATCTGGTCAACCGTATGACTGAGCAGCTGGACCAATACGATCTGTCTGCCACCTGCGCCGAACTCGGCAGCACGATTGATGCGCTCACCAACTGGTACATCCGCCTCTCCCGCAAGCGCTTCGCGGGCAAACTGGCAGGCGACGCCGATACGTATTCCGAAGGAAACGATGTCGACAGACAGGCTGCAATCACCACACTGCATGAAGTACTGCTGACACTCTCTCAGCTGCTGGCCCCCTTTTGTCCGTTTATTACCGATGCCATCTACCTGAACCTGAGCCCCGCAAAACACGGATCAATCCACCTGACCGACTGGCCGGAAACGCGCGCACTCGACAAAAAAGATGATGCTCTCATCCGCAAAAACCGCGTTCTTCGTTTGATTGTCCGCCTGGGAAACAAGATCCGCGCAGATAAGAAGATCAAAGTCCGCCAGCCGCTTAGCCAGGCCACTGTTGCAATACCCTCTTCCTTGCTGAAAGCCAGCGATCTTACAAATGAGGATCTGCAGCTTCTGCGCCAGGAATTAAATGTGAAGGAAGTCACCTTCACCGAAGATGCCGGCGCGCTTGGCCAGAGCATTGCCATGGTCGATGCCCGCAAAGCAGGTCCACGCTTCGGCAGCCGCGTGCAGGAACTCATCAAAGCCGGAAAGGCAGGAGAATTCACGGTGGAAGACAACGGCGAAGTGCTCATTCTGGATGAACGCCTGAGCCCCGAAGAAGTCACCATTGTCTACCACGGCCGCGAAGGCGCCGACATGGCAGCGGAAGGCGGCGTAGTCGTCAGCATGGAAACGGTCCTGAGTGATGATCTTATCAGCGAAGGCTACGCCCGCGACATCATCCGCAGCGTCCAGAAACTCCGCAAAGACGCGGGACTCCTGCATACCGATACCATCGTCCTGACGGTGGAAGGAATGGATGACGTGATGGCCGCCCACGGAGCGATGATTGCAGACGCAACCAAGGCAAACTTGGGTGACTCCACGCAGAACACAGAGACGGTGGAGATAGAGGACAAAAAAGTCACTATCCGCTTCCACAAAGTCTAACTATGGCAGACTCCAGAGGATTCAGCTGGCCTACACGCATCATCTTCCAGTGGGTGCTGACCATCGGCATGGTCTGGATATTGAGCACAAATTTGGAACAGTATTTTTATCTGACTGGAGGCATCCCTGCATATATCATTATCGGATCTCTCCTCACCCTGATGAACCTGATCGTCCGCCCGGTCCTCCACATTGTCTTCGCTCCGTTCCACCTGGTCTTCGGGCTGATAGCCACCGTCATCATGAACTGGCTCTTCCTCTTCATCATCCAGAAAATTGCCGAAAACATGGATAGCGCCCTGGTGACGCTGAGCTTCTTTGGAGGCGTGACGGGCTGGCTGGTTCTGGCGGTGGTCTTTGGGGTGGCGAATTGGGTGATGAAGATGGTGCTTAAAGCTTAAAAAATTTGTTAAATCTTGAATCCCTCCGGGGGGCCGCTGCCGCAGGGGCGTTCCTTTTTGTCCGTGCAACAAAAAGGAACCAAAAAGTGCGGTCCAGGCTGACCGCATCTCCGCTGACCCCTTCACCCCCCGGGCAGCCGGACTCCACCCCACGATCCCTCATTTTCACTTCGTGAAAATGGACCCGGTGGAACTTCTTTTTTTTAATATATTCACCTTCGATATAAAAACAACCAAAACTCCCCTCTCCAGGGGCGTCATGTTGGGCGGCATGGAGAGGGGGCGGGGGTGAGGCAAAATTATAAAGATTTCCCCACAAAATCATTCAGCGCCCAGGTCATCCCCTTCACTGCCGCATTCACCGGCATTTCATGAAAGGAGGAGACCACACCAAACTGATCATTGTCTTTTTGCCACCCAAAGACCACAAACCCTGGAACGCCCAGTTCTTTCAGAAACTGTTCGCACTTTGCCTGAATGAGATCGTTATCCATAAAGTAGAAAGGAGGAATGCAGAAAGTATACCTCAGAGATCACGCCAAGAGTGTCAAAATTTTGCAAAAATAGAGGTGTCACACTGAGCTCGTTGAAGTGTGGAGTAGGCCACATGTTTCGACGAGCTCAACATGACACAAATATTGAACAAATTTTAAGATCAGACTTTTTATTGATAATAAGGCTTCTTCTTATTTTACAATCCACCTATAAAGCTGCGCGGAAAGGATGCCTCCAACGATAGGAGCGAGCAGATAGACCGGAGCAAAAACACCAAGTCCGACTGCGACTGCAGGGTTCACAATACCGAGTGATCCCATTGCGGCAAACATGGCACCAAGGGTGAGTGAGGCGCCGATGGTAAGGCCGCTGGCTGCGTCCTGGACTTTGCCGTAGACGACAGAGCAAATACCCCAGACAAGGATGAAGGTACCGACCATTTCGCACATGGCGGCGAGCGGCAGGTTGGTGACGGTTGTCGATACTTCCACTGGATAGTGGCTCATCTGGTAATAGAGCGCGAGCCCGCCTCCAAGCAGCTGGGAAATGATGTAGGCAATTGCCTGATCGACTTTGATTTTGCCCACACTCAGGAGGGAAATCGTGACTGCGGGGTTGATGTGTGCACCGCTGATGCTACCAATGGTATAGACCATGGTGCCGAGGATAAGACCGGCAACAACCACTGTCGGGACACCAATGCCCGGAATGACGATGCTTTGTGCCACACCTGCAGCCAAAAGGAAGGTGCCGATTGCCTCTGCAATACAGGCCTTCAGAGGAAACTGTTTTTTCATGAATGAAGGGGGGAAGGAATACGGGAAGTATAGTAAAAGACAATGACGATGGCGCTTGCGCCGGGAGGATCTTGTAGTACGATGAGCTACTTTCCTTCCCCCACTCTCTATGTTGTTCTCCCGTCTTGTTCTGGCCAGTGGCGTGGTCGGACTGATGTACGCTCCCGCCGCCTCGGCAAAGTTTATTTCCGATATCGTTCCCTCGACGTCTTACACAACGCCGGAGACGCAGAACGTCCAGGAAATACAGGAAGAAACAGACACACCTCTGCAGATGGAAGTCGAAATTCCGGAAGGAATTGTCCTGAAGAGCACGATGACGCGCGCCGCTTTCACCTCCATGGTGATTGAGCACATGTACACGAACGAAGAGATTGAAACCTGCTTCTGGGATATTGCCCCGACCCTGCCTCCGACTTTCAGTCTGCTCTACACAGACGTAAGCGCTTCGAATATGTACGCAAAGAAGCTCTGTGTTGCCATGCGTGACGGCTACGCCCGTGGCTTCAAAGACGGTTCTTTCCGCCCGGACCAGACTATTACCTTTGCAGAAGCATCCAAGATTCTTGCCCGCGCCTACGGTCTGACCCCCTACGCAGAAGCAACGAACCGCGATGCCTGGTACGCACCGTACGCCTACGCATTGGCTGTCCGCCACGCGATTCCGACCAATATCACAACGTTGCAACACATTGTGACAGTCGGCGACACGATCGAAATGCTCGACCGTTTGGGCAACGACATCCGCACCCGCCCGAGCACGCCGTACTCTGATATTGACGCCCGCCTGCGTGCGGAAGCAATGCGCGCACAGAGAGAGGCTGCAGCTATTTCTGCAAAGACGGTCGTCATTCCGCAGAAGCCTGCCGGCACAAAGACACAGAGCTCTGCAAGCTCAGCCGCTACATCAACCAATACCGAGAGTTCTGCTGCATCGTCCGCGCAGCCATGGTACAAGTTGTTCTAAAATTGTATTCATAAAATCAATGCCGCAGCAGGAGAAATCCTCTGCGGCATTTTTGTATAGTGAACTCTTTTTGTATTCTTTTAAATTCGCTCTACAAAGGACTGAAACTCGATTTGATTGTTTAATTTTTTAAGACGGACCGCTTTGCCGGTCGTGGTAATGCGCTGGTCATACTGGTCAAAAATAAAGTTGCCGACGCCCCTAAAGATCGGCTTATTTTTATAAATTTCCATATCGCTCACAACATGCGAATGCGCCGAAATAACGACATCCGCTCCGGCATCGATGAATGTCCGAAGGTACGCAATTTCATTGTCTGATTTCAGAGCTTTGTACTCGCGGCCTTCGTGCACAAAGACAACAGTCATCACCTCAGGCTTCTTGTTTTTAAGCTCCGTGATGACCTGTTGGTACTGATGCTGCTTATTGAGGAGCAGTGTATCGAGCACAGGATTCATCAGCGGTGTGAGGGCAATAAAGCGATAGGGTCCGGCATCGATCATATGATCATCAACGAGTATTTCGCCTTCCGCCGGAATCAGCCGCCTGGTTTCTACCAAACCCGCTACATACTGGTCCAGCGTATGGTTATTCATAATTCCCCAGTGCGTGGCATAGTCCTTCATCCCGCGCCACAGGCTCAGACTGTTACAAAAGTTAAACATGGTGCGATCCGGAGGGCATTCGGCAAGAAGGGGGCCTTCTAGGTTCACCACTCTCAGTCCGCTGCCGGACCAGAACTTCTGCATGAGCGGCTTCATTTTTGGGGTGCGCTTCACGCGCGTCATCGTCACATCACCGGCCACAGCAAGATCGTCTCCGCTGAGGACAGCATTCTGGTACCAGACCATGGAGAAGTGACTTGTGGTTTCTTGAACACTTTTATTATTTAATAAGACTGCCGAGTTTGTGTGTTGTACTGTTGATGGGTTATAGAAATCTTGCTCGTCAGCGATATTTGCGAGGATCCACAGACACTGTGCGCAATCAGACTGGTCAGGATTTTTGAGGTTGGCGATGCTCTCCAGATCTTTGGAAAAAAGAACTTCTGCCGTCAGTTCGTCGGCTTCATTTGCTTTGCCCAGAGACAGGTAATGCGAAAAGTCACTGCTGACCATCAATATTGTATCATTTTGTAGTACAGACTTTATCTCTTTTAATAAGGCTCCACTGTAACTTTTCCAATTTTTTTGTGAGAGCGCTACAGCGGTGACAGGGACATCCGGGAGATAGTGCGCGATGTAGGGAAGCACTGCATGGACGCCATGTTCCTTGGAAAAAAGATCAGGGGAGATGGTGGTGAGTTTGGATGCTGCGAGCTTCGCTACAATGCGCCTGTCACTGCGCACGTTTCCAAACTCTGTTTGCTGCAGACTGTTCACCGTACAAAGGGGCGTCGGGCATTTGTCGAAATGATCCGGAGAGAGAAGCAGAATGTGCTGGAAGGATTGGTTTTCGAGCATGCGTACTGCCGATGCCATCGACTCGGAAGCCGTGAGGTGATGCGGGAGAATGACTGCACGAATGGGATAGGCAGCCGATGGAGGATCGATATTTTTATCTGCAGCGTAGATGCCCTCCATGAAAATCTGCGGATTCTCGTAGGGGTTTTTGTAGGTATGGAGCTTCAGCTCCTCAGAACATCCCGTCAGCAAAAGCATCCCCGTGAGTGATACGAGGATGCTGATTATTTGAATACATTTTTTGATCATTTGATATCCGTAATCGGCAGGTACCAGCTGTTTATGGTGGGCCAGGTGGTCTTGTTCGTGTAATCGAATGCCAAATTCGGATCTTCACCAATATAGAAATTCTTCTGCCAGTCTTCGTCGGTCATGCGCTGGCCACCATGATCCTTGCGGAATTCGTAGTGGGAATACGTGAAGCCAATCGTGTAGCGCGGCCCGTTCGTATCTTTCACGGCAACGATGATGACGCGGGGAACGCCTGTTGCCTGGTAGACAATCTGGAGTGGATGTGCGGAATCACGGCCGGTGTGGATATCGGCGACGATGGCAGCGCGGCGGTCTTTGGCAGGCAGTACCGGACCTTCGACCGGAAGCGGCAACGATGCCTCAAGACCGGAGACAATACCCATGCGCAGATCTTCCCATTCACTCTCGCCTTCAATTTCATGCTGTACACAGACGTTTCCGTTTTCATCCTTCACATCAGAATAGGTTTTGTCGACAATGGTTTCTTTGAGCGCAGTATTAGTCAGTTCTTTCTGCGTGTAGGTGCGGACTTTTTCCATCAGCTGGACAAAGGAATCGAGCGTGTTGAGGTTCGAAAGCTCGAAGTTCATACCGCGGAGCCCTTCTGCTGTGCGCTTTGCCAGGAAATAGAGGCGCTCGTAGGCAACGGGCTGGGGTTCAATGTAGGACTTCGGTGCAGGGGGAACGGGACGCGTATCACAATCACCACCGCCGCCGCCCAGTTCCGCAAAGGACTGCTTGGCATAGAGAATGGTTGCGTGGCGGAGTTCGGTCCAGAAGCCTGCACCGGTCATGAGGGTCTTGATGTCCCACATGGGCGACTGCATGAAGAGCGGGAGCGATGTTTTATTCTCCTGCTGCCAGCTAAAGAGCCCTTTGATAGTCCAGAGCCAGCCGTTATAGATATTGCTCTGCCAGAAGGGCACATCGAGTTTTTTCTGCGCAGCGGTGAGATCGGCAACAGCTTTGTTGATGGCCTCTGCATTGGTAGGCTTATAAAAATCCAGTTTCGGAATCTGGGATTTTGCGTAGTCGGAGCCAAGAATCGCCATCACTTCCAGAGACGATACGTACGGCGGGAGCTTCTGCGTGTAGCCGGGTTTCACTGCTTCATCACCCTGCGAAAGCTGGCCGGTCCAGAAACTGTCGATAATAAATTTACCGCTGAAGAAGCGCATGCCTTTGGTGAGGAGCACGACATCATCGGTTTGCTTTACGCCTACATCGTCGTACATGGCGCTTAAACTCTTGATGAGCGGACTGCGGGCTTTGATGAGATACTCGAGCGATGCAGCAGTAGGATCTGCAGCGTTTTTCGATGCGTTGAGTGCAGCGAGGTAATCGGCGGGCATGAGATCATCACTGCGGCCAACCAGGAAGTTGATGGTGGCTTCCAGCTTGTTGTAGTTCTCCAGATGCTTGGGGTTTTCAGCCATCAGCTGCGTGATAGCGAAGGCATCAGCGGTGAGCTGCGGACTCTTCACAAAGAACGGCACCTGAATGTACCAGTTCATACCGCGGAAATAGGCACGGCGGAGAGACGATGATGTATACGAACCGCGTGGTGTGAAGAAGCTGAAGTCGATTTTGAAGTCGACATCGGTCAATTGCTTGTATTCCTTGAATTCATTTTCCAGGATAGCAGGAATACCGGGCTCGCCTGCTTTGTAAATCTGCTGGAGATCTTTGAGGACAAGCGCTTCGCTGGCACTATCGAGCTTGAGCGTTTTCACAATCGCTGTTGCCTTTTCGATGGTATCCACCGTGGCATCATTCTTTTTAAAGTCCGCCTGCACCATTGCAGGATCGAGCATCTCACCGTCTTTGAAATACGAATCCTGGTTGAGCGGCTCTGCGGATGCCGAGAAAACGGCGTAGGGAACAGCGTAGTAGTTACGAACCTGTGTCCATGTTTTCTTGTCCGCATCGGTCTTGGCAGTTTTAAGCTTTTCTACCGATGCGTTGTAGAAGCCGATGCTCAGGTCTTTCATGGCAGGGAAGAACACTTTGTTCTCCATTTCTTTCAGCAATTCTACAAAGAGGTTGTTGTACGTATTGAAGAACACATCGGACGTATAGAAGACTGCATTGTGGGCGCCGCGCTTCTTGTAATCCCAATCTCCGTTCACCGTGTTATAGAGACCGACGAATTCGCGGTACATATCTCCATAACCGCCGCTTGGGACGAGCGGAGTGATGGATGTGTCTGTCAGGGTTTTCTCGACGAACTTATTTTTCTCGAGGAATGCTTTCTCCGCAGCGCTGAGCTTGATGCCGTAGACTTTCTCAAGATCGGCGAGGTTCGTGGCTTCGCTGTTTTTGAATGAGGCAGCAATGTCTTTATTAATGGAGACCGACGGCTCCGTATATTTCACATTCCCGCCAAATGAACCAGCTTCGGCTACAGGGAATATGCCCGACTCTTTTGATGAACCGGCGGAAAGCGCGCTGCCGCTGCCGGTTGTTGATGACGAAGATGGACTGCAGGCAGACAGAACAACTGCGACGAGTGAGAGAGCTGCGAGAGATTTTTTCATAAAGATGCGGGAAGGAAATTCTCCCCGATTCTACGACCGACAGAAAAAAGATCCTAGAAATACTTTAGAGAAATCGGTGACGGTGGCGTTTGGAAATTTTCCCGACATAGTAGCTTGCATTGCAAGGTACTATTGAGTAGGGTAGGAGCATGAGTCCCGAATTCGATCCCAAAAACACCGAGGCACAGATGCGGAAAGGAACGCTGGAGTTCTGCATCTTACTGATTATCAACCACTCCCCTGCTATTTACGCTCCTGAAATCCTGAAAAAACTCGCGGAGATTGAGATGGTCGTGGTCGAAGGAACCATCTATCCCCTGCTCAGTCGTCTGAAGCGCGACGGCATGCTCGAGTATGAATGGGAAGAGTCGAAAAGCGGCCCGCCGCGCAAGCTCTACTCCCTCACCAAAGACGGCAAAGCTGCACTCAAGCAGCTCATCGCACACTGGCATTCGTTATCTTCCTCTATTTCTTCCCTTCTCCGGTCATGAAAAAGACGATTTCTATCCAGATCAGCGGCATGCTGTTCCACGTCGATGACGACGCGTACGCCGCACTCGACGAGTACCTGCAGAGCATCCGCACGCACTTTGCGCACCTCGCAGACCGCGACGAAATCGTGAGTGATATTGAAAGCCGCATTGCCGAGACCTTTAGCGAGAAGCTGAAGAAACAGAAGCAGACCATCACGATGAAAGATGTGGATGCACTCATCAAAACCATGGGAACTATTGAAGATTTCGAAGCGTTCGAACACGAAGGAGAACCGGAAAAACGCGAGACGCGCGAAGAAAGAGCAGAGCGCAAAGCACCGCGCCGCTTTTATAGAAACCCGGACGACAAAGTGATTGCAGGTGTCGCGTCGGGCATTGCGTCGTACTTCAATATCGATCCTGTGTTTGTCCGCGTGATTTTTGTCATCCTCGCGATCTTCAACGGTCTCGGGCTGATAGCCTACATCGTCCTCTGGATAGCAATGCCGCTTGCAAAGACGCACACCGAACGGATGGAAATGAGAGGCGAGCCCATGACACTCACGGGGCTCGAAAAAAAAATACGCCGTTCCACCCAAACATTCGAAACCGGAACCTTCACGTCGGTCTACACGCGCGGAGGACTGAGGCTCTTTATCCGTGAGGGAAAAGACTGCACGGTATCCGCACGCGGATCGGCGCAGGGACTGAAGGCAACCGACGTGCGCGTCGTGAACGGCCAGCTGCGGATCGATCCATTCCAGGGATCGTGGACATCGTGGATTTTCCACGGCTTCCAGCGTCTCTCTTTTGATATCACGCTCCCCGATCTGCAGGAAGTGGATGTCGCGGGCGGCTGCAGCGTGGACGTGGATGGATTCAAAGGAAAGGAAATCAAACTGAAAGCAGTCGGTGCATCCGCACTGCGGGCAAGTGTGCAGGCGAAAATACTCAGCGTGCATGTGGAAGGCGCATCGTCGGCAACGATTCACGGCTCCGGGGATGTGCTTGAAGCAACAGCCATCGGGGCCTCGAGTCTGAACGCGCGTTCATTCAAAGCACTCAAAGGCCATGCCGATATTTCCGGTGCGAGTTCAGCGCATGTGCAGGCAACGGACAGTGTGGACGGCCAGGCGACGGGAGCCAGCAGTTTGTGTGTATACGGGTCACCGGTTGTGACGGCAAAAGCCTCGGGCGCCAGCAGTGTGAAGAATAAAGATGCGAAAGATATGAAAGAGGAAGATGTGAAAAAGTGGCATCAGGGAGAGGTAATGCATGATCACAAAAATTATTCATCAAGCTCCCCTATTGCCAGGTTCTTCCGCTTCATCGGGCGCATCATCCGCACGATTTTCCTCACGATCATCAGAATTATTGGCGGCATCATTACAACTGTAACAACCATTGTGCTGATGTTTCTTATTATCGCGGTCATCCGGATTATTCAGACCGGCTACATCCCCTACATCAACATGGGGCCCATCACGGATTACTCCCCGCTTGCGTACCTCTACCTCGCGATTGCGTGTGTGATTCTCTTCGTGCCCGTCCTCTTCCTGTTTCAGATCGGCACATCGCTCATTGAACTCAAGCGCCGCTTCACGATCGCAAGCGCCATCACGCTCTTCGTGGTGTGGATTGCCGTGATTGCCGGAGCCGCATTTGCCGGGGGCATACTTTTCCCCGACTGGCGTAGTAACGTGGAACGCGGGCCGGTTGTCACGCAGACATTCGGTGCAAGCGGCTTTACCGCCATCAGTGCGGATGATGCCGACAGGCTCAACATCCGCCAGGGCACAGGCTTCAGCGTGACAGCGGAAGGCCCGCAGGCGGACATCGAAAAAATCCATCTGCTGATGCAGAAAGATACACTCGTGATTGAACATGCGGACGACAAGTCATTCTGTTTCGGATGTGATCCGCAGAGAGTCACGTTCACCATCACCGTTCCGGCGCTGACGACACTTACAACCGGCGGACTGACACATGCAACTGTAACAGACTTTACGGGCAGTACACTCACGGTGACATCCAATGATCTTTCGCGCATCACGCTCTCCGGAAAAACGGACCTGCTGACCGTTGAGACGCATGATCTTTCCACAGTTGATGCGACCGACCTGCACGCAGTAACACTGAAAGGTAGTACCAATGACTTAAGCAAATTGCACTACAGCAGAAGTGACAATGCCGATATCCGCTCGCACGATCTCAGCGATGCATCATCTTCTTACTACTATGATGAATACGACGAAGACCTCTACGACGAAAACACCGGCGACCAGAACGAATTCGAAAGCTGGGAAGACGCTGTCCAGTGATGTGTTCCTTGCATCGGCCTGGTGGACGAATAATTGGATTATTTTAATCGATGATGTCGAAAATATGCCTTATGCACGCGCATAAATTTGATCAATTTTTGTATACAAATTGATGGTTATTCCTGAATATCAATCGACTCCACCACCTCTTCAATCAATTCCTCATCCTCCACGTTTGAGAACGCGACGGCAACAACTTCGGGTTGCTGCTGGATAATGAAGCCGACGGGATTGCCTTCGCCCTGCATCGTGAATTTCAGCATGTCTTTTCCGCCCATGGTAACCGGAACGAAGGGTGCATCGGTAGAGAGTGATGCAAGGAGAGACGCATTCGACGAGCGCATCATCATGATGGTGCCATCTGCTCCTTCCCCACGACGCAGTCTGACCTGTTGCAAATGCAATGTGCCGGTACCGCTTGCGATGTCGCTTTCGGCCGGAGATTCCGCAATGAAGGTAGTGGGGTACGAGAGGGTGACACCCATGCCGATATCCTTGTCTTCATGCCACGCTTCAGGAGACGTGCATGCTGCAAGCAGAGACAAACCGAGGACAGTGACGCTCAAACGGATGTTGGACATGTCCCCCATTCTCCCACCACTCCTCTTTCTTTGCAATTCAATGAAGGAATGCGCAAGAGGGATTCGCTGTAAGAAAGGTTAGACTGTGTTCCACTTCCTTTCCGCTTCCCGTTTTTCCATGAAGACCACTCTTCCCCTTTCTTTTGCACTCGCACTCTCGATGGTTCTGCCTGCGTACGCAGACGTCATTCCAGTACCGCAAATGCGTCTGGGCTTTGACGAGCAGAGCGGCATTACCGCTATTGATGCCGTATCCAAAGGCAACGACGGTACACTCATCAATGATGCAAAACGCTCCAAAGATGTGCCGCCGGTCGCGGCTCTCAATCACACATCACTGCTTCTGAAAGACAAAGCGTATGTATCGACGCCGGGACTTGGCTTCAATGCACGTTCCTTTTCTGTGACAGCCTGGCTGAAGACAACGGATCTCACCAATAACCAGGTGATTCTGTCCAGCGGCGATCCGACACGTTCCGGAAAAAACCTGATCCTGCGCCTCAGCAAGAATGGTGCCCTACAGTTCTCTTTCAAGGGTGACCATACGAATACCGAAGACGGTGTTTTCAGTCCGACCATGTGGCACCACACTGCGTTCACATTCGATAAAGTCACACGCCAGCGCCGCATTTACGTGGATGGCGTCATGAAAGCGAGCGGTACGGCATCCGGTTCCTATACTACAACAGGAGTGACGGATATCGGCCGCTGGAACGTTGTTCCCTTTGGCGGGGAATACTGGCAGGGACTGATGGACGATGTGACTGTGTATGACGGCGTGCTGACGGAAGGCGATGTTGCCGCTCTTGCAGTTCGCAGCGAGGGATCAAGTTCGTCCCGCAGACGGGCATCATCATCTGCATCGTCCGAGGTGTCGGCGGTCAGTTCCCGCGTCGGTCACCTGATCGGCAGAGTGGAGCGCCTGACATTGCGCCGTGCTCTTGGCAAACATATTCCGGTCATGTCATCGAGCTCGTCATCGTCATCACGCATACAGATTCCGCCGGCTGCGCAGGCATCATCGCTATGGACAGCGCCTGTAGCATCGTCATCCAGATCCTCCACTGTAACCCTGCCCTCAGCCCTGGGTGTGTATCGTGTGACCAGTTTCCAGCTGAACCTGCGCGTCGATTCCCGCGCAACATCAGTCCTGATCCGCACGCTCAAACCGAACGACGAGCTCATAGTCCACGGCTTCCTGGCAAACGGCTGGGCACGCGTGGAAACCATGGACGGCAGGCAGGGATACGTGCATGCTGGGTTCATTGAACCAGTCCGCTGAGCCACAAACGGCAACTCTTTCTCCGATCGGCTTTCCGCCGGTCTCCGTCCGTCACAAGACCTTTGCGATCGAGGTGCCGGCCATCAGTCTGCCGCAGGGCGACATTCTCGGCATCTTCGGAAAGTCCGGCTCCGGCAAAACCACCTACCTGAAAGCGGTCCGTGAATCGTTTCCCTCGGAGCGTGTGCTCTACATGTCGCAATTCGATTCACTGCTGGAGGAATCCACCATACGCCAGAATATAGAACTTGGCTTAGCCTGCTCCGCAAAACCCCTGAGTGATTTTACCCGCTGGGAACAGACATACGGCGATCTGCTCCGGGAGTTTGAAGTCGATAAGCACCTCGCGAAGTATCCGCGGATGATGAGCGGCGGCCAGCGCAAGCGCGCAGAAATTGTCCGGTCGCTCATGATGGACCCCGATATCCTTCTGCTCGATGAGCCGTTTTCCGGCATAGGACATCTGTTTGAAAGCGTCTCGACCAAGCATCTTCTGGCGCGTGCCGACGGCAAAAAAGGAGTGACGGTAATTGTGAGCCACGACTTCGATCTGCTCTGCAGATTCAGCAGACGGATTCTACTGATGGATGACAAGGGCGTGATAGAAATCGCGCCGATCAGTGATCCGGACTGGAAGCCCCGCAACCTGCGTGCTGCGTGGACGCTCGGTGTCGATAATCTTTTGCCAGCGATAGTTGCAAACGAACTCGCATCCACACACATTGTTGATGACAAAAAGATGCTTGCTTTCCGCGCCCGTCAGGCTGAGTGGAAAAAAACCGCCGCAGACGATCTGGAACTGCACATAGACGGCGATACTATTCTTTCCCGCCGCACCTTCATGCGCCACGGCGAAGCCTACACGCAAATAGAAGCGATGAAAGACACATGGGACAAACCTCTGCTACTGATTGCGAAAGGCAATCCTGCTGACGGTGACGCTGTGTTATCTGTTAAGGAGCATTGGGTTATTGAAGATAATGAATAGCCAGGCTGTAGGAAAGTAGGCAATAGGTTTTCACCCTACCGCCTACCGCCTAAAGCCTATCGCCTACAGTTACTGCTTCACCTTCTCCCACGCATCGTCGTACAGACCGATGTTGTCGCCCACATCCTGAATGTACTGCAACTTGCTCATGACATCCTGTGCCGGGAAGATCGTCTGGTCGTTACGGACATCTTCGCTGATGAGCGGCAACGCTTCTTTGTTCGGATTGCCATACTGGATTTCCTCGGTAATAGCCGCGCTCTGGTCCGGGCGGAGGATGAAGTTGATCCACGCATAGGCATCTTCCACATGCGGCGCATCAGCGGGAATCAGCATGTTATCCAAAAATTTGAGGGCGCCGTACGACGGAATCATGTAGCTGATGTCCTCGTTCTCCGTGTGCATCTGCAGGCTGTCGCCGCTCCATGCGTAGGCAATCCAGGCGCCTTCGCTCACCATCAGATCCACCGCGCTGTCCGAAGTGAACTTTGCGATATTTGGCGTGACGGTGCGCAGCAGTGCGACTGCCTCGTCGATTTCCTTCTGATTTGTACTGTTGGGACTGTAGCCGAGTTCCAGAAGGACGGACCCGAGAACGTACCGCATGTCGTCTGTCACGGCGATCTTTCCTTTGTACTTGGGGTCGGCCAGCTCCTTCCAGCTGATTGTCGCACCGCTGAAGTGCTTGGTATTCACCGCAAAACCGATCGTTCCGTAGGCATACGGAATGTGGTACTCCATGTTTTCATCAAAGTAGCCGCCGTGGAAATCCTCGCTGATGTTCTTGCTGTTCGGGATGTTCGTTTCATCCAGCTTGAGCGCCGCCCCTTCGCGACGCATCTGGTCGACAATATAGTCAGCAACCACAATCACGTCATACACGCCGGGATTGGCTTTCACGCGGGCGAGAGCCTCTTCGTTGCTTTTGATGAGTTCATAGGTGACTTTCGTACCTGTCTCTTTTTCAAAATCGCTGATGGTATCCGGGCCGATGTAGTAGTCCCATGAGAGCACTGTGAGCTGTTTCTGTCCGGGCTGCACAAGCAACGCGACAATAACCGCAATAACGGCAACTGCCAGGAGAAGGAAGACCTTTTTCATACGGAAATGGAAGGAAGTACAGTTCCCGAGTATAAACAATTTTCCGATCAAGGTGCAATGATTCACTCATACTGTATAGTGAAGATCATGCGCCCGGTTGCGACCTCTCTGCGAATCCTCCACATCGGCTTCTGGGTTCTGTCGATCCTGCTTCTTGCGGTTATTCTGATCGTCCCGTTTTTGCAGATCGACCGGAATTTCAATGTCTCCCCGAGCTTGTCTCTGAGCGGCGTTGTCGGCACCTGGGACAGCGCACTCCTCTCTGCACTCTGGAACTCCGTGATCCTGTCGGTTTTCGCGTCGCTCTTTGCCATCCTCTGCGGCGGCTTTTTGCGCGAAGTCATCGAGAAGCGTCCGCACTGGCTCTTTTTGCTGATGATTGTTGTCTACGCCGTCAATCCCGTCGCGCGCGCACTCTCCTACTTCGACCTGTTTCAGGTCTATACCCCCATCGTTGACTGGTCGAATGCGGTGCTGGGCAGAAAGTTTTCGACAACAATCGTCCTGCCGTCGTTGATTCTGGGCATTCACTACCTGCCGATTTATCTGATGCGGAATTTGTTCGTGCTGAAAAAGCGTGTGACCGCACACAATTTGCCGCCGGTGCTCGAAACACTCTTCGATGACATTCCCGTCTGGGCCAGAGGTTTCCCCATTTCCTTCGCCCTCTTCTTTCTCCTGAGCTTCTTTGATTACTGGGTTATTAATGTCATCAGCGGGAACACCGTTCTCTACTGGACTCCCCTCTTCGTGCAGAAAGGCTTTGAAGCCAGAGCCGTCAGCCAGGCAGCACTGATGATTGTGATTGGCCTCCTGGTAACAGTCGGCGCCTACCTTGCGGCGCTCTTAGTCAGCATGGCGATCCGGGCGATTATCCGGCAACTGCGTCCGCTCTGGTTTGCCACACTGAAAGGATCATCAAAGCTGATGACCGTGATTGGCCGGTGTTTGGCGGGACTGACGATGCTCTTCATCAGCTGGCCGGCCATCGGCATGCTGATCGATCTGGTCCTCCTGCTTGTAAACGGCAGAGGCTTCGAACCCATGACCGGTACCGGCCGCGGCCTGTTTGTCATGCTCGCACTCGGCCTCGCGATGGCACTCACCTCCGCAACCTTGGGATTAATCCTCTCCGCCGTCTACCAGGAATTCCCGCGGCAATATAAATGGTGGCTGCCTGCTCTTTATTTGTTAGCGCTGATGCCCGAAGCGGCGTACGTTCTCTTCAGTCTGTTTGTTACCGGCGCCGGCATTCTCCGCGGCAATCCCCTCTGGCTCTTCTTCCTGATGGCCAGCTTCAGTGTCCCGATTGGATTCTTTTTGTGGGAAAGCCTGTGGGGGAACAATGAAAAACAGCAGCTCTGGATGCTGGGAAGCGCGCTCAACCGCCAACCGGAAATGGCCTTCAGCACAGCCTTCCGCGAATGGAAGCGCCCGTGGGGCATTGTCTTCGTGATCGTCTTCTGGCTGACGATTGATAACGTCTTCATCACCGATTTCTCCGCAGGCCCCGGATGGAAACCGTTATCGGCCGTCATCTTCAATGCAACAAAGCGCGGCTTTTCGGATCAGGAGTTTGTGGCCAGTTTGATGGGGACAGTCTGTGTATTGCTGGTGATCGGAACAACGCTGATTCTTTGCAACAGAAAAAAGGAGGCTACTTTTTGACGTATTTAAAGTAACAAGGCGGACAATAATATTTGTTTGCGGGGATTCTTATCCCGCAAATTTTACAGTCACGTCCTCCATATGCCGCAAAATCTTTCCGACGTTGTTCCTGACGTTTTGCATATTCATCAGAATGATCTGAACGAACGGAAGAGCCGTATTTTCCTCCTGTAAAAATAACAGAAATTACTTTCCCAATGCTACGAAGGATGCTTTTCAGAATGTTCATAGAAACGGAAAAATTCTGATACGTCTTCCGGGTAATCACAAGAGAATATTCTTCTGAAAATCCGGAGAAAATCCATCTGCAGATTCTGCAGTAAGAGTATAATTCCTTCTATGACAAAACACCTTCCTCTCGTCCTTGGCTTTCTTCTCCTGACCGCCTGCGCACAGTCCGAAGAAGCGCAGATAAAAGAACAAATTGCTGAAGCAAATTACTGCGAGACCGCTGACGACTGTGTCGATGTCGGCGCCAAGTGTCCGTTCGACTGTTATATTTTTGTGAATAAGAGTGAAGCAGAGCGTATCAAGTCGATGGTGGATGGCTATCAATCAACCTGTGAATATTCCTGTATTGCAATGACCGGAGTGGAATGTGTTGCAAAGAAATGCCAGGTGATGACGGACATGCCGGTTGCTGAATAAGCTGATTAAAAAAAAGATCGCCAGCTCTACGCATAGCGATCTTTTCCGTATACAAAATGTATTCAATTAGGCCACAACCGGCTTTCCCATCAGGCGAGCCAGAAGCTCCGGCTTTCGGAAAGCAGCATCAATCATCATCAATACAAAGACTACAAACAGCGGAGCGTAGTCCTGTACCGGGAACTGGTGGGTGATGTTTGTCGCCAGTGCACCACCGAAGTAACCAACCATCAGTACAAAGCCAACTGTCGATGTGCGCGGGATGATGTAGAGCGCAACAATGATCAGTTTTGCGATGCCAAGCGGGATGGCGATATCGAGCACGCCAAGGCGGGTTGCGTAATCGATCATCACGGGATCGGTCATAGGCATGAATTCAAAAATCGCGCTCATGATAGTGAGAGCGGAGACGAGGACGGTGCAGATCCATCCAATAACAGAACCGACACGGACTTTCATGGAAGGGTGGGGAAGAAATGATGAGAGGAATAGTACAAGACTCGCCGGATTTTTTGAAACTGATATACTGACAGACACCTTCCCCTTTTCATCCATGAAAATCCTCACCAACGTTCTTCGTGTTCTTCTTATTCTGTTGCTCCTGACGCCCATCCTCGGTGCCACCGGCGTCTTCCCCGCTCCGACTGCTGATTTGTACACGCCAAACGGCTGGGTCTTTATGAGCGCTCTCATGGCCAGCAACTACATGATGCCGCTGCTCGCTATTCTCTGCGCTGTTGTGATTGTGCTTCTCGTGATGAACCGCACCGCTGCTGCAGCCGCACTTCTTGCACCGATGTCCCTCAACGTCATTCTGTTCCATGCATTCACCGACACCGGACTCATCAGCCCGTCGGCTTCCCTTGGTATTCCCCTCTTCCTTCTGAACGCGTATTTCCTGTGGATAAACCGGAAGGTATATCAGAAAGTGTGGGAAGCGAAGTAAGAGACTCTTTGATCACAGCAAAAGCCGGCAGTCATTGCGTACTTCCGGCTTTTTACAATACGACTTCTCTTGACGATAGCATGCTTGCGTTTGCTTTCATCGTTCATTTTAAAAACCGGTAATGATACGATGTCCTCCATCAAACCTTCCGTTACACCTCCGCGCATGTTTTTACAATCCAAACGGTTGCTCTCCTTTGGAGTAGGAGCCGCTTTTTTACTCTCTCAATTCCCTCCTCTGCCTGCATTCGCACTTCCGAGCACAGACAGTCTTGTAGGCTACTGGAAATTTGATGAAACAAGCGGATCAGTAGCGGTAGATTCATCGGGAGATGGAAAAACGGGAACGCACAACAATACGCCGACTATTTCCACCACCGTACCCACCACGAATTTCAGCAACGCTCGCAGCCTGCAGTTTGCCGGAGCGGGCACAAAGAGATATGTCAGTTCATCTCTTGCATGGCCAAGTACGGCGGGCACGATGTCTGCCTGGGTGTATCCGACTTCCTATAGTGACTGGTCCGTTGCGACGGGATGGAAACTGACAGGTGCGAATAACGGCTATATTCTGCTGGATGAAGGCGGATCTGGAAGTCCGGGCCGATGGAGAGCGGTGTTCCGTCCGGATCTGTCGGGAAATGCGGAAGTGAATATCGCCGCGTCTTCCACTATTACGCAGAATGCCTGGAGCCACATTTCCATGACATGGAGCAAATCAGGCGGAACATACACATTCGCACTGTACGTGAATGGCGTTCTGCAGGGCACCAATACCTGGACGGGATCGGTGGGATCGAGCGGGGTCGGAAACTTTGCCGTTGCCCGCGGCGGCGATACGGATGACAACTACTACACCGGAAACGTGGATGATGTCCGCGTCTATAAACGCGCGCTGACACAAAGCGAAATGACCGATCTGGCTGCCGGCTATCATCCGCAGTCTTTCTGGAAAGGAATGGAGAACCAATCTTACGAAAGTCCCGGTAACTGGAGTGGCAGCTTCCTTCCTGACCCTTACCGTCGGATTACGATTCGTGCAAATGCGTATCCTGCCATGATGACCGGTGCGATTCAGGCAGCAGGATTAACAATCAATACCGGCGCACTTCTTCATACCGGCGGCACGGGTATAACCCTCAGAGACAGCGGCACATTCACAAACTACGGAACACTCGCCATGAAGGGTGCAGAAACGCTGACCAGTTTTACCAACGATTCGAACAAGGGAACGATCCTCGTGTTTGGTACGGGGACGTACACAGGACTGCCGACGGGAACAAGTTACTATAACCTCAATCTGAATGACGGACTGGTAGGCTACTGGCAACTGGATGAAATAAGCGGCACACGGGCAGCGGACAGTTCGGGGTACGGCAACTCCGGAGCGCTTCTTGGCGGAGCAAGTATGTCCACCACAGTGGCACCGGTGCATTTTTCGAATCCGCGCAGCATTAGTTTTGATGGCGTGAATGATTACGTCATGCTCCCGGATAGCACCCTCCTGCAACCCAATAACCTGACAGTGGGCGCATGGTTCAAGACAACGAGTGCATCGCATCAGATTATTCTGCGCAAACGCTGGAATGGTTTCTCTTTGCGCATCAATAACGGGCAGGTCATCAGCAGCCTGTGGGAAAGCAGCGGATCATCCTACGATCTTACCTCTCCACTGACATACAATGACGATAAGTGGCATCACGCGCTCTTCACATACGATGGAACAACCGTTCTTCTGTATGTGGATGGCACACAGGTTGCAAGACAAACAGGAGCCGGCACACGTCAGATCTACTACGAACCGGGCGGCATTTCCATCGGCCGCGACGGAGATGATGACTCCGGATATTTTGTGGGAAATATTGATGATGTACGCATGTACAAACGCGTATTGAGAGCAGGTGAAATCCACGCACTGGCAGTTGGTAACCAACCGTCAACCGGACTGGCAACAACCACTTTGAGCGGCCTGATGACACTGAATGGATCACTGATTCTTAACGGCGGCACTCTTGATGTGTCTTCCTCCAGCTACGGGCTTATTATCGGGAAAAGCTGGTTCAATAACGGTGGAAAATTCGTCCCGCGCAGCAGCAGTGTTTCCTTTACCGGGACAACATCAGGGCTGGAGATCCTCTCCGGCGGACAGTCTTTTGCAAAGCTGACTTTTAACGGTTCTGGGGGGACATGGTCTGCACACGACAGACTGACCGCATCCGGTACAAGTGTCCTGCTGGCCGGAACGCTTGATGCATCGACAGATGCTTTCACGATGTCTTTTGGACAATTCGTGCAAAACGGCGGAACTATTCTTCCGAGGGGCGGCACAATTCTTCTCACGAGTCATTCCAACCTCACACACACCTTCACATCCGAACTTGGGACACTGCGCCTGGAAGATCCCATGGAGAACGGACTGGTCGCCTACTGGAAGTTTGATGAAGGAACCAATTCCGGAAGTATTATTGATGTATCCGGCTCCCGCAATACCGGTGTGCGCAGAGGATCCGGGACCATCTGGTCGGGCACCACTCTTCCGTCGCTTGATTTTGTGAACGTCTCCGGCATGAAATTCAACGGCCAGGGTGACCGTGTGACCGCCACCGTGAACGCCGGCATCCCCTCGAATCCGACCAATCTCACACAGGCAATGTGGGTGAAAACGACTATGAGTACGGGCAATCTCCGGACGCTGGTCACCAGACGCAATCAGTCGCAGAGCAGCTTTTCCGACTGGCCGACTCTCTTCATGTCCGGCGGCCTCGTGACGTTTGCGGTTGACGACAACAGCTACATGAATACCACCAGCTACATTGCCATCGGCGACGGGCAGTGGCATCACGTTGCGGGAGTCAAAAGTGGAACGACGTACAGTCTGTACATTGACGGCGTTCTGCGGAGTTCGATTGTCGATTCCCACTCGATGGGAGGAGCAAGCGGCCTTGCCTACAACATCGGCTTTGCTCCGAACTGGAACTCCTCTTACTTTGAAGGCTACATGGATGATGTGCGTGTGTATTCCCGTGCGCTCTCGAGCGGTGAAGTGGAAAACCTGGCGCGCGGCTACTATGCAGCGGGAGAAAGCAATACGGCAACCTTCACGCTCGGCAACGATCTCTCGGTCAACAAGCTGTACGTCGACAGCGGAAAATTCTCGACCGATACGCACGACCTGACCAGTTTCTATCCCCTCATCATCACGCGCGGCAACGGCACAGTCACATTGGGATCGGGGCTGGCAACGCTCGGCGGCCTCGTGATGTCGGGATCAACCATGACAGGAGGTTCCGGTGACCTGGACATCAACTGGGATGTGCAGATTTTTACGGGATCATTCATTGCTCCGTCTGGACGAATTACCATCGACGGAAACTGGCAGAAGTGGGGTGGCACATTCAATGCAAACGGCGGCACCGTTATTCTGGATGGCACGAATCAGACCATCAACGGTGCAAATACGTTCCATCACTTGAGCAAACTCGTCGCCTCTGCTGACACTCTCTATTTTGGCGAAGGAACGACCACAGCGGTTGATGGTGTGCTGACACTGCAGGGTGCTGCCGGCAATCTGCTCAGTCTTCGATCAAATGTGTCGGGAGATGAGTGGTTTATCGACCCATCCGGCACGCGGACGCTGTCGTATCTGGATGTAAAAGACAGCAACAACATCAACGCAACCGCCATCGACTGTCTGAATCTGCATTGTGTGAACAGAGGCAATAACACCAACTGGCTTCTTCCCGATGTGGTTATTGATTCCGCTCCGGAGCAAACATCCGGTACCACACCGCAGCGCGTTTCTACAGGCGGCGGCCGTGGTCATGGCACGACTATGAAAAAAGCGATTGATGTCCGCACCGCTCTCATCAATGATTTCCGTCTGCAGATTGCACTCAGTAAAACCATTCCCGAAACAAGAGTGCGCCGCGGAGGCTCTTCTTCCGCATCATCGCAGTCTGATACAAAAATAGTAGTGATGGGCAGATCATCCGCACGCACAAGGTCCTCTGCAGGAAGCACTCTGCCGACCGTCCGTATTGCGGAGCAGGATGGCAAATTGCTGGTTGCCATGGCCGACCGCGATGTCCTCTACAGCGATGTTCCTGTCGACGAATGGTACGCTCCCTATGTCTCGCAGGTCATTACCGACGGCTTCGCACAAGGCTACAAAAACAGTGACGGCGTCCTCACCGGAGAATTCGGCGTGGCCAATAACATCACCCGCGCGGAAATGCTGAAGATGGCTCTGGAAGCCGCAGAGAAGAAACCGGGTATCGAGACTGCACAACTTCGGAATCAATCTGCAAAAAATACCTGGGCCTCTCCGTATGTCGGGCTCGCGGAAAAAATGCAGCTCACTGTCTTCAGTGCCACAGCGGATGTGAATGTTCCCGCTACACGCGGCGAAGTGGTGCAGACCATTCTGCAAGCAATGGGAATCACCATCGGAAACAATACTGCCGACTACACCGATGTCCCGAAGACGCACAAGTATTCAAGCGCCATTGCAGCAGCCACCTTCTTCGGCGTCGTTCAGGGCGATGCAAACAGCGACGGCACCCCCGCAGGAACCTTCCGCCCCGAAGACCCCATCAACCGCGCGGAAGTCGCAAAGATGATCGCGCTGGCTGCAAAGCTTCTGAAATAGCATGAGTGACAGGCGTCCGCTCACCGTGCATGTCCATGACCACATGCAGGAAGCAACCTATACGCTCAGCGAACAGATGGGTACAAATTTTGATCAGCGTTTTGAGCCGGAGCTTACGCCAAAGGAGATGCTGGCTCTTGGAATATTTGGCGGAAAATACCTGACCGACTGCCGCGATGAATTTCCCGCCGACTGGTTTACCGGTGCAAAACTGAGTCCGGAAAAACACGACAAAACGCTCAACTTTTTCGGTGTCGATGCCAGCCAGTCTCTGCAGGAGTGGATCCGTAAAGGCTGGATTCACCCCATGGACCCGCGCGGCTGGTTCCAGTGGTACTGCAGGTACTACATGGGGCGACGCCTGGGAAAAGAAGACGACCGGCAGATAAAGCGCTGGCTCGCCATCCGCCGGCACATCGCACAAATCCGGAAGAACTGCGCGCCTGGAGATCTAAGTTGCAGACCGCGTCAACGGCAGGCAGTGCTGCAGTGGGCGTATGACAGCCGGAAGATATAAAAAAAATAGTTGCGCCGAGTGGAGGTAGACAAGCATCCGGGGAACGTTGTATAAGGAACTTATGTCGAGACTTCCCCTCCTGATCGGAAGCGTCGATGCCACACCCAAAAATTTTCACATTCGTCTGACGCGTGATTATCTGATTGTTCCGCCGAATATCATGCATGCCATAGAACGGTCGAGGGCGGTTTTTGCCGATCATTTCTACGCAGTGCTGCAGGAATCGCACCCCGACTATCTGACGCAGTCTCTCGGCTGGACTGCTGCAGAGGTACGGCATCTGCAAGACATTCTCCGCAAGCGTTACGGAGACAAGCTGACTCTGCCGCCTTATACACGCATTCCTTTCGAACCGGAAAAATTGCGACCGCCGAAAGGAAAGAAAAAATCCGCCTGACCTTGTATACTGCACGCATGAAAAAAGCCCTCCTCCTTCTGCCGCTCGTCCTTATTGCCTGCTCTGGCAAACAGGCTCCGTCTCTTTCCACGCAAAAGGAGTCCCCTGCCGCCACGCTGCCCGCGGAAGTAATCGTGAATACATCGGCGGATCTGCCGGAAGTGCGCCCGGTTGATGACGAATGGAGCGAGTACATCAACCATCTGCTTGGAATCTCCGTCCGTTTCCCGAAAATCGTGCTGGAGGATATGGCCTACAAGGCAGACGCGGAAAATCCCACAGTGGAGGTACATGTCATCCAACAGGGAGAAGTGGTTACCTTCGCCCGCGACCGCAACCCGACAATCGGCTACGCGATAGCAGCCGACACACCTTTCGTGCAGACAGACAGAACCGTCCGGCACCCGTACTACAGCAGTGCCTATCTGGAAGACCCCGCTTATCCGTATCAGATCTATCTCGCGAAAGCAGAAACGATTGATGATCTCCGCGCCTTCATCCAGCGCGCCTACGGCAAGGGCTGCATGGTGGATGAAGCGGCCGCGTCGCGCTACGACGACAGACCGGGCGTTCTGACTTTCACGGTCGGACCTGCGGGAGAAACGTGTCCTGGTTCGTACCCTGCCGGCGATGTCGTAACGTGGTATCAGGACAAAAAAGTCGCGGTTGGTGTGCAGCCCGGGTGGCAGGGGAAATTTGCGAAGCCGTTTGCGGTGAAGAGCGGGGATGATGCGGCTTACAGCATCAATGCTGTACTGACGACCCGCTAAGCCGGAGTGTCATTCTGCTTCTCTGGGCAAACTCTTCACAGTGATTTCCAGCAGAGAGATTTTTTGCGGATAGCGGCGATTATTGGTTTCAATATTGTCTTTTAAATTATGCTCATACCCAAAGAGGAGATGCACCACTTTTTTCCTGCTTCTGCGCAGTGATTGCATAATCCATCCCTCCCGCTGCGCAATGACCCACTTGGCAACATCCCGCTCATTACCGGATTGAATGGCAAACCTTTTTTGCGTACTGATGAATGGATCTTCCGCTGCCTGAATGACCACATCGCGCTGCGTGGTGAGTGCATACCCCGGCCCCAGGCGGGCAACCGGCGAGAGCGTCATTTGCCCCACAGGCTGATTGAAAGGATGCACAAGCTGCAGCACAGGTTCGTGTAGGCTTTTTGGATCTTTCATCAGCGCCGCCACTTTTTCCGGCGGAGGATCGGTCTCATAGAATGCCATGACACGCTGCATCCGGACGAGCGACTCGTGCAGCTTTTGCAAATCTTTCAGATGTGCCGCTTCGTCACCCGTCTCCACTTCCTCGTGCATCAGGCTCTGCAGTTCCCCGCCCTCCATATCGCGCACGACCAGCATTGCAGAGAATATTTCGGCATTCACACGTTCCAGTTGCGGCAGAACACGCGGATCAATCTCATGGATAAAATGACCCCACCGCCAATGGACAAGACCAATCTCTGCATCATCGACCAGATACGGCGTGGCATCGGCAATCACATCCTTCGCCTTGATCTTCACTTCATCCGCAATACTTTTCAGAACAATATTCACCCTGGGCGGCGCCTTCTGCAGCGCAGGTTCCTCTCCCGCCACCGCAGACACCAGGCTATATGCGGCAATAACCAGACCCGAAAGAAAGCTGGGCGAAGAGGACATAAGGAAAAATTCTATGCCTCCTCACCCGAAAAAGCAGCATCAAAAGAAATCCCTTATGCGTTTGGGTTCCACTCGATTGTCCATTCAATACCGTATTTGTCCCTGAACATGGCAAAGTACGAGCCCCACGGACTCTGATCCATCGGCATTTCCACGGTACCCCCTGCCGAGAGACCGTTGAACAACCTGTCGGCTTCTTCACGGCTGTCCGCAGTCACAGCAATTTTTGATCTGTTTTCATCTTCACTGACCGGTCCCATAAATGACGGAACATCATTCGCAATCAACAGATTGTTCCCGATACCCAGAGTGATTCTCATTATTTTCTCCGCATCAGCACCGGTGACAGGCATTTCAGGTCCAGCGATATCTTTACAACGAATAATCTTTCCAAATGCACCGCCAAAGACGGATTTGTAAAAAGTGAAGGCTTCTTCGGCGTTTCCGTTGAAGTTGATGTAGGGGTTGATGGTGGGCATGGTTTTATTCTAGGGAATATGCACCGTCTTTCATATGAATGAAATGCTTTCTATTGTCAGAGGAAGGAATCACGCTCATCTCTGTTCCGGTTCCTCACTATCCGGCTGTGAATGGCTGCCTATTGGAATTCTGTCCAATAACCCCGCTCTCATGAGAGCCTGATAGATTTTGTTATGATTTTTGCGCAACTCTGAACGTGTTACCCCCTCGCAATGCTTTCGATATTCCTCCAATGGATCTTTATGACGCCGGTTAATGGTCGGCACGATATCCAATTCCCCGATTTTTGTAAGAGCCTGATATAAACCGGAATTCGCATCTTTCAGTGCAGTACGGGTCACACCTGCAAAATGCTCCTGATAGTACGCTACAGGATTGTGAAGATAGGGACTTTCCGGCTCAAGAGGAATGGCGGAAAGTTCTCCGCTTTGATGCAGTTTGTTGTAAATGCTCTTATCCACTCTTGCAAGTTGCCCGCGGGTGTACTGTCCATATTGTTGCTTTGCCAATTGTGCCGCATTACCAAGTTGTCTTTTGGTAGGATCGACGGGGACTTTTTGAATGTCTCCGTTTTCCAGTAATTTCTGATAGAGTCCCGGGTCCAGAATTTTTAATTTCCCTCTGGTCAGACCCGGCCACTTCTCTTCGTAGTACGCAAACGGATCATCAATATGCCGGACAGGCTGAATATGTATGTGCTGCAGCAGGTCCCGCGATTGAAGCGCCGCATAGAGCGGACGATCGACTCTCGCCAATTCACCGCGTGTCAGTCCCTCATGGTTTTCTTTATAGAATTGAAGAGGATCTTCAAATTTTCTCCTCTCCAGTGGCACAGATTCCAATTGATGATGATAGCGGAGCCGGCCATGCAAAGCCTGGTTCACCACTCTCAGTTTATGGCGCGGGACACCGGGATAATTCAAACGATAAAGAAGAAGCGGATCGACCCCTTTGGGAAATACGACTTTTTTCTTTCTTCTCTTCGAAAGCGGATCACCAGTCACCTGAATAACCGCTATTTTTTTCAAAGCGTAAAAAAGATCGGGGTCCACTTTTAAAAGCTCATCACGGGTGATGCCTTTATAATATTCAATGCAATAGGAGACAGGGTCGTTTATTCTGCCTTCCTGTTTTCCCAGTTCAGCCTGAACCTTCAATTCCTGCTCCTCTGCTGTGAACAATCGTGGGGCTACAAACATACAACCGTGAAATAGGGAGCGTCATTATTCCTGAAAGCAGCCAAAAAAGTAGACATTTTTACCACTCCTTCTAGAATAAGAGTCTGATCTCTGGAATCTACGGCCTTTCCAACCAACTCTATCTGATCACATTTTGTACTCAGTTTTTCCTCTTTCCTTAGACTCGCACTGCATCTTCATGGCGTAGCCATGAACCCGAGCAAAGCGAGTGGTTCATGGGGATGACAGGCTTCGACAGCGTGATTCTGGATGTGTGTTGCTCCGATCCGGGATGGCAACGGTTCCCGATACCCACTTGTTGCACACCTAATTGCAAAACGCAATTTCCTTGGCACCCGCTTTTCCACAGCGAAGGCAGCTTTTGCTCCTTCCTTTGGCTACGCGTTCGCTGCCTAAGTTTCCCCTTTGTGGAAACACGTCTCGCCCTCCATCCTCGTTAAAGGGATGAGACGTCATTAACGAGGTGAGACCATCATCGGACGTTGTGATGCTCTGACACCAAGACGTCATCCTCCTGGCTTTTTCTTTGTTCCTTTCTAAGGAGTCCGGAGAATCGAAAGGTTCATGATCGTACGGGCACCATGTTCACACGTTGGACCCGAGTTCAATTCTCGGCATCTCCACCATAGCTTTTTTATCGGTATCAGCGAGCTTGGAAAGCTCAAACAGTAGCGAAAAACTCGCGGTTCCAACGCCATTTTCTTTACTGAATGGCACCACACTCACAAAAGCGAGCCGCAAAACTGTTTTCTTATCCTCTAGATTGTCGCTATTCCATAGCGCAGAAGGGTTTTGAAGGAAGTTGAGTACTTTAGTCAGTGCGGTTCCAAATTCATTCCGAGTGTCATTCTTAGGAGCAACCTGTGAACGCAGATTCCGCTTTTCTAATTCAAGTTCCTCAATCCTCAGTTCGTAGCGCTTCACTACGGCTGCGCTTTTTGTGTTCTCAATTTTTTCAACTAAATCCACAATCTTCTTTTCCAACTCCTCGATTTCAGATTTTTTGCGTTCTTTGCTTTTCTCAACGTCTTTAATCCTGTCCTTCCACACATCGTTAAATACTGCCCCAAGCAACTTCAAGGCACCGGGTGTCGCCGACATTTCTAGCAGCTTCTCTTGAAAGGCATTATCCACATAAGCTTTTCGCATACCCTTATTTCGTCGTACGCAGCTCTTCGTAGTGCATCGGTAGTAGGGATACATCTGTGTGCGCCCCTTGCTCCAACTTGCGGTCATTAGCTCACCACAGTCCTCGCACGCAGCATAACCACGCAGGGCAAAGTCTTTATCTAAGTCTTTTCGGTGAGGCCGCGGCGACGTTGTTTCCAATCGATCTTCTATGAGTTTCAAAGTCGCCTCGCTGATGAGAGCCTGATGGTGACCTTTGCGTCGTGGTATTTTCCACTTTGGATATTCAATAAATCCGGCATAGATCCACGCCCTCTCTAATACGCGTATTGCTTGTTCTAAGTGTACCTTGTCGCTTTTCTTTCGATGGAAGAAGTCTTTCGTATCGAGGAAATTTTGAACATCAGTGCGTGTAACAAACCTGCCGCTAGCATATCCCTCCAATGCTTCTTTGATGATGCTTGCCTTAGGCTCTGTCGGCACGAGCAACTTCCCATGTCCGGGAAATTTTTCTGTTTTCATGCCCGGCGGCCAATCGAATGTCCAATAGCCCTGCTCTAAACGCGCCCTCATCCTGTGGCGCACCTGTCGCGTATTTTGCTTTCGTTCGAGCTGTGCCGTAGCCGCAAACATCAGTTCTATGAACTCACCTTCGGGTGTTTCTTCAAATTTATGATTTGGACTTTCCAGTATGCCGTTCCGACTATAAATGGCAGATTTTAATTGTATGTGTCCCATCACATCTCGGGCGAATCGTTTGATGTCATCAATGATTACAATAATTTTTTCCTCACTAAAGACATCGTGTGTCTCCAAAAACTGAAGCAACTCATTCATGGCGGGCCTATCAATGAGACCACCTGAAATACCTTCATCCCGAAAAACCTTTAGCACTTCGTATCCCTTTTGTTCGGCGTATTGTTTGCATCGATGCTCTTGGCTATCTAAACCATGCCCCTCACTTGCTTGGCGCTCGGAAGATACACGACAATAAATAATCGCTTTATGAGTCATACTGGTGCGTTGTTAGTATAAGGGTTTTTCTGCTCGCGGTCTTCAGCAAAATATCCATCCAAAAATCGATTTACGAAACGATATAGCTCGTCACGAAGTCGTGCGACCTCTTCATCACTTGCGGATGAGTCGTTAAGAACACGCCGACATTCTTCGATTTCGAGCATACAAAAAACGCCCGCCGCCCGGCGGGACAGAAAGATAAAACTCGCACGCCTATCTTGAGTCAACTAAGTCATTTTTGGCTTCGTAGAGGGCTTCACATTCGTTCCACTTCTTTCACATCTTTTCACACGTTGTTGATGGCTTGAATTAGAAAAGTTGAAAAGGTCTGAGTGGTAATTTTACTTAACTTTGATGTTTGTCTTGCAATTTAGACAATAAGTTTTGAATACATTTTCGGATCTCTGAGTTCGAGGAAACGAAGTGCAGTTTTCACATCACCCATTTCAAGCGCACCGATCACAGCGCCCTTTGCAACGAAGAAAGGATAAACCTGAGCAGTCCTAATTTCCTGCCAAAACCCCTCGTCATTCTTGCTGTAGCGATAGAAGGTTCGCTCGGAGATTCGCGCATACCTACATGCTTCTTCGACCGTTGCGTCGAGCCTTAGAGCCTCGCAGAGGTAACGGAGTGCCTTTTTGATGTCGATGCGCGGTCTGCCGCCTACATTGTGCATAGCTCCATTATATCAATCAGGAAGCTTCACGAGCTTCATATCGCGTAGGAGGTATCTCTTCTTACATTCCCTGCACTTAGCCCCGGGTACGCCCTTCGGCAAGGTACAACGTGCCTTGCAATAAGGGCAGGGGCCGACGTAAAGCTTTTTATAGGCCCACGGACACGTCACGAGACACCAAAGCGAGTAAATGATCATCGGAATACCAATAATTGCTCCTATGATCGTAAAACAGAGAAAGCTTCCGAACATGAAGCTAAACGAGAAGGCAACCAATCCATAGATAACACCTTCTTGTTTCGTGGCTGATGTAACCTGTTCCATATGAGAAAGGGGGGAAGGAGGTGATATGGAACACCTACCCGAAAGGGGCGCTGGTGGTTCCGTGCACCAGCAGACCCATCAGGACGAGCCTTCAGAGAGAGCTGACGGAGTCAGCGCCCCTTACGAGGCTCTCTTGAAGGCAACGCGGAATATGCGTCGTCAAACCGATAAATCTACTGGTGCAAAGCCAGTATAACTTTTGTATAGAAAAAGATAAACTACCGCTAAATGTCCAAGTTCTTTAGCTTTATATATCTTTTGGCCTTTGGCGGCGCACTCCTATTATTGCGCTTTATTGTCATACCGAAGTATTTCCCTGATATTCCGCAGGACGCATACGAGATATGGTTTGCTAGCGGGCTTCTGTTGGTGGTCATGGGCGTATTTCTCACCGAGAAATACTTCACAAAGTCGCTCGACGTTCTGGTGAACGTCATTGCTCTGACCTTCGCATTATGGACTGTGGACAGTTTCAAGACATTCGCCCTTTACCCGGCCTTTTTCTACTACACTGGCATCGTTGGCGTTTTCGCTCTCACGTCCTTCATGCTGTTCAATGACGGGAGAGAGCCTACGAAGTTCGATCAACGGTTGGCACGCACGCTCAACAAGGTCGCAACATTCCTCGGAAGTGCGAAAATGCTCTTCTCGATCGTGTTCATCCTCTCATTCTTTAGCTACTTCGTGAACGCTCTCTCGACGAACGACAGTTTTGAGAGGCAATTCGCCGCCCTACTCCTCATTGTGTTTTGGGGAGCCGCGATACTCATCGAGCCGATCCATCGATCTGTAATCGCGCCCTTGCTGTCACTCGCAAAAGGCAACGATCACCCTTCGCTTGTTGGAAGCATCAAGAAGAAGGTCTCTCCGGATACTCTTATCTTAGAAGAGTGTAAGGGTGCGCCTCCTCTTGAGTTCGGCAGCGTAGTGGTCTTGAGCGCGAAGAAACTTTCTTCAAAACTCTCCGATTGCTGCGTCGCGTTCTTCGTTGATTATCAGGAAGCGGAAGATGCGAGATATATGCACTTTTACTTAGTGGAAGGACAGGAGTTGAAAACAACCGACGCATACGCATACGTCATGCCAGCCGATCATATCGAATCGTCCACGCGGCTATCTGCGTCAGCGCTCTACAAAAACCGCGAACGAATGGTAGGCACGATTTATTCAGGATCAGAGATCGATGTCATCCGAATAAAGATGATCCCGGGCATTGATCAAAAATATAAACTTGCAGAAGGAGATCTTCTTTCAGCCGACTTCGGAGGAAAGGCAATCAAGTATCAGATCATCAACGTAAAAACTGATTTTGAAAGCGTCACAGCGCAGAGCAAGACGGGAATGAAAATCATCACGGCTCAGCAAATCGGAAAATGGGATGAAACCCGGCACTCATTCAAAAACTTCAACTGGGTTCCCAACCCCAATGCACCTGTGTTCCTTGAGGGTACAGAGGAAATCGTTGTTCCCGATAAAGGCAGCCAATTCTTTAAAGTCGGCGTTGTTCCTAAGTCGACTTACCCGGTGTACATCGACCTTGAGAAGGCCATATCACACCATATCGCTGTTATTGGAAAAACCGGTACGGGCAAATCGCGTATGGCCGCCAAAATGGTTGAGCAGATGGCCTTGTACGGCTGCAAAGTGGTGATCTTCGAGGTCGATCGTGATCACAAAGAATCTCTCACGCGATACATCGATAGCACTCTCATAGAAGAACAGCAGTCGGATACGTTCGATCTTTCCAAGGCCACTAAAAATATCATCACAGTGAAATGGGTCGACCCACCAGCTAAGAAAGAGGGCGGCACAAGCATGTTTGCCGCAGCAGCCGCGAGCGTACTTGAGAAAATCCTTGCCTATCAGGTAAAGAATGAGACGACAAAGGTGTCTATCGTCATGGAGGAGGCATACGACTTCGTTCCCGAGAGCAACTTCGGTAGTCAAGGTTTCGGAAGCCCCGAAGTAAGCCGCATCAACCAGCTCGCTCTGAAATGCAGGAAGCACAAGATTGGCTTCGTAATCATCACTCAACGAACGGCAATCGTCACAAAAACGATGCTGTACCAGTGTCACACCGTAGTTGCTTTGCAGTCATTCGACGAGACGTCGAAGAGCTTCATGTCGGCTTACATCGATCATAAATACCTCGATTCGATGAGCGTCCTTCCGCGATTCCGTGCAATTGTTGTGGGCAAAGGCTCAACATGTGATAAGCCTGTCATTGTAGACTTTGAAGACACCTCACTCAGCGGCTCTTAATTTCTTATTTTACCGCACAGAACCGATTCAGTGTTTCCGATGAGTAGACGGGCTGGATGGTCGTATGCTGTATGCCGAATTGTTTACGGCAGATAATCTCAATCGCTGCAATAATTCTGTCACAATCGCATACCTCATCAATTATCACGGTGACCTTGCACGTCAGATGGTGTTCTGTCGTATTTTGGCTCCATACATGGATATCGCCTACGGAAGAAACGCCTTTAACGCTTTTTACAGCACGCTCGAAGTCATCAAAATTAAATCCTTCCGGAGCGGATTGGAGGAAATAACCCATGCCTTCAACGAAAATCCCCCAGCCCGTTTTGACCATGAAGAACGTGATGAGCAGTGCAACAGCAACATCGATGTAAATCGTAGTGATGAAGAGCGACAGGACTCCGCTTGCTACAACTGCCGCTGATCCTACCGCATCGTAAACCATGCACGCGTACGTCCCTTTTGCGTTGAGACTGCAACATGCGTCCTCTTTTAGCCACAAAGCTGATATGAGGTTAACAACGAGCGCGATCGCACCGAACAAAATAACTAGACCTCCTTCAATCTCTTGTGGGTCCAGTAGAAGGCGCAATGCCTGGAAAAAGGCGATGAACGCAGTGACGAGAAGCAGGCAACCTTTCACGAACCCGCCGAACGCGTCCATGCGTGCGTAGCCAAATGTACGTTTTGCGTCGGGAGCCTGTTTAGTTTTTCGTTCGCTATAAATACTTAAGATGAGCGCCCCAGCGTCATCCAAATTCATAAGAGCATCGGCGAGTAAAGCACTACTTCCTGTGATGATACTTCCAACTGTCTCCACGATGGCCAGTCCGCCATTTAAGACTAACGCGCGGGTGAAGCGTTTCTCGAGTGAAGCCTTGCGCTGGGGATCATGGTGTTCTGAGTGAGACATATTATTTGAGGTATGATTTTACAACGTCGATAAGCTCTTCGGCTGCTTGCGATTGTTTAGACGTCGGCTTTTCTTTGGCATCTACAACGTGAGTTCTTACATGATCTTCGATGATTTCACCCATAAGGGCTTTCATAGCCCCCTGACAAGCGACAAGCGTTTGTAATGTCGTCACGCAGTCCTGATTTTCTTGCAAAGCCTTCTCAATGGCATCTACTTGGCCGCGGATACGGCGCACCCTATTGAGTAGCTTCTGCTTATCGTTAATGACGTGTGCCATGAGAATATTATACTATACCCCCTGGGGGTATATCAAGAGATCTTCTTATGCTCAAAACCTATAGGGTTCTACTCACTTCGTGTGAGTCATTACTGCACCGATTCGCGCTCTACATAAGCTCTTCCAGCACGTTCCTCTGCCTTTAGTAACACCTCATTCCAATCAATAATCATCGTTTCTAATTGGTTCCATTCTTTCCGAACCAAGTCCACCATTCGATTCGCCCTCGCTGCGCGGGGGCTCACTCATGGTAAACCATTCTTTTAAGAAGAAAGGTTTATTCAACGTACCTCCGCAGCCTACTTTTTCGTTGTCTTTTTACTGAGTATCCACTTTTGCGTGGAACTCAGGGGCTTGTCTGTCCGGTGAGTGCACCCGATCCAGCAACACGGCCGACGGTCTCCTTCTTTCAGCTGCTCAGGAATGCGTTCGACATGTTCTTTGCGGGTCTCCGCTTTTTTCACATATTCCACCCAACAGATCCACTCGTTGCGGGCAAGCGGCGTCAGACTTTCCCAGTGCGCGAGCGCTTCTTTGTCTGCAGCAAGAGCCTTCTGCAAATCCGCAGGCAGCTTGTGCGCGGTACCGCCGGAAATCTCTTGTGTGCTCATTGCAGTAGTGTATGAGATGCATCGTCTAAAATCATCCTTTTGTGAGACTTTTGTGTGGACCGGAAACAGGAAAGCTACAGGGTAGGATTCCTGGATGAGTGATGATGCAGAATTTTCCACTCGTCACCTGCCTTCTGCCACACCATCGTAAACCGCGCATCGACTTCCTGCTTTTCTCCTTCCACTGTCAGTGCGAAACGATACACACCGCAGTGGAGGTAGCAGGTGTCCGAGGTAGGAATCACCTCTTCCTGTTTCATCGTTGCAGATGGCAGGAGCGACAGGAAAAAGGTGAAGTACTCCACAATCCCGTTGCGGTCCGTCGCCATTTTTTTAAACATCGTGGGAATGAGTGTTGCATTGTCTGCGTACAGATCAGCAATCTGATTCGGGTCACGCGAGAGAAGGGCGCTTTGCCAGCGGGCGAAGTTTTGGGCGGAGGGGTGGGGCATGGGGGGATTGTAGATTCTGGGGAGGGTGTTTGCCAGATTCTAAAAGACAAAGATGTTTCTTTCCATTATCTTTCGCCCCGCCGCGCACTCTTCCCAGACGACCCAAGATCCATCACCAACGCCAAAACCAAACCGAGTACCTGCAGCCATCCCCACTGCCCGCCAAACCAGTTCACGACAACGCTGTACCAGAGGAGAGTGAACGGAAGGAATAGAAATCCAAGGAGGGGCCACAAGCGTGTGTGAAAGACTCCTGTGAACCATGGCGAAGCCAGCCATAGGATGAAGATGGTGAAGCGCGGGGCGATGAGGCCGATGAAAGCGAGGAGGAGGGGCATAGCCACTATTGTATAGCATTTAGGCTTAAAGTAATTATTTGACATAATTTAATATAATTATAAAATATATAAGTGGAAACCGCAGAATTACTTCAACAAGTTCGGCGTGGAGAAAGTCAGCTCAAAAAAGAATTGAGAGAAATTGATATTCAATGTGGCGAAAATATTATTGAAGTGAAGAAGAATGTGCGCCAAAAGGCGAAAGAAAGTCTTAAAGCAAAAGAAAGTCCCGAGCAGCAAATGGTTCGGCAGCATATTGAACATCTGCAGTTACGCTTAGAGCTTTTAAGAAATATTCGTCTGAATTGGAAAAATTTTGAAAAACATGCCAATGAACGAAATATTGAACTTCGTATTAATCAATTTACCGCTCTGCAGCATCTTATTAATTTCTTGGAAACAGGACATGGTGAAGAACCTTCTGAAGAGGAAATTGAATTATCTCGTGCATTAATGGCTTATGAGGTTCAACCAACAGGAGCAGGAAAGACAGGTGCATTTGCAATTGAGACAGCACTCCTGGATGTTCCGACACTAATTCTCGTTCCGTTCGATAACCTTGTTGAACAAACGAAAGAAGATTTGATAAAAATTGGAGGAATTGATGAGAGCAATATTGGTTTAGTTTATGGCGATGTAAAAGAATTTGGTTGCAAGGTAACGGTTGCCACATATGCAGGACATGCTGCGCAAATGCGAAAGAGGAATGGGGAATATGCAAAATTTGTGCGTGATAACGTGAAATATTGTATCTGTGATGAAGTCCATACTTCTCTTGGAGATAGAACTCAAGAAAGTCTTGAAGCTATTGATGGACTAGGCGACGGAAAGTTGTCTGCTGAAGAAAAAGCTGCATTAGATGCCGAACAAGAAGTTCTTCAACATTTAGAAAAACAGCTTTCGGTAAAAGCTTTGAAGATCGGATATACAGCTACACCAAAACTTGCGCAAAAACATGTAGAAGAATACTTCCCGCATTTCCTTGGGCGCGTCTTTCATAAAGATATGGTAGATGCTGGAATTCTAGTGCCTTATCGTATCGTGCAGTGTGATGGCTCTGTATCAGAAGGGGAAGTTGGTGACTACATTAGTAAGCAGCTAGAAATTGAAATTTTGAATCGTGAAGATATATATAAAAAATTACTAGGTGAATATGCCTTTGCTCTTCAGAGTTATGGAAACATGAAAAAGAAAAATCAATATCCACTTAGAGGGATGGCATTTTGTACCAATCATGCAGAATGTGAAAAGTTTGCAAAAGAAGCAGAATTGTTGGGCTTAAGATGCAGAATTGTCACTGGTAAAGAGGCTAAGGGTAAATCGGGAAGAGAGGTTATAAAAAATGCTAAAGCAGAATTGTGTTCTGGGGAAATAGACTTAATTGTGACTGTTGAAAAACTCTGCGCAGGTTTCAACTTTCCAGAAGTCAATGCTATTATCTGGGGAAGAGTAACGAGCATGGCAAAAACAATTCAGGGTATTGGACGCGGTGGACGTTCTCATAAAGAAGGAAAACTGAGAAAAGAATGTTGTTGGGTTTTCGAGACAAACTGGACATTGAAAGGTAATGCTAAAAGGGGGAAAAAACCTTTACGAATCGCAGATGCATTAGTTGAAAATGGTGAAGACCCTGAAGCAATTTGTACAATGGCTGATGGAAGTAAATTACAATATCAGGAAAAAATTTATGAATCTGATTCCGATGGAATTGTTTACTTGGATGATAAAAGTGTTGGTGTAATTATTGCAACTTATGCATCTTCTATTGGCATAGCTGTAAAAACGCTGGAAGAAAAAATTATTGCTGCTCAATTGCTTCCAATCGCAAAGGGGAAGTATAGAAGTGGGCCTAAAGATGTTTATTCAAAAGATGAAATCGATAATTTGGAATACGTAAAACTGCATTTTGAATCAATTGAAAATGTAGTAGATGATAATGGATTAGTGACAATCGGAGATGAAATTTGTGTTGCTGCAACTGCCTACGCCTTTGCAAATGAGATGAATCATAAAGAAGTAAAACTGGCAATTGAAGAATCAGGTATCGAACCTATAGGAAAAGCAAGAAGTTGGAATATGATCGTGCCGGTGTTTAAAAAAGATGATTTAGACAATCTTCCTTACGTAAAGAAACGTCTTGGTTTGAAGGGGAAAATAATCAATGAGGATGGCACAATTCTGATGGGTGATATTTTGGCAATTGGCGACTGGGCATATGCAGAAACATTGGAGATTTCTGGAAAGACACTTAGAGCAGCAATTATAGATGCAAAATTAGAATGTTTAGGAAGCGCTAAAACAAAAAGAGGAGGAAGAGCTTTGAATATTTACAGAAAAAATGAGGTGGATCAATTACCATTAGTTCTTAAATTAAACGAGGCAAATAAAATCATTATTGATGATACTGGTATTGTTGAACTTCCAGATAAACGAATTGGTGTGGCAATTACAGCATACGCTTTTGCTAATTCTCTGACTGTACATCATGTAAACAATGCAGTTAAAGCTGCAGAATTAAAATCTATTTCAACAGGACGTAGAGGATCGGGAGTTGTAAATATATATCTCAAGAGTGAAGTCGATGCTTTGCAATATGTAAAAGATAGAATTTAAAGAAGAAATCAATCCCTAAAAAACAACTTAAACAACCACACAACAAGCCACAACACGCGATGCCAGAAACCAACCTTCTTTTTCTTCATCTCCACATCAAATTCAGGATTAATTATTTTCATACTCTGAGCAATCTCCGCCAATCCATATAGATCTATATTCATCAATCTAGCTTCTCTTTTACAGCTTTCATCAATATCCAAAGTAGTCATCACAACACCTTTCCTCACACCATCTCGTAACATACATCCGCCCAACTCTCTTACAACATGTAACGGCAAAATTGTGCCGTTAAATCCAACAGTCCATCTTTTACATTGCACATAGATTTTTCCTTCACCGTCATACATTTCCACATCAATACCGCCGTCGCCGTCAAACTCTCCGTGCTTTGTTGTGACATGTGTTTTTTGAAAGCCAAAGTGTTCGAAAAAGTATTTGGAAAACCATTCAAAGTCGGACCAGTCCATTGTGAGGAGTTGGGCTGTGTTCTGAAGTTGGAAAAGGTTTTCACGGGTGAACATAATTAAATTGTAGTATTTAATGTATTTTATATAGTTCTCCAATCACGTCGAATGATTTCTTGGTATAAGTTTCAAGTTCAGTGGGATCAATGGCGGCTGTGGGTGCACTTGGATTATTATGATGATATCTTTTTGCATAAGCATTAATACTTTCGAGATCTGTTAAAAGAGGTTTTAGGGCATAAAGAGAAGATCCTATTTGAGCAGCTGTAATTAAATTGGTTATTCTTCCTAATGTTGAAGATGATCCTAATTCCGCTGTATACCTCATTTTAAGTTGGGATTCAACCAAAGTACGAATACATTTAGCCACACTTCTACGCTCACTTTCATCAGAAGCACCATACCGAAGAAAATCCGAGAGTTTTTTGAGATCCTGTAAATCTTGTGATTGTGCTTCTGTAACAACATTACATATTTTAAATTCGCTCTTACCACCAACATTAACAATCTGTAGTTGTGAATTTGGGATTTCATCAGGGCAGCCTACGGCAATCATAGAAAGAAATCGTGGTTCATGAGAAAAAACAATTACCTGTTTTGCTTTTTCCAAAATTTCAAGAACTAATTCATGTGTACGGAACTGTCTAAAAATATCTAGACTGGAAATAGGATCATCAATAACAATTACTTTTTGATCAAGATTTGGGTCCTGATGAAGGCGAGCTAAAAAGAAAGCAAATGCAAGAGTGGTTTTATCCCCTGTACTCAATGTGTTTGAGAGCGAAGGAATACTAGAAGGCTGCTCGACAATATCGACTGAGGCTCCGTTAATTACTAATCCATAAGCAATACTTGTTTTTCCACCTTGCAAACTTTTTGCAGGTTCAGAAATCCTAAAATCTACCCCAAAATCATGAAGGTGTTCATTAATTTTTTCTCCATATTCTTGAAGGAATGTTCTGGTATATGTCTCCAGGTCTGTTTTTGCTGCCTCCTTTCTAGTATCGGCTGCGGTTTTTTGAGTATTAAGAGATATATATTCCTGACAAAGGATATTAATAGCAGGCAAATGTCTATTTTTTGAATTCATCAATGTATATAAATCTCGTTCAGCAAGACTTAAATTACCTCCAGCGACACTTGTCTTTTTTGCCAAAATAAGTTTATTCAGAATTTCTATTTTTTCATTATAGGAATTAACAATAGCAATTTGGCTTTGAAAGGAGATTCCTGCATTAATACAATTCTGATTAAGTACAAATGGTGTTAATGGATCACCTTGCTTCTGTTCCAACTGTTTTTTAAGTTCGCCGAATATTAGATCCCATGCATCTTTGAAAGCACTGAAATGTATTTCAGGAACAGCATCTGCAATTAATGGCTGCCAAAAATCATTCAAGCGTTTATTATCCATAATTGCATGTTGCACTGCGCTCAAAAGATCCGGAGACATTGCTCCAAATAAAACTTGATACATTTCACCCACTTCAATTTTAAATCTTTCATATTCTTCAGAGAAATAACCTTGGTAAGCTATAAGGAGTGTTGAACCATTGATATTTTGACCACAAAAAGGACAGATTTCATCTTTTACGTACCCCAATCCTCTTTCAAGCCAGGATTCACCATGAGCATCCATGCAAGAATTTATATGTTCTTTTGTTTTTCGTTCAGCATCCTGTGAGACAGTCTCTAACTCCTTGCTTAGCAATATGACAATCTCGGCAGTGGGGATGCTAGGCAAAATAATCTTTGAAAATTGCGGCTTTGTTTGAATAGCTGTTGCATTTTTTAGCGCTTCAATCTCGACATTTTTTTGCCTAATCTCTGCATCAATATTTACAATTACAGGTGATCCTAAAAAAAGATCTAACCCCACACCCCCTTGAATATTTGGCATAATGCTTGCTGTCTTTTTGGTTATATTTTCATTAAGCAGACGTATTTCATCTGCAATTGCGTCAACATCTTTGGCCAATTGAACGCCTGCGTCACCCAATGCAAACCCAAAAAGATTTTTCTTATGTTCATGCAAAACTGTGGAGCCTGAAAATACATTTGTTTCAACGAACACTGAATCAAAGATCTCGATTTCAGGAGCACTACCACTCCATAGATCACTCTGAAGAGTCACCCTACTTCCATTATATTCTATCTCAACTTCCATTGGATTTGATCGATTTAAGGATTTTCTTCCCTTAAGAGAGGCAGCATCACCCGATTTATAGCTTCGCAAAATGCTTGAAGTTGTAGTTTTTCCACGACCATTATTTGATAAAATTAATGTTAACTTTTCACACACTGCTCCAGAGACAGACTGAAAATCTTCGAACTTTCCAATGCCTGTTATCTTGAAAATTTTGCTAAGCATTAATTAAGAATGGGAGTAACGCTACTCGCTTTTTTATTAGATGTGTAGCAATTTTGACTATGCAAGAATATTCATTGATCAAAAAATGATTTTATTAATAAACACCGCCCCCATCTCTGAAGGCGGTGCCTAATTCCTCAAATACTCTTACTGATCCGACACCGCCGGCTCCACACTTGTCGTCGGCATATCCATCATCACCCCACCCTTCATAAACGGCATCGCCTCCGGGCGCTTGCTCATTTCATCCATCATCTCCTGGCTAAGCGGCACGACTACCTGTGTGCGGTAGTACATGTTCGGGGTCGTATCCCCTTCCACGCGTTCCACCGGGAAGACCAGGGACGGAATCAGGAGTTCGTCGTTGCGCTGGTTCGTGTAGCGGTAGTACATGGCGTACGAGACAGTCGGCGTGCCAAGGACAACGGTGACTTTCTTCGTGTCTTCAGTTGTCGCACCTTCACGGGCGCTTGCTGCAGGATCAACGTAGTAGTTGTAGTTATCAATGCTCGTCAGGAATTTCTTGATCGCAGCTTCATCAGTCACACCTGCGTAATCGGACTTCAGATAGCTGTGGTCACCGATTCCATAGACGTTCATCACGCGCTCTTCTTTTACATTCACGCTGATGCTCAGTCCTGTCTTCAGACCGGACTGGTCGTACACGGCCTTGCCATCAATCAGCTGCGGGAAGATCACACGCTGCTGGTCGGGAACGTAGACGAGGGACTTATCAGTCGCGCGGTCATACTCGCGGCGCCACTGGTTATCCACTTCCGGTGTACCGTAGATAGAAAGGTCGATACCGTGGTCCTTCGCGAAGGCCTGTGCGATATCGATCAGTTTGTCGTCTGCAAGGACATCACCAATCTTCACCTGCTGCTGCTTCCAGCAAGCCTCGGTCTGGCAGCTTGACTGCGGCCACTTTTCGTAGTTCGCGTCGATGCTGATGCTGGAGTCCATCATGTTCACGTACATCCGGTAACCGTACTGGGACTGCTGCGCGAAGGACACGCTCTCGACATCCATGTTATTGAACGATCCCATATTCACACCGCCAAGATTCAAACGGTCGGCAATGGTGGACATGGGGACAGAGAGACGCTTGAACTCGCGCTTGTAGACAGAAACGTTCGGCTGCAGATCTGCAAGAGAGCCGCTGTAGACATAGCTGTAGGTGACAGGATTCCACGGCATGATGCGCATATCCATATCGCCATACGGGGCAACTGCATTCGTAACAGCAGCTTCACCGCCTCCACCGATACCCGGACCACCGCCACCGCTCTGCGGACGCATACTGCGTGCATCGGGGGAACCGAGAGGAATGTTGCCGGTTGCAATCTCGCCAAGGTTTCCAAACGCATTCTTGCCGGTTGCCTCCACGCTATTGGTGAAGAGCGGAGCAGTGGGATCGAATGATTGCTGGTTTGTGAGGATAACGGCAACGGGAATGAAGACGGCAGCTGTTGCCAGCCCGCCGAAGAGATACTTGAAGCGGTCCCACACAGAGCCGGTTGGCTCTGCATCGATGAGTGCTGCATGACTTTGTAATTGCATGCGGAGTTTCTGGACGAAGGCATCGTCCGGTGCGGATGAGGGATCGTTGGCGAGTAATTCCTCAATAAGAGGAACAAGCTCTGCCTCGTGATCCTTCAGGCTGGGATCGATCTCATAGAGATCTGCCAGGAATTGTTTGATAGAAGCTTTCATAGGAAATGAGGGAATAAAACAAGAAGAGTAAGAGACGGAAGATGTGAGCGGAGTTCTTTCAGAGACCTGGAGAAAATGACTTTCGCATTGGTCTCCGTTTTTCCGGTGAGCATCGCAATCTCCTTGTAGGAGAGACCTTCCCAGATGCGCAGCATCACAATGTCCCGCTGGTCTTTCGTGAGGTGCGCAAGAGCTGCATGTACTTTTGCAGCGTCCATGCGTTTCTCGGTCCTGAGTTCTGTGATGTCGTCTGCCGGAAGATCCCAGACAGAATCGATATCCACAGTCGGACGGCTGGTGCGGTAGTGGTCAATAAGAGTATTGCGCGCAATGCGGTAGAGCCACGCACGCAGTTCTCCTTTGGTGGGACTGAAAGAGCGGATCGAATCCATGGCTTTCATGAAGGTCACGCTGGTCAGGTCTTCGGCAATCTCGCGGACGAGAGTGCGCCGGTGCAAAAACCGGTAGACGGCATCGACATGCAGCGTATAGAGCTGGTCGAAGGCAGAGAGATTTCCTGCCTGGCATTCAGCAACAGCGGACAGTTCGGAAGATTCCATGGAAGGAAAAGTAGCGGGTAGGTCCTACACAGTCTATTACGCGGGATTCGAAAAAAGGTTACAAATGGAATAGTGTTGCCAATCTTGCTTTTGACAAAAATAGAGTATGAGTATTGAATCATTAACTATGCAGAAGCCAAGAATGTTTGAATTATCCCTTACGGGACCCAAAGACAGATCTCACGACAGTGTCATGGAGCTGATCCAAAAAGCTCATGTAAAAGTTGATAAAGCCTATAGAGAGCTTGGCGGAAGTACATTGGTGCTGCATCAGGTACGTGTAGGGACACCACAAAGTATCGGTATTGATGTGGAGCATTGTTCTGCAACACGTGAGAGGGTGGGATTTATTCTGACATTTATTCCCATGAATCAGGATGATGATCCTGCTATTGAGCAAAAGCTTTATGGAAGCCTTTAGAGAAATTGATATACTGAATACAAAAAATACTCAAGAACAAATAATATACTCGGTAAAAACCTCTCTAATTAAACCTTATCCTTAACCCTTCGTTGCTCAGGGAAAGCCTTCTCCTCGACTTTACACCGGCAGTGTAAAACTCACCTTCGTCCCGCTGCCCTCAATACTCTCAATCCAGATCTTCCCGCCCGCACGCTCAATGATTCCTTTGGTGATGTAGAGCCCAAGTCCGTTGCCGTCCGGTTTATGCAGCGGCGCGTTCGATGCGCGGCGGTATTTCTCGAACATATGATCCATATCCGCTTTCGGGATGCCGAAGCCGTGGTCTTCCACGGAGACAGTGACCTGCTTACGGGACGACACAACACGGATCACGATTTCCGAACCGTCGGGAGAATATTCCAAAGCATTTTGCAGAAGCTGACGGAGGACAAGAGCGATCATGTTGTGATCGAATGCGAGAGTCAGATCGCCGTTCATCAGAATCCTGATGGTCTGCCTGCGGTTATCCGCGCTGGACTTCCACTCCCCTACTGCATTGTCGAGCAGTGTGCGGAGGGACGACGCAACCGGCACGTAGTCCATGGTGTTCAGATCGACCTTTTCCGCCTGCTGCAGCGTATCGATGATGCTGTTTAAGCGTCCGAGTCCTTCATCCATACAGACAACATGGTCTGCAACCAGCGCTTTCAGTTCCGGACTATCGGTGTCGTCACGCAGCGTTTCAAGCGACCACTTCATAATAGTGAGCGGCTCCCCGATCTGGTGGAAGGTAAGCTTCAGCAGTCCCGAGCGTTCAGCATTCACTTTGTTCAGTACACTGATCTGCCTGCGTTCCCACAGAACAATGATGGCACCGGCAATAAGGATGCCGGTCAGAATAACGAAGAGCAGTGCAATGGGCGTGAAGGCGCTTTGCGACAGCACGGCGTAGGTATCGGCTTTCATGTCGATGCCAAGAACACCGGACACCGTCCCGTCTGCACGGCGGATAGGAGCGTAACCGGAAATGAGCGATCCCCACTGATCCTGCGTGATTTCGTTATCACTCGTAGGATGATCAAACGCTTCGGCGAGTGCGGGAACATCGGTAATGTCATATGTATCCCCCGGGTTCGATGCTTCTTCCTCCGGATCCACTTTGTTATTGCCGTTCACATCCAGCTCCTCTGCTGTTGCAAGCGAATCGGCATCGGCTATGAATGCGAGAGTATTCGGGTCATCGGTTTTGCGCATAATGTACGCAAAGCGGACATCGGGAAGAGTGCGCATGGACTTCAGTCTGTTTACAAGAGTGACAAACAGCGGCAATGCCCTGTCGTCGATGCTTTTGATTTCATCCAGACGGTCACCATTAATAAAGAGCGCTGCCGATGCAGCCGTTGTTTCCAGGCGCTGCTGCAACTGCTCCTGCATCATGTCCCTCGCACGCAAATAGAACGTGGAACCCATGGCACCGAAACCAAGCGCAATCAGAATGGAGAGCGTAATAATGGGCCAGCGCTTCCAGAACATCTGCATACTCAGGCGGCGGGGAGAGTAATAGTGAATGTCGTTCCTTTGTTGAGCGTACTTTCAACCGCAATGCGGCCCTTCGCATTTTCGATAATATTGCGCGCGATGAAGAGTCCGAGTCCGTTGCCCACGGGCTTGTAGAGCATGGCTTTCGATCCGCGTGCGAACTGCTCGAAAATATGCGGCAGATCTTTGTCATCGATGCCGTAGCCCTGGTCCTCTACGGTGATGATGACATGATGACGCACCTGCTCAGCGCGCAGCGTGATCGTCTTTTTTTCGGGAGAGTAATACGATGCGTTTTCAACCAGCTCCTGCAGCACGCCGCTAAACACTTTCGGATCGATACTGATGCTGAGCTTGGCAGGAATCGCAATGACGATTTTCTGCTTGCGGCGCTTGATGAGTGAAAGCGTGCTCTCCGGAATCATGCTGACAATCTTTTTGACAGAGACCCTGACAGCACGGTAATCCGCCTGTTTATTCTGCATATGAGACGCAGTCCGGAGTGAAGCGATAATGTGATCCATACGGCCAATTCCCTCTTCCAGCTGGTTGATGGCATCCTCATTTTTCTTCTTGTTCTGATCGCGCAAAATTTCCACCCACCAGCGGAAGGTGGCAAGAGGCACACCCAGCTGATGCGTGGCAAGATCCATCAGCGCACCACGATCGGCATTCAGCTGCTGGAGCGACTCGAGTCTGCGCTGGCGGACAACGGCCACAACATAGGTAGCCATCAGCACACCGGCAAACGCAACAAGCAGCAGCGCGACCGGAGAGAAAATGCGCTGCGTGATTCGTGCAAAATCTTCCGCATCCATATCGAGCCCCAGTACGCCGGCCACAGTGCCGTTTGCGTCCAGGATGGGTGCGTAGCCGGAAATGAATGTTCCCCACTGATCGGTCGTGAAGTCTTCGTCCACCGCAGGTTCAGTAATTCCCTGCAGCGCCGGGACATCGCGGATGTCGTAGGGATCTCCCGGGTGGCCGGGCTCTTCGTCGGCATCCACAGTACCGTTTCTGTTTTCGTCGAGCTGTTCAGGCGTCTTTAGTCCGTCCGCATCCGCTACGAAATCCATGGTGAGCGGGTCACCCGTCGGTCGCATGATGTAGGCAAAACGGATGTTCGGAATATTTTTGCGGAGGATATCGAGCTCTGTTACAAGCGCGCGATACTGGGGCTTTGTAATATCGCTGTGGGTGCGGAGTGCTTTGATATGTGCAGGGTCGATGTGCAGCGTCGCCAAAGCCGCAGTTGCGCGGAGGCGGTCTTTCAGTTCACCGGCCATAATGCTGCGGCCGTGCACAAAAAAGAACGCACCAAGCAACACGACACAGCCGATCACTACCATCGGAAGGATGGCGTACCGGAGTGTGCCGGAAAGGCTGGGAACAGAGGCGTTGAAGCGCACAGTGAGCGAAGTGAATGTTTCCTCTTATTGTAGCAAAAAACTGGCAAAAAGGCGAGAGTCTAAACGAACTTCTCGCAGATGCCCAAAAGCCTGTACAATTTGCCTACTATGAAACATCTCACTACCGACGAGCTCCGCCAGGCCTACCTCGACTTTTTCGCATCCAAAGGCCACGCAGTCATCCCCGGAGCCCCCCTTGTTCCCGAAAACGACCCGACTGTCCTCTTTACGACAGCCGGTATGCACCCGCTGGTTCCGTATCTGATGGGCGAAAAGCACCCTGCCGGAAACAGACTGGTGGATGTCCAGCGCTGCGTGAGAACCGGTGATATTGATGAAGTGGGTGATAACTCGCACCTGACCCTCTTTGAAATGCTCGGCAACTGGTCCCTCGGGGATTACTTTAAAGAAGGTGCCATTCAGATGAGCTTTGAATTCCTGACAAAAGTGCTGGAAATCCCGCTCGAAAAATTGGCAGTGACATGCTTCGAAGGTGATGATGTTGCCCCGCGTGACGAAGAATCCGCAGGCATCTGGGAAAAATGCGGCATGCCCCGCGAGCGCATCGGCTTTCTGCCGAAAGCAAAAAACTGGTGGGGACCGGCAGGAGTGACAGGCCCCTGCGGACCGGATACCGAAATGTTCTACTGGGTAGGCGACGGCGAACCGCGCGGCAACCCCGCAACGCACGACGCAGAATGGATGGAAATCTGGAACGACGTCTTTATGCAGTACAACAAAGGTGATGATGGCAAGTTCACACCGCTGGCGAAGCAGAATGTGGATACGGGTATGGGACTCGAGCGTGTGGCTGCGGTCTTGCAGGGAGTGAGTAATGTGTATGACACGGATCGCATGAAACCGATTTGTGAAAAGGTTATGGGTTATGGGTTATCGGTTATGGGGGCGTCGGAAGTAAGGCATGTGCGCATCATTGTCGATCACTTGAAGGCAGCAACATTTATGATTGCCGACGGAGTGAAGCCGGGAAATGTGGACCAAGCCTACATTCTCCGCCGCATTATTCGCCGCGCGATTCGATCTGCAAGAACGTTGGGCATCGAAGCAAATGGCTCTCTCACGCCAACCATCGCCGAAGAAGTCATCAACCAGTATGGTCACATCTACGGGCACATCAAAGCGAAAGAAAAAGAGATTCGCGATACCCTCAGTCATGAAGAGCAGCAGTTCGGAAAAACGCTACAGGAAGGGCTGAAACGGTTTTCGAATGTCATCGCATCACTCGAAGGAAAAGAAATTGATGGCACAACCGCGTTCCACTTGTACGACACCTACGGCTTCCCGTTTGAAGTGACGAAAGAAATGGCAGCCGAGCAGGGACTCACGGTTGATGAGAGCGGATTCAAAACTGCCTTCGAAGCACACCAGGCCCTCAGTCGTGCTGGCGCTGAACAGAAATTCAAAGGAGGACTGGCAGATAATTCTGCAGAGACAACCAAGCTTCACACTGCAACGCACTTACTCAATGCCGCTCTGCATCGCGTCCTCGGCAATCACATCGGACAGAAAGGAAGCAACATCACTGCAGAAAGACTTCGCTTCGACTTCAACTATGACGGCAAGATGACGCCAGAGCAGATCGCTGAGGTGGAGCAGTTGGTGAATGATGCTATCAAAGCGGATCTTCCCGTTGGCTATCACCTCACGACGGTTGATGGTGCAAAAGCGGAGGGAGCGATTGGTGTGTTTGATGACCGGTATGGAAGTGAAGTGAAAGTCTATGTGATGGGCAAGCAGGACAGCAAAACCGCAGGATCTGGAAAAATTGGGGACGGCGATGTCTTCTCCAAAGAAATCTGCGGCGGCCCGCACGTGTCGCACACCGGAGTCATTGGCACCTTCAAGATCCAGAAAGAAGAAAGCTCCTCTGCAGGCGTCCGGCGCATTAAGGCTGTTGTGAGCGGCGGACCGGCGGATATTGAGGTGGCCACTGAAGCTAAGGTCTAGAATAAGGTTAAGGAAAAGATTATTTGGCTCTATAGAGCCAAATAATGCGGAGATTATGCTTGATAGTTTCAAGGCTGATTTTTATACTGGATGCATGCTGACAGCAGTGACATTTACGGACGATCAGAAAGACAATATGCGGACTGTTGAGGCAGTCATGGAGCAAGTGCGACAGAATAATAATCACCGTCAGACGGTTTTGAATTTTTCACAAACGGTAACCCAGGGCAGAATTCGCATCTTATTCAGAATGGGAGCACCTGCAGGAGAATACGGAGAGATTTCAGGAGATGATGCCACTCTGACTGAGCTTACATTCGATCTTCACAGAATTGTTCAGGTTCAGGAAGAGATCGTTGATCCTCTGCAGGAAACAATTGTCAACTATGACCTATCGCATGATTCCCATTCATAATTGATGAAAATACGAAACTACATCGCCCTGAAGATGATCCGGGAGATGGAGATAACGACAACGATTTCTAAAATATGAGCAGAGCGATAGAAGGTGTACACTTTCTCCGTGCACCGCTTTCTTCCCCTTGCCGCTCTTTTCTTTCTAACACTCGCTCCCGTAGTTCATGCGGAGCAAATCGACATGTGGGATTTTACTGTGGGGCAGCATATGCCTGATGGTTCACAGGAATTGAGTGTGGTCGAACGCGTGCCGGAAGGACTACATGTGCAGACCTCCACAAACGGCTTCCTGATCTGGCAGACACCGCTCGTGCATCCGGTTGATGTCCTGACGCTGAAAATACGCTCGGCGCATCAGGTGACTGCGGGATTCCTCTGGCATCCGAAAGAAGACAGGTTTATCCAGCTGCAGCGCGATTTCACCATTCCTCAAAGCAGCGAGTGGCACAACGCACACCTGACAACCAGCACTTGGCCCGACTGGAACTGGCAGACGGATGAAATCGGCATCGGCTTTCCGGCAGGGACGGATCTGGTGATAGAAAGCATGACCTGGAGGCGCTATTCGCTTGCGGAAAAACTGGCAACGGCCTGGCAGAGTTTTTGGACCTTCGACGACTTCCGCGTGTACTCCATCAATTTCCTCTGGGGCCCGCTCCTTGCCACCAATCCCATAGTGCTAGCCGATATGTACGATTACCTGCCGCCAACACCATGGTCAGTGACACGTATTTTCTATGCATTGATCGGTCTTTCAGCCCTTATTGGAGCTATTTTCTTTGCCTTCGACCGGCAGGGCGGGAAGCGGATTTTTCTTTTGCTGATTGCCTGTACGACTGTTGCCTCCTGGCTGGTGTTTGATCTGCGTATGGGAGTTGAATTGATGGACTATGCATTTAATGACTACCAGACCTACGTACAACCTGCAGATGAAGATAAAACTTTCCGTACACATGGCAGTTTCTACACTGTTGCCCAAAAAATGCTGCCGACTATCCGACAGTATGACCGGTACGTCCTGCACATTGATAACTCATCTCCGTTCTATGCAAATATGCGCTACATCACCTACCCGAGTCTGGCTCTCCGCCCGGATGAAAACACCGACGGCGTGAAGCTGCATGTCATGATTGAACGCAAAGATATCCGCGTGGTGGATGGCCGTCTGGTCGACAGGAATAACGAGGTGCTGAGCGGCAGTGGACAGATTCTGGAAACCATCGAACCCGGTTCCTTCCTCTTTACTACACCATGACCGTTTTCGCTTTCCTGATTGGCATTCTGCTCCCGACACTGAACGGCATTCTTTTTATAAGAGCGCTCGAAGGAAAAATTATCGTCCTTGCCAGACTGGAGCGCATTGCACTCGGGTGTATCACAGGACTGACAGCGATGATGTTTCTGTCCTTCCTTGTGCACATAACAACGGGCATGCCTATTGGCTTTCCCCTCTTCCTTATTGTTCACATTTTGTGCGCAGTAATTTTGTTTCTCTTATGCGCTAAAAATAAATTACTCACTTTAATTTTTCAGGGGATTAATTTTCCAAAAGAGCCTCTCAAAGACATCGTTGCAGGCTGCACATTAGTTCTGGGATTGTGGATGCTCCTCAAGTTTGTCGTAACCGCCACCATGTTCCTGGGTGTTGCCCCGACCTATCTGGACGATTCACTTGAAGCATGGAATCTGCGCGGCAAAATGTATTTTGTGGAGCAGAGAATCACGCTCAGTATTCCCGGAGAAGATCCGCTCACTTCGCACCTGGGAGTAAGTTCGTATCCGCCGACAGTGCCGCTTCTCAAGACATGGGTCAGTACGCTTGCGGGAGAATGGAGCGATGGACTCATTAATAGTATTCACGGTGTCTGGTACATTGCGGCGCTCATTCTGCTCTTCTACGCCATCCGACGGCATGCGGGATTCCTCTGGGCTGCCATCGGCACCTACATGCTCGGCAGTATGCCGCTCTATCTGATGCACGGGACAAACGCGTATGCCGATGCGTTTCTGGCGGTCCACATTTTTGCCGCTGTCAGCCTGCTCTTCCATGCGCTGCGCAGTGAATCGGCGGAGATCCGCATGACCTTCTTTCGGCTGAGCGCTGTGATGGCGGCACTGCTGCCTTTTACCAAAAATGAAGGCATGCTCGTGTACCTGCCGCCTCTGCTTCTCCTGCTTGGTATATCGCTGATGCTGCTTTTCAAGAAGCAGAGAATGACGCTCAAAGAAGTCATCCGCGTTCTTCTCTGCTTTGGCATCAGTCTGCTTCTGGTTGCCGGACCGTGGCTGCTTTTCAAGTGGTCTAATGGCCTTAGTTTTGGCAATGGGAAGCCATTTACCAGTCTTGGCTTTGGCTGGCATGAGAACGTGCTGCTCTCGATTGCTATCAATACGTTCTTCGAGGCCAACTGGCTGCTGCTCTTCCCGCTTCTGTTTGTGCTGATGGTCTGGAAATGGAAAACCGCCTTCGGCCCGCTGGCACTGCTCAGTTGTTATTTTTTGATTATCTATCTGGGACAGGGCTTTCTGTATTTGTACACAGGCCTCGCAACCGAGGCTTTGCGGCAGACAGGATATGCGAGAGGATTGGTTCATCTGACACCGGTCGTGATTCTGCTCACGACGCTGCTTCTCGAGCGCGCTTTCCCGCGGCTGCGCTTTGTGCTTGCGAAAAGAAAGGAAATGGCGGCTGCATAGCTTGGTCTTCGGGAGTCGCACGCTATCCTGTTGTCTGCACTTTCCGATCCCTTCTATGCAATACGCAGCTTTCCTAGGAAACCACCCGAGTCTCAGCCAGGCCGAACTCAGTGCGGCCATTAGTAATTTCAAGCCCGTCAAAATGATCGGTCAGACGATGCTCATTTTTGAAACCGATGATGAGATCACCATGAAGCAGCTGAATAAGTGGGGTGGGATTTTTCTCATTGCGAAAGACATCGGAACGAAAGGCATGACAGTTGCCGATATTCCCGCAATTCTTGCGGAGCAGACAAAAAATGTAAAAGGCAAAGTCACCTTCAGCCTCCGTGCGTACGGCGTACAGAAGTCGACGGTGCACGGACTCTACCGCGACTGCAAAAATTATCTGAAGAAGGCAGGGAAAGCAGCGCGCTACATCGGCAATGAAAACAAGCCTGCTGTCTCCGCACTTTTAAAAGACAGCGGCGTGATTGATGGCAAGCACGGCTGTGAAATTGTCATGCTCGGCGCAGACAAGTTTTTGTGGATCGGGAAAACAGTCGCCGTACAGGACCCGGATAACTACACAAAGCGCGATATGGAAAAGCCGGTGCGCGATACGCGTGTGGGGCTTCTTCCGCCAAAGCTTGCGCAGATGCTTTTAAACTACGGAGAATGGATGGTCCGTTCCGCTGATCCGAAAGCCAAAAAGACTCTCACTGTTTTTGATCCGTTCTGCGGCACAGGTGTTATTCCGATGGAATCACTCCTTCGCGGCTGGCCTGTCCTTGCGTCCGATGTGTCGCTCAAGGCAGTAAACGGCTGCGAGAAAAATGTCGAGTGGATGCGCAAGGAATATAAAATTCTGAAGAAGGACACGCCGGCATTTGTGTGGAAGCAGGATGCGACCAAACCCTTTGAACTTCCCGAACATCCGGACATGATTGTGACGGAAACCACGCTCGGCCCGGGGCTGACAGACCGGCCGACTGCGAAAGACGCAGCAAAGATCAAAACAGAATGCGAGGCAATTGAAACCGCATTCCTGGAAAATGTTGCAGAGACACTGCCGGGAGTACCGGTTGTTGCCACGTTTCCTGTGTGGTTTTTGAAAACCGGTCCTCTCTATCTGGAAAAAACCTGGAAGAAACTTGCGGACATCGGCTTCAGGCCGGTATTGCCTCCGGGCATCAAGACAGACAATCCCGACCGCACATCGCTTCTCTACAGACGGCCCGATCAGGTTGTGGGACGCGAAGTGGTCTTTCTGAAATCCACCAAAAAACCTTAACCTCGACCTTCTTCTGAACCTTCGTTCCGGCTCCGCCATGCGACAAACCCTCCTCAGAACCGGGATCGTCCTCTTCTGCCTCTGGCACATGTTCGCGGTGGCCGTGACGTCGATTCCGCGGACGGCGAAAGATGCATTTTCCGTTGCGACACGGCAGACGCTTCTTCCGTTTGTCACTCCGTATCTGCAAATCACCAGCCAGTGGCAGCTCTGGGATCTGTTTGCCCCGGACCCGCTTCGCCGTGTGACATTGTACGGCATTGAAGTGAACCGCAATGACAGGTGGGAGGAAATCGCCATTATCAAACCGGGGACCTATGCCTTCACGCATCACGCGACGTATTTCAAGTACCTCATCCACGTGATGGATTCGAATAACGCATCGCTCGATGCCGCGAAAGAACGCTTCCTGCATCTGCAATGCCAGGAACATGATATTGCACCCTCCACTCAGGTACGCCTTGTGCTGTATGCGGTCATTCTTCCGTGGAACACGTCTCCGGTAACGCCATCATTCTGGAAGGACTGGAGACCGTCCATCCAGCAGACCATTGAAATGGCCGCGCTCTGTCCTCCCGCTGTGTCATGAGACATTTTTTCTTATCGGTGCAGGCATTCTTCTTCCGGGAGCAAACCGCTCTGGGATTTGGCCTCATGCGCAGCGTCTGGGCCGCGGTCGTGCTGCTCTACATGCTCTTCCAGTCGACGGATATCGCCATCTTCTACAGCGATCAGGGACTTGTTCCTCTCTCCCTCACGCCGTCCATGCTGCGGACGACGCATATCTACAGCATCTTCTTCTGGATCACGTCTCCGGACACAATTTTCGCCATCTACCTGCTCTTCCTTGCACTCCTCACCGCCATGCTGCTGGGCATCTATCCGCGCATTACAACAATCCTCTCCGTCCTGCTCCTCTTTTCTTTCCATGAACGCAATCCATTCGTCCTGGGCGGCGGCGACACGGTCCTTCGGACGGTCGGCTTTCTTCTGATGATCGCCCCGAACATCAGCACTTTCTCCATCACCCGGTCCCCGGTCCCCGGTCTCCGGTCTCCGGTGATGCCGGCCTGGCCGTACAGGCTTCTCCTCTGGCAGATGATCATTATTTACAGTACATCGTTCTGGTACAAACTCCTCGGCACACTCTGGCTGAGCGGCACCGCCGTCGATACCGCTCTCCACCACCCCGTCTTCGCCCGCTGGCCGCAACCGGTCATGACACTTCTTACTCCTGTTTCGCCGCTCATCGATTGGGCAAGTTTGCTGTGGGAAGGGCTCTGGATTCTGCTCCTTGTCCCCCGCTCCGTTACAGACCTGCTACCCGTACGGTGGCCTCGTATTCCCCTCAAACGCATTTTGATGATTGGTGGAGTCGTCTTCCACGGCGCGATTTTCCTCCTGATGGACGCAGGATCGTTCTCGCTCGCTGTTTTTGCAGCGTACTGCGGTTTACTCACAAACGAAGACTTTGTCTGGATCCGGAAAATAATGAAACGATAAATATGGCTCCCCGACTTGGATTCGAACCAAGAACCCTCTCGTTAACAGCGAGATGCTCTACCATTGAGCTATCGGGGAACGAAGCCAAGAGATTCTAGCAATCCTAGGCTATAGCGCAATCCATTGTTTTGGCCTTTTAAACGGAAATAGTGCTATATTTCCCTCATAGCCGAACCGAAAACAAAACCGACAAAAGAAAGTGTTACCGTATTTCTCAAAACGATTGAACCGAAGGGAAAACGCGACGATAGCATTTCACTTCTGCACATTTTCGAAAAAGCCACCGGCGAAAAACCGGTGATGTGGGGACCGAGCATTGTGGGGTTTGGCGCGCGTGTTGTTATAGAAATTTGTGAGGAAGCAGAGGAATGCAGTACTATGCAAACCAATGCACAAAACGTTGGTCATCTTCAGCATTGTCTCTTTTTTTCTGGCACAGGCGCCTTTTGTGCATGCGGCGACAATACATTTCGGCACAGCAGAGATTTTATTTGATGCCAATACCGGCTACTTCGCAGTAGATGCCCTTGATAGCGGTCATGTGATTTTTGCCTATTCCGATAATGACAATGCGGGGTATGTCGGTGTTGCAACCGTCGACGGCACCGTCATTCAGGTCCCCAAACCGGCATCGTTCTTTGGAGCGGATATTGACAGGATGAGCGTGGCACGTTTGAACAGTACCCATGCACTGCTTCTCTACAAAGTGGGATCGGAAATACAGGCAGTGGTCGCAACTATCCATGACAACACGGTGTCGTTTGGAACGCCGGAAATAGTGACGACGGACGATCCATTGAGCAGTAATCCTCAAATTGCCGTATTGGACGAGTCACATTTCATTATTAGCTATTCAACCCGCATTGAGGTAGATGAGGAAACAGAAGACGCCCAGCACATCGTCGCCGGCACAATCAGTGACACAAACATCACGCTGGGATCGAGTACAACCCTCGTGAACGTCCATTCCCCCTATAACGACATTGTTGCAATGGACTCCACTCATTTTGTCGTCATCTACTCGACAAGCATGGGTGAGGGATATGCCGTCGCAGGCACAGTGAGCGGCACCGTCATCACAACGGGCTCTCCCATTCAATATGTAGTCGAAAACAACAGCGTCGCCGCGACACGCCTGGATTCCACTCGTTTTCTCATCGGATACCGGGCGCTCAATCCTTTTCCTGTTGAGACAATCATCGGAACCGTTGCGGGAACAAGCATCTCATTCGGATCGCCCACAGAGGTAGCGGATGACACGAACAATCTGGACCTCGCGCAGCTGGGTTCCACGCACACGATGCTGGTACGCAGTGTCTTAGGCAATTTTGGCAGAGCCACACAGCTCACGATTTCCGGCGATACCGTGAGCACGGATGCGGAGATAGAATTCGGCAATAACATTGCCGATGAAGTTGTAGCGGTTGCACTTGATGACTCCAGTTTCTTTGTTGCCTATCTTGATTCCGGCGGTATCTATAAGTTATATGGAATCGTCTCCGCACCGCCACGCACCTCTACAGGTTCTTCAGAGTCTACGTCTTCTGCCGCATCCGTACAATCATCGGGCGGCGGGCGACGCGGCAGTCCGGGCAGAGGAGGTGTGGCGACCGCGCTCACCGTCAACAGAATGGTGGCCGCACCTTCACATCCTGCAGCACCGGCAGTTTCCACACCAAAAGCATCCGTGGATAGAGAGATGGAAAAACGCACCTGTGAACGTGTGATGAAGTGGTTTAAGAATGACGCGAAGATGCTTGGCCGCGTGAACGAACGGTTGGGAAAACGCTTTGGGTTCACGTGCAATTGATACCACCTCCGTGTGCTTGAACCGCCTGAACCACGTTGAGCCAATTTGTAACATCAGCAGGAAAAGCTACACTGTTTTCCGATGCGACTACTCTCCATGTCACGCGTCGGTGTGCTTTTCGCAATACTGCTTATAGCACCACTTGCCGTTACGGCAGCGTTCCCGGATATCGCACAGAATCCTGACAAGACCGCCATTGAGTATCTCCATGATCAGGGAATCATCGACGGGTACCCGGACGGCTCCTTTCATCCGGAACGAATGATCAACCGCGCGGAGCTTCTGAAGATCCTGATCGGAAGTGTGGGAGTGAAACCGTCGGTTACAGAGTTTCATGACTGCTTTCCGGATGTGAAAGAGGAATGGTTCGCGCCTTTCGTGTGTCTCGCGAAGGATGAGCATTGGATCTCCGGGTACCCTGACGGAACGTTCCGCCCCGCGCAGACGGTCACGATGGAAGAAGCGATCAAGATGTCGGTGACAGTTCTGGGGCTGCAGCCGATGCAATCCTCAGCGGCACCACATTTTTCCGACGTTGATCCGTCCGCATGGTATGCGCCGTATATATCGATTGCGAAACGCGCCGGAATGCTGGACGGAATCCCAGGCCCTGCGCTGGGTATCGGAGGCAGAATGAACAGAGGAATAATCAGCGATATGATCTATCGCTCTATTTCATCAAATTCAAGCCAAAATAAAAGTATTAAAAATGTGCTCAAAAGGCACGGCGGAACGGCGGAAGGTCCGCGCTCACCCGTCATCACATTCGCCGATATTTCTAAAAATTGGGGGGACGGAAATTTCACGGTCACAGCCGTGTCGAACAGCTCGGGTCGCATCACGTACTCCGTCGCCAACACAAGCATCGCAACGGTGAACGGAAGTACCGTGACCATCCGCGGCGCGGGCTCGACCGGCATCACCGCCACGCAGGAGGCGTCCGGGGATTTTACCGCCGGATCGAAAACCGCGTCTCTCACCGTCGCCGGCATACCGCCGACGATTACGTTCGGCGATCTCACCAAATCACACATCGATGCAAACTTCACACTCTCGCCGACCTCCGACAGTCCGGGGGCATTTACCTTTACCAGCGGTGACACGGGACTGGTGGCGATCAGCGGCAGCACAGCCGACATCGTGGGCGTCTACGGCACGACGACCGTCACGGCGCACCAGGCGGCGAGCGGCAATTATGCGGCACGCAGCGCATCGATGACGCTGACGGTCTTTTTCACCTACTGCGTTGCGAGTCCGTGTTTCGGGGGCGCATGCACGCCGGTACTGGAGGGTGCGCTGACAGATGATAATTTTTCCTGCACGTGTTTCGAGGGATATTCGGGAGCCATCTGCGATGAGTACTCGGATAACTGCAGTGCGCCCGGTTACTGTAACAGCGGCGATTGCATCGCGGATTCATCCGGCGGTTCGTGCGCCAACTGCGCGCCGTGTCTGACGGGAGACAGATGTCAGACGGCGATCATCAATTGCGAAGCTCGTGCACCTGTTTTTCTCGCATGTGTCGATCTGATGATGTCACACATCCGTTGAGATCGGCCCATAGGTTCTAATCGCCTGAACCACGTCGAGCCAAATTTGTGACATCAGCACAAAAAGCTACACTGTTTTCCGATGCGAATGTATTCCATAGCACGCATCGGCACGCTCTTTGCAATGCTGCTCATTGCACCTTATGCCGTGACAGCGGCATTCCCGGATATAACAGACAACCCCAATAAGACTTCCATCGAGTATCTCTCTGATCAGGGCATTATCGGCGGTTATCCGGACGGATCTTTTCATCCGGAACGAATGATCAACCGCGCGGAGCTTCTGAAGATCCTGATCGGAAGTGTTGAAGTGCAGGCGTCGGTCGTAGAGTTTCATGATTGCTTTCCGGATGTGAAAGAGGAATGGTTTGCACCCTACGTCTGCTATGCGAAGAAACAGGGATGGATCAAGGGATACGAAGACGGAATGTTCCGGCCGGGACTTCCCGTGAACACCGCAGAGGCTATCAAGATGATTGTGAATACGTACGGGTATGAACCGATGCAATCATCGTCTGTTGCTCCATTCAATGATGTCGATCCTTCCGCATGGTATGCATCGTCTGTATGGCTCGCCCGTGCGGCGGGTATATTGGACACAACGAACGGACGATTGGGAATCGCGGAGAATATCACAAGAGGAAGAGTGAGTGACTTCATCGCACGCTCGATGCGAAGCAGAGAAGGAACGAACGCAAAACAAACGACGAGTATCGGAATCCAAGGCGTACTGAAGGTAATAAACCATCGCAGAGGGGGAGGTGGAAGTCGCGTGCAAGCGAATGCGACAGAACACAACGCTAGTAGCAGCGTGCCGGTACTCTCCTCTCCCACCATCACCCTCTCGGATATTCTGAAAACCTTCGGCGACACATCCTTTACCCTGGCAGCCGCTTCCAATAGCGATGGTGATATCTCGTATACCTCAGGCGATACGAACGTCGCCACCATCGCAGGCACGACCGTCACGATCGTGGGCGCCGGGACGACGACCATCACGGTCACTCAGGCAGCAACAGGACAATACACAGCAGGCGGCACAACAGCGTCGCTCACCGTGAACAAGGCGAACAGCTCCCTCACGCTCACAACCAGCAGCGGCGCAATCCAGTTCAGCACAAGTCTCACGTTCACCGCAGTTGTGACGAGCGGCGCGACCGGCACAATCTCGTTCTATACGGGGGCGACATTTTTGGGAACAGGTTCGATCTCGCACGGATCGGGGTCCTACACCACGACAACACTGAAGCGCGGAACAGGAAGCATCACCGCGGTCTACGCGGGTGACACGAATTTTAACGGGAGTACGAGCAATACTCTCCTGCAGAAAATCTATAACAATGCCTGCCTGTCAGTCGTCTGCCAGCATGGAGGCACATGCACCAACAGTGTGAATACTTACAGCTGCAATTGCGTCGCTCCTTATGCCGGCTCGCGTTGCGAACTCTCTTATTCGTTCTGCACGCCGGCCTACGGCGGCACACAGTGCTTCAATGGTGGCGTCTGCGCCCCCTCTGTTGCCGGAGGAGAATGCCAGTGTGCCGCCTGCTACACGGGTACGTACTGCGATACCTACCAACCCGATATCTGCGCTTAGTATAAAAATACCCTGATCCATTTGAACCGCCTGAACCACGTCGAGCCGTTTTTTATGCCATGCAAATGATATCGCGCCAATATGAAATGACAGTATCTACATTTAGTATGGTCGCGATGAAAAAGCGTTCTCTTTTTGTCGTAGGATTGCTTCTGGCGGGTACGACGTTCGGCTGGCCCCACGTCAGCCTTGCGGTAACGGGAATTAGTCATTGTGGCGAACTGCAAAACATGCAATATGATCTCGGCGGTTCGTACGTGCTGACCGCGGATATTGATTGCGATGGTTACAGCTTCACGCCGATCGGGTATTACACCGATCCGTTCACCGGCACGCTCGATGGAGACAAGTACACGATCAGGAATTTGCGTGTCATGCAGGGTCTTGAATCCGGACTCTTTGGGCAAATCGACGGAGGTACGGTGCGAGATTTGTATCTATTCAACATAGAATCAACCGGAAGCCAATCAATCGGAACGCTGGCGGGCGAAGTGGTGAACGGTGATATTTCGAATGTCGGCGTGGATACGTTTTTGGTCACAGGAGAGTCACATGTGGGAGGATTGATCGGCAACTTCGTGGGAGGTTCCTTGGTCAGATCGTACACCACGAACGGCACGATTGAGGTAGGGAGAACTCTCGGTGGCGGACTCGTTGGTTCGGTTCTCGACGGAAATTTTTCCGACGTGTACAGCGTGGACAGCCTGATCCAGAAAGATCCCAGCTCTTTTTATTCCCTTGACCAGGTTGGCGGCGCCTTCGGTAGAGTGGGCGAGGATACTCAGAATACGTATATCAGCAACGTCTATTCCGATAATAGTGTATTGGCAGAATCGATGGTAGGAGGCATTGTGGGTCTCTTTAGTGCGCCGGGAACATGCTCCATGAGTAACATGTTTTTCGCGGGAACGGTCATATCATCGGGCACTGACGGCAGCATTGTCGGATACATGAGTGGGGGCTGCGATCTTGTGAATGCCGTACATCTCTCCGGAGATTGCGTCGGTGCAGGCGGAACCAGTGGAAGCGTTTCCTGCTCGACTGCTGCCAGTGAAGTGAGTTTGTACGATTCCGCGACCGCGCCGCTGTCTTCCTGGGATTTTGATACTGTGTGGATGGAAACCGCGGGATTTCCGGTTTTCATCTGGACGGATAACGCGCGCCCCGATCCTCCTACAGACGTCACCATCACAACCTCGGAGACAACGGCCACCCTTGAATGGACGAATGATGATGCAGTTGATTTTGATTCCGTCACCATCCGCCGCAGTACGTCTGGCTACCCCTCCACTGTCTCGGGCGGCTCGGCGGTGGCAAGCGGACTGACGGGAACATCGTTCACCGATACGGGTCTCACACCCGAAACGCGCTACTACTATTCACTCTTCACAAAAAACGACTCCGGCCTCTACAGCACTCCCGCCTATGCCACGGAAATCGTCGGACGTAATGCTTGTCTGCTCAAAGCTTACTGGAAATTCGATGAGACTCCGGCCACTCCGGCAGATGCCAGCGGCAACGGCTATAACGGCGTGGGCACGCTCGTCTCCCTGTCCGAGGATACGCCGACAACAGGATTCGTGAACCCGTACTCATATGCATTCAGCGGATCACGCATCAATGTCAGCCGCCCCGTGCAGGATGACTTCTCGATCTGTGCATGGATACAGACGACCGCGCAGGGCGCAGGCACCGGCACGGAACATTACCTGAGCAGAGCAATCGCGCACGCGGAAGCGGGTGGGGCAGCCAATGACTTCGGTTTCGGCATGGATGCAGACGAACACCTGACGTTCGGCAACGGGAGTATTACCAGAGACTTCGGTGTCCACGGTGCCACAGCAATCAACACAGGTGCATGGACGCATGTCTGTGCGACAAGACAAAAAACGAACGGTGCCATCAAAGTGTATGTGAACGGAGAGGAAGACGGCTCCGGCACCGGTTCGACTACATCGCTCACTGCGAACGCAACAATGACGATCGGTTTTGGTACAGACAGCGGCTTGCCGTGGAACGGGCTGATTGATGATGTGCGCGTCTTCGCCTACGCATTGCGCGCCGATGAAATCGCCGATATTGCAAATGGCGTGAATGCCTGTTTCGGAGAAGCAACGCCCCGTTCGAGCAGTTCCAATGCTTCCTCAGTGGCATCAACGGAAACAACCGTCCATTCGGGAGGCGGGCGGCGCGGCACACCTGGCAGAGGGGGAATCGCGACTCCTCTGACCCGACTGATGACGGCTGCAAATCCTCCGCATGTGTCAGAACCGATGAATCCCGCAAAAGAATCAATGTCTGTGACGATGCAGATCCGCACCTGCGACCGCGTGCTGAAATGGTTCAGGAATGATGCGAATATGCTTGGCCGCATGAATGAACGACTGCAGAAACGCTTTGCTTTCGTGTGTACCGAATAATGTCCAAGTGTGTTCGGACCGTGTGAACCACGTCGAGCCACATTGTGATCATTCGGAAAGTCGCTAACATGTTTTCCAATGCACATCAGAGCATTGGCAGGCATCGGCTTTTTCCTGGTCACGATGTTGTGTCCCGCTTCCACATTCGCCCTCACCATTATCGACAATTGTACGGAGTTGCAGGATATTGATACGAACATTCCGGATGATTACGCTCTTGCGGATGACATAGACTGTACCGGAGTGGATTTTACGCCGATCGGCACCTACAGTTCGATGTTCACGGCTACATTCGACGGGAACGGCCATACCATTTCCAACCTCACCATCGACAGCAATACGGGCGCGGCCCTCTTTGCGTTCACGAACGGAGCCATCATACAGAATCTTGTGCTGGACCATGCCAGTGTGACCGTCCGTGAATCGGAGGACGAATCGGGGGCCGGTGGCATCGTCGGCTACGGCATCAGTACATCCCTCTCCAATGTCGGTGTCACCAATTCCACCATCACAAGGTCGGGTTCATACGTGGGTGGAATTGCCGGTCTCTTCCTGGGATCCATGACAGGGGTGTATGTCATAAACACCACGGTGAACGGCGAGACGGAAGCGATCGGCGGACTGGTAGGCGCGCTGGCAGGCGGATACATTCATGACAGTTATGCTGTTGCGGATGTCAGAGCCGGCGTGGGAGGGGGAGGGGCGGTCGGCGAGATCATAGCCTTTGCCTCGGCAGGTCTGCAGAATGTCTACGCATCGGGATCGGTCGTCAACGTCGGCTCGTTTGCAGGAGGACTGGTTGGGGCCATGGCAACGTACGGCGGTGGCTGCTCCATTGAAAACAGCTTTGCAGGCGGCGCCGTCAGCGGGCCGGCGGCGGCATCATTGGTCGCGTACAAGCAGGATGCCGCCTGCAGCATCATCAACTCCTACGTTCTGGACCATGCGAACAATCCGGACATTTGCATGGGAATCGACGACGGAGGGACGACGGAATGTACAAATGTGCCGGCCGCTTTTTCCTACTATTTCCAATTCAGTCTCGTCGCACCCATGTCGAGTTGGGATTTCACGAGTATCTGGACCGAGCGGTACCTGAATGCCCCCGGGCTCCAATGGGTTGATGCCCGCCCCGGTCCCGTCACCGGCCTCACAGCAACGGCGACAGCGAATGACGTGCTTGTCAGCTGGACCAATCCGGTAGACAGCGATTTTAACTCCGTCGTTCTTCTCAGAAGCCCCACTTCGTATCCCGTGTCGGCAAACCAGACGGGAATAGAACGTACGAGCGTGGTGGCAACAAGCCAGACTGACAGTGATCTTTCGGACGGAACCTATTACTATGGCGCTTTCGCAGTGGACAATGCGGGCATTGTTTCGCTCGTGGCCCAGGCAAGCGTGACGGTGCCCGGCCCGGCTGCATCGTCTTCGTCGTCCTCGTCCTCTTCGTCGTCATCAAGCGTGGCAGGAACAACAAGCGGAGGGGGACGTCGCGGCACTCCGGGCAGAGGAGGCACTGCGATTTCGCTTGTTCAACCTCAGATCTCTGCAGCATCTCTTTCCCACCCGTTAGAAGCATCCGTTGCAACGCCCTTGTTTAGAGAACGCACCTGTCACCGTGTGATGAAGTGGTTTAGAGAAAATGTGCTGATGCTGCAGCGCGTGAATGCGCGACTGGAAAAGAGATTTGGATTCGTCTGTGCGTGATACTGTGTAGGATTGGGCGTGTGAGTATTTCCACCCTGGCGGCAACTGTGTGAGCCAAGCCTCTAGCGTGACCCGGCAGCCTGCACTGTCTGCACAACGCTGACGCCAAAAAGTATCTCCTTGCTTTTTCATTCCGGAAAGATAATAGTACGGGTACCCCCTACCCCTATAGAGCTATGCGCGCAGATTATAAAAAAAAGGCAATTGCCGGCATGAAGCGCCTGGAAGGTCTGACAAAGAAAGTGCAATCGATGATCGAAGCAGATAACTATTGCCCCCTCATTCTGGAAAACCTCCTGGCGATGAAAGGACATGTGGAACATATCCAGGGGCAGGTACTGGAAAGTCATCTGCATACCTGCGCCAGAGACAAGATGAAGAAGGAGAAAGATTACGACGGCTTTATTGCGGAGATCATCCGCACTATCGGCCTTTCGAGCCGATAATCATCACTTCCCCACTCTTCTGTATGATGAACATGATAGACACCACCGGCCCCTCATTTTCCTTCTTGTTCTTTCCGCTCCACGCCCTCACATGCCTTGCCATCGGCATCGGTATTGTCTTTCTGATTGTCTGGGCAATGAAAACACTCACGCCGTCTCAACTAAAAAAATGGGGATTGGGTCTCCTGATCGGAGGAGTCGTTGCCTGCATACTCACATGCCTGTTGGTCTACCCCGTACACAAGACGGCTTACAGAGACATATCGAAGATGGATACGATGCATAGGGAAATGATGAATAACATGATGGATAGTGATGAAGGCGATATGATGAACATGTCAATGGATGGCATGGCAGACATGCTTGAGGGTAAAACCGGCGACGCGTTTGATCAGGCATTTATTAAAGGCATGATCCCCCATCATCAGGGAGCGATCGATATGGCAATCGCTGCACGGCAATCCGCCAAACACGATGAAATCAAGCGCATGGCTGATGACATTATTTCCGCACAGCAGCGGGAAATCGACATGATGAAACAGTGGATGAGCGATTGGGGTTATAATCAATAATGCCTTCGGGGGCGCATGTCCTGCGCCCCGCTTTTCTATTCCTCTCCATACATATGGAACACTCTCCATCATCCATCATCTATACCTGCCCCATGCATCCTGACATCAGGCAGAGCACACCGGGCAAATGCCCCAAATGCGGAGGAATGGATCTCATCCTTGAATCTGAGGTGAAAAATGGACACCCAATGCATGACAATAATACCGCAGAAGGGTTTTTTGCGACCTACAGACCGCTGTTTATCATCATTGGATTGATTCTATTGCCGACCATTGCGATAGCTCTGCGCGATGCAACAAACGACATGTTTATCTGGCAGCAGGCGATGATGCATTTTATGGCAGGATTCTTCCTGGTCTTCTCCGGCCTGAAGCTGCTTGATGTACCGGGGTTCGCAGAAGGATATTCCACCTATGACCTGCTTGCAGTAAAGGTAAAAGCCTACGGATACGTGTATCCATTCCTTGAACTTGCACTCGGCCTTGCGTACATCACTGCTTTTGCTCCGGTTGCAACAAATATCGCTACTGTCATCCTCATGCTTTTCAGTGGCATAGGTGTTGTGCAGAGTCTGTTGCAAAAGAGAAAAATCCAATGCGCATGCCTGGGCACGTTCATCAAAGTCCCCCTGACAAAAGTCACCATTGTGGAAGACTTCGGTATGGCTGCAATGGCTGCTGCAATGCTTATAGTATCGTAAATCACCTGCGTGATGCGCCCGGTTCTGTTCTGAGCGTATGCAGTACGGGGTTATTCCTGATCATGACTAATCACAGTTTGGAATCTCCAGAATCTGACATGTATACACATCCTTGGCCAAAGGAATAAAGAGGAAGAGAAAAATCGCGAGCAAGAGTGCGGAGAGCATACTATTCAGAATATAGATCTTCCTGCTGCCATCCTTTTCTCTGAACAACATCGGGCGAATGGAAACGTAAGCGCCCACAGGGAAAAGCAGGAGGGGCAATAGAGGGAAAATGGGATTTGATCTGATGATCGGAAATAAACCCGGCAATGAAATGAAATGTATGATGATGAATGCCAGCGCTACGAGAAAGCCATGAAGAGCTGCGCGATAATGCCAAGCCATGAATTTCATTCATCCAGTATATCAAAACGGTTCCATGGCGGAAGAACTCGTTCTCATTTCTTGAAACACGTCGATCCAAGCTGTGAGCTTCTTATTTATGAGGCACTTTAGATGCTCTCATCATGAATAAAGTCATAAGTGCATTCGTTATAATCATCGCAATGGAATGCAATGTGGTGGCGATATTGTATGTTTGCAGGGAGAAGAGAGTGAGAACATGACGCAGAACATTCATGGCAAAAAGAATCGGTGTTTCTTTTTTCGGATGATGCCACGTCTTTCGCAAAGTCGGAATAAAAGCGATCACATCAATAGATACGACAGTCATCACTGAAATCGTAGGGTCATTGGTCAGTGCCCACGGGATGAGACCCAGTAAAGCAATGATCAAAAAGTATGTGTCCTTTCTTGCGATATTCCTGAAACCATAGCGCAGCGAGAACAAGAAAATGATAATGGTGAACGCTTCAGCAACACCTGTCGGTATAGATCCGATGCCTCCACCCTTCACCACCTGACCGGAAAAAGTGACCGCAGAAACAATTGACCAGACGAGCCATGTATAGGGATGGGGTTGGATCTTGTTTTGAATGACATCCATTAAATAAGGCACATTGCCGATAAACGCCAAAATCACTGCGACAACAACAAAGATTTCTTTCATTCCTGCAGTGTATAGGAATAAATGCAGTAATCATTGTTAAAAATGCGCGTATACTAAAAATATGACCCGCGTTATCTTTTTAGAAGTGGATAGTGAAGATCGTAAGCTGGTAGAGCAGAGATTTCCTGATGCTGCCATCCAGGAAAAAGTTCTGAACGAAGAAGAGCTGATCAAGGTGTGTAAAGATACAGAAGCGATTTCCTGCTTCATCAATACACATTTCACAAAAGAAGTCATTCAAAACCTTCCCAAGCTCAAACTCATTGTCACGCGCTCTGTCGGCTACGACCATATCGATACAGATGCGTGCAAAGAACGTGGCATTACCGTGTGCAATGTTCCGGACTACGGCTCTCATGTCATTGCCGAGCACGTCTTTGCCCTTCTTCTGAGTACCCTTCGTCATATTTCTGAAGGAGACCGCAAAGTGGAAGGGGGAACATTCGATTACCACGGACTACGGGGAATGGCACTACGTGGAAAGACTATTGGTATTGTCGGAACCGGCAAAATCGGAAGAAAGGTCGCGGAGATCGCCTATGGTTTCGGCATGGATATTCTTGCTGTCGATCAGTGCAGAACGCTGGAACTCGTTGATCAGTTAGGGGTCCGGTATGTGTCTTTGCCGGAACTTCTGGCACAAAGCGATATCATCACGCTGCATCTTCCTGATACGAAAGAAACAAAACACATGGTGAATGCATCGGCGTTTGCTCAGATGAAAAACGGGGCGGTGCTTGTAAATACAGCGCGCGGTTCACTTATTGAATCCCAGGCATTACTCGATGCACTGAATAGCGGCAAAGTTGCGTATGCCTTGCTCGATGTACTGGAGCATGAGCAGAACTTTGCTGAAAACAAAGAATTGATTGCACACCCGAACGTGGTCACAACACCGCACATCGGGTTTTATGCAGATGATTCGATGCACAACATGTACGTCGATGCCTTTCAAAGCATTGACCAATGGTTAGCGGGAAAGGAGCCGGAGCATGTTATCCATCCGCTTAACATTATCTGCGATCTTCCAAGGGTTACCGCTCGCTGATTTAATCGCCTGGCTGAGCATGAAAATGTCTATCTCCTGCTAAAACACACAAATCACGGACTATATGATACTATCTTCCCGCAAATGCTTTCCGCACTCTTTGCATCAACAGGCATGACCATCCTCTCAATCGCAGTTTTGGTGCTGGAGCTTTTGTCTCTTGCTCTTGTCTACATCGGACTTCTTTCCTACCGCCATATCGTTGTGAGTCACAGGACATTCTTCTCCTCCTTTCAAAACAGCAGGAAACGGCCGGAACGGGTACCCTTCGGCATACTTTTCTGGCTCTATCTTCTGTCGACTTTTTTTCTGGTTCTTTTGACGATTGCAATCTATATCCGGCTCGTACGTCTTTTCTAACATATGAATCAGCAATCTCCCTCCGGCGAGCTGTCGTTTCTTTCGAAACTTGATCAATATTGGATCAAGCGCCCTGTTGGAAAGCCCGCGATTATGCATAAAGAAGATCTTATTTTTATTTCAAAAGAGCACTGGATTAAATATGTTTTTCCGTGCTTTCTCTATGGTGTATTGATGGGAGGCGGCGTGCTTCTTTTGTCTGTTGCAGCAGCGGGTACACCGGCTTCCTTTGGCGTTTCAGGGTTTCTTTTCGTTCTCGCCCTTCTCCTGCTGATCATAACCCAGCACTGGTTTTTCTGGTTTCTCCTGGCTGAATCACAAGCGCATATCATTGTCACAAACAAGCGGGTCGTTCATATCCGCGAAAGTCTGCTGTGGCGGGAGGAGATGCTGGAAATCACTTTTGAAAAAATGAAAACAGTGGAATCGCATAAGAAAAATATCCTTCAATATGTTCTCAACTACGGCACCCTGCAGTTTGAATCAGCCACAAAAATCCGCCATGTTCCGCATCCGGGTACGCTTGCAAGGGAAATTGAACAAGCGATGGGGATGATATAAATTCCTTCCACTATTCTGAAACTATGGAAAAAATATTATCAGACACGGAAATGGATGCATTGCTGGAATCAGAGATGTACGGACATCTTGCATGCAGCGACAACGGAAAACCCTATATCGTGCCTCTTGCATATGTTTTCTATGAAAATGTCCTGTACGGACAGACAACGGAAGGGAGAAAAATCGAGATCCTGCGACGGAATCCACAGGTTTGCTTTCAGGTACAGCAGCAGAAAGAACGCGAGTGGAGAAGTGTCATGTGCTGGGGCACATTTGAAGAATTTGCGTTTGAACAGTCGGATGAAGTGGAAGCATCGATGATTATCGAACTCCTTACCAGCCGCTTAGGCGGTATTCAACAGAATGTCGGTATTCACATCCCGCAATACACCTTTCAAGAGAAAGCTATTCCTTTACTTGTGAATAACAGGAAATCGACTCTGTTCCGTATTGTTGTAAGTGAAAGAACCGGAAAGCTCTACGAAGCGGACAGATAGGCTAGGCCTTTTCTGCTTTGCCTGTTATGCGTACCGGCTTCATGCGGTATGCCACACTCTTCTGCGCATCCTTTTCCCAGCTTTTTACAATCCGGGAAACAGCCGGTTCCGTATTGTTCAAAATAGCCTGGCCATGCAGTTCTGCCATCAGAAGTTTTGCCTCCTGTGCAGTGTGGGGATCGGTCAGCTCCTCGAACGCACCCCAACAGATAACACTCTGCCATTCGTGCTCGCCGCCAATATGCTCTACCTGAATGCAGATATTGGGATTGTTGCGCATAGTATCAATCTTGTGTCCTTCGAGGGAAAAACTGTAGAGGAATCCGTCCTTGTAGACAAAAGTGATGGGTATGACATACGGCTGACCATTGTCGACGCAGCCAAGATGTGCGTAATGGTTCTTTTTCAGAAGGTCCTCGCATTGTTTGGTAGTCAGATCGGTTTGCATAGACGCGAGTATACGCGCACCTGGACTCAAACCAAAACTCGCCTTCTACAACGGGGACATGCTTGATAAGCTGATGACATGGACTTCGCTCAATTGACCTGGAACATCGTGCCATTCCTCTCCGTACTCGTTGTCATCGGGCACGTCATTATTGCAGCTGTGGTCGCTTTGCTGGTGTATGAAGGAGTGACAAAGAGAAAAACAAAGACAGGCGCATGGATTGGCGGAAACGGTCTGCTGCTTCTGCTCATTGTCGCATCAGTGGCAACACTGGGCAGTTTATACTTCTCTGAGGTGTCAGGATGGACCCCGTGCAAATACTGCTGGATACAGAGAATTTTCATGTATCCGCAGGTCATTCTTCTCGCAATCGCTCTGTGGAAGCGCGACAGGAATGTCGCTCGTTACATCCTTGCACTGTGTTTGATAGGAGCGGCATACGCCGCGTACCACTACTACATTCAGATGTACGACATCATTGCCAGTCCGGCAAATCCTGCAACACCCTGTGATGCAACCGGAGAGTCCTGTGTGAAAACGCCCTTTGCCCAGTTTGGATACATCACCATACCGATGATGGCACTGACTGCATTTCTATTAAATGCGCTTGGGTCATTGATGATTATGAAAAGATTAAAGAAATAATTGTACATCCGCATCGCATAGATGTTGTAATAACGTCTGAATAGGACACTATTTATTGTACTGTGGTAGACTACGCCCATGACACCATTCTTCAGGAGTTTCGGAGGCGCCATCATCTCGCTCATTGCAGCCATTGCCATGATTGCGACTGCGTATTTTGGAAAGGGTACAGCCTATGAAAATACCTGGCTCTATATTATCGGCGTCCTCCCCATTGTCCTTACGGCTTGGGAAATGTATGTAAAAAAGAAAAGGAAAGATCAATAAAGCAAAACAGTCGTGTTACAATAAAATCATGAAGCAGGCAGATCCCACCAAAAAACCCCGCGTCTTCACGATGAGCTTCGCACGCATCTACCCGATGTACATTGCGAAGGCGGAGAAGAAAGGGCGTACGAAGAAAGAAGTGGATGAATGTCTTTGCTGGCTGCTTGGCTATACACAAAAAGGTCTGGAACGTCAGTTAAAGAAAGAAGCTGATCTTGAGACATTTATGACCGAAGCACCGAAGCCCAATCCGCTGCGGTCGCTGATCCGGGGGGTGGTGTGCGGTGTGCGCGTGGAAGACATCAAAGATCCGACTATGCAGACAATGCGCTATATGGATAAGCTGATTGATGAGCTGGCGAAGGGCAGGCCGATGGAAAAGATTTTGCGACAAAAATTGACAAATACATAAAATAGGAATATATTTATAATAATATGAATGGAGAGATTGAAACCGCACGGGATTTGGAATGTCTTCATGATGAGGCAGACCTATTGGAGAAAGCCGGCTTATTGAGTGCAAACAAGGCCGAAGGAATACGGGCGAGCATTCTTTCTTCTGCTAAAACTGATTCAATAGCAGATGCATATCGTGCGTTAGTAAGAAAATTCACAAGAGACACAGTGGATCTCGACAATCATCCGCACAAAATCGAATGGCTTTTAGATGCTCTGCATGACTTGCGCGATGCCAAAGTCATAGACGTTGGCCTTGTTCTTTCTATCCGACTGAAAATTACAGAATTGGTACGTGCTAATGTACGAGAAAAAACAAGCGCAGAAATTCCTGCACCAGTAGATGAAAGATGGCAAAAAGATCAACAGGCTTGTATTCAGGCCGGAGTGCTACAGCAATCCATACAAAAAATATTGGACATTCCTGTGCCGCAGTTCACACAACGCAATGCTGAAAAACAAAGTTTTTTCTCTTCCTTCAGTCTTGAATGGGGAGATACCATTGATGACCTTATCAGACACACGCCTCAGGAAATTTTGGAGAATAATATTTGCAGTCAAAAAACTCTGGATTGGATACGGACAGCACTTTTCCTTTTTGCACGATTAAAGCTGAGAGGTGATTCCTGGGAATTTTCGGGAAATCCGGATGAGTATCGGTCACTTCTTTTTTCACAAGCTGAAAGCTGATTGATGAGCTGGCGAAGGGCAGGCTGATGGAAAAGATTTTGCGGACAGCATGAGAAAAACTTGAACACCGGTTACGTCACGCGATAAGATTGCTGCCGTGCCGCATCGCAACTACGGAAATGTGATCATGGTGATCGCATTGATTATCGGCCTCTTGCAGAGTGCAGTCCCCCTCGAAGCGGCTTCTGTGTCGCAGTCGATGTTACAAAGGCGAGAGGCACGATTGCAAAAACGCCTGAACAAAACAAAAAAACTCCGGTTCGCCGCCGCATCGTCGCAATCATCTCTCTCTTCATCATCACTGTCTTCACATCCAAACAAACGGCGCGGAGGAGGAGGTGCTCCGCAGCATCCCACAGATACCGCCAGTGCCCCGATTATTCTGACTGCGCCGACAATTACCTTTGCGGATATCATTAAAAATTACGGTGCGGCAGGTTTTACACTCGCTCCGCTCTCAGACAGCAGCGGCACATTCACGTTTACATCGAGCGATACGGCGGTGGCAACCATCAGTGGCAATACCGTGACACTCGGCAATGCGGGAGCAACGACGATTACAGCCGTACAGGCACAGAGCGGAAACTTTCAGGAAAAAACAGTCACCGCAACGCTGACCGTGAACACCATCGCTCCAACTATTATCGCGCTCATCAATATTGCAAAAAACGCCGCCGATGCCCCATTCCTCTTACCCGATCCCACCTCCAACAGCGCTGGCGCGTTCAGTTTCACCAGTACGAATGCAGCGGTTGCAACAGTCACAGGAAGAACAGTGCTCATCACGGGTCCCGGCACCACGACGATTATTTCCACACAGGCTGCGAACGGAAACTACAAGAGCGGATCGGGCGTGACGACACTGACAGTGAGTCCAGGGCTGGAGGAAGCGTAAGATGACTATGACTTCTTCGTGCGAACCTTCAGCACATGTTTGCAGTATCGCTCGGTCATGAGGTCATGCAGATACTGAAACATTGTTTGATTGGTGCGCGGGACTTCCACGTAATGCGCAAGGCAGGAATACACGGACTCTTCAGGGCTTCTGACAACTTTAGCAATCTCAGAACTGGTGCTCTGGGATGGAACTAAAAGTGGCGCAGTGTCCAAGTTCTCCAGGGAAAACGCATAGGAGTTAAACGACTTGAGCTGGAATGTTTTGTGAGCAGGAACAAATACTTCACGATGGTTCAAGCCAAAAACCTTTTCAATCTGCACGGCATCTTTGCCTGCAATATTACTGAGCTGCGAAAAAATCTGACTTACGGGTTTTTTACGCATGAGCGCTGCCATTTCTTTTGCGGGAACGGCTTCTTTTGTCTGAAACCTGTGGACACTGGGGACAGTCTCAATCAGTCCGTACATAACAGCAGTTCCATATTCCACAAAATGCTGAATGTCCCTGAATGAGTATGCGGCATCCGGGCAGTGTTCCATGTTTCTTTGAAATTCCTTGCGGATTGCAGCCAGAATACCAAGAATGACCGCATCACGGCTCTGCGGCGTTTTCAGCATCTTCTGTGTTTCTTTTTCGCCGGAGCCGTGCTCATAAAAATCTGCACAGATATCTTCAAGCAGAATCACTCTGAGAGCAGCTCGCTGCACATTATTGTCTATAGCAGGATCAAGCTTAGGTTCCTTGCTCCTTTTCAGTTTCCTGCGCGTGCTCTTTATAACTGCAAGAAGATCTGCCTTACGGTAGATATTGGGGGCACGGATGTCTTCTGAACGAGGTCCTTCTTCCATTGACACAATTCTACTATGTTTCCTTGTAAACAAAAGATGAAATCTGCTTATTTCTTCTTCTCCGCCTTATACTCCAGAATATCCCCCGGCTGACAATCGAGTGCTTTGCAGATTTCTTCGAGTGTGGAGAGGCGCACCGCTTTTGCTTTGCCGTTTTTCAGAATGGAAATATTGGCCATGGTGATGCCGACTTTTTCGGAAAGTTCGGTCACGCTCATTTTGCGTTTGGCCAGCTGGACGTCGAGGTTGATGATGATAGACATAGAGTACGGGTTATACAGTTAAGTCGTTTTCCGCTTTCAGATCAATCGCATTCTGTACCAGCTTCTGAAGAACAGCGGCAAATGTGGCAATCACGAGAGGAGATGATGCGAAAGCAGCCCACATCAGAACAAGGCCCGGAGCATCATCTATTTCTGCCACAGTGAACATCAGCGGCATGGAGATCCAATACAGCACGCTCATACCGATTGCGGAGAATTTGATGATGCGCAGCGCACCGATAGAGGTGTTGGAGAAGGCCTGATTCTTGTCGATTAACTGCAGGAGTCTGAACCCCTGGGAAATTGCGATGAAAAACGGGATCGCGGAAAGGTAGAAACTGAAGAGTCCGGTGTAGAGAATAGGAGTCGGGATTCCGGGGAATTCCAGAGGAAGTCCTGTCCAGATGGACGGAAAGGCGAAGTAACAAAAGAGCAACACGCCAATGCCAATAACAATGATGGCTGCTTTCAGGAAGAGCGTGGATGCGCGCTTGAGGGGAAGAGGTTTCATAAAGGCTTTGTAAAAGGAATGTGCGCACATCTAAGCACAGGTTTTATCGAATTGCAATAAAAATATATTGATCTTTGAATTATTATGATCAAAAAAATTATACGTAAAATGACTACTTCGTGATGTTCTTCCGCCAGACGTACCCCTGCAGCCCATCCGGTAACTTTATATAAGCCCAGTCTTTATCTGCCGCAGTAAGAAGGGACATCGCACTTTTTGTTTCATCAGATATAACCATCAGAAGCAGGTCAATATGAACTCTGGAAAGGAACCTCTACACTTCCTCTCCGTGCGCTTCCCACGCTTTCACTTTGGCACCGCTATTGCGCTCGGACTTTCGATGCTGTGCATGTCCGTCGTGCCTGTGTTTGCAGATGGATTATCCGCACCGACCCTCCAAGCTTCCGTTAGTGATTCAACAATAACACTCACATGGAATGTCCCGGGAGGAACCCACCACTTCATGCTCCGCCGCGATACTGTCTCTGCCCCTGCAAACTCTTCAGCAGGAACGCTTGTTCTAAACACTGCAGATACAAGTACGACCAGTTACAACGATACCGGTCTCGCAAACGGAACGTACTACTACAGTATTTTTGGTGTGACTGCAGGCAGCCTGTTCTCTTCTCCCGGCACCAAAGGTCCGCTCACGGTCAACGTTGTGGTTATTGAATCGTCATCGTCTTCTTCATCCGAAGCAACTGTCGTCCATTCGGGCGGCGGCAAGCGCGGGCGTCCGGGCAGTGGTGGCGGAAAAGCTCCCACGCTGGCAGAACTGCATGCACTACGTTTGAGCGCCAATAGCGGACATGCGGCTGCACCGAAGACCGATACTGACAGTGAATCAAAAACGCGCACCTGCGAACGCGTGATGAAGTGGTTCAGTACCGATGCAAAAATGCTCCTACGCGTGAACGAACGGCTGCTGAAGCGCTTCGGGTTTGAATGCTAGAGATTCTCGACCGAATCCGTCACTGAGAAGATTCCTTCGATGGCATACTTTTTCCAGTGATCCGAACTCAGCATTTCAATAGGCGTGATGAGCCCGTTTGCTTTGATGCGTTCACCGGTTTCGAGAGGGGCATGTTCCTGCGACATGGTTGCGAGGTCCAGCGCGTAGTATTCGCCAACATCTGTTTTGAGTCCGTATGCACATTCCATCGTCTGCGGCCCGCTGGTATCCGCATGCGGCAGACAGACAACTTCACCACTCAGTGTTCCGCGGTAGGATGTAATGTCTGATGGATCTCCCTGCTTCTCCGCATAGATATATGCATTGAATGCATAGAAACCAGCAACGAGAAGGATGATGATTGCGCCAATGGCAAGGAGTGCTTTCTTCATACCTGTTTTTACGGATGAAATGAGAAAAGGTTACATGTACTTTCCTAGTTTCCTTCTGCCGCCTTTTCCAGTGCAGCGAGATCCACCTTCTTCATAGGCATGAACGCCTGCATGGCGCGGTCGATCTTTTCCTGATTGCCACTGTTCAAGACATCTTCCATAGCAATCGGCGAAATCTGCCAGGACACTCCGTACTTGTCTTTCATCCAGCCGCACTGTTCCGCTTCGGGTACGGCAGACAGTTTGTCCCAGTAATAATCAATCTCCTCCTGATCCTTGCAACGGACCAGAAGTGAGACCGCTTCGTTGAAACCAAATTTGTGCATGTGGCCGCTGTCCATTGCGGTAAACCACTGCCCTTCCAGCATGAATTCCGCAAACATGATTTTGGCAGCAGGTTCGGGTGAAACACCTTCCGGGTACGGTGCAGTGAGTCCCCTCTTGGAATCCTTGAAAATGGATACGTAAAAATCAATCGCTTCATCTGCCTTGCCCGTGTTCTCACCGGTGAACATCAGCGACGGAATGATGAACGGGCGTGGCTCACCTGCGGGGTCAGTCAGGATGAGCTGCCAGGAGACGCCGTATTTATCCTGAATCCATCCGTAGTGTTTGCTGAACGGATATTCCTGCAGTTCCATCAGCACATTTCCGCCGTCACTGAGTTTTCCCCAGAGTTGATCCAAGTGTTCACGCGCATCCGCATCTTTCGATGGATCGAAATTCAGCATGAAGGAAATACACGGATTGATCTTGAACGCTGGTCCTGCGCTGATTCCCATAAAGGAATAGCCACAGAGATCGAACGAGACAATGTCGCAATCTCCTGACGGCGTATCTTTAATAACGGATTTGTGGGTAATCTTTGAACCGTTGCCGAAGGCGGCAACATAGAATTCAGCCGCCTCAACGGCCTGCGTATCGAACCAGAGGTGGGGGAGAATTTTTTGCATTGCTTGAGTATAACCTCTTCAGTACGGGAGCACGAGAAAATTCTCGATAAACAGGAAGTGAATCCGGATTGATGAAAAGCGAAAAACACGTTGTATTGTTTTATAGGCTTAGCAGCCGATGCTATGCTGGCCGCCGATGCGTCGTCATTTTTTCATAGTCGCCGGGATAGTGTTCATGACATCTGTGGCAGTTGCCGCTCCTCTGAGCGATACGACGGGAAACAAAAACCAGACGGCAATAGAATTTCTGCTCTCCCATGGAATGGTTGATGGGTATGGTGATGGCACATTCAAGCCCGACAACTCCATCAATCGGGCGGAGCTGCTGAAAATTCTCATCAAAAGCGTAGGCATGGCTCCATCGGTGCAGGAGTATCATGATTGTTTTTCAGATGTGAAGAAGGAATGGTTTGCGCCTTTCATTTGTTATGCAAAAGAAAAGAAATGGGTTCAGGGATACGCCGATGGATCATTTCATCCTTCCAGAACTGTGAATACTGCCGAGGCCCTGAAGATGCTGGTAAATGTGTATGGCTATCAGCCCATGCAAACATCATCTGCAATGCCATTTAAGGATATCGACCTTTCGGCATGGTACGCGCCCTACGTTTTGGTCGCACGGAACGCGGGAATTCTGGATATGGATACAGGAAATCTGGGCATAGCAGCGCACATGACCCGGGGCCGGATCAGCGGCATGATCTATCGGGCGGTTGTTGCCCGGGAAACGGCAAATAATCACACAGCCGCACCAGACACGCCGACTGTTCTGCAAAAATTCTACAACAAGCTGCGCCGTGGCGGGGGCGGAAGCGGCCAGCCTTCTGCATCTGTTATCAGTAGTAGTACCGCAAGCAGCCAGGTCACTCTCTCCTCTCCCACTATCACGTTCAATGATCTCACAAAAAATTACGGTGATTCTTCTTTCACACTTTCACCTTCTTCAAACAGCGTGGGGGCATTTACATTTATGAGCAGCAATACATCTGTTGCCACTGTCAGCGCAAACACCGTGACCATTGTGGCGGCAGGCACAACCATCATCACCGCAACACAGGCGGCAAACGGCAATTACACAAGCGGCAATGCAACCGCCACGCTTACCGTAAACGCCATTGCACCGACCATCGGCACATTCAGCAATATTAACAAGCAAATGGGAGATATTCCTTTTAACCTGAGCGCGCCGGCATCCAACAGCGCCGGTGCGTTCACATTTACCAGCGGTAGTACGGGGGTGGCGACTGTTGCCGGAAACACGGTGACTCTGGTGAGTAACGGAACATCTATTATTACCGCAACGCAGGCGGCAAACGGCAATTACACAAGCGGTATCAAAACCATGACGCTTACTGTCT
>CAZHLW010000001.1:919744-971496 GCA_964533375.1 uncultured Candidatus Peribacteria bacterium
CAGGCGGCAAACGGCAATTACACAAGCGGTATCAAAACCATGACGCTTACTGTCTTCCAGGGCCAGTGTCAGCTGGAAGAGCCCTGTCTGAACGGAGGCTCCTGCACCAATGGTCCGGGCGGGTCGTATTCCTGCAGCTGCAGCGGAATGTATTCCGGGGACATTTGTGAATTATATGATGCGGGATGCAATTACGATCATGGTGCCATACAGGGATGCGTGAACCATGGAGTATGTGTGCCGGATGTCTTGGGTGGCTATTGCCAATGTCCGGCAAATTTCTGCGGGACGTATTGTGAAAACCCAGATATGGATAGCAATCCAACCGATGGATTCTGCGTGTGATGCATAATCGTTATTCTATTGCGCCATCACTACGCCAATCGCAAGCGGCACAGTCCGCAATGGTTTTGATATGCTGATACCAGTGGGGATCAGCGGTGCTCCTTCGTGAATGAGCTGCGTGGAACCTCCTCCGTCCAGCATCATGACTTTATTACGATCGGCACCAAAGGCAATAAGGATGCGCGTTGCATAGCGCTGCGTGGCGCCGGGAGAACTGAAGACGAGGAGATTGCCGTTTGGCATGGTTCCCATGAATGTACGGCCAAGGCGGCTATTGCCGGATTTACTGACATCAGGTTTCAGGCCGACGATGATATCCGGCTCTGCGAATGCGTAGAGACTTCCTGCATCGTCATCATACTGCTGTACCGTTGCATGCCGGGTGCCGATTCTGAGCGCCATCTTCTTTCCGGTGTATTCGTTGTCGTCTCCGTAGCCTGCATACACAATGCCGTTTATTTTGACGGAAAATGCGAGCGGCGACCTGTCGGGGTTATTCATATTGAAGAACTGGCCGTTTGCGAGCGTGAAGGCCGATGGCTCGTCTGCACTCCACTCGGTCCACCAGTCACGCAAATCCATGCGGGCGAAGTTTGTGCCTGCGCCTTCCGAGGGAATTATTTTTCCGTGCAGGAGTTTCACACTTGCACCTCTGTGCGGGGAAATAACCTGCACGTATTCGCGGCTCTTCCGCCAGAGCGTCACCCCGGATCCGCTTGTTACCTCACGAAATCCCGGCGGCGCAATTTGTATCTGTGATGCTGATTGCGCGTATGCAGAAGGAATAATACTGCTTTGCATCACGCAGACTGCTGTCACAATGGAAAACAGACGCATCATGACAACACTGTCGCACAGGCTTTTTGTGTGAGCAATTATTTCGTCAGATTTTTTCTTAATACATATCCCTTCATACCGGAAGGAATCTGCACATAGGCCCAGTCTTTGTCGACAATAGTAAGAAGTTTTACTTTGAGTGTGCGTGTGAGGATGAGACGCACTGCGGCATTCACGCGCGCATCAGCGTGGAGATTCGCTCTCCAGCTTGCCACAATACGCTGGTCATCCAGAACGGAGGAAACGATGATTTTCGGCGCAGGACTGATTGCTTTTACACTGCTCGATACGGCAGATGATTTCGAGGAACTGATGGATGAAAGAGAGGAGATTGAGGATGAAATTGATGAGGAGCGTGACGATGACTGCGATGGCGATGCAGAGGAGACAGGCGATGCAGAAGACGTTTTAGCAGATGATGACATAGAGGACTGTGGCAATCCGAACAGATATACCGGTTCAGACGGTGCGGCAAAATGCATGACAGGCGTATTGATAATAGTGGCAGATGCCATGCTGATAGAACCGGGTTGTGTCACAAGCAACCAACGTAAAGCAGCAATCGCCATGCGTGTCCGCAATGTTTCTTCGCGTACTCCTCCGGACCGGTGAACAGGTGATTCGCTGCTGCTACTGGATGACGGATCAGGCGAGCCGGATGCAAGGGCGGGAATTTCACACACATAGCGGAATGCGGCATTGCAGCTGGCGTCATTCCACATTCCAAAATTGAAGGAGGTATACATTTCAACGCAGTTTTCAGAACCACCGAAGTTATTCGGTTCATTCACCGGTTCCCAGTTTAAATAGGCACCACCCACTGCTGTTCCCCCAAAGCCACCCGTAAAAAATGCGCTGGAATCCCCTGCCCAAAAATAATTTCCTTCGCTGGCTCCTGAAATTTTTGCGTTGTCATCACTCGCTCCAATCCACACATCACCATGTGTTGCCATTCCAAGAATAGCAGCATTCGCAGCGCTGCTGCGCACCGATGCGAGATGACCGCCCACTCCCTGACACGCGGTTTCCGCAGCACTCCAGGTCTTTGTCGTGTTGTAGTACGCATAACAGGAACTACCCACTGTCGTCGAATTGGTGGCACCCAGTCCGGTCGGACACGAATAGGTGACGGCAGCAAGTGCCGCATACGTTCCAACCCAGGCACAAAAAAGTACAGTGAGAACAGACGCACTTATTGTAAAGCTACTGATGTGTGGAAGGCGCATCGTAAAAATTGTAATACAGGCCAGCGCGCTGCAAAACTAAACCGGATTGTGATTTTCTATTTCTGTGATGCGCTCACGAGTCCCGGATTTTTCTCTGCAAGCTTCAGCACTTTTTTCAGCGCATCCAAATTCAGATTGTCGATTTTTTTAAAACGAATACAACTTTTTCCCACGCTCACTTTTCCGAGTTCCTTTTTATATGTTTCGGCAATGTATTTTCCATCGTGCGTGGCACACACATACAGACTGATGTACTGCTTCTGATTCGCAAGCGCGATGACCGGCCACTCAATGTCTTCCTTCTTGTAGTTCTTGTACGGAAACGCACCGTAGCCAATCATGTTGTAGGAAAAATAGGGCTTGAGTTTTGGGACAGTTTTCTGGATGAACGCATGCAAAAAATCCATCGCCTCTTTGCGCTCCGGCGGAACTGCTTTCAGGTAGTCCTTCACCGTTGTGGCCTTGGTGGGTTTGAACATGTTCATAGACCCTATGGTAGCAGATGGGAAGTGATGAGAAACAAAAACATGTCACTTTTTACGCAGATCAAACTTCAGTGTGCGTTCCATGAAGTGCCTGTTCTCTTCATCGGGAATACGGATATCCAGCTGGGTCGGCCGGTGAAGAAAAGAGAGGACAAAACGGGCACCACCTTCCAGATGGTCAAATGCGGCAATGCAGGAAAGCGCGACAGAAGGCTTGCCCGGCGTTGGCTCTTCGTATCCTGTAAAAAATCGCTTCGGCATATTTTCTATGGGCTCACTGCTGCCCAGGGAATTTTTGGTCATAGTGATCTCGCATGTGACCAGATAACATTTGTCTCCGGTTGTAGCGACGTCTTCACGCATGGGCATCAGCCGGATTGTATATAAACCCATTGAATGAGTTGTCTCTTTCGAAAAATCCGTGACGCTTTTTTGCAAGACGGGTACACAATCTGTAAGCACATTCACCGACAGGGCATCAATATTTTTCGCATCCGTGCCGGGCGGCAATTGAAAAAAGACGCCATTCGAACAACTGGCAGTAGGATCGGCCGGCAATCTGCCTGTCTTCCCATACATCGTTATGCTTACGGAATCGGGCATAACATCCAGGAGTTCAATCCCGGGATCCGTCATGCAGTACACCATGCCCGTTCGTCCGCTGAAATCCATTTTCCCGAAAAACGCTCCGTCGTGCGCCATGTGTTTTCCTTCCGCCTGGTCACGTAACTCCAGTCTGGCTTCCTCTGCCGATACCGACATCAATGCAGGATTGCGTTCCACCCATTCCCAAAAAAGTTCCCCTTCGCGCGCCGGAAGAACCTTTGGCATATCTTCCTCTCTTTTGAATGTGCGGTACTCGCCCACCTTGTTCGTATCCAGAAAACCGCCAATTTTGCTGTTCAGTGCAGCGGCATAGGTTTTCATGGTCACCTCTTCTCCATCTTTATATCCGGCAATATGCGGCATACGTTTTCCGCTCCACAGTATTTTTGCTTCTTCCAGATACACATCGGACAAAATCATCTGTAAACGTTTGCGGACTTCCGTAGATGCTTTCTGCGGTTTCAGTTCGTTTTTCCAGGACAGAGTTGTGTTCTGTTGCCGGATTTCTGCAATTGCACGACTCCTCAATTCCGTTGTTGCAGCTTCGCGAACGTTGTAGACATCATCATCCAATAAAAGGAGAAGCTCCTGTCGCGTCTTCTCTTTCATCATCTCCAATATCTTTTTGAAACCGCCGGTCTCGCCCGCATCAAGCACAGATGCGCCTAGAGCTAGAGCCGTCGCGAGAAATTCCCGCCGGTCCATTGGGATCGAATCTACTACCATAGTGCGGGATGTCAACGGAGAAGCTATACTCAACCCATGCGCGCAACCGTCTCCCCCATCCACACCGTATCGGCCCTCATCGCATTTCTCTGCGCACTGCCGATTGGTGTGATGCTCCTGTCGATTCTTTTGAAGATCACCGCCATCGAAACTGCGTTCAAATCAGTCATGACCACAGATGGCACTGTCCCGAACACTGCCGGATTCGTCTATATGTTTATAGGATTGGCTGCACTTCCAGTCGGACTCATCATCAGCCTCTGGCCCATGATCCGCAAAGACGCGCTGGGAATACGCCACATTTACATCGTGAATCTGATTCTTGCTGTACTCCTGATTGCACTGATAATCCCGACACTCGGCGAACTGGCAGTCGAAATCTACCGGTGCGATGTTCTGGGAATTCCAAACTGCGATTAAGGCTTATTGACAGAAGGCAGGAATAAATTACTGTAGAAGAATGAGTACGATATTGGAGAACTACAGGCCATTGCAGCCGGAAGCGTGGTGGTCAGGCACGCTGATCACATCTGCCAATCAAGAAGATGTTGCAGCCTGCGTCTCTGAAATCGCGAGTGCGACAGGCATTGGGATGTCGGGATATTTTAGAGAGGAGTCAGGCGCATACCATCTGACACGCGTGAGAAGGGATCGGACGGACATTGTGGAATCACCGGAGCGGTTACACAGTGCACTTCTGCAAATGCAGGAAAAAATCGGCGGCAATCTCTGTGTAGAAACTGCAATGACAGCAAATGACATCCGTATCATTCTTGGTATGCGCGAAGGCTACACGATGAGTGCAGACGCTATAACACATGATGTAGCAGAGATTCTTCTTGAACTTCCGGCCAATGTTCAAACGGAGAATGTACGTATCATCGCAAAGCCAAGCAGGCAGCCACTCTATGAAGAACCCGCACTTCTGATTGAAGGTCATCCTGATATTCTGCAGACGATTACCGATATTGCGTACCGCCTGCGGCAACTGCATTTCATTGTGGAAGATCCGGCACACCTGCAAACCGTCACGTACGAAAACACATCAGCGTGATAAATCCGCACAGAGCACATCACTCATCACCGTTGAAACCACGCGATGCCCTTCCTGATTCCAGTGACCGGTGTTTTTATCTTCCGGTTTGAATCCGTGCAGGAAAACATCATGTTCTTTTATGTATGCCTTCATAGAAGGCGTCAGTGATACAACCTCAAATCCTTCTTTGTGCCCGAGTGCAGTCAGACGTGCAACAGGATATTGAAAATCTGTGAGATCACTTTGCCTTGTTTCATCGGTGATGAATAAAACGAAACGAACATTGCGTGCAGTTGCTTCATGATTCATCTCAGCGATGGCACGTTCGGTCACGTCCCACGCATCGGTCCATTCTTGTGATGTTGGTGGCAGGAAAACGGGATCGATTGTTTCTTGTGATGGCGATTCGGCGATGACTCCGCTTTGCTCCTGTGCACCACCGGTGCGACGCCTTTCGTTGATGATCTGCAGCACGCGCGAGTGGTTGATGAGCGTGTGCAGCATGCGGGCAGGCAGTGATGTCTGGAAACGGAAGAAGTCTGTGTCGCGGAAGGAATTATCTTCGATGAGCTTGTTGTCTTTCATAGTCATGTACGGACGATCAGTGCTTTTGAAAATCGCACGCGAGTTTTTGCGGATGTCGGTATCGGGCATGAAGAGCAGAACGACGATGTCGGGTTTGTACTGCCACACTTTTTCTTTGAGCATCAGTAATTGCTGCACGGTGGAAAACGAACTGATGCCGAAGTTGATCGCTTCGATTTTTTTACTGTCGACTGCGGAACACGACTGCAAATCCGTCTGCAGATGCGACCAGAACGTGTCTTCCACAGGAACCTGCAACGCTTCTGCAAAGGAATTCCCAAGTATGGCAACGCGCAGTGTGTCGGGCGCTGCAGTGATGTTGTGTTCGCGATCACGCAGTCCCTGGCTGCTGATTTTGATGTACGCCCTCCCCTCCCGCACAAACCATCCCTCTGCGCCGGGCCGCAAAGAAAAACCAAGAACCGGATCCACCCGCAGAAAATACGGATAGGCAATCCCTGCAAGACGCAGCAATCCTTCCGCACAGAGAGTGATGATAATAAAGACAGCAAGAACCCGGAGAGCGGACTTTACGGAAGGTATGCCGTGCAGTGTAGACTGTGACTGATGTTTTTCAACTCGCTCACGTTTCTGGGAGTCTTTCTGCCAATCACCACACTTGTGCTGTGCGTGACACCACAGAAAATGCGTATCACACTTCTGCTCATTGCGAGCTACATCTTCTGCCTGCTCTGGAGTACGGAGTCCGCTATTTTTCTTTTTCTCACGACTGTAGCGGATTATCTGATTGGCAGAGCGATGATGGCCGGACGTTTGAAAAAAGTACTTCTGATCCTGAGTCTTGTGATGAATATCGGGCTGCTCGCGTTCTTTAAATACGCGGACTTCCTACATCTACCACTCCTTGGACTTGCGGTTCCTCTGGGGATTTCGTATGTCACGTTCAAGAAACTGAGTTACATCATCGATATCTACCGCAACAAGCGCACTGCCGAGACACGCATTCTCCCCTTCTTCCTCTATACATCATTTTTTCCGACACTCGTTGCCGGACCGATTGATCGTGCAGATTCGTTTCTGCCACAGACGGATATAGTCGAACGGCCACGATGGGATGAGGTCATAAGTGGAATCGTACGCATTCTCTGGGGCTGCGCAAAAAAAATGATTGTGGCGGATCAGGCGGCGCTGCTGGTGAATGCGGTCTACGACACACCGGGTGATCAGTCGTGGGTATCGTTAATTCTTGCAACATACTTCTTCAGCATCCAGATGTACGCGGACTTTTCCGGCTACACCGATATGGCAATCGGCACAGCACAGGTCCTCGGCTTCCGTCTGCCGGAAAACTTCGCAATGCCGTACGGCGCACTTACAGTCAGTGATTTCTGGCGCAGGTGGCACATCACGCTCTCGTCGTGGTTCCGCGATTACGTCTACATTCCGCTCGGCGGCAATCGCGTTGCTCTCTGGCGACAGTGTCTGAATATTCTCATTACATTTCTCTTAAGCGGTCTCTGGCACGGCGCGGGTTGGACATTTGTGATTTGGGGCGGATTACATGGTTTGTATTTGATGCTGAGTCTACTCACAAGAAATCTGCGCACATCGATCATTTCTTTCCTCAGACTTACTCGCTATCCACGACTACACATAATGCTGCAGTGGTGCATCGTCTTCCACGCCGTCACCGCCGCCTGGATTTTCTTCCGCGCCAGATCAATCGATGATGCACTGACAATCATCAGTGGCATCACACGATTTGCCACAGGAGCGATGATGTTCAATGTATATACGATGATGCTCATGGTAATTGCGGCGACGATGATGTTTGTAGGTGACAAACTTCTCGGCAGCAAAAGTTTCCTGCAAAAGCGCCCACTCTGGCTGCAGACCGGTTTCTGCTACGCACTCATTCTGCTCATTTGCGTATTTGGCAGCTTCCAGCAGAATCCTTTCATTTACGCACAGTTTTAAGGTGGACTTCTTCAGTCTGGATCAGTAAAAAAAAGTGTGTAGAATAGTTTCCTTTACATTTCTGTGTAAAGGACCGGTCTTTGTTAGAAACGGTGACACGGTCCACAGAGGCATAGTGTGCATGTTTGCGTGCATAGTGTGCCCCTGTGGCCATCTATGACATTTCGTCCGGATGCACTCTATTGTAGAAGGATGTAGCTGATCATGCCTGAACGCTCACTGAAAGTTGACCTCACGTGGTGGTGCCACAACAGCTTTGGTCCAAAGTGGGACATCGATACCTTCATCAAGCGTGCCAGAGATATTGGCGCAGTTGGTATCGAGTTGGCGCCAGTGGAACATTGGCAAAAGCTGCAGAAAGCGGAGCTAACCTGCCCTGTCGCGATTCTCGACTTCGGCAAAGACAAACCACCCTTCGCAATCGGCTGGAACGATCCGACCGATCACCCTGCAGTTATCGCTGAAACTCTCAAGCAAATCGAGAACTGCCGAACGTCGGAGGGAGTATGCAATATGGTGATCGCATTTTCGGGTATGAGAAAACCTGGTATCAACAAAAAGGCAGCGATCGCCAACTGCGTCAGCGGGCTCAAACAAGTTATGCCCGAAGCAGAGAAAGAGGGCGTCACTGTTCTGTTTGAATGCCTGAACGATAAGAAAGAGGGGGCAGAGGCGTGGAAGGGGCACCCGGGATATGACGCGACCACCTTGGACTTCGGTCTCGAGGTGGTGAAAGGTGTTGGTTCGCCTCGTTGCAAACTCGTTGTCGATCTCTTCCATGTCCAGCGACAGGAAGGGAACGTCATCCAAAACCTGGAGATGGTAAAGGACCATGTCGGCCACATTCACGCTGCCGGTCACGGCCAGGTAATCCGGCAGGAGATGAACGTCGGATACCAGGATCTGGATCACAGGGGGATCTTCCGGTATATCCGGTCCTGGTATCAGGGCGGCGTCGGGATCGAATACATTCCAACGCATGGTCGCCCCTACAAGAACGACCTGCAGGCCACGATGAAGCTGATCAATGGATGAACGTGTCGCCATGCGACAAAGACTTTCGGCGGGTCCTTCCCTGGGCCCGTCGAATTTCTGTATGTCCTCTGTAAACCATCAAAAAGATTGATGCAATTGAGTTGCAATAACAACTGTCTTTGCTATACTGTTTGCATGAGTCACACCCGCACTGAAGAGCAGATTCTCGAAACGCTCCGCAGCACCGGCCACCGCATTACACTGTCGCGCAGGGCCATCATCCGTGCTGTTTTGAAGAGCTCGACTCCCCTGTCTGCTGCAGGCGTTCTCGAAAAAATCCGCAAAGACAAAACGGAGGTGGATAAAACAACCGTCTACCGCGAACTGCAGATGCTGGCGGACGCAGACCTTATCCGCAGTATGACATTTGATGATGGCATCCGCCGGTACCAGGCGCATGCGGATTCACATACACATCACATTGTGTGCACCAAATGTAATAAAGTGGATGATGTGACAATGGAGCACGATATGGATGCAGTCGAAAAAAGTATTCTCAAAAAGAAAGACTTTACCGTCACCAGTCATTCACTGGAATTTTACGGGCTGTGCGCGAAGTGTGCATAAAAAAACGGGAGGCCCTTTCGAAGCCCCCCGTTTTGCAAACTACATAGCCATCTTTTTGTTCTTCCTCTTCCCTGCTCCATTAGCCTTCTTACGGGAAGAAGTAGATTTACTGGCAGAACGGCTCTTGGTAGACGCACGACTGGTGCGCGATGCTGCCTTCTTGGCACGTCCCTTTGTCTTCTTGGTAGGCATACGAGTGTGGGGAAGAAAATAAAAAATGAGGTGCACCCTCTACCTTGTACGACGGGCAACATTTCTGTTTCTTGCAATTTTCTTCTGATTTTACATTTCCCCATGGTCTACCGTATTCTTTTGGTATGCCTTCCTTCAAAAACATCTCCCAAAGTATCGGCGCGATTATTGCCGGTATGTTCATTGGTGCCATCCTCTCCGTTGCCACAGACTTTATTCTGGAAAACACAGGAGTCTTCCCAACATTCGCTGAGCAGCAGGCAAACGGTTCACCAACATGGCTGCTTCTGTGGGCCAGTCTTTATAGAACGCTCTACACCATTCTCGGATGTTACGTTGCAGCGCGGCTTGCCCCCAGCAAACCCCTGCGCCATGCGATGATCCTTGGTGTGCTTGGATTCGTCGCAAACATTGCAGGTGGCATTGCTATGTGGCACCTCGGTCAGAATTGGTACCCGATTGCGCTGGCAGTTCTCTCGCTGGCTGCAGGATGGATTGGAGGAACGTTGCACGCTAAAAAATAGCAGTGGCGGGATCGAAGTCCGCGCCACTGCCGGTTGCCGTGACCTTAGACGAAGGCCACGAGGGTGACAACACTCGAAGCAAAGTTGAGCGCTATCACAATAACTGACAGACAGGTCACAACAAGGCGGGCAAGGCGTCTCAAGCGTTTCATAAAAGCTCCTTTCTAAACAACGGTATGTCTAAAATAGACATCGATCTGTCACAGAAAGCATAGCACTTATTGACTTATTATATAAATAGTATATTTTATTTTTAACCGAACAAGCGTTTACGAACGTTCGGCGTTACTCTACAAAGGAATGTGTCGATGCAATTGAGAACCGTTTTACAGTGGTGCGTGTCGGTGTACTTGGTTGGGATGACGATCTATATCGTCGCCGCTGCCATCGAAAAGAACAGGACAAATACCGGAAGAGTGTTGCAGTCGACCCGACCGGTGAAGTAACAACAAAAACGACCGGGCACCCTATGGAGCGCTCGGTCGTTGGTTTAGTGTGTCGCTACTGCCAGCGATCTGCGTGGGCGTATCGATGCTTCATATGGTATGCAGGGAAAGAAATACAAACTGTTGGTTAACCGATGATGCGAGTATAGGAAACAGACGTCGCAAAAATGTGAAACGTCTGTGGAGATTTCGGGAATATTTTGACTGTCTAATTATTTCGGACAGTTCAGTGCCTTTCTCCAACCTGCTTTCTTTGCATCAGCTTCAGTACAAAACATGCGCTCACCGGCAGATACATCAATGACGGTCTGCTTATAACTTGCACAACCAGGCAGGTGATAAATTTTTTCCTTTTTATTGATATTCCCTTTAATAACACACGTAGCAGCAGATGACATTATTTTCTTTGTTGCCTTGCTGGAAGACTGTTTGGCTTCTGCTGTTCTAGTCATGACTAGAACACCAATCATCACAACCAGAAGCGCAAAACGTGATGTCGGTGATTTTTTCTTTAAAAAACTCATTGCTCTAAGTATAGGCGATTTTACTTTTTTACAAAATCTCCGGCACAGATTGCTCTGCACCGGAGAGATTGATGCTGTTATTTAGCGCATGCTACTCATATTTGTAGACGGCTTATCCTCACGATCAGCCTTCAGGCGGTAGACCATTTCCGCCATTTCACCGCGGGTCAGGATCTGGTCAAAGCGCTTCACGCTGGTCGGGATTGCCTTCAGTTCAGACAAACGCTGAACGTACGGGCGGTACCAGAATTCGCCGGTGGTCTCTTCTTCCAGGCCCAGAGAGAACACGTTGTTGATGATTTTTGCAGCTTCCACAAAGTTAATGGACTCAGCCGGCTGGAACGTTCCATTCGGGTAGCCATCAACAATTGCTTTCATTTTTCCAAAACAGACTTCCGGTGCGTACCATGCATCCAGTGCAACATCGCGGAAGAAGACGATTTTGGAATTTTCCGGCACATTGGCGCGGATGCATTCGCTCAGATTATTCGTATCCAGAATGAGCGGATTGACCACAAACTTCATAAATTCCGCACGGTTGATGCGGGCGTTGGGCTTGAAGGTGCCGTCCAGATATCCTTTCAGCACATTGTGTGTGCGCAGGTATTCAATACCTTCATAGTATGTACTGCCTTCAGGAACATCCGTAAAAGGTTTCTGGGAGAAACTGACATCCTCCGCAAATGCGGTTGCCGAACCAAGGAGCATGGTGCCAATAATGGCAAGGGAGAGACTCTGTCTCATAGGGGAAGGTGGAAGGAAATAAGGGGGAGATACACCTAAGACTACAAAGTAGCCCTTTTCTTTCACGGAAAAAATCAATCGGGCTGCGAAACGGGGAAAGAGTGTCGTAATCATGACTATTTCTGTAAGAGGCCCTACGGCGGCGGGTCATACCCTTGTTCGCTGGTTTTTATTTTCTTTCCACCTTTTTCTATGAAGAAATTACTCGTCGCGGGAACGGCGGCGCTGACACTCCTGTCGGCATTCCCGATTATGGCCAAAAATGATGATGGCCGCGGTTTTGGTTTTGGCTTCAAAACGGATGTCAAAGCTGATGTGCATGTCTCCGCATCTGCAGCTGTTGATGCTGCCTGTATGCAGGGTGTCGCGAAAGAACGCAGTCGTGCATACACCGAGGCATTCAGTGCCTACAGCACATCTATCAATACTGCACTGAAGGTTCGTGCTGATGCGGAAGTGTCTGCCTGGGCAAAAGTCGATGCCAAGGAACGGACTGTTGCTCTTGGCGCCGCAGAAAAAACATTCACAAGCAGTTACAACAATGCATCCGGACAGCTGACTAAGGCAAAGAACGCTGCACGCATGGCATACTTAAAAGGCTGGCTGAACTGCCGCAAGAACGGTAGCTCCTCATCCACTTCATCTGTCTCCAGCACATCATCTTCCGTAACGTCCTCCACATCATCGAATAATTCTTCCACTGTCGCCTGCGGTGCACTCAGTGGAAAGCTGACAGGCGCATTCACACTCACGTCGCCTATCAATGATGAAGGACGCAAGTTGTCTCTTACCGGTGCCGGTACCGTGAATGACAAATCTGTAGAAATGAGCGGCAGCATCCAGGGCCTTGGCTTCATTGCTATGGGACGCGCCAATGGCGACATCACCATCAAGCAGGGAACCGAAGGCACTCTTGTACTGCATCTGGAAGGACCGGTGCAGACAGGATTCGCCTCTCTTCCGAAGAGCTACAGCTATACCGTTAAAAGTGCGACGGGTGTCTTTGCCTCTGTTGCAACCAGCGGCAAAGTCGAGCTGCAGCTGAAGGGTGATCTGAACGGATCATTCAACATGGAACTGGGCGGCAAGTGTGCCCGCTAAATCACGCTGATGTTTTTGAAGGGGGAAGAGAGTATCCTACGGGGTATCTCTTCCCCTCTTTGCATGTCGCTTCTCCGCACCTTTACCGCTTTGTCTCTTCTTGCAACCCTGACTGCTTGCGTGTCTGTCTCCACAGATGATCACGAGATGTCGATGAGTATGGATGAAATGACACACTCACTGCAGGACAAAACCGGCGACGATTTCGACAAAGCATTTATTGAAACGATGATTCCGCATCACGAAGGGGCAATCCACATGGCCGAGCTTGCAAAGAAGAACGCAAAACACGAAGCCATCCGCACTCTTGCAGATGAGATTATTAAGGCTCAACAGCAGGAAATTGATCTGATGAACCAGTGGAAAGAGGCTTGGGGATACTGAAAAGTCTATATCAGAGATTTTTCTTGTTATTGCAACTAATTTGCAGTAAGGTAGACCCGCTTTCCTCTCTCCTATGTTTCTGATTACGGTCTACACCCTCCTCAGCGTTCTTGCAGTCAGCATGCTTGCGCTGCTCGGTATTGTCTTTTTCCTGTTTGATGAAAAGGTCATCGGGAAAATTCTGCTCGCGTTTGTGAGCATTTCAACCGGAGCTCTGCTTGGTGATGTCTTCATTCATATCATTCCGGAGATGGCGGAAAACACCGATACTTTTGGACAGGGCCTCATCATCCTGCTTGGCGGTATTCTCTTTTCTTTCATTCTGGAAAAATTCATCCACTGGCGCCACTGTCACGTGATGCCTTCGGGAGATCATCATCACCATCCGATGGGACTGGTGAGTATGGCGGGAGAAACGCTTCACAATTTTATTGATGGCCTCGTGATTGCAGCAGGATTCCTCGCGAGTCCGGCCATCGGTTTTTCGACAACGATTGCGGTCATCCTGCATGAAATTCCGCATGAGGTCGGCAATGTCGCAGTGCTCATTCACTCCGGCTACTCCAAAAAGAAAGCAGTGCTCTTCAACCTGCTCTCGGCTGTATCGTGCTTCATTGGTGCCGGCATAGTACTTGCTACATCCGGATCATCGGTCGGAATAGGTGATGCCATGCTGCCGTTTGCTGCGGGTAACCTGCTCTACATTGCAGGATCGGATCTTATTCCGGAACTGCACAAAGAGACGCGCCTCCCCCACGGCATCGCGCAATTTGCGTGCATTGTTTTGGGTATGGCACTGATGTACGCGATTCTGTTCTTTGAGTAAGATACAGGCGATGAAGAGATTCGCGCTTGCATCGGTCGTGGTGATACTCAGTTTGCTTGTAACGCCGACTGCGTTTCTGCAGGATAGCGGTGATGCACTTTCTGAACCGCGCGAAGAATTTTCGACAGCGGAAGTCATCGGTATTCTGCAGGAAGACACGAATGACGATTTTGGCATGAGCCAGACGACCCAGCATATCCGCTTACAAATCCTGAACGGTCCGGAGGAAGGAAAAGAGATTGATGCGGAGAACGGCATCGTGAATAACCGCGAGGATATGCGGCTCTCTGTGGGGGATACCGTTGTGCTGGATAAAACGACTACAGCCGATGGATCGGAGCTCTATCTTATAAAAGAATCCTATCGTCTCCCGTCTCTCATCTGGCTGACGATCTTTTTTATTGCGATCACGATTCTGCTTGGACGATGGACCGGTGTGACATCGATTATCGGTCTTGCAGTCAGTGTGTTGATCCTCACGCTTTACGTATTGCCACGCGTTGTAGCAGGAGATAATCCGCTCATCACCTGTTTGATCGGTGCCGCAGCAATCGCATGCACATCGCTCTACTTCGCACATGGATTTAACAAGCGCACGAGCGTTGCGTTTCTCAGTACCATGGTGACGCTCGTCATCGCAACGGTGACCTCGATCATCTATGTCTCGACATCAAAACTCTTCGGCATGGGGTCCGATGAAGCGGTGATTTTGCAAACCGGCATGCTTGCTCATGTAGACCTCCGCGGTCTTCTGCTTGGCGGCATCATCATCGGTTGTCTTGGTGTGCTTGATGACATCACGACCGCACAGTGCGCCGCCGTGGATGAAATCAGTAAAGCAAATCCGTCACTCACATCGCACGAACTTCGCAAAGCCGGATTCTCCGTAGGCCGCGAACACATCGCATCGCTCATCAATACTCTCGCTCTCGCCTACGCCGGAGCATCGTTGCCGCTGCTTCTTCTTTTCAAAACACAGAGCACATATCCGTTGTGGGTTATTCTGAACGGTGAATTTTTGGCGGAAGAAATTATCCGCACACTTGTCGGCAGCATGACATTGGTAATTGCCGTGCCGGTTGCCACGTATTTTGCATCGGTCATGCTGAGGGCAAAACCGGGTTCACGACCGCAAAGAGCGTCGGAAATGTCGCATCATCACTAAAGACTTTTTGGCTTATAAATTATGTATCCGCTATATTTGCTTATAATAATTTTTGTTTTATAATTTTACTATGAGTCAAGAGCGCCCAATGAAAATCGATTACAAACTCTTTCATGAAAATGGAGAGCAACTTGATGCTTTGGCGTATCCGCATTTGTATGAATCCATTCAGTGGGTGCGGGTGGCTACAAATTTCTTAAGTCTGGAAAGAGGCAGTGTGCAGATGCACCGGCGGATGTTTGAGGATATCGGCGCACTCATTCATCATGGTATCGGGCGTATCCGTTTTGCTGATGGAAATGAATTCAAAGATCTGGAATCGAGACTGCAGGAATCCAGGAAAAAACTGGATTGCATTCTAGATACAGGCGGAGACTCCGGCGACGAGCGGCTGCTTCTGCAACCGAGAGATGTCCTGCTTCGGAAGTTACGCATCGACCCGGCTTTGAATAAAACGGAGTACAACGGCGTTCTGGCAAAAGATGCGTACCCGCAGATGGCGGAATTCGGCGGTATGCATACTACTGTGCAGGAAATCTATACAGTCATCTCGATTGCATTACTGGATGTGATGTGCAACAGATCACCTGAAACCTGTCGTTCAATTGTACAAAATGTTCCTGGCATTATCGATGTTCTTGCCCATGATCCAGCCTTTGCCGCCAAGGTGAAAGAAGTGTACAGAAAAGACGTTCATCCAACTGCGTGGGAAAAGTTAATACGGGGCCAGTGGTAAAACATCAGTGAAGCTTCTCCCCTTTCTTCATCATCTCCAGTAACGCTGTCATTCTCTTCTCCCGTGTCTCCGGTTTCTTCGCGGTCTGCAAACGGTAACTGATAGCGTAGAGATTCGCTTTGTTGAGCGTGTCGAAAAACGCTTTGGCTTTTTTGTTCTTCGATACCTCTTTCAGAAAATCATCCGGGATAGTTGATGTTGATGCTGCGTCATACGCATTGTCCCAGCGGCCGTCTTTCTTCGCAAGATCGATCTGCAGTTGTCCGGACGGCTGCATGCGTTTTTCTTTGATGAGCCTTTTTGTATGTTCGATGTTCCGCTTCGACCACGGACTGCGCTTGCGGCGCGGTGTAAAAACCTGCAGCCACGATTCTTCATTGTAGGAATTTTTCTGTCCGTCAATCCATCCAAAGCAGAGCGCACTATCGAGCGCTTCGTCGTAGGTAAAGGTTTGCTTGCCGGAATCCTTCTTGAAAAGCTGCAACCGCACGCCCACTGCATCATCTGTGTTTTTTGAAAGCCACTTCTCCCAGTCTGCCTGGGTCTTACAGGTCAGGATCGGTTTTGGCGGAGCTTTGGGCATAAGCCCAGTATAAGCCATAGATGATCATTCTTTCTACAAGATCAATCCTGCAATTTCTGGTACCCTCCTACTTCAATGACCCCCATAACCCATAACTCATCACCCATAACCGAACACGACGTCCTCGTGATAGGCGGCGGCCCCGCAGGCATGATTGCTGCCGGTCGTGCAGCAGAGCTTGGTGCGAAGGTTCTTCTTCTTGAAAAAAATCCCGGCACTGGAAAGAAATTACTCACGACAGGTGGTGGACGATGCAATATTCTGAACGCGGAGTTCGATACGCACCGACTGGTCGATAAATACGGCCAGAAAGGAAAATCCCTCTTCTCGGTTTTTTCGCAGTTCGATGCACAGGCTACCAAAGATTTTTTTGAAGAGCGGGGACTCAAACTGAAAGTCGAAGCAGAGCAGCGTGCGTTTCCGGTGAGCGAGAAAGCGGCTGATGTACGCATGACGCTTCTGAAATATATGCAGGAGGGAAATGTGGAGGTACAAACCGGTGCAGAGGTGACGGCGATGAAGAGTACAAAAGGATCGATCACCGGCATTGTGGTTGATGGAAAAGTGATCACTGCAAAAAACTATATTCTCGCCACAGGCGGCCTCTCGCATCCGGAAACCGGGTCCACCGGTGATGGATTCCGGTGGCTGAGTGAACTGGGTCACACGGTCATCACGCCCGATCCCGCACTTGTCCCCATCACACTGAAAGATACATGGATCAAGAAAGCAGCGGGAATCAGCCTGAGAAATGTGAAACTGAGTATTGTGCAGAAAGAAAAAGTAATGGCATCTGCAAAAGGAAAAATGCTCTTCACACATACGGGCTTAAGCGGACCTTTGGTGCTGAATATGAGCAAGCAGATCGGTGCGCTTTTGAAAGAGGGCGATGTAACCGTGCAGCTAGATCTGTTCCCGACACTCGATGCCGGCGCACTCGATGCAAAAATACTGGCGATGTTTGAAGCGGGGAAAAATAAATTGCTCCGCAATAACATTGGCGATCTTGTGCAGCCGCGTCTGGGGCAAATCATTATTGATCTTGCGAAGATTGATGGCGATACACCACTCTACCGCCTGACAAAAGATGATCGGCAAAAATTCGGCACACTGCTCAAGGCACTGCCAATGCAGGTGTCCGGATTACTTGGGGCAGATAAGGCGATTGTGACCGGCGGCGGCGTATTGCTGAAAGAAGTGGAATTCAAAACGATGAAATCAAAGCTGATTGATAATCTTTTCCTGGTGGGTGACGTGCTGGATTTCGACCGTCCCTCCGGTGGATTCAGTCTGCAAATCTGCTGGACGACGGGGTATGTGGCGGGGTCGAGTGCGGCTGCTTAAAAAGAGGCCGCTTGCGCAGCCTCTCATTCTGTTCCTTCCATCAATTTTTTACTGTGCGGATGATGTCTGCGCCTGGTCTTTGAAGCGCATCATGAAGTTGCCCTTTCCTTCCGGGCGCGCCGGCAGTGTCACCCCTTTTTCTGTAGCGATGTCTTCAATCGACTTGCCGCTTTCGAGTGCAGCCTTCAATTCTTCTGCGGTCAACCCGAGTTTCTCTGCGAGCATCTCCGGACCCGGTCCGCGCATTTTCATGTGTCCGCCCATCGGACCGCCGAATGCCATCTTGAAGTGCATACCACCCATTGAATCACCACAGGCTTCTTTTAGTGCATCCATACTGGCATCGTCTTTCTGGCTTTCCATAGCGGTTTGCATCGCTTTGTAGAATGCCTCGTCTGCAGCCTGTACTGCTGCCTTGCGAGCGGCATCATCGGTAATAGTTGCTCCTGCCTTCAAAGCATCACGACGAGCCTGCGTTGCAGACTTGTGTGCCGCCATCATCGTGTCGATTGTAGCGAGCATTGCATCATCTTTCGCAGCGAGCGCCTGCACACAGGCTATGGACGGCGCGGGGCGATCGGCTTTGATATTCGTCGATGCGGAGCTGTCAGTCGCTGCGCTCGATATTTGTGCGAGCAGGGGAACAGCAAGCGCGAGGGAGGACATTCCTGCAATCGCACCTGCGGCAAAACTTTTTTTCATAGAACTAAAAAAGAAAAGAATAAAAACATACAGGTTAACCGCGACGTAGCCTACGGATGGAGATGTAAAGAAGATGTCAAAACAGCATCAAAAAAAGACCGCCCCTGCGGACGGCCTTTTTGAGTGTCAGAATGACTCTCACGCATGTTTCACCGCACGTGCGAGGAAGAGCAGGATGACTGCACCCACCACCGCCATCGCGATGTTGCCGAGTGTGCCGTACGCGGTGATATTGAAGAGACTGAAAATGAATCCGCCAATCAGCGCACCGACAATACCGACCACAATATTTCCAACGATTCCAAAGCCGCCGCCGCGCACGATCACGCCTGCAAGCCAACCGGCAATCAAACCGACAAGAAGAAACCACAGGATATCCATAGAAGGAAGGGGAAGGGGATGAACACACTCTATGACGCACGATGGCGCTCATCCTTACACAAAAATGTGCTACCATCCGCTGGATGCACGTCCCCTTTCTTGTTCTGGCCGTCTTTCTGATTTCCTGGAGCGGGCTGCCGTTTGGTGTACAAGTCACACTGCAGGCAATTCTTCTGGCTCTCTGCATACCGGATATGATTCTGGCCTTCCGTAAAAGTCCGCCGTTTGTACCCAGTTTCGGGCGCGACAGAAAAGCAATTCTGAAGCTGGCGGCAATTCAAAAAAATGAAATCGTGATCGATCCCGGTTGCGGCGACGGACGATTGGTATTCGATGCCGCAGCACAAGGAGCGAAATCAATCGGCTATGAATTTGCAATTCCGGCGTATGCCTATGCAAAACTGCGGTCATTTTTTCATCCGGGCAGCACTATCCGGTTTGGAGATTTCTGGCAACAGGATTACACCCACGCTGATATCATTCTCTGTTATCTCCTTCCGGAAACAATGCAGAAATTCCACACGCTGATCTGGCCGCAGCTGAAACCGGGCTGCCGCGTGGTGTCGCATGCGTTTCGTATGAAAGACATCAAACCAAAAAAAAGCGAGCAGGGGATTCATTTATATATAAAATAAAAAGATACAAGAAACAAACAAATGTGGAAAATACTAAAAAAATAATTATTGATTATGAATTTATGCCCTGTTTGTATCTTGCGTCTTGTATCTTGTATCTTTTCCAGGATGCAAGATCTCCTGCCTCCACCGTCTTTGAAGCAAACACCTTCAAAGGATCGCTACGACAGTATTGTCATCGGCAGCGGTCCCAACGGTTTGGCCGCGGCAATAACCCTGGCACAGACTGGAAAGAAAGTTCTGGTGATGGAAGCTAATGACATTCCTGGCGGCGGCGCTCGCTCGATGGAACTCACATTGCCCGGTTTTATCCATGATGTCTGTTCCGCCATTCACCCGCTTGGGATTGCCTCGCCTTTTTTCCGATCACTTCCGCTCGAAGAGTTTGGTTTATCGTGGATACATGCGGCATACCCACTCGCACATCCTTTTGATGATGGAAGTGCAGCAACAGTTGAACGCAATCTGGATGCGATGTGCGTATCACTCGGTGATGATGGTGATGTTTATAGGAAGTTGATGCTCCCCTACCTCCCCTATTTGAACACAATTTTTGAACAGACTTTAGGTCCACTGAAAGCGCCGCGCACTCCCCTGCTCCTTTCGCGTTTAGGGCTCACATTACTGCAATCCGCGGATCAACTTAGCCGGCGATTTCACACAAGAGAAGCACAAGCGCTCATGGGTGGACTGGCTGCACATTCTGTTCTGCCACTCGACAAAAGATTCAGTGCGGGAATAGCGGTGATGCTCGGACTCACTATGCATGATCAAGGCTGGCCGCTTCCGCGCGGAGGGTCTCAGCAAATCACCTGGGCACTCATCCGGTATCTGCAGTCACTCGGCGGAGAAGTGATTATCAATGCTCGCGTCACGTCGATGAAAGATCTGCCAGCATCAACGACGATTCTCTTTGATACATCACCACAAGCAATGACACAGATTGCGGGCGATGCATTGCCAGATAGCTACAAGAAAAAAACAAAGCGACTGCAGTACGGTCCGTCTGTCTTCAAACTCGACTGGGCACTCGATGCGCCGATTCCCTGGACAGCGGAAAGTTGTCGATCAGCATCGACAGTGCATATTGGTGGGAGCTTTGAAGAGATTGCGAAAAGCGAACATGATGCGTGGGATGGCGTGATGAATGACAAACCGTTTATGATTCTCACGCAACCAAGCCTGTTTGACGACACACGCGCCCCGCACGGCAAACACACAGCGTGGGCATACTGCCATGTGCCGCATGGATCTGTGCTCAATATGACAGAGGTGATGGAAAATCAGATCGAGCGATTCGCTCCGGGATTCAAAAAGATCATCCTGAAAAGATCGGTGATGACACCAAAAGACGTCGAAGCACACAATGCCAACAACATCGGTGGAGATATTACCGGTGGCGTGATGAATCTTTCTCAGCTCTGGAAGCGTCCGACGTCGATCCTGCATCCGTATGCCACGCCAAACCCGCGCTTATTCCTCTGCTCTGCATCGACTCCTCCGGGATCTGGAGTTCATGGGATGTGTGGGTATCATGCTGCAAAAGCAGCAATAGGATCGTTTTGAAAATGATGATGTTCTGATCGTACAAAATTTGTATACAAAATTCATCATTGCTGTAAGAGAAGCAAAGCTGACACGTCTTATAGTCACTATGAGACTCTCCTACTCCGACCACCGGCATTCCCACTTGTACTCGGACCTGGGTCCGGAGCTGCCACTCCTCGGACTTGCAGGCGCCGTTCTCTTCATCACCACGCTGGCCGTGTACCTGTACGCAGCAACTGCCTAAAGCAGAGGTGATCCCCACCGTGTATACTGAAGCCATACTTTTTCACCCATCGGTATGGCTTCTTTGATTGTCATTCTTTTTGTTGCCGGACTCCTGACGGTTCTTCTGCCGTGCATTCTGCCGCTCATTCCGATTGTGCTGGGTGTGAGTTTATCGGGACAAAACAGATGGCGACCGCTGGTGACAGTCTGCGGAATGCTCGTGAGCTTTGTAGCATCAACGCTGATACTCAATGTTCTTCTGAGCCAATTCATCGAACTTGCCGATTACATCCGTATTGCCACCTACTACGCGCTGCTCCTCTTCGGACTCGGCTTTCTGTTTCATACAAGAGTACCACAGTTGGTCGGAGCGATTCTTGGTGGATTCTTTTTTGCAGAGAAAGGATGGATGACAGTGATTGTTGCGATGATTCTGGGTGTGATTGCGATGGAACTCGGCGGACGCATTGCGACATCAATCCAACAATTGGGAGCGGATGTGCAGACGAAAGCACGATCTGAACTTGGTGATCAGTCACTCCTCACCGCATTCATTATCGGACTGACGATGGGCTTGGTCTGGGTTCCCTGCGCAGGTCCTGCTCTTGGTTTCGCCCTCGCAGTCGTACGTGATCAACCGGGAATTGCGGCAGCGCTGTATCTGACAGCATATGCAGTCGGTGCGGGCATTCCGTTAATACTGATTGGCTACGGCGGACAGGTTGCCGTGCAGTCGGTTCGAAAACTAAGTCAGTACAGCGGGCGCATCAAAGAAATTTCCGGTGCCCTGCTCATTATTTCGGCGATCCTCTTTGCGCTGAATATTTTCCAGAATCTCCAGACATGGTTTGTCGAAAATACCGGCTTTGGAACACTCGGAAATAGAATTGAAGAACAACTCTTCGGGGATGATCTCTCCGAGATGCCGATGCCATCAGAAGAATCAACTGGCGAGAAGCTGCCGAATTTGGGCAAAGCTCCGGAACATTTCGTCGGTCTTGGTCCGTGGCACAATAGTGATGCTCTCGATCTGGCTGATCTGAAAGGCAAAGTTGTCCTCATCGATTTCTGGACCTACAGCTGCATCAACTGCATCCGCACACTGCCCTACATTCAGGCGTACTGGGAAAAATATAAGGACCAACCATTTGTCCTGATCGGCGTGCATACGCCGGAATTCACCTTCGAGAAAAGCGAGGCGAACGTCGCAAAAGCTATCAAGAATCACGGACTCACTTACCCTGTTGCGCAGGATAATGATTTCGGAACGTGGCAGTCATTTTCTAACCGCTACTGGCCGGCTAAATATCTGATCGATGCGGAAGGCAATGTGCGCTACACGCATTTTGGCGAAGGTGCGTACGAAGAAACAGATGCAGCGATCGCATCACTCCTGAAAGAAATTGGTGTGACGATGACCGGTGCGACCGCCATTTCGGAAGAAGCACAGAAGGCAAGACGGCCTGTCACTCCGGAGTTGTACCTGCACTCGCGCAGCTGGAATGCTTTTTCAAATGCCATCGGTTCTCCCGATGCAGAGCCGCATTTCTACAACCTGCCGGAACATATGCCGGTGCATACGTTTGCACTCGATGGACAGTGGCAGCTGGTGGATGATGAACGGCAGGTTCTCCGGGACGACGAAGGCCAAATTTCTATCCGGGCACTTGCCGGAGAAGTGAATCTGGTTCTGGGATTGGAAGAAGGAACGAAGCCTGTCAGAGCAGAGGTTATTGTTGATGGTATCAAAACGAAAACCATCACGATTGAAAATCACGATCTCTACAATCTCTTCGAAGGCGACTACGGCGAACATACGGTCATCCTGCAACTCGAAGGAAAGGGCGTGGAGGCATTCGCGTTTACATTCGGAAGCTAAATCTGCCAATGAATAATTGACAGCTTGCCTATCAGCAGTAAAGTAATCCTCCCATATTCTTTTCTTATCTCTATGTTTGAAAGCATTGAAGGCAGCATCTTCAAAGACGAGGTGATTCAAGGATTTTGTGGCGGCTGTTCTCATTTGCAACCGGATCTAAGTTGCGCCATAGAAACAAATGCAAAACGCGAACCAAGGCTTGTAGGACAAGAGGTAAACTATATAAAAGTGTGTACAAATCAGGAAAGGGCTATTCTTAAAGATTGGTGTGGAGGGGCGCTGAAAGACGGAGTGAGGGGGATAAAGACCTCAGATAGTTTTGAGCCTTTGCCTGCTGAGATGCAATCATGACATTTCCATGCAGTCGGTACATAGATTCTATTCAAACAACAGAACAATCGCAGAAAGGGCAAATGATGCCGTAACGATGTAATAGAAAATGTCGTTACGGATTTTGCCAATCAGATGTTTCCCGATGTGTGTACCGACAATCGAGATGATGAGAAAAGGAATGGAAAGCAGAAGCGCACTGCTATCAATGATGCCCATTGCAGAGTACGTGATGATTTTAGGCACATTCACAAAAATAGATGTGAATGCATACGTGCCGACATACGTCTGCTTGAGGAGCCCGAGACTGGTGAAGAGCGGCCCCTTCACGACATTGCCACTACCGACAAGTCCCGACAGGAAACCGTAGATGATGCTCAGAACCGGAAGCAATTTTTCAGGTGCGTGTTTCTGCGGTGTGAATTTAAAAATATCATTGGCCAGATACACAAGAATGACGCACGCAAGCAGCTTTGTGAAAAGCTCAACGGGAATGTAATTCAGCGCAACGCTTCCCACAATCACACCGGGCAATGACCAGAGGATAACCCGCCAGCCGATCTTCCAATCGATATGTTTTTTATAGACGATGACTTTATTGATGTTCTGGAAAAGAAAATAAATCGCGAGAATACCGATACTTTCTTTGGCACCAAATTGTAGTGCAGCCAGAGGAAGCAGAATCAACCCGCCGCCGGTTCCAAGGGCTGCAGAAAATACCGACGTAAGCAGAACAACCGAGTAGAAGGAAACCGGATGTTGGAGCACGTCAGTCAGCACACGCTGAGTATAAGCTAAAAATTGCTCAGCTTATAACAGGTGTCTTTTTTGCCATATGCATGCCAAAAATCGGCTTCGTTCCCTCCAGGAAGAAGAACCCGACCCCTGCGGCAACTATCAAAATAACAAAGTCACGGGGCGTGAGGAGCGAGAGGGAGAAAATGTCTCTGGCGGGCGTGAAGATGAGCAGGGCTTGGAGTGCAAGCGGGAGCAGGGCCGCAAGATTGAGCCAGCGGTTTTTAAACATGCCGATCACCCACACAGGCAGCAGACTGCGGCTGTGGAACGCGAGGAGAAGTTCGAAGAGAATCGAGAACGTGAACGCCATCGTGCGGGCGTGGGTAACTGTGTCGCCGCGGGAGAGCAGCCAGAGGAACAGGAGGAACGTGATGCCGCAGGAGACGAGGGCGGCAGTGAAAAGATGCGCCCAGACTCCCGTGAAGATCTGTTCTTTCTTCGGTCGCGGCGGACGCTGCATGATGTCGGGTTCCGCTTTTTCCATACCGAGCGCGAGTGCGGGCAGACCGTCGGTCATCAGGTTAATCCACAGAATGTGAATGGGAAGCAGCGGTAATGGAAGTCCGAGTGTGACTGTGATGGTGAAGAGCAGAATTTGTCCGACGTTTGCGCGGACGAGGTACAGAATAAATTTTCTGATGTTGTCGTAAATACGGCGACCCTCGCGGATAGCGGCGACGATGGTTGCGTAGTTGTCGTCAGTGAGGACAAGACTCGCTGCCTCGCGTGCGACCTGCGTGCCGTCTTTACCCATCGCGATGCCAACATCTGCGGCTTTGAGGGCTGGTGCGTCGTTCACGCCGTCCCCTGTCATGGCAACAATGTGTCCATTTTCCTGCAGTGCTTTGAGGATGGCGATTTTGTGTGTGGGAGAAACGCGCGCGTAGACCGACACAGTTTTGACAGTTTCGCGGAGCTGCGCCGGAGACAATGTATCGAGCATATGGCCATCGACCACATCGCTCTGGATGCCCACCTGTTTGCCGATCGCGAGTGCAGTATCGGCATGATCGCCGGTAATCATCACCGTGCGGATGCCGGCAGTACGCGCTTCCAGCATGGCGGGCTTGACCGCATCGCGTGGAGGATCTTCCAGGCCCATCAGTCCCACGAAGCGGATGTCGCTGTTTTCAATAATCGCCATCGCAAGGACACGCAAACCTCTCGCGGCCATCGCGTGACTTTCGTCTTCGATCTTTTTTTCGTTTGGTTCACTACAGAGCGCAAGAATTTTTTCCGGTGCACCTTTCAGGAAGGACCGTTCGCCGTGGCGCGTCTGCATGTATTTGCTTTCGGAACTGAACGGAATTTCCTCTTCATCAAAATGCAAACGGGGAACGCCCTTGTCTTCCGCGTAGCGTAGTAATCCGATTTCGGTTGGATCACCCAGATCCGGCAGCTGCGCACGGTTACAGGACGCGGCAATCTGAATGAGCAGTTCTTCGTCATCAGCATTGGCATCTGCCACCCACGTCTCACGCACTTTCATGCGGTTTTCGGTGATGGTTCCGGTTTTGTCGCTACAGATCACACTGATGCTTCCGAGCGTTTCGAGCGAATCGAGCTGCATCACAAGTGCATGGAGCGATGCCATTCTTCGCACACCCATCGCAAGACACGCGGTCACAACTGCGGGTAATCCTTCCGGCACAGCAGACACTGCCAAGCTGATTGCGAGCAAAACAATTTCAATCATTCCCACCTGTCGATGCCACTGCATGAGAGCGAGGCCCGCGCACAAAAACAACACGACAATGCCGATGACGGCGCTCAGTTGTTTCATGCGCTGCTCCAGCGGCGTAGGCGGCGATTCCGCAGCGGCAACCAGCGATGCAATCGTGCCAATTTCCGTCTGCATGGCAGTTGCGGTCACCACGTAAACGCCGCTGCCGTTTGTCACAAGCGTTCCCGCAAACACCATATTTTTCCGCTCGCCGATTTGCAGTGTGCCTTCAATGGGATCGGTGACTTTCGAGACAGCGATACTTTCTCCGGTCAGACTCGATTCATTCACATCAAGATGCGAGACGCTAATCAGCCTTCCATCCGCAGAAATCCGATCCCCTGTTTCCAGAACCACAATGTCACCCGGCAGCAGCTCACGCGACGCAATGAAAAATTCTTTGCCGTCGCGGCGGACTCTTGCTTGCGGCGATGTAAGTGCACGCAACCCTTCGAGCGCCTGCCCCGACCGGAATTCCTGCACGAAACCAAGGACGGCATTCAGAATGAGGATCGCAAGAATGGCGATAATGTCGATGGAGTTCTCCCACGATGTATCCCCGCTTGCAACGCGCAGACCGATCGTGAGGACCAATGCCCCAATCAGGATGTAAATGAGGATATCCTGGAACTGCGCAAAAAAGAGGGCAATGAGGGATTTCTTCTTCTTCGGCAATTCATTCCACCCATATTCTTCGCGAAGTGCAGTGATCGATGCATCCGAAAGACCGTTTTCCGTTGTTTTAAGGCGCTGCAGGACGTTTTGTGAAGTGAGAGCGGTATCCATAGAAACAAGTATAACACGGCTTGCAGATGCTGTATTCCTCTGTTTCACTGGTGACGTGCAAAACACCTGGTCCATTACCGCTTTTTACAAGTTTTTGAAAATCGATGATGTCGAGGGAGTTCGGCAGACGCTCTTTGATGTTGGTGCGAATCTCAATCTCTGTGGGCTTCTGCTTGTTGCAGAGGAAGGCATCAACGGAACAGTTGCAGGAAGCAAAGAAGCAATTGATGCGTTCAAAAAGAACATCGGTGATTCATTCGGATCAGTGATTTTTAAAGACAGCATGGCAGAAGAAAAACCCTTCAAGAGATGGAAGGTCACCATCCGCGAAGAAATTGTCGCCATCGGCAATGCGTCCATGCATCCGACAAGCGACAGTAACCATCATCTCTCGCCACAGGAATGGAACCGCGTGATAGACGAAGAAGATGTGGTGATTCTGGATGCGCGCAACACCTACGAAACAGCAATCGGCGTGTTCAAGGGAGCAGTTGATCCGCAAACACGCACGTTCCAGGAATTTCCCGAGTTCGTGAAGAAGTCCGGAATCCCGAAAGACAAAAAAGTACTGATGTACTGCACCGGCGGCATCCGCTGCGAAAAAGCAATTCTGGCCATGCAGGAAGAAGGCTACGACAACGTGTACCAGCTGCAGGGCGGTATTCTGAATTACCTGCAGCAGTGTCCCGAGGAAAAATTCGAAGGCGAGTGTTTTGTGTTTGATCACCGTGTGGCAGTCGGACAGCAATTAGAACCAAGTCAGAGATACGCTCTCTGTGTGCATTGTGGCAATCCGGGTGATATGCACGGCAATTGTCACCTCTGCGAAAAATCGTCGATCATCTGCAAAGCCTGCGAACAATCAGGTAAGCCTCATGCGTGCAGCAAAGACTGCGCGCACAGGAATGTGATGGCTGCTTAAGCTCTCTTGCGCTCATTCTCCGTCAGCAATTTCTTGCGAAGACGAATATTCATCGGCGTAATTTCCACAAGCTCATCATCGGCAATATATTCCAGCGCCTGTTCAAGCGACATGGGCTTCACCGGCGTGAGGGTGATTGCTTCGTCGGCACCGGAGGAACGCATGTTACTCAGTTTCTTTCCCTTCGTGACGTTCACCGCCATATCCTGATCCTTCGCACTTTCACCAATAATCATCCCTTCGTACATCTTGGTGGTCGGGGTGATGAACAGCTGTCCGCGCTCCTGGATTTTCCAGAGGTCGTACGCGGTTGCTTCACCTGCAAGCATGGAGATGATGGAACCGCGTGTGCGGCCGGCCAGATCGCCCTTGTACGGAGCGTATTCAATGAACGAGTGGTTCAGAATTCCTTCGCCGCGTGTTTCCACAATAAAGTCACCGCGCAGTCCCAAAAGTCCGCGTGTCGGCACTTTGAATTCCATGCGGGTGTGGCCTTCGGTCGTCCGCATATCGACCAGTTCACCTTTGCGCTTGTTCATCATGTCGATGATTGTTCCCTGGGATGCTTCCGGCACATCGATGACTGCCTGCTCAATGGGTTCTTCTTTTCCATTGGGCCCGTCGCGCATAATCACCTGCGGGCGGCTGACCTGCACTTCGAATCCTTCGCGGCGCATGGATTCGAGCAGCACAGACAAGTGCAGTTCTCCACGGCCGGAGACACGGTAGCTATCGGAATTCGGGATTTCTTCCACATGCAGTCCCACGTTCGTCTCCTTTTCTTTGTCGAGACGCGCCTTGATGTGGCGGGTTGTCACCAGCTTTCCTTCCTTTCCGGCAAAGGGTGAATCATTGACCATGAAGGTCATTGTCACAGTCGGCGGATCGATTTTAAGCGCAGGCAATGCGGGCGTATCTTCTGCCGTGGCAATGGTTTCACCGACGTAAATATCCGGAATACCGGCAATAATGACGATTTCACCGGCGCGCGCTTCTGTTACTTCCATGCGTTTCAGTCCCTGATACAGGAAGATCTTGCTGATTTTTCCGGTACGCACTTTGTCATCCATACTGCGGACATACACCTTGTCTCCTACCTTCGCGACACCTTCGTAGACACGACCGATAGCCAAACGTCCCACGTAGTTATCGTACCCAAGGCTACTTGGCTGCATGCGGAACGGTGCATCCACATTCTGCTCTGCAGGCTTCACATGCTTCATGATCAGCTCAAACAGAGGGCTTAAGTCAGACGATTCATCTTCCAGTCTGTTCTTGGCAATTCCTTCACGGGCGATTGCAAAGATATAGGGGAAATCAAGCTGTTCATCGGACGCACCAAGAGTCACAAACAGATCAAACACCATGTCCACCACCTGCATGGGCCGGGCAGCAGGCTTATCTATTTTATTGATAACAACAATCGGCTTTAGCCCTAATTCAAGGGACTTTTTGAGAACAAATTTTGTCTGCGGCATTGGTCCTTCCTGTGCGTCTACAAGAAGCAGCACACAGTCGACAGTGCGGAGAATACGCTCCACTTCGGATCCGAAGTCCGCGTGGCCGGGAGTATCGACAATATTGATCTTGCAATCCTTGTATTGAATAGAGGTGTTCTTGGCATAGATAGTGATTCCGCGCTCACGCTCCTGATCGTTACTGTCCATAATGAGCTCTCCGACGGTTTCATGTGCCTCGAAGGCTCCGCCCTGCTTCAGAAGAGCATCAACCAGGGTGGTCTTTCCATGGTCAACGTGGGCGATAATGGCGATATTGCGGATATCCATACGTGTGTGAAGAAAAATACCTCTCCCAGGCGGAAAAGCCGCGATATTCTAGGGTTTCAGGCTTAAAAAGCAACTGGAAATAGCCAATAGATGCCAAATTTGACTAATTATCCCATAATTCTATCATTCAGATATGAGCTCCATTGAATCAATGCAGTCTCAGGCTGGATGTGAAGAATCTACATTTATGGCAGATGCCACTTCTTTTCTTCAGAACGAGGGCGATATTCTGTCTGAGGCAGACTACGATGAAGCTGCCACCAGAATCTTGGAAGAGTATTTGGAGGCGATCCATAACATACTCGTTACTCGAGATGATGCAGGATATGGCTTTTCTTTTATGCTGGGGACAAGAACCCGTACAGATGGAGATGTAAATCCTGACCCGACTGTTACAGGTGTTTTCTCTCAAAGGAGATCAACCATTCTTTCATAGCCGTTCCATACGCATAGTTCCCAATCCCTCCGCTTTTGGGCAGCACACGATGACAGGGCACCACAATACACACAGGATTCTTCCCCAAAGCCGTCCCCACCGCCCGCACCGCCTTCGGGTGGCCGATCTTTTTGGCAATGTCTCCGTACGTCAGCGTCTTTCCAAAGGGAATTTTGGCTGTGGCCTTCCAGACTGCCTTCTGAAAATCCGTGCCCTCCACATCGAGCGGTAATTCAAACAGTCTCCGGTGTCCTGCATAGTAATCTTTTAATTGACTGACTATCTCCTTTAGCACTTTATTCTCTGCTTTTTTCTGTTCTCCTTTTTTGTTCAGTACTGTCACTTTTGTGAGCCCTTTCTCAGACGCTGTCACGCGGATCATGCCGTGTGGAGAGGAGAAGATGGCAGTGGAGGTGGTGGTCATGGGAGAGAAGAAGGGAAAGATCATCGTCGCAGAGTGGGAGGTGAGATGCAAGAAACTGTGTAGCAAAACTATGGTATTCTACGCACATGCGCTCCCCCTCTTTTCTGGGTTCATCCCTCCTGAGTACCGGTCTCCTCGCACTCCTCTTTGGCATCATGATCCTCATTCAACCGGATTTGATTGCCTACATTGTCGCAACGTTCTTCATTGTGATCGGGCTTTCTCTTATTGGGACATGGTGGAAGCTCAGGCCGTAAAAAGTGTCACTCTGAGCCCGTCGAAGAGTGAAGAGTGCATGTTTCGACAAGCTCAACATGACACATTCGATAACCATTGTCCTGTCTGTGGCGGTAGTTTGATTGAACGCAGGCTCAAGAAACATTGCAGCGTGTGCGGGGTGTGGCGCCTGCCCTGAGCCTGTCGAAGGGTGAGACGTGCTGTGACAACGGTCAGTAACCATGCTTCGACGGGCTCAGCATGACACTATCGCTTAAGCCACTTCTCGAAGTCCTTCCATTTTTTCGTGTTGAGCACATCGCCTTTCCCGAGCCATCCGCGCCGCGCCTGGATAATGCCGAAACGGTAATCGAGTCCTCCGGGGCGATGGGCATCACTATCAATACAGAGCATCACGTCCAGTTCTTTCGCACGCCGTGCATGCTGGTCATTCAGATCCATACGATCAGCAGAGGCATTGATCTCCATCGCAATCCCCTTTTCTGCCGCCTTTTTCATCACCGCGTCCATGTCGTATTTGATGCCGTCACGCTTCAGGAGAAGGCGGGAGGTCGGGTGGGCGAAGAGTCTGACATACGGATTCTCCAATGCTTTCAGAATGCGCTTGGTCATGTCTTCATCCGTCATATTAAAATTCCCGTGCACTGATGCCACCACCCAATCGAGTTTCTTCAGGACTTTGTCGGACAGATACAGTGACCCGTCTTTTTCGATATCGACTTCGACTCCGGCCAGAATCTGAATGCCGGGCACAGCTTTGCGTGCTTCGTCGATCTTTTTTAAGTACTCATTGATGTTGTCTTCTTTGATTCCATACACCATCCCCATCGCAGAGCCGTGATCGGTAATCGCGATGTACTCGTGTCCGAGCTTTTTGGCAGCTTCTGCCATTTCGATCATCGCAGCCGATCCATCACTGAAATTACTATGCATGTGCAGATCGCCCCGGAGGTCATCATCGGTAATAAGTGTTGGCAATGTGCCTTTTTGTGCGAGCTCGACTTCTCCCCTGTCCTCGCGTAATTCCGGTTCTACGTAGGCCAAGCCGATGGCTTTGTACACATCTTCCTCTGTCTTGCTGGCCATCAGTTTCCCTTTCTTCTCTGCGGTTCCTTCGTACACACCCCACTCGGAAATAGTCAGCCCTTTGCGAATACCAATCTGACGAATGTGCACGTTGTGTTCTTTGCTTCCCGTGAAGTAATGCAGCGCCGCCCCAAAGACATTCTCCGGCACCACACGCAAATCCATCTGCAGTCCGCTCTCCAGACGCACGCTGGATTTCGTATCGCCCCTCGCCAGAATTTCCGCCACACCCTCACCGGTACAAAACACCTCCATAATTTTTTCCACGTTCTTGCCGCACACCAGAAAATCAATATCCCCAATCGATTCTTTCCGCCGGCGCATGCTTCCTGCAATCTCCACTTTCGTACAGAGCTTGGAATTCACAAGCCGCTCCTTCATCTGCTCGGCAATAGCCATGGCAACCGGCAGCGCCGTCCGACCGCCGTTCTTCGCCTTCGCCTCAATACCGCTCAGAATATTCTGCACAGACTTTTCCCCCCAACCCTTCAGCGTCTTCAGCTTATCCGTCTTTGCGAGTGCTTCCAGCTCAGCAATGGTTGTGACCTTAAACGTCTCCCACACGAACTTCGTTTTCTTGGGACCCATCCCCGAAATTTCCATAATCTCGAACAATCCCGCCGGCACTTTCTTCTGCAGATCGGCCAGGTACTGGAGCTTTCCTGTGTTGATGAGCTCCTCAATCTTGTCCGCCAGATCTTTGCCGATGCCGGGAATCTCCAGCAATGCATCGCGCCCTCCATTTTTCAACACCGTCTTCAGTTCCTCGCCCATAGACGCAATCGTCTGCGCAGCCCGGTCGTACGCACGGATGCGGAACGGATTTTCCCCCTGCAGATTCAGCACAGCCCCGATGCGTTCAAACACGGCGGCAATGTCGGCGTTGGTCATGGGGGTAAGCTTATAGCTTTTAGCTTTCAGCTTCTAGGAGATACATAAGTAATGAGCTTCTCCTCCGACGGGAGGAAAAGCTCAAATTCCATGGATTGCTGTCATCTACTTCTTTCTAAGGAAAACTAAGGTGTCGATTGTGCCAGTGATTCATATGCTCTCGGGCTCCCCATCGGGGACAGCCCTCCTTTCTCGCTGCCTTGCGGGCAGAATTCCGGCAAATAGTTGCCGAACGTGTTGAGTGCGATGTGTGGATCAAACCGAGCCACAGATACGCACCCTGAACAGAGAAAGATGAACACCACACAGACTACTGCACACATTCTTCGCATGTTCGTTCCCTTCCATGGAACAAAGATCAGAATCCCGTCGCTTTTGCTGACTCCAAGTCAGCTTGAGACGGTTATGGTAAAATACCATTTTTATAATTTATTGTCAAATAATTATTAAATAGGTACATAAGACTTGTATTAGGAGAAAAACTGAATATTAAAATCAAGCCAACTAAGTTTATTTTGATTTTCTTAATTCTCTTATTATCCAAGAAAAAAAAGATTTTTTAGGTGTTTTAATTTTGAATGGTGATGTGTTCATCTCTTGATATAAAGGTTTAATTTCGTTCTCTAATTCAGTAAGAAAACAGAGGTCGCAAATCTTTTCTTCCGTTGAATTTCTACAGATAGAACATTTTTGCATAGAGCACAAAGGGGCACCCAAGTCGGCTGACCCAAAGACGCTACGGTTGCCCGACAACGCTTTGAACCGAGGCATGGATGCCCCTTTCTGCATTGGCGGGTTAACAACAGGCATGAAATGCCTACGTCTTTGGGTCAAAACGAGTGTATACTCTGGTTAATGACTCTGAAAGTTGTTTAATGAAGCAACTTTAAAAGTTCCTTTATGAATACATTTATTCAAGCGCAAATTGTGCTTTTAGGCCCATTTGAAGCAAAAGCTATATTTGACTAAATATAACTTTATTGTTATAATTATAATATGGAATTTTTATATAGAATTTTCTTAATTCTGCTCACAGCAAGCTTTTTTATTATCTGTGATTCCTTGAGTGCTTATTGGGGCAGAAACGGAGGAGTGCTTTATCTACTTCTTATAATTAACTTAGCACCAATTGGTTATTTCTTGTTTGCACTTTTAAATAGAACTAATTCTTTATCAATCAGTTCGGGCTTAGTAAATATGGTGATCATTATTGGAACAATCACAATAGGAATTTTTGGTTTTCAAGATGCTCTAACAGTTAGACAAATTTTTGGCCTAGCATTTTCTCTAGTGGCTGTTGCACTTATGATTTAGTTATTTTAACACAGAAATTTAAATTTGACAACTATCAATTAAAGGATAATATACTTAACAGATTTCATTTTTCCAATGAACCTCTCTATTCCTGTATCGGATTTTAGCCAGCCAAACGACAAATTCGATTATATTAGCCTAGAATCTTTTCCTGCTAGATACTTAAAAACTTACTTTGAAAAGGTGGAACAAGATGAATACGAAGTCGCAAAGTTTTTAGTAAGAGAATATAAAAAGATTAAGAACAAGCCCATTTTCTTAGATTTAGGATGCGGACCAACTATTCATCATATTTTACCAGTTGCTCCATATGTATCTCGTATTGATGTTGCTGATTATCTTTTAGATAACTTAGATCAGGTAGGATTTTGGAAGAACGAAAGCGATCAAATGCATGATTGGGATGTTTTTACTAAAGCCATTTTGGCAATGGAAGAGAAGACTGTTTCCAAAGAATCAGTTCTTGAAAGAGAGAATTTGGTCAGATTTCTGATTAATGAGGTTAGCCGCTGCAATCTTTTAGAAAAAAATCCTTTGGGCGAGGATAAAAAATATGACGCTGTTGGGTGCTTTTTCTGTGCGGAAGAAGTGGCCTTAACTAAAGAAGGGTGGATCAGTGTAATGGAAAACATCAGTAATTGTGTTAATAGTGGCGGACGTCTTTTTCTGTCTGCGCTTAGAGAAACTGAATATTATTCTATAGAATCGTACAGTGGTGAAATGCAAAAATTACCTACTGCGTATGTAAAAGAGGAGTATTTTTATGAATTATTGCCAAAGCTAGGTTTTGATTTACAAGAAACTACTCTAGAAGTTGCACAAACCCCTGAACAGGAAAAATATGGAATCAATAGCATTATTCTTCTATCCACGAAAAAGAAGTAGGAATTATTTTATAAGATCATTCTTAAAATAATCACATTGATAATATCCGAGAAAATTATAAGTTTGTCGTATGCGCTATTTCTTACTAATTGCAATTTTAGGACTTACAGCTTGCACGCCATCTGTAACCGATACAGATGAGGCTACTGATATTAATCCCGAATTAGAAGCGCTTGAAGTTGCTGCAAAAGCTGGAGACCCTAAGATTCAATATGAACTAGGAAATTTATATTTTACAGGTGAAGGTGCACCCTTAAATAAAGAGAGAGGTGTTGAGTTGTTTTTGGAATCTGCAGCGCAGGACTACGACAATGCGGAATACACGGTTGCTTACCTTTATGACATTGGCGATACCTTACCGCAGGATCATGTGAAAGCAGCACAGTTATTCACAAACGCTGCATTGCAAGGACATGAAGAATCTCAATATCGCATTGCACTTTATTACGCAGAAGGAGTTGGCGTTGAGAAGGATCTAGTAAAAGCTGCTGCTTATTTGAGATTAGTATCTGCTTTAGATACCAGAGCTGCGACTTTGCTACAAACCATAGAAGATAAAATGACTAATGATGAAAAAAAGGCGGCTCAAGAATATTATGAGTACTTGTATAAAACCTCTGAACCTAACAGACTAAAGAATGAATCCTTAAATTAGATCAAAGGTAATTCGACATAGAAAGTAGTTCCTTTCCCTTCTGTGCTCTGGAACCAAATTCTTCCACCTTGTGATTCAATTGCTCCTTTCGCAACAAAGAGACCGAAACCATTTCCTGTAACGTTTCTAACGTTGGAAGCTCTGAATAATTTGCCGAAAATTTTATCCTGATCACCTTTTGGAATTCCACAACCATTGTCACTTACTTCACAGAACATTTTCTTGTTCTTCTGAGAAATCTTCAGATTAACATTTCCACCTTTTTGAGTATATTTAATGGCGTTGGTAAGAAGATTCTCCAATGTCATTCTTGTTAAGCGTTGATCAATAACTCCTTTAGTTAAGCCAGAGCCAATTTCATTTACAAATTTAACTCCTTTTTCTTCAGCTTTTGGCTCGGTAACAGAAATGATTTCTTTAAAGAATTCCTGCAGATTTGTTTCCGTCTTATCAACTTTCATCCTTCCTAATTGAATACGGGACACATCAAGAATCATTCCTACTAAATCAACAAGACTCGCGGTAATTGCTTGCATTGCTTCTAAATGCCCTTTTTGCTCTTTTGTAATCTTTCCAATATCTCCATCCAACATCATTTCAAGATACCATTTAAATGAAGAAACAGGGGTAGCAAGTTGATGACTCACGATACCCAAAAGCTCATCCTTCTGTCGATCCAATTCCGTTACTAATTCGATTCTCTTATTCCAAATTAAAATCAAACTCCATGAGAGGAGCAAAAGAATGAAAATCAAACCTGTAATAAATAGCACAAATGGAACAAAGGTTTGCCGTGTAAGCTTCGTGAAATCGTCGGCTCTAATATCAACCGCTACAATCGCTACAGTCTTACCATTATCATCTTTAATCGGTGCATATCCACTAATCAAATAACCCCATTGGTCTTCATAAATATCTTTATTTGCAGTAGGCTCAAGATACGCATCAAAAGATTCAACAGGTACATCTTCATAAATTTGACCAGGATAATTCAATGAATCTCCATCATTGATTAGGCCATTAGCATCCAAATCTACTCTTGCATTGGGATTTAAAGAATGTGAGTCAGCAACGAAATCCATTTTTGTAGGATCTTCGGGATTCTTTCTAAGAATATAAGCAAAAACAATATCAGTATTATTCCTACGAATTTTAATTAATTGTGTAACAACTTTTTCCCATTCCGGAAGTTTGTAGTCTTCCGGCTGCTGTAATTTTTCAAGATCGCGATAATCAAATTGAACTGCTGCGGTTCGCACAATTGCGATTTCTCTTTTTCTTAAGTTATCAGTCAAAATACTAACTGTGTACGTATAAAGTACCCATGATATTGCAATAATTACACCAACCGCGATAAAGACTAAAAAATAGCCGACCCACGCTTGGACCTTTTTTTGCTGCTCAATCTTTGATTCTTTATTTATTTCCACGTTCTTATTATATCATTTTTATGTATATTTTTAAAGATCTATTATATCGCTGAATCATCAATTTGGACTATTTTGCTTAGACTATAGTAAAAATAGGGCTTTTACTCCTGCATCTCCGTCCACTCATACGTCTCCTTACTAATCAGCCCTTCCTTCAACAGCCTCTTCGCATCTTTTTCAAAGGAGATCATACCGTTGTCGCCTCCTGTCTGGAGAACGGACTTGAGTTCCTGCACGCGGTTATCGCGAATGATATTGGAGCTGGCGGGAGTATTCACGAGGATTTCGCGCTGCGCGATGCGGCCGCCGCCTTCCTTCGGGAGCAGGCGCTGGGCGATGATGGCCTTGAGCGACATACTGAGCTGCGAGCGGACCTGCGGCTGCTGGTACGGCGGGAACGTGTCGATTATACGGTCGACGGTCTGGATGGCGTTGGGGGTGTGGAGGGTGGCGAGAATGAGGTGACCGGTTTCTGCCAGCGTGAGGGCGGCACTGATGGTTTCCGGGTCGCGCATTTCTCCCACCATGACAATGTCCGGGTCCTGGCGCAGGACGCGTTTGAGGGCTTCGGCAAAGGAGAGGAAGTCCTGGCCCAGCTGGCGCTGGCGGATGAGGCCTTTGCCTTGGGGGAAGAGGAATTCGATGGGATCTTCCAGGGTGACAATGCTGCGGGCGCTGGTCTGGTTGATGTACTGGATCATACTGGCCATGGAGGTCGACTTTCCGGTTCCGGTGGGGCCTGTGAAGAGAATGAGTCCTTCACTGTGCTGTGCGAAGTTCGGGACAATGGTATCGAGCTTGAGCGCGGCGAGGTCGGGAATATCTTCCGGAATGACACGGGCCACCAGTCCCGGGTTCCCGCGTTCGAAGTGGCAGTTCACACGCAGGCGCGTGCCATCGCTCAGGGCGTAGCTGACATCCACTTCTTTGTCTTCCTTCAGACGCTTGAAGTCTCCTTCGGACAAGACGGCTTTTACGAATGATGATGCTTCGGACTCGGTGATATTTGCTTTGGTCTGCGGCACCAGATCTCCATTGATGCGGAAAAGCAGCGGAGACCCGACGGCAATATGCACATCGGACGCACCGGCATCGGTTGCTTTCTGGAAAATGGAGTGGGGCAAAGATGTGGGCATATGCGGAGCAGAGAGCGGTAAAACAGCCTGATTGGCTTATTTGGAAAGATACAGCAATGTTGCGCCAAGCTGAATACTGCTGATCTTGCTTTGCAGGCACAAGGTGTTACTTTGGTAAACTGACACTCTGTATGCACAACGTCATTCTCACTGGCTTTGAACCGTTCGGCCCGTATGAGTTCAATCCCACACAGGATATTGTTCGTCATTTCGATGGACGGGAAATTGCATCTCATACGGTGATCGGGAAGATTTTGCGGTGTACCTATAAAGAATCTTCCGAGATACTGAAAAAACTGATCAATGAAACACAACCCACGGCAATTCTGAGTACGGGGCTGTCGTCCAGTGTGAAAGGTGTGCGGATTGAAACTGTGGGCAAAAACATCATGAATGGAAAGTATCCCGATGCGGATGGATGGGACCCAAGTGGTGTTCCTTTAGTGGAAGGAGCCGATGAGCTTGTATTCGCGCAATCGGATGGTGAAAGGCTGCACGCTCTCTTGAAGGAAAAAAGAATCCTGACACAGCTTTCGACCGATGCGGATGGATTTATCTGCAATGCACTACTGTTCCAAACAGCGAATTTTATCCAACAGAGTCGGTCTAAAATGCGCAGCGCTTTCATCCACATACCCTGGACAGACAGGTACGAAAATTCAATCCAGCTGGAAGCAGGAAAATGCATGATGCCGGAAGAGACACTGTTCAACGCAGTGGAACTGCTGATCGAAGATCTGGTGGCACAAGCAAATGCTCAGGCATCCTGAGCTTTCTTTGCCAGAGCCGACACAGCCTTGAAGACTTTCTCCAGGGACTCTTCGTCTATGCCGCGCTCGGTACCGTCCTCAACCATGGCGTCTACGATGTCGCGGTCGTCCTCGCTTCCGCCTTCGTCTTCATCTTCTTCTTCATCGTCGGTATCGGCATAGAGAAGCCAGAGTTCTTCGAGCTGTTCGAGAATCTGCTTGTAGATTTTTTCGGATTGGTCGTGGGGACTGGTCACTGGTGGGGGTGGGAAGAATGTGCCGTATCTTTCCTTATTACAGATAAGTTGCAATTGACGTTTGATCGAAAAATTTTTTCGTAACCAAAAATGCACATACAACTCGACTTTCGGGTGTTGCCGCAAGCATTTACACTGCTTCCATGGACCGCGCACACGCTGTTGAACACATCGGGAAACTGCGCCGCGAAATCTGGCGGCTGAACAAGGCGTATTTTATTGAGGACAAAAGTGATGTGTCCGAAGACGTGCGCGATGCGCTCAAGCAGGAGCTGATTAAACTCGAAAAGGAATTCCCGGATCTGATCACCCCGGATTCCCCTACACAGCGTGTGGGGGCACCGCTGGATGGACGTCTGCCGAAGGTGATGCACCTCACGCCCAAGGAATCCCTCACAGACGCGTTTTCGTCTGCAGAGCTGGAAGACTGGGTCACGCAGATGCGCCGTGCGTTTGGGGAGGAGAACAAGCAGTTTGAGTTTGTGGCGGAGCTGAAAATTGATGGACTGAATATTTCGCTCGTGTACGAAAAACAAGCTGATGGAACAACCTACCGCTTGCTGCGGGCCGTGACGCGCGGGAATGGTGTGGAGGGAGAGGATGTCACACATACCGTGAGGACTATTGAGAATGTGCCGCTCTCTTTTGAAATTGATGCAAAGACGGGAAAAGAGGCGCCTATGCATCTGGAAATTGGCGGCGAGGTGTATATGCCGAAGGCTGCGCTCCAAAAGATCAATAAGGATCTGGAAGACAGCGAAAAATTTGCCAATCCGCGCAATGCTGCGGCGGGAACGGTGCGCCAGCTGGACCCGAAAATGGCTGCAGAAAGAGATTTGCGGATGTACTGCTACATGATGGGAAGTGTGGCCGCCGATGCGTTTGATTTGCCAACGCAATCCTCCATTCTGGAATTTTTCAAAGAACACGGACTGCCGGTCAGCACGGAGTACAAAGTGGTGACAGGTCTGGAAAAAGTGGAGACGATGTTTGAGCAGGTCGGGAAGAAGCGTGACAGTCTCCCGTTTGATATTGATGGCATCGTGATCAAACTCAATGACAGACGTCTGCAGCGCGATCTGGGTTCAACTGCAAAGGCACCGCGCTGGGCCAGAGCCTACAAATTCCCAGCTGAGGAAAAAACGGCGCAGGTGCTGGACATTCATCTGCAGGTCGGACGCACGGGAGCGATTACGCCGGTGGCGATCCTCACGCCCACGCACATTGCAGGAACAACCGTCACGCGCGCGACCCTTCATAACGCTGATGAAATTGAACGGCTGGATGTACGCATTGGCGACACGGTCATTATCCGCAAAGCAGGAGACATTATTCCCGAGGTGATGCAGGTGATGGAGAATTTGCGACCTGAGAAGAGTAAGGCATTCCATTTCCCGAAAAACTGTCCGCAGTGCGGCGAACCGCTTGTACGACCCGAGGGAGAAGTGGCTATCTACTGCGCAAATCGCGACTGTCCCGGTGTGAAACAGGAAAGCATTGAACACCTGACATCGCGGTATGCGTTTAATATCGAGGGACTTGGCAAAGAGACGGTGGAGCTACTGCTCGAAGCGGGGCTGATTCAGGACAGTGCCGATATTTTCTTCCTGACGCCGGAAGATTTACTCACATTGCCGCTCTTCAAAGAAAAGAAAACCGAGAACATTATGGCCGCAATCGAAAAAGCGAAACGCATTCCGCTCGACCGGTTTTTGTACGCACTCGGCATCCGTCATGTGGGTCGCGAGACGGCGGAGTTGCTGGCAAAACATATTGCGTGGCCGGTGGAAGAAGTGGCGGTGGATAGCAAAGAGACACGCCTGCAGCCGTCGCTCTTTGGCGGCGAGGCTACGCGCATCACCATGCACGCCATCCCTGTAAAAGCGATTGAGAAGACATTGAGCGAGACTGATGAAGAGACCATTGCATCGATTCACGGAATAGGCGGCGTGGTGGCGCATGAGGTCACGGAGTGGATCAGCAGGAAAGAACACAAAGAACTCCTGCACAAGTTTGAAAAAGCGGGCGTCGTCTGTCTGCAGCCGGAGCGCAGTTCCCTCAAGCAGGTGCTTGAAAATCTGACGTTTGTCCTGACCGGAACGCTGCCCTCTTTAAGCCGTGAGGAAGCCAAAGAGATGATAAAAGCGAGAGGCGGAAAAGTGAGCGGATCTGTCAGCAAGAAAACCGACTACCTGCTGGCCGGTAGCGACGCAGGCAGCAAATTGGCGGATGCGACCAGTTTAGGGGTGAAGATCATTGATGAGGACACGTTCAAGTCCATGCTATAATCCCCCTCCGGTTATGACTGCCCGCACCCCTTCCACGGCCCGTTCATCGCGCCTGCAAAAAGTAGAGGCGTACGCGCAGCGGTATTTGAAAGACATACAACGCGGCAGCGGAGAAACATATGCGGCCCACGGACGCGAACTGGCGACCGTTCTGTCTGAAACAACCAAAGACGAATCGATGCTGATGATTGCAACAGCGCACGATATTCTGGTGCATCCGGATGGAGAAGAACTCCTCACAAGGTCACCGCTCACTACTGATGAGAAAGCGATTGTGGAACGCATGCACCGGCTCCGCAGACTGCACATTGATGAAAATAGTGATGATCTGGATTTGGTGATCGGCGCCTTCATGGAAGATCCGCGCCTGATGCTGCTGCGTATGGCCCACCGTCTGAACGACGTCCGGCACATCAATCGGTTTGATAAAAAACGCCGCAAGGAACTCGCGCATGAAACGCTCCACATGTACAGCGCCATTTCCGGACGACTGGGATTCCACAGGTGGAGATGGCAGATGGAAGATATTTGTTTTATGGAACTACAGCCAAGCATCGCCAAAAAAATCCGGAAAGAGTTTGATACCTGGAAGAGAATCGATCACGCCTGTCTGAAACACACGCACGAATTTCTGGCGAGCAAACTGCGGGAATCCGGATTGGAGGTCAGTATTGATGAGCGTATTAAGGGCCTCTATTCCACGTACCGCAAAATGGTCCTGAAAAACCGCAGTTTTGATAAGCTGACAGACCGTCTGGCCCTGCGCATTCTGGTTCCCACACAGGAAGATTGCTATCGCGCACTTGGTATAGTCCACAGCTCCATGCACGCAATTCCGGGCAGACTGAAAGATTACATCGGTACACCCAAAGAAAACGGCTACCGCTCCATTCACACGGTCGTGTATCCCCTGCCGGGTGTCTCGGTGCTGCCGATTGAAATCCAGATCCGCACGCAAAAAATGCACGAAGAATGCGAGAACGGCATTGCGTCCCACACAACGTACAAGGACCTGAACTACGCCCTGAACAGCCAGCCCTCCCGCGCGAATCTGTTCCGGAATCTGGAAAGCCTGAAGATGCTTCCACACACGCCCGAAGAATTCGAACAGGCACTCCGCAAATCTTTCAACGAAGATGACATCGTCCTGTTTGATCCGGACAACAACCTCTACCACGTCCGCCCGCCTGCCACCGCCCTCGACTTCGCGTGCCTCAGTTTACACATTGATCCCCTCACGATAACCGGAGTGCGCATCAACGGCCGCTTCCATCCGCTCTCTACCGAACTGCACGATGGCGACACGGTGGAAATAGTCACCGGAAAAATCCCGCTGCCCTACGACGAATACATCAAATCCTGCCAGCATGCGCAGACAAAGAAGTTGTTACAGTCCATCATCAGAAAAGAGAAGGCGGCGAAAGTACGTGCGTAAAAAACCGAAGTGCACCACGAGGGGTACACTCCGGAATTCTCAGTCATAAAAAAGAAAAAGGACTGAGAGATGAATGTGCTTCCTATTTAATCAGGCAATTGCCAGATAGGAATTCTTGGCATTCCTGCACGATCGGCTTGATACTGAACCTCATGGAGATCAGCAATACCAAGACCTGGTGGATACAATAGATGCCACCAGAGCGGGAAGACACCTTTGTCCGATTCGCCAGTGTTCTGAGCAGACGATTTAGGACAAACGGCCGTATCACTTCCATGCATCGTTCTAAAACCTCACTACCTAATTGTTAGAGATCGGAAACCGAAAAAGTGGGAACTTGTGTTCCACACATCCATACCGCAAGTATCGGTCATGTTTAGGTTATTTGTCAATTCTTTGGTTTTGTTTCTGGTGCAGACATGTTGAAACTGCCGTGCATCTTAAAGATACACGGCAGAATCGCTCAGTCATAACCATTCCCTCCCTTTATACTGTGATGTTCAATCGCATCTTCCAGTCGGACGTCACTTTCAACGCGCGTTCCTTGGAGTGACCAAGGTACGAGCAAGGATCCGTCAAAGTCCTCCTCTGATCATCGGTAAATTTTGTGTCGTAATACTGCCGGAAGACATCATCAGCCAATGCGATTTCCATGAGCGGCTTCCCGTCTTGCCTGGCCTTCATGCTCAACGTACGTGACAATTCGTGAGCGTCGGGATGGCCATGTGCGGCAAGCAGGAGATACAGAGGCTCTGCCAGAATCATGCCCTGCGTCAGGGCAAGGTTCTTTTTCATAGCATCTGCATTCACGCGTAACTTGCTGACGGTGCTCGCCGCTCTGTCCATCGCGTAAATTGCATAGGCGATGATCTCGACATATGTCCGAGTTGAGATCGATGCCGTCAGATCCCTCTGATGTTCGCTGATCATATCCAGATAGACAGTCATCAGGCGCACACTCATCATCCTTGCAACGCCCTCCAGGTTTTCCCAGCTGATGGGATTGGCCTTGTGAGCCATTGTTGATGAACCCACCTGGTCTTTCCCGAATGCTTCGGCAACTTCCGCGATTTCCGTCCGTTGCAGATGCCGCATATCGCGTGCAAGATTCCCAACAACATTCATTGCACGGATAATTTCGGACATCAGGCGAGACACGGGTTCCGGCGGAACGATTTGGGTTGCGTGGCCGGCAGGCGGAATACAGAGTTCTGCCAGAACACTCACTTCAAACACTTCAGGGTCACTGAAGAACAGGCTCGACGCATTGTATGCACCGACGGCACCCGAAAACTTGCCAACCAGTTGTTTCGCAAGCGGCCGCAGATGCTCAATGCACCAACCGAGGCGATCAACATAACTTGCCGTTGCAAAACCAAATGTGATCGGGACGCCGTGCTGGCCATGCGTCCGTCCGATTTGGATAGTACCTGCTTCACGTTCTGTCAGTTTGATCAGCTCAGTTTCCAGTTTCAGCATGGCTGGCAACAACAAATCCTCAACGGCTGCACGGTAACGCAGCGCATTTGCCGTATCCACAATGTCGTAGGACGTTGCAGACAAATGCACAAACGGCCGTGCTTCGTCACTAACTCGGCTCTGCAGGCAATTGACCAACGCCCGTACGTCGTGCCTTGTCCTCCCTTCCTCTTCAGCGACCTCCTCTACAGTCACCAGTTTCGCAGCGGCATGAATTTCATCCATGATCGCTTTCGAACACATACTGCGTCCATGCAATACCGTCACAAGTGCGCACTCCACTTTTAGCTTCCATGCGATAAACGCACGTTCTGAGAGAATGTCCCGCATCTTGTCATCGGCATAGCGGAAATCCAGCGGCGAAATCGAATCAAACTCGTCCACAGTTCACACTCCTCTATGGCTTGAATGAGCGACACTTCCTGTTCACATGAACAACAAGCGCTGCTCACGAAAATAAGAAACTGGGTACATTATCCAATAGATCATATATTTAGCAATAGCCCTATTTTGCCTGTCTGCAGCAGAAAACAAGAGTTTATGCTTAATTTTGCCTTTCTATTTAAAAACAATAAAAATATATCGACAAACGATAAATACAGGGCTATGCTCCCGCTGTTACCTCTCTCCCATCACCCTATGACACGCTCCTCCGCAACCCTTCTCCAGGCACTCGTCGTGCTCTTTGGCATTGGCACTCTGGCTTTCCTGCTCTGGCAACCCACAGTCGAAGGCGTCAACGCAACTGCAACGTCCCTCTACGACATTTATTTCGATGATTACCTGGTGGCCTACGCCTACATCGCTTCCATCCCGTTCTTTGTGGCGCTCTTCCACATCGTCAAAGTCCTCGGCCAGCAAACCGCACAAGCGTCTATACGGTCCCTGCGCACCATTAGATACTGCGCACTCAGTCTTATCCCTCTGGTCATAGGCGGAGTAACCATCATTCTCTCCCAGCCCACAGACGACCGTCCGCCGGTACTGATGATGGGAACGGTACTGATCCTCTGCTCGATTGCAGTGGCAACAATAGCGGGGATGTTTGAGCGGAAGATGCGGGGGTAATATCGTTTTTGATCCATTTTTACCGGAAGAAAAGAGGCAGAGGGCATCAAACACCCTCTTTTCTCTGTTGCCCCCGGCCAAATCCTTGCTACACTTTGAGCCCTCAACGCCCTTTCTCTATGGGAAAACCACATGCCGTGGTGGCGAAATTGGTAGACGCGCACGCTTGAGGGGCGTGAATCCGCAAGGATGTGGAGGTTCGAGTCCTCTCCACGGCACCATTATTGACAAAAATAAATTTATATGAATAATATTACACTATGGAGTATTCCGATTTTGTTGATCAGTGGGCTCAAAAACGTGTGTATTCACAAATACCGGAAAGATTGGATACCTGGCAGAATGATGTTTTTGATTGGACGCGTACACAAATCGCAGAGCAGTGGAAAGACGGTCTCAACCAACTGACAACAGCCGGCGTAATGGAATCGGCGCAAGGAATGGCAATGGCAGAAAAAATCCAGCTGGATGTGTTTGGAAGAAAAGCAGATGGCAAATATGCCGGCAGACCACCTGACACAGCCGACGCACGCGTGGTGCAACTTATTCCTGATATTCATACAGAACCTTTGGAAGTATTGCAGGAAACAATGCATCTCTGTGCCGTTCATATGGCCTATAAATTTAATAAATGGAAAGCAACAGCGGAACTGTCAGAACTCATCACACGCTGTGAAGACATCCCTGATTTTTTCCGAACCGATTACAAAGCGGTTTTTTCAGTGATTGTCCAGGTAGTCACGAATGCTTTCGCCATTCTTCATGGCGATATAAAAGCAAAACCGAATTACGGCCGACTTGCACCAATAGCAGGGCTCTACAAAGAACTCCGGGACTATGGAGAAAGAATGTGGAATGTTGTAGGAAATCCGGAAGAGGTACACGAAGAGGAAACCGACCCCCGGGACGAAGAATGGGATGCAGAAGATGAGGAAGAATACTAAAAATCCAGAGGTCCCAGGCAAAGCAAGGAACCCCCGGAGATCAACAGGGAATATATGCTTAGTAGTTGTTGCCTTCTCCTAATCTGAGAGCATTCTGCTCGTCGACTATCTGTTTGGTAATTTGCCTGATAGTAAGCTGACAACGTATTTGTCTGGCAAATTCGAGAAGCTCTTCAAGATCTGTATCTTGTTCCGGAGCCTGTACCAATTCAGCTGTGGCCATAGACAGAAGGGGGAAAGTTAAGTATTAATATACTATATTATTTTTTAATGTCAATATCACTAAAATTGCCCAAATTAGCCTATAAATCCATTAATTGACTATATGATACATTTATTCTATTTTGATTAAACTTACCTCGGAAGGTAAGGACTGTTTCTGTCCGCTCATTTAAATGGAGGCCCTGACGTGTTGAATCATCTGCAGTCACTACTGCTGGGAATGACGATGTTTCTCGTGAACCTAAAAGGATATTTAAAAGAAGAAAAATCCATCGAATCGGTTCAGGAGCAACTCGTATCCTACGAAACAACATTGGGCGAACAATCGATTATCTGCATGGCCTTGAGAGATACGATTGCAGCTCACAAAAGGATGCGGCGTTCGTATCTTGTCTTCGGGATATGGGGATTAGCCATCACCGTGGCTACCGCACTCCATTATTTTGGTCTGCTGTAGACCAAGAGGAAGACAATCGGACAGCGAACAACACAGGAGGCTTCGGCTTCCTGTTTGTTTATGCCTCATCCATCTCTTTTAACTCCTCTTCCGCCTTCTTCGTACTCTTCTTTGGCGGAACTGGCTTCCCTTCAAAAATCGCCACAAATTCTTCAACAGTCATGGTTTCTTCCTTCAGGAGAACCTGTGCCAATTCATGAAGTTTCTTTTCGTGCTGCTTCAGGAAGCTGGCTGCGCGCTTGTACTGGTCGTCGATGGTGGAACGGACAAATATGTCGATCTTTCTGGCGCTTTCTTCGGAGAAGTTGCGGCTCATGCCGAGGTCTGCACCAAGTGCTGCAGAGCCCTGACGCTCACCGTACACGACCAAACCGAGGTCATCATCCATGCCGTAACGCATGGCCATGTTGCGGGCGATTTGGGAGGCGCGCTCGAGGTCGTTGCTGGCGCCGGTGGTGCTGTCTTTAAAGATCAGCTGTTCTGCAGCGCGGCCACCGAGGAGTCCGCAGATTTCATCCAGGAATTTCTGGCGGCTGGTGGTGTAGACGTCCTCTTCCGGCAGGAACCAGGTGACACCCAGTGCGGAGCCGCGGGAGACGATGCTGATCTTGTGGAGCTTGTCGGATTCCTCACACAAGTGACCCACAATGGCATGACCGAGCTCGTGGTAGGCGGTGATATCTTTCTCTTTCTGGTTCAGTTTCCGTGAACGCTTCTCCGGACCGATGCTCACTTTTTCGAGAGCGTCGACCATATCTTTCTGTGTGACTGCAGGATGACGGCGCTTGGCGGCAAAGATAGCCGCTTCGTTCATCACGTTTTCCAGGTCTGCACCTGCCATACCGACAGACTGTTTGGCGATTGCGAGGAAATCGGCGCCCTTTGCCATTTTCTTGTTGCGGGCGTGGACCATCAGAATCTGCTCACGGGCTTCCAGATCGGGTTTGTCGATAAAGACGTGGCGGTCGAAGCGGCCCGGGCGCAGCAGTGCGCTGTCGAGCACATCGGGGCGGTTGGTGGCGGCCATCACGATCACATTTGTACCTTGTTCGAAGCCATCCATTTCCGTGAGGATCTGATTGAGGGTCTGTTCGCGTTCATCATGTCCGCCGCCGAATCCCGCACCTCCGCGCTGGCGGCCGACGGCATCGATTTCATCAATGAAAATAATGCACGGGGCATTGCGCTTGGCGCGGATGAACAGATCGCGCACGCGCGACGCTCCCACACCCACAAACATCTCCACGAATTCCGAACCCGCAATGGAGAAGAACGGCACCCCTGCTTCACCTGCCACAGCGCGAGCGAGAAGAGTTTTACCGGTTCCGGGAGGACCAACGAGGAGAACGCCTTTCGGAATTTTGGCACCGATTTCCATGTATTTCTTCGGATGCTTGAGGAAGTCGACTACTTCGACCAGTTCCTCTTTTGGCTCTTCGGCTCCGGCGACATCTTTAAAGCGCGTCTTTACCTGTTTGGGGTCAGCCACTCTGGCACGGGATTTTCCAAACGAGAGCGCGCTGTTTTGGGAGCGCGCAATGCCGCGGAACAGCCAGATGACTCCGCCGACTATCAGGATGAAGAGCAGGAGATCCGGCAGAGCCGCCATCAGCATATTGGTTGCTTCGCGGTTTTCGACCGTGACGATGGTGGCGTTTTCCGGATCGTTCCAGCCGAGCTGACTGACGGTATCGAGTGTTTCCTTATACGACTGCACATAGCCGGTGCCGGTTTCGGCAAAGACTTTGTTGTCGCGGATGGTGATGGTCTTAAACTTTCCTTCCTTATACCCCTGCGTGATGGCGCTGAGAGGCACTTCATCGGCATTAGCATATTTCTCTTCCTGCGCACGGTTAGGGGCGCTCAGGTAATAGAAAGAGAGCATGATAAGCCCTACAAAGAGGAGCATGCTGAGTAACCAAGATTGCCTGTTGCCCGGAGATCGTCGTGGTGCCATAGGAATAGAGACAGCCTAGCCTTTTCTTGTGTAGAAGAACAGAGAATACACGAAATAATCGAATACTTTTTAGAAAGATTTTCCTGGAATACGGCTGTAAATACGAAGCACGAAATCCGAATGTCGCGGATCACCGCGTGTACCCCGCAGCTTCTGCCGCCTCTCTGCTTTGGAAGTAGATTTTGTTTGCCGGAGATAACCGATCCGCACCGGCGCTCCCGACCGGATAATATTTCTTACCGCGTTTCGATGCGACAAATTGTGTGCCGACCGGAGCAGCCTGTACTCCCCCGGTCTGCTGCGAGACAACACTGTTGCGAATCGCAAATGCGCCGCTGCCATCGGGAACGGCAACCGTATTGCCCACAATCAAACGTGTCCTGTGTGTTGTGCCGACAAGTGCGCCATCGCGGTAGCCGTCGATGGTGACGGTGGGCACTTCCGCGTTTTCACTCTCACGCAACACGAATGTGTGATTGGCAGAGCGGAAAATGGTAAGGAAGAGAATGCCGAGGCAGACACCAATGGCAATCAATAAGATGGCTGCCGGCCACACAAAAACAGCCGGGAGGCTGATAGTACCCCGGGGCTGTTTTGTAGAAGACAAAGGGAAAAGTGTGTTATTGCTTTGTATCGTCTGTAGGCGTCTCTTCCAGCTGAACCGGAATGACATCGAGGATAACATCGGCGCCTGCATCGTAGAGCACTGCGCGGCTCTGGGTGACAATCAGGAAATCGCCGTTCTTTGCTTTGTTGTAGAACGGGTTCTGGGCCTTCAGTTTTTCAATATCGATGATGGTTGCAACAGTAGGCTCTACAGTAGTGTCGAGTTCCATGTGTGTCTTGACCTTCTCGACTACTTCCTTGGCACGCTGCTGGTTTTCTGCGGTGTTGCCACCCTGTAGCTGATCAAGTTTGACAGACATCTGCTGGAGCTCGGCCTTCGCCTGGCGGCGCTGGGCATCGAGAGCGATGACGACAATGACGAGGACAATAAGAACGATGGGGATGATGACGCGTGGTTTCATGGGGAGAGTGAGGAAAGACAGAAGAAGGACTTAAGTATAGGAAGAGATGGAGATCATGCAAGAGGCTGTAACTGGATAGCTGCCTCACCCCCGGCCCCTCTCCCAGCCCCAACCACTTGCCGCGGGAGAGGGAACTATGATGGGCATGCTTCCTTAATTTTAGAGAGACAGAGGAAGGTGATTCCATCGACCTCGATGACAAGACTCTTTGTTATACAAAGAAAATCTGCAATAAAGCACCCGACAGGCGCCTGCCTTCTGAACTTTAACCCCAGGAGTGAGGCAATTTACAGTGCAGCCTCCGGTTCAGGCTCAGGTTCCGTCTCCGGTTCAGCGACCGGTTCAACAGGAGCAGATGCTTCCGGCTCAGTCGTTGCCGGTTCGATGACGAGTTCAACGGAAGAGGATTCTGATGATGCCGAGGATTCCAGGGATGCCGACGATACTGCTTCAGACATCACCGAACTTTCGGAGGATGCAGATGTTTCGCTGATGGATGATGCCGAAGATTCCGACGATACCCAGGAAGACGCAGAGGATGTTTGATCGCTGTGGTCAGCATCACCGATGTTGAAGGCACTCAGGATACTTGCTGCATCTTCGGTGATTTCTACGGTATATCCATCAGGGAGATGGAGCAGAGGAGGAGTGATAGCCGTGTTCCACAGGAAGTCGATGTGCAGATCCGGCTGTGTCCAGGTGTAGTCTTCATGATATCTCGCACAGGAGTGCGGCTTTCCGTCTGCATCGAAGATGGCGATTGAACGGATACAGGCGTTCCAGTACATGTCGCTTGAGACCGGGATATTGTCGGAGGCTATCGGGAAGATCATGGAGGTATCCCCCACCTTCGATGCAATTCCGGTTGAGCCCTGCCCCAAGCCAATAAGTGCATGCCAGGAGAAGGAGACATCGATAGTCTGGATGGTTGCGAATTCGATGGTGAAGCCTGTAGACATGACCGGCTTCACACGCCATGCACCGGTAATGAAGTCATTCGGCGTAGCAGTAATGACCGGCACTGCGGTGAACCCTGTTGAGAACTGAACGGTCACACCGGTTGATCCTGCGGGAATGGTGACAGTACCAGCCTGTCTGCCGGACACGCGGAGTTCACCATGGACTTCCACGTCTCCCAGGAAGCGAGCCAGACCTTCAATCGTAATATTGCCGAGGATGAGCACGCTGTTGCCGACAATCAAACGATCCATATGAATCGTTGCCCCCGAATCAAACAGAATCGATCCACTGTTCACTTTGATGTTTCCGTTGACGGTCAGCATGCCATCGATGACAGCACCTGATGTTGCATGTACCGATGTCGATGTCATTGTTCCGGTGATGGTTGTTCCTCCATCAATGGTGAGACCATTCGGCACAAAGAGTGCGGAAGCCATCAATGCTCCATCAATGTGGAGATCACCACCGATTCTCGCATCACCACCGGTTGCCAATGTCTCTTCGAGTATGAGGGTGGCAGCAGTGAGATCTGCAGCGAGGCTTGATCCTGTGGTTGTGATGATGGTTGTCGAACCTGTCTGACTCTTGAGGAGAGTGAGCTGATTCTTCAGATCATCAAGTTCAGATTGCAGACTCTGGATATCAGCATCATAACTCTTGATGGTAGACACCTGCTTCTGCACTTCACTCTGGATCTGCTCATCCACATTGAGGTTTGCCAGAGAGGAGGCCACCATCAGCTG
>CAZHLW010000002.1:0-61139 GCA_964533375.1 uncultured Candidatus Peribacteria bacterium
ATCCCCCTTCCGGGGTGCTTTTCACCTTTCCCTCACGGTACTATCCGCTATTGATATCTGCATCTGTTTAGCCTTGGGTGGTGGTCCACCCGGATTCGGGCCGGATTTCACGTGTCCGACCTTACTCAGGAGTCCTCCTACGCTGCTTTCTATTTCGCCTACGGGGCTCTCACCCTCTATGGCCGGCCGTTCCAGGCACGTTCGTCTATAGAAAGACAGTCGATGTTGAAGGTCCTACAACCCCCATAATAAATTATGGGTTTGGGCTGTTCCCTTTTCGCTCGCCACTACTTAGGGAATCTCTGATTTGATTTCTTTTCCTCAGGTACTAAGATGTTTCAATTCGCTGAGTGACCTCCCTGTGTAAACACAGGGTCTTGAGACATAACTCTCAAGGGGTTGCCCCATTCGGAGATCTCCGGTTCATAAAGCCTGTCTAGCGGCTGACCGAAGCTTATCGCAGCTGACTACGTCCTTCGTCGGAATGCAGATTCGAGGCATCCGTGTGATGCGTTGAGTAACATTTTTCTTTTGTCCCTGAACTACAAGAGTTCAAGGGTACTGTTCACGTGTCACGTAGCGGGCAGAATATGCTCACAACGTTGTCACGAAAACAGGGTAATGATCATCTTTTTAGATTGAATTTTAAATTGAACTTTACAGTATGTATCGAACTTGAGAAGAAGTTCGATGCATGTCAGCCGATGCTTCCAACGAGCAGGGTGGGCAAAGCGTCCGCTGCGATGACTCTTGAAGGAAGGTGCAAACCCTACAACAAGCTTCGAAGCTGTTTCTGGCTTCCCAGAAACAAAAAGCGGGTGGCTCACGCACACCCGCAGAATCAGAAAGTTAGTACAAACGCTGATCCTACGGGTGGTCGCGAAGCAACATAGAGTAGAGGGATTCTATAGGGAAAAATGGACCGGTCAAGGACAAAAAGTACATTTTGTGCTCAAGGAATAGAGGCGATTTTGGAAGAGTCAGAACGACATCAATCACCCTCATCCCGAAAGACGGATACGGAAATAGAAAGCAATGAGAATTTACCTATAAGTGCTTTAAAAACTACTTTTCATTCGTATGTGACAAAAAACCACCACCCCTGCTTGCGCTGTGGGGTGGTGGAGCTCCTTGGTTTGTAATAGGTTTTCTCGTAACAGTCTTGGTAGAACCAAAATACTGTTTATGCCACTGCGGGCCGACCGAACGTTTGCCCAACGGCAATGTCATCGTCCAGGTCGGTTCCGCGCAGTGACACATGTGTCACTGCATCTCTATCGACCCACCCAAACCCCAGACTGGAAAAATCGGCAGCACCCCAGATAAAGGCGATGTCGTTCTCGTTCACCTGGTTATCCGTGACATTCACCGTGAAAACAAACGTGGGTGTCTCACCGTCGTTAATACGCGTATCGACTGCACCTCCTTCCAAGCCTTCAAAAAGGAACACATCGAACCCTTCGAACTGCAATACCTGCGTTGCCGCGACGGACGTCGAACGATCGGCAGCATTTGAAAGTCTGCCTGACGTCCTGTCGATGGCAACATTGTGAGTGTTCACCACGACCGCATAGTCATCGATGACCAGATAGTTCCTCCCGTTTAAGAAGCTGTTGCTCCCGAAGACGTGAACTTGAGTGAAGAGCAGGTCGAGCAACCCCGTCTGAAGGAGAGCCGGCGCCTGTCCAAAATGTGCGTCGATTGCGCTGGTCACTTCAACCATCGCCACCGTGTTCTCCACATTTTCCAAAAGCAAATTCGGCCCACCGCCCGGTTCAACACCGATGAAGATCGCCCCTTTCTGTCCTGCTGCTCCGGTATTCTGGTCGAGTTGGTTACTGGACGTAACCCCCCGCGCCTCAATCGGATTGAAATCAAAGCCGCTGATGATATTGGCCCGGATGATTTCGCCAGAGACAGACTGGCCTGCTTCGTCGTCTGTCATAACGTCCGGCACAAACCGGACAACGACATCCTGTCCTTTGGGGACAACGAGTTCGTTGTTATTCATCGTGACGAGCAATTGTGTGTAAAACCCCTGAGCGTTGATGCCTCCTGCGGCCGCCGTTGTGACAGCGGCAAAAGGTACCGTCTCGCCGAGGCGATAGAGATGCCCCCGGTTCACGGACTGCACGTCTTCACCTTGCACTTCATTGTCGAGTGACACAACGAATTGCGTCACCGCGATGTCTTCATACTCGGCACGGAGCCGGATCTTCATGATCGTATTGTTTGCACCCGGCAACAGGTACTCGGATTGAATTGCCGAGAAATCCGGCATAACAATCAGATTTCCCTGCGACTGAAGATGCCACAAGATCGACGGTGCGGTCGTGATGTGAATTTGCTCCGACGAGAGCGGCGAGCCTGTGCTCACCGTTTCCGCTTGGACCACTTCCGAATTTGCCGTATCGAACTTGAGTTGCAACGTATCGCTCACCAGTGATGATGCGACGCGCGCACGAACTTCGTACACTACTGTCCCGCCTACTGGGTTAACGAATCCTCCTCCGACTAAATTGTTAAATGTCACCTGAGAATTTTGCGGAGACACGCCGTATTGTAATCTTGTTTCCGCAGTACCATTACCGTCCGTATCCACATCCAATTCGTAGTCCGTTGCGTTCAGCAGACTTCCTGCCTGTGCCGAAAAGATGAACTGCGTGAGTAGAATATCCGCCCCTTGCGGGACAGATGATTCGAAGCGATAGAGCAGAATCTCCTGATTCTTCACAGCGGTATTGGTCGTACCAATATTTTTTCCTGTGATGAACACTTCCGGCTGGACCACCTTCTGAAAATTGCCATTGATGACTCCGCCCGGTTCAACATCAACTACCGCACCGGTGTCGAGGTCGACCGCCTTGAGGTTGAACGCATTGGTCTGACCCGTAAGTCCGCCAATGTTGACTGTTCCCTCCTGTGCGGTCACAACGTGAACACGCAGCTGCAGATTCGGTTCCGGCGGGCCGGTGAGGTCGCCGAGAATCTGAAATGTACCATCGCCGATCAGGACAAAATCCGGGACGCTATACACGACCAGGCCTTCGTACAAAATCGGTGACTCCGCGTGGATGACGGCACCTGTGGAGGTGAACCGTATATCCACATTGTGAATAAAATCCTCTACGTTCTCTATCAGTGAACCGTCCGACGAGTCGCGCGATTCAAAAGCGATGAACATGTTCTGCACGTCGACACCATTTCCAGTGGTGTCATAGGTGACGTTCGCAAAATTGACGTCGTTCGTGTCCGGACTAAAACTGGTCGTAGGAGGACCGTTGATCTCCAGGTGGAGGACAGTCACTTCCACGGGGTTGTCGACAGTAAAGACTGACGCCGGACCTCCGCTCACTGAAATCTTCTGACGCGGACGCAGTGGGGTAAAAGCCGACACAATGTATTGGAAGGTTGCTCCGTCAGGAGCATCCTCTGGTACTGTGCCCCTCACTGTTCCGCCGTTCCTCTTGAGCAACTTCCATTCAGCCTTATTGATGTCGACCCCAATGTCGACCGTCCCTGCGAACAAATGAAGATCGGTGAGAGCTGTCGTGCTTCCGGGCGTCGTTCCAACGTCGAGATGCGTGATCTTCGGCGCTCCTTTGAAATCGAAGTGCAGCGCATTGACCGTGTCTCCGGGCTCCGCCACTTGGGCTGAACCGGGGGTGATGACAATCGATGCGCTAAGCATGCTGCGATCTTCAAGGCATTCAATTCGTGTGAAAGAGTGTGATGTGGGTTGCCGCTTTTTTGGTGAGGAATTGCTACAAGCAAAACCACGGACAACATTCTTGAGCCACTGCACTGAGACGAGCATTCTTCTGGTCCTTACATTGAGAAAGCCTATGTTATCAAGGAACCGTGCAAACACACGTTCAATCCCCTGATAACATCCTTAGTTGTTTGCCTTATATTAATACATTATTTCATTAATTTGTCAAAATAAGTCAGAATACAAGTGATTTTGACATTTTCAGAGCAATACGTATAAATAACTTCACTTTTCTTCCTCATCTATGGTCAACATATTGCAACATCCCGAAGTACAGCCGTTTTTAGATCAAGCAGATCATACATTAAACAGATGGAGTTTTGGGCAGGAGGTAAAAGGCGAATTTCATCAATGTGTCCTTGATGCTTCCAGGTCTGGAGTTGATGCTGCCGTTGCCGCAGCACAATACGGCGCAACAAAGGGGGTTAATGCATTGCTTACATTGTCTGAATCGGTCAAAACAAATGCTGCAGCTGTGCGAGCTCAAAATATGATGGGCTACTAAATCACGCCATCGGAATCTCCCCTTCCATAATAGTCTGCGGTGCAGCAGGGGTTTCTATCGGATGATCCTGGTTCATATCCATGGGCAGATCGTGATGCATGCTATCCATGCCATCGCGAGGGCCAAGGAGGACCAGGTTCTCGACCACAATTTCGGTACGGAAAATCTTCGATCCCTCGGGCCCATCCCAGCTGCGGGTTTTCAGATAGCCTTCTATATAGAGCGGCTTCCCCTTCCGGATATTCTGCGCACAAAAATCCGCCAGCCCGCCCCAGGCTACCAGGTTGTGGTACTCAGCAAGTGTCTGCTTCTCCCCGGTGTGATCTTTCCACACGCGGTTCGTGGCAAGCCCGAAAGTGGCGACGGACTGACCATTGGCCGTAGCCTTCAGTTCCGGATCGCGTGTGACGTTCCCCAGTAAGATTACTTTGTTCACTGACTTCATAAAAGTTAAGAGAAAATACTAATGATTGAACGATCATACACCCTGGAAAAATGTATGTGCAAGTAGTCATTTTGCAAATGTAGAGGATTTCTATATTTGACATAATTATATAAATATTATATATTTTCAATACTAGCATATTGCTAGTGACACCACAGGAACTCTAGAAAGGCAGATCGCTCATGAGTACTGACCCCTACGTCGAACTTAGGCAGGATGGGAATTCGTTCATCGTACGCAGCAAGTCGGACAAAAGAGTCACCGTGACTCTGATGATCGACGGAAAGCAGACACAGGTGAATATCGAGCCAGCACAGACACTCGATATCACCGTCCATTCCGCGCTCTACACCCCCCGGTAACGCCGCCTCTCGTCCTGTGACTCTACGCCCAGCTCTTCTACTAAGGGAGCTGGGCGTCACATTTTGAAACGCCTGTTTTTTCCTCACCCCCGCCCCCTCTCCCTGCCGCCCAACATGACGCCCCGGGAGAGGGGAGTTTTGTGTATTGCTATATCGAAGGAGAATAATAAAAAAGAAGTTCCACCAGAAACATTTTCACGAAGTGAAAATGAGGGTTCGTCGTCGTTCATGGGGTGGAGTCCGGCTGCCCGGGGGGTGAAGGGGTCAGCGGAGATGCGGTCAGCCCGGACCGCACTTTTTGATTCTTTTTGGGGCACGGCCAAAAAGAATGCCCGCCTGGCAAGGCCCCCAGAGGGATTACAAAAAAGGCGCCTTCCCGACGCCCCTTTTGTCAAAAATAAAACCACCCGCGGTCACGCAACCTCCGGTGCAATCTCTCCTTTCTTGGAGGAAAGCAGCACCAGCTTCTCCACAATTACTTCGGTCTTACTTGCATCCTTCCCGTCCTTCGTCTGAAACTTGGAGGTATGAATGCGGCCTTCGGCGTAGAGTGGTGAGCCTTTCTTGATGGCTTTGCCGGAAAAATCCGCAAGGCCGCCAAAGCAAACCAGAGAATGAAATTCCGCTTCCTGCGCCGACTTGCCTTGGTCGTCTTTCACCGTGCGGTTGGTCGCAAGACCAAAGCTGGTGATGGAGAGACCCGACTTCGCGGCGCGGACATCGGGATCGCGGGTCACATTCCCGAGGAGAGTGATTCTGTTCACATTGAACATAAAAATGGGAGAAAGAAATGAATGTCTCTATCGTAAAACCACAGCGATGCGGAGCGGGCGGGACAACGGATCGGAAAAAAGTCGATAATCGATTTTTTATTTACTTACAGCCAAAAACAGGCGTTCTACTATTACATAGAACACCTGCTTTCTTTGAATACTCTTACGCGTCGTTCAACGATTCCTCGCTGACTGCCTCTTCCATCTCCGTCTTTGCATCGCCGGGTTCGTCGATCGCCTCTCCTTCTTCCACAGCAGCAATCACTTCATCGTCTGTCTCGCCTTCTGCAATCGCGATTTCCTCGCTGAGTTCCGCAATCTTGTCTCCCACCGGCATGCCGTCTTCCAGGTCTTCGCTGTCCACACGGGAGGCCAGTTCGACCGTTTCGATTTCATCAGCGGCAAGAACAGCACGCTCCTCCGGCACCACTTCGTCCTTGAACTTCAGGAGTTCGACCTTCAGGCCGAGTGCCTGGAGTTCTTTCACAAGAACGTTGAAGGATTCCGGAATACTCGGGCGCTGGATGGTCTCACCCTTCACGATGGCTTCGTAGGCCTTCGAGCGGCCGATCACGTCATCGGACTTGATGGTCAGCATTTCCTGCAGCGTGTACGCGGCACCGTAGGCTTCAAGAGCCCACACTTCCATTTCTCCGAAGCGCTGTCCTCCGTGCTGTGCCTTTCCTCCGAGAGGCTGCTGGGTCACGAGAGAGTACGGACCCACCGAGCGGGCGTGAATCTTGTCTTCCACAAGGTGGAGCAGTTTCAACATGTACACCATTCCCACGGTGGTCTTGTGTGCGAAGTGTTCACCTGTGCGACCATCAATCAGCTGGACCTTTCCACCCTCCGGCAGGTTTGCGGCCTGCAGGAATCCGGTGATCTGGTCCGGGGAAATGCCGTCGAGAGCGGGCGTTGCGATCTTGATTCCGAGGATCTGACACGCCCAACCAAGGTGCGTTTCCAGGATCTGTCCGATGTTCATACGGGATGTCACACCAAGCGGGTTCAGGATGATGTCGACCGGCGTTCCGTCTTCCATGAACGGCATGTCTTCCTTCGGCACAATGCGGGAGATGACACCCTTGTTTCCGTGGCGACCGGCCATCTTGTCTCCCACCTGCGTCTTGCGGGTCTGGGCCACAAAGACTTCAATCTGCTTCATGACGCCTGTCGGGAGTTCGTCTCCTGCTGCGCGGTCGAAAATGTGGACGTCCACAACCTTTCCACCGGCTCCACCCGGCAAACGCAGTGAGCTGTCTTTCACGTCTTTTGCCTTGTCTCCGAAGATAGCCTGCAGGAGGCGCTCTTCCGGCGTCAGTTCGGTTTCACCCTTCGGGGTAATCTTACCCACCAGGATATCTCCTTCGTGAACGGTTGCACCAATGCGGACAATACCATCTGTGTCCAGGTCCTTCAGTTTGCCTTCACCGACGTTCGGGATATCGCGCGTGACGGTTTCAGGGCCAAGCTTCGTTTCGCGCACGTCTGTGATGTAGCTCTCGATGTGAATGGAATCGAAGTAGCCTTCCTCCACAATGCGATCAGAAATGATGATGGCATCTTCGAAGTTGTAGCCCTGCCAGGACATGTAGGCCACCAGCAGGTTCTGTCCGAGCGCGAGTTCACCTCCTTCCACTGCGGATCCGTCTGCGAGCGTCTGACCCTTGTGGATCTTCTGGCCGCGGATAACGCGGGGGCGCATGTGGAAACATGTTCCCTGGTTCGAGCGCTGGAAGGTCTTCATTTTGTAGGTCTCTTTGCGTCCGTTCTTGTACACAATGCTGATGGAATCGGCATCGACGTACGTGACTTCACCATCCTCTTCTGCAAGCAATGCATGACCCGACGCGCGTGCGGCAAGTCCTTCCAGACCCGTACCGACGAGCGGCGCATGCGGCTTCACCAACGGCACAGCCTGGCGTTGCATGTTTGTTCCCATGGATGCACGCGTGTTGTCGTCGTGTTCGAGGAACGGAATAAGCGATGTGGAGATGGAAAGAATCTGCTTGGGGGACACGTCGATGTGCGTGACATCGCGGACGTGGGAGAGCGTCGGCTCACCACCCTTGCGGGCAGAGACGCGCGGCTCCATGAATTCTCCGAGAGGGCTCAGTGTGCCTGTTTCCTGCGCCTGGGAAATAACCAGACGGCGCTCCTGTTCGGCATCCATGAAGATCACTTTTCCGGATGCGTATGCGCGGACCTGAACGGTGTCGCGCTTGTCTTTCTTGAGCTGGGAAATAATCTGGCGTGCCAGGTCTTTTGAGTCGACTGTGTCACCTTCCTTCGCAATGACCTTGCGGCCATCCTTCACCGTTTCGTCGAGGATACGGCCGCTGAGAGCATCAACATCGAGGTCGACGGTGTGCTTCACTTCGCGGTACGGCGTCTCCAAAAATCCGTACGGGTTCACGCGGGCAAAACCTGCCAGGTGCACCACAAGACCGATGTTCGGTCCTTCCGGCGTCGCAATCGGACAGATGCGTCCGTAGTGACTCGGGTGCACGTCGCGAACGTCGAAGGATGCGCGCTCGCGGGAGAGTCCTCCGGGACCCATTGCAGACAGACGGCGCTTGTGCGCAAGTTCGGACAGCGGGTTGGTCTGGTCCATGAACTGGGACAGCTGTGATGATGCAAAGAATTCGCGCATGGCAGCAGTCACCGGGCGGCAGTTAATGAGCTGGGTCGGGGTGACGGTTTCGAGGTCCATCACAGTCATACGGTCTTTCACAATGCGCTCAGTGCGAACCAAGCCGACGCGATACTTGTTCTGCACAAGTTCACCAACGGAACGGACGCGGCGGTTAGAGAGGTGGTCGATATCATCAGGCGTTCCGACACCGTTATTCAGGCGGATGAGTTCGCGGAGAATTTCAATAAAGTCCGCAACCTGGAACACTCTGTGCTGTTCGTCGCTGGGTGTTTCCACGTTGAAGCGGCGGTTCAGTTTGTAACGCGCAATTGTTCCCATGTCGTACTTCTTGAAGTCGAAGAACAGGCTGTCGATCAGCTGTTTTGCGTTCTCCGGCGTTGCGTAGTCACCCGGGCGGATGCGGCGGTAGATGCTCTGGTACGCATCTTCCAGCGTGCTTGCCGTGTCCTTTTCGAGGGTCTTGAGGATGAAGTCATGCTCTTCCGTGATGAGATCCTTGAACAGATCCATCATCTGCGCTTCTGTTGTGTAACCAAAGACGCGCAGTAACTGCGTGATGGGAATCTTGCGCTTGCGGTCAATTTTGCAGGTAATCACTCCACGGCGGTCCGTTTCAATTTCCAGCCACACACCGCGCTTCGGGATGATTTTTGCAGCGTGGAACTTCGGATAATCCGGCATGGTCGAGAAGAACACACCCGGACTGCGCACAAGCTGGTGGACAACAACACGTTCGATACCCCCGATGATGAATGTACCGTTGTCGGTCATCAGTGGAATGGAGCCGAGGAACACATCCTGTTCCTTAATTTCTCCGGTCTCTTTGTTGATGAGCTGCACGTGACCCTTCATAGCCGATTCGAACGTCAGGTTTCTGCGGCTGCAGGTTTCCGGATCGTACTTCGGCGCATCGAAGGTGTGGCCGAGAATACGGAGTTCCATTTTCTTGCCGGAGAAGTCCGTAATCGGCGTGATTTCTTCGAGGAGTTCTTTCAGTCCTTCTGTGAGGAACCACTTGTAACTTTCGAGCTGCATTTCAATGAGCGACGGCACGTGGGACACACCCTGGTCATCCACAATGAACACGCGTCCTTCAATCACCTTCTTCGCGGCAATGTACGCCGGGAGATTCTTGATGGAATCTGGCACCTTATCCAAAGGCGGCTGCAGGTGCGGGATAATATTCGGCAGAATGCCATCCTCCACATCCAGCTGATACGCAGCCTTCGGGCCGGTTTTCTTCAGAATATCCTGCTGCTTTTTAGCCGGTGCAGCGACTTTTGCCACAACAGCGACTTTTTTGGGTTCAGCCTTCCCACCTTCGCTCTGTGAGCTACGGCGGGCAAGCGGCGCTTCCTTTTTCGGAGCGGGAGCGGGCTTTTTAGCAGGAGCTGCTTTTACAACTTTCTTCGGAGCAGCTTTCTTGGGTGCAACTTTTTTGGGAGCAGCCTTTTTAGCAGGAGCCTTTTTGACGGGCTTCTTTGCTGCGGCTTTTTTCTTAGGAGCAGCCTTAACAGCCTTTTTGGCTGGCTTGGATGCTTTCTTTGCGGACTTTTTTGCAGCCATAGAGAGGAGAATGAAAAGGTGGATAACAAGGAAACAGCCCTGCCGCTACCGCCATGCATCAAAAAGATGATGGGGTCGGCAGCGCTCAATACTCAATCGAAACCAGCTGTTGACCGGGGAATTGTACGGTTTTTTTGACGTGGGTCAATGGTATTGCTTTATATTAATAATATTGTATTATATTACTTGTCGCTGTTTCGCATTTTCGGCAATCCCTCCAAAGGAGACCATACGATGGATGTAAAGAAAAAGCGCGCGAGAAGAAAAGTGGAACATATTCGCAGGATTCGGATCTTGGTTCCGTACTTTCACGTCGACCACAGAGGTCGAAGGTGGAAACGGATGAAGATCATTGTCAAAATCAGCAGAATCTATCTGCCCGAACCTAAGAAAAGAAAAGGAAGCAAAAAGAAGTAGTAGTGAAATGAATAGCTGATGAAATTGGTTCACAGCACAGTATAGGATTCCAGAAGGAGAACACTCATGGTTATGAAGTCGACTGGGAAAAAACATCCCTCAAAAAAGGTGAAGCCAAAGCAGGAAGAAGAAGGAGTCGATGTGATCGGACCCCTGAAGGTCGTGGTACGACAGAAGTGCAACGTTCGCGGACGGGAAGTCTGGCTGGTTGGTGTTATGGACATGGGTAATGAGCAAACCTATATCTCCCTCACCAACGAAGAGGCCGAGGAAGTGTATTGGAAGTGGTACAACAAAAAAGCCCTGACACGCATCCTCATCGACCAAAAGGAAGAGGGTGATGCGAACGATGAAAATGACGCCTCAGCCGGCGATCCTGTCATCATGAAGGTCACGGCAATGGGCATCGCCAGGCCGCCTGCAAAGCGGCGCAAACCCGAGCCAAAAAAGGTTCACGGCAGCAGCAAGGGCAGCCACTAATTGCTGAGCAAACAGTGACATCGACCACCCAGACGGCATTTGTCCGCCTGGGTTGGTTTTATATGCATAGAAAAACCGGCCCCTCCCAAAAGCGAGAGGGGCCAGTCGATGTTGGCAATAGTTTTTCAGAATGGCAGCAACAGTGATTCTACTCACTGAACGCCGCGTCGAACGAGCGACTGCTCGGTGCGAAGTCAACGTTCTTCACGAACTCACAGGCTTCCTTCGCGCCCGCTTCCCGGTCCATGCCCATATCTTCCCATTCCACCGACAACGGGCCGGTGTACTTGATAGCGTTCAGGGCGCGGATAATCTCCTCAAACTTCACACCGCCTCGTCCAACACTCCGGAAATCCCAACCGCGGCGAGGATCGCCGAAAGGCAGGTGACTGTTGTTGATGCCAGACCGTCCGTTCAAGGTCAGCGACGCATCTTTCATGTGAACATGGTAGATGCGATCGGGGAAGTAACGGATGAACTCGACCGGATCGACGCCTTGCCAGATCAAATGGCTGGGATCGAAGTTGGCGCCAAATTCCTCTCGATTGTCGAGAGCTTTCACGCTCCTTTCAAACGAATAGATATCGAACGCGATTTCCGTAGGATGGACTTCCAAGCCAAACTTCACCCCACAGTCTCTGAACACGTCGAGGATGGGATTCCAGCGATCAGCCAGGAGCTGGAAGCCGTCGTCGATCATCTGCTTGGGAGTCGGCGGGAAATCGTAGATCAGGTGCCAGATGCTTGAGCCGGTAAAACCGTTCGCAACACTGACACCCAAATTCTGCGCAGCCCGTGCCGTGTTCTTCATTTCCTCAATGGCACGCTCATGGACACCTTTCGGATCGCCATCTCCCCAGACATAGTCTGGCACGATTGCTTTGTGACGAATGTCGATGTTGTCGAGCACTGCCTGGCCAACAAGGTGATTGGAGATTGCAAAGACCTGCAAGTTGTTCTTCTCCAAGATCTCCCTGCGTCCTGCGCAATAGGCTTTTCCGTTTGGGCCACATGCTTGTGCGACACTGAAGTGGTCACCCCAGCATGCAAGCTCCAGACCGTCGTAGCCAAATGCGTGCGCTTTCTTGCATACCTCTTCAAGCGAGAGGTCTGCCCATTGCCCGGTAAACAAAGTTACTGGACGTCCCATAATGCACTTCTCCTCGTTAAAGTTTTCCTCATCAGTCCTGTAATCCATGCCTGTCGCAACGAGCGACTTCTTCATTTTCATTTTTCTGAGAACTGACTGAGGCGGCCTATGCAGAAAAAGTCTGCACACGTAGCCGCAGCCAGTATAACCATTGCTTCCAAAGACCATCCTCCTCCCCAAAATTCCGGAGAGAAGCGGCATATTGTAAAGGCTTCTTGGCATCCGTCAAAGGCTCATTTATGCGAGAAAATCCGAAAGAAACCCGTTCTTCACTCGTCATAACCAATGAACCAACAACCCAATCCCCTACTTCCTAATTCCTAACCCCTACCGTTATGTCCCTCCTCCACCCCGGAAAAGTCGATGCTCCGTCTTTGCACGTACTCCTCGCGCATGAACTGAAAGATTTGTACGACGCAGAACATCAGATACTGGATGCACTGCCCAAAGTGATTGAGCAGACGACGGATCTCGATTTGAAAAAGGCGCTTGAAGAACATCTGCGTGAAACGGAAACACAAGTCACACGCCTGGAGGATTGTTTCAATCTGCTGGACATGAAACCCGAACGCATTCATTGCGACGGCATGGGCGGCGTACTGAAAGAAGGCCAGCATGTGCTTCATGGGGAGATGGATAGCGGCGTGAAAGATGATGCGCTGATAGGAGCCTGCCAGCGTGTGGAACACTATGAAATGGCAGCGTACGGCTGTGCGCGTGAACACGCAAAAACGCTTGGCTTTACCGATGTCGCAAAGCTTTTGGATGCGTCGCTTCAGGAAGAAGGCAATGCGGATCACAAGCTCACGGAGATTGCGAAAAAATTACATAAGGTTCCTGCAATGGCTTGAGCGTACAACGGGCGCACTTGTTGACACATTTAGTAATACTGTCTAAAGTGCGCCCGTGAAGAAATTCCTCTCCCTTACGCTCAACCTTAACCTCCTGCTTCTTGCGGGAAGGCGGCTTGTTGCGTAACGGAAAATTGTGAACGTATGCAGAGCCCCCCCTTCCCGGACGAGGCTCTTTTTGTATCACTCCGGTTTCTCACCATTCTCCACATCATGATTATCTCCTCCCAGCTCCTCGGCCTTCTCCTTCTCTCCCTTAGTGCGGGAAGGTGGCTGGCTGCGTAAACGGGAAACAGAAAAACCCTGAAGCAGAGCCGCCTTCCCAAGCGGCACTCTTTCTTTTTTCTTTTCCCCTTTCTTTTTATGAAAACCATAGAACGCCACATTCAAGTCTTCACGCAGAACGCCCCTCTTGCAAGTCACCCTGAGCCTACTCATGCAAATCTCCATAGGGGCATAAATGCAGTCGGCAAACTTATGGCATTTGTAACCGGTGGCACGTATTTTCATATTTCAGAGCCTCATCCAAGGAATGCAGTACCGTTTCCTATTAATGTACTAGAAGGCACCCCGGATGTTGTTTTGGAGATTATATCCGGCGTAGCACAAAGAGTCTTCGATCGAGTCGCAAATGGAGAGCAACATACAACAGTCCTCGAAGGCGAACAGGCAACGCTGGAAACTCAATTGCAGGGCATGCCAGGTCCCGATAACGCCTGATTTTCACTATTTTATTTTCTTTTCTCATGAAACCATGAACCATTTTTCTCCCGACACCGACAGTAACTCCGGCGGCTCCTGCATCAACTGCGGTCAGGAAACGCCGGATGCATCAACCAAATATTGCGGCAAACCTGACTGCGATACTATTGCGGCCTTACCCGGAATGCGCACACCTCAGGCAAGGGTCACTCCAGAAGAATCGCCAATCATCACCGAACGCATTCAGACACTGACAAGCGGACAGCAATATCGGGTCGTTATGAAAGTGCACACGGAAGACAACCCGGGTGCCTATTCATTGCAAATTCCCATTTCCTGAACGGATATTACTGAGCCTCCGCAAACCGGCGCGAGACTTCGTCCCCGTTCACCCTTCGACAAGCTCAGGGCAAGCTCGATATGCAATTATTGGGCTTCGGCAAATCGCCTACTCACTTCATCCCAATTGACCACCTCCCAGAATGCGGCAACGTATTCTGGGCGGCGATTCTGGTGCTTCAGGTAGTAGGCGTGCTCCCAGACGTCGAGTCCGAGGATAGGAGTCTTGCCATCGGTGACAGGATTATCCTGGTTCTGCGTGGTGACGATTGCGAGTTCTTTGCCGTCCAATACCAGCCAGACCCAACCGGACCCAAACAGCGTGGTAGCCTTTTCCGAAAACTTCACTTTAAAATCCTGGACTGTGCCGAATGCTTTTTCGAGGGCGGTAGTAAGTGCTGCAGATGGCTCAGATTTTTTGGATGCGAGGATTTCCCAGAACAAACTGTGGTTCAGGTGTCCCCCACCGTGGTTCCGGACGGCAAGGCGAATGTCTTCGGGAACCATATCGAGATCGGCGACGAGTTCCTCGACTGACTTCTCAAACAATTCCGGATGCTTCTCGAGCGCGGCGTTCAATTTATCGACATATGTCTGATGATGGTTCTTGTAATGAAACTCCATCGTGCGGGCATCGATGTGCGGTTCGAGGGCGTCGTAGGTGTAGGGCAACTGAGGCAGTGTGTGAGACATAAGATTGAGGGGAATGCTAAGACTCTATAGTAGGGTACATACAGTGGGAATCAAGAATTATGCGCCCATAATTCGGGTATACTTTGTCTGATGGCTATCCGCCTTCTGACATCGGCCGCAGACCTTGCGCTCTACGACGCATGGGTCAAAAAACATCCGCAAGGCACGCTGTGGCAATCAGTGGAGTGGAAAGCGTATCAGGAAGCCCTGGGTAGAGAGGTACGCGTCTACATGGATTCTGATGATGCTGTGCATGCCTCTGCAATGGTGGTGATAGATAGGACAACAGGTGGGTTTTCGACGTGGGATATTCAGCGCGGCCCTCTTGGGCCTGTAATTGATAATGGAAAATTGATAATGGAAAATTTACTTTCTGTGATTGTGGCAGATGCCAAAAAAGACAAATGCCTAAGTATCTATCTCTCTCCAAAACAAGAATTATCCATTTTCAATTTTCAATTTTCCATTCATTCGTCACAGCGCCACGAGCAACCAGAGGCCACACGCATGCTGGATCTCACGCTGAGTGATGATGATCTTCTGAAACAGATGCATCAGAAAGGCCGGTATAACATGAAAGTGGCGGAGAAAAACGGCATCCGCATTGAAGAATCCACTGATGTTGAAGCATATGCAAAAATGGCTTCAGACACGGCAAAACGTGATGGCTTCAGCGGTGGATCTACAAAACGGTACCAGAAGTTTCTTGAAAAAATACCTGGGAGCTTCTTACTTCTCGCCTATCCTGAAAGCCGAAAGCTAGAAGCCGAAAGCTCATCATCCCCTGTCGCAGGACTGATTGGTGTTGTCTACGGCAAGACAGGAATCTACTACTACGGCGCTTCGGACTACACCCACAGAGCCCTGATGGCTCCCTACCTGCTCCAATGGCAGGCAATACAGCACTGCAAGGCAGCCGGCTGCACGCAATATGATCTCCTGGGCATTGCACCACCTGTAGAAGATCCTGAAAGCCGAAAGCCGAAAGCCGAAAGCTCGCGTCATCCCTGGGCCGGCATCAGTGACTTTAAGGCAAAGTTTGGCGGGATTGTGGTTACCTATCCACCGGAACAGGAAATCATCCTGCAGCCGCTTGTCCGCTCTCTTTTGCATCTCAAAAGACGCGTTCTTGGATAATCAGTTTCCTTTGCGGAAGAGCATCACTGCACCGGGCAATGACACTCCTGAACCGGCACATGCAGGAGGAACCGGCGTAAAGGTGTCTGACACATATGTGACTATCTGATCGGGTACCGGCCGGCCCCCTGTTTCCGGCACAATCACAACCGGCGTTTTTTGCAGATTCTCCAGATGGGAATTGATGAAAAACGGATCGGGCTTTTTCCAGTCGAGAGGATAGTTGAGAGCATACTGGAAAAAAGCGGGGCCCAGCGGCGAATGATGCGAGTACGCCCAGATATCAACCGGGACTTCCCCCACAATCAGGTAGCGGTCGTACTGGCAGCTATCGAGCACTGCATCAAAAGAGCGTGCGGCCGCCTGCAAAGAGCGCTCGCTTGCAAGGAAACTCTCCAGGCGCGCAGCATCTTCCCTGCCGGGCAGGAAAAGAGTGACAAGCACAAGACCGGCAGCAACAGGGAAGAGCATGCGTGTATCCCCTTCCTGATGCCTGGAAGCCAAACAAAAGAAAAAATGGAGTATCAGTGCCATGAAAAAGGGAACGCCGAAACCGAAGTGATGTCCCACGAATTCACCGCCCATGCCGATCGTTTGTATCAGCAGGTAGAGGAAAGCAAGATGGCGCACAGCGCCTGCGGTTGCGGACAAACCGTCCTGTTTCCCAAGAAAACCGATGTTCACCGCCGCCAGGATACCGAGACCTGTGGCAAAGATGCATACAACCGCCATAAATACACTTCCGGAGGCTGTACCGGTTGTTAGCAGATGAATCGCGACAGACCTGCCAACCAGGAAGGTGATGACGGCGGCAAGAACCGATAGCCCGAAGGCGATCATCGGTCTCTTCGATCTTCCCGCATCAATAGACAGCCACCAGGAGCTCAAAAAGAGAGCTGCGGCCAAAACCCCCAGAGGAAGAGCGAATGATGTCAGATCGGTCCATAGGCGATCCAGGAAGAAAGCCCGGAACCAGGTTGGTCCGAAAATGGCCAGGTGCTGTCCGAACATGGAAGACAGATAGACCGAGATGTATGCATCCCACCATCCACACAGGAAAAGCAGAAGAACGCCGCCTGCACCCGCAATGATCAACGGCACAAAAAACAGTCGCCACCATTCGCGCCATCCGGACAAAAAGAGAAGAGCTGCACCAAGGGCGGCAAGCAGAAAGGGTTCCTTCAGGCCCGACGCAATCATGACTGCCACTCCGGCACAGGCGGGCAGGAGCCATCCTGTACGCTTTTTCCCAAGGAGAATTGTAAGAATGTAGAGAGCTATAAAGAATGCCCCGAAAGACTCTGTCTGAAAGCCGCCGCTTCGCACAGATGCATAGAACGCAAGAAGAGCAGCGACAGCAACAGAGAGGACAAGCACCAGACGGCCACTATCTGACGACAGACGGGGACGGAGAATGATCCATGCACCCAGAACCGTACAGCATGCCAATCCCAGTGTGATGAGTGCCTGTAGCGCAGTGCCGAGTGCGATGCTATCAAACAATCCAAGTGAAGCCGCGCTGATGACAAACATACCAGGCGGTTTCGTTTCAAAAAGATCGCGATACGGAAGAAGACCATTCAAAATACCGCGTCCCACTGCCATATAAATGTGCCCGTCCCCTTCAAATCCCCCTTGGAATTCGTAGAACACCCGCGAGAGAGCTAAAAAAAGCAAACGCAGACCGGCTACTCCCGCACCACACAAAAGAACGCATTCCCACAAATGATGTTTATCGCGAAGAAACGACAACATACACCGAGTGTAGCGAACCGGATGCAAAATAAAACAGATACCAAAAAGGCCCCCTCTTTCGAGGGAGCCTCTTGGTTGTTCCACTAGGAACCTAAAACTCGTGTTTCGACTATTAGCTCTTGTAGCTCGTCGACTTCACAGATGTGTCACCGTATTCAATCCACTTGAAGAATTGAGCAGCAGTGTCTTCATCAGCCCAGTCAATGTGCGAGTTACCGGAACCGGTACCGTACGATGTAGCTGAGAGTGAAGTGAAGTCCTGGATAGCAGCCTGGAGACCCGAGGTAGACGTACCAACTTTGGAGTTGGTGATGTTTCCTTCGAGGACGAAGGTCATGCTAGCGCCAGACGGAATGCGTGTATCAACAACGCTTCCGCGGAGACCGCGACAGTCAACCAACAAGGAACCGGAAGCGTTCGTTACAACGACCGTTCCAGCTGTGTTGCGAGCAACACAGGTTACTTTGTTAGAAGAGTCTGCCTTGTTATAGAACTTGAAGGTCGAACCGTCGATGATCACGCTTGTAGCGTTGACGTTGAAGATAACACCGGACAGGGTGGCCTTGTTCAGACCATTGAGGGTGTTCGTGTTCGTCGCAGCTGTGAAGGTGAACTGACCGAACGGAGAGATTCCTGTCGGAACGTTCGTGTTGTCAGCATCCGGGTTTGCGTTAGCAATGGATGTGATCTTGGACAGAACCGACTTGTTCATGGAACCGGCAATGTTAGCGTTGGACGTAACAGTGTCGACACCGATGAAGACTTCTCCTTCATTGGAAGCGTTCTGGTTGTTTGCGGTGAGGTTATTGCTTGACTGCAAACCACGTGCGCGAACAGCACCGGAACCCGTCACGTTGTTGGAGACAGGCTGCTTCGTCAAGAAGAACTGAATGTTCTGGTTGGACGTTGCACCCTGTTCATCGGACTTCAGACGAGGACGAACGGTCACAATCTGGTTCTGACCATCCTTGATCACAAGCTGCTGGCTCTGCATAGAGGCACAGAATGCGGTCGTAGCGGTCGAAACAGTTGTACCGATGTTGACTGTCAGAACGTCATCAGATCCACAACCACCGGTGGTAGCCGTAGCAAACGGTGTCGTTGCACCGAGCTTGTAGAGCTCGAGGCGGTCAACGCTTGTTGCGGTGGAACCGGAAGAGTTGAACTGGAGGTTCGTAACGTCAACGTCTTCGTTCTGAGCGCGGAACTGCAAGCGCAGGATTTCGTCACCGAGAGCGCCACCGAGGAGCTGGCGGGAACGAGGCTGCTGGTCGCGTGTCACGAACAGGTCACCCTGGCTTACGAGAGCCCAAACCTTGGAGAAGACGATGTTAACCGTGATATCACAGTTCGTGTCACAGTCACCGGTAATGTCTGCACCTGTCGGTGAGAACGTGTTGATTCCGGAGAGCGTGGAACCGTTCTGAACCTGTTCAGCTTCGATGTAGGAGCTGAGAGCGGATCCCGTATCGAATGCGAGGCGGAGATCATCGTTTGTCAGGTTGGAAGCGATGTCAGCGTGAGCTTCGAAGATAACCGTAGCCTCAGCCGGGATGACGTAGCCACCGCCTGCGAGGTCGTTGAAGGTTACCTGTCCGCCCTGGGCTGCAACACCCTTCTGGAGGATGGTGTCGACGACACCGTCACCGTCGGTATCAACCCACAGAGCGTAGTTCTGACCGTTCAGGAGAGAACCGGACTGTGCGCGGAAGATAGCCTGGGTGAAGAGCACGTCTTCAGCTTCACCGGCGCGAGCCTGGAAGCGGAGGAGCGTGATGTTCTTGGAGTTCTTCACAGCGGTGTCAGAGCCACCGATATCCTGAACAGCGATGTTCAAGGTCGGAGCAGCGATGCGCTGGAAGTTACCGGTCAGGGTGCTTCCCGGGCGAACGTCGGAGACGTCGTCACCGGTCGTCAGACCCTGGACATCCATGTTGTAAGCGGTCGTACCGGTCGTAGCATCAAAGGAGCCAAGACCTGCGAAACAACCAGCTGAGTTCGTACCGCCGGACGTGTTCGTCAACGGGGTGGTACAAACGTGAACACGGAACTGGTCACCGCTCTTCGGGTGGTTGCCAGAACCGTTGTCGATGAAGTCAACGTTCAGGTTCCAGGTGTTCTGGCCCTGTACGGTGAAGTCGTCGAAGCGGTAGATCTGGTACGTAGACGTGCTAGCTGAACCAGTGTTGAAGTCAGAACCGCTGGTCGTCAGACGGACGCCGGAGATGGACTGTCCTGTCTTAGAGTTGCGGAGCTGGACGTTGTTCAAAACATCGTTGATGTTTGCGAACGTGCTGCCGTTTGCAGCGAGACCTGCACCTGTTGCTGTCTGACCCTGGATTGCAAGGTACAAAGAGCGAACGTCAACTGCGTCACCTGCTGTCGTCATAACGATGTTAGCGAGGTTAGCGTTGTTCTGTGTGCGGGTGAACTTCTGCTGAACCGGTCCATCGATCTCGACGGTGAATTCACCAGCCTTGATCGTGACTGTACCAGGCAAAGAAGTTGTAACGGTTGTCGGATCAATGAAGATCTGGGAACCGTAGAGCTGACCGTTGACTCCGTAACCGTAGAGGGAACCGACTGCGAACAGATCGGAATCCTCTTCGAACTGGAGCTGGACGGACTCACCTGCGCCGCCGACGATATCACCGACGACTTCGAGGGTGATCTGGTCACCCTGGAGGACTGTCAAAGGCGGATCGAAGACGAACGTAGCGTGGTCACCAACAAGAGCGGAGACAGTGTTTGTCACAACTGTACCGTCAGAGCGGCGGACCTTGAGGTTTGTCACATCACCATCCTTAGCAGAACCGTTCTGCTCGAGGGTGACGGAGTAGATTGTCTGGTCTTCGACGGAGTTTGCACTCACTTCGAAGCGACCAAGAACAGCAACAGTGTCACCAACGGAGCGTGTGCTCGGGGTAACAGAGCGGTACTTGACCGTAACCTTTCCGCTGGTCACAGCACCAACCTTGAAGGTGTTGCCGCGGAGCGGGAAGTTACCCTGAACTTTCTTAGCGTTGGTCAGGAGGTCTGTCGGGAGCTCAACGGAAAGGTTGTGCTCGGCGGAGACCGTAGCGCTGGAGTTGAAGTCAGCGACGATATCGACTGTCTGTGTCTTACATGCAGCGATCACAAGCGGTGTGATGAAGCGGATGTCAGACGTCTGGTTCTGAGAGTCGATTGTGCGGCGGCGGCTCACGCGAGCGCCGTCCACTGTGGCGTAGAGACCATCAAGATCGGAAGAATCACCGAAGCCCTCATGGAGGACGGTGAAGTTGCTGATCGTAACGGAGTCGTCACAGGAAGCAGTGAGGTCGACGGAAGCCATGACCACACCGTTTGCACCACGGGGAACCGTGTCACCAACCGGGTTCGTCGAAGCCAAAGAGACTTCGAGCGTACCGTTACCCTGGACGATCGGGCTGTAACCCGTGAAGTCCATGGTGTCGGAGAACATGTCGCCGTCAGCCGTCTCCATGTCCTCAACGGACAGGGTGTAGCGGCCGCCTGCAACCGTGGAGGTTGCGAGGGTGAGTTCAACGGAGGAAGCATCGAGCATTTTGACGGAGCTGACGGTGATCTTGGCATCGCCGGAGATCATGTAGGCAGCAGCGTCGACCATAGCGGTCTGATCGAGGCTAACGTTGAAGTCGACTTCAAGCATGTTGGTGGCGGTTGCGGTGACGGACCGGATAGCCGGTGTCGTTACCTGATCCATTCCACAATCAACACCGAACGTCAGGTTCTGGTCGACGCGGTGAAGCATCACAACCATTTCTGCGCGGTTCATGAAGTCAGAAGGACGAGCGCGGCCCGTTGTGTCGTCACCCTGGAGGACACAGTGGTCAGCTGCAGTCTGCACTGCAGATGTGTACCACTGACCTGCCGGAACGTCGACGAAGGAGCCAGCGTCACCCGTAGCGTCCAGGCCGAAAGCGCGGACGATCAGGGCTGCAGCCTCAGCGCGGTTAATGTTTGCGCTTGGGCGTGCGTAACATGGGTGGGTGCCGTAACAGTTGTTGTCACCCTTGACCCAACCTTCCTTACCGGCTTCTTCCATGTAGCCGTAGTACCATGCACCTGCCTTGACATCGTCAAAGCTGGCGACAGCAGGAGGGGTGGAGAGAATACCACCATTCAGCTCAACAACGAGCTTTGTGAACTCCGCACGGTTAGCGTTGTCGCTACCGCGGAAGCGGGTCTGGGAAGCGTCGAGGTATCCTGCATCCGTAAATGCATCAACCGCGTCTTCAAACCAGACTCCCGCCGGGACATCGCTGTATGCAGCAAAGACGCTACCAACCTGGGTGAGCGAGATTGCAACAGCAGACACTCCGGCGAACAATTTCTTCATACGAGAAATGTCCATAGAGATGAGAGAAGTTTGTAGAAATAAAAACAAAGTGAGGGGAACCGGTTCGGGAATCCATGATCTGTTCGCATCTGTGTTGAGAGGAGCTTAAGGACGGAAAATATTCCGTATGCTCGCCTCCTTAAAAATAAAGAGAGGGACACCACCGATACGACAGGCGCCGTAACGCGACGAGATTAAAACCGAACGGGGGAACACGACTCTTCCGTGACCCTATATATAAGGAAGTCATATCCGGCTCCGTGAGGAGTGCGGAAAAGAAGAATGTGGAGAGACCGACCACGCGAAGCGGGGCGGGTTGCCGGTGTGTTAAGGATCCGTGCACAGATCCAACCCAAAATTGTCTGGGAGGGACCGTCGGAGATACTACCGAGAAGGTGCTGAGTGGCACAAGCCACCGACAACTTCCGTGCATCCCTTTAAACGTCCGGATTCGGAGGGTGTTACGAAAGATCCCCTTTTTTCTTTGTCATTTTGCACACACAAAAGAGTGTAAATTGACAATCGCACTTGAAATTCTCCAGCGGTTTTGCTGTAGTGATGTGTCGTTTTTCTGTGAAATTCGATGTTGAAAATTTTGATTCTTGTGGTGGGAATGAGGTTTTTTCGAAGAAACGTGTCAAGAAAACTAGCGGTTCAGTAAGTTTTCTTGACATTTCAGGCCCGTTTTTCAACAAGATTCCGAGAATCAGTCTATAAATGCCCTATACATCCCCTATCAAGCCAATCATCAAAAACACACATTTTGACGCTCTTTTGATGCAAACAGGCTGATAGATACCGGATACAGATGTAAAACGCTTCTAAGGTCACTTTAAAACCCTCGTTTTTCGCTCTCTCTGATGTAAAGAAAAATAGACAAATCATTTTCAAACATCCGTAAAACACCGCATTTTTCACAAAATATGTACAGAAAACCTGACTTTGCGGTCACTTTTGCCATACAAACAGGCTAAAAGGCTCATACAAATGCAGCGATATCCACAATGAGTGTGGATAAGCCCGCGCATGCAAAATTTGAGAGATACGTACAACCGTGTACATATCTCTCAAGAAGTGTTGTTCCATCGGCATCATGCTTCTGGAATGGTGTTGGCTACCGAGGTGTCGCTTGAAGATTGGGATTTACCCAAACATCACGATGTCCACGACCTCGACCGCGAGACGTAGAACGTCTTGCGGGTTGCGGCGGTGGCACTTCGGTTGCAGTCGTTTCGATAGCGACCTCATCACCATCACGACGTACTTCGTCCCGAAGGACGGTTACATCGCGAGGAGCAGAGATCCCTAACCTGATTCGACCGGCACCGATGTCTATGACCTTAATACGGATATGATCTCCGATTAAGATCTCCTCGTTAACTTTCCTTGTGAGTACCAACATCGTTCATTACCTCCATGAATGACAGAGAACAACTACACAGTGTAAGAATTTACACTGCTCCCTGCATGCTAGATTCAAGACAGTGATATGACAAGATAAATTAACAATTTTCCTGATTCTCGCTGTTTTACGCCTTCGAAAGAGCCTGTCCGTCGGACGTGTCTTTCACGACAAATCCCCTCTTCAAAATTTCATCGCGCAATCTGTCCGATTCCGCGAAATTTTTTGCTGTGCGGGCATCTGCTCTTTCATTCAAAAGTTCCTGCACATCAGTGGGAATTTCTTCGTCATTTTTCTCCGCATCGAAGCAGCCGAATGTGTGACGGATGAAGGTGATAATCATATGCAAATCCGCAAGCGAATCGGCGCACAATTCTTTCTGGTTTCGTTCCCAGGACATCAGTTCAAAAATAGCTGCGAGAGCTGCGGGAGTATTCAGGTCGCTGTTCATTGCCTCACGAAAATCTCCATACAATTTGCTGAGTGTTTCTGACTCATCTGCATGATGGTCGCAGTGATGATGATCATCTGTTGTATCGGCCGGGGCGTCGCCGCGCGTCGCCCCTACAATGCGTGCATCAATGTCCTGCATCCAGGTCGTAATTTTCGTGCGCGCTTTGCGTGCATCATCCAAACCCTTCCACGTAAATTTCAGGCGCGTGCGGTAGTGCACGGACAGCAGGTAGTAGCGCAGATCCATGGCACTGAAGCCTTCCTGCAAAATGTTATCTATGCTTAACACGTTGCCAAGACTTTTTGACATCTTGACGGCGCCGTCGCCGTCACCCTGAGCCTGTCGAAGGGTCCCTTCCGCTGCAATTTCGATGCGACGCTTGTGTACCCACATGCGCACGAAGGGTTGGTGTGTGACACACTCGCTCTGCGCGATCTCGCATTCGTGATGCGGGAAAATATTGTCTTCGCCGCCGGTGTGAATATCGATCGTATCACCCAAAAATTTTCTGCTCATGGCACTGCACTCAATGTGCCAACCCGGGAATCCTTCACCCCACGGAGACGGCCACTTCAGGATGTGATGCGCGTTTGCTCCGGTGATTTTTTTCCAGAGCGCGAAGTCCGCGGGATGCTTCTTTTTTTCATCGACTTTCACGCGTGATCCGGCGTCGATATTGTCGAGCGTGTTACCGGATAAATTTCCGTATGCGGGGAAGCTTGTGACATCGAAATACACACCGTCTTCCGTCTCGTATGCGTGGCTGTGTTTGATGAGCATTTTGATCATCTCAATCATCTCCGGAATCGTTTCTGTGGCACGCGGGCGCGCTTCTGGTTCGAGAATGTTCAGCAATGCTTCATCAGCCAGATACTGTTCTGTGTAATGCCGTGCAATCGCAAGCGGATCCGTCTTCTCTTCCCGCGCCTGTTTCTCGATTTTGTCTTCGCCTTCGTCAGCGTCTGCAACCAGGTGTCCGACGTCGGTAATATTTTTTACATGATGCACAATGTGTCCGCTCACCTCTAACCATCTGCGCAGCAAATCCGCCATGAGGAAGCTGGAATAGTTTCCGATGTGCGGGCGGCCGTACACAGTGGGGCCGCAGGTATACATGCTCACGTTCTTTCCGTTCTGGGGAACGAAATCTTCTTCGTGCTTGGAAAGAGAGTTGTAGAGGCGGAGTTTGGACATGGCAAAAGAATAACGGAATATCGGCGGAACGGAATCAAAAATGCCGTCCTAACCAATCGTGGTCGGGACGGCGATTGACGGGATGAGTACGGACACAGCCATCATTGAGATCCTAACCTCCCGGATACTGTGAGCAGGGGATTTTTACCGAGCATCTTCACTCGTTTGAGTTGCTGCCGTGTGGCAGCCACCAAAAGAGCACGCGGGCATCCCAATTCTCTCAGCTTCCAGACAAGAGTCTCCAATGATTCCAGCCATGCCACAGGGTCATCATCTTCGTCGTACATACGGCACCAATCCTTTCTCGTGCCACTCCCATCGGTCCGGTAACTCCATGTCACCGACACCCGGAAGTGAGTGCATGATAAGTAAATTTCACAGTCTGTCTACCGTTTTTAGGGCTTTCTTTTGCTGTTTTCAGCATTTTGTTGACAGCAGTACAACCGGGGGTACGATGCGCGCAATGACTCACATGCTTATCTCCGTCGTCTTTGCCAAGGATACCTGCGATTGCGGGGGCCTTGAGTGATACGCGGAAAAACTTCTAACCGCACTTCAAAAAGCCCCCCTCCAGAGAGCGGGGCTTTTTTTGACTCCGACAGTGTTCCTTCCCACCACCGTCATAAGCATCAACCGATCCGCATTCAGGCAACTACCCTTCACTCGGAGTGACCGGGCTTGAGTGCATTGTCAGCAGCAAGGAGACCTCAACATGTTGAGGTTACCGGTAAAACTGGGCTCCTCCAGTACCAGTCGCGGAGGAATCCGACGCTAAGTTGACCGGCCCCAGACACGCTAGAAAGTATTGTCTGGGGCCACCCTTTTGATGAATGCAGATCGGTTTCTGTTTCCCCCTTTTTGTATGATCAACCGTATTGAAGAATTTTACCGCGAGTATGAGCCGCAGAATTGCGCTGTGATTGTCATAGCCGAGCCGGTCCAGGATGGCGGCAGCGCCTGTTACTTTGAGGTGATGGCGCACATTGCGGAAAACGAGCGCGAGTGCCGGCAGCTGATGACTCTTGCAAGCAATGATCAGCAGTTAGTGCGAACGGTGCTGGATCTGTCACCATGGGAGGCCGCCTACATAGCCGGTGATGTTGCAGAGGGAACCGGGTCGCATCTCTATACGACCCATGCCGCCGCAGCCAAAGAAGTGCGTTCTTTGCCTGTATTCAGCCAAAAACCCTGAATGCCAAATTCCCTTTGCACCGCCCGAAAAAGGAATAAAATGCCCGCAATCTTGTAGCGGTACGGAGAAGGGCCTGGTCCTTCAAAACACCGACGTAATCAGCGATATGCCTTTAGGAGCGCTTTTGACTAGTTGTGAACAAGTAAAGCACAACCGCTCTTATCAGCATTAATGGAAGGATTAAATTATGAAAGTGCGATTTTTTAAGAAGGTTGCTTGTCCAAAATGTGGTCGAACCATGAAGCCCCACCTCTTGAAAGGCCACCAGAAGGCCTGTCATGGGGGCAATCGGTATAGACCATAGCACCTGCCTCTTTTCGCACCCATCCCCCTTCCGCCCTTCGCAGCACCGTCTCCTTGAGACGGTGCTGCCCGCCTTAAAGACATATCATTGATCATTCTCTGTATCAAAAGTTCATTCAATCCTTCTTTCGTGCAGACGCGCATCCTGCTAGATTTTCGCATGACTTCTTTCCCACTCCTCCATGCTCCAATACGCAGACATTCAAAACCTTCTTGGTGACAAGGCTTCACTCCTCACGCACGTCTCCAATACCTTCTCGAAAGACAAATTGCACATCCCGAGCATGCAGACCGTGCAGGAGGTGTTTGAAATCTCTGACCGCCCCAATAAGGTCATCAACAATTTGCTCGCGTTATACGGCCACGGAAGGCTGGCAAACACGGGTTACCTGAGCATCCTCCCGGTCGACCAGGGTATTGAGCATGCGGGCGGTGCGAGTTTTGCGAAGAACCCGGATTATTTCGATCCGGAGAATCTGGTGAAGCTGGCTATTGATGGCGGCTGCAACGCGTTTGCATCCACACTGGGTGGCATGGGCATTATTGCCAAGAAATATGCGGACAAGATTCCGTTTATTGTGAAAATCAATCACAACGAACTGCTCACCTACCCGAACATTGCCAACCAGGTGATGTTTGCCGATGTTCAGCAGGCGAAAGACATGGGGGCGCTGGGTGTTGGGGCCACGATTTACTTTGGGTCTCCCGAATCCGGACGCCAGATTGTGGAGGTCTCCAAGGCCTTCGCGGAGGCACACAGACTCGGAATGTTCACAGTGCTGTGGTGCTACCTGCGTAACAGCGCATTCAAGAAAGACGGCGTGGATTACCACCTTGCGGCTGACTTAACCGGTCAGGCGAACCACCTGGGTGTCACGATTGAAGCGGACATCATCAAGCAGAAACTCCCCGAAACAAACGGCGGATACACCGTGCTCAACCAGGAAAGCAGCTACGGCAAGACTGATAAGCGCATTTACGAAAACCTTACGACCGATAACCCGATTGATCTGACACGCTACCAGGTGGCCAACTGCTACATGGGACGCATCGGGCTCATCAACTCCGGCGGAGCCTCCGGCGAGAACGATCTGCAGCAAGCCGTAATGACTGCGGTGATTAACAAGCGCGCGGGTGGAGCAGGTCTCATCAGCGGCAGAAAAGCGTTCCAGAAGCCGATGGATCAGGGGATTGAGATTCTGAATGCGATTCAGGATGTTTACCTCTGTAACGAGGTGACGGTTGCTTGATACGTTCTTGATTAGGTCGATTATGTTGATTGGGTTTGTTAGGTTCATTAAGCCTGCTTACAACCTAAGAAACCCAACAAACCTAAAAAACCCAAGTCACCTACCCTCATCCGATTCATGAAACTCCTCCACATCCGTTCCAGAAAGGCCTGCGACATCATCATGCGCAAAGGCACGTCCTGGAAAGGAAAAACGATGATGATGAAATGGCTGCCCGGTGTGCCGCGCAAAAATAATCTGGTGATGAAGCCCGGTATCTACATGGGAACATTTGCATCCGCGAAGCTCCATTCTTCTGCTGTGAAGCGTAACAGGATGCGCCGCAGGTGCCGTGAAGCATTTCGGTTGGCACTCCAAAATCATGACGATTTTCCGAGCGCGCAGTTGTTGCTGACGCCAAAAATCGCTAGTCTGGAATCCTCGTTTGAGCTGATAGAAGCAGACGTTCAAACTTTCCTTTCCGCATTCAAAACATGGCCGACGCAAAGAAACGATCCTCCCGCATCCTCGACTTCGCGATAGCGTTTGTTCTGGTGTATGCAATTGTCCAGCTGGTCTCGTACCAGTTCTTTCCGTCGGAGGAACAGAAAGGCCCTGCGCGTGTGGAAATGAGCGTGCCGAACGTTCGTCTGGGAGCAGGAGGTGCGCTGGTGACCGTGACTAACAAGACTGAGCAGACACTCACGATTCCGTCACGCTGCCCCCAGCCTCCGTTTGATGTCTTCAGTGTTGCAAATGACACAGCAACCCCGCTCACGGTGACTGGCGCAGCAATCCCCTGTTCCGATGTGAAAGCGGTGGAGCCCATCGCTGCCGGTGATTCTGCAATCGTCGATCTCAGTCCGTGGAAATACACCGCGTTCCACAGCGTGGGAACGTACGAGGTGCAGCTCCCCTCTTCGGCTCTGCTTGGCGGCAAACCCGCTCTGGAGACTGCGTCCGGCAGCACAACCGTGTCTGCGCGCTTCACCGTGAAGGAGCCCAACGCCTTCATCAAACTGTTTCGTGTGACCATCACCAAACCGTTCCTGAATTTCCTCATTCTGAGTGCGTCGATTATTCCGGGTTATAACCTGGGTGTTGCCATCATCATCCTGACGCTTCTGGTGAAACTCCTGCTCTTTATCCCGACGCAGCACGCGCTCAAGGGACAAAAGAAAATGCAGCTCCTGCAGCCGAAATTGGAAGCAGTGAAGAAGCAGTTCAAAGACAATCCACAGCAAATGCAGGCCGAAACCATGAAGCTCTGGAAAGAGCACGGTGTGAATCCCCTGCAGTCCTGTTTGCCTATCCTGATTCAATTCCCGGTCCTGATCGGGCTCTTCTACGTCATCCGCGACGGATCGAATCTGCTGCTCTCCAAAGACCTTATTTACCCTGCGTATCAGGATCTAGCCTGGAACTTTAATACGAACTTCCTGGGGCTGGATCTGACCGAGCCGCACATGTGGATCTTCCCGCCCATGCTGGTGGTTCTTCAGTTCCTGCAGATGTGGCTGAGCTTCAAGATTGCCGACCGCAAGAAGCAGAAGCAGATCGAAAAAGCCGAAGCCGCAACGGGCCTCGAGCTGCAGCAGAAAATTATGCTCTACGCCCTGCCGCTGATGATTGGGTACTTTGCTCTGCAATTCCCGTCCGCCGTGTCGCTCTACTGGGGTATTTCCACCCTCTTTGCGATTGGCCAGCAGATCATAGTCAATCGTGAACATATCAAGCCGTAAACCAAAAGACGAAGGCTTGGAGTACGACATTCGAATTCCGAATGGAATGACGACGCTCGAAAAATAGAATGTTTCAACATTTGCCATTCAGATTTCGAATTTGCATTCGGCATTCGTGCTTCGGATTTAGGATTTCTGCTGCCAAAAGCCCCTTTCACAGATTCTCCCCCTTCCTGTATTCTGCCCGCACCTCTATGACCTCTCTTACAACGCAGCAGGTACGGCACATCGCAAAACTCGCACGCCTCACCCTCACGGATGAGGAGGCAACGCGCTATACAGGCGAGCTGGAGAAGATTTTTGGGTATATTGATCTCCTGAGTGAGGTTGATACAAAAAACGTGATCCCCACAGAACAGGTGACAGGTCTTACAAACAGCCTCCGCAGTGATGTCATCACATCCCCTATCGCGACTCCTGATGCCTTACTTGCTACCAGTCCTTTGCTGATCGTTGATCATCAAATCGAAACCCCTTCTGCACACGGATAATCTTTTTCAAAGATCCCATAACCGATAACCCATAACCCGTCGATGCTAAACGCCCTCACCATTACACAGGCCCACGAAAAATTGGCCTCCAGACAAATAAGCGCGGAGGACATCGTGAAGGACTCCATTGCACGGATTGAGTCGGTGAATGATGCTATCAATGCCGTGGTCTACCGGAATTTTGAGAGAGCCCTTGAGGAAGCCAAAAAAGTGGATGCGGCAGGAGACTTTTCCCATCCGCTGACGGGCATCCCCTATCTTGCGAAAGATGTGTACTGCGAAGAGGGTGTGCCAACAACCGCTTGCAGCAACGTACTGCGGGAAAAGACGTACTGTCCGCCGTTCGATTCCACCACCACAAAGCGCCTGAAGGCCGTCGGAGCCATCTCGCTTGGAAAAGTGAACACCGATGAGTTCACCATGGGGGCCTCCACGGAGACCTCCTGCTATGGCGTCACACGAAATCCGTGGGATACAACGCGTGTGGCCGGTGGGTCATCCGGAGGATCGGCAGCCAGCGTTGCCGCTGATGAATGTGTGTTTGCACTCGGAACCGATACAGGAGGCTCCATCCGTCAGCCTGCCGGCTTCTGCGGTATTTCAGGCCTACGCACAACCTACGGCCGCACCAGCCGCTTTGGCGTGATGAGCATGGCAAGCTCGCTGGATACAATTGGCCCAATGGGAAAGAGCGTGGAGGATCTCGCGATTATTCTGCAGGCCATTGCGGGCAAAGATCCGCTGGATGGTACAACCGGCGATACTCCTGTCCCCGACTACCGCGCAGCGCTGACAGGTGATATGAAGGGTATGAAAATCGGACTGCCCAGAGAGTACTTCACCGACGGCATGGACCCGGACGTGGAAGCCGCTGTGCGCGAGGCTGCAAAGACGTACGAATCACTGGGTGCGGAGATTGTGGACATCAGTCTCCCCTACACCAAGTACGCCGTTGCCACCTACTATGTGATTACCCCGTGCGAAGTGAGCTCTAACATGGCCCGCTACGACGGTATTCGCTACGGACATACGGCAGCCAACCCTGAGTCGTTGATTGCGTACTACGAGCAGGCCAGAAGCGAAGGCTTTGGAGCCGAAGTGAAGCGCCGCATCATGATTGGGACCTACGCACTGTCTGCCGGGTATTTTGATGCGTATTACCGTCAGGCACAGAAAGTACGCACCCTCATCCTGAAGGACTTCACGGAGGCCTTCTCGAAGGTGGATATCATTCTCTCGCCGGTATCCCCCACCCCCGCCTTCACCGTCGGCGCCCACGCAGACGATCCGGTGGCTATGTATCTGGAAGATATCTTCCTCTGCGCCCAGCCCATGGCCGGAATCCCCTGCTTGTCGGTTCCGTGCGGACTCAGCAAGAATAACCTGCCAATAGGCCTCCAGCTGATGGCTCCACACTGGGAGGAAGCCAAGCTCCTGAAGACAGCGCATGCCTTTGAGAAGGTGACGGAGTGGCATACGAAAAAGCCTTCTATCTAAGGTCAAGAAGAAGGTTGAGGTTAAGGGCCCTTCTCCTTTCCCTTATCCTTGACCTTAAAGACAGGTTTTTTTTAAAGAGAAACCTGCAACCTGTAACTTGCAACTTGTAAACCTGCAACCTGTCATCTAACATGCCGGCGCCTCTATTTCTCGTCCCTTTCTTCCATTATGGCGTACTCCCTCCTCCGCCGCCTGTATCTCTTCTCGGATACCTACGGCCGCAGCAAAAACCCGTTCCTGCAGGATGACGCCGACGCACTGATCTCCACAGACTTCCGGAGCACCCCGCTTGAATCGGTGCGCCGTGAATTCGATATCTACGGACGTGAAAGCATTGTGGAGCATATTCTCCGCATGACCCTCAGCCTGAACGAGAAAACCAAGAACTCCGCGTACTTGCCCCAGGCGGTGAAAGACGAATTTGCACAGACCACGACAGGTATTTTCATCAACTCCGCCCCCCGCCTCACCCGCGAAAATGGCAGTCCCTTCTACCTGGCGACTATTGATAACATCCGCATTGTCACCACCAGTTTGACCTGCCTTTCAACCATCAAGGATAAAATCCAGACGTTGAGCCACCTCGATAACGACAAGAACATCATCTACGGAAACACCGAACAGTTCCGCAGTAGCTACACGCCGTTCCTGCTCCACCCGGACCACGGAATCGATATGGTGCAGGACAGCATTGATATCATCCCGGATTACCCCGAGGACAAGTGGGAACTGGCCTACGTCGACCGCTTCGGAAACATGGTCACCTACACGAAGGATGTGGAACGCAAGTGGGCGGAAATCACCGCAAAGGCCGATGCGAATAACACACTGAAGCTTATTGTCGGCAACGTGAGCCAGACCGTGTTCCTCGGAACCAGCTTGAAGGATGCAGATCCGGGCGCACTGGTTGTGTACAAGAACCACGATATCGACATCCTCCGCAAGTGGATGGCAGACGAAGACAGCTACACACGCCTGTACCGCAGTAGCTACCTGCAATTCAGCAAACCGGAAGTTGGCGCTGCTATTAAGATTGCGGAGTAAGGCAGTGTCATGCTGAGCCCGTCGAAGCATGAACACGTCTTAGCATCGGTATCCACAGTTCGACGAGCTCACTGTGACACCTTAGCGACTCCACTCTCAACAGCCGCCTTCGCAACCGCACTGGAGACGATTTCCAGCAATCTGGGATCGAAGGGCTTCGGGAGGATGTAATCCCTTCCAAAGGCCAAAGAATCGATTTTGTAGCTTTCCAAAACTGATGCCGGTACGTCTTCGCGTGCGAGAGCGGCGAGTGCGTGAACGGCTGCCACTTTCATTGCTTCGTTGATAGCGGTTGCGCGGGTATCCAGCGCTCCGCGGAAGAGGAAGGGAAAACACATCACGTTATTAATCTGATTCGGATGATCGCTGCGGCCGGTTGCGATAATCACATCCGATCGCGTGTCTTTCGCCAGTTGATACGGAATTTCCGGCTCGGGATTGGCCAGTGCAAAGACGATAGGGGAATCTGCCATACTGAGGAGCATCTCTGGCGTGAGGGCGCCTGCTTTGGAGACTCCGATGAAGACATCTGCACCCTTGAGCGCATCGGCGAGGCTGCGTTGATCTGTGGGACGGGCAAACGGCAATTTATATTCGTTGATGCCCTCCTGGCGGCCTTCATAAATAATGCCCTGGGAATCACACAGCGTCAGACGACCCTTCGGGGAGCCCAAGCTGATGAGCATTTCTGCAATCGCAATACCGGCTGCTCCGGCTCCATTGATGACGATGGAGGTCTCCGGAAGACTCCGACCTGTCAGGTGGAGGGCATTGAGGAGGCCCGCCCCTCCCACAACCGCCGTTCCATGCTGGTCGTCGTGAAAGACGGGGATCTTCATTCTCTTTTTGAGTTCACGTTCGATAATGAAACATTCCGGCGCCTTGATGTCCTCCAGGTTGATGGCCCCAAACGAAGGCTCCATCAGCGTAACAGCTTCGATGAAGGCCTGTGGATCTTCCGTATTAAGTTCAATATCAATGCTATCGATGTTTGCAAAGCGCTTGAAGAGAACAGCCTTGCCTTCCATAACAGGTTTCGATGCGAGTGCACCAAGGTTTCCGAGACCAAGAATAGCGGTGCCATTGCTGATGACTGCGACGAGATTTCCTTTAGCCGTATAGTCAAAGACCGTATCGGGGTTTGCGGCAATTTCCCGGCAGGGCTGCGCAACACCGGGGCTATAGGCCAAAGAGAGATCCCGCTGGGTAACGAGCGGCTTGGTGGCAACGATCTCCAGCTTCCCCGGCTTCCCTGTGCGATGAAACTCTAATGAATCCTGATAAATATCCGACATAGAAAGAGGGGTAATCCTGAAAGCAGAAAGCTAGAAGCCGAAAGTTATTTTCTTCGCCATCCAAAAAAGCCGCGCTTCTTTGCGGAGGCCGCCATGACGGGCTCCGGTTTTTCCACTGTGGAGGCTTCGACAACAGGCTCGGCAGGGGATTCGTCCGCCGGAGGACCCAGACGCTTCTGGAGTGATCCCATCAGGATGTTTCCTTCTCGCAGGCGGTCATTCAACGCGTGAATCACTTCCCACTGCTTCTCAATCTGCTGGTTTTTGAGGGCCAGTTCGTTCTGGAGAATATCGAGGATATTTGCACCCGGCTGACTTACTGATTTTTTCTCAGTAGCTGGGGCTGAACCAAAATGCTTCATGACGATGTCCTCGCGCACTTTCCACGTGAAATTCTCTCCCTTTTTCTTGAAAGCGGCGACCTGCTTCGCGTTTGGTTCGATTCCTTCGCGGTCAGCATGGTTTTCCGTTTCTGTGATGGTACGAATGAGACGGCGAATGGTGGATGCAGAGCGACCCGTCTTTTCTGTGGCTTCTGCAATAGTAATGAATGTGGAGTCCATGGAGGGCACCATAATCCAAATGGAGGTCTCCGTGAAGGACTCCTATCTGGATTTTTTCCATTGCTTGGTTTGCAATCACATTTTTGTGACGCACTTGCGAGGAACATTTTCTTTTATGATAATTCCTTCATTCTTTCCCCATCACCCTATGCACACTACTCAAACCTGTGGCGCCTGTGGCAAAGCTATTGAAAGCTGTCCGGATTGCGACGGACTGATGTGTAGCGAGAATTGTCCTGATAGAGCAGAGGACGGTTGCAGTTGCGGCGTGAAGAACGATGACGAGCAGGCGGAGTAACGGAAGCAGGTTCTAAGACCATTGCGGATTTTGCAAAGAAGTGATACACACTGCGCATCTTTTTATACGCAGCACTTTTTCCCTATGAAATCCCTTCCACCCACCTATAGCCTCATTGCATTCCGCCGTTTTGCAAAAAACTATGCGCTGATTGCGCTTCTGCTTGGAGCCGGTTGGCTGCTGTCCAGCGTGATGGGGGATACGGTCCATCATCATTTCGATCACGCGGGGGAACTCGGGCCGATTCTGCTGGTGTTCTTTGAAATGATTATTGTCGCGGTGTTCGGATTTTTGGTCTATGAACTCGCAAAACCGACAGTCATTCCTTCTTTTGTGCTTGCGATTTTTGTAGGAATGATCAATCACGATACGCTCGCGCCGCTGGTGGAAAATCCCACGATGCTCACGATTCTGACAACTCTCGGTGCTGCATTCATTCTGTTTGGCGGGGGACTGGATACGCCGTTTGCGCGCTTTAAAAAACTGGTTGGACCAGTGCTTTCGATTGCGCTCATCGGAACGATCATTACTGCGTTCCTCTTGTCTGCATTTGCAAACAGGACATTTGGCGTGATGGGCATCAGTGTGTCGATCGGTGCGGTGGTGCTTCTGGGTGCAGCATTGGCTTCGACCGATCCGGCTGCGATCATTCCGAGTTTGAAGTCTCTCGTTTTCAAAAATCCGCGTGCGAAAGATATCGCCATCAGTGAAAGTGCCATCAACGATGTTGCTGGTGCGGTGCTGACCGGCGTGTTCCTGTCTATTTTGGCAGGTGGCGCCATCAATCCCGAATCGATCGGAGAGACCTACAAGCATCTGGTGACGTTTGAAACATTCATTGAAGTGATTCAGGAACTCGCAATCGGCACGATTGTGGGTATTGGCGGGTTCTTCATTCTGCATTTGTGGAGCCGCTGGAAGGCAAAGCTTGGCGAAGGGGGAGAGGCTGATGCAGCCCTGTTCCTGGCCATTCCACTGCTCTGCTATGTGATTGCCGCCTATTTCCACGGCAGCGGCTTCCTGGCGGTCTTCATTGCAGGTTTGCTCTTCCAGTTGGAGGAACATGTCTCGCACGTCGAGCACTTCTTCGTGCACACCATCGAGGGCTTCATGAAGCCCCTCATTTTCCTCCTTCTTGGCGCAACTGTGGATGTGCCGGCACTGCTTGAGATGGCAGGTCCGGGAATTGTGATGGGACTGATTTTTATTTTCATCATCCGTCCGATAGCAGTGTTTGCAACACTCTTCCCCTTCATGCGCGGCAAGCATCGCTTCTCCGTACAGGAGCTTCTATTCCTTTCTTTTGTACGTGAAACCGGTGTTATCCCTGCTGTGCTGTTGATGGGACTTGCAGCATCAGGAATTCCGGGAACCGACACCGTCGTGCTGGTTGGTCTGTGGATTATTCTCCTCACCCTCATTATTCAGCCGCCGCTCACGCCGCTGGTTGCTAAGTGGCTGCGTATTGCTGAGCCTGTAGGGGCCTTCCCGAAGCAGAATGTCAGTGGACCACTCGCAGTGCTCTGCTCACGCGGCAGATCGTTTGTAAAGCGTCTGGAGCCCGTTACGGAGTGGTGTGACGAACACGGCGTCCGCTCTGTGCTTCTGCTCCACTGTCCGGAGAGCAAGTTCAGTCCGGCCATCGAAACAGAAATGACAGCACTTGCGAAGGATCAGTTTGCGGTCATCAACAAAAACCGTGAGGCCGACAAGAAGGAGAAGATTGCCTTCACCTTCCTCTGCCGCCCGGGGCTGTTGCAGGACAACATTGAGGACATGGTCGATCAGGAGAACGTGTCGATTATCTTCGTTGGCTCGCAAATGCTGGATTACCGCATGGACGACGTGAAACGCCTGCGTGTGCCGTTTGTGTTTTTGCCCTGATCCGCCGTTCCACTATAGTGCGGGCATGCGACGTGGACGATATGCAGTTCTCTCTGCGGGTATTCTTCTGGGATTGATTCCTCTGGTTTCCTCTGCACAGAGCACCGCTGTCATTCCATGGCGTCCTGTCGCTGCTTTGGAATTGGAACAGACCGTACGGCAGATTCTTGATCCCGATCATCAGTACACGCTGCATCTGTGGACTGTTGCCAAGGAACATGCAGCTCCTGCATCCCACGTGCGGATCGGGTATCAATCGCAAACGCCGCTTCCCATCCGCTACAGCCCCATTGGCGCATACGATGTGGATGTGCTTCTGGCCGTGCTGCCGCCTGCGGAGAACGGAGACGTGACTATTCCGCTGGCTCCTTCGCCTGCGTGGAACGGATGGAGCGGGGGATTCACCATCCAGATCTACGGACTGGAAGAAGCTCCGCCGGTGATTGCGGGAGTGGAAACCCTGAATGATGCATCGTTTTTTGCACGCATCGGTTCGTACATCAGTCATCCATTCGCCCGCGAGTATCTGGATATTTCGTCCTCGAATTTTTTGCTCGGGTACCGCATGGGGGGCGTTGCACTTGGGATTATTTTGGGAGCGGTGATGATTGCCGGATGTAGTGTGTTGCTTCTGCGCGGCACAAAGCCCGTTACGGCACTGATCATGGTGACGCTGAGCGGCATACTGGTGTATCAGGTGCGCTTTTTAATAGATGAAGTGCACAATGCAATAGCGGATCTTTCCGAATGGTCTGCGCATGAAACCTACAAGCAGATGGGTGATTCTTTTGCGATGGCGGCCTTTGTGAAAGAGCGGGCAGAAGACGAATCGCAGCCTGTTACGGTGGCGGATTGCGGACAGATGACCACGGCCATGCGCTACTACCTGTATCCGGTTCCCGTCGAACCCATCAGCACACAGACAGCTGCAACATTCGGCACACTCGCAGCTCCGTGGAAAGAGGTAAACGGCGTGCTCTATTGCGGCACGAGTGCATTCTCCGGAACGGTGCTGCACACTTTTGACGGCGGCGGCGCAGTTGTCCGTCTTTCCCCTGTGTACTGATGCTTTCCCTGCTCTCGCTCATCGTTGTTGCCAGTATCCTGACTGTGGAAGGGTATCTGTTTTGCAGCGTGTTGCTGCAGACACGACACGACACTATTCTCCGATGGATGATGGGGTATCCGCTCGGCGCCCTCTTCAATGCCATCGTCTTTTTTGTGCTCCATACAGTGCGTATTCATTTTTCTGCGCTGTCGGTTTTTTCCCTTCACATAGCTATCCTTCTTGTACTTGGTCTTGTGCTGCTGCGGATAAGACGGACTCAGATACTGACACTCTCTCTATCCGTTGCAGCAGAAAAGCGCGTCCACCCCGCCCTTCTGATTGTTGCGGGAGTGATGGCTTTGCTGACTGTTCTCTGCAGCGCTCTCTATGCTCTCTTTATTCCGTCCTTCTACTGGGATATTTTTACGAACTGGGCCATGCAGTCGCATCAGTTTCTGGGGGCTGGAACTTTTCTGACGTCCGGTATTGCAAAGCCGCACTATCCTATTTTGCTGCATAGTCTCCAGATGAGCGTGATGCTCATACCCGGATGGAGCGACACCCTCGCCAATACCGCCACGCTGCTCTTGTCGCTCACATCAATTGGATCACTCTTTTTGCTGCTCATGCGCATGGTGAACCGTTCCTGTGCCATCCTGACCACATCTGTGATGCTGATGATCCCGCTTGTGAGCGTGCACCTGCAACAGGGATATGCCGATATTCATGCCGCAACCTCTCTCCTTCTTTCCGTCCTGCTTCTTGAACCTGCACTCCGAAGCAAAGACACGCGATTGATGCTGCTGTCTGGCGTGTTTTGCATTGCCGCAGCCTGGACCAAAATGGAAGGTTTTTATCTGGGCATACTGCCATGGCTGGGTGTTGTACTCTGGAATATGCGCACATCTTTCACCTGGCAATCAACAATGAGAGTGCTCGTGCCATTTGTCGTGCTTGCCGGATTGTGGCCGCTGCATCTAGTCCTAAACGGACTGCTTCTGACCCCGAACGGCCTCACCATCGGCATACATCTGGCAGACGCACCGATGGTCTTCCGGAAACTCTTTGTGTTTGGGTCCTATGGTCTCCACTGGTATGCAATTGTGCTGATTCTCTGTGTCACCTTCATCAAGAAACTCCGCTCTCCGCTTCCCATGCGGAGAATGATTCTGTGGGGCCTGTGTGTCACTGTTTTTCTGATGGGTATTTACCTCTTCACCGATGACGTGATCTGGCTGCGCCAGCGCACGGCCTTCGGCCGCTCCATGCTCTTTCCGACATTGCTCCTGACACAGGCACTTTGTCTGCGGTTGTATGCTGCATGGGCTGGATCAAACGCATCTTCCGGAGAAATGCATTAATTGACAGTCACTGAAGGGAGGCGGATAGTTTCGGCAGTGCAGAATTTTTCTGCTTTTGGAACTTTTGCCTGATCCTTCGAATTTGAAAGGGCTGGTTATGGCGACTCTAGCAGTCCCGCGCACGAGAGGATTCACAGTCGAGCAACAGGGAAAGATGGCTCTCTTCTGTTTGAAAGGGCCGCTGACCTGCGAAAGTGATGCTGAGCCTTTACTCCTCGAATTGAGGGCATTCTTTGAGGAGGACTGGACGCTCTTTACCATCGACTTCTCAGAAGCCACACAGGTGACCGCCGAGGGCTTTCGGCAATTGCATGCGCTCAGAGATAATCTTCGCAAAGTTCCCGGAGGAACAGTGTGGGTTCGCGGCATGAATACCGGATTACGTGAAGACCTTGCAAAATCTAATCTGGATGCCGGTTTTGCATTTGACAACAACTAACGCCTGGCCCCTCACATTACGAAAATGCACATGGATCAGACAACCTAGCCGGCCTCCTTCGGGAGGCTGGCGTCTGAGAATGCATGAACTACTGCTTAGCGACTGACTCCGCGGGATGACGCCTGGCTGTTTTTGCGTAATGCTTTGCGCAGTACTACCTGACTTGGCTTGGAAGAGACTGCCTTTTTGCGAAGCACCGGTGACGGCATCGATCCGTACATGGGAGTCGCAGCACCCTGGAGCGGGAGCATCTGGAAGCGCTCGACGGCGAAGAGTGTCGTCATGAGGAAGAGAGCGGTTCCGACAATGAGGGCGGTTGCGTATTTTTCTGTAAAAGGCGTGGAGGACTTCATGGTGGAGTGAGTGTGAATGTTGTGTTTATTATACGGTAAAATGCCCTATTTTTCAATTACGAGGAGAATTCCGCTTCGTACACGTCTTTATCCCATACAACCCACGGAGCATCCGGAGGAATAACGGTGAGAATCGGTTTGCCGGTCTTGGCACACTGGCGTTCGTAGAGTGTCATGCCACCGAGTTTTTTAGCGCGCTCGCGCATGCGTTCAATGTAGGTGGTGCGGGGGAGCGGCGCGTTTAGCGCGACATACTGCTTCACTTCCAGCGGCGTAATACTAAAGGCCTTTCCGCTCTGCACGCTTTTCACAACGATGGCAGCGGTCACAGGAGTAGCAATGTCCGGCAAGGCAGATGCCTCGATAGCGGTCGCAATGTCCGGAGCTTCATCCGGTGTCCACCGGAGGCCTCCACCCTCTATCTGTTCTTTGGTGAAGGGGAAATAGCGCTGTGCAAACGTATGATTGTAGGGAGTGGGGGATGACTGGATGGGAAAAAACTCTCCCCACTCGCCTGCAGATTGCATCTGCGCAATGATCTGCGGAACCAGTACTCCGTACTCCTCTTTCGTGTACTGCTTATTCAGAATGCAGTACTGCTTTTTGCAGAGCCCCACACACCCGAAACAATCCGTACATCCCACGCAGTAACTACTGTAGAAAAGATCGCTGCAACCATCGTAGCTGTAATAGCAGAAGGCAGAGCGCACAAACCTGTTGCCGCAACGCGCGCTTTCATACACCAGTTCCACCTGATCACCATACGTCGTAAAATCATAGGAATTTTTCACGCCGTCGACCGCCAGAGCGCAGTAGCGCAGGTCTTCTCCGTTGCGGATGAAATACGAGTCGTGAACGTTTTTACATTCAAACAAATAATTTCCGGAGACATGCTCCACCATGTTCATCACGGCATGCGGGCGTGGCTGTGCCAGCCAGAATTCCATGGCTTTCTGACGCCATTCTTCGCGTGTCTGAAAAGACGCCATATTCATACCCTGCATGAATGCGTCATACTGTTCTTTTGTGTGCTGCACATTGAATATCTGATACTGCGCATGCCGCAGGTTCACGCAACCGAAACACGAGGTGCAGGAGCGGCAGTTCAGTAAGAAAAAGCTGTCCGTGCAGTCGGCGCATTCCTGTGATTCCTGCAGGTTGTAACAGTGATTGCACGCCACGCAGTTGTAACACCGCTCGGATGTACCGACATCGTAGCAATCCATACAGCCGACCGATCCCACGACACGTTCGCAGGAGGTACAATTTTCGGAACGCCGCGTATTGAAACACAGATAACAATGCTTATTTTCCGATACATTATTGCAGTAATCACAGTCTTCGTTTTTAAGAACCATCAGCGCAAAATGCGGCACCGTATTCTGCAGTTCCTGATACTGCTCAAAAAACGGTCGTGCTGCGTCATAGTCTCTTCCATAATCCACCGCGCTCCATGCATCGCTCCACCAATAGTCATTTTCATAGACCGGAAAAGGAACATTTTCCGGAAACATGGAAAATATACGCTTGCCTGAGATGGAAGAAGTGCGCGTGTAGACAGTGATCTGATTGATAAATGCCAGACGGCGCTGGAGGCGGCAGGTGGGACAGAAGGTCGGTGCGGGGATCTGATATTTTTGTCCTGCAAAGATCGGCGATACGGAATCGTAAAACACAAGATCGGCATCGGTAATCTCGAACGTATTCTGGCAATTCTGGCAGGTTTGCTGCATGAGATGGAGCATAGCACAGTGAACCACGGAAAGAGTGTATTTGCTTAAATAGTATTAATATGTTATTATATTAGTATCTTCCTATGAACACACAAACCCCCCGCAAACAGGTCTCTATCCGCTCTCTGCAGCACGAAATACTCGTTGCGGGCATACTGTGGGTTATTTTTGCCGCCATCTGCGTTCTGGCAGCCAATGCGTGGGCTGCGGGTGTTTAAACCGATTCTCTGATGATTTGATATTGCGGCAGCGCAGAGCTGCTGATAGTGTTTCCGGGCTCTGACAAAGCAGGTGACGCGCTTTTTGTCGTCCGGAGATCACCTTCACACGTTTACATCATGGTTCCGTAGCTCAATTGGTTAGAGCGCTTCCCTGTCACGGAAGAGGTCGCGGGTTCGAGTCCCGTCGGGACCGCCATGAACCACTCGCCTGCGGGCTCGGGTACATGGCTAGCCACCTTCCAGGTTTTTTATGGCTCCAAAAAAAGTAGTGCTGACCAGTGCAAAGCCCGAAGAGCTTTCGCGCATCTATAGACATTTAAATATCGGATTTCTTCTGAAATTACTCGTCGTTGCAGCTCGATTTTCATTTGTAAAACAAATGCCTGTTGCACAGGTATCACTGTCGCTCGCAGTTTTCTTAGTCATCGCATCACTTGCAGCCACGATCTATCTTTGCTGGTCCGTCTACAAAGCAGGACGTTTGCTCGGCTTTTCACTGCCTGTCTGCATTATCACAATTATTGTTGCCTTCTTTATTCCGCTTGTGCTCTTTGTAATGATCATCAGTGCAGATATTCGTTTGGCAAAGGCTCTGCGGGCCAGCGGATGGAAAATGACATTGATTAGCGCTAAACCTAAGTAAAAACTACCTTAAGAGCGGCAAATCCCCGGCAAAGTTTGTGACCGCTTTATCTTCCCCAATCACGCCGATTCCGGTGATGGTCAGGTCTTCGATATTCTTTCCTTCGACTCGTGTAACGTATTCTTCGTAACTATTGGTCGATTGAGCCTCGCGCGTGAAGATCATGGTTTTCAGATTATTTGCCTTCGCACGTTCCAGAAGTTCGGTGAAATTCTTGTGGCCTCTTTTCAGAATGGGGATGCCTATTTTGGTGATCTGGATAAAGTGGCAATCGGCACCATCAATCGCGCGGCCAAGCGCATCGGGTTCGTCTTTGAAAATGCCTGTGGTAATACAAGCTGCTGCATTTGCGAGGAGACCGGCGGGAAGAGTTTCGTCCAGGACGATGGCGGCTTTCATGAGCCGATTCTAGATGCTATTTCAAATACAACAACGGATTCTTCTTCTCTCCCTTCACCATCACCTCAAAGTGCACGTGAATACCGGTAGCTCCGTAGACGCGGCCGCTGTTTCCCATGGCTGCAACGTTCTGGCCGCGGGTGACGGTGTCGCCCTTCTTCACATAGAGTTCTTTGCTGTGGCCGTAGAGCGTGACAAGGCCGTTGCCGTGGTCGATTTCGATGACGTTGCCGTAGCCGCCGTTCCAGCCGTAATCGGCGCGGATGACGGTGCCTGCTTCTGCAGCGTAAATGGGACCGCCGCCTTTTTCCTGAATGTCGACCGCGTAGTGACCCGGGCGGAAGTACTGCGTGTAGGAACACTTCTCACACGGCATTTGGAGAATGGTTGTGGTGGATGCTGCCGCTGCTCCGGCGGAGCCCTTGGGTACGACAGGTTTTGCGGGGGTAGGGGTTCCGGGCTTGGGTGTGGTGGCAACAGTGGTGGGCTTTGCGACAATTGGCTTGCCGCCGGGGATAATAAGTTCCTGGCCCGCCAGAATGAAGCCGCCTTCAATGTTGTTCTGGCTGGCAATATCTGCAGCAGGAATGCTGTAGAGCTCCGCAATACGGTTGAGCGTCTGGCCGCGGGTAACAGTGTGGAGCACGCCATCCACAGGTAGAATGACGAGTTCCTGTCCGGGTTTCAGCTGCGCGTTTGCCGCCATGCCGTTTGCATTGCGGATAGTGTCTGCTGTGATGTTGTACTTGGCGGCAATTTTTTCCAGGCTGTCGCCGCTCTGCACGGTGTAGAGGAGCCCCTGCGCGTAGGCGCGGCGCGAACCCTGTTCCGTGAGGGAACTGGATTTCATGAGGAAGCCGTCTTCCACCAAGAGGTACTGCTGATTGTTGACCGCGAGATCTGCGCCGCTTTGCGCGAGCGCTTCTTTGGGAATGTAGGGCGGCATGAGGGCGCCGATCAGAAAGACAACGACACACGCAATGCGAACGCGTAAGGAAAGCCAGCGGCGGAGCGGCGTGTGGAGCATCAGCGGGCTTCGGATTTCAGGGCAGTGACGATGGCGCGCATATCACGATAGCGGTCTTCGGAGTGGAGGAGAACCGCCACATAGCGGCGCCCGTTTACTTCCACAATGGAGAGCAGGCACTGGCCGGCGGCATCGGTGGTTCCGGTTTTTCCGGCGATGACGAAACTGTCTTCGTGCAGAAGTTCGTGTGTGTGGCTCAGGAGCATCGAGAAGTTGTTTGCGCTTTTGATCTGCATTTCGGGAACACTCATGCGGGCACGGATGTCCTGATACCGCAGCACATACGTTGCAAGCCAGGCGAGATCGCGCGGGGTGGAGTCCTGGAGCGGGGCATCCAGACCGATGGGGTTGTCGTACGATGTGGATTTCAGACCAAGCGATTTGGCACGGGCGTTCATTACTTTTGCAAATTCGGCAACAGTCCCGCTGTGGAATTTTGCGAGGGTGACTGCGGCATCGTTGGAAGAACTGATGAGCATGGCAGACAGGAGATCGCCGACGGTAAAGACATCGCCAGGCGGCAGGTGATCGTAATCGTTCCCCACTGTTTTCAGGATATCCATGGGCACCGTCACCTGTTCGTCGAGCGTGTGCTCTTCGACAATGATGAGCGCTGTCATCAGCTTGGTGAGACTGGCCATCGGGCGCAACACATCCGCATTGCGTTCAAAAATACTCTGGCCGCTTTCGAGGTCCGTAATGATGATGCCAGACGCCGTGACAGGATCCAGCGCGACCCGGAGGACAGCTTTTGCCTCGATACCTATCGCCGGTGGGGCGACGGTCAGTTCACGGGTGAGTGGTCGGATATTTGCTTCGAGTCCCCACACCGGAATCATTCCCATCAGCAACACCGAAAGAAGTGGTCCGTACATTGTCAGATTCTAGCAATGAGAAGGGCTGATTCAAACCACCAATGCCAAGTTTTCTTTCATAAAAATTTTGCACCCGCAAGCGTTTTGACTGGAACTTTTACCGATAAATCAGCTTTCCGGTAATACGCAAATCCACATACTGTTTTGCGGTTCCGGCTGGCACGGTATCCAGGAACAGTCTGTAGCGTGCAAGTTGGTCCTCCAGCGGATTTTTCAGATCAAACCAGAGCGCGAGCGTTTGGGTTTGCAGATGGTATTCACGGGCGCGCAGATAGATGGTGCGGCTACGGATAGTCTGGGTGAAATCCGCTGCGAGAGCGGCTTCGGTTTTCTGCATGGCACTCAGGATCTCGGTATCGACAAGTGGTTTCCATGGATCGGGTTTCACACCCCAGTCGACAATACGGAGCTGCGGCAATGCGCTGCCGCTTCCCGCCTGTGCTGTGGTGTAGGACACAAAGAGGCCGTCTTTCGTGAGGAAATCGGCACCGCTTCCGGCTGCGGGCGGAGGATTTGCCTGTGCCTGCCCGATAGTTTCAATCGAAAGGCGATAGGCGAGCGGACGCAGGGTTATGCGGATCTGAAGCGACGACGGATAGTCTTTGCGAATGGTGACTGTTGCCAGATCCGGCACAGCGCTCCTGTGAACATCCGGTAGTTCGGCGGTTAAGAGCGGCGGAATTTCTTCGACCGAAAGAAGTGGCAACCGGCGGCCGAAGAGCGGACGCAGGGCATTTTGAATGAGCTCGCTGTCCAGACGCGCATCGGAGCGGGCCACATGCAGTTCGCGGATATCCAGAATGGGAGAAAAGATCGCCAAACAGGCAATCAGGATCAGGATCAGTCCGATGAATACCGCCGCAATCCGGAAGAAAAACGGACGGAGAGCCGCCATTCTGCGCTGCCATTGCTGGGTCGCCCTCTTCCACCGCTGCCACTTGTACCGGCGTCTTTCCTGGTGCCGCCTTTGAACAAGTTTCCGTGTTTGTGGCGTCACGGTGCGGTTAAATCGCTGCGGCAATGGTCTCGGCTTGCGGAGCATCGGGGAACATCATAGACGAAGACGATCAGAGGACGAAGAATTTGCATGGAGAAGAGAATTGAAAATGAAAAATGGAGAATGATGGAATTTCTTTTTTTTAAGAAAATTTTCAATTTTCAATTATCAATTATCAATTTATCCTCATAGCATCATTTTCTTTATGAAGATCGCATTAGTTGCAGATTGGCTCACCACATTCGGCGGCGCGGAACACGTGATCGCGGAATTCCATGCGATGTTTCCGAACGCGCCCATCTTCACAACCGTCGCACGCAAAGAAGCGCTTGGTCCGCTGAAGAATGCTGATATCCGCACCACGTATCTCCAGCGCATCTATGCCATCACCCATCAGCACCAGATTCTGCTGCCATGGATGCCGCGCGCAATCGAGAGTATCGATCTCCGCGGGTTCGACATCGTCCTGAGTTCATCCCACGCTGTCGCAAAAGGAGTCGTGGTCGATCCGGGCACACTGCACATCTGCTACTGCCACACTCCCATCCGTTACGCCTGGGAAATGGAGGACGAATACCTGCGCGACTTCCGTGTGCCCAAGTGGCTGCAGCCGAAAATCCGCAGAGAGCTGACCAAAATCCGCCGCTGGGATCTGACGACCGCCAAACGCGTGGACGCCTACATTGCAAACTCAACGACCACTCAGGAGCGCATCACCCGTATCTACAATCGCGAAAGCACCGTAATTCCCCCACCAGTCAGCGAAAGATTCTTCGAAGCCGAAAGCCGATCCGACTCTGCTGAAGCTATGCCGGACAAGAAGCTGAAAGCTGAAAGCTACTATCTCGCAGTCGGCCGCTTCGTCCCCTACAAGCGCTTCGATCTCCTGATTGAACTCGCAAATGAGCTCAAGCTGCCACTGAAAATCGCGGGTAGAGGACAGGACGAAGCGCGTCTGAAAAAACTTGCAGGACCGACTGTGGATTTTTTGGGATTCGTTCCCGATCGCGAACTCCCCGATCTGTATGCACAGGCCGATGCCCTCTTTTTTCCGCAGTATGAAGACGCGGGCATTGTCCTTCTGGAAGCGCAGGCCAGCGGCACCCCGGTCATCGCGTACAACGTGGGAGGAGCGACGGATATGATCATCGAAGGAAAAACGGGCGTCTTCTTCAATGCACAAACCATCGAGAGTCTGCGCGATGCGCTCACTCGTTTCCGGCACATCACATTTGATCGGGAATTGATCAGAAAACACGCGGAGTATTTTTCGCATGAACGGTTCCGTCGCAGCCTGACGCAAGTACTGGAAACGCAGTACAGCGCCTTCAAAAAAGAAGGCGGATTGTATAAAAGAAGCTAACCCCTTACCATAACATCATGTCAGTGACTACATTCTTCCAGAGAGGATCTGCTCTACGATCCAAACCGCTCTTTGCTTTTCTGTGTGTGACATTCGCAGTTGCGACTGTCTCTTTCTTGACGCATGCGCTCGAAAAAAATCCCCAATATGACTCGCAGGGAATCCGGTACGGCCAGGAACTGACCAACGCCATCACCAGTGGACATTTTATGGACTGGATCAATGAGTCTCCTCCGCGGAAATATCCGACCTTGTATATCGTCCCTTTTAGTATTGCGTATGAAATTGCAGCGTTGGGATATGAAAGGGGCCGCTATGATCTCCCGTACTCCGTCATACATCTGACAGCACGCCTGGTCTCGCTTTTGTATACGCTGTGCACGATTGCACTTGTGGTAGCGGTCTCACGCAAATTACGTCTGCACTATGATGATGTTCTGCTGCTTCTTTTTTCGAGCGTCCTTTTCTTTCTGTATGCAACAGCTGTCCGTCCGCATGGAGCGGTCATGTTCTGGACCATTCTGACCTATTATGCATCCCTGCAATTGCAGGAAAAAAAATCCCTGCGCCGCATGATCGCAGCTTTCGGAGCGGCTGCGTGTGCGTTTGCAACATTGCAAAGCGGATTGTTTGCATTTGTGTTTCCTGTGTGGGCGGTCCTTGCGGGGAAACGATCTGCCCGGCATATCGCTCTGGGTGTTTGCTGCGGCATCATGTTTGTGGGACTGGGTGCGCTGGTCGGCTACCCTTTTCTGTTGCATGGAGTGCTGCATACGCAGAACGGTAGTATTGATACCAGTTTGGGACACGATTTAGGTTTCAAGCTGTTGCTAGAAAATGTACCGGTGAAGGCAATGGGAGTATTCAGTGCAGAACCCCTTCTTTGTATTTTTGGCATTATCGGCATGGTGCAGGTGTTGCGGAACAAACATCCCTGGCGTCATCCGCTCTTTCCTGTTGTCTGTTACATCATTCTTTTTTGTGCAGTGTTCCTGGGGCATTACGCTACGGCATCGCGCTATTTTGTTCCCATGCTTCCGCTTCTGGCGCTTCTGGGAGCGCCCCTGCTTGTCCGGTATCACAAACTGATACGTCCCGCGCTTGCTGTGTTTTTGATCCTGCTCTACCTGCAGTTTACGCGATTGGGTCTGCGTCCTGACACCTTCCAGCAGGCAAGTGCGTTGCTGGAAAACAAAGGCGGCCTTGTTGCCACCAGCTTACCCGGCTATTTTTTCCCTTTGCCCTTCACACGCTTTGCACAGTCAAAGGATCAGCTCAAAGATGTATTGTATATCCTCGCGGGTGAGGAGCAGGATGTCAGTCGGGAAAGGGATTTCCCGGATTTTTCCGTCTGTGCCACCATCCGGTCCTCACGCTATGCTCGCTATTTTTCGGAGAATAGCAGTCCATTCTTGTGGAATGCAGTTGAGTGGCCGGGGATCTTTGCATTTGAAGTCACTGCTCTCGGACCAAATATCATTCTGTACTGCCGGTAATTCTATGCGCAATCCACATTCCCACAAAGGCGATAACGGCAAAGTTGCGGTCATCGGCGGATCGCGGCACATGCATGGCGCCCCCATTTTGTCGGCGCTGGCAGCGGAGGCAAGCGGGGTGGATCTGGTGTACATAGCTGTTCCTGCAGTGCACGAAGAGGTGACAAAACACGCATCAATGAATTTTCAGGTCCATACGTTCGACGGCGATGAGATGCTGAAAAAAGACGTCGGCCCCATGCTGCAGATCCTCGCGATTATGGACAGCGCCGTCATCGGCCCAGGGCTTTCAAGACACGTCGATACCTTGAGTGCGATCGATCAGTTGATAGGCGGCGCACCGTGTCCGCTCGTGATTGATGCTTCCGCACTCCAGACCACAACACTCGCATCCGTCGCAGGCAGGGGCGCTGTGCTGACCCCGCACCTTGGCGAACTGGAACGCATGGGAATTGCAGAAAGTGATGTCATGCAGCGCGCCAAAGTGGCAGGCACGTATTTCCTGGTGAAAGGCGAGACGGATGTGATCCATGGACCTGATGGCGAGGCGCAGAGAGTGACTGGCGGCAACGCAGGACTGACTGTTGGCGGCACGGGTGATGTGCTCGCAGGATTGGTTGCAGGATTGATCGCACAAAAAATGCTGCAGTTTGAGGCGATGATGCTCGCAAGCAAGGTCATCAAAACAGCAGGGGAACGGCTGCTGCTGGAGAAAGGATTTCATTATACGGCAATGGACGTGATTGAGCAGATACCGTATCTCCTGCGGGAGATGGAGGTCGAGGAAAAGGTTGAGGGGTAAGGTATGATTCAATCATGTTGGAACAATTCCATGATCGACTACGGATAGATTTTCTGACGCGGCGGGACAGCATTAAAAATGATGACGATGCTGCGCGCATTCTAGGCATCACCGATTTTGCATCCGCAGAACAGGTGCATAGCAATCTGACAACGATCGTGCGGGAGCCGCTGCGACGAGCAGCCGGCGCCGACGGGCTTATTACCGATACCAGGAATCTCACGCTCCTCATTCGCATTGCGGATTGTCAGGCATTTGTCATGTACGACGCGAAGAAAAATATTGTGGGGAATCTGCATGCCGGGTGGCGTGGCGTGCTGTGCGGGGCAATTCCGGCCTTTTTTGAAGTACTGAGGAATGAATGGCAGAGTGATCCGGCGGATCTGTTTGTGTGGGCTGCTCCATCCCTCTGTAAAAAATGCGCGCAGTTTCGCGATCCCGTGGAGGAATTGCCGGGTCTTGATCCGCGATTTTTTGAGGGCCGGCATGTGGATTTGCAGGGCATTGCTGATCAGCAACTGGCTGATGAAGGCGTGCGTCGTGACCACATGGAGAGATCTCCTGATTGCCCGAAATGCAGACCTGATCTGTACTGGAGTTACCGCGAAGGAAATCCGGAAGCGGTGCGGGAGGGATACAGAAATGTAGTGGCGTGTACGCTGCTCTGATTACTCTCCAATCAGTTTTTTGATGTTTGCGAGATGTTCCACCGCTTTCTCGTAGGTAGGATTGATATCAATAAGGCGCTCGAGTAACTCGGCTGCTTCCACGAGTTTACCGGTTTGTGCATACACGGATGCCAGGTGATACAGCGTATCCGGGCTGTAGGGGTTGATAGCGAGCGCATGTTCAATTGACGGCGCAGCCAGATCCAACTGGCCATACTTTTCGTACTTCACACCCAGGTTATAGTGCGCCTCCGAAAAATCCGGACGCATGCTGACTGCCTTCTGCAGTGTCTCGTACATTGCCTGCCTGTTTCCGGACTCATCCAAAAATTCGGCGTACTCAAACAGCAGTGCGAGATCGTCGAGGATGGGATGTTTCTTTGCGAGGAGAATGGGAACTGCCTCTTCATACATGGCTTTCCGCAGGGCTTCATCACCTTTGCGCCCGTAGAAATTCGCCATGTTGCGGTAGGGCAGAATGAATTCCGGATTGATGGTGACAGCTTTGCGGAAGTAGACGAGCGCCTCGGGATCGTCTTTGAGTTCGGTTGCGTAGTTGTTGTAGGCAATAACAGCGTCCGGATATTCGCGGATGACGTGGCCAAACAAGGTGCGGATATCGTGCCAGAGAAGCACCTGACGATGTGTGAGGATCACGAAGAGAAGAGTGACAATGGCGCCGATGATGCCGAGCGGAACGCGACTGAGACGGATACGTTGCCAGAGTGTGGTGACCAGTAAGGCCATAATCAGGAATAAGCCGATTGAGGGCAGATATGCGTAACGTGCGGAGGCGAAATACAGATGACCGTTTTTGTTGAAGGTACTGAAGCTCGGAAGGAGCAGGAGCAAGTACCACACAATGCCTGCAGTCATCAGCGGGACACGTTTACGCAGGAAGATGGCAGCGATCAGCAGTGCGATGACAACAGCGATAGAGAGGAGGATGAGGGAATCGGTCAGAAGCGGCGCGTGCAGCTGTGGATAGAGAATCGAAAGATGCGTGGGCCAGAGGAGTTTCAGGCAATAAAACGCTGTCGCTTTGAAGGAGAGGAGAGCGGTGGTGAGGAAACCTGTGTCGCCAATCGCCTGACTTTTCCCCGCAATCGCGATGATGAAAAAGAGAATGGAGAGGAGATACAGCGGCCATTTTTTCAGCAGTGCTTTGCGGTCGATCGACTGCTGCGACCAATCGATCAGGAGGAAGAGCAGCGGGAACAAGACGATCGAAACCTTCGCGAGTAAGCCCAGAGTAAAAGCGATGATGCACCACATCCAGAACCTGCGCTCGCCGGTTGACCGGTACTGCAAATACATCAAAAGCGAGAGCAGTCCGAACATACTCGAGAGCACGTCTTTCATCGCGGCAGCCCACAGCACCACTTCACTGTTGAGCGGATGCAACGCAAAGAGCGCCCCCACCATCAGCGCAACGCTTCTCTTTTTGGTGAGCGACCAGATAATCCCTGCAAGCAGAATGATATTGATGCCATGGAGAAGGAGACTGGCTGCATGGAAAGCACCGGCATTGAATCCGGCAATAGCATGAATGAACTGGTAGGCGAGGAAGGTGACCGGAATGTAGAGCTCCGGATCGTACGAGGTGAAAATCGCCCAGAGGTTTTGCAGAGATACGTGGGCAACGGCGGGGTTCTGGTAAATGAGGATGTTGTCATCAAAGGGGATAAAGAGATTGTTCAAAGCAGCCGCATACGCAAAGAATGTCAGCAACAACAAGGCAGCTATCCACGGCGCCCACATTTTCGTCAGAAATAATTTCACAGCGCGAGTATAGAGGATAGACTGTGCATCAGTCTCGGCAACGCGTCAGTGCATTGACGTTTCTTCTCTAATCGCATTATTGGGTAGCTTACTCTCCCCCGGCCGTGGCCTCGGGATGCGGCCACCCACCTGGAGCTTCCGGGATGCGACGTCTCTGACACAACGGTTGCGGGGATTTTTTAGTGTAGCTTGTACATTAGTAGCTTGTAGGGCCCATTTTAAGAAACCTACAACCTACTAATGTACTTATGTACGCTTCAATAACAATTTCTGCTACACTATCCCATCAATGTTCCCGCTCACAGAACGCATAGCACAGGCCAATACACTCCTGTCCCCAAACGCCGTTCCGCACGAAGGGCGCCTCGGGAGAAAAGTTGCTGAGCCTGAAGACGACACCCGTTTCCCGTTCCAGCGCGACCGCGATAGGATTATTCACAGTTACGCTTTTTTGCGCCTACAGGGAAAGACACAAGTCTTTGCTGTTGGAGAGATGGGCGATCACGTCCGGACGCGCCTCACGCACACGATGGTCGTTGCACAAATCAGCAGGGACCTGGCGCGGATGTTGCAGCTGAATGAAGACCTGGCGGAGTGCATTGCCCTCGCGCACGATATCGGGCATCCGCCGTTCGGACATGCAGGAGAAGAGGCGATTGATCTGTGGATGAAAGAGCATGGCAGCGCCTTCGAACATAACCTGCAAAGCCACAGAATTGTGACACTGCTGGAGAAGCATTCGTCGCACTACACAGGGCTGAACCTGAATCGTGAGGTGGTTGAAGGACTCCTGAAGCACTCCACGGAGATTACCCATTCTCTGGAGGCAAGGCTCACCAATATTGCTGATGAAATTGCCTACCACGCTCACGATTGTGATGACGGGCTGAATGCCGGACTTTTCTCGCGTGAAGAATTGATAGCTGTGCCACTGGCGCACGAAGCCTACGAACGCACACGGGAACGCGGCACCTACATCCGCGGAGCCCTCCAGCACATGATGGTGCATGACTTGCTGGAGCACTCCAGTCTGGATCCGCATCACAGTGACCCCATTACGTTTTCGTCCGGTATGCGTCACAGCATTACGGAGCTCCGGCAATTTTTGTGGGACCACATGTACACGCATCCGCAGGTGATCAGCCAATCGAAAGCGGGCCAGGAAGTGGTCGCGGCACTCTGCCGGCACTATTACGCAAACCCGAATACGAAGATTCTGGACATGCAGAAACGAACGGATGCGACACTGCTCGAAGCGGTGAAGGACTATGTTGCCGGAATGAGTGATACGTACGCAAAAGACCAGATGGAGAGGCTGGAATAGCAGCAATGACCACTCTTATCTGAAGGCCTTTCTAAGCGTATACTGCAAAACTATGGACATGAACCGCCACGAAAAACGCCGGGGAACCCGCAGAGAAATCTGGCGCGTGCTGCATGACGGCAAAGGCGGGGTAGGTCAGATGTTCAACTTCGTCCTGGTGTTTTTGATACTGGTGTCGGTTGCCATCCTGCCCATTAAATTCATGCCGACGTATCCGCGGTACGAACAGGTGATTGACGGTATTGAAGCATTCGTCGTTGCATTTTTTACCGTGGAATACATTCTGCGCGTGTACGCCGCACCAAACCGCATGCGCTACATTTTCTCGTTCTACGGACTTGTGGATCTGGTATCGATCGCTCCGTTCTATGCAGGCGTGTTCCAGACGGAATACATCCGCGTACTGCGTCTTATCCGGCTGCTCAAAATCGGAGAAATTCGTGCAGGAGCGGAAGGTGATGATGATGTCCGCATGGAGCGAAGCATCGGGCTCGTCGCGGGAGAGAGTGTTGAGTATGTCGTCACAAAGCATCCGCTCTTTCTTTTGTTGCACTGCATTCCTCCTGTTGTCGCCATCACGTTCGGCGCATCGATTTTTCTGTTTGCGGACGGCAACCCGATTGGTATGGGGCTCGGCTTCACGCTGCTGCTTTTCGCACTGATTTTCTTCCTGAAGGGATGGCTCGACTTCAACTACGACGTGATTTACCTCACGAACTTCCGTCTGATTTTCCATAACCAGCATTTCTTCGGGCGCAGCATTAACCAGGTAAATTATTTTTCAATCACGAATGTGAAACCGTCCTACAGCAGTATGCTGAGTTTCATGTTCCGCTACGGATCGCTGGATGTGGAGACTGCGGCTGAACATCCGGGGCAAATCCAGATTTCCATGGTCCGGAGCCACGAAAAAGCTGCACATATCATCATGCAGAAATGTTTTGCAGCACAGCAAACCGGGCAGAGTCCCGCTCCGGCTCCTGTACCGCCGGCAGGGGAAATTGAGGGATAATCGTGATCCTTATTGCATCGACTGTCCTGCAGGCAGATAGCCCAGAGGATCAACCGCCTCGCCGTCTTTATAAAACGCCACATGCAGATGTGCACCTGTGGTCAGCAATCCCGCGCCCTTTGTTCCCGGCGTTCCGCCGCTCAGTGCAATCGCATCACCGGCACTCACGCGGTCACCTTCCTGGACCAGAAATGCACTGACGTGTCCGTACATTGTTGCCATCCCGTTGCCATGGCTGATGACAATGGAATTGAATCCCATGCCCTGATCGGACACTTTGGTCACAATGCCGTCCGCAGCAGCTGCCACAAGTGTGCCCTGCGCGACAGGAATATCGATGGCGTGATGCGCCATGCCGAAACGTGCTTCGTAGCCGCTGTCGTCGAAGTGTGCGGAAATGCCGGCATCGGGTTCAACCGGCCAGATGAAACGCACTGCGCCATTGGTCTCCACCGGATAGCGGGATGCATCGAATGCATAGCCGTCCGCTGCCCAGAACTCGTGTAACGCTTCGACAATCTTTCGCTCTGCAGCCGCTTTGTCTTTCAGGAGTTCAATGAGTTCATCGCGGGTGTCTATGTAGGACTGTTCATCTACCGGCGCGCCCTGTGTAATGGCGCTTTCGAGTAATGCAAGCTGCCCGCGAAGAATCTGTTCGCGGCGGGACAGCACCTGCTGCTCATCGCGGACACGGGACATATCTGCTTCAGCGTTCGTTGCAATCACAACAGGGTTTCCTGCAAGTTCCGCCTCCGTATCTCCTCCCATCGGACTCTGTGCCTCTGTGCCGGTATTTGTGTAGATAACCGTACCGACAATCGCAGCAACAAGTGCGAGTGTCATGAACGGGCGGTCGATCTGGATGTCTATGTGGGGCATCAGATTATTGTAGCAGAAACACCGGACTGATGCCATCTGTGAAGAAGTGTCTGCTCTCTTATGATGAATGACATGGCAGGCGCGGCAGGGATCGAACCTGCGACCCCAGGTTTTGGAGACCTGTGCTCTACCGACTGAGCTACACGCCTAGATGTGAGTATTGTACTGGTTCCAGAAGCCCAAGAAAACGGCTCTTTTTAGCCATTTTCTTTTGAAATAGCAATCAATACTATTTTACATTTTTTGCAAGGTATCGCAGAAGACAAAAACTGCACTTTTGTGGTATAATTAACAGAATATCAATGCCTCAAAAACCCCTACACACACACGGCACTTTCTGGCCACCGGGAGCGATGATCACACGCATCGTCACCGTCGTTCTGATCCTGACAACCGTCGCCGGGCCCGCTGACGCGTCCACATGGAAACCGACAGCACTCGTCAACACAGAAGCGTTCCAAAGTATTGACGATACCGACAGTACGGCAAACATCGTGTTGAAATTCGGTGACACGCTCTCCAAAACCATCACCTATAACCGTTCGCTGACACGCTTCGAATTTAATGATGATGTCTACGTGACAGGGGACATCGGAGCCACGGGGACACTGTCGGGGGCATTTGTGCATGCGGAGAGAACCCTGACTTCTTCGGGAACGCTGGTGTTCGAAGGAGCAGCAAGCGGATCGTCGCTGTTCCTCGGCACATCGCTGCGGGGAGCGGGACTCGTGACCGACTGTGATGACGGTATCAATAATAAACTGCTGTGGGATGCGTCATCCGGACGTTTCAGTTGCGGTACGGACCAGTCCGGCGGGGGGACGGGCGGCGGGGGCATCAGCCAGAATGCCGCGGATGAACGCTACGTGAATGAATCGGGAGATACGATGACCGGCGCGCTGAATATTGATATCCGCACACTGCAAACCGAAACGGGTGCACTCAACATCCATCAGTTCACGCAGGGGACGGGGGCGTTTATTGACAGCGACAGCACACAGTCACCGGCACTGATGATTGATATTGCCGGAACACCGGCAGCGCCGCATCTGCTGTTTGGATATCAGGGAACATACGATACGAATCTCTACCGCTCAGGTGCCGACACGCTCAAGACCAATGACGCGCTGGAAGTGGACGGCAATCTGACCTTTGGTGACAGCATCAGCGATGCCATCACGGCAAATGCGTCGACATGGACGTTTGTGAATGACACGAACTTCGTGCTGAACGGCGGTGTGAACGGACTGTCGTTCGATACCAGTACCTTCTCGGTCGATGCGCTGAATGACCGTATCGGTATTAATACCACTGCCCCCAAAACCCGTCTGGAAGTTGTCGGCACCATTTCCGGTTCGCTCATCCGCGCCAGCAACATGACGGTATCCGGAGCCGTGGTGTATTCCAGCGGCAATACACTCATGCAGAATGCCAAAGGCCTGTCCGGCCAACTGCTGATAGCGCAGGGGACATCCGCACCACAGTGGAAAAATCCGGCGGGCGGTATGATCTGGTACTTTGACGGTGCGCAGGCTGTCGCAACAAGCAAAGGGCCGGAAATCACCATGCCGATGGCGCTGTCGCTTTCGAGCATTTCCCTGAAAGCCAAAGGCGCACCGACGGGTGCCGCGCTTATTTACGATATCAACAGCAACGGTGTGAGTATTTTCGGAACGCGGCCGCAGATCAATGACGGATCAACGAGCGGAGGCGGCAGTGCGGTGTTCTCAACCACCGTCATTCCCCTCAATGCGGTCCTGACTATTGATATTGATCAGGTGGGCAGTACGTTCGCAGGCAGCGGCGTGACCGTTATTCTAAACGGCACAAGACGCTACTAACGATGCTGGTCGCTTTGCCGCAGAACGAAAAAGAACGTGGACCGGAAAAATCCTTTCTTCAAAAGCAGAATATCAAACGGAGCAAAGAGGCGGCGCAATTCCCGTTCCGTAAATTCGTTGTGAAAAGGCTCGTTGTGAAAATGCGTGGAAGACAGGAAGCGGAAGCGCCACAGCAATGACCGGCGGGGTGTAGACCCGATAATCACGCCTCCGGGCAAGAGCAGACGCCGCATACAGAGAAGTGCCTGGTCGGGATGGACGAGATGTTCGATCACTTCCGTACAGACAATGAGGGGGAAAGGACCGAGATCTTCCGGCAGATTTTCCGCATCCGCCTGGAGAAGCCGGGCCTTAGGCGCATAGCGTGCGGCACGGGCCAGGTGACGGGGATTCAAATCGATGCCGACGGAACCCGCTGGCAGGTGTCGAAGAATCAGTGCGGTCCCGCATCCGACATCCAGAGCGGGCGTACCGGGGGCAAAGCGTTGGATGAGGGAAAGGATGCGCCGCTCGCGGGAGCGGTGCAAAATTGCTTCCGGTCCGCGAAAGTGATCGGTCACGTCATTCCAGTCGTAGTCTTCGATTGTTTTGTAGAATTCTTTCACGAAGGATGTGTAGTCTGCGTCGGTGCGGGGCGGGCGGCGGAGAGGCATGGGTTCCTAGTGTGACTTATAGGTAGCGGCTTTCCAAGGGATACCGGCCATCTGGAAAAGAGACGAAAGAGCTTCATGATTGACGTCTGATGGAACACGTTCCAGACGGGCGAGTGTGATTGCGTATTCGAGTGTCTGGGCAGCGCGCAACCACTGCTTGTCGTCGGCATAGGCCTGCCCGAGCAGCGTCTGTATCTGGAGCTGATAGGGTGCACGAAGACGTGCTGCCTGCAGCACAGTCTGCGCATCGGCAGGACGCGCGGTTGCAAGGAGCAATTGTGCCAGAAGAATATGTCCTACAATGCCGCTGGATGCAGCGGTCTGCCGGCGCAGTTCTGCTTCCAGTGCAGGAATGCCGGTGGAGGGAACCGTATCGAGAATAGAACCGTAGGCGAAGTTATTCACCGTCAGCAGGTGGTAAGCCGTGCGCCGGATGAGCTCCTGATTGGCGGGAATGTTGCGCGCATAAACTGCGGCGCGGTCATCGAGGTAGACGAGAGCCCAGTCCGGATTGTTGTCCAGAAAAGGAATGTAGGCAAAAGGTGTTTGCTGTGGCGATGCACGGAAATTGATGACCGCGTAGGTAATGCCGTAATCTTTCACCAGTGCCTCCCATGCCGCCTTGTCCGTGCCTGCTTTAAACGCCCGTTCCAGAAAGGGGAGACCGTAATCAACATACCGACCGTCCATAAAAACTTTGCGATTGGGATAACCCCGGTAGAGAAGATACCCGCCAATGTCGTAGGTATTGAACATCCTCCCCGTCACCTGTTCGCGCTCCAGAAAATCCGCGGCACCCTGTGCAATGGCAAACGTCCCGTATCCCATCAGATTTTCCCGGCGCAGTTCGGCATTGAATCCGCGGTGCAGTGCGAGCCAGAGTCCTGTAAAAAGCAGGATCACGACAGCGAGTGTCAGCCAGGTATTCCTGCGCCGCGCAAGCCAGGCATCCACCTCATCCCACTCCGCAAGCTGACCGGCGCAAACGGCAAGGGCAGCCAGGCAGAACAGGAAGCCGTGACGGAAGGCAAAAAAAGACAAGCCGCCAAATCCCACAAGCAGGAGAACGGAAAAGAGCACGTGACGCCTGCGGAAAACGAGCAGACCGATCGCTGCAATCCAGAGCGGACCTAAGTCCCGCAGGTGCGAGAGTCCGGAGCGGGGTTGCCACTCGCGGATAAATTGCGTCGGTTTCTGCCCAAGGAAGTCGATGACAAGCCGGACATTTTCCAAACCGTTCGGAGAGAACAGTGAGACGGCAACCATGGCACCGATGCAGCAGGCGAGCGGCACCCATGGCCGCCTGTTCCACCACCGGTCCACGCAGAGCGCACCGGCAATCGCGAGTCCGAATACGCTGACTGCCCCGTGCATATTCACCCAGAGAAACTGCAGGGCGACAAACAGACAAAGAAGGACAGTCTGTAACCGCGTCAGTCCCCACCGGCTGCGCGGCGATCCTGCCGCATCGGACAGGAGATACGACAGACAGATGAGCAGAAAACCACCCATCAGGACAAACGTGAAAAGCTGGGGCCGGTCCATGAGCAGCGCCCTTCCGGACACGAGAACCCAGGCTGCAAGCGGTACCACAAATAATGTTCGTGACGGGCGGATCAGCAGAGGAAGGGAGACCGCGAGCAGCGCCAGAACCGTCCGGAGGAGTATCAGCGCCGTGTCACCTCCGACATGGTGAACCAGATAAAACACAACCTGCGCCAGCCACTCATGCCGTGCGATGTACGGCAAACCGTCACGTGTGAAGGCGAACGGATCGGTACCGATCATCTGCTTCGTGTTCCATAGAATCTCTCCCGCTTTCAGATGCCACCAGATGTCCAGATCCATCAGCTTGAAGGCACAGGCTGCGACTGCAAAGACTATCAACATCCCACCCGTCAGAAGCGCCAGGATTCTGCCGGGGGAAAGAAGGCGCCGCATGGGTTAGAGGCCGAAGAAATGGAACGAATCCTCGCCGGGAGCAGTCACTTCATCCGGAATCATATCAAAAATCATCACACGGTTATTGTTGGTATCAACCACAAAGAGCAGTCCGGTCGCTGCATCGTACTCCATATGTCGCGGCGCACTGAAGCCCACTTGTGACGCTCTGGCACTGGCGCTGAGAAAATGCGCCTGCCCGACAACATCCACCGCATTTTCATTGTCGGTAATACTTGCAGTGTCGTACACGACAATACGGCTGCCGAATGTATCGGCAACGTACAGCTTGTTATTCACCGCATCGAAGTAAAGACCTGTCGGAGTGCTCAAGCCTGTCTGAGTCGTCAAAGCGGTATTGGTGGAGAAGTTCGGTTGCCCGAGGACGTTGTCGGGCGTCCGGTCCGTGACCGCATTGCCCGCTGACAGGTTGTACACCAGGATGCGGCTGTTGTTCGAATCGGACACGAACAGCCGGTGATTCACCGGATCCACAGCTATGCCCAACGGACTGTTCAACCCCCATGTATAGGCACCGTTGTCTGCAGCGCCTTTTGTGAACACCATCCCGGGAGGATTGAGAGAATCATTCGTCTGACCAAGCACTTCCACCGCCCCCTCTCCGTCGGTAATACTGGCAATATCGAAAATAGAGATGCGATGTGATGATGTTTGTGGGACATACAATCTGCTGTTTGCACTGTCGACATAGGCGCCTGCAGGTGACGTGATACCGGACTGTGTGACGTTGTTGTTCGCTCCGGTGAAGCTCGGTTGTCCCAGAACTTTTACGGCGTTCTCGCCGTCGGTGATACCGTCGCCCAGGTTGTAGACAGTCACACGGTGGGCTGTGATTTGCGGCACATACAGCATTTTGGTTGCAGGATCGTAGGCGACGCCGCGGGGTGAGTTCATGCCGGCCTGCGTGGTGGCTGCGGTTGTTGCCGTGAAGGTGGTCTGTCCCAGAACTTTTACGGCGTTCTCGCCGTCGGTGATACTTGTCACGTCATAGGCTGTCACACGGTTAGCTGTGGATTGTGCGACAAAGAGCGTTTGAAGAGTTGTGCCGCTCAGCGCGAGATCGAACGCCAGGTTCATACCTGCCTGCGTGGTGGCCGCGGTCGCAGTCGTAAAGGTCGTCTGCCCGAGAACGTTCACGGCATTTTCCCCGTTGGCAATGCCGGGATTGGTAGGGTAAGTGACAAGACGGTTATTGCCTCCGTCCAGCACGTAGAGCCTGTCATGTGCGGGGTCGGCCAGAACGGCATTCGGAGAGAAACAACCTTCCTGGGACGTTGTGGAAACAGTTGCTGTGTATGATGCCTGGCAGAGGATGTTCATGGCATTTTCTCCATTGGTAAGACCGTTTGCCAGATTGTAGACCGTAATGCGGCGACCGTTTGACTGGGCAACGTACAGTTTTTTATTGGTACTGTCGTACGATACTCCGGCAGGAGACGACATACCGGCCTGCGTGACGAGTGTTGTTGCATCCGTAAAGTTGGCCTGCCCGAGAACGTTCACGGCATTTTCACCGTCGGTAATACCGTCTCCGAGGTAATAGGAGGTGACGCGGGTACCAACGCTCTGTGAGACAAAGAGTGTCTGCAGCGTCGTGCCGCTGAGGGCCATGGCGACCGGGCTGTTCATACCTGCCTGCGTGCTTGCAGGGTTGGTGGCGGTAAAGGTTGTCTGTCCAAGAACGTTGATGGCGTTTTCGCCGTCGGTAAT
>CAZHLW010000002.1:61239-67093 GCA_964533375.1 uncultured Candidatus Peribacteria bacterium
TGGCGGTAAAGGTTGTCTGTCCAAGAACGTTGATGGCGTTTTCGCCGTCGGTAATACCGTCTGCCAGATTGTAGACCGTCACACGGTTGGCGCTGGTTTGTGCCACAAAGAGGCGGCTGTTTGTGGCATCGTATAAGACATTCTGAGGGATGTTCATACCTGCCTGCGTTGTTGCCTGCGTGGTATTGGTGAAGTTTGTCTGTCCAAGAACGTTGATGGCGTTTTCGCCGTCGGTAATGGATGCAACGTCGAACACCGTGACGCGGGTGCCGTTGGCTTGCGCTACAAAGAGACGGTTATTCGCATCGTCATACGCAAGACCATATGGCGAGTTGAGTCCGGCCTGCGTCTGGGCGGCAGTGCCGGTGTAGTAATTCAGCTGACCCAGTACGTGGTCGGGTACACGGTCGAGAAGCAGATCATTGCTGTCGAGATCGTACTGCAGCACACGGTGATTGTTATTGTCCGATACGAAGAGACGATGATCCGTAGGATCGAGCGCAAGACCGAGGAAGGGGTTGCTCAGACCCAGAATATTGGGACTGTTATTCGATCCGGCCTTCGTATAAACGGGGGCGGGCGCCACCAGGTTGTCATCGTACTGCCCCAGAAGATCGACGGCGTTTTCGCCGTTTGTAATGGACGCGACGTCGAAAATCGAGACACGGTTTCCCGTCGATTGCGAGACATAGAGCCTGCTGTTGGCGCTATCAATATAGATGCCATAGGGAACGTTCAGGCCGGCTTGCGTGGAGGCGGCAGTGAGCCCTGTAAAGGTTGTCTGCCCAAGGACATTCACCGCATTTTCGCCGTCGGTGATACCTGCAACGTCATAGGTTGTAACACGGTTACCGGAAAACTGGGATACGTAGAGCGTCTTTGTGAGCGGATTGTAGGACACACCGCGCGGCGCTCTCATACCGGCCTGCGTATCGGCAACTGCGGTATTCGTGAAATTTGACTGGCCCAGCACGTTCACCGCATTTTCGCCGTCGGTAATACTCGCAACATCGTACGCTGTGACACGGTTGCCGCTGGTTTGTGCCACAAAAAGCGTGCTGCCGCTCAGCGCCAGACCGTAGGGAAGGTTCATGCCTGCCTGGGTGGTGGCCGCCGTTATGCCGGTAAATGTCGTCTGCCCGAGGACGTTCACTGCGTTTTCGCCGTTCGTAATACCGTCTGCCAGATTGTAGACCGTCACACGGTTGGCACCTGTTTGCTGTGACACAAACAGCCTGTTATTCGCGCTGTCATAGGCAACATCAACCGGCTGGTTCAGGCCGGCTTGGGTGGTGGCCGCGGTATTCACGGTGAACGATGGCTGTCCGAGCACGTTGATGGCGTTTTCGCCGTTGGTGATGGAAGCCACATCAAAAATCATGATGCGGGAATTGCTCTGGTCTGTTACAAACAATTTGTTGCGGGCATCGTCGTACGCAAGTCCCATCGGGCCTTGCAATCCGACCTGCGTCGTACCGAGCGTGTTGCCATAAAAGGTTGTCTGCCCGAGCACATTGTCAGGAATACGATCAAGCAGCGCATTGTTTGAATCGAGATTGTAGATGAGAACACGGTGATTGCCTGCATCACTCACAAAGAGCCTGTGATCTGTCGTGTCCATAACAATCCCCAGGCTGGGTCCGCTCATTCCCAGCTTATTCGCTCCGTTGTTGGCTCCCAATTTTGTATAGACCGGTACGGGTGCGGTCAGACTTGTTTCGTCGTACTGCCCGAGCAGATTGTCTGCATTGGCGTTATCGGCAAAGCCGGGCGCGAGGCTATACACCACCACACGGTTGTTGCTGTTTTCCGCAACGAAGAGACGGTCATTCACATCGTCATACACCACTCCTGTCGGCACGTTGAGTGTCGACTGCGTTGTTCCCTGGTTGCTGCCCGTATGCAGCGTCTGCCCGAGAACATTCGAGGCCTCTTCCCCGTCAGTGATGCTTGCAACATCGTATATTTTGACGCGGTTGCTCTGTGTCTCCACCACGAACAGACGTTTGCCGGTGGGATCGTAGGCAAGCCCCTGCGGGGATCGCATACCCTCACGTGAGTTCGCAAAAGCGTTGGCATAGAAATTCAGCTGCCCCAGGACATTGTCCGGTGTCCGGTCCAGAAGAAGGTTATTGCTGTCCAGGTTGTAGACCAGCACGCGGTTATTCGTGGTGTCGGACACGAAGAGTCTATGGTCCACCGTATCCATAACCACTCCGACAGTAGGCGCGTCCAATCCCAGTTTGTGCGCCGCATTGTTCGTGCCGCTTTTGCTGAAGATGGGCTGAGGTGCGCTCACGGTTCCGTCATCCTGCCCGATAACGGCAATAGCCGGCTCGCCATCCACAATTGTCGAACCGGTGAATACCGTCACTCTGTTATTGGTGGCCTCCGCCACAAACAGCTGACCGGACACGGCGTCGTACGCAATCTGACGGGGGGAGGACAGACCTGTCTGCATTGTGGTTGCAGTCGTTGTCGTATAATTCACCTGTCCGATGACGTTGATGGCGTTCTCGCCGTCGGTAATGCTTGTAGTATCGAACACAAGAATCCGGTTGTGCGCAGCATCGGCCACGAAGAGACGGTTTGTAGACGCGTCGAATGCCAGGCCTCTGGGGTTATTCAGTCCGGATTGGGTAGCTGAAGCAGCATTGGTATAATAAAAGAGCTGTCCGAGAACATTGTCGGGAAGGCGGTCGAGCAGAAGGTTATTGCTGTCCAGGTTGTAGACCAGCACGCGGCTGTTGACAGTGTCACCCACAAACAGGCGATGGTTGACTCTGTCGAGAGCGATAGCATCGGGGGAACTGAGTCCGCGCTTATGCGAGGCGTTCTGTGCAGTACTTTTCGTATAAATAGGACCGGGCGTCACAAGGTTGTCGTCATATTGTCCAAGTGCATCAACGGCATTTTCTCCGTCGGTAATGGTTGCAATATCAAACACACGGATACTGTGTTCGGAAAGATCGGACACATAGAGCTTGGTCGTGGCACTGTCGACATAGGCACCTGCGGGAGTGACCAGTATTGACTGGGATGCCGTGGCACTGGCATTAATAAAATTCGTCTGCCCAAGAACGTTGATGGCGTTTTCGCCGTTGGTAATGCCATCGGCAAGATTGTAAACAGTCACACGGCGCCCGCCGACTCCCTGCACGACATATAACTTTCTTGCCGCACTGTCGTAGGCAAGTCCGCGCGGGTTGTTCATGCCGGCCTGGGTGGTGGCTGCAGTCGCGTTGGTGAAGTTGGTCTGGCCAAGCACGCTGATGGCGTTTTCGCCGTTCGTGATGCCGTCACCCACGTTGTACGCCGTCACTCTGTTGCCGACCGAGTGCGTCACAAACAGCACGGAGCTGCCGCTTAAGACAGCATCGTACGGAACGTTCATACCGGCCTGCGTGGAGGCAGCCGTCACTGTCGTAAAATCCGTCTGACCTAGGACCGATACGGCAGGCTCGCCGTCGGTAATGCTGGTCGTATCGAACACCGTCACGCGGTTGGCATTTGCCTGTACGGCAAAGAGACGATTATTGGCACTGTCATATTCAATACCCGTCAGTCCGTTGAGTCCGTCCTGGGTGTTGGCAGCAGTAGCCCCCGTGAATAATGTTTGCCCAAGCACGCTGATGGCATTTTCGCCGTCGGTGATGGACGTGACATCGTAGACCGTAATGCGGTTGGCGGCATTTCCCACAACAAAGAGTCTGTTGTTCGCATCATCGAACACAATATCGGTGGGAGTACTCATGCCGGCCTGTGTCTGGCCGGTAAAGTTATTGGCAAAGTTCAGCTGCCCGAGGACGTTATCCGGAACACGGTCCTGAAGCAGGTTGCCGGCATCGAGGTTATAGACCAGCACGCGGTTATTGTTCGTATCCGCTACAAAAAGCCGGTGATCTGTGGTGTCCATTGCAATGCCACCCGCTGTTAAGCTGCCGAGGCTCAGCCCCAGTTTATGCGCCGCATTATTGGCGGTACTCTTTGTGTAGACAGGTACAGGCGCGGTCAATGTGCCATCGTCCTGACCCAGCATATCGATTGCCGTAATAGCAAACACATGCGGCACGCAGAGCGACCAGAGCAGTGTTGCCAGGCAAAGACGGGAGGCCGTATGGGAAGGTCTGGTTTGAATGTGGGTATAGTACTACGGGACCGCCATGCGCTACCAACCGAAGAAGTGGAAAATATCTCCGCCGGATGTTGCGGTGGGAGGAGTGTCGACGGTAAAAATCATCACGCGGCTGTTGCCGCCATCCGCCACAAAGAGCTGGCCGGACACAGGATCGTAATCCACTTGCTTGGGAGCGGACAGTCCGTACTGCGTGGTTGCGGTGCCGCTCGTAAAACTTTCCGGTCCGAGTAAGCCAACGGCATTTTCTCCGTCGGTGATACTGGCGATGTCGAAGAAAAGAATGCGGCCGTTGCTTGAATCCGACACATACAGCTGATTATTGAGTGCATTGAAATACAGCGCCGAAGGAAGGCTCAAGCCGGCCTGCGTGCTTAAAGCTCCATTGCTATAAAAGTTCAACTGCCCGAGGACATTGTCGGGAGTACGGTCAACCAGTCTGTTGCCCGCTGTCAGATTATAACTCAGCACGCGGTTGTTCGTACTGTCCGCCACCAGCAAGCGATGATTGATTGTATCCCACGCAACTCCCGCAGGGGAATTGAGCCCCCACTTATACGGTCCGTTGTTCGCGGTGTTTTTGACGTAGCTGACACCGGGTGGATTTAAATCATCGTCGGATTGTCCCAGTGCATCGATGGCATCTTCGCCGTTCATAATGCTTGCAACATCGAAAACCGATGCACGGTTTCCGGACGACTGAAGCACGTAGAGCCTGCTGTTGCCGGCATCGTACGCAAGACCGTTCGGAACGTTCATGCCGGCCTGGCGTGCGGTTGCCGTGGTGGTGATGAAATTGGCCTGACCCAGAACTGCAACGGCATTTTCTCCGTCGGTGATGCCATCGCCCAGGTTGTACACGGTCACACGGTTGCCACCGGTTTGTGCAACATAGAGCATTTTTGTGGTCGGATTGTAGGCAGTGGCGCGTGCGGCATTCATGCCGGCCTGCGTGGTGGCGGCTGCAGTAGCGGTAAAGGTTGTCTGGCCAAGCACTTTGATGGCGTTTTCGCCGTCGGTAATACCATCAGCCAGGTTGTAGACGGTAACACGGTGACCGCCATCCTGCGGCACAAACAATGTGGAGCTGCCGCTTAAGGTCACATCGCGCGGGAAGTTCACGCCTGCCTGGGTGGTGGCAGCAGTTGTTGCAGTGAAGGTGGACTGACCCAGCACATTGATGGCATTTTCTCCGTTGCCGATGCCAACCTGCGTGTCATACGACAGCACGCGGTTGAATCCGGTATCCGCCACGTACACTCTGTTATGAGCTCCATCAGCCAAGACGCCGGACGGGTTACTCATTGATTCCTGTGTTATGCTTCCTCCGTTGGCAGTAAAGGTTGCTGACCCCAGCACGTTCGCGGCATTCTCACCATCGGTGATGCCATCGCCCAGGTTATACACCGTAATACGGCTGGCGAGTCTGTTTGCCACATACAGCCGTTTATTCGCGGCATCGTAGGAAATGCCGCGCGGAGCGTTCATGCCGGCCTGCGTGGTGGCGGGAGAGGTGCCGGTAAAGGTTGTCTGGCCCAGCACTTTGATGGCGTTTTCGCCGTCGGTGATGGCAGTAACATCGTAGGCAGTCACACGATGGCCGCTTTCCTGCGACACGAAGAGTGTGGTGAGCGTGCTGCCGCTGATAGTAACATCGTACGGAACGTTCATGCCGGCCTGCGTGGTGGCGGGAGAAGTGCCGGTGAAGGTTGTTTGTCC
>CAZHLW010000002.1:67193-76453 GCA_964533375.1 uncultured Candidatus Peribacteria bacterium
GGCATTTTCGCCGTCGGTGATGCCATCGCCGATATTGTAGACCGTCACGCGGTTGCCGGTGCCCTGTGCCACAAAGAGACGCTGCCCCGTACTGTCGTAGGCAACACCTGTCGGAATGTTCATACCGGCTTGTGTGGTGGCGGGATTGACACCGGTGAAGGTCGTCTGCCCCAGCACATTGATGGCGTTTTCGCCGTTGGTGATGCTCGCGGTGTCGAAGATCTTTACACGGTTCCCCGTCTCGGCAACGAAAAGACGGTTGCCCACACTGTCGAACGCAAGACCGTTCGGAGACGCCATGCCTGCCTGTGTCGATGCAGCCGCATTGGTGTAGAAGACCGCCTGGCCGAGCACATTGTCCGGAATACGGTCCAGCAATACATCGTTACTGTCGAGGTTGTACACCAGAACGCGGCTGTTGGTCGTGTCAGCAACGAAGAGCCGGTGATTCACGCTATCAAGCGCAAGGCCAACGCCGGGAGCAGCAAGACCGAGAATATTCGGTCCATTGTGAGCGGCACTTTTCGTAAAGATAGGACCGGGCGTCACGAGATCGTCATCGGTCTGCCCGAGGACATCCAGTGCGTTCTGGTTGTCGCTGATGCTGCCGCTCATGTCGTAAATCTTCACTCTGTTATTATTTTGCTCCGACACATACAGCAGGCCGTTGGCATTGTTGTAAGCCACTCCCTGGGGGGAGTTGAGACCTGCCTGCGTTGCCGCGCCCGTTGTACCGGTCCAGGTGGTTTGTCCGAGCACATGCCACGCGTTCATGCCGTTCGTAATGCCTGCGGCAAGATCGTAAATGACCACTCTGTTGATACCGGAGTTCGTCGCGAACAAGCGTTTGTTCGTCTGGTCATACGCAACACCCTGCACTGCAAACAATCCGACCTGGGAGTTACCCGCCACAGCTGCCGTGAAGTTTGCCTGCCCCAGCACCCTGATGGCGTTTTCGCCGTCGGTAATGGATGCAACGTCGAAGACCGTGATGCGGTTGCCGGAGTTCTGTCCCACAAAGAGAATACTGCCGCTCAGCGCCAGGCCGGTAGGCGTATTCAAACCTGCCTGTGAACTGGAAGCGCTGGTACTGGTGAAGTTGCTTTGGCCAAGGACATTGATGGCATTCTCGCCGTTGGTGATAGTCGTGACATCGTACACAGTCACACGGCTTCCCTGGGACACGAAGAGCCGGTTTGTCGGAGCGTCGTACAGAGCATCGCTGGGGGTGGTCAGACCGGACTGCGTGGCACCGGCTCCAAGGCTGGTGAAGTTTGCCTGCCCGATCACGTTCACGGCATTTTCGCCGTCGGTAATGCTTCCAACATTGAAAATTTTCACGCGGTTTCCCGATGCCTCCACCACAAAGAGACGATCTCCGGCATCGTCAAATGTAAGGCCCGACGGTCCGGACAACCCCGACTGCGTCTGCCCCGCCGTGCTGCTGTAATAATTGGGCTGCCCCAGTTGATTATCCGGCAGACGGTCGAGGAGGAGGTTATTACTATCCAGGTTGTAGACGAGCACTCTGTTATTCGATGTATCGGACACAAACAGGCGGTGGTCTGTGGAATCAAGCGCAAGGCCGATGCCCGGGGCACTCATTCCCCACCTGCTCATACCATTATGCCCTGTCGATTTGGTAAAAACCGGTTCGGGCGCCGTAAGAGAGTCCGCATACTGCCCAAGCAGATTGTCTGCATTGATATTATTGTTATATCCGGCGGCAAGATCGTAGATGATTATACGGTTTGAAGAGGTGCTCTGCGCCACAAACAGCCGGTCCGTCGCATCGTCATAGGCAATACCGTCCACCGACCCTAGTCCTGACTGGGTGAATCCCAATCCGTTCGAGTTGTAATTGGTCTGCCCCAGTATATTCACCGCATCTTCCCCGTTCACAATGGTTGCGACATCGTAGACCGTGACGCGGCCGACCTGTCCCACAAATAAACGCTTTCCGGTGGGATCGTAGGCAAGCCCCGTCGGGGTCTGCATGCCGCCGCGCGTTACGGCCAGTGCGTTGGCATAGAAATTCAGCTGCCCCAGGACAAAGTCCGGCGTGCGGTCGAGCAGGATATTGCTACTGTCCAGATTGTAGACGAGCACGCGGTTGTTGCTGGTATCAGCCAGAAAGAGCCGGTGGTCCACAGTATCAACGGCCAGACCGCTCGTGGGGGCGCTCAGCCCCAGCTTATGCGCCGCATTATTCACGCCGCCTTTGCTGAAAATAGGCTGGGGCGCACTCACAGTTCCGTCATCCTGCCCAATAACAGCGATGGCATCTGCTCCGTCAAGAATCGTGGAACCGGTGAAAATGAGTATTCTGCTGTTGCCGGAATCCGCCACAGCAAGCTGTCCGGAAACACTGTCATACGCAATTTGTCGTGGCAGTGACAGGCTAAACGGTGCGAGTGACGTGCTGGATAAGTTCCAGGCAGAATTCCCGAGCAGGCTGACCGCATTCTCCCCGTCGGTAATGCTCGTGACGTCGTACACAACAATACGGTTATTGCTCGCATCGGAGACGAACAGACGATTGGTGGCGCTGTCCAGTGCAAAACTGTTGGGGGCGCTGAGCGATGACTGCGTGGTTGTCGCGGCGTTACTGTAAAAGTTCACCTGCCCGAGCACATTGTCCGGCATGCGGTCGATCAGGATGTTATCGGCATCGAGGTTATAGACAAGCACGCGGTTATTGCTGCTGTCCGCCACATACAACCGGTGATTGTTGCCATCCACGGCAACACCCTGCGGCGCACCCATTCCATTTTTGAGCGGGGCATTATTGGCTGTCCCTTTGGTATACACGGGAGACGGCGACGTAAGACTGTCGTCGGATTGCCCAAGGAGATCGACGGCATTTTCCCCGTCGGTAATGGATGCAACATCAAAAACCGGTACGCGGCTGAGGGTATCGGCCACATAGAGTTTGGCGTTGGCACTGTCTATATAGAGACCCGTGGGAGCGGCAAGTACCGACTGGGTCGGTGTAACAAATTGGTTCGCGTAGTTTGCCTGCCCGAGCACATTGATGGCGTTTTCGCCGTTGCTGATACTCGCAACATCGAAGACGCTGACATGGCGTCCACCTACTGCCTGTGCAACGTACAGTCTTTTCGTGGCACCGTCGTAGGCCAAGGCACGCGGGTTGTTCATACCGGCTTGCGTGCTGGCAGCGGTGGATGTGGTGAAGGTTGTCTGACCGAGCACGGCAGTAGCATTTTCACCATCAGTTATAGAGGTGACGTCATACGTCGTGACGCGGTGCCCTCCTGCCTGCGACACGAAAATAAACTGCTGCAGGGCGCTACCACTAAATGCAATATCGTACGGAACGTTCATGCCGGCCTGCGTGGTAGCGGCAGTCGAGGCAGTGTACGACGTCTGTCCGAGTAATCCGACTGCAGGTTCTCCATCATTGATGACCGCCGTATCGTAAACGGTGACGCGGTTTGCTGTGTTCTGTGCAACGAAGAGACGGTTATTAATGGGATCGAATGCCACGCCTGTGGGAAGGTTCATTCCTTCCTGACTGTTACTGGGACCAGCAGTGGTAAAGATCGCCTGCCCCAGAACATTCACCGCATTTTCTCCGTCGGTGATGGAAGTAACATCGTAGACAGTCAGGCGTGCCACAACGGTGCTCGATCCCTGCACAACAAAAAGGCGGTTATTCGCATCATCATACGCAATGCCCAGCGGGACATTCATACCCGCCTGCGTGGTGGCAGCCGAACTTCCCCAGAAATTCAGTTGTCCGAGCACGTTGTCGGGAATGCGATCAAGCAGTGCATTATTCGAATCGAGGTTGTAGATGAGGACACGGTTGTTACCGGAATCGGATACGAATAATCGGTGATCCGTCGTATCCATCACCACACCGTTCAGGACGGTACTGATGTTCAGTCCCAGTTTATGCGCCACATTGTTGGGGCCTCCTTTCGTAAAGATAGGAGACGGCGTGCTGACAAGACCGTCATCCTGACCAAGCATATCCGTCGCCGGTAAAAAGTTCTCAATCGCAAAAACGGTCTGCACGTGTGTGACCGACAAAAGAAATGCCAGACAAAGCGAAGCAGCACAGTGGCGCCGGAGCAGGGAGAATACGGTCGCGCGAATGCGGACATAGTACTACGGACAGAGGAAATCCGTAGCAGGAAATCCTGTGAAAAAACAACAAAAAGAAATTTCTTCCACGGAAATGGACTCCGCAAAAATTCATGCTGCAATGATATGCAGTTGATGGTGTTTTATCGCAAAAAAAGACAGAGAACATGTACACTCTGCGCCGATGACCCGACGTTTCTCTCTCCACTGGGGAATGATTGCCATGGCGCTTCTCGTCGCAGCCTGCCTGGTATGGGTGTGCGCCTTCAAAATATTTGACCGCGACTTCTGGTGGCACGTGACCGCAGGAAAAGTGATGTGGCAAACAGGATCGCTTATTCAGATAGACCCGTTCGCCTACACACGGGAAGGAATGGCCTATCTGGCCACACACGAATGGATGGCGCAACTTGTGCTCTTTGGAGTGATGGACTGGTTTGGCGTGAATGGAATTATCGTGTTCCGGACAGTGATGTGCATCCTGACATTCGGCCTGCTGCTCTGTATTTCCCCGCGGCGCATCTGGCCGCTCGGATTTTTGGCCGTTTATGCGGCAAACATGGTGCGGGGCGGATTTCTGGAACGCCCGCAGCTGTTCACGTTCGTGATTTTTGCAGCAATGCTGCTGCTTGCCTGCCGATTTCTGGAGACAGAGAACTGGCGGCGGAAAGTGTGGCTGTGTGTTACTTTTTGCGTACTGGAACTGCTGTGGGTGAATATGCACGGCGGTGCGGCGTTGCTGGGGATCGTGCTGATCGGCTGTGTATTTTTGCAGCGCATGGCGGATGCCATCAGAGGAGAGTGGGACGCGAAGAAAGATGCGCTGCTCCTGTGTGGAACGGGTGTTCTGTTCGGCATTATTTTCATTCTGCCCCCGAACGGTTTTGAATCGATCAGTTACGTCTGGAATCTGCTGCACGACCAGACGATTGCTTTCATTGCCGAGTGGCAACCGCGCGAGTGGGGGCTCTACCTGCTGGAAATCACCCCGTTCTGGCTGATGGCCATTGCGGCAATCATCATCGGACGGCGCAGGTGGATCTTCTGCACTGTGCTTTTGCTTGCAACCGGCTACCTGTCGCGTCAGGCCTTCCGCCACGAGACGCTCTTTGTAATGGCCACGCTTGCAATCATTTTTTATCAGGCCGGACAGAGCGCACGTTTCGATCCGCTCTGGCACTGGGTGTCGGCGCTCAAGTGGAGAGCGCCCGTCATGACCGTGTTGATTCTTGCCATTCTCCTTCCTGCGGTCCAGGTCCGCGGCTACAACTTCCGGCGGCACGACAACCTGTTTGGATACGGCGCGTTCGATCTGGCGAAGGGTGCAACGGATTTTCTGGAGAGCGAGAAGATTGGCGGGAACATGTTTAATACCTATGGTATCGGCGGATATCTCATCTACCGCGGGTATCCGGACCGCAAAGTTTTCATTGACGGCCGCAACGTCGACTTCGGTTTTGATTTCATGGCACGGACCTACGCTGCCGGCGTGAATGCGGAGCGGTGGAAAGAGCTGGAGGATACGTATCAGCTCAACTATGCACTGGTCGACTACGATGTCATCCGGCTGGAGGATCACATTCCCTATAGCATGCATCTTGATACCAACCCCGACTGGCGCGTGGTGTATGTGGATGATTGGGTGGCGGTATATCTGAAAAACACGCCGGAGAATGCAGAGGTCATCAAAAAATATGCGTATACCTATCTGACCCCGACCAATCTTCAATTCCATTCCGATTTTTCGTTCGTCCCAAAAGACAAGCGACCCGAACTGGCGCAGGAACTGGCACGTGCAATAGAGAGCAGCCCGCAGAGCATCAAGGCACGGCTGATTCTGGCTGGCCTGCTTCTGCAGACGGAACAACCGGAACAGGCGGAAGCTCTTGCCCACGATGCCCTCACTGTCCGTCCGCGTTCTCCGGAACCCTACGGCGTTCTTGCGGCGCTCGCCGTGAAACAGGAGGACTGGAAGAAGGCGGCAGACATGTATGGAACCGCTATCAAACTGGCCGGAGATGAATACAAGAATATCAATTATGGTTTTGTGGCGATGGTGTATGAGAATGCGGGCAATACCCGGAAGGCTGCGTACTACCGCCGCCTGGCGGATAAGGGCGCTGCTGCCGATCCGCTGGCCGTTTCCGGCGCGAGTGTTGCAGGAGGTTCGGCGCAAAGCGGAAGCGGGTTGATGGTGAATCCTGCTGCGGATGCTCTGGAATTCAATGACCAGGCAATTACGCTTGCAGAGGAGGGGAAATACACTGAGGCACGTGACATGTTTTTGAATGCTCTGAAATTAAATCCTGTGTTGTCCGAAGCATGGAATAATCTCTGCGCGCTGGATCTGTCGCTGGAACGGTATGACGATGCTCGGACGGAATGCACCCGTGCGCTGGAAGAGCAGCCGGACTATGTGGATGCTCTCTACAATCTCGCCATTGTGCAGATGTACCAGGGCCAATTGAGCGAGGCACTGACCACTGCAAAGAAGGCCGAGAAACTGGGCCATGATATTTCTGCTCTTGTTGCTGCCATCAACGCCCGCCGCTCGCAGCAGTCCCCATGAGCCTGCGTACTCTTCTCGCCATTGCGCTCTGTCCCGGCCTGCTCTTGCCGCTCCCCGTGGCAGAGGCGTACTTCAGCGACAATGCAAACGCCATCAACATGCTCGGGCAGTATGACGAAACAAGTTTGACCGCTCCTATACCGGAATTCACAAAATCCACTGCTAATAATGCCAGTAACAGATTGGGCATTTCCTCGCCGACGCTCGGTATCTATCTGGATACGACGGATCACCGGTTCTTCCTGGCGGACTCCAGCAACAACCGCATCCTTATTTACAATCTGGATGCGAACAACAACTTCCCGGACCGTATTCCGGATAACGTGCTCGGACAAACAAGTTTCTTCAACAGAACTGCGACAATTTCACAATCGGGTCTTCAGAACGTAAACGCCCTGACGTACGATCCTGCAAACAAAAGACTGTTTGCCTCCCAGCTCACGACCGAACGTGTCGTCGCGTTCGATCTCGCAAACGGCATCACCGACGGCATGAATGCGTCGCACGTCCTCGGACAGACAACCTATACGAGCCAGACGGGTACAAACACGCAGGCAGGGCTGAATGATCCGGAGGGGATCTACTACGACCCGGCAACGAAATATTTGTATGTTGCGCAGAGTGCGGCCAATCGCGTGTCGGTATTCGATTTGAGCAGTGGCATCGGAAACGGTTCTCCGGCCATGGACCAGCTCGGAGCGTACGATGATGTGAATCTCTCGGCGCCGGCGCCTGTGTATACAAAGTCCACTGCCAATAACGGACTCAGCCGCCTTGGCCTGGCCACACCCACCGCTATCGCTGTCGATGCCGTGAATCATCACCGGCTGTTTGTGACGGACAACAACGGCGGCCGCGTGCTCGTCTACAACCTGGACTCCAATAATAACCTTGTTGATCGCATTCCCGACAACGTCCTCGGTCAGACAACGTTTTACAATTCCATCGGTTCCATTACCCAATCCGGGTGGCAGGGACCGAAAGGCCTGGCCTATGACAGCGTGCGCGACCGGCTGTTTGTGGCAGAAGCATCGAACAACCGCGTGACGGTGTTTTCCACCGCCACCATCTCCAATGGCATGAATGCCACTAATGTCCTGGGACAAACGACCTTCTCAACCAATACCCCCGCTGTCACACAAGCGGGTATGAGCAGTCCGCAGTATCTGGCATACGACAGTGAGAATGACCGGCTGTTTGTTTCGCAAAGCGGGGGAAACCGCGTGACGGTCTATGATGTCGCGTCCATTACAAATGGAGAGAGTGCCATCGGTGTCCTGGGCCAGACGACTTTTACGGGAACGAGTGCGGCAAGTACGCAGGCGGGTATGAACGCACCGAGCGGTCTAGCCTATGATCCGACGAATAACTATTTGTTTGTCGCGCAGAACACGGGAAACCGCGTGACGGTGTTTAACCTGAGCGATGGCATCACGGACGGAGAGAATGCTATCAATGTCCTGGGACAGACGAGCTTTACGGCGGCTGTTGCGGGCAATTCGCAAACGGGCATCGCTGCACCTCTCGGGATTTCCTATGACGATACGCACAAGCGTCTGTTCATCCCGCACTCCACCACGCACAAAGTGACGATCTACGATCTGTCGTCCGGTATCAGCAATAACATGAATGCCTGGCATGTACTGGGGCAAACCAACTGGACCAACAACAGTGCGGCAACCACACAGGCTGGTGTGAACGCACCGCAGGCTACGGCCTATGACACCAGTACGGACCGCCTGTACGTTGCCGATTCAACCAACCACCGGATCAAACTCTACGATATGAGCGGCAGCATCAGCGATAATCAGAACGCAGTGGATGTCCTGGGGCAGAATGATGATGCCTGGCCTACGCCCGGACCGGTGTTCACCAAAGGAACGGTGTGGGACGGGCCGAATCAATTCGGCTTCAGTACACCCACGAACGGCGTGCTGCTGGATACGGTGTACCATCGCCTGTTTATTGCCGATACCGGCAACAGCCGTGTGCTGGTCTACAACCTGGATGCAGGCAACACCCTGCTTGACCGGCTGCCGGACAATGTGCTGGGGCAAACTGTTTTCTACACGAACACCTCTGCCGTCACACAGGCGGGTTTGACGTCTCCAAACGGCCTCGCCTTCGATAGCGTCAATAATTATCTCTTCGTGGCCGACACCGCCAATCGTGTTAAAGTGTACGATACCGCAAGCATCACCAACGGCGAAAATGCCATCAATGTGCTGGGGCAGTCGACCTTCACCGGAGCCAGTCCCGCCACGACGCAGGCCGGTATGAACATTCCATATGGCGTGTTCTACGACAGTGCCGGTCAGCGGCTGTTTGTATCGCAGAACTCAGGAAATCGCGTGACTGTGTATAACACGGGTGATGGAATTTCCGATGGAGAGAATGCGGTGAACGTCCTCGGACAGCTGAATTTTACGGCAACATCTGCCGCCACCACGCAGGCAGGCATGAATATTCCCCACGGCGTGACAATGAGCGGCAGCACGACGCTCTTTGTGTCGCAGGGAACGGGCGGAAACCGCGTCACTGTCTATAATGTGGGTGACGGGATTACGGATGGGGAGAATGC
>CAZHLW010000002.1:76553-78328 GCA_964533375.1 uncultured Candidatus Peribacteria bacterium
TACAATCTGGCTGATGGCATAACGGACGGGGAGAATGCGGTTGATGCTCTCGGACAGTTTGATGACAATCTTGCGTCTCCCGGACCTGTCTATACCGGATCCGCCGCAGACAATGGCCCGAACATGTTTGGCTTTAACGCACCAAACGGCATTGCTCTTGATGCCGTGAACAGACGGCTGTTTGTGGCAGACACCAGCAATAACCGCGTGATGGTTTATAACATGAGCGGTGGAAATATTCTGAATGACCGCATTCCCGACTACGTCATCGGACAGGCGGATTTTCATACACGTACCATTGCCACCACACAGGCGGGAATGAGCGGACCGAAGGGAGTGGAATACGACAGCATCAACAATCGGCTGTTTGTGACCGATACCGGCAATAGCCGCGTGCTTGTCTACAATACCGCCTCCCTCGCAAGCGGTATGAATGCGGCGAACGTACTCGGGAAAGCCAATTTTATCACCTCAAACGCCATTGCATCGCAATCGTCTCTGAACGGGCCGCAGCGCACTCTCTTTGTTGCAGGCAATAGCCGACTCTATGTAACCGACGGCGGAAGCCGTGTCGTGGTATACAACCTCAGTGACGGCATTACAAACGGAGAGAATGCCGTCGATCTGCTCGGACAATTCGACGATGCCACGCCGTCTGCCAACCCCACCCCGGTCTACACGAAAAGTGCGGCAAACAATGTTCCGAACAGAACGGGCTTTAGCGGCGGCAACAGCACCTACGTCGATACGATTGACCACCGGTTATTTGTATCCGAAGGCAACCAGCGCATACTGGTCTATAACCTGGATGCCAACAATGCCCTGCAGGACCGGATTGCGGATTATGTTCTCGGACAGTCGAGCTTCCTTACAAATAGCGGACTCGATACGCAAACGGGCATGAGACTGACAGCGGGACTGGCTTACGATACGGTCAACAAACGTCTGTTTGTGGCGGAGAGCAACGGCAACCGTGTGAAAGTATTCGATCTCAGTAATGGCATTTCAACAGGCATGAACGCCTGGCACGTCCTGGGGCAGACAAATTACAGCGGAAACAGTGCCGCCAACTCGCAAACAGGAATGAATAACCCCCAGGGGATTTATTATGATGTACAGACAAAGCGTCTGTTTGTGGCGCAGACAGGCAATAACCGCGTGACGGTGTATGACTTCAGCAACGGTATCGGAAACGGTTCGGCTGCAGTTAATCTGCTGGGTCAGTACGATGAAACAAGCATGACAAACCCTCTGCCGCAATACACAAAAACTGCCGCGCATAATGCGTCAAACAGGATGGGTCTGAGCGCCCCCAAAGCAATCGCTATCGATACCGTGCGTCACCGCGCGTTTGTATCGGACGATTCAAACCGCCGTATCCTTATCTACAATCTGGATTCCGCAAATAATTTCTCCGACCGCATTCCGGATAACGTCCTCGGACAGACGACATTTTATGATGTCAGCGGCAGCATCTCCCAATCCAGAATCCAGGCACACAGAGGTCTATCGTACGACGCCCTGAATGACCGGTTGTTTGTCGCAGAACAATCGAACCAGAGAGTGCTGGTCTTTTCAACGGCTACCATCACCGACGGCATGAATGCGGCTTTTGTCATCGGACAAGCCGACTTTACAACGGGAAGCACCGCAACCACGCAGGCAGGAGTGAGCTCGCCGCAGGATGTGCTCTATGAACCGAACACCCAGAAGCTGTTTGTCGCGCAGACAGGCAATAACCGCGTGACGGTGTATGACCTGAGTGACGGGATCAG
>CAZHLW010000002.1:78428-238433 GCA_964533375.1 uncultured Candidatus Peribacteria bacterium
CGGCATTACCGACGGCGAGAATGCCATTAAGGTACTGGGGCAGTCGACGTTTACCACAACAGCAGCTGCAACAACACAAGCGGGTATGAACTCCCCGCGCGGCGTCTCCATGAGCGGCAGCACGACCCTCCTCGTCTCCCAACTGAGCGGGAACCGTGTCACCGCCTACAATCTTGAGGATGGCATCACCGACGGCGAAAATGCCATTAAGGTACTGGGGCAGTCGACGTTTACCGGTACCACTGCAGCCAGCACGCAGGCGGGACTCAATGGTCCGCGTGGTTTGACCTACGATCCCGTACGAAAATTGCTCTTCGTTACAAATGCCAACGGCCATCGTGTGACGATCTACGATCTCACCACGGGTATTACCGACGGTATGAACGCAAATTATGTAATGGGACAGTCTGATTTTACGAGCGCAACCGCGGGAGGATCGCAAGCGGGAATGACCGGCCCGCAGGGTGTGGCCTACGACAGTGTGAACAAGCGGCTCTACACTCTGCTCAATAACCAAAGCAGAGTAGCTGTGTACGACTTGGCTAACGGCTTCAGCGATGGTCAGCCGGCTTCTGCCGTGCTCGGTCAGAGTTCGTTTACGGCCACTGCCGCCGCCACCACGCAGGCCGGTTTGAACGCCCCCTGGGGCATCACGATGAGCGGCAGCAGCACCCTCTTTGTCTCACAAAGCAGCGGAAACCGCGTGACGGTGTATAACGTAGGCGATGGAATCACCGATGGGGAAAATGCCATCAAGGTAATCGGGCAGGCGAACTTTACGGCTACGTCTGCTGCCACGACGCAGGCGGGACTCAACTCGCCCCGTGGCATGGTATACGACAGCGCCGGCAAAAGACTCTTTATTGCAAACACCAACCGCGTCACCGTTTATAATCTCAGTGATGGAATCACCGATGGGGAAAATGCCGTGAACGTCCTCGGTCAGACAACATTTACCTCAGCCACCTCCACTATTACACAATCCGGTCTGGTTGGCCCTATTGATCTCACCTACGATGCCGGTAATGCACGTTTGTCTGTGCTGCAAAGTGCCCGGTTAACATTGTTCGATATCGGTGGCGGCATCACCGACGGTATGAATGCGGTGGATGTCGTCGGTCAGACGGATGAAAATCAGCTGACGCCCGGTCCGTCTTTTACGACGAACGGTACGAATAACGGACCAAATTCCATCAGCATGAGTAGTCCTACGGGCCTGGCAATCGATACGGCAAAACACCGCCTGTTCGTTGCCGACACCTCCAACAACCGTATTCTGGTCTACAACCTGAATACCGACAATTCCCTCACCGACCGCATTGCCGATTCTCTGTTGGGACAATCTGATTTCCGGACAGTCACCGCCAATACATCACAAAAAGGATTTAACGGTCCGCAGGGGTTGACCTACGATCCCGTGGGCGATCGACTGTTTGTATCGGAAATAAACAACAACCGCGTGATGGTCTTTTCTGTCGGCGCCATTCAGAATGGCGAGAGCGGTTCCAGTCTGCTCGGTCAGCCTACCTTCGTCAGCAACACCCAACTGACGTCGCAGAGCGCCATCCGCAGCACGCAAGCCATTCTCTTCGACCCCGTCGCAAGCCGCCTCTACACCGCGGAAAACGGCAACCACCGCGTGATGATTTTCGATGCCGAGATCCGCAGCATCACCGGAAAAATCTACAGCGATCTGGGCGTCACGCCCATTGCGTCGGGCAAAAAAGTGGCGGTCTCCCTGAACGGAGGACCGTTCGCGGCTACCGGTGTCACCATCGAAGGCGGCCAGTATTCGGTTGCAGGAACCGGAGCGGGATTGAATCTGACCGGCGGTACTATTGTTGCAGTGTATCTGGATAACAACGCAGAGCGCGGCGTGACGGTCACAGTTGCAAGCGGCTCGAAGGTCGATGCCGAAACCATGACCGGCGTCGATATTTACCAAAACACACTCATCGCCCGCAGCGACAGCGGCGGCATTGCAATGACAACATCGAAGCTCGGTACCGCCGCCACCAACGGCTTTGCGGACGTGGGCTCCATTTACACAGCTGGGAACGGTACGGTGTCGGTGCAGCCAGGTAAGTCACTCGTCGTCTGGAGCGGTTCGACCCTGACACCCACAGGTCCGGTCCTGATCGGCAGCGGGCTGATTATCCGCGGGACCGTGAATGCGGGAAGCCAGACCATCGCTCTCTCCGGTGCCTTCATCAAAACCCCGAGCGGCAGATTCCTGGCAGGGACCAGCACGGTCATTCTGAACGGCCTTCTCCAGTCTCTCTCCGGTTCCACCACGTTCTACAATCTGACAAAAACAGGATCAACAACCGATACGCTCACGTTCGCCGCAGGATCCACGCAGACTGTCACGAACCGCCTGTCTCTGAACGGCAATCCCGGCGCTCTTCTTTTCTTGCGCTCGGGCAGAGCAGGGACGCAGTGGAACATCGCTCCGCAGGGCGTGCGGTCCGTCTCGTATGTTGACGTGAAAGACAGTCAGAATCTTCACCTGTCCGCCATCGACTGTCTGACGGGCTGTGTCGACAGTTCCAATAACATCCGCTGGTTCTTCGGCGCCAGCGATCCGTCGCGCGGCGGCTTCTTCTTTCTGGGCTTCTAGGGAAGACTCATTAATACTTCCGGATGCCTGTCAGATTGATGGTAAGTCCGCTTCCTGCGTACGTACTTCCCACTTGCGCAATATCGATCGTGATGAGGGTTCCTGCCGGTAGGAAGGTGTCGGAGAAGACGGCGTTTGTCCCTCCTGTGACAGCTCCGTCATTGATCTGCGGTTTCGTGCTGAAGATAGTGGCATCATTCTTCTTGATATCTGCAATCAGCGCGGCACCCGTCGGGGCACCGGTGGTGTCCATGGTGACGGCTGTGACCGTCATATCAAACGGCATGCGGATGCGTGCCCCCTGTGATGCTCCGGTCACCTGCGTCCCGTTCAGGAACCAGACCATCGACCCGGTCGGATTCTTCCACTCCGGCGCCGACGTTCCCTGGGAAATGAGCAATTGTCCGGAGGCACCCTTCGCTGTTTGTTTGAGCGTGTTGCCGCTGCTGTACACTACCGCTCCGGACAGCGTCATGTTGCCGGCACGGATGAGCGATCCGGAAATGGTTCCCGCCACTTCCAGTTCGGTTTCCGGTGCAGTGGTCAGAATACCGATACGGTTATTGAGAGCATCGACAGACAGCGTATCCGTATCGAAGGAGAGTCCGTTCACACCGCCGTTCAGGACGATGTTTGTATCGTTCATGAATGTCCAGGTACCCGCATGCACAGTGATTGCATCGCTGATGGCATCACCGAAGGTGAGAGAGCCTTCAAACACTCCTGCCCCTTCCACAGACAGCGTTCCACTGGTTGTCAGCTCCTTCTCCGCATGAATGACGGCACCCGAAACGGTATTGATGACATTGAGTCCGATTGTTGCCGGCGTTCCGTTTTTTACATCGATTGTAAGCGTGCCTGTCATCGTCCCGCCGGTTTTCTTCAGGTAGTCCGGATCACCAACCGCGCGCACGCTGCCGGAGAATGCAGCGGTGCCTATTTCCGATGCACCGGTCTGATCCGCCCCGCAGCTGAAGCGGCCGGTCGCTGCATCGTAAAGAAGTTTTGATGCTGCAGGATCGGTACAAGCCGTCAGACCCGCTCCCTTGAGCGATGTGCCAAGGTAGAGCGACGATCCGGACGCAGCCCCCTCAAAGACAAGTGATCCGGATGTTGTGAGCGACTGCTCTGCATGGAGCAACGCTCCGGAGAGAGCACCGGTCACACCCAGATTTCCCGCAATCTGCACATCGTCGCTGAATTCAAAGCGGCTGTTTGCACTGGAGAATCTGATTGTTTCCCGCAGCAGGTCGTTACCGAATGTAAGAACTGCATCGCGTCCCTCGTTGTCGCTGTTGATCAGCAGATCACCGTTCAGGTAGAGAGATGCGCCGGAAGAAAGAACCGGAATGGAACCGCTGCCGGTACCCACATCGCGCTGGTCAAGAAGATCGGCATTGCGCGCAAACGGCAACGACAATACGGACGTGCGATCGACTGTTGTGTCGGCTGGATTGGCATCCAGCAGATCGTAGGTGCTGTCCGGGTCACCCGCTGCCTTCACGTCAACCTGCAGGAACAAACTGCCAAGCGTGCTTGCAGGCAATGTACGGAAGTCCGGCAGCGGCTGGAGTGAACCGATTTCGACAGCGAACGATCCGTCGCTTGTAGGCGTGATTGTATGTTCTTCCTGCCACTGGACATACTCTGCCGCACCCACATTGAGACTGCCATCACCACCCAGATCGGCAGGCGTGAAGTCTGCACTCTTCCAGTAACTCAAGCGGATGGTGACAGGCGTCGTGACCGGTACGCCCGCACTCGTGAGAAGGTGTCCCTGGTACCGATGGTTCAGAGGGCCGGTCGTCGCTGCATCGGCAGATACTGTGTGCAGCAGGAAGAGTGCAAGGAGCGCAGCTCCCATCAGCAGGGCGATCATCGTCCGCTGCAACAGACGAACCATGCCCCGGAGAACAGTCGTCCGGCGGATAGTCTTGCGCTTCCTGCCAATAACCCAGAGCCACAGGTGCACACCTGCCATTGCTCCTGCTGTCAAAAGAATCAGGATAAACCACAAAAGTTCAACAGAAGCTACAGATGCGGGCAGTGGCAAAGCCGCACTGTGTGACACCTCCACCGACTGCAGGACGGGGCAATAGAAATCACCCTGTAGAGACACAGGTGCTCCATCCGGCATACGGCTCTGCCATCCTTCCAAAGGTATCTCCGGCGTTGCAGAAGACACAGAAGATGATGACATATCCTCCGGCTCATCCGATGACGATGCACCGGACGACGCTACTGCCTCCACCGACTGCGAGGAGTAAGCGGAAGACTGCGCACTGCTCCGGCGCCCGCCACCCACAGGCACGTCACCGGTCACACTGCCTGTGACAGGTGTCTGCGCAGCGGACGAAGGTGCAGCATCCGAAGAAGCCGATGATGCCACCGACGACGCGGAAGAGGACAGTCCTGCACCGTCGGTAATCTGATACACCGATCCGGAAAGCGGCTGTTTCGTGTCTGTTATTGCTCCGTCTTCCACGGTAAACGCCGCCCCTTCCAATTGCTGCGCTGCAGTCTGACTCGGGAAGGTCGTATGCAGCTGATAGACAGATCCTTCCATTGCCGCAGCTGTATCCGCACGCACGGCAGCCATACCGGCAACACTCAGCACAACAGCCGTTGCGAGCGTAGACCGCAGATGTTTTGCAGTGACAGAACGTGTCTGTGCCACAGCATCGGAGGACAGGTGTGCCGCACGCTTTTCTTTGTGCAGCAGGGAATCTCCAAAATAAAATCCATGTCTGTTGATGATGCGTCCGACTGTCGACGGCGAAAGAAGAATGCCATGTTCTGCCTGCAGCAGTTCGCTGATCTTTTCCCTGTTGAGCTGTGCCCGGGACTCGCGATACGCGCGAATGAGAGCGATCGTCTGCTCATCGGCTTCCGGCTGCGGCACATGTTTCGGCGCCTTGGACCGGTCCTCAAATGACGACGGATCCTCCAGGTCCGCTTTCTTCAGCCAGTTATAAAACGTCGAGCGGCTGATGCCGAAACGGCGGCATGTCTGACTCGCATCTCTGCCGTGTGTCGCATAATGCAACAGACAATCCAGACGTACTCTCGCAGTACGGCTCAGCTCATGCAGATCCGCCTGCTTGCGCAGCGCTTCCAATGTCTTCTCGACAGCCTCCGATTGGTGCGGGTAGGATTCCGTGTGGGTGTTTGTGTAGGTTTCCCATCATTATAGCACGAAAGAGGGAAAAGTGTCCATGTTCATGCTGAACATGACTCAGAAATGAGCCAAAGACGCATGGACGGCTGCTGAAAAAGGTTTGTGCAGGATGTTTCTGACCTTTTGGCTTGTATTTGCGGAAAATAAAAAACCTTTACCCTGAATCATCGCTAGTCATGTCCTGAAAACCGAAAGAAAGTGTCCGCCTTCCTGCTGACCTTTTTTCAGAACACAGCGCTTCGGGCAAAGGAGAAACAAGCGAACCCTGTGTCCTGACTGTTGCTGCACATAGTTATGTAATAAAAACAGTCAAAAAAATGCCACCCGGATGGATGGCATTCTGCATTATTTCTGACAAGGTTGATGTCTTTTACGGCGTCGTCGTCTCGAAGTTCAGGTTCAGGAAGCCGGCGGCGGCATTCGCTCCTGCGGCATTGGTTGACGCAACTTTCACGTACACCGTTATGTAGCCCTTCGGCGTCCAGGTACCTGCCGACTGGGGACCGGTAATGGTGCCTGTGGTCCAGGCTGTGTTGGCAAGTCCTTCCGCACCGGCAAGGGTCACAATCGCACCGGCGGTATCTCTCATACGGACGGTCAGGTGGTTGCTGGCTGCAGATGCAACACCGGTCTTGTATTTGAATTCGATCGGCTTCATGGCATCCCAGCTGCTGAAGTTATCCGGCAGTCTGACGCGGGTGGAAACCCAGTAATCCTGGATCGTGGCCTTGCTGGACGTCCAGACGTAGGAGTTATCGAGTGCGGAGGTTCCGCCGGATGCGGTCAGCTGACCGATGTAGGTGGATCCCGAGGAGAAGTAGATGGCACCTGCATATTCCGGATGCAGGGAAATGAGGTTGCCGCTTCCGTTACCGACTGCGGTATTGGCCCATGTCAGGTTGCCGGCACCGTCATTTCTCAGGAAGGTGTTGGAGCCACCCTGGGTTGTCGGAGCATTGTACGTGATACCGCGCAGGTTGAGCGCGCCATCCACGGTGAGCGTGGAACCGGACAGGTTTCCTTTGGTGCGGATGGAACCGGTTGCGGTCAGTGTGCCGCCGACTGTCGCATTGCGGTCAATGTTCAAACTGGAACCGGACAGATGTCCAAGGACGCTCACGCCTCTGGAGAACTGGAATCTCTGTGAGGCATTGAGGTATTTCAGTGTCTGGGCGGATGTCGCATTCCCGAAGTTCAACACCGCGTCATTCGCCGTGTTCTTGGAGTTGATGGTGATGTCTCCGCCTGTTCTAATGGCACCGGAAGCGGTGAGTGTTCCGTTCGTGCCCTGGATATCGGCAGGGCCGCTCAAGCGGAGCGTCGTACCCGTGAAGCCTCCTTTGGCACGGATGGCACCGGAAGCGGTAATGTTGCCGCCGACGTTCGCGTTGCGGTCAATCACGAGAGAAGAACCGGACACCGTACCAAGGACGCTGATGCCCTTCGAGAACTGGAACCGGTTATTGGTGCGGTCGTAGGTAATGGTTTCAAGGAGTGTCTGTCCGAAGCGGATGACAATGTTCGTCGTGCCGTCACCTTCATCAATCGTCTGGAATGATTCCGTGTTCACAAGCAGTGTCGGCTTCCAGCTGGATGCCGCAATAGCGGTCTGGGTCACAACCAGCGAGACGGCAGATGCCGCAACGAGAGCGCGTTTCCAGTGGGGGAAGAAGATGCTACGCATAGAAGGTATGTGTGTATTGGTTTCCAGACACTATACCACAAATGCATTCTATGTGCTCGCATATGTTATTGACCCAAATCAATAATAGTATGAAATAGTATTATGATTTCCTCTTAATTACCCGTCAACTTTACGTACTTCAAGCCAAAATCCCCCAGCATCATCTGCGCATTGTCTTTTCCGGCCAAACGGAAGCGCACAATGACTGTTCCGCCCGGTGTCCAGGCCGGTGTACCGGAAAAACCGAGCGTCTGCGATGTCCAGGACGTATTGGCAAGGTTCGTGGATGTCCCGGTCAGCGTCACTGCGGCACCGGCAGTGTCATACATCTGCACATCCATTTTGCTGATGGAAGGATCTCCTGAGCTCGACTTATAAAAGAAGGTGAGCGGAGAAGCATCCCAGCGCACAAACTGCGACGGCAATGTGAACCGGAGCAGCACATCGTAGTCTTGGAGGGTTGGACGGGTGGACGTCCACATATAGGCGTTTTTCAGCGTGACAGCGTCGTTAATGACAGACAATTGGCCGACATTATCTGTGTCATCGGCGGTATAGGATGCATTTGGATACTCCGGATGCAGGGTTGTTTCGACCAGTTCTTCGCGATCGTCTGTGAGCGGCGTGCGGCGGTCAACAATGAAATCAACAGCACCGGCGTTGGTGACCACTTCCGCAAGGGGAATGTAGCTTTCATCCGTCGGGAACGGCATGGTGCGGACAGCGAGTCCGCCGGAACCGAAGAAGACGTAGTTGGTGGCATTCGCTTCCACTGCCGATGTCGCGCCCGCAAAGTCCACCGTCGTTCCAGCCAGGCGATAGTTTCCACCCGTAATGGTGATGTTCAGGCCTGCACCCGAAGAGACTTTGAGCGCATCAGCCGTTCCACCTGCGAGTGCCGTAATGTCGACACCGTTGATGAGCCCAAGCACCGTCAGGTTTCCCTGAATGCGCACGGAGTCGTTGAAATTGAAGCGGTTGTTGATCGTGTCATAACTGAGTGTCTTTGCCAGCGCGGCACCAAACTGGAGAGAAATGGAACCGGTGGCGGTATTGGTGCTGTCGAGAATCAGTTTCACACCCATCAGTTCAGGCGGAATAGCGGATGATGGCAGCTTGCCGCCGGGACCAAGCAACGGAATGGAACCGCTGCCTGTGCCGATTTCGCGCTGGTCGATGGTATCGGCGTTCTGCGCAAACGGTACCGACAGAATCGGGGAGCGGTCGACTGCGGTATCGGCCGGATCGACATCAAGCACTTCGTAGGATGTATCCGGCGCCGCCTGCGTCTTTACTTCCACCTGCAGGAACAAACTCTGTAATTCTGCAGCAGTGTAACCGGTCAGATCCGGCAGAGCGTTGATAGCCCCGAGCTGCACCGAGAAGTAGCCGTTGCTGTCCGGGGTGACCGTCGCCACTTCCTGCCAGCCGCCATAGGTCGCTGCACCGGTATTGAGTGATCCGGCAGCAATGTCTGATACGTCGAGATCCGCACTCTTCCAGAAACTGAAGCGAATGTTATGTGCAGTCGTAATGGGCTGGCCTGCACTGTTGAGCAGATGACCGTTATACACGTAGCGCTGCGGTACGGTGGTTGCAGCATCCGCCGTGTAACTCATGGCGGCAATCGCACCGGTCATAGACGCAAGCGTCAGCAGCATAATGGCATGCGCCGTCAGCCTGCTCTTCTTCTTTGTGGATGATGCCGTTTTCTTCCTCACCACCGTGATGCTCTTTTTCCGGCGCAGCACCAGGCGGTAGCCGAGGATGCCTGTGAGCACTCCGAGGATGAAGCCAAGGACAAAGAGCGTCCACAGATCAAACAGCTGGAGTGAGGATCCGGCAATGATGTTTGTGAGCAGAATGCGGCAAATCTGTTCTGCGCCGCTTGCGGCAGGACACTCTGCTGCTGGGTGCAATGTATCGACAATCACGATACCTGTGACTGATGATGCCGATGTATCCGCACTCACTACTGATGATGATGCACCTCCGGATGCGAGCGATGATGGCGACTGCGACCGCGTTGATGCGCGGGAGCGGGGAACGGAACGCACGGACGATGCAGCAGGATGCAAAGACGATCCTGCACTCACAGAACTGTTGCTGCCGCGGTGTCCGCCAATCGGCTCAGCGGGTGACGGCGTGGCTGATGTGGCAGTCGATGTCTGTGCAGCAGAGGACGCCTGCGCTGCGGGGTTCGGCACAATCTGGAAACTGTTGCTCGCAAGGGGCGCAGTCTGGCGCCAGGTAATACCGCCCGTCATCTGAAAACCCGGTGATGTTCCGCCGTTATGCTCATCATACGTCGGCGAATCGGCATCGATGTTATAAGACGGACTCTGCGCTGCAAATGCAGAAGTGGCCCCAAAGACACAACCAAGAACGGCGAGGAACGCCGTAAGGATCATGCCGGTAGTATTTTTTGACGTATTCATTTTTTATTTGATTTTCATACCATTATAACATTTATTTTAAAGAAAGTCTATAGTCTATCTGATACGCTACAACACGCCGTTTTGTCAAAAGGGCCAGTTGGCTTTTCTCTAGCCACTGTTAGAATTCCGATGTTTCCAAGCTCTATCCATGATGAAATCCCTCCGTCTCAGTCTCGTTCTGGCATCGCTGCTCGCTCCGGCTTCGCTCTTTGCCCAGACCCCCTCTTTTTCTGATCTCAAACCGGACAACCCCGCCTTCACCGCAGTCGAATACCTGAAGTCCCAGGGAGTGTTGTCCGGCTACAGCGACGGCACCTTCCGTCCGAACCAGTTGGTCACCCGTGCAGAAGCCGTGAAAATTATTGTGGCGCCGCTTGTCTCTGCAGAAAAACTGGCAACCTATACCACCACGCCGTTCAACGACATCCCCGCAGGAACCTGGTACCTGCCCTACACACAGGCCGCTCTCACGCTGAAAGCAATCGACGGCCCGCCCGCAAAGCCCGGCTTCAAGGGCGCAAATAACGTGACGCTCGCGGAGTTTTTGAAGATCATGGAAATCGCGAATGGCATCAACTACAACACTGCCTACAGCGAGATTACCTATCCGCTTTCGGTGGATGTCCAAAACAGCAGCGACTGGTACTACGCCCCCATGCGCTATGCGATCACGGCATCGATGGTGATTGTAGGAGAAGACGGCACGCTGCAGCCCGGCAGAACCCTCAACCGCGGCGACGTCGCAACGCTCATCTACCGCTACATGATGTACAAAGACGGCCGCCGCACGCAGGCCCTCCTTTCAGAAGTGGAAGGGGAGATTGTGAACGTGCTGCAGCTCCTCGAAACCAAAGACATCATGCAGGCGGACCTTGCCTCCAGCCGCGCACTCCTTGCCGCCCGCGGCGCACTTGCCAGCCGCCCGGAGGAACCCATTGTGAAAGGCGCCATGAAAACCGCCGAAGGATTCCGCACGCTCGTGAGCGCCTTCATTGCAGGATCGACCGGTCAGTACCAGCAGGCTGTCACACTGTCCGGCGAAGCCTGGAATCTGGCACAGAAAGCCCGCGAATTCGCCCCCGCCCTCGACCCGCTCGCCTCGCAAATGCAGACGATTGCCAAGAGTATGGCCGATGAGGCCCGGAAGAATTTGCAGTAAAACGCGTTATTTGCAGCAGGAAAGCAAGATCAGATAGTTGCTTATATTTAATATTGTTTTATAATACTAATACCAGCTTGTTGCTGGTTTCAACTATTGTTTGCCAGCATCACGCTGGTTTTCACATCACTATTGGAGATCTATTGTGTCGTTACCATTGCCTGACATTGTGCTCGATCCAGCGGGAAATATGATGCTGGATTGTGACTCAAGCATCACGAAACTTGTACACCTCACTATCGATTGCGGAGATATTGGGACAATATCTCGACCGGGTTTAAATCCAAAGGTCGCACATTATCTCGGGTACATTGTACCTCTGTCTCTGTATATGCGAGTAAGGATCGACAAGGAAACGGGAAAGCTTGTCGCAACCAACAGCGGCGAAAGGCCCTCATCGCTTGATTTGCGGTTTGAGGGGCGCGACCAGCCATTCCAATTCATGATCCCCGTCGGAGAAATGATTATTGGAACTGTGACAATTGAGTAGCGGCGCACAACTCCTATCGATGTGATGTGTCCCGCCGGTCTACTCTGAACTTTCAGGATAGACCGGCATTTTTATATATCTATTTCTTCTTCCCACGCCACGCCTTCTTCGGACTGCTCCGCTTCTTCTGCAGCAACTCCGCAGCATCGGCCAGGGTGATGCTTTCCACGGTGAATTTCTTCGTGAGCGATGCATTCGTTTTTCCATCGGTCACATACGGACCGAAGCGGCCGTCTTTCACGTGAATGGTGCTTCCGGTTTCCGGATCGGCACCAAGCGTCTTGAGCGGCTCTGCAGCCTTCTTCTTGCGTTCTGCAGCGGTTGTCAGAAGCTCGACGGCTTCCGTGAGCTTCACGAGCCCCGGATCGACATCCTTGGGTAACGCCGATGTGACTTCCCCGCACTTCAGGTACGGACCGAAGCGGCCGAGGACCACGAACATATCCTGGCCTCCGTGCTTGCCGAGGTTTCTGGGGAACGCGAGCAGACTCATTGCCTGGTCCATGGTGGCATCGTCGATGCTGATGTGTTTCGGGAGTGATGCCGTTTTCGGGCCTTCTCCTTTCACTTTCTTCTTTCCCTTTTCCGGCGGATCAAGCCGGCCCAGCTGTACGTATGCACCGAAGCGACCGGTGCGGACGATCACTTCGAGTTTGGTTTCGGGATCAATGCCCAGTACGCGTTCTTTCAGAACGTCCGCTTTCTTGATTTCCTTCGTCTTGCTGTCGACCAATGCCTTGAACGGATTGTAGAAATTTTTCAGGAACTTCGTGCTCTCGTTTGCGCCTTCCGCAATATCATCCAGCGACTGCTCCATGCCGGCAGTGAATTTAAGATCGACGATGTCGGGGAAGTGCTCGGAAAGCAGGTCGGTGACGGTGAAGGCGATGTCTTCGGGCAGCAGATTGCGGCCTTCTTTGCGGATGTAGCCGCGCTGCTGGATTGTGCTGATAGTCGGTGCATACGTACTCGGACGACCGATGCCTTCTTCTTCGAGTTTCTTCACAAGGCTTGCTTCCGTGTAGCGTGCAGGCGGCTTCGTGAAATGCTGTTCGGGTTTGAGGTCGTGACAGGTGAGTGCTTCGCCAACGCTCAGCGGCGGCAGGAATTTTTCTCCTTCTTCATCACCTTCGGGTTTATCTTCGGGTTCATCATCTTTACCGGCTGCGTACGCGCGCAAAAATCCATCGAAGATCACACTTTGTCCCGTTGCGCGGAAACTGTACGCAGCAACAGTGATGTCTGCAGCAATGCGCTTGAATTCCGCGGGCGGCATTTGTGTTGCCATCGTGCGGTTCCAGATGAGCGTGTAGAGCTTGAGCTGCTGGTGATCGAGCACGGCAGCGAGACTCTCCGGCGTGCGTTCCATTTCGGTCGGGCGGATAGCTTCGTGTGCTTCCTGCGCGCCCTTCGCTTTCGTCTTAAACTTGCGTGGTTCAGCCAGAACATACTCGCGGCCATACTGGTTTTCGATCGTGCTCTTCGCATCGTCCAGCGCTTTCTGGCTGAGGTTGACGGAGTCCGTACGCATGTAGGTAATCAGACCCACAGACCCTTCGCCTTTGCCCAGACTCACACCTTCATACAGCTGCTGCGCCACCACCATTGTCTGCTTCACGGAAAAGCCGAGTTTGCGGGCTGCTTCCTGTTGTAACGTTGATGTCGTGAACGGGGGAGCGGGATTGCGCGATACTTCTTTCTCTTCCACGTTCGCAACGGTGAAGTCTTTGCCGTCGATATCACTCAATACTTTCTCACTTTCCTCTTTGTTGTTGATGCCGAACTTCTCACCGTTTTTCTTGTCGAGGAATGCAGAAAAGACCTGCTTCTTTCCGGTCTCCAGCTGCGCTTCCAGCGACCAGTATTCCACAGGATTGAATGCTTTTATTTCGCGTTCCCGGTCTACGATGATGCGAACCGCCACAGACTGCACACGTCCCGCAGACAGCCCCGAGTACACTTTTTTCCAGAGGAACGGAGAGAGCGTATACCCAACCAGGCGATCCAGAATGCGGCGCGCGCCCTGTGCATCCACCAGTTTCATATCGAGCGTGCGCGGATGTGCAATGGCAGCTTTGATGGCAGTTTCTGTAATTTCATGAAACACAATGCGCTTCACATTCTCTGCATCCTTCACTTTCAAAGCCTGCGTGAGATGCCAGCCGATTGCCTCCCCTTCGCGATCTTCATCAGTTGCAATCCACAGGTCATCGGCTTCTTTCATGGCCGCTTTCAGTTTTTTTACAACCGCTTCTTTCCCATCGGACACTTCGTAGGTCGGTTCAAAATTCTTTTCGATATCGATGCCAATTCCACTCTTCGGCAAATCACGCACATGTCCCATGCTCGCCTCCACAATGTAATCCTTGCCCAAAAAACGCTTGATGGTTTTGGCTTTGGCCGGAGACTCAACAATGACTAAATGCGTCGGCACGTCTTTAATAGAGGAAGATGATTGTTGCGGAAGCCTACGGAGAAAGACGGGATGTTGTCAAACAGGTTGCAGTTTAATTGAGAGGATTGGGGGTTTTGCGTTGTTTTTCTTTGGACGGAGAAAAGCCCCCTCCCCGCCCCTCCCCCGTGCCGGGAGAGGGAGTTTTGTTGGTTGTTTAAAAAGAAATTCCACCAGGAACATTTTTGCTTTGCAAAAATGAGGGCTCGTCAGGTCGGAGTCCGTCCAGGGGGGTGAAGGGGTCAGCGGAGATGGGATTGGACGGACCGCGGTTTTTTGGTTCCTTTTTTATCGCGGAGATAAAAAAGGAACGCCCCCGCGGCGAGCGGGCGCCGAAGGCGAAAGTGCGCAAGAAAACACTATCTATCTTGCAAAATCTCTATTTTCTGATCATCCTTTGTATTCATCTTTTTTGGCTTAGACTAGCGATCAGAGGAAAAATTTGGCTTAGAGAAGCCATTTAATAGCCCCCATGTCCTTGCTTTGCCCCATAGAGGTCCTAGAATGAGCGCTATTCACCTTCTTATCTTCTTCTCCCCATTCTTATGTCCAAGCAGGACCTCATTACCAACATTGCCAACGCGTCTGGCATTACCAAGCGTGCTGCTGGCAGCGCTCTTGAAGCAATCACGACGATGATCACGAAGGAATTGAAGAAGGGCAACTCCGTGACGATCACGGGCTTCGGAACATTCCGCGTGTCCAAGCGCGCCGCTCGCACAGGTGTGAACCCGCGCAACCCGGGTCAGAAAATTTCCATCCCTGCTATGAAGGTTCCGTCCTTCAAGGCTGGAAAGACCCTCAAGGACGCTGTTCGTTAATAGTGTTTTTGATCACAAGAAAGAGCCTCCGTAACAGGGGGCTTTTTTGTTGGAATGCCGACGATTCCGAGGATTCCAACGAAAAATAAAAAGGAAATTACAAACCAATCCTCGGACTCTTCGGATTCCTCGGAATCCTTGGAATCCTTTCTCCATCAATGAAAAAACCTTCGAAATTCCGGTTTCCTCTGATATAGTCCACTCCTCCATGGATACCGCCTACATTCAATCGGCCCTCTCAGAACTCCTCAGGCTGCTCAACCTGCAACACGGGGATATTCATGTGACGATGGACGGCGACATGACCCGCGTGGATATCGACTCCAGCGAAGCAAGCCGCATTATCGGTTGGCATGGCGAGACGCTCAACTCCGTGCAGCACATTTTGAAATCGATGATCCGCACGAAAGAAAAACTGGAGCGCACCCCGCTCGTGATTGTGGATGTGGATGGCTACCGCAAAATGCAGGAAGAGAAAGTTATTAAAATTGCAGAACAGAAAGCAGACTTCGTCCGCCGTACCGGCAGCCGCATTGCACTCTCTCCCATGTCCCCGTACTTCCGCCGCATCGTGCACCTGCACATTGCAAACACACCGTCATTAAGTGATCTCACAACCGAAAGCGTGGGCGAAGGGGATTACAGACAAATCGTGATGCGCCTGAAAGAAGAGCGCAAAAACACGAGCGCTGTGAAGGGCGGCGAAGAACTGTCTCCGGTGATTGCTGCGGATGACGGGCTGGAGAATTTGGATATTTAATCTAGGTGATAGGTTATAGCTTTTAGGTATTAGGCTTTTTCGAAATGGGCGGCGTATTGCTACGTCACCCATTCCTCCCGACATGTCTCCTTCTTTTTATGTGTATGGATGCTCGATGATGAGTTGAGTATCGGGCCCACTGTAAGCGATGCAGGCTACTTCCAGATCATCCTCAATTTGATACGGAATTCCCTCGACATGATGAACGTGCCAAATCAGAAGAATGACTCTTTCGGCAGTCGGCACCGCTACAACTCTCGTGGCCTTAAACACACGTCCGACTTCCTCTTTGGAAAGTTGTGACCAGGTATTTCCCACATGTGCGAATGCCCGTTGGAGAGCCTCAACTGTCCCCGGCACGTCGGCCTGCATCGTACAGAGCGGCGTATCAGGCTTTTGTACCTGCAACTCCACAGTCACAAACTCACCATCCACACCCAGAACCAGAAGCCTGTTCCACTGGGTATCACTGCGAACCATTTCCCAAAGACATACCTCAGTATCCATAGCACCTCACCTTTTTAAATGAAGAAAACATGCATAGAGAGGAACACTGATTCCTTCCTGCATGTTTTCGAAGAATCAGAGGACTCGCTGCGCAGAGTGCTTTCAAAAGAGCAAAGGCAAGAGAATACTGCTAAATCCGGCCTTAGCAAAGTGTTCTTTACTTCATCTTCTTCCACTCCTCCAAAATCTTCCTCTCCGCTTTACTGAGTTTCTTCGGAACTTCCACATTTACCACAACATAGTGATCACCAACGTGTGATGTACGCCCGAGCTCCGGCAGACCTTTTCCTTTCATGCGGAAAATCTGTCCGGGCTGTGTACCTTCGGGAATGGTGAGTGTGGATGTGCCGTGGACAGTGTCGACATCGACGGTGCCACCAAGGATTGCATCGATAGCGGGGATAGCGACATCGGAGCGGATATCGGTGCCTTCGCGCTGGAAACGTGCATCTTTGCGAACGCGGATATGAACGAATAAATCGCCGCTCGCGGCACCCCTGCGGCCGCTGTCACCCTGGTTTTTTATCCGCAGTGTCTGGCCGTTGTCGATGCCTGCAGGAATATCGAGCACCACACGAACCGTATCTGCTTTGCGTCCTTCGCCATGGCACTCGTGACATTTCTTTTCGGGAATTTTGCCGGAGCCTCCACAATTGTTGCAGACGGCACGCTGCTGGATTTGTCCGAAGAAGGACTGTGCAGTGCGCACTACTTCTCCCGTGCCGTTGCACGTGTCGCATTTGATAATTTTTGATCCCGGCTCCGCGCCATCGCCTTTGCAGATGTCGCATGTTTGCAGACGCCTGAGTTCGACGGGGTGTTGCACACCGGTCACGACATCAGCAAGTGTGATGGTCATTTCAATTTCGCGGTCTTCTCCTTTGTTCACATCTCTCGCGCCGCGCTGTGCGCCTCCAAAGAAGCTGCCGAATAAATCTCCAAAATCCGCAGACTGCCCATTACTGAAACCGGAGAAATCAAACCCGCCAAATCCTCCACCGCCACCACCGGGCCCATTCCCTGTTGTTCCAAACTGGTCGTAGCGCTGCTTTTTGTCGCTGTCACCCAACACCTCGTACGCTTCGTTGATTTCCTTAAACTTGTCCTCGGCGCTTTTATCACCCTTATGCTTGTCCGGATGCCATTCTTTGCTCATTTTCCGGTACGCACTTTTAATCTCCTCCGGGGAGGCATTCTTCGACAAACCTAAAACGGAATACAGGTCTTTGGCCATAATCTCAGTATAGGATGAGGATGCAGTAGAGAGCTAGGGTCTGACTGTGGAAAGGAGGATTTTTATGAGGATCGCTTATTTGCTCCAAAAGACCGAGAATCAGGTTTTTTGCCCTTAACCTAAACCTATCCCTCGACCTCATTTTCTGCTATACTATTTCGATGTCTTTCTTTTCGTCTCCCGCCGTCCGCTCCCGCGTGTTTCACATCTTTTTGGGTGTCGGAACCGTGGCATTCGGGATTGCGACCCTCACGCTTCTCATCCAGAACGACGCCGTCCTCGCGCGCCTTGTGCGCCAGAAAGTGACGACTGCGTGGTTTGTGATTGAGGAAGATGATGTGGAGAAAGGAGTGACGATTCCGGCAGACACGAATGTTGTGTTCCATCTGCCGTTTACGTTTGAGAATATCGACAGACAAGTGCTCCTGAGCGACAAAGGGAAAACCGTCCGCTACTGGGGCTACTGCTTCCCGCAAAACTACGATCCGAAACTTACCAGCACCCGCACCGGTTTTCCGGGGCTGATGTTTTTGTCGGAAAAGGAACGCGAAATCCGACGCATGAAAGCCGAAGCTGCGGAGCCGACGTTCTCGTTTAATAACCTGCCGACCAAGGCGCAGGTGGAAAAAATGTCCGATAAGAGTAACGGCACCATTCGCCATCAGGTCGAAACATTCAAGGCCGGCATGCTGTGTTACATTATGACAGAGGCACCGCTGGGTATGGGTATGGACCCAGATCAGGACGGACTGAATAATAAGCTGGAAACAGACGAAGGAACCGATCCGAATAATCCTGACTCCGACGGTGACGGTATTCCCGATGGCAGAGAAGCCACCACACTCACCAGTCCGACCCTCAGAGACACCGATGCCGACGGTATTATTGACGGTATTGAAGACAAAAACTGGAACGGCCGCATCAACGCCGGCGAAACCGATCCGCGCATCAAAGACACCGACCGCGACGGCCTCTGCGACGGTATGTGCCGCATCCGTCTGAGTAACGGTCAGCAGATCTATGCAGGAGAGGACAAGAACCTGAATGGTATTGTGGATGAGAAGGAAACCGATCCGCTGAAGATCAACAGTAAAAACGACGGATACGGCGATTATCAGCGTTTCCTAAAGTGTATTTTGGATGGCGGCACCGAGTGCTGATTGCTCTTTTTCCTTATTTGATGTACAATACTCTGATGACACACACACGACTCCTCCAAAGCTTACTCCTGGTAACCCTCTTCATTCCGACGGTTGCCCTCGCGTATACGTCGCCGGAAGAGGTCCTGAGTGGTGGTGACAACGCCCGCTTCTTCGATCCGCCTCCCAGCCCGCGTGAAGCGGAATCCGTGCAGGCTGCACAGCAGGCAGAAGTGGCAGCACGCCGCGAGCGTGAGCAGGCACTGTTGTTTGAAAAAGTGGTGACATCCTCCGCATCGTCAGAATCTTCGTCTGAGGCCGATCCTCTGCACGGAGCAGCGCCGGTGAACGGTGGGAACACCAATAGTGACTCGTCCTCTCTGAGCGCAGAAGAACAGCGAATTTTGGAACGTGTGCGTGCACAGCAGATGGACGCGGATATTGATGCCCGCGTACAGATGCTCATTGCCCAGCAGGGACTGCACAGCGGCGCACCTTTGAGTCACACAGGACCCGAAACAACCATTGCAGGCTTCGTGCTTGCAGGCGCAGGTCTGTGGACCATCTGGAAGGCAAAGCGCATGGAACGCTCCGCTCGCTAAAAGAGAAGTGAAGGAGGTGTACGCTCATCTTTCTTTTTTCGCCTATCAACCAGACATCTGATACCGTGCTCTTCCATGATCACGGCGCTTTCACTGACCGGCAAAATATGGCATCTGCCACTCACAGAAAGAGAGATATCTGAATTTATTGGAGAGCGTCTGAGTGCTCTACAGGGGCAGGACGTGACGCGCGCTTGGGACGATCCATCTGTGTTTCCGGATTGCGAGAAAGCAGTCGCTCGCGTGAAGAAGGCGATTGCAAACAACGAGCGTATCGAAATTTTTGGTGATTATGATTGCGACGGCGTGACCTCGACTGCACAAATTTTGCGCTGTCTGCGCCGCCACGGGAGCGATCCCATCGTCCGACTACCGCACCGTCTGCACGACGGCTACGGGCTGCGTGAGAAGCATATTGATGAATGTATGGCACAGGGTGTGTCACTGCTCATCACGGTGGATACAGGCATCGTCGCGCACGACGCCATCAGCAAAGCAAAAGAGCAGGGTATTGATGTTATTATTCTGGATCATCACCATGTGTCGACTACTCCCGACGCGTACGCCATTTTGCATCCGGGTCTTGCGCCGGCATTCCCCGAACCCCACCCCTCCGCTGCAGGTGTCGCTTTTTTGTTTGTGGAAGCATTTGAGGGAGCGCCCTGGGCTGGCCGCGATACCGATCTGACGCTCGCACTTTTCGGGACGGTAGCGGACCTTGTACCGCTCGCGGGTTTCAACAGAACGCTGGTGCAGGAAGGACTCCGCGCCGCCATGCGTTTGCCGGACAGTCCACTCAAGCATCTGGTTGATACTGTCACAAAAGGAAAACCGCTCACCTCCACAGACATAGCCTTCCGCATTGCACCGCGCATCAATGCCGCAGGGCGCATGGGGGATCCTGTGCTTGCACTCACAGCGCTGCTGGAAGGAGGAACACCTCTGCACGATCTGGAGGCACTTAACGTGTCGCGGCAGGAAGAGACTGTGCGCTGTATTGATCACGCACTGCTGCAGATTGCTCCCGACGGAGACGTCACCTACGACGCACTGCCCGCATTCCTCGCAGTCGCCGATACATCGTACGCACCAGGAGTCGTGGGGTTGATTGCCGGCAAACTCACCGAGCGTTTCGGGCGCCCGAGTATGGCAGTGCATATTAATGGTGATGCCTGCACCGCCAGCCTCCGCAGTCCCGCGTGCTACAACATTGTGGAAGGCCTCGAGCGCATCGCACATCTCCTCACCGATTTCGGCGGCCACGCACAGGCTGCAGGATGTTCATTCCTGCTCGCACATTTCGATACCATCCGCACACTGATGGATGACGATATCCGTAGCCGCACCGATCTCTCGCAATTGCTTCCGGGCTTGCAGATTGATGCTGTGATTGATGCCGACGCTATTAACGTCCGCCTGATCCTGGCCCTTGCCACACTCGAACCCTTCGGCCAGGGAAACGCCGAGCCGTTGTTTCTTATCCGCAATGCAAAACTGGAAAATATCCGCCGCGTGGGAGCTGATAGCAAACATCTATCTGCAACAGTCGGCGGCAGCAAAGTGATTGGCTTCGGGTTTGGAGAAATGGCTTTGGACAGCACTCAGTCGCTGGACCTTATTTGCCGCATTGGCATGGACACCTGGAACGGAAAAATGACACCGCAGCTGTTTCTGGTGGATGCCAAAGTGTCATCCCGAGCGTAGCCGAGGGAGACACGGCTTATACCGGAGCCAAATTCCCCTCCATATCAAACACGCTCGTAATAGGCACACCAAACGCAGCGGCGATTTTGTAGGCAAGAAGAACGGACGGATTTGTCTGACCGCGCTCAATGCTCATGATGGTCTGGCGGCTGACTCCTGTGCGCAGCGCCAACTCTTCCTGTGTCATGCCATGTTCGAAACGGAGTTTCCGGATGTAGTTGAGGAGTTGAACGGTAGACATGAGAAGGTTGTTGGAAGAGCGATGAATAGTACACGTGACAAATTGAGAGCGCAATTCTACTGACCACCGCGAGTCGTGCAAGACTATTTCCCTTCGATTTTTGCAGAGACACAATACGTTCTTCATCTCGCGCGGTGATGACGAAACAAAAAATGTGTTCGTGAATGCATAAGCTCACACTTTTGTTTGTTCGCCACATCAGCTTTTTGCCGTTTTTACACGCATCGGAATAGAATGGCGTGAGATAATGTCTTCACCATTCCCGTTCCACGGCATTTTTTCATCGCTCGGACAAGAGCAGGAAGCGTCGTCGACGGATGAGAGTGTGTTTGCGGAAGCGCCCGCGTCGCTCCCCGCATTCGGACAGACAAAGCCCGCCACAAAATCCGCAGGCCATGTGGCAGTGGATATTTACGAGTACGAGAACTACTACATTATTAAAGCTCCTATTGCCGGCGTGAAGCTGTCGGATCTGGATATTGAAATTACCGACAACGTGATTACCATCCGCGGTAACCGCGCGCAGGGGGACAGCATTCCGTCGGATCAGTATTACCTGCAGGAATGTTTCTGGGGCGAGTTCAGCAGAAGTGTGACGCTGCCCTTCACCATCGATCCGAAAAAGATTAAGGCGACGTTCAACAAGGAATGTATTTTGAAGATTCTGATTCCGAAAGAGGAGCGGGTGAAGATCGTGAGGATTAATGAGGTGTGAGACATGCAACAAAAAGCGTCTGCCGGACAAAGCCGACAAACGCTCCTTTGTGTTCCTGACCGAACGTGTCACGCGTCAATTTGAGAGTTCCCATTCAGGGAGCACGCCGAGCTCATGGGAGTGGTAGCAGCTGTCATCGATTTCCATCAGGAAAATCGATTTGCCGACAAACACTCGTCTACCCTCCGAATCCTCAGATCCAGACAGCGCCCAGTAATCGGGGAGAAACTTCTCTCCTCCGGTCGCAAGGTGGTAGATGAATTTTGCGGCTACGATCGTCCGGGCAGATGGCAGTTTTTGGCCAAGCTGAAGCCATTGATCCAGTTCAAAGACACGTGCCCCCAGTGAACCATCAGCCAGCTCCATGGCTACTTCGCGGTAACAGCCTCTTTCCGCATTCATGAAAAACGGTTCCATGCGGTGCGGTGGTACGACTGGGAAGATTTGCCCTTCCGACGTCTTTGCATTGCACATAAATTGGAGGGCAAATCCCGGATCGAAAAAGGTAAAACGCCCGGGCTTTTGATCGGGGGGTGGGCCGAATCTGCGCCTCTGTTTTATGGTGTAATCTCGCTTCGACCACCGTTGCCAGTCTTCAACGGTGACTAGCAACCCCTGCGATACTGTCGCCAACATGATCAATCTCCTGAAATTTTTCCCGAACCCGGGAAATCCGGGCTCGTTTCGGAATGAGACAAGCGCTCTATTGCCTTTCAAAAAGCAACAACGCGCTTGCCTCGGTATTCTCAAATAACGGTGCTGGTCAAAGAGCACTAGAACAAATATACGATGTTTTATTGATACGTCAATATTTGGCAGATCAGGCGCCATCAAAAAACCCCCATAACTCATAACTCATTACCCATAACCGGACATTACGCCCCCAGTTTCTTCATCACCTCACCGTGGAACGTGCGCATGCTCTTCAGCACTGCGGCATCGCCGAAACAGTCTTCGATAATTTTTGCGGCTTTCGGATCGCGCAGTAATTTGCCGAACAGCTTCGCATCTTCCTTTGCTTTGCGCTTCTGCTCCTTCTCCATTTTCACACCATGCATTTTGAGCAACGCCTGTTCGAGTCGCGCCACCTCTTCGAGTGTCGTTAAATCTTTCTTCGTGATCTTGAGAACCTTGTCGTCAGAAACAGCAGTGCGCATAGAGAGGTGAGGAAATGTGTGTTCGCGACTCATTGTAGGGCAAACACGAGATTTTGTCAAAAGGCGGCAGTATACTGTACACTGCGGCCGATGCAAATTTCTCAAGCCATTCTGCCGGTTGCGGGCCTTGGAACGCGTTTCTTGCCATGGACGAAAGTTGTGCCCAAAGAACTATTGCCGATCGGCAATCAGCCCATGATCGCCCTGCTGGTGGACACCTGCTTAAGCGTGGGGATCAAAGATATCTGTTTCGTGATCAGCCACGGAAAGGAACAGATCCCGCAGTACTTCTACGCAAATCCTGCGCTGGAAGCGGAGCTCGAAGCGAGAGGGAAACTCGATGCACTGAAAGAGCTGAAGAAATACGACGAGACGAATTTCCATGTGGTCTACCAGGAAAAACAACTCGGTGATGGCCACGCGATCCTGCAGGCAAAGGACTGGGTAAAGAGCGACATGGTCGCGATTCTGTTTGGTGATGATCTGATTGCGCAGGCAGAGAACGGTCTGCAGCAGCTCACGAAGGCTTACGATTCCATCGGTCATCAGCGTGATACAGCAGTGCTGTGTTTGGAAAACGTCGCGCGCGAACGCGTGAGCAAGTACGGCATTGTGGCGGTGGATGATGCGCAGTCGAACGGACGTCTGAAGAAAATCAGTGGACTGGTCGAGAAGCCGAAGCCCGAAGACGCTCCATCAACACTGGGGATTGTGGGGAATTATCTGATCCCGCGTTCCACGTTTGATGTGCTTCCGAGTGTGGGTGCATCACACGGAGGGGAAATCAGACTGATTGATGCGCTGATTGCCCAGCAGAACGCGATTGATATTTATGGATATGAAGTGGAAGGAAAGCGCATCGATACCGGCACGCCGGAGGGGTACAGGGAGGCGGTGCAGATTTTGGGGTGATGGTTTATAGAAGTGGGTTTTGAAGCTTGTCTACTTTAGTTGACTAAATACAATTTTGATTTAAATTGTACGGGCTTGTCGCGTGAACACTGTTTGATCCATAAAACCACTACGGAGCGGGAAATCATGGCATCGATGATAGATGATAACGATCGGGGATGGGATCGGGGCACAGTCACCCTAGGCGGAGTGAAAATGTGGGATACCAATTTTAATTACAAAGATGCAGTCCGACTTGATGCCAAGCACCTCAAAACTGTCCTCGAAGAAGATCGAGCCATTGGGCTCATAGTGATGCACCGCGAAGCCAAGACGAAGATATTTCTCTTGAAGCTTGAATTCCGGGGAGAAAATCTCGATCAGGCAAGAGCGGTGCTGGTAAGGAACTATCCTGATAGGCCAATTGAAAGGGGCTCCTGGGCGCACATGCCCTCCTGAGTGCAAGACAAGCAAACGAATACTCTCGCTGTACGAGAAGTCTGCGGCCTCCATACACCACTGGAGGCTGCTTTGCTGTTGTTGACGATTGTAAACTTTATTATACAATGCACGGAGCTTGTGAAACATATGGAACTGTATTCGCAGTCCTTTCACAATCATTGGCAGAATTTTTGAAGGAGCAATCGTATGAGTTCCGCCCAACTGTATGTAAACGGGCAATGGATCAGTGGCAGTGATAAGGGCTTACGCGCCTATCATCCGCCTACTGGAGAATCCAGCGACACGTACCAAACGGCAAGAGGTGATCAGCTCTTGGCAATGGCAACAGCTGCGCGAAATGCGAGCATTGCATTGCGAAAAATGTCACCCGACCAGCGAGCCAAAGTGACAGCGAGCTTCCTCGATCTCTATGCGAAAGGCATAGAATTGGAGCAAGCGGGGCTTGTCAAGATTTGCACATGGGAAACTGGTCTGGCTATCGACCAGCCCGCTGACAAACCTAACGAGTTCAAACGCATCCTGGGCCAGATGAGACTGTGGCGTGACATCGCTCAATGGAAAAAATGGAAAAACGACAAAGACAATCCCGATAACGGGTTGTGGCTGCGTTCGCAGGGAATCGGCCCGGTCCTGGTGATTGGCCCGAACAACTTTCCTGGTGCCTTCAACGGCATCAGCGGCGGTCATTTCTGTGCCGCCGTCGCGACCTGTTGCCCTGTGATTGGAAAAGGGCATCCGTCCCATCCTGGAACATCACTGGCGCTGGCCCGGATCGCTGCAAAGGCTGCTGAACTTGCTGGTTTTCCGCCAGGGTTCATTCAGTTCTTTAATGAAGCAACACCCGCGAATATGAAGGAAATGCTTGAAACGCGGAATATCAAGGGTGTTGCTTTCACCGGATCGCGCGCGACAGGAAGGGCAATCGGCCAGATCTGCTTTGAGAATGAAATTCGCTACACAGCGGAGATGGGGAGTTGGAACGCGTTCTTCGTTCTCCCGGGAGTGGAAAATGGCGAGGCTGTCGGCGAAGCCTTCAGTAACAGCGGCATGATCCGTGCCGGAGAAATGTGCACCAAGTCGAGCAGTTTTATGACGGATCGAATCGAACTCATTGCACATGTTGGTAATCTCTATTCCAAAAAACCCGAGCAGTTGCTTCTGAGCAGAAGGACTCAGGAAGACTGCCACAGAGGTGTTGAGGCTCTCAGAGCCATCGGCGCCACCGTTCTGGCCGGCGGAGAAAAACCGACCAAACCCGGCTTCTGGTATCCGGCGACGTTCTTGCAGCTAACCATGCAGCAGGTACTCGACAATCCGGCGATTGCAATGCAAGAAGTTTTCGGTCCGGTCGCTGTCGGCATTCAGGTCGATTACAACAACGATGCGTTCTACAAATTTGTCGGCGATTTACCCGGCAGCTTGGTCACCAGCATTTACCGTGGACCAGGGGATGATGCGTTGTATAACAATATCCTTCCCTACCTCGAGACGGGCCGATTGGTCGACGACGACATGTCGACTGGCGTGGCCGTTGCAGAGGAAATGCAACATGGCGGCCCACCTCCTTCTTGTGATCCCAACGGAATCACAGGTGTTGGAGGGCGGGCAGCTGCGGCCTTCACCCGGGAAGTCTGTTACCAAAGGAAAACGATGCCCGGCTGAGAACCTTCTTCCTTTTCTGTCATTGATTATCACAAGCACCTTTACCCCTACGTCGGCCGTTGGTCGGCGTGGGGAATTTTTGCGTACGCTGAGATCTATTGACTACAGAATGGCAGGAGAGGGAAGATGCTCCTCCTATGTCAAAACTTGTACCTGGAACAGCAGTCATCGGCGCACAATGGGGAGATGAAGCAAAGGGTAAAATTGTTGATGAAATGGCACCAGAGCACGATATCGATGCGCGCTTTTGTGGATTAAACAATGCAGGACACAGTGCAGATGGGGTCGCATTGCATTCCATTCCAACTGGCGTTATCCGGGGGAGAATAGGATACATTGCATCTGGTTGTGGCGTTCCTTTCCCAGCGATTGTAGAAGAAATACAGAAGGTCCAGCAGAAGAAGCCTCAGATAGATGTGCGTTCTGTTTTACACATTTCGCCACAAGCATCTATTTTACAGCCACATCAAATCCTTAGTGATGTTATGGAATCACAAGGAATCGGCACTACAGGAAAAGGAGTAGGGCCACATTATTCCGACAAGGCACGACGACAGGTGAATGGCCGCCGGGTGGATCTGCGGGTTGGAGAGCTGTTGGACTATCCTGAAGACACCTTCCGGATGATGAAAAGGAATTTGAAAGACGAGCGGGACAAAGCATGGGAAAACGACAATGTTCCAAAAAAAGTCCGTGAGGAACTTATGAAGCGATTTGGACTTCATAAAAGTATTGATGCCTATCGTGGAGCTGTCGATAGTTTGCGCATGTGTATTGATGAAGATCCTTACTGGCTACGCAAACAATATGAAAATGGAAGCCGCATTCTGTTGGAAGGGGCTCAGTCGGAGGGATTGGATTTGGTTCGTGGCACTACGCCTTATGTCACATCAAGTCGTACGGGTTTTTATGCCGCCCTGGATAGTACAAGTCTGCCACGGGAAGCTATCGAACATGTTGTAGTGGTGGGAAAACTTGTGACATCGCGCGTGGGAAATGGCCCTTTTGTGTCAGAGTTCGGCGGACGTAAATCCGAGCTGTATTGCATGAAAGACGAAGGGAAAACGCATAATATGGCGTTTGAACAAGACGCATTCGGACAGCGCATTGAAGAAATGCTTCAATCAGGTGATGCTCTGCAACTGGGGCAAGCTCTTCGCGTGCTGACAGGAGAATATGGCGTGACCTCAAAACGCCCGCGCCGTGTCGGTGCATTTGATGCTGTGCAATTTGCGCAGGCGGCGTTAATCAATGATGTCACAGATGTCGTGCTGTCTAAGCTGGATTGCATGAACATCTTCTCAAGAACTCCAAACGGTACTGTGCCTATAGTTACCGGCTATATGATGAACGGCCAGCCTGTCGATCATATTCCAACTGATGAGAGAACTTTGCGGAAAGTACAGCCTGTGTACACGCATCTTCCTTCCTTCGAAGAGGACATTTCCGGAATCGATACGTTCAGCAAGTTGCCGAAAGGCGCAAAGCGCTTTGTGTATGAACTGCAAGATATTATCTATAATCTTATGAACAAGAGCAGCGTTCGTAAAAATATCATCACCGGTCTTGGTGTTGGTCCTAATCCTCATCAGACTATTTACAGAGGCGGCGCTTTTGCAGAAAAGGCACATCTCACAAATGGCTAAAAGGGAATTATTTTCCCCGCCGCAGTAACTCAATCTCATCACGCAAATCCGCAGCCTGCTCGAACTGCAGGTTTTGCGATGCAATATCCATCTGCGCCTCCAGTTCTTCGATGAGTCTCTTGCGTTCGTCCTTCGGAATTTTCTGGTGATCGTGCTTGGGGCGGCGCAGCTCCAGCTTCTTTCCTTCTTCAGCAATATCGTGAATGGCTTTGATGATGGTCTGCGGCGTGATGCCGTGCTTCTTGTTGTACGCCTCCTGAATCGCGCGGCGGCGGTTGGTTTCGCCAATGGCGCCCTTCATGGCGTCGGTCTCTTTGTCTGCGTAGAGCGTCACATGGCCGTTCACGTTGCGGGCGGCGCGGCCGATGGTCTGGATGAGCGCATCACGCGAGCGGAGGAAGCCCTGCTTGTCGGCATCAAGAATCGCGATGAAGCTGACTTCCGGAAGGTCGAGTCCTTCGCGCAGCAGGTTGATACCGACTAAGATGTCGATATCTCCGGTGCGCAGCTGGCGGAGGATTTCAATGCGGTCGAGTGTTTCCACATCGGAGTGGATGTACTGCACGTTGTAGCCGCCGTCTTTCAGGTACTTGGTAAGGTCTTCGGCACTGCGCTTGGTGAGGGTGGTGATGAGCACGCGTTCATTGCGCTTGAGCGTTTCCTGCACTTCTTTGGTGATATCGTCGATCTGGTTCTTGGTAGGTTTGATGGTGACAACGGGATCGATCAGACCTGTCGGGCGGATGATCTGCTCTGCAAAGTTTTCCTTCGGCGTGTTGGCAAATTCGTATTTGCTCGGAGTAGCCGACACGTAAATACGCTGATGCACGCGCTCCTCCCATTCATTCATTTTGAGCGGACGGTTGTCGTGGCTACTGGGCAATCTGAAACCATATTCGACGAGCGTGGTTTTACGCGAGTTGTTGCCTTCGTACATACCGCCTATCTGCGGGATGGTGATGTGCGACTCATCGGCAATGACGAGATAGTCGTCCGGGAAGTAATCGAGCAACGTGGAAGGCGGAACCCCCGGCGGCGTTCCTTCCAGGTAACGCACATAGTTTTCAATACCCGTGCAGTAGCCGGTTTCGCGGAGCATTTCGATATCGTAATCGGTACGCATGCGGATGCGTTCGGCTTTCACCAGTTCCCCGCGCTTCAGGAAGTACGCTTCCTGCTCTTTCATTTCCGCCAGAATTCCTTCCACTGCACGATCAATTTTTTCTTTGGATGTCACGTTGTGGGCGGCAGGGAAGATGGTCACGTCCTGCAATTCTTCGATGACCTCACCGGTGAAACTGTCGACTTCCTGAATGACGTCGATTTCATCGAACGGCATTTCAATGCGGATGACCGTGTCGGCATTCGGCGGGAAGATTTCGACAGTGTCGCCAAGGGCATGGAACATACGCTGCTTGAATTCCATGTTGCTGCGGCGGTACTGGATGTCGGTGAGCCTGCGCAGGAGTTTGTCGCGCTGGATCATCTGTCCGCGTTCCAGTTTGATGGCGAGCGCTTCGTAGTCCGTCACGTTTCCAAGACCGTAGATACACGAGACCGATGCAACGATAATAACATCGCGGCGCGTGAGCAGGTTGTAGGTGGCGGCGTGACGGTACTTGTCGATTTCTTCATTGATGGAGGCGTCCTTCTCAATATACGTATCCGTGTGCGGCACGTAGGCCTCCGGCTGGTAGTAGTCGTAGTAGGAGACGAAGTAGGAGACGGCATTGTCCGGGAAAAATCCCTGGAACTCTGAACAGAGCTGTGCAGCAAGCGTTTTATTGTGAGCAAGCACGAGTGTGGGGCGTTGTACCTGCTGGATAATGTTGGCCATGGTAAAGGTCTTTCCCGTTCCGGTCGCTCCAAGCAGAGTCTGATGTTTCTCCCCCTTTTCCAAACCTTTGATGAGCTTTTCAATAGCCGCCGGCTGATCACCGGTAGGCGTAAACGGGGCAACGAGGCGGAAAGGCTTAGTTTTGGACATAGACGTACGATTGTACAGAAGCTGCGCATTCCCTTCAATGGCTAGACTAGGCTCCAAAGCAATATTTTGCGTTATTTTTTAAATATGTGTTGATATCACTAAAAACAGGAGGAGAATACCGCCATGGCCACTATCAAACTTCCACAGGAAGGATCATTCCGCGGCAATGAGCGCAAAGTTAACGGGAGAAGCGGTGATGGGGAATCCCCCAAAGATACTGCAGCAGTCGATGCGGAAATACTGAGCATTATTAGTGCTGAACACTCAGAGATGCAGGAGGCAATGAATACAGACCTCATCATCACCCTTCCTGATGGTAGTCATTTTGTGCAAATAGGCGATATGGAAATCTGGGATGGAGCCGACTTGGTATTGCTACGTGAGACACTCGTCGAGCTTTTCCATAAAAGACGATCACGCCACTTTGGTGTCGATATGGGTTATGTAAAATTTGTTCCCAGTGGCTTCTTTGGCATGCTGTACGACTGGTATGAAAAAGGTGTAACAGTCAAACTCTATAACCCCCAACCACAAGTAATAGGAATGCGGTGGTTTCGCCAGTATTTCCAGCCGGAAGGTGATGGCATGTTTACCATGAATGCCAACTGGAATCCCCCTCCTAATATGGGAGATCTCCCGTCTCTCGCTACCGTCCTGAAAGCTAAAGATGAAAAATAAGGGCAAAATGGAATTTTTCCCATTCCTGCGCTACCCTTTCCACGTCTACAAAAAGTTCCAATCACCCGTAACCCATAACCGATAACCCATAACCCGTCGTATGATCGACCTCCAGGACCTCCGCGCCCGCCCCGAAGCCTACCAAGATGCCGCTACCAAAAAGCGCATCAAGGTCGACGTGCTCGCATTTCTGAAACTCGATGAGGAGCGCAGAACGCTCATTCAGCACGCAGACGAAATGCGCGCAAACAAGAACGCTGTCAGCAAAGAGATCCCACAGATGCAAGGCGACGAAAAGGCGAAGGCGATTGCCGATATGAAAGACGTAGGCGACAAACTGAAAGCTGCAGAGGAAAAACTCGCAGCCATCGAAAAGGAATGGAATCACACCCTGCTTCTGATGCCGGGCATTCCCTTGCCACAGGTACCGGTCGGAAAAGACGACACCGAGAATGTGGAAGTCCGCAAGCACGGAACAATCCCGACCTTCGATTTCCCGATGAAAGACCACGTCACGCTCGCAACAGACCTCGATATTCTGGACATTCCCCGCGCCGTGAAAATGGCGGGAAGCCGCAGTTACTTTTTGAAGGGCGATGGTGCACGTCTGGAGCTTGCAGTGCTGATGTTCACGCTCGATAGTTTAGCCAGGAAAGGCTACACCGCATTCCTGCCGCCACTCATGGTGAACTACGATGCGATGATGGGAACAAGCTATTTCCCCGGTGGAGAGGAACAGGCTTATGCAATCGGTGTGGTGCCGGAAAAAGACGGCCAGATTGAAAGTGATGGCGTGTGGCTGATTGGAACATCCGAAGTGGCGGTGACGAGTTACCACAGCGGAGAGACTCTCAAAGAAAGCGAACTGCCGAAGCGGTACTGCGGAATCAGCAACTGCTTCCGTCGCGAGGCAGGAACCTACGGCAAAGATACGCATGGCCTCTACCGCATTCATCAGTTCCAGAAAGTCGAACAGGTAATTCTATGCAAGAACGATCCCGCAGAGAGCGAGAAGATGCACAAAGAGATTCTCCAGAACGCAGAAGATATTCTGCAGGCGCTCAAGCTGCCGTACAGAGTTGTTGATGTGTGTACGGGTGATATGGGCCGCGGACAGATTTACAAAAACGACATTGAAACCTGGATGCCCAGCCGCAAGTCCTACGGCGAAACGCACAGCTGCTCCACCTTCCACGAATTCCAGTCCCGCCGCCTCAATATCAAATATGAAGCAGCGGACGGGACAAAGAAATTTGTGCACACGCTGAATAACACGTGTGTGGCATCTCCGCGCATCCTTATTCCGATTCTGGAGATGTATCAGAATGCAGATGGAAGTGTGACCATTCCGGAGGTGCTCAGGCCGTACATGGGTGGCAAAGAGCGCATTGTTGTCCCGCACTAATTCCCCCTTCTTCTATGACAGAGTGGAACCCCGATCAACTAGTAAATGATCTTCTGGCAGATGAAGCAATCTTCGGAAATCAGCGGCCTGATCTGCCTGCTTCACAGCCAATCTCTGAAGTGCAAAGACTGATCAATGCTCAGTTGTTTTGGAATGATCTTGGCATTGATCCTTATGCGGCCCGATTCGATACACCGGGTGGATGCGGCAATCGATGTGAGCCCTAAATAGGGAAAGACTACTATATTTGACATATTTATAAATAATATTAAAATAAACACATGAACGAATCAGAAAACATTGTTGATGGGGCACCAGCAGGACAAAAAGAGACGCTGCTTTGCAATCTCGATAACATGCAAAGAGGAGGCACTTACAGATTCGAACCGGCATTACCTCTAGCACTTGTTCAGATCATGAACAAAAAGCAGTTCGACATCCAGCCTAGAATCAATCAGATAAAAGCTACTCTCTTCGCAAAAGGATTAGAGAAAGGAACATTGCTGACTATTCAACCCATAGAAAATGGTATGCGGTTGGCAACTTTCAATTGCCTTACAGAGCTCCCCGGACCGGACCCAAAAACGACAGTGCGCTACACAGCAACTTGTAAGTTTTCCAAAGAAAGAGCGGAAGGAACCGTTGTCGATGTACAGGAAATAGCAAGGGATTAATTCTATGCATCCTTTTAGGATAAGCCATTTTGGCTGTATTTGCTTTTATTTTAAAAAGTTTTATAATAACACATAGTTCCATTCCAGACTGCTAGTTTGGAAAGAGGAACGTCGTTCTCTCTCAGAAAGGATCCACATCGTGGAAAAGCTTGAAGAAAATAATGAACAGAAATTTTACAGCTTCTGGTTCATTCTAACGATCGGAGCGACCACTGGCGTCGCTGCAACGCTCTTGACCGCATTGTGGCACACGCCGCAAATAAGTAGGCCATTCGCGGCGGTCATAACCTCGGCGTGGGCTTTGGCCCTCGTCGTCATCCAGCTCGACAGGCGAGTCCGACAGGAGCTCCTACAGGGCATCCTTATCGGAACTATGGCTGGAATCGGCGTTGGCCTGTACTGGGCCAACCAAATGTGAGAACGATTGTAGACCGGCTACCGCAAGGTAGGCCGGTCTGTCGTACCTTCTTTCAAGCTGATTGGTGATATTTGCTTTTATGGTAAATAGTTTTATAATATCAATAATCCCAGCAACTCCCCGTTGTTGGGGATACCTGCTCTCTGTACATCTCAAAGGAATATGCAATGAATCCTGAAGAACCCAAAGACCCGAACAGACCGAAGGAACCCTGGCAGAGCGACGATACCATCGGCCTCTGCGTCATGAGTATCGTTGGAACCGTCTTCGCAATGACGGGACTCTTTATTATCGGGTACGTCTGTTCGGAGAACGGGAAACCGTTTTTCATACCGACCAGCGCACTCGGAGTGGGGATCACCGTCTTCACAGGCTTCTGGATCCTCATTCTCCGCTTCGTGCCGACAGACGGCAGAAAGGGAGTGCGGGGAAGTCACATCGGCTGGCTGCTCGGGATCCCGATCGGGATTCTGTTGCTCTGGCTTCTCAATGTGATAGTCAGTCGTATTTCCTGAAGATGTCGCGAGACAACCACGATCCGGACTTCACGTGTAGCGAAGTCCGGATCGGAAGACATTATTGACCATAGAATCGAAAAGGGTACAGTTTACTGTAATGGTCATTTTGCTGGACGGAACATCGGCCATGGGACGCACGACAATTGCGGAACAGATTTCCGCGGCTATGCCTGCGTGGAAACATCTGTCCCTGGAAGTCATTCAGAACGGCATCCGCGGCGAGAGCGAGGAGCACAGGGCGCAGCACGCGGAAATTGTGCGGCGGTGCGCGGAGGAGCTGGAGCAGGACGATATGCATCTCATTCTCTCCATGCCCGAAGCTCCCGAACATTTTGCTTTGTTGCGTGACACACTTGGCCGCAGCTGTATTGCCATTCACATTGGCGAAGGGGACGAGGAAGGCTACGACTTCACTTTCGATTCTTCCGTCAGTTCCATAAAGGACATTGTCACATTTTTAGAAAACCTCATTGATCGCCTAGCAACAGAAAGTGATGACTAAGCCACTGCTTCTTGCCGATGACAGTCCGGGCAAAATTCTGATGCTGCAGCATCTTCTGAAAAAAGCCGCATGGAACGGGCCTGTGCTCGTTGCATACACCACAGAGGAAGCAATGGAGTTGATGCAGGCGCACCCGGACATCAGTTTTGGATTGATTGATTACTACATGCCCAGTGAGAACGGGATCGCAATCATGCAGGCGCTCAAAGAAAAAAATCCTGCAGCGCGCTTTGCACTGGTAAGTTCGAGCGACAGGCAGAGTAATTATGACGAAGCAAAAGCTGCAGGGGCGGAGGCCTGTATTTGCACGAGCAACCGGAGTGATGAAGTGGAAAAGACCGTCATGAACCTGCTGGCCGAGTGGCAGTTATAAGGATGTCAGGACTCTCATACTTGGCATCACAAAGCCCTTCCCGTATCCTCCGGACATGAAGATCCTCTTCACTCGTTTTCCGCTCGAAAGCGCCATTAAAGGTGGTGCCGAACTGCAGACAATGAGTTTGATGAAGGGCCTGCGTGAACGCGGTCACGAGGTTGCATTTACCGGCAGCTGCCCCGCACTGCTGGCACTGTGCCGTGAAGAAAAAATTCCGACCGTCGAGTGGGACATTGGTCCGCCGCCTGTTACCAAGTGGCACTCCATCAGTTTTTTCTGGAGGAAGCGTCACATGCGTCAGTCACTGGAAACGCTGATGAGCCGGTTCTTTCAGGACGGCAAACGTATGGACTGCGTGGTAATGCTGACCCTCACCGGAAAACTGCTGCTGACCGATATTGTCACCAGCCTTGGCGCACGGGCATTCTGGATTGAGCACGACAGAGTGGGGAACTGGCTCAGCAGGAACCCGTGGTTACGGACGCTGCTGCATCAGAGCCGCAAGGCAACAACCATTGTGGTCTCGGAACTCAGCCACCAGATCTACCGCGAACTCGGCTGGCGTCAGGATGATCTGGTAGTGATCCCAAACGGCGTTGATACGGTACGCCTCACAGACATAAAAACTGAAAACCGAAAACTGAAAACCGAAAGCACGCTGCGTCTCGGCTGCATTTCCCGTCTCTCTCCTGAAAAGGGAGTGGATCTCCTGATTGAAGCGATTGCCCAGCTTGCAGGCGTGCATCTGGAGATTGTGGGGGAAGGTAGAGAGGAAACAAAGCTGAAGGCGATGGTGAAGGCATCCAATATTACGGATATGGTCACTTTCACGCCGTTTGTGGAGCGTGTGACAGATGTTTACAGCCGTATTGATGTTCTCGTCCTTCCTTCGCGCGATAACGACCCGTTCGGTCTGGCTGCTGCGGAGGCGATGACCCTGGGAATTCCGGTGATTGTGACGGATCAGTGTGGAGTAGCGGGCTATCTGGAAAGTAATCGTGATGCGTTGGTGGTACCGGCCAATTCCGTTTCAGCCCTGAAGCAAGCCATTGAATCGATGCAGAACGCTGATGTGCGTGAGCGGCTTGGCAAAGAAGGAAAGAAGACTGCCGAAAAAGAATTTTCTCTGGAGCGCATGATTGACGCCTATGAGAAACTTTTCCTGGACTAAAAATTCACGGACTTTTTTTCTGGCATCGCCAAGACTTCCTGTTAGTCTCTTTTCATGCTCTGTCTGTCCTGTGTTGCCGCTCTTGTGATCCCGTTTGTCAGTGGACCCGCCTCTACGGGCGCACCGGTCCATTTCAATGAGCCTATTGATGCACTGAGCATCAGCATGCAAAGCGATGCGCCTGCATATGTGCGTGGACTGCAAAATGGCACCTGGTCCGACTGGCAACTGATGATGGTGGAAAACGAACAGGACCCGGCGCTACAGGAAAGTAATCTCGTATTGTTTGATGTGCCGGTTTCAGAGATTGAATTCCGCGGTGATGTTCCCGCCCCTGCGGTCCATCCGATTCGCATTACCAATGCCCCCCTCAGCTACAAAGTGGCCGCAACATCAACAGTAGGAAAGCCGCATATTCTCACGCGCAGCGACTGGGGCGCAGATAGCAGTTTGCTCTACGAAGGAAGCACGCAACCGGCTGCGAGTGCGGAAGTGCAGGAAGCGCCATCAACAGAAGGAACACCGTCCCAGCGTGAAATCGACTGCAAAGAAGCACAGACGAACTGGCCCGATGAATTCAAGACGACAAATCCTGTGACCAAAGAAAACGGCAAGACACTGCGCTGGAAGCGCACCTACAGCAAAAAAGTGACCGCACTCGTTGTGCACCACACCGCTATTCAGGTAACAGGCGATACCCGCAGCGGCGTCGAACGGATGCGCGCGCTCTACCTGTACCACAGCCAGAACCGCGGCTGGGGGGATATCGGCTACCACTACATTGTGGATGAAAACGGCAATATTTTTGAAGGCAAATCCGGCGGCCCGTTCGTGGTGGCGGGACACGCCTACTGCAACAACGTGAATACGGTCAGCGTCGCGCTCCTCGGGAATTTTGAAATCGAGCAGCCGTCGCAGGAGCAGATGAAAAGTCTGCAGTGGCTGCTTTCTGATCTTGCCGGTACGTACGATATTGATGTCACCAAGAACGTGACCTTCCACGGCAAAAAGATGCCGGCGATTGTCGGTCATCGCGATCTCCTGCAGACCGATTGTCCGGGCTACTACGCCTACGGCATTCTGGACCAGGTCCGCGCAAACGTAGCCGCGGGCAACGTCAATGCCAGTGTAAAACTCCTGCCGCTGAAAGCTCCGCTCCCGACTGCTCCAGCCAAACCCGCCGATCCCACAGTGCCGCCGGAAGAAGCATCTGAAGATTCGAGCGGACAAACGCCCAGTCGTGTTGCCCGTCTGCAGCGTAAAATCCGCACTGCAACCCGCCTGTCTACCAGAGTTGGCGGACGCGCCAGCCAGCTAGCCGAAACCCGCCGTGCAACGAGTCCTGTGCAAACGACGACTGCCAGACCCGGCCGGCCGAGTGCAACCTACAATCCCGCGCAACCAAACACGCCTATCCCAACACGAGGGTCATCGTCTTCACGATCATCTTTATCTACCCATCCGAACCCGAATACCAAACCCGAATCCTTCATCAGGATCCGCCTCGAATCCCGCGACAAAGATCTGGCATCGTGCGATACCGCACCTCTCACCACGCTCGCCGATCAGTATCGGGGAACAGTGACCTGTACGACGTATAACGGCAAAGCAGTGCTGATCAATACTGTGGGGCTGGAAGACTACATGCAGGGGCTGGCCGAAGAACCGGATACCGAACCGTACGAAAAGCAGCGCGCGTTTGCGATTGCCGCACGTACCTATGCTGCCTGGTACATGCTTCCGGAAAACCGCAAATTCCCCGGCGCCCCGTACGATGGCTCGGATAATCCCGCAAACTTCCAGAAATATGTAGGCAAAACATTCGAAGAAAAAAATCCGCGCTGGGTCCGGTCTGTCACCTCGACCGCATCAGAGGTGCTGAAAAAAGGAACGGAGCTGATCAAGCCGCCGTACTTCAGTTCGGATACCGGAAAGACACGAACGCCTACGGAAGCCGGCTGGAAGAACTTCCCGTTTGCGGAGATTTTCAGTACCAAGGATGATCCGTGGTGCAAAGGCCTGCCGCTTGCGGGCCATGGAGTGGGAATGTCAGGTTGTGGAGCAAAGGGACAAGCGAAAGACGGCAAGACCGGAGAGGAGATCCTCCAGTACTATTATCCGGGAACAACTATTGGTTATGAGTAATCGGTTATGGGTTATGGGAAACCTTTAAAAAGACATTCAAAAAAAGATTCCATATCCACTCATAACCCATAACTCATTTTCCCATAACCGCAGCGCTATCGCGCTGCCGCCTCGACTGTTCTGGAAATACCGTGATCCCGATAATACCGCGCAGACAGACTGACCAGACTCACCAGCACAAGAGCGATGAGGACAGGGGTGCCGATGGCGGAAACGCGGTGTTTCATTTATCCTGAATGAGAAGAAGGATGAGAGATGGATACTTCTACAGATGTAGAAACGGCCAAGCAAGGGGTTTCGTTACAATTTTCCCCGGAAAATGCCGTTTTTCTGCGATGAATCGGCTGGATCTTCATGGTACTATGCCCGCGATTTCCTTTTGCAGAAGCCCTATGCGTGTAGTTCTTATCAGTAAAATCCGGGATGAAGCCGATATTCTGGACATTTTTCTCCGGTACCACCAACGCCTGACCGACCACATGATCATCATGAACCATGCGAGCACGGACAGTTCGCGCGATATTTTGCGCAGCTACGAAGGACCGGACCTGACGGTGGTGGAGGAATATCATCCGGCGCACCGACAAATTCCACACCTAACGGCCCTCATGAACAAAGCTGCGACGCAGCAGAAAGCAGACTGGATTCTCTCTTTGGATGCCGATGAATTTTTGCGCGGCGGTACGGATGTACGATCCATTTTAGAAACCCTGCCGACAGACAAACCTGTTGCCGTTCCCTGGCAGACGTATGTCCCGCATCCGGAAAAAAATGAAGGAACGCATCTTCTGGAACAAATGCCCTACAGGCGCGACACCGAACCCGCGCAGTTTTTCAAAGTACTGATTCCTGGGCAGCTGGTCCGCTCACAATCGCTCTACGTAGGAGACGGAACGCACCATGTGTGTGATATGACAACCGACCAGCCGCTTCAAAGTATATCAACCGACCGGCTGTCGATCGCACATTTTCCCATCCGGTCCCCGGATCAGTTCCGCCGGAAAGTCCGCAACTGTTACGATGGCCTCGGGATGGTGTCGGATCATTTTACGGAGGAACGGTCCTTTCATCTGCTGGATATGAAGAAGCATCTGGATGAATATCCAAATCCGTCATCGGAGCAGCTGGCCGATGCGGCGCTCTGGTTTGCGGTGCCGGCACAGATGCGTGCGGAGACGGCGCGTCCTACACTGGTCTACGATCCCGTTCCGTTTTCCCATGCATGAAACCGGCTACTACTCGGCCGAAGATCACCGCATATGGGGACATTTTTTTTCGGAGCCGCTTGCCGGATTTGCAGCGGAATTTTTTGACAGGCGCTTTCCCGTGGCGGATCTCGGCTGCGGACAGGGGCGGTACTGCCGCTTTCTGGCGGACCGCGGTTTTCAGGTAACAGGCTACGAGGGATCGCCGCGCATAGCATCCGTTGCAAAGTTCGACCGGATCACTACGCTCAACCTGGCCTATCCGGCAGACATCGGCAGGGCGCAGGTGTTGTGCCTGGAAGTGGGGGAGCATATTCCCGAAACCTACGCGCAGACACTGTTCAATAACATCGGGCAGACCGCCAAGCACCGCGCCATCATCAGCTGGGCAATCCCTGGGCAACCCGGCAACGGCCACGTGAACTGCCAACCAAACAGCTACGTTATCAGCCAGCTGGAGAAACGGGGACTCCGTTTTCTGCCGAAAGAAACGCAGGCCGCACGGCTGCTGCCGCTGGATACTGTCGCCTATTACCGTAATACGCTGATGGTGTTTGAAGGGCCTGCCTGATCTCTTTTTTCTCTGATACAGTACTTTACTATGGACCCGCAGTTTTCTTCTGACTGGTTCAGCAACAAAATTCCCGCCTTCGAGCGGCTACTTTTGGAATGCCGGTCGCAGCGGATGAATATGCTGGAAATCGGAAGTTTTGAAGGGCGCAGTGCCTGCTGGTTTCTGAACTATGTCCTGCTGCATCCCGAAAGCACGCTCACCTGTATCGATCACTTCACGTTCGCCGGCAGCATGGAACAGCGGGCGTCCATTGAAGGATTGATTGGTACCCTGCCCGATACGCTGGCTCTGGAAGAACGGTTCCTGCAGAACATCGCCACAACGGGAAACGCGCACAAAGTGACCGTGCTCCGGGGTCTTGCCGAGAACATTCTGCCCACGCTGGACGATGCATCGTTTGACTGCATTTTCATTGACGGCTCGCATGCAGCGCAGCATGTGCTGCGTGATGCCATCCTCTCCTGGCCACTCTTGCGGAACGGCGGGCTGCTGCTCTTTGATGACTACGCCCTGCATTTGTTTGCAGATATTCGTGATGACCCCGCGCAGGGCATCCATGCATTTCTCTCCGTGTTCGGCCCCGACTGCGAGACGGCGGATACCGGCTACCACTGCGCCGTCCGCAAACACCTGCGCACGGAACAACCTCTTGCCCCTGCCTCCGTATGAAGCTGGTTGTCATCAGCTATGTCTATAACGAGCAGGATATTGTTGAATCGTTTGTCCGCCACCATGCGGCAGTTGCCGACAGAATGATTGTGGTAGACCACGGCAGCACAGATAGAACACCTGACATTCTGCACGCGCTCCAGGCGGAAGGTCTGCCGCTTGAGATCCGGCAGGACTCGTCTCCCATGAACAATCATCCCGAAACAATGACCGCACTCCTGCATGAACTGCACGACACGCATGCCGCAGACTGGATCGCGCCACTTGATGCCGATGAATTTCTGATCGGCACGACCGGCGACATCCGGAGCGCTATTGCATCATTGCGCGGTGACCGCGTCACCCTTGTGCCGTGGCGCACCTACGTGCCGGATCCGGAAAGGACAGTGACTCCTGACATTCTGCGGACAGTGACGGAAAGGCGAATAAAAGAAACCAAGACCTACTACAAAATCCTGGTCCCCGCCGGCGCCGTTCTTCCGGAGTCCAGAGTCATTATCGGAAGTCATGCGCTGGACGGTACAGCCGAAAAACAGCAGCCCACAGACACGCTGGCCATCGCCCATTTCCCTGTACGCACCCCCCTCCAAATCCGCCGGAAAGTGCGCGACGGATGGAAGCGGCATCTGGCGAACCCCAACCGCAAGCCGACGGAAAACTTCCACTGGGCAAAGCTGGAACAACACTTCCGGACCAATTCCATCGTCTCACCGCTGCATTTGCGGCAGATTGCCCTGTGTTACGGCTCTACGGAAAAGCCAGCTGATATCCGCGTAGTGTGCGATCCCGTTCCGGTGTCCTTTGATCTTCGCTATAGCGGGGGCGTACAATGAAAATTCATGACGCTTTCCGCCCCCCATCCTTTCAGCTTTCTTCTGTTTGGTGCCTCCGGCAACCTGGCAAAGCTGAAAATTTATCCTGCGCTCTACACACTCGCGCTGAAGAAACGTCTGCCCGAACAGTACATCATTATGGGGTATGCCCGCACCGCAATGAGTGAAGCGGAGTTCCGCGCTCTGGTTGAGGAATCGGTACGGACAGATATGATCGAAGTGAACGAAGCAATCCTGAGCGATTTCCTATCCCACGTGCACTACCACAGCGGCCAGTACGACAGCCTGACGGATTTCCAGGCGCTCCGGAAAACCCTGCAGTCACTGGAAAAAGGATGGAAGAACCACACGCGCATTGCGTATCTTTCCATTCCACCGACTGCCTTTACCGCGGTGATCGAAAATCTCGGGAAAGCGGGAGTGAAAGAAGACGGCGCGGATCTCCGCTGTATTGTCGAAAAACCGATCGGTCACAATCTCAAAACATTTGAAGACATCCGAAGCACGCTCACCGAACATCTGAAAGAAGAAGAGATCTACCTGCTCGACCATTACCTCGGAAAAGACGCCTTCCGCAACATCTACTTCCTGCGGTTTGCAAACCCGGTCCTCGAACGTCTGCTCAAAAATACGATCATCCATCATGTGGAAATCAGTGCAGCGGAATCGCTCGGACTGGAAGGCAGAGCCGGCTATTTTGAAAACACAGGCACACTCCGCGATATGTTCCAGAGCCACTTGGTGTTGATGATGTCGCTCCTGACCATGCGTCTGAAAGAGACGGATGACGAATTCCGCAGCAGCCGCTTCAACGCACTCGAGCAGCTCTATCTGCCTCCCGCCGCATCGCTTGATGATGTCATCCTTCAGGGCCAGTACAAGGCCGGCAAAATCGGCCGCGAACATGTGGAAGGCTATACCGATGAAGAGGAAATCGAGAAGAGCTCACGCACCAACACCTTCATCGCCCTCAAACTGATGACGCGCATTTCGCGTTGGGAAGGGGTGCCGTTCTATTTGAAATCCGGTAAGCGTCTCGACAAGAAAGAAACCCGCATCAGCATCCAGTTCCAGGAACCGCACCAGGTCGGAGAGGGCAGTGCCCCAAACCGCATGGATATTATTATTCAGGGAGAAGCCGGTATGAAGCTCTACCTGCAGACAAAAGTCGGAGGCACAGAACCTTCATACCGCCCGCTGATTATGGAAGACCCGCTCGTCTGCTTCGGGGATTGTCTGCCGGAACACGCGTTACTCCTTCTGGAAGTCATCCACGGCAAGCAGCAGTGGTTCCTCACTTTTGATGAAGTGCAGACAGCCTGGAGACTGATCGATCCATTGCAGACACATATAGAAAAGCCGGACACAGCGCTCCATACGTATGCTGCGGGATCGAAGGGTCCGAAGGAGGCGGAGGAATGGATCGGGCGCGAGGGGGTGGCGTGGTTTTAGCCCTCCAGCAAGTCCTTCCGTGAATATATACTAATGAAAATTTTGTGTTAAAATATATTCATGGACAGTCAAAAAGTTGCGACTCGGACATCAAGATTTGGTACAGGGGTTTTTGCAATTGATGTTATTGAACAGGGTGAGATGATCGCTGTATTCGATGGCGAGGAATATCAGGCAGAACAAACACTGGATCTGCCGAAAGAGATCGCCGACCATGCCATTCAGATAGCTCCTCATCTCTGGAAAGACAGCAATGGCATCGCCCGGTATTTAAATCACTCATGTAATCCCAATTGCGGCATACAAGGACTGACGGATATTGTTGCAATGACCAGAATTTTAATAGGGGAAGAACTCCTGCTTGATTACGATATGACAGAGGCCAGTAACTGGCGAATGAATTGTTTATGCGATTGTCCTGATTGCAGAAAAGTAATAGGAACATACCGCGATCTTCCGGATAGTTTTCGCAACAAATACAAAGGATATATTTCGCAGTGGCTGGAACCCTGATATGACTGACGCCTGGCGATTCCCCACCGAGCAGGAAGAAACTCTCTGGCGCTTACATGAAGGCCAGACCATACATAAAACTCCGCAAATCCGCCTGGCCCTTTTAAAAAGAGAAGAAGTGTTAGAAATGGAGGCAGCAGGAGGATATCCGATTGAAAGCCAAGAGAAATATTTTAATGCCATCGTTCATGCACTTACAAATAAATTGCGACGCAAACTTATGGCAGTCGATTGGCAGAATACTGTCATCGGTTCCATTACACTTGCAGACAGATACGGTGACGGAAACATTTATTTCGGCCTCGACGTCTTACCTCAACATCAGAATAAAGGACATGGACAGGAGATCACAAAGGCAACCATTGAGTATGTCCGTAAAGAATACAAAGACCTGATCGACCGCTTGCGCCTGGTTGTAAAAGTCGACAATGCAGCAGCAATTCATATCTATGAAAAAGCAGGCTTTACTATTATAGATACCGGTACCGACACTTCATCTGACGGCGTGATACATAGCGTTCACGTCATGGAACTGCCGCTCGATAATCAGGCAGACTGATATCTCCGCACAAACTCCTCCACATTCCCGGAAAGCAACAGCGGCCACGCCTCGCGAATACGCTCCATCGGCCAGTCCCACCAGGCAATTGTTTCCAATGCTCTGCAGAGCTCCGGTTCAAACCGATGGCGGATGTGATGTGCAGGATTTCCTGCAACCACCGAATACGCTTCCACGTCTTTTGCCACAATTGCACCCGCACCGATTACTGCGCCATTGCCGATAGTGACCCCCGACAGGATCATCGCGTTCATTCCGACCCACACATCATTGCCAATCACGACATTACCTTTCGTCCCCACGTACTCATCCGCGCTCGGTGCATCGGGAAACAGAAAGGGAAACGGATACATGGTTACCCAGTCCGGCCGGTGCTCGGCGGCAAGGAGGATGGTGGAGCCCTCCGCGAATGAGCAGAATTTTCCGATCGTGAGCGTGACGCCTTCTTTTCGCGTAAATACATGCGGCGCATCGTGGACGCCGTACGAGTGTTCGCCGATGGTATACGCGCTGTGGGCAGGGCTGTTCTGCAGCATCTGTAGAGCCATGCAATGAGGGTAGCAAGAACGGATCTAATCCCCAAATCTACGTGATTTTTTGGCATTCCTTCGGTATCATCCGCCTCATGCATTATCAGCACATAGCAGCCACCTCCGACACCGACTTCACACAGAAAGCTGTGGAGTGGGTCAGCCACCGCATGAAGCGCGCCATTGAAGACCGCGGTCAGTGCATTATCGGATTGAGCGGAGGATCGACCCCGAAACAGATGTACCGTCTGCTTGGACAGGAAGATCTCGACTGGTCGAAAGTCTTTGTGCATCTGGTGGATGAACGCTACGTTCCCGCCTCGCATCAGGACAGCAACCAACGCCTCGTACGCGATACATTGTTGATGCACGCAGCTATTCCCGAAGCCCATCTTATTTTCCCGGATACATCATTGCCGCTGGAGGAATGTGTCCAGGATTACGAAGGCCAGGTTCATGCGATGTGGTCGCATCATCTGACGGATGTCATGATTCTTGGCATGGGTCCGGACGGGCATATCGCCTCGCTCTTCCCGCCACTTCAGCCACACATGATGGACGACACGCGGCTGGTGATTCACACAACCACCGACCAGTTTGTCATTCATGATCGCATCACCCTCACCCTCAATCCTATTGCCTCCGCAGTGTCACATGTCTTTTTGCTGACAGGAGCGGACAAGAAGCGCACATGGGATGAGATGATGGCGAGCAAAGAGGATGAAACGCGCTGGCCGGTAAAAGAGCTATTGAACGAGCAGGATGACGATGTTGCAGCTATCACTTTGTGGTGACTTCTATAAAGTGATCGACAACCTGACCGTGCATCACACAGATCACGTCTAACCGCCAACCGATGTCTTCTTCGAACTGCGTCATGAACCGCCGTGCCGCACGCCGCATATATCCGCGCTTTCGCCATGTCACATTGATGTTCGGATGAAAATCGTCACTCATTGCTGAGCGGGCTTTTACTTCTGCAAACACATACACCTGATCAACTGGATCGAACGCAACAATATCAATTTCATCTTTGCCGATACGGATATTTCTACCCGTAATGCGATACCCAATAGAGGAGAGATAGCGCACAGCTGTCTCTTCGCCCGACTGGCCAACCTCCATATGTGATGCTTTTGAGAGGGAATGATGCATGCAAAGATTTTGCGATCGTGCAGGGCTCCGTGCAACCTATTGGTGTACTTTCGTACACCATTCGCTGGCGCTCTATTTTCTCCACAGTATCGTGAAGTCATGCTTACGAAACTTACGTCATTTGCAAACATCGGCCTCACGAGTGAACGCATCACTGTGGAAATAGGTGCCACACCCGGCGAAGGAATGATCACGATTGTGGGACTGGGGGACACTGCGGTGCAGGAAAGTAAATCGCGTGTGCGGCTGGCGCTCAGGGCAGGCGGATTCCGGCTGCCGACAGGAAAGAGCGTTGTCATCAATCTCGCACCGGCAGACGTGCGGAAAGTTGGCCCGCGTTACGACCTGCCAATTGCGCTCGGGCTTCTGATGGTGAACGAACTCGTCACACTCCCGGATGAGATGATGGCGAGCACCGCGTTTCTGGGGGAACTCGCGCTCGACGGAAGTCTTCGCCATGTGTCCGGCGTTCTTCCTGCTGCCATTGCTTGCCGCGACCGTGGCATCAAACGGTTGATTGTGCCGCATGTGAACGGTCCGGAAGCGGCGCTTGTGCCGGGCATAGAAGTGATTGCTCCGCAGACGCTTATGGAACTAATCAGTATTCTAAATGGAACAAAAAATCCTCCGTCCATTCTTCCGCCGGAACTCGACGGCATGCCAAAACCGCTCGTCGACTTTGCCGATATCCGCGGTCAGGAGATCGCCAAGCGCGCGCTCGAAATTGCAGCGGCAGGCGGCCACAATGTGCTCCTGAGCGGCGCACCGGGTTCCGGGAAAACGCTGCTGGCACAGGCTCTTCGCGGTATTCTGCCACCACTGTCTCGGGAGGAATCATTGGAAGTCACACAAATCTATTCCGTCGCAAATCTGCTGCCGAGCGATATGCCGCTTGTCCGCGAACGGCCGTTCCGCCTTATTCATCATACTGCGAGCGGCGTCTCCATTGTAGGCGGCGGACAAATTCCCGGCCCGGGCGAAATCAGTCTGGCACACAAAGGCGTGCTCTTTCTGGATGAACTCGCGGAATTCCCCGCACAGGTTTTGGAAGTCCTGCGCCAGCCGCTGGAAGACCGCCGCATCACCATCACCCGCGCGCAAGGCAGTGTGACCTTTCCGGCTGATGTGTTGCTCGTGGCCGCTATGAACCCACCGCAGTACTCAACTGGCAGCGCATCGCGCATGCAACGCAGAATCAGTGCGCCATTTCTGGATCGCATGGACCTCACGATTGATGTGCGGGCTGTACCGATTGAAGACCTTGCCCAGCAACCGCGCACCACCGGCGACAGCACACGGGTTATTTTGGACAGAGTCATCCGCGCCCGGGAAAAGCAGATTATCCGTTTCAAAAATCTACCCATCAGCACCAACAAAGAAATGGGCGTCCGTGAGCTGCGGGATTTTTGCGCCATCAACAAAGAGGCAGAGGCACTCCTCAAACAAGCCGCTGAACGTCTGAGTTTGTCTGCACGAACGTATCATCGAACCATCAAGGTAGCGCGGACGATTGCGGATTTGGCAGGGTGTGATGCGATTGAAACGGCGCATATTGCGGAGGCTCTGCAATTCAGACAGAACGTAGGTCTAGGAGAAACGTAGATTGGGTTAGGGTTAGGGTTGGGGTTAGGTTTTTTCTTTTTTCTTTATGGCAGCAACAGGATCATTTACGGACATGAACATATGGAAAGTTGGCATGGAACTTGTAAAAGAGGTCTATGCAATCACGAGATGTTTTCCATACAGCGAACGTTTTGGATTAATCTCACAGATTCAAAAGGCTGTTACGAGCATTCTTGCAAATTTTGCTGAGGGATACGGGAGATGTAGTAATGATGACAAGGCCTATAAATACACTATTGCAAGAGGTGAATGCTTTGAAGTGAAGGCATTTTTGTTTGTTGCAATTGAACTTCAATTTATTTCCTACACAAGAGCAGAGAAAGCTCTCCATCTGGCTGATGAAGTAGGAAAATTATTGAACGGCTTACTACGAACCTATAAAAAATTCCCGTCCTAACCCTGGCCCTAACCCTAACCCTCCAGTACGCTCTCTCTATGCGATCACGTTTTTCTCTATCCATAGGCATTCTTACAGCAATCCTCCCATTAGTCGCTCTCGCAGCATTCAAGAGTCCCAGCAGTTTACTCGCTTCGATTCACTTCAAGGGTCAGCCACTGAATATCTCCTACGAGACTCACGTTGAATCCGAGGAATTCAGAGGGTCTGCGTGGGTGAAGGGGCAAGTTCAGGCAAGCAAAGATATTAAAAGTGTGAAGGCTGCGCTGCGTCTGACTGCCGACTTTGCCATGAACGATCTGCAGGTATCCCGCGTCAGCAGCCAGATCCGGATTGTGGATGGCATGCTGTACGTGCGGATCGACCGGTTGAGCGGAGGGATGACAGAGGCATTTGGCATGCTGACCGCAGACATCAAGAGCAATGAATGGTACGCCGTGCCACTGGAAGAGACTGCCGCAAAGGAACTCACCGACGAAGGGCTCAATCAGGAAGAAGTGAAGAAGATTGTCGCACAACTTGTCGATGCGCTTTTTGGAATGACGACGCAGACGAACGGATCAATCGTAACATATTCACTGAAGCCAAAAGCTACCGCGGCACAGGAACTGGTCGATGCTATTCATGCGATCGATAAAGACAAAGGCTACGATCCGAGCGATGTGAGCGTGGCGGAAATCCGAAATATCCTGAAGCGACTTAATGTGCATATCAAAGTTGTGGCCACCACAAAAGACGAGCCGAAAATGGCGAAATTCTATGCGTCCTATACTCACGACAAATTCCCGCTGACGATTGTGCTGCAGGGATCCGCCGTACCGCGCAGACTCCCCGTATCAGTCCAAAAGCCGCCTGAATCGCTTATTAAAACGGATGACTGGATGAGTGAAGGCTCCCGCTGATACACTGCCCTCCATGCACTTCGCCGATGCCCTCACTGCCGCCACCCTCAAAAAGTCCGCCGTCTGCGTTGGGCTCGATCCTGCCATCAGTAAACTCCCCGAAGGTATCAGCCGCGATGCGCGAGGAGTGCTCAATTTCAATAAAGGAATTATTGATGCGACTGCGGACATTGCATCGTGCGTGAAGCCGCAGCTTGCGTACTACGAGGTGCTGGGGTGGGAGGGGATGAAAGTCTTTTGGGAGACATGCGCGTATGCCAAAGAGAAAGGCTTACTGGTGATTGCAGACGGCAAGCGCAACGATATTGGATCAACCTGCGAAGCCTATGCCGATGCTTATTTGTACAAAGGAAGCGCGGTAGATGCTCTCACTGTAACTCCGTATTTGGGCAGTGATGGCATTACGCCGTTTATTGATCGTTGTGTAGAGAATGAGAAGGGAATCTTCGTGCTGGTAAAAACGAGTAATGAAAGTTCCGGCGATCTGCAGGACCTGCCGATTGGCGACGAAGTTGTGCACGAACATGTCGCGCAGCTGACGGAAGGCTGGGGGATGCACCACATCGGGCCCGAAACGAACTTGAGTTTTGTGGGAGCAGTTGTGGGTGCAACGTACCCCGAAGAGATGAAATATCTGCGCACGATCATGCCACACATCCCGTTTTTGATTCCCGGCTACGGCGCGCAGGGCGGCACAGCCGCCGATGTCGCTCATGGCTTTTTGCCGGATGGCACAGGCGCGATTGTGAACGCGGGACGCAGCATCATTTTTGCATCAAGCGGCGCCGACTGGCAGGACGCAGCGCGAACGGCCGCCATTCAGATGGCAGCTGAACTGAAGGATGTTTTAAAATAAAACCCCATAACCCATAACTAACGTCACGGCGTGACCGTCCACACCGTTCCGTTTTCAAACGGCACATCCGCTTCAACCCAGTTGTAGCGTCCGGAGCTGTCTTCCCATTGCAGGGCACCGTTCTGGCCGATTTTGCCACGTCCGGCGAACATGATTTGCAATGTTCCGGATGGCGTTCCTGCAGGCAAACTGACATCACCGTAGACAGACAGGATCAGTGGAACACTGAACACGGAACGGAAGCTGTCAGGCATGTTTGCACAGACCACGCGGCTCATTTGAGAAGGATCCACACCGCAGTCTGCCTGTTCAACAGGAGCGGACCCGCCAATGCGGATATTACTGACGATCACATTGGTTGATGTCAGGGTGAATTCCAAACTCTTAACACGCAGCGCACCACCGGTCATCGTCTGGCCGCTGACAGCGAAACGTCCGAGTAAACGGTTGCTGGCTGCTTTCATGGTTGATGCGCCCGATCCTGCATTTCTGACACCTGTCATACGCGCATCGGTTGTCTGATGCTGCGGGTAGTGCGTGTCGGTCGGCACAAGGTTCTTGGATGCATTGGTGGCAACACCGCTTAGAGTAATGGAGAAGGTTTCAATGCCGTCCACAAATTCGTTGGAAACACCGCCATTGGTACGGTCAAACAGGTTATACCGAACGCCGAGGACTGTCGGCACACCGCGAAGGAGTTTGAAGGTGCTCGTATCCGGCAGCGCTGCACGCCACTTACGGCGGTCAGAGTTGTTATCAGTGCCAAGCACAAGCGTAGCCACTTCGGTACCGTTTGCATCGACCAGCGTCATACTTGAGATGGACTTCACTTCCTTGCGAAGCACAATATCCACAAAGCGCAGCAGTCCGTCTTCATCCGGCGCTGTGAATGTTCCATCCACCACAACCGGTGTGCGGGTGCCTGTCAGGAGGAAATGAGACATGGCAGGGAAGAGTGCAGTGACGGAGGAGGATGAAGAAGACGAAGAGGACGAAGATGACAAAGAAGACGAGGATGACGATGAACTTACTGATGATGCGCTACTTGATGAAGACGACGAGGAAGAGGAGCTGCTGGATGTCATATCTTCGCCGCGCTCAAACGCCAGGTACTCCGGCAATTCGTTGTCGTTCCACGCACGGAAGCTGGCTGCCAAACGTGCAACCTGGCCGCGTGTCAGAGGAATATTCATTGCCATGTTTCCCGGCATCAGAAGGCCTTCAGCTGCTGCCCAGTCGGTGTATTGTTCATACCACGGTGCTCCGTCTTCATACGTCTTGTACTGCGCACATTCGCCGCGTGCCCCTTCGTCCAGACAGAGCACAGGATACGGACTGTACATTTCAGACAGCATCTTGAGCGCCTCCGCGTAGTTCACGGTATTTGCAGGCCGGAAGAACCCGTCCGGGTAACCGCCAACCACGTTGCGCACCTTTGCCAGACACACATACCTGCTGAACCACTCCGCCTTCTTCACATCCGGAAAACAGCTCTGCGCATCGGAATCGGTCACCACAATATCCGGATGGCTTGCAAACAGAATCTTCAAAAACTCCGCACGGTTCACAGGCCTCGTGGGTGCAAATGTTCCATCAGGATTACCCTGCACAGCCGCCAGATTCGTGAGCACACTGATTCCCGCAGTCTCCGCTCTGCTAAACGGCGCATCTTTGTACCGGCTGGTTACGTCGGAAAAGTCCAACGCAAACGTCGTGAGCGGAAGTGTCAGTAAACCAAGAAAGAGGGCGGCGCGTTTCATAGTGCTAAACTTTACCAGAAACCGGAAGACGTGGCTAAAAAATGCTTGAACTTTTTGGAGAAGACAGCTGTGGTATGCGAAGGAAGTTGAACACAAAGAATCCATTTGCCGGAATATTTTTCGGGAGTAGCGTTGCTGATTGATGGCATCTGACCCACAACGCCGGTTTTCATTTCCAGAGATAGAGCATGATGGGAATGATGTGATCAGTGAACAGCAGGCTCAAATTCTGGCTGCAGATTTACAGAGGCTGAATGAGGAAATTCGTAAAAAGTGGGAGCAGATTCACGACAGAGTTCTTGCCATTGCGGGAGTCAGCGGATGTTCATTTCCTGCGCCCTGGGGCCCTTCTGGCAGTATTACGATTACTATGGATCCTGCCACGCAACCGAACGATCTGGAGGAAATACAGCGAGAGGTTGAAGCGGTATGCGGAACACTGATGAGCTATATGAAATTCCAATATAGTGGCCCTCTGCTGGGCGTAGAGGACGACGATGTTGTTTCTCTGCAATTCCGGGCTGCTTAAAAAAGAGCGTCCTGTCCGCGGAGACTCTTTTATGGCTTACTTACACGAATGTGCAAGGGCCGTGGTTCATGCATTGCTCTAAAGGGCGCAATGCAGTTCCAAGAGCAAGGTTTGCAGTTTCCATTTATAGGACAGGCGCGCTCTGGAGAGTTTTATGCCTTTATTGGAAAAACGTCAATAGCCTTATAGAACCATCTTCTCCACCGTATTCCAATTCCGGGTTGTGAGGTTTTTGCCGTATTCCTTCTCCAGGATCTTCATAGCATCGGTCGTGTTTTTTGTGTCGGCTACGGTCAGGACGCTGCAGATACAGGAATCATCGACACTGAGAATGCGATACAACTTGTCCTCTGATGTGTAGGGAATTTTGAGTTTGCTCGTCGGCTTATCAGATACAAAGGTAACGTAGAGACGTGTGGCGGGTGTCACTTTGATGTCTTTAAAGGGATTGGCTTTGATGAGTTTTTCGATGTTGGCGATTGAACGGATAATCGTGCGTGATTCAAACCCGAATGTTTTTTCAAACTGTGCTTCGAATGTTTTCTTGATCGCGCTCGTGGATGTCGTCTCTGCATCGAACATCGCGTTGCCGCTATTCAGCAGCGTTTTGACATTCGTGTATCCCATTTTTTCCATCATCTTTTTCAAATCCGCCATGGGAACTTTCTTGTTTCCACCAACGTTGATTCCACGGAGGAGGGCGACGTAGCGGGGCATAGCTAAAAGTATAGCGTAGACCTTTTTAATCGCGATTGTTTTCGGAGAGCTTAAAAATCTCTTCCAGATCAGCAAGTGTGCCGCGCATCAACATGATGTACGTGGAATATCCTTCCTGTTTTGCGAGCCGGAATATTTCCGCTGCCTGCGCGATACTGTTACGACGAATGACATCATCGCTTTCACCGGACGGCAGATGTTTCTCCGGTACCTGGTTTGTCGTGCGCCAGTAGTCTCTGCTCTTTGCACTCGTAACCCAGGTGATTCCTGCGTACAGCGCCTCTTTTGAAAAAGGCTCACTCTGCTTTCCCAGACTACCAAGCACTTCCGGATGAAACACGGGTTGAGTGAATGCACTGTCCACTACACCGCGTTTAATTGCAGGCTGCTTCTTCCCCCAGCGACCCCACTCCGGCATATACAAATCAGCACCAGCAGCAATGTTGATTCCCATCGGACAATCGATGGCATCGAGCACCTGATGCGCACAGGTGGCAGGTTCCTGGCCGGGATCGAAGGCATCACCGGTTACAAGCAAGGCGATGTCCACTCCGGCGGCAGCAAGCGTTTGAATACGTTCAATGTTGGCACCCACACTCCTCTCTTGTGTCCGTAAATGTAGTGCCAGTTTTTTCTCCGGCGAGAGACGCCCTGCTGCATGGAGTGTCATCAGCTCTTCAGGCGTAAGAAATGTACCCGTCTTGCGTTTCAGCTCAGGCAGATTGAATCCATCAAACGCAATATCTCTCTGTTCCAATGCTGCCATTTCCCCCTGAAGGGAATCTGCTGCTCTGGGAACCAGTTCAATGAAGGTCTCCTGCATACTTCTATTAAATACACTTTTTATATTTTGTCAAACTACAACCGCACCGGCAGATCCAACACACGTACGTCCTGGTTGACCGCTTTCAGGAATGTCTCGACTCCAGCATGGGAGATGACAAGAGACACCGTATTCACGAGAGGATGACAGTTAATACTCTCCGCATCCCACACGCGCTGATCAAAAATGACTTCCACATGATGGTCTGTGTCATTGATGAGCCCGAGCATCGTGACTGATCCCGGTTCGACACCCAAGTATTCTTTCAGCAATTCCGGCCCGACGAACGATAAGCCTTTCACGCCAAGCAATATGCCAAGCGCTTTCAAATTCACACTTTTTTCATGGCCCACCACCACCAGGAAAAACCTCTTTTTCTTGTCGTCTTTCAGAAACAGATTTTTGGTAGATTCACCTGGAATTTTTTGTTCCAGCGCTTCGGATTCCTCGCAGGTGAAGACTGCAGGGTGTTCATGCTTTTCGTAGGCGATGCCATTTGCGTCGAGGAAGGTGAAGATATCGGGCATGCGAAGAGCATAGTGGATTTCTCTGGATATTTGTAACATGCCGAGAATGACATTCGCTCAGTTATTTTGCTTGGTGCTGATTGTTTCAGAAAATCTCAGCAAATATCCATCCGGGTCTTGAATAACAAATTGCCGACATACAACGGTGTCTTCGGTGCGTCGATACTCCTTTTCTTCGAGTGGGGCGAAAAAAATCTGTCCGGCATCCAGGAGTTTTTCAAACAATTCGGAAACGTGGGTAGTCATGAATTGCATATTGATTCCACGTCCAAAAGGTCGTTGTAAGTCAGCTGTATGCCACTGCTTATCTGCACCTATTTCCTCAAGCATAAGCTGAGCACCATCTCGAGTAAGAAAGCAAAAATTTGCCTCAGGGCGTTCGTAGATAACTGAAAAACCAAGTTGATGGGTATAAAAATTAAACGAGTCGTCAAAAGACGAACAATAAAGAACTGGTACAAGAGGGTTCTGTTTCATATCAGAATAATAGCAAATAGTGGTAGCCTTGACTGGAATTGAACCAATATCTACCCCTTAGGACGGGGTTGTTCTAGGAGCCTGTCCTGAGCAATAGCGAAGGATTGAACGACTAGATGGTACCCCTGGCTGGAATTGAACCAACATCTATCCCTTAGGACGGGATCGTTCTATCCGTTGAACTACGGGGGCAGAGAGTCTTTATGCACTGAAGACTACTACTTCCCGTCCTTCCGCACCAAATGATCCCTTCAGCTTGAATTCCTTCACATGCTCTTTGTCCGCGGCGCCACAGGCTTTCAGGACATCCGGGTGGAGGCTGCCGTCGCTGGCAGGAACAATGAAGAGCACACGGGGATCGACTTCATCGAGGAGGGTCTGGCACTTTTTCGGGTCTTCTGCCGGGAGCACGAGAACGTGCACATCGCCAAGACGCTCAATGTCTTCATCGCGCCAGTCTTCGAGCGGGGAAGCCGGAAAAGCAAAACGGATGTCTTCGGTATCGACAGCGTATGACACTTTCTGCCCTTCGTTCTGGCCGATGCCTTTCACCGTAATCCCTGCAACATCATATTCACCCGGCCAGGAGATAACCTCGCGGCTGGGGCTTTCCTGCGGGGAGGGAAGCAGGTTCAGGATGCCGTTCTGGATTTTGTCCGGAAAGACAATAAAGGACATGGGGCCGCCGCTGCATTTGAGAGCGGAGCCGTTTTGGAGGGTGAAGGTCAGTTGAGCCATATGACGGGATTGTAGGGTTAGGGTTAGGGTTAGGGCTAGAGAAAATGATCGATTAGCTGGCGACTGCGGCGGCGCCTTCGACAATCACGCGCTCGATTTTCGCGCCGAGGCTGCGCAGTTTGTCGTCCAGGCGGTCGTAGCCGCGCTCGATGTAGTGCACGTCGGTCACGATTGTTTTTCCTTCGGCGCAGAGGCCAGCCAGCACCATCGCGGCGCCGGCACGGATGTCGTTACTGGCAACGGTGCGACCCTTGAGGGGGGTCGGACCGATAATCAGCGCCTGGTGTGCGTTGAGGATTTCCATGTGCACGTTCATCTTTTCGAGTTCATAGAGGTACGCCATGCGGCCCTCGAAAATACATTCGAAAATACGGCTGACCCCTTTCGCCTGTGTCATCAGCACACCCATCGGGGCCTGCAGATCTGTCGGGAAGCCGGGGTGAATACCTGTCTGAATCTTCATGGCACTCATGTTCGAAAGCTCGCCGTCCACAAAGAGCGTGCGCTCTGCGGGATCATACTTCCAGACTCCTCCCGCGCGGCGGATGGTATCCAGGAAAACAATCAGGTCATCGGCATCGACCTGCTTTAGGCGGATTTTTCCTTTGGTGATGATAGCGGCAATCACAAACATTCCCGCCTCGAGGTAATCAAACGGCACAGTGAATTCCGCTGCACGCAAATGCGCAACGCCATGCACGGTGATGGTGTTTGTGCCGATTCCTTCCACACGTGCACCCATTTCCTGTGCCATGCGGCACACGGCCTGTACATGCGGCTCAGCAGTGGCGATATCAATGCGTGTTTCGCCGACTGTTGCAGCAGCTGCCCAAATAGCGATCTCTGTGGCGGTAACAGAGAAGGCCGGCATGATAATGCGGCCGGCCGTGAGTTTGCCCTGCAGATGAATCACTTCCGGCGTGCTCAGGTTCTTTGCACCAAGCTGTTCAAGTGCGAGCACGTGTGCCTCCACCGGACGCTTCCCAAGAACGCATCCGCCCGGATAGGTCATCTCGACCACACCGAAACGTGCAAGGAGCGGACCGAGTAACACGATAGACCCGCGAAGTTTCGAGACATACTCAGAGGGGATGGGTTTGCTTTCCAGTTTGGTCGTGTCGATGGTAACGGTTCCGTTGTCGAAGTGTGTGGTTGCGCCCAAAAATTCCAGAATCTTGAGCATCATTTCCGTGTCGCGCAAACGCGGCACATTGCGAAGCACGGTCACGCCGCTCACGAGGACCGATCCTGCAATAAGCGGAAGCGCTGCATTCTTCGAGCCGCTGATCGTGACTTCGCCCTGCAGCGGGATGCCTCCGGTGATGTGGTAGCGGATATCCATGGAGTGACGAGTATAGGGGAAAATCCGATGAAAATACTCGAAAATACGCCTTTATTTGGCAGTTTGAAGGGCAAAATGCTCCGTTATGAGTGGTCTGGATGCATTGGTCCGCAATCCTTCAATAAGCTCATTCAAAGCCTGTTGCTGCTTGTGGTTGTAGTCACCTTTTTCGCGGAGTGCGAGTGCCAGATGAAACAGAAATCGGTCCGCCTCTGCTCCGCGTTCATGGAGCGGCGTAAGGGCTGTCATGCGGTTAATGGGTGATGATGCCGTCCAGAAACCCATTGCCTGTTCATGGAGCTGCTTCTCTTCACGAAGTGCATCGGGATCGGTGGCCAGACGGATGGCGCGGCCGGGAGCACCCTGTGCCAGGTGGAGAATGAAGCGGCGGTCGTCTTCATCGGTGTCGTTTAAGAGTGATGCAATGTCTTTGTCCGCCACGCGTTCAAACCGGAGCACACGGGAGCGGGAGAGGATAGTCGGGAGCACCAGCTGGAGATTGTCGGTGGTGAGGATGAAGATGCGGCCGGGTGGTGGTTCTTCGAGGGTTTTCAGAAGCGCATTCACGGCTGGCTCCTGCATGCGTTCAATTCCTCTGATGATACAGATGCGATATGGACCGCCGGTTTCCTGCAGTCTATTTTGCATCTCGCGCACATCGTCGATGCCAATGGTGTCGGTGCGCATGGCAGGCGCTTTGGCGCGGTGCTGCTGGGGGACATTGCTGGATTTGGCGATGATGTCCCAGTCCTCACATTTCTCTTCAATCCACAGCTGATCCAGCACCATCAAATCCGGATGAATGAGGTGTGCGATCTGGTGATCGATCTCCTGTTTCTCCTCCGGTGTTTTTCCGTCCGTCAAAAGCTCACGGGCAAACCACCGGGCAACGGTCGTCTTTCCGAGGTTTGGCGCTCCGGCGAACAAATACGCATGCGCGATGTTCTTGCTTTCCATATCGGCTGCGAGTTCCGCCAGTTGTCTGGCGTGGCCGGTGATCTTTTGCAGAGGCATGGGGAGCCAGTATACCCCAAACAACATTCTTATTCCTCCTGTACAACAATGGTTGCAAGGATATTATCGAATGTCGCTTCGCTGACCCGTGAATCCGCGGCACACATACCGTCAAATTTGTAATCGATGGTCCCCGTAAAGAAAAAGGCTTTCTTGCCTCCGCATATTCCAGCTTCGGTATACACAATCCTGCGGGTTCCGTTTTCGAGTACCACATCGGATTCAATGTCGACCAGAGAATCGTCATACAGTGTTTTTATCAGATTCGCATCAGGCGTGTAGGCATCAATAGTAAAACTGTAGGTATCTTCTCCTTCAGCACACCCCTTACAAATCGGACCAAGGTTCAAGCTCCACAAAGACGATGCATACGGCAGCCCTCCGTCGCTCGGATTCGGCCCTCTTTGTTTTTCGTGCGGCCACTCAGCAGGGAGGCGGAAGTTCAATGTCGTTCCTTCGTAGCGGTAGATCTTTTCCTGAGACATATCCGCTGGAGCATTGTTGTCCTCTAAACTTTTATACGTCTGCGACGGTTCGCTGGTTATTCCCATCTTCAACCGATAGATCATCTCCGCCATTTCTCCGCGGGTAATCGATTGATCAAAACGGGTGATGGTTGTGGGAATGGCAGACAATGTTTCCAATGTTTCAACGTACGGCTTGTACCAGACATCATCACTTTGCACATCTCCCACAAACACACGAACCAGGATTTTTGCGGCTTCCGCAAAACTGATGTTGTGTCCGGGCCTGAATGTTCCATCAGGGTAGCCGGCAACAATATTTTTTGTTTTCGCCACGCAAACATACGGCGCAAACCAATCCGTCTTTCGGACATCAGGGAAAGATGCAGTTTGGCACATAGCGATGTCTGCTGCTGCATTGAACTGTGCACCGGTCACAATTTTTGTGAATTCCGCACGGTTGATGGTTTGATCAGGACGGAACGTCCCATCGGAATATCCAGTGATAATTCCTTCATCACGCAGATAGTAGACGGCATTTGCATAGGAATCACCCGATGGCACATCGGAAAATGCAGCTCCTCTTTCTCCTCCGTGCGTCATGCAGGGTGGCGCAAAGTAGTTGATGGGTATCCCAGATTCACAACGAGGAATATTCGTCCCATCGTTGCACTGATACGGACTGCAGTCGGATGATGCGAAAGCGACCACCGGAAAAAGCAGACTACATGCAGCAGTGACGAAACGGGCAGGAAAAATCATAGGAAGGAGGAAAGCAATCTCTACTCTACACCCTTTTGAAAGAATAAAAGGAAAGTCATCACTTTCTCACGTCAGAAGAAGCCTGCTGCTGCGTCATAGACACATATGGCCACCAAAAAACCCGAACCCGTCCCGCAGAAGAAAAAGTCCTCCAGCATTGCCGGAGAAATCCTGGATGGCGTCGGATGGGTGGTCGCGGAAATCGCTCTGCCCGTTCCGGACACGCTTATCAATATGCTGAAAAAGAAGAAAAAGAAACCGGATGCGAAAGATCTAAAGAAGAAGTGATCTTCCTCGTCCTGCCCATGACACCCTAAACCACTCACTGTGGTTCGGGTTCAGGGCGATGCTTCAATTTTCTATTATTCGTCTTTGCCATGACATTTTTTATACTTCTTCCCGGAACCACACGGACACGGATCATTGCGTCCGACCTTGTCTGCTGAGATGGGTGCCGCCTGCGGAGCTGCAACACGCTGCTGGCCGCCGAGCTGCCTCTGCACCGCCTGGCCAATCATCGTGTTCTGGTTATCGGGGTTCAGGATATTGAGTGCGCCGACTCCTGTCTGGTCGAGTTCGCCTTCGATCTGCGCTTCGTTGGTGGTAAGTCCTGTGAGTTCCTGTTCCGCCTGCTCGAGCATCTGGCGCGGAGCGAACTGTGCGAAGTCCAGCTGGAGGATGGTGCGGATGATGGTGGTTTCAATATTGCCAAGAAGCTGCTGGAAGCGGCGGAAGCCCTGGTCTTGGTATTCAATCACCGGATCGCGCTGGGCGTAGCCTGCGAATGCGACTTGTTCGCGGAGATGCGACATGTCGTCAATGTGATCCATCCAGTGCGTGTCGATGGAACGCAGGGTGATGACGCGTTCTGCCTGCGCCACAATGTCCTCGCCGCTCTCTTTGCACTTCTGTTCGTAGAATTTGGTAAGCACGTCTTCCACGTAGTCCGCCATTTTCTGCTGGTCGGCAAAGCTCTTCAGTTTTTCTTCGGTGATAATTTCACGGAACTGCGGGTGCAAACCACTGAGCTCGTCGATAATTTTAGTGATGTTCCACTGCTCCGGATCGTGACCCGCGGCATTATCCAGAACGATCGATGATGCCTGCTTCTTGATGGAATGAATAATGTCATTATGTAGGGAATTATCTGATGCCGCAGGCGCAGAGGCCTGCGCTGGGGAATTTCCCATAACCGATAACCCATCACCCATAACCGGTTCATCGATCTTCTCCAGAATCTTCTGCCGCCGCTTGTAGATAATCTCACGATGCTTGTTCATGACGTCGTCGTACTGCAGCACGTGTTTGCGCATGTCGAAGTGATGTCCTTCCACACGCTTTTGCGCACTCTCAATACTGCGGCTGACCATGCCGTTTTGGAGCGGCACATCTTCCGGCACATTCAGCTTTTCCATCATCATTTTCAGACGGTCACCACCGAAGAGACGCATGAGGTCATCTTCCATGGACACGAAGAACTGGGATTCACCCGGATCTCCCTGGCGACCGGAACGACCGCGGAGCTGGTTATCAATACGGCGGGATTCGTGGCGCTCGGTTCCAAGGATCGCAAGACCGCCAAGGGCCTGCACACCATCACCAAGTTTAATGTCTGTTCCGCGACCGGCCATGTTGGTGGCAATCGTGACTGATCCTTTCTGTCCGGCATTCGCAACAATTTCCGCTTCCTGTTCATGCTGCTTTGCGTTGAGCACTTTGTGCGGCACGTTTTCCTGCTTCAGGAGGAGCGAGAGCACTTCGGATTTTTCGATGGAGGTTGTACCAATCAGCACCGGCTGGCCCTTCACGTTTTTCTCGTGCGCCATTTTTGCCACAGCTTTGAACTTGGCAGACACCGTGCGGTAAATAGCATCGGAGCGGTCATCGCGGACCATCGGTCTGTGAGTGGGGATCACAAGTGTGCGCAGCTTGTAGATGGATTCGAATTCCTCCTCTTCCGTCTTTGCAGTACCCGTCATTCCGGCAAGCTTTTTATACAAACGGAAATAGTTCTGGAAGGTGATGGTGGCGAGTGTTTTGCTTTCGCGCTGCACTTCCACTTTTTCCTTCGCTTCGATCGCCTGATGCAGACCGTGGCTGTAGCGGCGGCCCGGCATGAGACGACCCGTGAATTCATCGACAATGACGATTTCGCCTTTGGGTGACACGACGTAATCGACATCACGCTGGTAGATCGCGTGGGCGCGGAGGGCCTGTTCGATGTGATGCACTTCTTCAAATCCTTTCTCCGTGTAGATATTTTCAACATTCAGAAGCTGCTCCATTTTCTTGATACCTTCGTCGGTCAGCACCGCTGCACGCTGCTTTTCATCCTTCGTGAAGTGCGTGTTCTCCTGCAGATTTGTGACGAGCATCGCGTACTGCGTGTACTTGGTAGTGGATTCCTCCGCAGGCTGGCTGATGATGAGGGGAGTACGCGCTTCGTCGATGAGGATAGAGTCGACTTCGTCGACAATCGCGTAGTTCAGTCCGCGCTGCACTTGCTGCTTCATAGAGCTGACCATGTTGTCGCGCAGGTAATCGAAGCCGTATTCGTTATTCGTTCCGTACGTGATGTCGGATGCATAGGCCGCACGGCGGTCGTCGGTGGTGAGGCCGTGAACGACAGTGCCGACTGTTAGGCCAAGCGCTTTGTAGAGCACACCCATCCACTGTGCGTCGCGGCGGGCGAGGTAGTCATTCACTGTCACAACGTGCACGCCTTTTCCGCTGAGCGCATTCAGATACACCGGGAACGTACACACGAGTGTTTTTCCTTCTCCTGTTTTCATTTCGGCAATCATCCCTTTGTGGAGCGCAACGCCTCCCAGAATCTGCACATCAAACGGCACCATGTTCCACTCAAACTCCTGCCGCCCGATCATTTCCTTGTGACCCACCAAAAGTTCACACGCGCGAATGTGCACGGCGAATGCCTCGGGCAGAATGCTGTCGAGAGTGGCCCCATCGGCGACTTTCTTTTTGAGCTCTTCTGTTTTTGCAGGGAGATCCGCAAGAGTGAGCGCCTGAATCTCCGGACGCTTTTCGTAAGCGCGAACTTCCGCCACCTTCGGCCAAAGCTTCTTCAGTTCTTTTTCGTTGGGATCGCCGAGGAGCTTATTGAGGGAGTCTAAAAATGACACGATAACAGGGTAGAGAAACGTGAGCGGGGAGTATAGCAGGTATGCTGGTATAATCACGTTTTCTGGCCTTTATTGGGAGTATATTTGACTATTTTACTAAATTTATGTATAATATACACATAAATACCAATACTCATACTATGAACTATTCACTGCGGGAACAACGTTTACTTGGAAAGACGTATAGCCAAGGCGACAAATCTCTTCCGGGCGAGATGCAGGAAGGAGATCCTGGCTTTGCTTTTGGTGATGTACCTATTGGATCGACGATAACCGGCATAGGCGTCGACCGTACGGACAATATGATAAAAACAGGGCCGCATTCTGCAGAAAAAACATGGCATACAAATGGTGTCATCGATGGAAGGTTTTCAAGAGATAGCATCGAATCCACTGCCCCGATCGGCACCGTCATTCTGCCCACACAGAAAGAGATGCGACAGAGGTATGAGGAAGCACTCCGCCCCGACCGCCATTCCATGCATCAGATTCCGCTGGCACTTAACCAGATGTTTTATGCCGTAGGAATGTACGATGCTGAACGATCCCAGACAGGACCTGCTCAGGGGCCTGCTCACAATCCGTATGACCGCATGCGCGAATGGATGAATTTTGATGCTATGCCGAATGGATCATTCTTCACCTTTGACCGGAATCCCACTCCCGACAGCGACAGCCAGGTCTGGCTGAAAAATATTGATGACTATTGTCTTCCTATCTGCACGTTTGAAGAGTGGTTCCGTGGATCGAAAGATATTTCTGTCGACCTGAAAAAGAATAAGAGTCACCCTGAATTTCAGGGTAGCGGCGTCCTCCTTTTGCACGCTATGAGCACAGAGGATTGGGACCGCGATATGGCTATTATGGAAAAGCAGAGAGCAGAAGAGAAACTCCCTACCGACACAGCCTATTTGAATGAACAGCGAGAAAAGATCGCGCAGTTCTGGGAACAGCGTAAAGAGAAAGCTCAATAAGCGCACAGAGGTAAAAGCAGGAGTACTATGTCCGCATGCGCCTTGGCTGCTGTGTCATCATCAGGAACTGCGATGGCAAATACCTGCTCCAATTCCGCGATGGCGCTGCGCCGGAAAACCCTCTGCTCTGGGATTTCTTTGGGGGCAGCAGAGAAAAGGGCGAAACGCCTGTTGAATGTGCCATCCGGGAAGTAGACGAGGAATTGGAATTGAAAGTGACGCCTGATGATCTGGAAAATCTGGGTGAATTCGAATGGCCCGGCCACAAAGACAATGCCATTCTCTGCAAAAAGACAATGGAATGGGACGATATTCGTCTGCATGAGGGCGCAGGCTGCGCTTTCTTTACCCCTGAGGAAATTCTGCAGTTGCCGTCGGTTGCGTATGTGCCGGGGTTTGTGGAGCGGTATTTGATGTAATCACCACCCTCTCCCGTACCATGGATGCAGTAAATCTTTGCTGTACGTTTGGGATGCCAGGAATGCGGGAAGAACAGCGCTGACAGGCAAAAGCGGCGCGGCATGCAGATGCAGTGCTGCAATCGCGGATTGGTGGTCGGGGATGAGTTCGCCGCTCCAGTGTGCGATTGAGGGATGAGATTGAGGGATGAGAAGTGCATCAATGGGCACGAGTGTTGGTTCTTTCCATGGCGAATTCTCTACGCCAAAAGTTCGAGCAAATAATTCGGTTTTCTTTGTAGAGTGAAGCCATAAAAAACCTGATCGCCGATCTCCGGTCTCCGATCTCCTCGCATTATAGAGATCAGACAGATGAATCCCGCAAGCGGGGATCGAGAGTTGATCGGCCAGGACATTGGCGAGGGTGACTGCCATTCGTAAACTCGTAAATCCGCCCGGCCCGACAATACAGGCAATATGCGTAAGATCCTGGTAGGTCCAACCTGCCTTTTTGAGCGATTCTTCCAGCATAGGAAGAAGGCCACTATCGCCAATGCGATGGTCCACAGGCGTGTATACAACCGTTTCGTCCTCGGAAACAAGCGCAAAACAGGCTTCTGCGTCGGTCGAGCTGTTATTGCTTGCAAAGTTAATAAAAACCGCTTTCATAGGCCGTATTGTAGACCTATTTGACAATATATAGAAATGATTTTATTATTATAACTCATGTACAAAAAGGTATTCGAAAACTTGATGGCCCCTTATGTTCCTAAACCGCACAACATTGTGCCGGGTGAAACGTCACAAGAGCTTATGCTTCGGCGTATTCTATGGGATACAATAGAACAATTGCGCACCACAGCGGATGGCGTGTTGGATTATGAAGGCAATGCGATTTTTGAGCCCATCATTACAGCATTTAAGCAATTTGAAAGTGATGCAGTCCCGGGTGTCAAAAAGTATCGTCTGCAGTGTATATTGACCATCGCAGCTGTTATGCAAAATCAGCCCGAGCCTCAGCCTGCGCACCAGCCACTCTATGCCGAACAGACCAACTCTATCGGTCATCATTCCAACGCACCAGCGGGCGGGCGTATTGAAGGAGTGCCTGCAGGCACTATCTAAACAAACTATCGCGGATCAGCTTGAGGTAATTGTGGTCAGCGACGGACACGATAGTGACACCGTTTTGCTGTTTGATGACACCAGCAAATGGCCGATGCCGGTGCGCTTTTTCGAAATAGAAAAAAGCCAGCAGGGAGTCGCCCGGAATTACGGCGTACAGAAAGCGAGCGCGCCTATGACGCTTTTTATCGGTGATGATATTTTCCTGGCTCCTGACGCTTGCGAAAAACATCTCAAGGCACATTCCCATAACCCATTACCCATAACCCATAACCTAAAAGCAGTCCTCGGTTTCACCACCTGGGATCCCTCATTAGAGATCACTCCGGCCATGACCTGGCTCGAAAAAACAGGCTGGCAGTTTGGGTATTCCATGCTCACAAAGTATCAACATGCATTCATTCCCGCAGAGATGCAGGAACGCTTTACCTACACCAGCAATATCAGCGTACCGACGGAGATCGCAAAAAAGTTTCCGTTCCGGACCGATGTCACGCTCTACGGATGGGAAGATATTTTGTGGGGGCAGGAGCTGAAGAAAGCAGGCATTCCGCTCTACTACGAACCCGATGCAACGGCGTTGCACCATCATGTTGTGTCACTGGATGATTCGCTGGCGCGTATTGAGACATTGGGACAATCGTTGATGCACCTCACGAAAGTCGCTCCTGATCTTGGCCGCAAACCGACAGGGCTTAAATTGCTTGCCTATAAGCTGATCGCGCTCACTCCAACTATGCGCGGGCGGCATTACAGAGCGTTTTTGGCAGGCGTACGGCAAGGGGAATAAACTTGCCAACTTTCCTCAACATCCGTATACTGTAGTCACGAATTAAGTATTTCACTATTCCGTAGCATCGGAATGGTGGTTTTCCCCTACCCGTCACTTCTCGACTACGCTCGAAGTGACTTAGATTTTCCCCCTTCTATCATGAGAGCTTCATTCATAGCCGCCATCAACCAAATCTGTTCCGAAAAGAACGTGTCGCCGGACCAGGTTCTCGAAGCCGTGAAACAGGCTATTGCAACCGCGTACCGCAAAGATTACGGGAACAAAGAAATGGAAATCCGTGTCGAGATCGAGGAAGGTTTGGAGATGCCCCGCATCCTTTTGATTAAAGAAGTTGTTGAGGAAGTCGAGAACGAAAACTTCGAAATGAAGTTTGACGACGCCAAGCGCATCAAGCGCGATGTTGAGGTTGGTGATGAAGTCGAAATTGATGTCACCCCTGTGGAGTACGGACGCATCGCAGCACAGGCCGCCAAGCAGGTGATCCTCCAGAAACTGCAGGAGGCAGAACGCATGAGTTTGTACGAGAAGTTCAAAGATCGTGAGAACGAACTGCTCACGGCGACTGTCACAAAGGTTGATCCGAACTGGGTCACGCTTGAAATTGAAGGTATGACTGTCTCCCTCCCGTGGAGAGAGCAGATCCCCGGCGAGCACTACTACACCGGTAAGCGCATCCGCGTGTACCTGGAAAAAGTCGAACTCACGGGCAAAGGACCGCAGCTCAAAATCAGCCGTACGCACGCACAGCTCGTGAAGAAACTGCTCGAGCTCGAAATTCCGGAAGTACGGAATGGTGACGTCGAAATCCGCGGTATCGCCCGCGACGCAGGTTTCCGCAGCAAGGTTGCAGTCAGCTCCAAAGACCCGCGCATCGATCCGATCGGTGCCTGTGTCGGACAGAAGGGTGTGCGTATTCAGGCCGTGATGGAAGAGATCAACGGTGAGCGTGTGGACATGCTTGAGTGGAATGACGACGCGATCAAACTGATCTCCACCGCCCTCCAGCCCGCAGCCATCAGTGCAGTGATTATTGTGAACGGCACCGAGCAGGTCGACGACATGGGCCGCCGCATCAAGAAGCGCGCAGCAGTCTTCGTGGAAGAAGCACAGCGCCCGATGGCGATCGGAAAGAAAGGCCAGAACATCAGACTCGCAACCGACCTGACAGGCTTCGAACTCGACATGTACAACTACGAGGAATTGCCAGCCTTCAAGGCTAAGCTCTCGTCCCTGCGTGACGGCACCGAAATGCTGCAGCCGGAAACGATTGAAGAGACGAACGCAGAGGCTATCGAAGAGCTGCAGGACAAAGTCGAAGTGGTCCCGGCTGTAGAGATTGATGCAGAACCCAGCGCATCCCTCACTCCCGATGCCGATCAGCCGATGGCAGGGGAAGGGGCTGTGGCTGCGTAAGCAAACGGGTTATGAGTTATGGGAATATGGGTTATGGGGCTCCTTGTAGATTCCCATAACCCATAACTGATTTCCCATAACCAATATCTGCTATCCTCTCTCTATGAAGCTACCGCCTTTTTCCTTCACAGTGCTCGATACCGAGACCACGGGCTTCGTGCCGAAAGTGCACCATGTGATTGAATTTGCATCGATGAAGTGTGAAGGCGGGGAAGTGGTGGATACCTTCGAGCAGCTCCTGAGCGTGAAAGAGGAAATCCCTCCGCACATTCAGATCCTCACGCGCATCTTTCCTGAGGATATAAAAGACAAGCCGCAGTTTGAGGAAAAACTGGAGGAGATCCGCGAACACATTGGCGAAGACACATTGCTTGTGGGACAGAATCTTGGCTTCGATATCGGGATGATCCGCGGCGAAGGAATCGATCTCTCGGCGCGCCCGTGGATTGATACCTCGATGCTCGCATCGCTCGTGTTCCCGGAGTTCCGCAGCTACTCGCTGGCGTACATGAGCACGACGCTCACATTGAACCACTCGCCTGCGCACCGCGCTCTGGGCGATGTCCGCGCAACACTCGAACTGCTTGCAACAATCTGGGAGAAACTCTGTGAACTGAGCCCCGACGAACTCGCGTTTGCGAGAGACATGCTCGGACGTACAGGTTCCGGGTACGCAAAACTCTTTGATGCGGTCGAGGCCGGAAAAGGAGCGACGTGGATTACGAAGAAGAAGCATGCCGATACTAGTGCAGAGAAAAAAACGCTCGTGATTGCGAAGCCTGCAGCCGGCACCGTGCAGCTGTACGAAGAAGGCCTCCACCCGGACGGGCTCCAGGAAATCATCAATGGAGCGCTGCAGGCGGAGGGCACCACGTGGATCGCCGTGAAAAATCTGGAGGCACAGCTCAAGCGCATTTGCATTGGCGATGATGTGACCGTCATTCACCCCGCACATCTCCTTCTGAATCCCGCTGCGGAAGCAGCGCTGCTCGCACAGCCGACCATGACGTCGGACGAAGCATTGCTCGCCATGAAACTCCGCTGGTTTGCGCCGCGCACCAGAAATGACTTCGCCCTTCATGGACTTGAGAAAGATATCTGGAACGGCAAGCTCGCGTGCACGGAGCAAGCTGATGCCTACACATCGCAGTTCAAGAAAACATCGAAAGTATTTTTGCTCGACCATCGTCAGCTTCTCGCATTCCTGGCCGATCCCGCGCACGCCGCGCACGGCGCACTCACGAAAGACGCCCACATTATTATTGATGACGCCTCCATGCTGGAGGACACCGCCACGAAAGCCTACGGCCACGAGTGCAGCATTGATGACCTGCGCGCTGCATCGAACGGTGATGACGGCCTTACCAGCCTGACCGATCTCCTGAGTCTCTGGGTCGAAAAAATCCGCCACGGCGAAGACATTCATTTCATCACGAAGAACGATCTCGATACGCCGGAAACCAAAGGGCTGCGTGCACAGGTGGGGGACATGCTGGCCGGAAGTGACCTGCCCGAAAAAACGCGCCAGATCCTGCTGGAACTCGCCGCACTCCTGGAGCCCTCCCTGCTCTCCGAAAACATCGTGTGGGCCGAAAGCCGCATTAACGGCAGCCTGTATCTGAACGCCGCTCCCGAATACGTCGACCGCTTCCTGGACCGCTATCTGTACGACATCTACGCCACCACGTTGATTGTTCCCTGTGGCTGTACAGAAACTGTGGTGGAAGTGGTGCCACCGAAGCGCACCATTCTTTCGACTATCGATGACCGCAGGCAGAGCTGCCCCGTCACTGTTACTTTCCCCGATGATCTCTCGACCGGCACGTTCCTGAAAGATCCGCTGCCCGGCAAAACCATTCTCCTCGCCGGTAGCAAGCGCGTGATCGAACAACTCTACATTCAGCACACGCAGGAGCTGGAGAAGAAAAATGTGACACTGATCTGCCAGGGGCTCTCTGGCGGACAGAACCGCATGGAGTCGGAATTCCTGGCGAGTGAAGGCACCACGATCATGATCCTGACACCGTGGATGTACGAGGGATCGGAACTGCCGGAGGGCTCCGTCGACCGACTGATTCTGGAAGCACTGCCATTCGATCATCCGAACCACCCGGTCTTCGGAAAGCGCAAAGATCATCACCGTAATTCCTTTGAAGGCTACGCACTACCCCGTGTGGAATGCCGTGGCTTCCGCTTGCTGCGTACGTTCTGCAGGCAGCGCAAAGCTGGCGGGGAGATGATGGTGCTGGATAAGAGACTGAAGGAGAAAGCGTATGGAAAACGGGTGATCCGATATCTGGAGCAGTTTGGCGGAGAGGATGATGTGCCTGCAAAAGAAGTGACGACGAAAAAGGAGACGGATCAGTTGAAGTTGTTCTAAGTCTTAAGCAGCGTCCTTCTTTTGGTACACACAACTAAATTCCCGCCACGGATCATTTGTTTTGAATACAATATCGGTTGGAACAACCACTTTTTCAAGATGATCGCGGATAAGCTTAAGAACAACATGCGTACGATGCGGATCCTGCTCCAAAGATTTTTCGGTTGGAGGCATTTCCGTTTCCAAAATCAGTAATCCATCTGTTTTAAGATTTCTTTGGATTGCTGCCACCACAACATCAAGCGGATTCTGATGTGTTTGCTTCTCAAGATTACTGAAATACGCCACTTGCCAAGGATTCGGACTAAACCATGTCAGGGCATCGTACTGGGTATCATCTATCTCATCGGCGGTCATTCCCCGAAAGACCAAACCTTCTTTTATAAAATCTTCGGGCTTCTGTAAATCCAAACCATCAACGAAGAGTGTTTCTTCTATTCGTAGAACCTTACGAACTTTCGACAGTGTATTCCAATGCAACCATCGGATTTGTGCCTCCTGAAGACCACCCTTCTTCTTTGCAAGATCCTCGTCGGGATTTTTGGGGTTCACCCAATCAATGCCTGCGCCTATATCGAGAATACGCATAGTAAAACATAATCACATTATTTGTGTTATTTGTAAATACAGCTAGTTATTCTTACTTCGTCGACTTCACCGACGGCAAACACGGAATATTATTATCCTCGCCAATGTCATTACATCCCGGCGGCGTTTCACACTGTGTGGCGCGGCCGTTGGTATACAGAATATAGCGCGGCTTGTTGTCGCTGCACTGCACCTGGCAGGTCCACGGATCATTCACCGTACCGTTGAATGCAAAATCGACTTCAATAGGGTCTCCAACGCACGCAGTCAACTCCGCAGGGGGTGCGGGGGGTGCCGGCACGTAGGAGCGCGGGAAGAGGCTCTGGACACCTACAATCACAAGGATAACGGCACAGACGATGGTGATGATGCGGTCGAGTTTCATAAGTTCAATAGTAGCAAAAAACCAAAGGTCTAGGAAAAGGATAAGGTTACGGATTCGTTTCCCTTATCCTTAACCTTATCCTCGACCTTTAATCCGCCCCCTTCCTCCCAAACACCACTACCACCGTCCGCCACAAAATCCACAAATCCAGCCACAGTGACCACTCTTCCACATACTTCAGATCCAGCGCGACTTCTTCGTCGAACTTCAGATCAGACCGGCCGGAAATTTGCGCAAGACCCGTGGCACCCGGACGAACCGCGAACACACGACGTTGATAGCTGCTGTAGAGTTTTACCTCCTCCGGCAGATGCGGGCGCGGGCCTACAAGAGAGACGGAACCGAGCAACACGTTGATGAACTGCGGCAATTCATCCAGCGACCAGCGGCGGAGCATTTTTCCGACGCGTGTGACACGGGGATCATTCTTCATTTTGAAGAGCGGTCCGTCCTTGCGGTGATTCTTTTCAATGAGCGCAGCCTTCTTCCCGTCTGCATCTTTGATCATCGAACGGAATTTCAGGATTTTGATGCGCTTGGTACCTTCTTCTCCCACACGTTTGGATACATAGAAAACCGGACGGCCGGAATCAATCAGAATGGCGATGGCGATAATCAGGAAAACGGGGGAGAGAAGAATGAGGGCAAGTAAGCTGCCGACGATATCGAACACACGCTTGCAGATACGTCCCCAGCCATCAAGCGGTGTCGGGCGGAAGCGGATCATCGGGAGCAGGCCCAGGCGTTCTACTGTCAGTAAGTGTGGCACATCCGCAAAGACCGGCGGCAGGAATGCGTAGCCGATATGGTTGCTGCGGCAGGCATCAATCAAAAGCAATGTGGAATCACTCTCCGGGTTTGGATCGGTCTGGAGCACAAGGTCTAGCTTCTGCTTGCCGTTCAGCTTCATGATGGCCTCCAGATTTGTGACATGTCCCAGGTACGCATACCGCGCATCGCGGGCCAGTGTGCGCTTGGCGCTCTCTGCAAGTTTCTGTTTCCCGATGGATACGACATACCGCACACCAATGCCGGACCGCAGAAGTGAGCGCTGCAAAATAGTCACACTCGCGCGACCGAGGATCACAAACAGTGTGATGAAAAACGCGGAGTGAATGAGGAGAATGCGCGAGAAGAAGAGCTGACGCTGCACGAGGAAAAACCAGACCATCACCGCAACAAGCCAGAGGAGTGTCGTAATGATGATGCGCCCGACTTCATTCCACGCACTGCGCGTGGACTGGAGTGCATACAGCCCGATGATGGACGCGAGGACGATGTACACAAAAACGCTCGGCGTAATGAAGAAGCGCTCGTAGTACGAAAACGCCGGCAGGGTCGAAGCGGTATCAAGCAGTTTCACATAGGGAATAAGATCGATATTCGCCTCACGGAGTCTGTAGCTGAAAAGCAGCGCAGCAGTGACTGCCAGTGCATCCAGCGGAATACGCGCCAATCCAAAGAGGGCCTCGGACTTTTTCATGTGCGGGCATTGTACAACAGATTAAGCGGTTTTATTGCATGGCAAAACTGGCGGTGCCACGTGATTGCGCAGCAATTTTACATGGAGCCGCTTCGGGGATTTGAACCCCGGACCTACTCATTACAAGTGAGTTGCTCTACCACTGAGCTAAAGCGGCTTATATAAGGTCAAGGTTGAGGAAAAGGTTAAGGCCCAATCCAAACCTTTGGGCCTGTATCCTAGCTTTTACCCACCTGGAAAGTCTATCCCTTTATTGCCAATTTTAGGCATTTCCGGCATAATGAGAGTCCTGCTCTTTTGATGATCGCGGTGAACCCTTGTGGTTTATCGAGGAACGTCCGGACTCCACTGAAACGCCATGCGGCTAACGGCCGTCGCTCTGCTCTAATCCATAAATGCAGGGTAGGACAAGTGCCACAGAGACGAGCCCCTTCATTGGGGAGTGAAACGCCACGGAGTACCGTGGATTGTGCAACACACGTGTATGCATAATCGGTAAACTCATGGTGGAGCAAGGAGGATTTGGGTTTTTGGAACCGGCGATGGTTTCGTCGCCCCATCTACCCCTCCGCACCGAGGCAGTCAGGCAACTGCTGCCCCAGAGAGATGATCATCCCCAACGTCGCCTTCGGGCTATGTCGGGACAGAATCCGGCGTACAAAGGGCAGGACAAAGCAGTCGCAGAAATGCGGCTTTTTTGTTGAGCAATACATGGGAAAATTGTTAAACATAGTTGACAACTTCTCATCCATACATATACTCCGCGCACTGTGGCCATATTGTTGGCCTGTTTCACGTTTCTACGATCATTGAAAGGCACTGGTATAACGATGATGATGGCTGCCCCTCCTGAGACAAGGATGCGCTCGTTTGTAACAAAAGGACGGCGTAGGGCCATCCTGTCAGAACTGATTGAGGCGACTGATCTCGCACCGCAATCCGTTACGATTGAAAGGATTTTGTCGAACGAACAAGGTCTTGCAGCAGAACAAGAAGTGGGGCTCACGAGCACCATCTTCGAATTTCACCCGCTGGACCCACACGCCCAATGTCTCGTTCCTGGCAAGAAGCCACTGACCCCTCTGACATTCCTGGAATTACTGTTCCTCATGCAGGATCAACCGGAAGAATTTACACAGTTCATGCAAGAGATCGATCTGGTCGTGACTACTCGAAAAGCCCCGATCGTTGTACACCGCGACAGCCAAGGCGATTTTCACTTGTTGAAAATGTCGAGCCAGGAACCGCGGGATCCAAAGCCTTTTTATGTTGGAGGATTTCACATCCAGTAAGAACGAAACCGACCAATACGTCCACAGGTCCGCCGCCCAGCCTCATTCCCGAGGCTGGCGGCCCAACCAAATTCTTGACAAATATTCCTCACTTTTTACTATAGGGCCCCGCTCTTTGGACAGTATTGTTTTCTGCTTCCTGCGCTGTGCTCACACTTGAGGGTGGCGCTGGGAGAGGATGTCTTTATGTTTTCATTGAAGGAGTACCTGATTGAGCAGTGTCATTATTGGATTTGAAAGCGATGATGCACTGTCACTGGCATCAGCACTGGGGCTGTTCTTTGAGTGCTCTTGTGACGTTGAAGGCCAGTTGCGGGCAATGATTTTTGCCATCCACAGAGAACCTCACATTGCCGTCTTGAAAGGACGACGGCTGCCAAGCTTACTTTCCGGAATTGCATTCGATGACATCGGCGAGGAATTTTTGCTGGTTAGCAGCAGCTGTTCGCTATCGATGAAGCGGGCGGAGAATTGCATTTTTAGCTCCGTCATCCGTATCCGCTTTTTCGATGATGATTGCACTGCAGCTGAGCGTTGCATTGCCATTCTCGAACAGACACCTCTGCGGCATCTCCGCCTGAACGAAGAAGCGACCACGCTGGAAACTGTCCGGCACACACTGTGCAGCGACGTACAACTCATGAACACCTAACATAGAGAGCGCTTTCCCTTCGAACTCCGACGACACCTTTGTCGCCGGAGTTTCTGTGTGTTATACGCCAAAAGAAAGCAGGGAATTGACAATAAAACCTCACTTCACCATAGTGTCCTGCGATCTTTGGAAAGCGCCGTAAGGTCTCCTTCTTGCATCGCGCTTTTAAACGAGAATGATGCGAAGAGAAGATATGTTTGTCTTCTTACGTAACTTATGAACGAACAGGAGGAAATCGTGGACAAGAGGTACTTGGGATTTGCAGGGCAGAGCTTGGAACTTGTTGGCAAAGCACTGGCGAGTGTTTTCCCGACATTTTTCAGCGCAGAGCATGGAGCAGTATTGCAGTGCTGCCTGAATGCCATTAACAATGGCATCAATGAGGACGCCTGTTACTCCAGGCTCGCTACTATCTGCAAAGCAAACAGCAAGCCTGTCGGATTATCACATCATCTTGGCAAAACAAACGTCGGTCTGGTGTTTTGTTTCAGTCCAGGAGAAGGTAAGGTCTGCGACATCACCATCAGCGTTCTGGAGCGGAATGAAGGCGAACTCATCTCAGTATTGGAAGTGTTGCAAGCAGTTGATCGGGATATGACTGTTGAATTGAACATGGTGGCAATGCCCGTTGGGGCCGCTCTCGATCAATTCGCTGTCATTGCCTGATCCGCGCACTTCACGATGAGATATTATTTTATTTTTTCTTCACAAAAGATCCTGGCGGCCGTTGCCGTTAGGATCTTTTACTTTGTCTTCTTCCCGTTCACCGGAAAACTCACGGTGAAGATCGTCCCCTTATTCTCCCGGCTCTTGAATTCAATCGTACCGCCCAGTCGTTCGACAATGGACTTCGTGATGTAGAGCCCGAGACCATTTCCATCGGTATCCATCTGGCGGACATTTTTGGCACGGAAGAAACGCTGGAAGACGCGCTTCTGTTCGGCTTGCGGAATACCGACTCCCTGGTCTTCCACCGTAAACTGCACTTTCGTTTTTTGGGATGTCAGACTGATGCTGATGTGTTTGCCCTTGGACGAATACTTCACCGCATTGCTGAGCAGGTTCTGAAGCACAATGCGCAGAAGCGTCGGATCGGTTTTCATCATCACCTTACGGCGCGGGGCCGAGAGCATGCAGTGCAAACCTGCTTCACCGGCCATGGTCTCACAATCTTTTTCCATTTCGCGAACAAGGGTGCTGGCATCAATCATTTGCATTTCCGGACGCAACCCTTCGCCTTCCAGATGTGCAGCATGCAGAAGGGCTGTGAGCAGGTCCACCATGCGGACAAGGCCGTGATCGATCTCACGCAGATACATGCGCTGGTCGTCGCTCAGGGATTTCTTGTCTTCCTGGAACAGTTCCACGTACCAGCGGATAGCCGAAAGCGGCGTGCGCAGCTGGTGTGATGCAAGGGTAATAAATTCGGACTTGAGGTAATCGAGTCTGCGCTCTTCGGTAATATCCTGCAGCACGATAATGGCGCCGAAGAACGTTTTTCCTTCGTTCAGCGGACTGACTGCCAGCAGCACCGGCAACATGGTGCCGTCCTTGCGCATGATGCTCCAGTGTGCGTTTGCAGGGGAGCGGAACTGATGGTGTTTCTGCAGACAGGTTGTGAGCGGATGGGTCATGGTGAGCGCAGAGCCGCGGTGGCCGCGCAAATCGAGAGCGGCAATGGCAGGAGTATTCAGCACATCCTCGCGTCTGCGGCCGAGCATACGGGCGGCGGCGGGATTCAGTCCGGTCACTGTGCCTTTTTTATCAACCGTGATGACACCCTGATCAATCCCTTCAAGAATGGTACGGTCGAGGGCGAACTGCTTGCGAAGCTCTGCAGTGCGGGCAGCAATTTCATGTTCCTGATCGCGGTAGAGGTGGCCCAGGCGCACGCTCATATCGGCAATCTGCCCTTCGAGCATTTCCACTTCGTCTCCGGTGCGGAGTGACTGCTGGATTTGCCAGTGACCCGGACGCAGAAGCGTCACGCGGCGGGCAAGTTCGCGGATGGGAGCAGACACTGCGGAGGAGAGCAGATATGCCAGAGCCACAGAAAGAAGAATGACCAGAAAGCCAAGTGTTCCCTGCGAATACGCAAGCGTTTTGAGGGCGGGCGACAGGGCGGCTGTGTCGATGGAACCTTCGAGCACTTTCCGTGCGGCAATATACGAGACAGTGGAAAACAGCACGATGATAAAAGTCGTCAGAATGACTGCCTGCGTGGTCAGACGCCGCAGGATAGAGGTGCGGGGAGCGGCCGGCCGATCTGACAGAACCCGGATAGGCATAGAATGTGTGTTTTCCTCTTATTATAGCAAAAAAACCCGCTTTTCGGTAGAGCTGGGCAGGCAAGGGAAGCGTCACCTAAAAGAGCTTAAAATGCCCTATAAGCCCATTTTAGCGTGTAATACTGATGCTACCGCTGCCTTCGGCGCGGGGTGCCGAGACGGTCAGGCGGCTGTTTTGGTCCCGGCGGATAAAGTAGAGCGTCCCGGTTCCGGTGGGGATGGCCTGCGGATCCATGGGAATAGTCGATAAATACGCACCTGTCAGTACACGCAAATTCACACCGAACTGGCAACTGCCTGCCGTCACCGTACAGATTTCAAGCGGCGTGTTGCCCTGCGGAATGCCCTGGGGAAGAGTGCCCTGATGGTCGATGACATACTGGTATACGGCATTGAGGATGGTGTTCACATCACTCTGACGCTTGGCATTTCTGCCTGATGCCAACTGGCGCGTGGGACTGAGTGCGGCAATTACAATGGCAGACAGAATGGCTATCACACCTATCACCAGCATAAGTTCGATGAGCGTGAAGCCCGCACGGCGCGACGCAGTGGAGGAAGAAGGCATTGCCGCCCATGGTACCACTCTCTGTGCGCACATAAAACAAAACCCCCTTGCGGGGGTCTTGCTTGCTCATAGGTTTGTTCTGAAGGAGAACGATTAGCGCTGAACGCTGATCGTCACACCCTGCTCCGCGGTCGGAGCGTCAACAGTGATGCGTCCACTGGCATCCTTCTGGATGTAGTAGTACGTACCGCTGGAGGTGGAAGCGAGGGAAGGATCGCGGGGAAGCTTCACAATGTAGGAACCGGTCAAAGAGTCGAGGCTGATGTAGCCTGCTGCCGGAGCCTTACATGCGGAGTCGCCGGATGCACAGATCTGGACGCGTGCAACAGCACCTGCGTTGTTCAGGGTGCCAGGCAGACGGCCGTTCTGGTCGATCGCATACTGGTACACGGCGTTGAGGATGGTGTTTACATCCGCGCGGCGCTGTGCGTTGCGAGCGTCACCCAACTGCTTGGTCGGGTTGATAGCCACGATGACAATGGATGCCAAGATGGCAATGATGCCGATCACGAGAAGAAGTTCAATGAGCGTGAACCCCTTGCGTGCTCGGAGAGCAGAAAAACTCATACAAGGAAGGGAAGAGAAGCGGGAGCGAACAAATGATTCGTCCCTGAGAGGCCTGTATTGTAACAAGTCTCTGCGCTGATGAATGTTTTTTGTCTTGACTGCCCTCTGAAACAGGACGGGTTATGCGCCCTTAAGAACATGTCAGCGGCAACGATGCTTCCAGACAATCCTGTAGCGTCGTGTCGTACACCTGCCAGTTGAACGTATTTGCCGGAGAACAATACGGAGCAGCACAGGAAGAAATCGCGCCGACAGGTTCATCCGCCGGGAAGAGCGTGATGCTTGTTCTGAAAAATTCCCGGTATGAGTGCGGCTGCTGCAACCGCGTGATGCGCGACACGAAGAAAGAAATATCCACACTCGGGCGCGATGCCGATGCCGATGTGTTGCGCACGACAAAATCCGTCACGGCAACCTGCGATGAGGTGATGATTTCCTGGACCAGCCGCTCAATAATAATCACCGTTCCGCTGTTGCTGCCGACAATGACCGGATTGATGGAACCCGACGCCGTCTGCACCACCAGCACCGATCCGCTCTGCCCCATTGCAGGACTAATGATGCGCTCGCCGTTCCGGACGCGGTAGGTAATATTCTGCAGTGTCTGCACGCCGTTTTGTTCCACCAGTGAAATGGTCTGCTGCAGCAGTCTGTCTTCCGCCGCCATGAAGAGGAGCGGGAGAATGGCGCCGATCACAATCCCGAGCAACACCGTAAAAATCATCAGCTCTACCAGTGTTGTTCCGGGCCGGCGCTTTGTGAGTTGAAAACGCATCAGGGGCATTTGGTAAAGGCGGATACTTCCTGCCAGGAGGAAATGGTGATGAGAGGGAAGAGTCTGCTGATACTTATTTCCAGACGCCGTGTGACAGTGCCCACCGTACTTTCCACGCATACAATACGGTTGATGTTTCCTGCTCCACTTATTTTGCGGATCGTACAGTTCCCGTAATCAAGTTTAAATGTTTCATCACCCGCGTAGGTGGGATCCAGACGCAGACTCCGCAGCGTCCGCTCTGCACATACCTGTACCTGTTCAAAGCTGCGCATCGACCGTTCGACCAGCACACCGTTCTGCTCCGCTGCCCATCCCAGAAGAAGAAGCGAGAGAAGCGTGGTAGACGCAATCGCCCCGATCATCAGAACCGTGACCAGGAACACGTAGCCGGAATGTGAACGTGTACGCATCATGGGCAGGTGCCGCCGCTAGTGGACGGACGGAAAATGAGGATGGCGCTGTCGGTGGTGAGATACACTCTGTCTCGCACCAGATCGTAGAAAAGACCGCGCGCGCGGCCGGTCGTTGCGTTGTAGGAATAAAGTTCGGGCAGCGTGGTTTTGTTGCGCATGTCGACCACCTGGAATGCCTTGCGACCCGAGTCTGCGGCCACGAAGGTGTAGCAGCGGTACATATCCATATCGACATCGAGTAAGCTGCCGCTCGTATCGTGATACCACGGACCACTCGCTGCCCCCGACGGCACTCCGCCGCCGCCAATGTTGAAGAGCACCATTTCAGAAATGGTCGTTCCCTTTTCCGTTCCAAGAATGGCCGATGTGCCGGACACCGCCATCGAGATGCCATTCAGTGTCCGGTCCGATACGTTGTACGAGCCGGCGTTACTCAGTCCTCCGGTGGATGATGCTTTCAGTACGCGCAGTTCCGCCGTGTCGAGAGCGCTGCCGATATACGCCGATGTGCCTGTGAGGGCGATGGCGCTTGGTGTATCGGTATCGTGCAGGCTGCCTTCCAGAACCAGGCTGCCGCTATTGGTAATATCGAAACTGTAGTATTCGTACTGTCCGGTTGTTGCGCTGTAGGTGGCGGTGACATACAGGTTGTACCACCCGAGCGCGAGCGATCGCCCCAGGCCGCTGCCCGGCAGATTGTACGAGGTAATGAGCACCGGTGATGCTGTAGCGTTTGTGATGCTGTAGACCTTCAGCTCTGCATTGGAATCCGATGTGAGGACATAGAGACGTTTGCCGCGGATGACGACATCTGTCGCGCTGTAGCCGAGGGAGAAAGAGGAATTGATGCGGGTGGGGGAGGCGGTGTTACTGATGTCCATCATGTACAGACCCGTCGTTGCATTACAGGTGATGTAGGCAACGTTGCCCGCAACCGCGATGTCGTTGAAAAGCGGCGTACCTCCCGGCGCAAGTGATGCTTCGAGCGATGCCGATGCCCAGTTGCCGACGGTTTTCTTCGCTTTCCAGTCTGTAATTTCCCCATACAGTTTCACCGTTCCTCCGCGGTTGTAGCCGTGTTTCCAGGTGGTTGTTCCGGTGAATGCCATCCAGTCGCTGGCTTTGGATGAGACGGTCACGCTGACCGTATACGCACCGCTGAGGGTGACCTGTGTGCCGCTGAAGGCCCACATGTTGGTACTCTTGTGCGGCCAGATGCCCTTCGTTCCCGTCGTGACCGATGCAAATGACGCATCACGCATGGAGCGGATGGCTTCCATCGTACGCGTTGTAAGGTACACACCGCGCGTACGGTCTCCGGCGTTGATGGTATTTTCCTGACCGTACAAAAGCGTCATACCGAGTCCTGCCAAAAAGATGGAGAATACGGCAATACCAAGAAGCACCTCGAGGAGCAAAAAGCCGGGGCGTTTGCGGGACCGCAGGACAAAGACCATACGGGAAGACAGGGTACCGGATCCAGGAAGCAGGCGGTAGGCGATAGAAAATGACTTCTTATTTCCCTACTGCCTATTGCCTATTGCCTACAGCCTAACAGGAAGGAGCCTGGAACTTCACAAGAACGACACCGTCCTGGAAGTCTGCAGCCTCACACGTGTGGCAATCGTTGTAGTTGAAGTCAGCAATCATCACCACATCGTACTGACCGATGCTGATGCGTCCGTTCACCACAATCGACTGCAGAAGGGTCGAAATGCTTGCCTGGCCTGTAGCACCGGGAATGGTCGGGGGAAGATCGCCATTCCGGAGCACTTTCACCGATCCCGTGTTGTCGTTACTGGTGACAGTGTTGTCATACGTCAGCCATCCGTGGTCGTTGTAGTACGCGTGGAATTTCAGGACAACCTTATCGCCGTTCTTGAAACCGGTCACTGTTTGCTGATCGCCACCCGTTCCGTTGATTTCGTCGCCGCCAAAGAGATCTTTTGCACTGCCTCCATTTGTCTTCTTGGAATATTGCACCGTAACCGGCACATCCGGTCCCCCGTTGCCGTACCCGAACTGCGCACCAAGAGACTTGAAAATAATGCTCAGAGGACCGGTGGTGGTGATGGTGTTATCGGCCGACACGGAGAAGCGGTCATTACAGGTCGCACTCGATGCAGCCCCTCCACCGCCTCCCGCACTGCTCACAGCTGCTGCGCTTGATGAGCTGCTGCGCGATGAAGAGGAAGAAGAGCGTGAGCTGGATACTGAACTTGCGCCACCACCACTGCTGCAGGCACCCAGCGTGTCGCCGTGTCCCTGGTGTCCGGGCCATGCATTATCCGGAATAATCATCGTCTGCTGTGCGGAGCCTGCCGGCTTGTGGCAAATGGTGAGGTTATCACCCTGCACAACGGCAACGTTCTGCGCCTGCACGTCGATCAAAATGGTCCGCTGTTCGCTGTCGATAGCAGTCAGTGTGATGGAGCCTGTGGAGCTCGGCTGTCCTTTCACCTTCGTGTACGCCACATCAAATAACCCCGTGATGGTGATGGTTGATGGCATCGGATAGCGCTCATCGAACGATGCATCACGTGTTGCATACGATGCTCCTTTGTAGAGGACTCCCGCCGGTACGTAGAATCCCCATCCCGCATCGTTCTGTGCAGACTGCGAAAGAAGACGCGCTCTGGCCAGACCCTGCGTTGCCTGTTCCGTTGCCAGATTCAGATCGTTACGCACCTGGTACTCGCGGTACAGCGGCACAGTCACCCCGCTGATGACACCAATAATTCCGAGTACCATCATCATTTCTATAATCGTAAAGCCTGTGCGCTTCATAAGCAGAACGGGGGAAAGGTCGGCCCCATTCTAGTCCTTCGCCGATCCTTCGCTGCATCGGAATAGTGAAAATAACTTGACGCTACGCAGGTTTAAAAGTTTAAAGGTAGAAGGTGTAAAAGTTCTCTTCAAATAAAGGTGTTTTCAAAAAAACCCCTTCACCTTAACCTTATCCTGGACCTTAACGACCAACGTTTCCCACAATCGAATAAATCGGCACGATGATGGCAAACGCAATCGTTCCAACAAGTGATCCGATAATGAGGAGCAGAATCGGCTCCAGAATAACCGGCAGTTTCTGCGCGGTCTCGCTGGCTTTCTTGTCGTAAATATCCGCAACCTTCAACATGATGTCTGCGAGCGCACCGGATTTTTCTCCCGTCACAACCAGCTGCTGCACGGACACCGGCAGCAATTTTTCGCTTCCTTTGATGGTGGCAAAACTCTTGGCAAACGAATCTCCAATGGTGATGTGGTCCCGCAGTTTTTCGTACAGGTGTTTGTAGACAAGGATAGGCGTGACTTCCACCAGCGACTGAACGCTGTCCACCACAGGCACACCTGCTTTCAGCAGACCGCCTACAATCACACCAAAGCGCGCAATGGTTGCAGACCGCAGCAGCGCTCCAATGCCCGGGACACGGAACACGACCCACTGCACCGGCACTTTCAAAACCGTATATTTTGCAAGGATGACAAACACGACCATGCCCGCAATGGATGCCGGAGCGATGATCAAACCGTATGCGGAGAAAACATCGCTGAATTTAATCACCATACGCGTAATGAGCGGCAGCTCGACGTTGAGGGAAGTGAGCACACCAATCAGGTTCGGGAGCACGAACATTCCAAGACCCATCACAATAATAAACATGATGGTCAGCACGATGGAGGGATAGATCATGGCCATCTTCACTTTCTGCACCAGTTCATGGTCTTTAGATTCCTGTGCTGCCAGGTACTCCATGTTTTTAGCCAGGTTTCCGGCTTCTTCACCAATGCGCACAAGGGCAATTGCGTGGAGCGAGAACAAATTTTCCGCGTCCATCGCTCGCCAGAGCGGCGTTCCGTTTTCGACGGTATCCACAATACGCATGACGAGTTTTCTAAATCCCTTGTGGCGCGTTTCGGCACCAAGCGTTTTCAGGGCATCGATGAGCGGCAGACCGGCATTCAACATGGTGGCCAGGTTCTCCACAAACTGCATGCGCTCTTTGCCCATGCCGAAGTGCCCGAGAGACGCGGCGAATTTCTGGAATCCGTTTGATTGCTTGATTCCGACTCTCTTTGCATGCGGCACAGGTGGCGGCTCAACCGGCTTTGTTTTTGAATCTGCAGGCAGGGACGCCTGCTGCTGGGCTTCCTTCTTTTTTGCCTCTTCTTCCATTTCTTTTTTGGTCTCATTCGCAATACGCGCAGACGCTTCTTTGGCGGCCTGCGCCTCTTTCTTCAGCTCTGCAGCGGTGATGATTTTGCCTTTCACTTTGGATGGATCAATCTGCTGCACTGCTGTTTTCTCTGTTCCAGCCGCAAATGCCTCGAGCGTGGATTGCTGCGTCGGGCGAATGCCGAGGTCCGGAGGAGGGGGAGCGTTTGGATCGTCCGTCGCCGTTCCAACAACAGCATCTGCGCGCTTCTGTTCCACATGCTTCAGGAACTGATCGTCTTTCAGTTCTTCTTTCAGTGCTGCCTCATCCAGTACAGGGGCAGCGGCTGGAGCAGGCGTTTCCGGCTGATCCTCTGCAGGCGCCTTCTTAAACAGCGACCACAGGCTCTGCTTCTTCGGAGCGTGAGCAAGAACGGCATCATTCTTGTGCACTTTCTGCATGAATCCTTCCTCGCGCTCCAATGCTTCGGTCTGTTCTTTCACTTCGTCAGCGCTCATCTTGTCTTCTTTTGCGGCCATGACGAGAGCTCCTTTGGGCTCTGCCACTTTTGTTTTTGCGTGATGCACGACAGCTTTTTTGTGATGCACCGGTTTCTTCGTTTCTTCCTTCTTTTCGATTTTTTCATTATGCGGCTTTACGGCCTTCTTCGTTGCAAAGAAAAACGGCACAACTTTCTTCAGCACGCTGACCAAATCCACCGCACCTGGATGCATGCCCGGAATCGCCTGTTTATTTGTCTGCTTTCTCTTTAACATGCGGGGCAGGGGCAAGAGGGGGATTGGCGACGCGGAGGAGTTCTTCGAGGGTGGTGGCACCCGCAAGCATCTTGTCGAAGCCGTCTTCAAACAGGGAGCGCATACCCTTGGCTCTGGCAGCCTTTTCAATCTCCGCACTGGAACAGCGCTTCACAATCAGCTCTTCGACTTCCTCTGTAATAATCAGGAGTTCGTAAATACCGATACGTCCGGAGTAGCCGATGCCACCGCACGCCTCACAGCCCTTTCCTTTATAGAGCAGGATGGACTTCTTCTTTTCGAAGAACTTGGATGCATTCGGGAAGAGCTTCGGAATTTCGCTTTGCGAGACACTGTAGCTATAGCGGCAGTTCGGACAGATGCGGCGCACAAGGCGCTGGGCGATCACCACTTCGAGAGTGGATGCCAGCAGGAACGGTTCGACGCCCATTTCGAGGAGACGGGGAACAGAGGTGACCGCGTCGTTGGCGTGGAGAGTCGAAAACAGGAGGTGACCGGTAAGTGCGGCATTCACCGCGATGCTAGCCGTTTCACCATCACGGATTTCTCCCACAAGAATGATGTTCGGGTCCTGACGCATGAGGGCGCGCAGACCGTTCGCGAAGGTAAGGTTGGTTTCGGTATTTACCTGAATGTGGTTGATACCCGGGACTTTGTATTCCACAGGATCTTCGATGGTACTGATATTCACATCCGGGTGATTGCGGAGTTTCAGGAGTGCGTAGAGTGTCGTGGATTTTCCTGATCCCGTCGGACCGGTCGTGAGGATCATACCGAACGGTTTGTGGCTGGCGCGTTCGAGCACGGCGCGGTGCTCTTCGGAGAAACCGAGATCGGCGAGTGTGAGGGATCTGACGTACTCGGAGAGAAGACGCAGCACGATCTTTTCACCGTCGACAATCGGCACAATAGACACGCGAATGTCCATCGTATTGCCGTTGCCGGTGTCGTAGCGGATAGCACCGTCCTGGGCCATGAAGTGCTCGTCAATGTGCATGTTCGCCGCAATTTTCATGCGGTTCACCACTCCTTCGTAGTACTCCTTCGGAATGCGACCGGCTTCATGCAGCACACCGTCCACGCGGAAACGCACGACGACGATTTTGTCCTGCGGTTCAAAGTGGATGTCGGATGCGCGGAGCCCGATGGCATCGTTGAAAATTTCTTCCAGAATTTCCGGAGCGACTTTTTTGTTGGCGTCGATAATCTGCTGGAAGCGTGTGGCAAGAGGTTTGCGATATTGGACGAAAAAAGCCTCAAGCCCTTTGCGCGCGGTGTACGCGAATTCAATTTTCCCTGTGTACTTCTTGCGCTCTTCCGTCTTCTGCTTGGAGAACGAAAAATGCGCGGCAGCCTTGCGGGATGTCGACTTTTTTTCGTCGCTTTCCTTGTCCGGGAACATGGCAATCGTCTGTCCGAAGTTCATGCGGATGGCTTCTTCCAGGAACTTATTGGTCGGGTCCGATGTTGCAACAGTGATGCTGCTCTTATCCTGCTTCACCACAATCGCGTTGTAGTTGCGGCCGATATCTTCCGGCAGAAGATCGACCAGTTCCGCAACCGGCGGGTTTGCCGCAAGGTCGTAGTAGGACAGATGGTAATACTCAGCGATGGCACTTTCGTAAATATTCTGGCTCAGGAGATCGAGCTCCGTGAGCGCATCTTTCAGCGTCATGCTGTGCGCCTTGGCATGCGTCTCCGCACGCTTCACGTCCTCCGCGGACAGATAGTTTAAATCCAGAAGGAGTTTCCCGAGTTCTGCATCTGTGAGAGCCATGATGAGTTATCGGTTATGGGTTATGAGTTATCGGGAGTGGAATTTTTTTGTTAGAGAACGGACTTCACGACTTTGACGATGTCCGCCAAAGGAACGTTGGATTTCACCAGATACTGCTTCGCCCCGAATTCCTCCGCCTTCTTGCGGTCTTCATCCTGGCCTAAGTTACTTAAGACAATCACGAGTGTTTTGGATTTTTTCTGTTTGAGGTTTTCCAGAATCGTGAAGCCATCGAGTCCCGGCAAAATAAGATCGAGCAAAATGAGATCATACTTTCCGGTCGATGCTTCCTTCAGTCCGTCTTCACCGGTCGATGCCACATGTGTCTCGTACCCTTCGTGAATCATCTTCAGTTCCAGTGCGTGCGCCAAAGGCCTCTCGTCTTCGACAATGAGAATTTTTTTACCCTTCTTTGCGGTGGTAGGTGTTGGTTTTTCTTTTGGCATGAGGCAGCGAAATATTTCTCTTTAGTATAGCAAAAAATGCGATTTTGGGCAAGAAGCGGGATACTCTCCGGTTTGAGAGCCTATAACGACCTTCTTCCGGCCAAAGCCTCCCGTAAAGTGACCTGATCGGCAAATTCAATATCCGCTCCCATCGGAAGTCCGTGCGCAAGGCGTGTGATGTTCGGAACAATGCTTTTGAGCTGCTCGCGGAGGTATGTCGCAGTTGCTTCACCTTCAATATCCGGATCTGTCGCGATGATGAGTTCACGGATACTTCCGGTCTTCGCGCGCTCTACGAGTTCGCGGATTTTGAGCTGCTCGGGACCAAGTCCGTCAATGGGAGAGAGCACGCCATGGAGCACATGGTAGAGCCCTTTGTACGCTGTCTTTTCAAATGCAACGACTTCGAGTGGTTCTTCCACTACGAGCACCATTCCTCGATCCCGCCCGCGGTCTTCGCAAATAACACACACGTCATTTGTGGTCACCATCTGGCACTCGCGGCAGTACCGCAATTCCTGTTTCAGTTCGATGAGTGCTTTCCCGAGTGACTCAGGATTTGCACGTGAACTTCTGAGAAGATGAAACACCAATCGTTCCGCAGACTTTGCACCAACTCCCGGAAGCTTCTGAAATTCCTCGATGGTGCGGGTGATTTGGGGCGGGAGGAGGGACATGGACGAGGAAGATACAAGAGACAAGAGACAAGAGACAATCAAAGTGGGAAATTTCTTAAAAACCAAACATCGCATATATTTTGAAACCCCGACAACACATTGCTGTGCTGCCGGGATTCGTCTCTCTGATCTTACGATCGTCAGTGATTACGCCTTGGCTTCGGCGGCGGGGGCGGGCTCATCTGCAGGACCCACTCCCTTGCCACGGAACGGATGCTTTGCCGTATCCTTCTTGGCTTGAACCTCGTCCGACGTTGGCAGCCGCTTCATCGCCCGCGCGATCGACTCCTTCGTTGCGAAGTAGTTATAGTCGTAGATCTTCTTGTCATCCTTCGCGTTCCAGTGAATGAAAACGCCAACGACAAGAACGAGGCGGTCGACTTGTTCCTTCGGAATCGTTCCGTCGGCAACACTGTCGGCAACGGCCTTCGCAACAGCGAATTGTGCCGGGCCGAACATCTGAACAGCTTGTGTGGCACCTTTGATCGTTACCTTGTTGTACATGACGGTCGACGGCTTGACCTGCAAATTGCCTTCGAGCACCGCCAAGAGGGCATTGTGACCTTGCGTTTGCGTCACGAGCCTCTGACAGAATGCGTCGCCAACGGGACCTTCTTCATCTCCAATTAACAAATCGATGTGCGCGATCTCGTCACCGTCACCATGGAGACATTCTCCCACTCCAATGCGAATGACAGTGGTACCCGGAACTTCAGACGTTGAACTTTCAGACATGATCAATCGACTCCAGCAGTTAGGGACTGCGAACCCTTCGTTCTAGAACCACCGATGCAAAACGTATGCACCGGCTTGCTGGTCATCTACAAGACAACCAGCGACGCGTCGTCTCATCACAACTACCTTCGCTCCTTGATACATTTCTATTGTGATGCAGACGCACTACGCACATTGTATGCGCACCGTATCTGCATCAATAATCACTGCCGATACTCTCAAAGGACGAATATGTGCCGAATAGCAAAAACCACTCGGAACGCAGTATTGAAGACCGGAAAGCCTAAAATGTCAATTTCTCTTTGCAAACTTAAATTTCCTCCCCCTTCCGCATTCTCTTCACAATATCGCGTTCTTTAATCACTTTTCGCTTGTCGATAGTCTTCCGTCCGCGCCCAATCCCCAGCACAATTTTGATGTATTTTCCGGCCTTCACTTCCAGCGGAATAATGCTGATTCCTTTCTGGTCGGACATGGTCTGGAGTTTGTCTGCTTCCGTTTTTTTCAGGAGCAGCGGCTTGTCGCGCCCGATGGGGGTCTGATCCGCAGCCGACGCAAACGCATACGGCGAAATTTTGCACTGCTTGAGTGCCGGTTTGCCGTGCAGGAAAGAAACGTATGCGCCGCTCAAATCGATATGTCCCATGCGTGCCGATTTCACCTCCGGACCGGTCAACACCATGCCGGCCTCGATGGTTTCGAGAATCTCGTAGTCAAAACGTGCCCGGCGGTTGGAAGCGACTGTTTTCATAAGAAAGTGAACAGAACGGCAGTGTAGGGCACTTTTGCTGGCTTATACAGCGTTAAAAATAGTTGACAAATCCCTAAAAAACCATAGTATTAGGGTTGTCAGTACTGTTTCTCTTGGTGATGACTCCTGTCCTCGAAGAATACGGAGAATAGAAGTCATCACCAGCGAGATCTGGTTATCCAGCTATCAGGCTGACATATAATCATCGGGCTAACCGATATATGCGGCTCAGCCCGATTTTTTTTATGCCTCACATCGGCCACACCACTCTCAAAATCTCATCACCAAAAAGAAGGGACACCAGTGTCCCGATTATCAGAAACGGTCCGAAGGCAATGTGCTGGGACCGCCCCATTTTGGAAAGCCCCAGAAGAACCGCGACGAGAAGGGCGCCGATAATATAGGCAGCCATCAGCATGACAATCACGTGTTGCCAGGAACCAAGGAGAATACCGAGTGCAATGCCGAGGAGGATATCGCCGCTCCCGACCCAGTGCCCGCGACTGAGTGCCCACTGAATACCAAAGAAGAGGAATGCAAGAAGGGCGCCGGTCCACTGGAAGTCCCAGAGTAAGAGATGATACGCCAGTGCACTGATGCCAAGCACTGCGGTGAGCATGTCGGGAATCAGCTGCGTGCGTGCATCGACAATGCCAATAAGGAGCATGGACCAAAGAGCGAGGGCAAGCGCCAGTGAGGGGAGAAGCGAGAACGATGCAAGTACACCGGCTGCCACAAACAGCGCGCCACCGAGTAATTCGATGAGGGTGAATTCTGAGGGGATGGGCGTTTTGCACTGGTAGCACCGCCCGCGCAGTGCGACAAAACTGATGACGGGAATCAGTTCCCACGGCGTCAGCACGCGCTGGCAATTCACGCAGTGCGATCTTCCGCCAATATCTTTTTCCGTCGTAATGCGGTCCATCAGCACATTCCCAAAACTCCCGAACACCAAACCAAGGATTGCAAGAAGCGGAATGGCGAACAGCGGATCAAGAATCAGAGTAGGCATGTGCCCCTCATTCTACCTCTTCCGCAATAGCTTTTGCACGAAGAGCGGTCTCAATTAATTTCGCATCCCGCTTCGCCTGTAGATCGGCCTCAGTCGTTTCATTCTGCGACCCGGGAAGAAGCGATGCCGCCACCTTCATACTGACGCCGTAGGCGCCGTAGAGCACCAGAGCGATGACAGCGCCAACCGCCGCACCGGACAGATTGCGGACAAAGGGGAGGCGAAGGAGGCGTTTGAGGATGTGCATGTTTCCCCTCATTATAGCAGAATTGGTTATGGGTTACCAGTTATGGGTTATGGGAAACTATAAGGAAGATATAAGCAAAGACGGGATTTTCGACTATGATTAGCATATGCGCATTCTTGTAAGCGGCACCTTTGACGACCTGCACCCCGGCCACCACTTCCTTTTAACCGAAGCATCCAAAAGAGGTGAACTCTGGGTAATTGTCGCGCGCGACAGCAATGTGCTGAAGATTAAAGGTCGTGCGCCGTTACAATCGGAAGATGTTCGCAGGAAAACGATTGAAGATGCATTTCCTGCTGCACATGTCATTCTTGGCGATAGTGATGATTTCCTGAAACCTGTTCGCGACATCAACCCGGATCTCATCCTCCTTGGCTACGATCAATCACTGCCCCCCGGCATCACCGCTGATACTTTTCCGTGGGCAACAGAAAGGCTTCCTTCTTTTGAACCGCACATTCACAAAAGTAGTCTTCGACGTTCGCGTATTGCAGAACAATAAAAAAGAAAATTCCAACATCCCATAATCTATAACCCATCACCCATAACCTAGCGGGTCGTACTCAGATCAATCACATAGATGCGCTTCTCATCCATCACATACAAATGTGCTTCGTCATTATCGACGTAGAGGTCCTGCAGCGTCCCGATCTGGTCACCTTCAACCACGTACTGCTTCGTGTAGGACGATTCTCCCGTCGCGCCGCCGTCACTGAGGACTATCACGCGGGCGTGGGTGGGGTCGAGCAGGTAGAAATTGCGGTCTGCGACTTTCACAAGCTTGGTTGCGTCCTTTAGGAGATCGGCAGGGGCCTGACGGATAACAAACGGCTGTGTTTCACCGCGGAAGAGTTTCAGGAGTGTGCCGCCTTCTTTCAGCACATACACGCTGCCATCGATTGCCATGTCGAGTGCGTTCTGCAGATTGCCGTTCACATTGTATTCCACGGGCGGGCCGTAGCGGTTATTCAGGCGCTCATACTTGTAGATCTGGTTGGATTCGGGGGAGAGGATGTAGAGATACCGCAGGTATCCGGTAATGGCGCGGCCTGTCACCCAGCCTTTGGCGTCATCGGTCTTCATGCTGATGGCCTGACCGTTCTGGACTTCAATCACGGAGTTGCCGCTGACAAGGAAGACTTCGGACTGGAAGCGCGAGAAGGAGGAGCCGTCAATGACGGGGGCGTCGTCGGAAATGCGGTGCGGATCTTCCACGGAGTTCAGAACTACGTGGTAGGCATCCTGCTTGTCAAAGGCGACGAATTCGCCGTCGTCGATGCCGATCAGGCCTGTTGCCTGAATGCCTGGTGTATCGGTTGAAAGGTTTGCAACCAGGCGCGGGGAAATGCGGACGATGTTGTTGATCTCCTCTTTCTTGCTGCGGATACGCTCCAGCAGATTGAACGCCTCCTGGCGGAAAAGGCCCGACTGGTTGTCCATCACCTGTTTTGCGTGTTCGGCTGCATTATCCAGAATGGCATTGGCGGCAATACTGTCGCCAATAATGTGGCGGTTATCTGCCGTCTGAATTTCGGTATTGATCTGCGTGACGAGCGCCTCGAGGTCGGCCTGCGTTTTGTTGCGCTGGCTGCTTGTGAAGAGATGCACTATCGCCCAGATGAGAATCAGGAGAATGAGGGCGCTGGCAATCAGCAGAAGATGTGCACGCTTGCGGCGCTTGGGGTGATGCAGGTCGGCGAGCAATGCGGTGAAGCGGTCGCGGACAACGCCAATCCACTTCATGGAACTGATTGATGACAGGAAGGAGAGTGATGATGCCCCGCCCTTCGCCATTTTCTTGCTGACTTTCTCCATAGCCTGTTTCGAGGGCAGGTGGGAGCGGACCGTATCCGCAGACGGAAGAGAAGAGCGGATGGTGGACAGCGACGGGAGGAAGGCGGCAATGCGGGAAAGGATCGGCTCCGGCTGTCCGCGGCGGGGACGGGGGACGGGACGGGCGCCCTCTCTGTCGCGCAGCGTTTCATCCATGAATGCCTTGCCGCCTGCGGGTGCAAAGTCCAGTGTGGCGAGTGCTGCGTGTTCGCTGTCGGTTTCAAGTGCGCGCTCCAGCATGTCGAGAACGGTGTCACGGTTGCCCGCCAGCTTCGCAAGCTGCGCAGGAGTGAGGGAACGGAGCAGCCGCTGCGTGGAAAAGACGAGGATGTCGTTTGGTTCAATGGCACCGCTGGCAATATGCACAAATGCCGGCGTCGGCTTGCCGCTGTATTCGGTTATCTGGCTCGCAATCCCTTTGCGGATGAGATATCCCTCCGCACGTCCCGCATGGGACACATGGAGCACGTCGTTATGGTCCAGAATGGAAATGATCATATGCACATCCTTCACAGCTCCCGACACGAGCATGCCTTTCAAAAGTCCGTTCATTTCTTTCAGTGCACTATCCAGACGCTCTGCGGCATCGCCTTCCGCTTCGAGCAATGCATGCTGCACGATCACTTCGCATTCGTGCACGATGGTCCGCGCACTGTCCTCTTTGCCAATCACTTCCATCAGCAAACACACCTTTTCCTTCTGGAGACTGTCAAAAGGCAACGACACAAGTGTCATCTCTTTCTGTGCCCGCGTTTGACCGGTTCGGACAGAGGCGTCCATACGGTATGACAGGGTAGCGCTTCGCTGCTGCGAGGTCACGTTGATTTGTGCACGCTTTTCATTTGAAAACGACACTCTTCAAAGATGCTCAAAAAGACCGGACCGATGGCATCTGCAGAGCATCCGTTTATTCAAAAACAAAAAATCTCTATAAAAATTTGTTGAACAGAAGCCAAAAAGTCGATGCCCCAACAAAGGAGCCCTTGCATTACCGTGAAGGGAAGTGTACTGTGTAGATAGTTCATTTTTTACTAATACCAACGTTTTATGAAAACGGTGAAAGAATGGGTGCAACGCTTTTCAGCTAACACTCCGGGTGCGACCAACACTGATCGTCCCAAAAACGGACAGCAGCCTGCAGGGGCTACTGGCCCTCAGAAGAATACCCCTGCAACACCACCGGCAGGAGCAAGAGCTCCACAACCACGACCGCAAAACGGTCAGAGACCCCATCAGGGTCAGCGGCAACGGCAGCCACGTCCTGCACAGCAGGGCAATGCCCGCCCGCAGACCGCAGCACAACCGATGATGCAAGTCGACGGCAAGCGCGGCGGTCTCAAACTCTATCCTCTCGGAGGATTCGAACAGGTCGGACGAAACTGTTTCGTTCTGGAAGTCGACGGCGACATCTTCATTATTGACTTGGGACTTCAGTTCCCGGACGAAGATATGCTCGGCATCGACTACCTCATCCCCGATATCACGTGTTTGAAAGGACGCGAGAACCGGATTAAGGCCGTCCTCTTTACTCATGGTCACCTGGACCACATCGGTGCTGTGCAACATCTGCTTCCGCAGCTGCACTTCCCGCCCATGTACGGTACCAAGCTCACGATGGCGTTTGTGAAAAAGCGCCTGGATGAGGAAGGTATCACCAGCAAAGCACGCAGCAATGTTGTGCCTTACGGTCAGAAAGTCGTGTTTGGCAAAGTACAGGTCGAGTTCCTGCGCGTGACGCACTCCATTCCGGATTCCGCCGCTATTGCGGTGCACACTCCGTACGGAACCATCCTGCACACGGGAGACTTCAAATTCGACTTAACGCCGATGAACGAACCCCCCGCAGACTTCCAGAGACTGTCCGAGCTCGGCCAGAAGGGTGTGCTCGCCATCATTGCGGACTCCACGAATGCCACCAAACCCGGCAACTCGAAGAGTGAAAGCGAAATCGCGGATACCATCAAGAACCTTATTTCCGGAGCCGAAGGAAGAGTGATCATTTCCACCTTCAGTAGCCTCCTGAACCGCGTTCAACAGGTGATCGATGTTGCCAAGGATACCAATCGCAAGATTTATCTGTCCGGCCGCAGCATGGAAACCAACGTCGAAATCGCGATGAACCTCGGATATCTGAAGGCTCCGCGCGGACTCGTCCGCAAGGCCAGCCCAGGTATGGAGAAACTGCGCGATGACGAAGTCATTATCATCACCACGGGAAGCCAGGGTGAAGAAATGGCCGGACTCGCACGTATGGGACTCGGGACACACCGCGCCGTGAACGTGAAGAAAGGTGACACGGTCATCCTGAGCTCAAACCCGATTGTCGGAAACGAGCGCGCCGTCGCAAAGGTCGTGAACAACCTGTACCTGAAGGGTGCAGTCGTGAAGACCAACAGCGAATTCGCTCTCCACACCACCGGTCACGGCTACCAGAACGACATCCTTCTGATGCACCGCCTGGTCCGCGCCCGCCACGTGATTCCCGAACACGGCGAACCGCACATGCGCGCTGCGCACGCGGAACTCGCACGCAAGATCGGGTATCCGGACAATCAGATCCACCTGCTCACCAACGGCGAAATCCTGGAATTTGAAACCGGGGGAAGCTTGCGGAAGAGCAAGCAGAAAGCCCCGTTCCGCGATGTCATTATTGACGGTCGTGGTGCCGCTGGCGAAGGCCAGAAGGTGCTCACGGACAGAAAGATCATGAGCGGAGCCGGCGCGATTGTTGTGCTCTTCAAGGTCTATGCCGAAAGCAAGCGCCTTGTCGGTGACCCCGATGTGATTACCCGCGGTCTGATCTACGGATCGGAACAGACGGAAATCACGAGCGAGGTGATCGCGACCGCGAAAAAGGCTTATGAAGAAGAACTCGGACGAGGTACCACTGACCGCAAAGAATTTAAACGTGCGGTGACAGGGGCCTTGTATCGATACTTTGACAGGAAGCTTGATAGAGAACCGATGGTGATTCCGTTGTTTGTGGAGGTCTAAAAGCCATAATACCGTGTCATAAAGCATTGATCTGCAAGGGTTGATGCTTTATACCGTGTCTCCTATGCACGGACTTTATCGCATGTATGACTTGGACGGCACGGTTGTTGATACCAATGGATCGCACGTCGCAGCGACACAATCCGCTTTTGCTGATTTTAAACTGGAGATGCCGGAGGACTTCCGGCAGCGTAACAGCGAAGGTGTACGGCTGCGGGATATCCTGAAAGAAATGGGGGTGGCTGCACCGGATATTCTGAGGGTGCGAGAAACACGTGACCGTTATCACATTGAATGGCTGAAAGAATATGCAGTGTGGCTCGAGGGAGCGGAGGAGGTGCTTGCAAGACAGCGAGCTGCCCGTCAGCAAATTGCGATCATCACGAATTCCACAGACGATTTTGTCGATGCCATTCATGCGCGTCTGGGGGTGCGCAGCAAAACGGATTTTATTGTCACCACTACCACTCCGGGCATTGAAAAAGGAAAGCCCGATCCGGCAGGCATTCAATTGGCATTACGCACATTCGATCTTTCACCTGAAGAGTGCATGTTTGTGGGAGATCAGGGCTTTGATGTGGAAGCTGCACACCGCGCCCGCATGCAAAGTTGTCTCATTCGTGGACCGCATACGATTAATGTAGGAGAAGCCCCTCACTATGAAATCGGGCACGTTCGGGAATTACTGAACTGAGATCACCCGTTCAACTTTCCCTTTCACCCTCCACCCGTCAAACGGACTCCAGCCGCATTTGCTGTGCAGTTTTTTCGCATCAATAGTCCATTCGTGCGCCGGATCGATGATGACGATGTCTGCACTGTTTCCTTTCGCGATGCTTTTTTTGCCGAGTTTGAAAATGCGGTTCGGGTTTTCAAAACAGAGGCGCACGACGTCCTGATAACTGAGCTTCGGACACGCGGCATTCTGCTCTCCGGGATTCGGCCAGTGTTTGGCGGCAACGGAAAGAAGGAGGGGGATCATGGTTTCGACACCCGGAACACCGGACGGGGCCTTGAGCGGTTCACCTGCCTGTTTTTCTTCGAGCGTGTGCGGGGCGTGATCGGTGGAGATACAATCGACGATGCCGTCCATGATTCCCTGCCAGAGCGCGAAGCGGTGCTTCTGGGAACGCAGCGGTGGATTCATTTTGCCGAGTGTGCCCAGGCGTTCGTAATCATCTGTCGTGAGGAAGAGATGATGCGGCGCGACTTCGCAGGTCACGTTGATGCCTTCGAGCTTGGCATCTCTCACAGCCTGAATGCCGCCTTCGGTGGAGAGGTGTGCAATGTGCAATTTTGTATCGTGGTCCTGCGCAAGTTCGATGGCGCGCTCAATGGCGATGACTTCGCTTTGGGCAGGACGGATGAGGGAGTGGGCTGCAATGTTCGTGCGGGTGTTCTGTGCGGCTGCCTGCGCATTGGTCGCAGGATCTTCACAGTGCGCGACGAGCACGAGATCGTGTGCGGCGCAGGCGGAGAAAACTCCATCAAGGAGGGCATCGGCGATTTTCTGGTCTCCGGTGGAGTGATCGAGGTAGATTTTTACACCCGCAAGGCGACTTCGGAGTCGAATGGATTCTTCTGCAGTGGAACTCATCAGTTCGATGAGCGTTGCGAGATGCGCTTCTTCGGTAATGCCGAAAAAGAAATGCAAATCGCAATCTTTTATTTCTGATGCGCGGCGGATTTTGTCGGCAAGTGCGGCAGCAGTGTTGGTTGGGGGAATGGTATTCGGCATTTCGCACACAGTCGTGACGCCGCCTGCAACCGCAGACGCGGCTTCCGTTTTCATCGTTGCTTTGTGTTCCATTCCCGGCTCGCGAAAATGGACGTGGCAATCGATGAAGCCGGGCGTGAGGATTTTACCGGTCACGTCGATGGTCTCATCGGCATCTTCAATGTAGCGGGCGATCTCCTCAATTTTTCCGCCTTCAATCAGGACATCATCTTTCGCTTCAATGCCGTCGCTGATGATGGTGCCGCCGTGGAGCTGAATGCGTGTCATTGCTTGAATTATAGCAGAAAAAGCTTACCCAACACTCAAAGGAATCATTGACTGTGAGGCAGTACAGACAGCCCGCAATTGCTCTGCCATATAGGACAGATGGGCCTCTGTCAGTCCCGGGTGAATCCCGACCCAGAACGTGTCGCGCATGACGCGATCGGCGTTTTCGAGAGAGCCTGCTATGCGGTACTGCACGTGCTGATACGCAGGCTGATGGATAATGTTTCCCGCAAACAGCGGGCGGGTGGCGATGTGGGCTTTTTCAAGGGCGGCGGTCACGCGGGTGCGGTCCATGCGTTTCGGGTCACGAACTGTAAGTGGGAAGCCAAACCAGCTGGGATCTGCGCCGGTCTGCGCTGAGGGAAGAATGAAGAATTCTTCCAGACCGGCAATCAGCTCTACAAGACGTGCCGCATTCTCTTTGCGGCGCTGTACGAAGGCCGGGAGTTTTTTCATTTGGGCAATGCCGACGGTAGCCTGCAAGTCTGTCATGCGGAGGTTGTAGCCGATGTGGCTGTAAGTGTATTTGTGGTCGTAGCCTTCCGGCAGATTTTTCCACTGCCACTGAAAACGCATGCCGCAGGTATTCTCTTTTCCGGGCTTGCACCAGCAGTCGCGCCCCCAGTCACGGAGCGATTCGACGATTTTTTTCAGCAGCGGATCGTCCGTGAAAACCGCTCCTCCTTCACCGGTTGTCATGTGGTGTGCGGGGTAGAAGCTGACGGTGGAGAGGTGACCGAATGATCCGGTTTTTTTGCCGCGATAGGTGCTGCCGAGCGCATCGCAGTTGTCTTCTATCAGCCAGAGGTTGTGACGCACGGCTATGGACACCAGCGCATCGAGATCCGCGGGATTGCCGAGCGTGTGGGCAAGAATAATCGCTTTTGTACGAGGAGTGATGGCTTTCCCGATAGCATCGACGTTGATGTTACAACCGGGAAACGTGCTATCCACAAACACGGGAATCAATCTGTTTTGCACAATCGGGTTCACTGTGGTGGGGAAACAGGCAGCAGCGGTGATAACTTCGTCCCCGGGGAGCAGCCGCCGTTCACGCAGCAGTGGTGATGTGAGAGCCGTGAGAGCGAGCAAATTTGCGGATGACCCGGAGTTCACAAGCATCGCATGTTTGACGCCGATGTAGGCTGCCAATTCTGTTTCGAGGATATCTGTGTACTCACCGGTCACCAGACAGAAATCGAGGGATGCCTGTACGAGAGCCGTGATTTCATCGGCATCGAAAACAGTCTCTGCAATTTTGATGGTGTCGATACCCGGGCGAAACGGTTCCGTCTGCCACCGCTCCTGACTGTAGCGTTCAACCAGCCGGAGAATGTCGGACCGCAGGGAGTCGGGGCTCATGGGCAGTTGACGGTACAATCTCTGCTCCAAAACGGCAATATCAGGAGAGAGTCTGTTGCAGTTCCCGGAATGTTTTCCGGCCGCGGATAAAATATGCCCAGACAATGCTGCGCGGGAAAAGCGGCGCCCGGCGTTTGGCTGCAGGCCTGTGCAGCATCACCCACGGTGCATGGAACAGAAACGCAAAAAATGCGCGGAAAACGGCCAGTGCTTCTACGGGGCGACCGGTGCACAGGTAATACAGCATGGTCACCCATTCCAGGCACAGACGCGGGAGGAGGCCTGTACAAAGCTGCCACAGGGACCCAAGCGACAGGATGGTGAGTAGATTATTCCGGTGATATTCAAACCGACGCTCCGGAGAATACGCATGAACAGTGGCTCCTTTGTGAAGCAATACAGAAGAGGGAACCGAGCGGATACGATAGCCGTCATTGCGCCACTTCCAGCACAGATCGACTTCATGGAAATGTACAAAGGGTCCGTGCTTCTTCCAGAGATCCCGCCGAAAGATCATGCACGCGCCGCTTGCCCAGTGAACATCGCATGCATTGTTGTACTGGCCGGTATCTTTTTCGATCGCATCGATCACTCTCCCGCGTGTGAAGGGGTATCCGAACCGGTCCAGATATCCGCCGCAGCCGCCGTTATAATCAAAAAACGCAGGATCGCGCCGGGAGAGGAATTTCGGCTGGCACGCGGCGACAGTCGGATCATCCATTTCCAGAAGCAACGCCTCCAGCCAACCATCGGTCACTTCCGTATCATCATCCAATATGATGATGATCGGGCGATCGACCTGGTTCACCGCTGCATTGAATCCCCCTGTCACCCCGAAGTTTTTTGCGAAGCGCACACAACGTATGCTGTCGCCGAATTCCTTCTGGAACAGCTCTGCGTTGTTACGGTCCGATCCGTTGTCACACACGACAATTTCCGTGTCGGGTGATGTATGGCGCAGAAGCGACCGGATAGTTGCCTGCGTATCGTCGTAACCGTTCCAGTGCAAAATGACAATGGAAACCTGCGATGGCAGACAGCGCTCAGTCATGCAGCAGACGGAAGCGGGCGGGAAGAAGGGGAATGATCCAGTCGATCAGTGTTTTTGAAAGCAGGAGTACGAACAGGAATTCCGCGGTCTTGATGTGACGGCTCAAATACACAGCGGGATCAGCCATCACAAGAATGGTGATAACGATGAAGTTTGTGATGACTGCGGTGGCCATCAGCGGGAAATGCAGGATAGAGGTACTAAAGAAACGGCGGATCAGGAGTGCGCAGAGGATGATCAATCCAACAAGAAGCAGCCAGACCGCATTGGTGTTCACCAGTGGCTGCAGGAATTGATGCAGACGGTCGTCGACCGTCAGGAGCCACCACGCACCCGTTCCGGCAATGAGCGCGCTCAAACGTACTGATGTATCACGAAGATATGAGCCGAGTAATCCCTCACTCAACAAAAGTATAAGGAGTAGTACGACAGTTGGCATAGTCGTAAAAGCAGCGATGAGTTTGCTGAGCGGCAAGCGGACAATACGGTCGGGGCTGGCAAGGTAGAAGCGCACAATACGCTCAAAATCCGTCCGGTCTTCCAGACCGTCTGTCCTGTAGATACTCTCGGGATTTGTCTCCCATTCCGGATGCCAGTAACCATCTCGTACAGTGAATTCGTTGTGCGCATCGAACAGCCCGTCATTGTGGGACTCGGTTGAAAAGACAATCGGCTCTCCGGCCTGAGCGCTGATGTAGAGCGACCATGGGAGTACCATCGCAACGCAGGTGATGACCATAAGCAGCATGTCCCGCTTGTATGGCCGGTGCTGCGCGCGGTGATATAAGAAGAGAAAGAACAGGAAAATGAAAGGCAGGAGGACCAGTGATAATTTGGTGATGAGGCAGAGGCCAAGTGCTGCACCCATCAGGATTGAGCGGCCGGCTGAAGGACGCTGCTGATAAAAAGCAGCAGCAAGGACACAGAGGAATAACACAAAAATCGTGAGCGTCTCAGACAGAATTTCATTCGCAAAGCGGATCGTGAGCGCCACAAACGGTGCACCCGCAATCAGCCCTGCAACAAGCCCTTTGCGCTTCCACCACAGCATTCCAAGCAGCGGCAAACCGGCTCCCACCAGACAAAGAAGAAGGAGCTGTGCGTTCTTCACGAGCATGGGATGTACCCCGAAGAGTGCGTAGATCAGCCCCATGAAAAGTGGATACATCGGGAGACGGTCCGTTGTGAGCGCTCCTTTTCCGTCGCGTCCATCCACCATGAAACGGTCATGCCGATCGGTGAATGTTGCTTCGTCCATGCCGTTTGCCTCCCGGTTCCATTCCAGTGTGCCGAACTGATAGTCTTCAAACGGTTCCGCACCGCCAAATCTGTTAAGCCCGTGGCCGCGCGCTGTGTTCACCGCCATCGACTGGTATACCCAGGTATCCGTTCCCAGGTAAGCGTAGTCATTGAAAGAGGTTTGTGTGTGGAAAACCGCAAAGTAGATGCATGCAAGCGGCAGAATCAGCGCAACAGGGAAGAGCGGCATTGATGCACGACGCCGGATGTATGCAAACAGAGCGGACACCGCCGCATGGTATCAGGCTCTCAGGCGGCTCCCAACAGCAACGAGAGGAGCGCCATACGCACCGGTACACCGTTTCTGGCTTGCCGGAAATAGGCAGCAGTGGGTAGCACATCGACATCTGTGCTGATCTCTCCCACGCGGGGAAGCGGGTGCATGACAGTGACATCTTTTCCTTTGAGATGAGCGGCTGTCAGGATGTACTTGAGCTTGAGTGATTCGTACTCTTTGATGTTATCGAAGCGCTCTTTCTGCACGCGGGTCATGTAGAGAATGTCCGCATCCAGCCCGGCATCCAGATCTGTTGTTTCGGTGTAGACAATACCTTTCTCCTTCAAATAGCTCGTTACTTTTTCGGGCATGGGGAGTTGCTCCGGGGCAATGAACGTGAAACGGATATCGTTGTAGAGCCCAAGCAGATAGCAGAGGGAATGAACGGTGCGGCCATAGAGGAGATCACCCACCATCGCGACATGCAGACCATCAACCGTGCCGCGCTCCTTTTGGATGGTGTAGAGATCGAGTAGTGCCTGTGTCGGATGCTGACCGGGGCCGTCTCCCGCATTGATAAACGGAACCGGACTAATGCCTGCAGCTTTGTCTGCGGAGCCCTGTTCCGGGTGGCGCATAGCAATGATATCGCTGTAGCCGCCAGCCATCATAATCGTGTCTTCAATCGTCTCACCTTTGTACATGGAGGAGAATTGCAAACCATCCGCGGTGATTACCGAGCCGCCCAAACGGATCATCGCCGATTCAAAGCTGAGCCGTGTACGTGTGGAGGGCTCGTAAAAAAGCGCTGCGAGAATTTTTCCTTTCAGCCGGTCATCTCCACCCTTCAGCAGAACTTTGTCCATCTCCGCTGCCGTTTTCAAAATCAGATCCGCATCGGCCCGTGTGAGCTGTTTTGTGGATGTGAGGTGCTGGAAGGGCAGTGGCATTGGAGGGAGCTTATATGCTCTATCGACCTTTTTTCAAGTCCTAAACACTCTACGGCTTTCCTAGGAGCTGAAAGCCAAAAGCTATAAGCTGGTTTCATGTCCCAGAAGCAAATAGCCACATCGACGTTATGGCAGGTCGGCAGCCAGGTCACCATGGCCGCACTGTCGATTATTACGGTCAAACTGATTGCGATCGGGCTCACGAAGGAACTGGCCGGCGCCTACAACACGGCCTATGGCTTCCTGCAGATTTTCGGGATTCTGGCTGACTTCGGGCTCTATGCGGTGGCGGTACGGGAAGTGAGCAAGGCGAAAGGCAAAGAACGGGAGAAAGTTCTTGGCGTTCTGATCACTTTGCGACTGATGATTTTGTGCCTGTCTTTGGGAACCGCACTCATTGCAGCCTGGCTGATTCCTGCGTGGTACGGCACGCCGCTGCCGCTTGGCATTACTATCGCCGCGTTTGTTCCGTTCTTCACACTGCTTGCGGGCATGGTCCGCACGGTGTTCCAGGTGGACTACAAAATGCACTACGTGTTCATAGCCGAAGTATCGCAGCGGATTTTGACGGTGGGATTAACGGCGATGATTGTGATGATGGGACTCCGGCAAAGTACTGATCCGTTCTACTACTATCTCTTCCTGGGCTTTGGTGGCATTGGCGCGCTGCTGCTCTTTTTGTTCTCGGCAATTTTCGGAAGCCGGCTGATGCCCATCCGTCCGCAGTGGGATGGCGAGCTAGTGAGAACATCATTCACACAGGCGCTCCCGTACGGCCTCGCATTTTTATGTACTGCCTTGTACCGGCAATCTGATGTGACATTGATAGGAATGCTCCGCAGTGACTTCGCGCTGCAGAATGCATACTACGGCTTCGTCCAGCGTGCGATGGATATGGCGTATCTGTTCCCGACATTCCTGCTGAATTCCACCCTGCCACTTCTGAGCGAACGTTCCGCAAAAGGGGACGACACGAAAATACTGCTCGGCAAAACGTTCCACATTATCCTGCTTCTTGGCACGACACTCTTCCTCTTTGCGTTCCTCTGGTCACGTCCACTGATGCAACTGCTTACAACCGATCAGTACCTTTCGACTGCCGGTCAACCGGGCTCCGATACCGCGATGCATCTGCTTGCGTTCTCGATGTTCTTCAACGGCATTCTCCTCTTTGCATTCTACAGCCTGCTCACCAGACATCACTGGAAACCACTCGTCATCACTCTGCTTCTGGGTGCGGTTGTATCGATCACCTCAAACATCCTGCTGATCCCGACGTACGGATTTGTGGGTGCGTGTGTTACGTCGATACTTACGCATGTCTTCCTCGCGATTCTGCTCCTGCCTCAAAGCATCCGCAGTATGCCATTCACCTATACGTGGACATCGCTCAGGCAGTGGATTCTGTATACGATTTTGCTCGGAGGAGTCTTGTGGTTCATCACTCCGTATCTGACATCGAGCATGGTGACTGCAGCCGGTATCATTCTGATGGGCGCGTGGATACTGCTGGTTGCATGGGGGACGGGGATTGTCCGGAGTTTGCGATAATACTGAGCGAATCCGACACCTGCTGAAGTGCTTCCGGCAGACTATGCCGCTCGCGAATGCGGCTGAGGTTTGCCCGCATTTTTTGCTTGTCCATATCGCTTAAATGATCGATGTGATCGATGTCCTCCCGCAGGTGTTTGTACCCGCGGAGCACCATGCTGTCGACGGAGCCGGTGAAGATGTATTCCGGGCCTCCGTGCGGCGCAATAATGGGGATGCAGCCGCAGAATGCAGCCTCCAGCGGGAGAAGGCCGAGACCTTCAGAGAAGGAGTGATCAATCAGGAATTCGGTGCGGCTGAAGAGATGTGCGAGCGTATCGCGGTCTGTTTTGTTGATGATGGTTCCGAGTTCTGCGGGAATGTTGAAGAAGGCATGATCCCATCCGAAGAATGTAAGTGTGAAACCGCGTTCTTTCAAAAGCAGAGCGATCTCGAGTGCCTGCGATGATCCTTTTTCCGGCGTGCGATTGAGGGCGATGGCAACGGTGCGGGGAACGCGTGCGACAGGCCTGGGGTAAAAGACGAGGGGATCGGGACCGGACGGAAGATGAGTGACGGCGGCTTTCGGATTGAGCAGGCGGATGTAGTCAGCGAGCGCTTCCGACACGCAGAGTGCGCGGGAAAGTGTTTGATACGTCCGGAATGTGCGGACATTCTGTCCGGAGCGGAAGCTTGCTTCCATTCCCTGGAGCAGAACGACATCGGGGCACTGAAAATGTGCGGCGATGGTTTTCATCATGGGAAGCGTGCTGTCTGCCGTTCCCACCACGCAGCCGATAGATGAGACAAATGCCCACACGTCTTTTGGGCGCGTCCACGGCTCGAACCCAAACGGTTTGGTCCACTCTCTCTGATGTTCTTCCTCCACAAACACGCCAACCCGTTTGCCGGAGGCGATGAGTGATGCAATCAGCGTGTTTGCAAACCAGATACCGCCGTAGCGGGGATTGGTGGTCGGAAGCACAAAGAGGATATCGAGAGGTTGCGGCGCAGGACGTGACGGCTGCAGACGGTTGAGCGTACTTTGCAGTTTCCGCCACAGATCAAACCGTCTCCAGCGGGTGTGGAGTCGTTTGTAGTGATGCTGCCAGCGCTCCATAAAAAGAGCATAGGCTTTCGTCCGCAGCTCCTCTGCATCGGGCACAGACAGAAAGGATGCACCGCCAATGTGATGGATGAGGAGATTATCGACCAGAACCGATCGCCATCCTTTCTGCAGCACGCGGAAATGGAGATCCGTATCTTCGCCGTAGCCGCGACCGTACTGCGGATCGAAAAGCGGCATGCCTGCGTCGATGATTTTTTTGCGATCAACAGCAAGACAAAAGCCGATGGCGGTACAACTGTCCGGGTAGCGGGCTGGGCGTGATGCGCGTTCGGCATCTGCATCAATCCAGCTCTGACCAGGGCGAAGTGTGATGGTGTGTTCGGCGGCATTCGTGGAAAGAGGTGTTGCAAGTGCGATACGCGGATCTTTTTCGAATGGCGCGAGCATCCGTTCCAGCCACAGGTGCGGCACGAGTGTGTCTGTATTAAGGAGGATGCAGTGGGTAGCAGTGCTTTTTTGGAAGAGGTCGGTGCAATTTCCACCAAATCCCCGGTTTTGGTCATGATGGACACAGGTAACCTGCAAAGACGATGCTGCAATCAGAGTGGTGACGGCTTCCCGGGAAAAAGCGTCGCTCGCATCATCACCAATCCATATTCTGCCGAGAAGTGCCCGATTGGTGTTCTTTTCAAGGCTTTTGAGTAAATCCCGCAGCAGGTGCGGGTGATTGTAGGCCGGGATGAGAATATCGCAGACCATGGGGAGCATTCTTGCCCATAAAGCCCGTTTTTGCTATAATAATCAGAAACATTCACACAAACTTTATGACCACCCTTTCCCGTCTGTCGCTCGCATTTGTGAGCCTCTGTCTCCCGCTCTCTGTCGCAGCTGCCGCTCCCGGCAATGTGACGGGCATCACTGCTTCGCTTCAGGGCGGAAAGGTTCTTGTCACGTGGACGCCGGTCAGTGATCCGTCGATCAGCGCATACCGCGTCTTCTACAGCCACGCATCTATCCTGAGTAATGATGGTGCGTACGATGACTACGATACAGTTGATGGAAGCGTGAACAGTTACACACTGGCAAACACCCCGACATCCTCAACAGTCTTCGTCTCTGTCCTTGCCATGAACAGTCAGGGCGAAGAGAGTCCATACTTTGCCGAAGAGGCGAGTGTGCAGCTGAACAGTAATGGTTCTGTCGGCACGCCTGTTATCCCTGCCTCCTCTACTCCTACCACGTCGATCCCGGCTGGCAGCCCTCAGCAGCTTCTGTCTGTCCGCACACTCTCTGCAACCGGTGTGGAACTGACCTTCTCCCAGGCAGTGACGATTGATCCGCAGATGGCACTTCAGGCTTTCACGATTGAAAACGGCAGCGGCCAGACACTCACAATCACCCGCCTGACGGTCGAAGGAATGACCGTCCGGCTCGATACCCTCCCGCAGCAGCGCGGCATTGCGTACGTCGTGATTATTGGTAGTGGCGTCTCGGGAACTGATCCTGCGACCGGTGCCCAGACCACGATGGATGAAAACCAGTCTCCCATGCTCTTCTCCGGTGATCCGTCCGGAACGAACGGTGGTTCGGCTGTATCCAGCACGGCGGCGGCTGTGAGTTCCGTTCCCGCAATTCCCTCGGGTGCCGATGTGGCGGGATTCAGTCTGCGCGCACAGTCGGAAGGAAAGAACCTGTATACCATCCAGGCAAGCTGGCAGGCTCCGCAGGACAGCACGCTCGCGGGCTTCCGCATTCAGCAGACCACCGACGGCGGTGAAACATTCGGCAACACCCGCACGCTCGACCAGGGCACAAGCGGCGTGACCGTTCCGCACGTGCCGGCAGGCAGCTTCGGACTCCGCATTCAGGCCGTCTACATTGATGGCACCGTCTCAAACGGCGTCCAGAAAATTGTGGATCTCCCGAAGACCGACACCACTCCCGTGAGCCCCATTGGAGGCAGTGTGGTCACAAAGCCAGGCAAGCCGCAGAGCAATCTGCCGCAGTCCGGGCCGGGCCTTCTGCTTGTTCTGACGATGACCGGTGCTGCAACGGGTTACGCCGTGATGAAGCGCCGCAACGCTGTTGCAGCGTAAATTCGAAGTACGAAATTCGAATTCCGAATGGAAGTGCGAATGTTTGAATTATTGAATGTGGAAACGGCTGTTCTTTTGGAGAATAGAACAGGATTTTTGGCTAAAGAATGAGAGAAAGGGCAAGTGACAGTTATTCCGGATATCTTTCCCTCTTACTGATGAATAATAAGCCTATCAAAGTAATCCTATGTCAGATGATGAGAAATTTCCTAAGCATGATTTAGAGCAAAGAACTCAGAAATTTTCTCGAGATGTTCGTATTTTTGTAAAAGCAATTCCAAAGACGTTTGAAAATTCGGAAGATTTGAAACAACTTTTACGATCATCAGGATCCGTTGCAGCTAACTACATTGAGGCCAACGAGGCGTGTAGCAGAAAGGATTTTTTCTATAGACTTAAAATTTGTCGTAAAGAATCAAAAGAAAGTGTGTTCTGGATCAGATCACTAATCATCGATCAATTATCATTCCAAAAAGAACAAAAACGTCTTGAGCAAGAAGCATACGAGCTTGAATTGATATTCAGCGCAATCGTCAGAAGACACACGTAATGATGAATCCATTTAAAATTCGTCATTCGTGCTTTACCCTTCCATTCGGAATTCGAATTTCGGATTTTCCTCTATGTCTCATAAAGCATCCATCATCGCATTAACCATCCTAAGTGCCATCTTTTTGTTGCTGCTCCACGAAGTCTGGTTTTCGCCAAACAGCAAAGTAACCACTGTCCACTTTTTCGACATCGGACAGGGAGATAGCGCTCTTGTGACAGGACCGTCTGGTCAACAGATTCTGATTGATGGCGGCCCGGATTTCCGCACTCTCGAACAACTTGGAAAGGCAATGCCCTTCTTTGACCGGAGCATCGACTTCCTCGTCCTCAGTCATCCGCACGTCGACCATATTGCCGCGTTCCCGGAAGTTTTGCGGCGCTACAAGGTCGGCCAGGTCATCATCAGCGGAGCCGCATACGAGAACGGTCCGTACGAAGAATTTCTCACGCTCGTCACGGAGAAAAAAATTCCGGTGCTCCTCCCGGAACCCGGCAAGCAGATTGATCTGGGCGACGATTTGCTGATGGATCTTCTCTGGCCGCCGCCCGTGTACCTGGGTGAAGAGGTCGATGAAATTCACGACAGCAACGTCGTCTTTAAATTACGATACGGTAATGACTCTGTGCTGTTTGTGGGAGATGCAGAGGAGTCGATTGAGCGCCAGCTTCTTTCCAAAGGTAATGATGTCTCGGCGACGGTTTTGAAAGTGGGCCATCACGGCAGCAGAACATCGAGTGGGACAGGATTCCTTCTGGCAGTTGATCCGGAACTGGCGGTGATTTCCGTTGCGTCAAAAAATAGTTACGGCCTCCCGCATCCGTCGATTGTGGCGCGACTGAAGGCGATGGATATTCCTATCAAGACGACAATGTCCGGGACGGTTCTGTGGACGATGGATGGCAAAGAAGACTTATAAATGCCAATTTCGCCGATCCTTACCCTTATCCTCGCGCGTAACCTAACGTATAATGGTTCTATCCTTTATTGCACCCCACGGAGGGATGCGCTAGGTGATTCTATGAAGACCCTCGTCCTCCTCGCCGGCCAATCCACGCGCTTCTGGCCCCTTACCGAAAAGCCGCTCTTCCCGATTGCCGGAAAGACGCTGCTCCAGCATATTGTTGATAGGCTGGAGGAAGCAGGATGCGAGGACATTGTCTTCATTGGCAGTAAAAATAATCTGGATGAAGCGCGGAAGATTTTCCCGAAAGCGGTGATGGTTGAGCAGGAAAAACTGGAACAGGGCATGCGCGGCGCACTCCTGAGTTCGCTGCCTGCAGTGGGCGATGAAGCGGTGCTGGTTGTGGGCGCGAATGATGTACTCAATCCCGAGGCGTATCAGATGACTATTGAGAAAGGGCAAGCTGCCGACGGTGCCATCCTTGCACAGAAAGTCGAACGCTATTTCCCGGGCGGGTATTTATCTGTTGATGGGGATCGTGTAACGGGCATTGTGGAGAAGCCGGGAGAAGGAAATGAACCGAGCGACCTTGTGACGATTGTCTGCCATTACCATGCAAACGGCGCGACACTGCTCAAGGCACTGCAGGAGATTGATGATGCGAGCGATGACGGCTACGGCTACGAGAAGGCGCTCGCAACGCTTTTCAAATCTCATACGTACAAGGCAGTTCCCTACGACAGTACCTGGCAGGCCGTGAAGTATCCGTGGCACCTGCTGCACCTCCTCCCCATTCTCCTTGAGGCACTCGACGGACAGAACATTCATCCCGCCGCGCGCATTCATGAGTCTGTGGTGATTGATGGTCCGGTAAAAATTTGTGAGGGCGTACGCATCATGCCCAATGCCTGCATTGTGGGCCCGGCGTTCATCGGCAGAAATTCGATCATCGGCAACAACGCACTCGTGCGTGGAAGTTCGGTGGGAGAAAATTGCGTGGTCGGCTACAACACGGAAGTAAAAAACAGTCTGCTGTGCGATCATGTGTGGACACACAGCACCTACATCGGCGACAGTATTATTGGAGAGAATGTAAGCTTTGGCGCGGGAACCGTGACCGGGAATTTACGGCTGGATGAAGCGGAAATCCACTCCACTCACAAAGACGATAAATTGCCGACGGGACTCACGAAAATGGGAACCATCATCGGACGCAATACGCGCATCGGCATTCATGTGGCCATCAATCCCGGCGTGAAAATCGGCAGTGGAAGTTTTGTAAGCAGCGGCACTCTTGTTGACCGGGATGTTCCTGATAGAAGTTTTGTGAAGATGAAAAATGGCGAGTTGGATATCCGTGAAAATACGGCAGAAGCACCAACCCCTGCGGGACGCGAACAGTACAAAAGTCATCTGTGATTTCATTCTTTTTTTCTTCTTTCCACACTGCTGTGGAAAAGGTGATGATGTGTGAAGAATGTGGATAGGTGGAATTGTGTGATTTGAAAATTTTGCAGGCGATCCGATCAGCAGGATGCGAAAAAGTGCTATTCGGTGCGCACAAAACTTATCCACAGGCAATGTGGATAACTCGGGGAAGCTGGTTTGCACATCCTGCCCGGAGTTGTACACACATCTTTTTGATTATGGCTTGTAGAAGCCATTTTTAGAGTTTTGGCTTCAGAGCGCGTCGCGCGCCGTTTTTTCCACGGGTTTTCCACACCCTTCCCACACCTTTGTTTTATTCAAAACATCCAAATCGCCAATCCTCACCCCTTAACCTTAACCTTGACCTTACATTTCCACAGACAGCACCCTCAATGAAGATAAATTGATAGTGGCATGATGATGATGAATTCAATATAGTTACTTTCTTATTAATTTATTCATATGAAATTTTCCTGCAATACCCAAGACTTCTTACAGGGAATACAACTTGTTAGTCGGGCGATCAGCGGACAACAGGCATTACCTATTCTTGGGAATATTCTTTTCAAAGTCGAAGGACAAACATGCACCGTGAGTGCGACAGATTTGGAAGTGAGTATTATTACAAGTTTTGCGGCAAGCGTGGAAAGTGAAGGATCGATCACTATTCCGGCAAAAGCGATTTTAAACTTTGCGCAATACAACTCCGATCCGGACATTACTTTGGAAACGGTGGATGGCACACAATTGAAAGTGACATCAAAACAAAGCAAGACATCCCTCTCCGGAGAATCATCGAAAGATTATCCGTCGATTCCCATGGTGGAGCAGAAGACATCGTTTAAGTTGGATGCTGCGCCATTACTGGAAGCATTGAACCTGGTAACCTTTGCATCAGCTCGCACAAGTTTGCGCCCAGTTCTCTCTGGTGTGTATTTGCGCACGGAAGGGGGAAAGCTGGTTTTGGTTGCGACCGATAGTTACCGTTTGTCCGAAGTGATGATTCCCACAGATGTAGCGGAAGAATTTTCCTGCATTATTCCGGTAAAGGTGCTGGATGAATTGAAGGTGATGCTGGCTAGCAAGAAACCCGCAAAAGCAACGCCGACTGAAGAAGGGGAGAAGCAGGGTGAGCGCAAGGAGGCGATTCCTGTCACTATTACTTTAAGCACGCAGCAGATTGAAATGCAGATGGGAAACAGCCGCCTGGTGTCCAGGCTGATTGAAGGAAAATTCCCGGACTACCGCCAAATTGTGCCGAAGGAAAATACAACCAAAGCCTTCATCAGCACGCGCGATCTCACAACAGCGGTGAAGCGTATGCACTATTTTGCAAAGGAAGTGAATAACAATCTCACATTCTCCTTGAGCGACGGTCAGGCAAATATCCACACGCCGCAGACACAACTTGGAAAAGATGAGACAACTATCCCGGCGGAAATTACCGGAACGGATGGAAAGATTGCTTTAAGTAGCAGCTACCTTCTCGATTTCCTGTCGCATGTTGATGTGGATACATTGGAGATGAATATTACCGACAGCATGCATCCGGCCGTCTTCCATATTCCGGCGAATGACAAGTTTTTGCACCTGATCATGCCGCTCCGCATGCAGGAAAGCTGATCTTTTCATCTTGTCTTTTTTCAGGAAAAGAATAGAATTGAGACAGATTTCAACACACGGAGCAATTTACCGTGTAGCATTGAAGAATCGCCTGGAGGCGGTCCTTTTCGTATCACATCACCGGAGTACTTATTATGAAACCTTCCCTCCTCATTGGCAGGGACACTCACCGGGAGCTTTCTGACCTTCTGTATGCAGAGGGATCTTTGGTTATCTCGGGCGCAGGAAATGAAACAGCGAAAGCGATGCTCATCAGTCACCTCCTGCATTTCAAGATGCAGCCGACACTGGTTGTTGCGGATGATGAGGCGCAGGTGGATGTGCTGCGGCACTGGCTGGCATTTTTTGATCAGGAGCCTGTGACCTTTGTGGATATTCACGATGGCGAGGGAGATACCATTCTCACAACCGATACCCTTCAGAGATTTTTACTCTTCATGCGTGGTGAGCAGAATGTGTTTCTGACATCGAAGAAAGTTTTTGAATCTACATTCCCGCTCTATAGCGATCTCCAGAAGCGCAGCATGAAGTTGAAAAAAGGGGATGAGCTGCCTTTCACAGGATTTGTGGAGGATCTCCTGTCCCGCGGATATGAACATGCGCTCGATAGTATTTTAGCGCCGGGTCAGTACCACAAAACCGGTGACACACTCGATATCTTCCCGATCCAGTCTGCGTATCCTTACCGCATTCAGTTTGAGTTTGATGCGATTGAGAAAATTACGTGTGTGGAGGGTGACATCCACAGAGAAGAAAAAGAAGTGACACTTGTGCCGGTCACCTTTGAGAAGACGGCGACGATTGGGGAGCAATTTCCGAAAGACGGATTACTCGTTATAGACGACCTGGATGAACTGCCAATTCCCACAGAAGGGTCATCTGTCCGCTTCACGTCGTTCCCGGAATCACAGGAACATCATGTGCACCTTCGCTATCTCTCTGTCCTCAAGTTCTACACCCTCACCGATTTCCTGAATGACCTGAAAGATAAGCTGCTGCAGAAGTGGAGTATTTTGATTGTGAGCCGCAGAAGCGAGGAACTGCAGGGAATTTTCAAGGAAGAGCGTATTCGTTTCTCTCTCAAAGAGCGCGAGCCCGGCGCAGTGACCATTGTAGGGGCCGGCGAGGAAGACCTTCTTCCGCACAGTATCCAGAATCCGGATTCGCAGTGTGCGCTCCTCACAGACCGCGAAATTTTCACTCTAAGAAAATCCGGCAAGGAGCGATCAGTCCAGAAGCTTGCGCTCGATTTCCTCACGTCACTGTCTGCTGGCGATTATGTGGTGCACATGGAACACGGTATCGGACGGTTTGAGGGAATGACGCAAAAGACCATCGACGAGACAGTGCGTGAATATCTGGAGCTGACATATGCGGAAGGCGACAAGTTGTTCATTCCTGTGGACCAGGCCGACAAGCTGAGCAAGTTCGTGCACGAAGAAGGACAGGAGCCGGTGCTGACAAGACTCGGGGAACAGGCGTGGAAGAAAGTATCGGAGAAGATCCGCAATGAAACCAAGGAGATCGCAAAAGAACTGCTGGCACTCTACGCCAAGCGCGCGGCGGCGAAGGGCTTTGCTTATCAGCAGGATACGGAGGTCTACCGCAAATTCGAGGAAGCGTTCCAGTACACGGAAACACCCGGCCAGATGAAAGCCATCGACGATATCCGCCGCGATATGGAGGACGATCACCCGATGGATCGCCTGGTCTGCGGAGATGTGGGATTTGGAAAAACGGAAGTCGCGATGCGTGCCGCGTTCAAAGCAGTGCAGGATGGAAAGCAGGTTGCAGTCATTGCGCCTATCACGATTCTGGCCGACCAGCACTATCACAATTTCCAGGAACGCATGAAAGGCTTCTCTGTGGAGATAGAAATGCTCTCACGGTTCCGTACCCCCAAACAGCAACAGGAATCACTGGAGAGGCTACGGAAGGGCAAGGCGAACATCGTGATCGGGACGCACAGACTGCTGCAGGACGATGTGGAGTTTTCGAACCTCGGACTTGTCATCATCGACGAAGAGCAGAGATTCGGTGTGAAGCAGAAAGAAAAGTTTAAAGAGATGCGCGCATCGGTGGATATCCTGACTCTTACTGCGACGCCGATCCCACGCACATTGAACTTGGGACTCCATAAACTCCGTGATATTTCCACCATTACCACACCTCCTCCCGGACGCCTCCCGATTATTACCGAAGTGCGTAAGTACAGTGATGCTTTGGTGCGTCAGGCGATTGTGCACGAAATCGAACGCGGTGGTCAGTGTTTCGTGCTGCATAACAGAGTGGAAACCATTGATGCGTTTGCGCAGAAATTGAAAGCGCAGATTCCGGAGGCGACATTTGTGGTGGCGCACGGTCAGCTCAAACCCGAAGATCTGGAAGAGCGCATCCTCAGTTTCAAACAGGGAAAATATTCCGTGCTGGTAAGCTCCACCATCATCGAAAACGGAATCGATCTTCCTCGTGCCAACACGCTCATCGTCAACGAAGCAGAACGATTCGGTCTCGCACAGCTCTATCAGCTCCGCGGGCGCGTCGGTCGTTCGAAAATTCAGGCATTTGCATATTTGTTGTACCACAGCCAAAAACTCAAAGACGATGCGAAGAAGAGACTGCGTGCGATTGTGGAAGCGTGTGAACTCGGAAGCGGCTTCCAGGTAGCCATGCGCGATCTGGAAATCCGCGGAGCGGGAGAAATTCTTGGCGCCAGTCAGGCGGGAACCATGAACACCGTTGGCGTGAGTCACTACCTGCGCATGCTGAAAAACGCTGTGGAGGAAATGAAATCCGGCGGCACGATTGTGGAAGAGGAATTGGAAAATACAGAAATCCTCCTGCCGATCGAAGCACTGCTCCCGACGTTTTATATTCCCGACAGCGGCGAGAAAATTTCTGTGTACCAGAAGCTCGCATCCAGCGAAGAAGAGTCCACTCTTGCAGAATTCGAAGCGGACCTGCGCGATGAATATGGTGAGCCGCCAAAACAGGTGATGAATCTGTTTGCAGTCCTGAGACTCAAGCTGGCGTGCCGCCGCGCCGGTGTGATTCGCGTGAAGGCAGAAGACCGTACGCGCACGGAAAAAGACATTGTGCTCACGCTCAGCCCGCGCGTGGAGGCAATGGATATCATGCGCATTCTGCAGCAGAACTCTGCATGGAAAATCAGCAGCAATACTATCCGCATTGCGGAGACAGACCTCATCAAGAGAGGAGGCAACAAGGACTACATCACTGAATTGACCATCGAGGTGAAGGCGCTCATCCGGCCGCAGAAGGCGAAGGTCAAGGAGAAGGTTGAGGATCAGGAGGATTGACGTAATTTAATTATTTGTTACTATAATCATTCCCGCTATCTATAAGGTGAAGGTAGGTTGAGTTATAGGGTCTGACCTGTGGATGAAACATTGGTCGTTTGATCAATGAACAAGCCCCTCAGGACGTTGCACCCGGCCGTTGAGCCCCACCCGATGTGATAGCGGGGCTTTTTCATCTAGATTGACAAGTATAATTTACGATCTAGGATAGCCGTCCTCTCTGTCGCATTAGAGGAAACAGGTGGGCGAGAAGCCCTTCGCAAAAAGTGTAACTAGGCAGGTTACCGTTCAACATGGCTGCATTGGCAGTGCGGCACCTTAATTGTTGAATCAAGCCCGTTTATCCTCACTTCGCGACAGAGAGGATTTTTCATGCTCATCTTTTGGGTTCTTTTCTGCTATAATAAAGAGAAATGCCAAATCCAAATCCCTCATCGCAGGACCCTGCTGCCCAGCGCAAGCTGATGGAGGAAAAGCGTGCGCAGTGGGATGAAATTACGCAGAAACGCGAAGAGGCGATTGCGGCGGAAAAGGCGCGTGCCGTTGAACGGGTATCAACCGGAGAGCAAAAACTGGAGCGCGATCAGAAAGCGTATCAGGAAGAGGTGGCTGCTGCGCAGGCCCGCAGTAGCGAGCGCGAAGGATGGCGCAAGGAGCAGCATGTGAAACGCGATGAAGAGGAGCGGAGGCGCAAGCTTGAAGAAGAGCAGAAACTGCTTGCTGCGGAAGAGCAGAAGAAACGGGAGGCAGCAGAAGCCGAGCGGAAGGAATACATGGCGAATCTGCACAAGATGGCGGTTGCCCACAAAATCCGCGACAAGCGAGAGGCAATTGAAGATCAGGCGGAAGTGGAAAAGAAGAGTGCGGCGGATATTGCCGACCGCAACGAACGGCAGCTGGACGAGGAAACGCAGCGTACGCTCCATCATCTGGAATCCGAAAAGCAGCGCAAGCTGACGCAGGTGCGGGTGGATGATGACCGCCGCAGAAAGGTGATTGAGGAGAAAGCACGTTTTGCGGTAATTGATGCACACAATGAATGGAAGAAGTCAGACGATGCCGCGCGGCACATGCAGGACCGGGCCGGGGCCGGAGACATGATCAGCGCCGCACGCTTTAAAGAAAGTCAGGAAAAGTCACGCATCGAAAACGAACGCAAGCGCGATCTGCTGACACTTGATGAAGAAACGGCAAGCAGACTCTTTACCATTGAACAGGAATCCAAACATCTGAAAGAGGAGATTCTGAAGAATGCGGGCACGAAGAAGCTCCTGATTGAGCGGCAGGAGGACAAGAAGAAGCAGGAAGCCGAACGGCGCAAAGAGAACTTCGAGAAATGGCTAAAAGAAGATTAAGAATAAGGTTAAGGTTAAGGTAAACTGGAACCAGGCCGAGGTGGCGAAATGGCAGACGCACTAGCCTTAGGAGCTAGCGGGAGCAATCCCATGGAGGTTCAAGTCCTCTCCTCGGCACCAGCCTTCGCCCTGTGGGCTACGGCTGGCAAGCCACTCTTTAATAACAAATGTTTATCATAGACAGATCATCAATGCATTGATGATCGCAGACACGACTTTTTGATGTTGCTTGCGGGATCGAAGAGCATGCAGGCTATCAAGATAGCAATGGCAAGCGGGAGGCCTGCCATGGGGCGGTAGTAGCGCGGGTCGTAGACGGCAAAGATGTTTGCGATGATGGGGATTATCCAGAGACCAAGAGCAGTGGCGGCAGGCAGAGCTGTACGGCGCGACCAAAGACCAACTATCAGGAATAGCACTGTCAGCAGATCAAGTAGAAGGAGGAAGGGATTGCGCGGCAGGGAGTCCGGGAAGTTTGTAGTGTGCATTACGCCAGACCAGATGTCTTTCAGCAGCTGAACGGGATTACTGAGTACAGAGGATGTAACGCCACTGTCCAATGCATTGAGCTCATCAACAGGCGCTGCATTCCCCAGAGGCAGCCGCCACCATCCGTCACGCTGTATATCACTCGATGGATTGCAGACTGTAGATGTCGGATGATCGACACAAAATTCTTCTACGTACGCGCCATCGGTTTTTAGATTCATATGCAGCGCTTTGCCGGGCGTGAGTGCTGCAGTTCCCCAGCCAATCGTATGGATCATCATCAAGGTGAGGGGGAGAATGAACATGAGCAGGAGAACACTGATGACGGGAGCTGACCGCACATCGCGGCGATAGGAGAGAAGGAGGGCAACAGACATGAGCGGTGCAAGGAGCAGCCACTGTGCTTTGATGTGCATCGTCAACAAGAGGACGAGCGATAGGGCGAGCAGCGCAGGAACAGATCGCCGGATAGTTTCGATGGATAATGTGAGTGTCAGAAGCAGCACAAAGCAGATCCGCAGGAATGGCTCGGAAATAAGTTCATGCGTGAGTGTCCAACCAGGAATGGTCAGCAGCGCCAGTAAGCAGATGGTCGCATAGAGTGTCCCCGCACGTTTTTTGCAGACGACATAGAACGCTATGTAGGCGGCACAGAGCAGGAGAATCAGACTGGCGGGAATCCATGTTGCCAGTTGGTCCGGATGCACGCTCGGGAGACCGTGTGTCATGCCGTAGAACGCGGCATTCACCAGATAGTAGGTTCCAACGCCAATATCGCGGAACGGTACCCGTGTCAGATACTCTCCCCAACTTCCCGCAAATTCCGGTGCGTACGTCGAAAGGTCATGCGGAATGTGCCAGAAGTGTTCCGCAAGAAAGCGGTAGTCCGCATGGTCGAAGTGATGCACCTGCCACACGGGCGATTGCAGTCCATCGTTTTGCAGTGCGTACCACCCGACAGACACAAGAATCATCAGGAAACCTGGCAACATGCCGATGATCCATCGCAGTGTCTGACGCATCGCACATTAGTATAGCGGTGTCTCAGAGCGGCAACACGCTCAGGGGATCGATGAATTCTTTCACTTCCGCTTCGGACTGTGCGTAGCCGTGGTAGTTGCTGCCCCAGCCTTTGTGAATACCGAAGTGCAGGTGCTTACGGCTTCCGTCGGTATCGGTACTGCGTGCTGCGCCCAGAATGCCAATCTGCTGGCCCTTCGTAAGGAGCGTGCCGTTCGGAGGAAGTGATGCGACTGCCAGGTGGCCGTAAATCATGCTGACCTTTTGTTCATCCAGCATGCACTCCTGCACAACCAGTCCGCCATACCCGCCTGCGAATCCTGCATACACACCGGTGCCGGTGCAGACTGCGTAGACGGCAATGTCTTCATCTGCTTCATCTTCCGTAATTTCAAAATCCGTCGCGACGTGGTAGCCGGTGAAGCGCTCCGGTGGATCGATGGGATTTTGGTCCGGGTCGGGAGTCACGTACAAACCAAAGTGCAATGGAGTTGCGCGGTAGTAACCGTCTTCAATGGGCCACACTCCTCCGGAGGATTGGGTGGCAATAACAGCAATGAGGGCGACTAAAGCAGTGCCGGCGGCAATGAGAGACTTGGGGGGCATGCAACTATGACGCAAAAGCTCAGCATCTCTGACCGAAAAAATTCTTGCAAAAAATCAAAGCTGCGACCCTTGAAAAAATGGGTGAAATATGCAAAATGCGGCCACGTGTGCCCTATGAACCAAGGGTATTTTGGTATACGTGTCTCTTGATCCTTTTAACGCAGAAAGATGAGCTGAACGATGGATGTGTGGTTTATCAACCAGGCAGGAGTTGGTGTTGTTGCAACGCTACGACTGAAAGGTGGCCTGAGAGTTCTTGGCGATGATGTTGTGATCAGTGATCGAACGAGTCGTGAGGTTCTTGCTGCCGGCAATAAGAACCCTGACATGATCGCGATTGTGATCCCAACGAATTCCGATGAGGCGTTGGCGGCAGTGGCCTCAGTGGGCAAATTTGCCCACTGTCCCGTTCTCTGTCTCCACGACGGTTGTGTGAAACGCCTGGGCCAGGTATTGCGCACAGTTCACGAATCGAGTGTGCCGCTTATTAATGTCAGTCAGTCAGAAGCGGTGTGGAGTCGAGAAGTGGCAGCGATCTTAGCTCCCGCAAACACTTGATGCCGTTTGGCTTCGAGTGACAGAAGGATCTCCTTTGCCCCTGTTGTCGCATTCGATGGCAGGGGATTTTTTAATCAACCAGCTTGATGTGCAATTCCTTCAGCTGCTTGTCGCTCACAGTCGACGGCGCATTCATCATAGCGTCCTGGGCTTTGCCGTTTTTGGGGAAGGCATAGATATCGCGGATGCTGTCACATTCCCACAGCACCATCATAAGTCTGTCGAGTCCCGGAGCGCAGCCGCCGTGTGGAGGGGCACCAAATTCGAAGGCACGGATCATGCCGCCGAACTTTGCATCAACTTCTTCCTTGCTGTAGCCGGCAATCTCAAACGCTTTGTACATGATGTCCGGACGGTGATTGCGGATGGCGCCACTGCTCAGTTCAAATCCATTGCAACAGATGTCGTACTGGTAAGCGAGAATCTCGGTTGGGTCTTTGGTCATCAGCGCGTCCATTCCGCCCTGCGGCATGGAGAACGGGTTATGCGAGAAGTCGATCTTCTTGTCGGCCTCGTTCCATTCGTACATCGGGAAGTCGACAATCCAGGCCCAGGCCGCGAGTTTGCTGTCTGTGAGCTGTTGCTTCTTTGCGACGTGAATGCGGACCTGTCCGAGGACGGTGCAGGCCTTCAGCCAGACATCAGCGGCGAAAAAGATGGCATCGCCGGTCTTTGCGCCCATGGCATCAACAATCTTCCTTGCGAGATCATCACCGAGGAACTTCACGATTGGGGACTGCAGTTCACCCTCTTTCACAAGAATGTACGCAAGCCCCTTTGCGCCGTAGGTCTTTGCGGTTTCGGTCAGCTCATCAATGTCTTTGCGGCTGAAGTCTGCCCCTTTCGGCACGCAGATTGCCTTCACCATGCCGTTCTTTTTCACGACATCTGCAAACACCGAGAAGCCACAGTCCTTTACCATGTCGGTTACGTCCTGCAGTTCAATCTTGTAGCGGAGATCCGGTTTGTCGGACCCGAAGCGGTTGAGGGAATCTTTCCAGGTGATGCGCGGGAACGGAGTGGTGACCACTTTCTTGTCACTAAACTTTTCCGTGAGTTTCACCATCAGCGGTTCGATCACACCGAACACGTCGTCCTGCTGCACGAAGCTCATTTCCAAATCGAGCTGATAGAACTCTCCCGGGTGGCGGTCGGCGCGCGGGTCTTCGTCGCGGAAGCAGGGGGCAATCTGGAAGTAGCGGTCGAGGTTGGCAACCATCAAGAGCTGCTTGAATTGCTGTGGAGCTTGTGGGAGAGCATAGAAGGTTCCCGGATGCAGGCGGCTTGGCACCAGGTAGTCGCGTGCACCTTCTGGACTGGAGTTCGCAAGAATCGGTGTTTGTACTTCCGTAAAGTTGAGTCCGTGCATGTACTGGCGTACATGGGTAATCAGCTGGTCGCGGTCGTGCAGAATTTTCTGCATTTTCGGACGGCGCAGATCCAGGAAGCGGTACTTCAGGCGCAGTTCTTCGTTCACGTCTTTCTCCTGATCAATCTCAAACGGAGGGGTTTTCGACTCTGCAAGAACTTCGATGTTATAGGCAGCGACTTCAATTTCGCCGGTCGGGTTTTCCGTGCGCTCCGCTCCGTCGCGACGCTTCGTCACCGTTCCTTTGATGGCAAGAACCCATTCGCTGCGCACTTTTTCCGCGCTCGCAAAAATATCCTGCTGCCCCGGATCGATCACCACCTGTGTGATTCCGTAGTGATCGCGTACATCGAGGAAAATAAGCCCGCCATGGTCACGGCGGCGGTGGACCCATCCGCAGATGGTGACGTCGGTTCCGGTGTGGGTGGCGCGGAGTTCGCCGCAGGTGTGGGTGCGTAGCATAGGGCTGGAGTATAGGGCTGGAGCTGGGGTTTGGGCTAGAGAAACCGAAGGTATTGATTAATACAGGATTTATTCTATTGTAGCAAAAGTCTCTGCCCCATCCTCATCAGGAGTCAATCATGAAACGGTCAGTTGGTATGGTTTTGGCGGTTTGTGTCTCGGTTATTGGAGTACTGGCTCTGAATGGAAACGGTGTGATTTCTTCCACTACAGGAAGAGTCATCATCATGATTATTGTTGGCAGCGCGCTCGCGTATGCCATCATCACAAATAAGCCAGAAAAGCCCCCTCCTGACGACGGCGAACTTGACAGCTTCATATCAGGAAAGCTGTAAAGGGAAAGTGGACAGGGACGTCCGGCGGCCAAGTGGCCGCCCCTTTTGACATGCCTTTATTTTGATTTCTTCCCCGCCTTCTCAAATAACTTCCCAAGCTCTTCTTTAAACTCCTCCACATCCTTAAATTCTCTGTGAACTGACGCAAACCGGATATAGGCGACCTGGTCGAGCTTCTTCATTTCGCGCATCACATCATTGCCAATGTCACTACTCTTCACTTCCTGATGACTGCCGGCCCATTTGTCTTCCAGGGTCGAAAGGAGTGTATCGATCTGTTCCTGCGTGACCGGGCGCTTGCTGCAGGCGAGCCAGATGCCGCGCTCGATTTTATTGCGCATGTAGGGCTCGCGGGTGCCATCGCGCTTTACGACAATAAACGAACTCAGTTCCTGACGCTCAAAAGTGGTAAAGCGATGTTCGCATTTCGGGCATTCGCGGCGGCGGCGCACGGACTTTCCTTCCTCGCTCAAACGGGAGTCAATCACAGCGGTATCCGGCGATTTGCAGCGGGGACAGTGCATGATTGCAGGATAGACAAAAAAGCGGGATGAGGTAAGCCCTCCCCGGCCCGGTGAAGCGTCCGCCAAAGGGCGGACGCAGACTAGAGAATTTAATTCTGACCTCTCATTTGCCGAAGTGTTCGGCCAAAGTTTGCACGAGAGTCAGCGAGCTCTAGCAGAAGAGAATTTGCAATATCGTGGTCTGTGACCTCACGGCTGGCAGGCTCTGCCTTAGGTGTATCCACGACGTCGATCGTTTCTGCCTGTGGTGTTGTGTCTTCCAATGTGGAAGCCATAGAAAATGGGGGTAAGAAAGTAAGATTTCGCACGGAGTACTCCTATGCGTCAAAGATTGCAAGGCCCTAAGAGGCCACTTTGGAATGTGTCTCGGTTTAGAGTTTGATTGTTCCTGCCCTCAATGTTTGATCATTATCCGTTGTCAGATTGATGACGGTGGACGGTGGAACCTGCGGGAGAACACCACTATCCAGGATGAGATCCGGCTGGAACTGCTGATTCTTAAATTGCTCAAGGATGTCCTCTGCGGAGTAGGGATTGGGTTTGCCGTGGACGTTGGCGGAGGTGGTACTGAGCGGCGCCCCGTATTCTTGTGCCAACTGTGTCGCATGTTTATGGGACGACACACGGACGCCGATAGTGGCGCGGTTGAGCAGGGTCGGAAAGATGGCGGCGGGAGCGTCGTCGCGGACGGGGAGGATGAGGGTGAGCGGGCCGGGCAAATATTGCTTTGCCAGTTCGTCTGCTTTCTCATTCCAGACGACCCATTTTTTTGCAGCATCGACTGATGCAAAAAGTCCGCTGACCGGCTGACTTTCCGGACGCTCTTTAATAGCAAAAAGTTTTTTGACAGCCAAGGGCTCCCGCAAATCACACGCGAGGCCGTAACATGTTTCCGTGGCATGCGCGATGACGCCGCCATCTTTTAGGACTTTTATAGCTTCCAGGAGGTTGTCGTTAGTGAAGGGGAGTATTTTCATGATGGCGGCGAAGATACAAGAAACAAGATACAATCAAAGTGGAAAATTAATAAAGAAACAAGGATTTTTACTTCTTTTGCACTTATTCATTGTTTGCTTCTTGCGTCTTGTCTTTTTGTTCTTCCGCAGTCGGTGGCGGCGGTTGGGGGACGACTACGGCCGGCGCTAATTGTGTGCGGGCATTTTCCCGGAGGCGCATCACCATTTCGTGTTTGGTGGAAATAAAGGGAGTGAAATGAATGCGCAGAGCGTCCTGTGTTTGCATGACAAGAACGAGCGTTCCAAATCCCAGCATATTCTGCACAATACCGTGCTGATTTTTGGTGATGTCTTCCAGCGTCCACAGGTCAATGCTCTGGTGGTCATCAACAGTCATCAGTGTTTTTTTGATGCGGTGTACTTTTTTGTCGGTCACAATGATGACGTACAGAAAATATTTGTAGAACGACGAGAGAAAGGAAAGTTGGGTGTAGAGGAAAGCGATACAGAGAATGATGAGTGCGACATGGCGCATGTTTCCGTCGTCGGGACTGCTGAAAGTGGTGTTGGTGAGGATCAGCCCGATACCAATCAGCAGTGTCCACACAACAAGCCTGCGAAACGGCCACCACAGGCGGATCCAATGCTGGCGGAAATAGAACTGGAATTCTTCTCCCCGGTCTTTTCCAGGGAAATCGATCTGCCTGCGTTCATCTGTGCTTACCATAGAAAGATCAGGCAGAAGGTGACGCAAAGGAGAACGATAACAGTGTGCGCAATGCCGATTGCACGCAGGCGCGCGAGGCTTAGAAAACGGAAGAATGATGTATCGAGTTCATGCGGAAAGAGGAGCGGGGTCAGCTTGCGGCGGAAAATCCACCACAGAATTCCTTCAGACAATACAGTGCAAAGCAGCATAATGCCGATAGCAATGAGAAGCGGTTGCATCGCAAATCTTTATTCTCCTCTCCATCCAGCGGTAGTCAACAAGGAACGCCGTGACTTTTACTTTGCCGTTTCTGCATTCTTATACTTCGCAATTACCTCATCCAGCTTGTGTTCCACAATTTCGGACATCGCAATCGTAACAGGCAACGGGATTAGCTGTTCGCCGATTTTTAGCTGCACACGTTCACTTCCCGGGAATGTCTGGAAGACGGTTTTCAAATCCAGCAGTAACTGTTTTGGGGCGCGAGCGGGAAGGGCGATGGTGTGAATGGAAATGGAAGAGTGATCGATTTCCGGCTCATCACTCTCTGCTGCCGGAGCAGGTGTTGCAGGTGCAGATCCTTCTTTCCAGCCAAGAGCAACTTCCAGTGTGTCAGTCGGCATATTCTGAAAGAGCCATTTACCAATAGGGCCCAGGAAATCATCACCGCCTTCGTCCGTTGTACGGATGGTCACTTTTTCTCCGGCAATGACGTTACCTTCTTCATCCAGCAGTTCCACAGCATCCTCCTCTTCATCCAGCATTCTGCGTGAGACGGAAATTCCGCGCTTCGCTTCTTCTTCGTCAAAAATGCCGTCCTCCTTCGCGCGGCTGATCATGGTGGAGAGCGATGCACGCTTGAGTGCCTCGGCGCGCATCTGCAGTTGGCCCATGCGGTAGTCGACGGTGCCTGCAACCACGAGCACGGTATCGGGCTGCTCGAGAGTCGGCGCCATTTCGGCGTAGGTTTTCGGGAAGAGCGTGATTTCCATTTTCCCGGTCGGATCTTCGAGCATGACGATTGCCATGGTGTCGCCTTTCTTTGTGCGGATTTTTTTGATGCCTTCCTGAATGCCCGCGACCGTGATTTTCTTGCCCACCTCTTTCATCGTGAGATCACCGATTAACCGCGCTTTTCTGCTGATGTATTCACGCATACCGGCAAGCGGATGACTCGATACATAGAGTCCCAATGTCTCTTTTTCCCACTGCAGTTTCTGCATGGCAGTCGCTGCGGGTGTATCCGGGAATTCGATTTTTGCTTCATCATCTTCTTTCACCAGACTGCCAAACAGATCACCCTGGGCACTGTCTGCATCACCAGCTCCTTTGCGGTAATCAGTAATGAGCGTGTAGTTATCCAGAATTTTCCGGCGTTCTCCAAAGCAATCGAGCGCTCCTGCTTTTGCGAGAGACTCGAGCAGTTTCTTATTCAGAATCTTCACCGGAATGCGACGCGCAAAATCTTCGATGGATGTGAACTTTCCGGCTTTCGTACGTTCGTCGATTATCTGCAGCACCGAACTTTCGCCCACACCCTTCACCGCACTGAGTCCGAAACGGATCGCCCAGCCTCCGCTCTGCGAGCTATGGCTGGCAAGCCCCTCTTCGTCAGTGCCGGTGGGAGTTATCACCGTAAAGTGGTTGAGTGATTCATTGATATCCGGAGGCAACACATTGATGCCCATGGTGCGGCATTCTTCAATCTCAATCATCACACGATCCGTATCCTGCGCATCGCTACTCAGCAATGCGGCCATGAATTCGGCTGGATAGTTTGCTTTCAGGTACGCAGTTTCGTACGCAATGCGCGCGTAACCCACAGCGTGGGATTTGTTGAAGCCGTAGCCGGCAAACGGTGTAATGACATCATCAAAAATTTCCTCCGCGAGCTTTTCTTTGTAGCCTTTTGCGACCGCGCCCTTAATAAATTTCTCGCGCTGTGCGTCCAGCTCTTTCTTGATTTTCTTACCGATCGCTTTGCGCAGAATGTCGGCTTCTCCAAGAGTGAATCCTGCAAACGCCTGGGCAATCAGAAGAATCTGCTCCTGATACACACCAATACCGAACGTCGGTTCCAGAATGGGGCGGAGGTCGTCGTGCACATACTGCACCTTCTCTTTGCCGTGTTTGCGCTTGATGAAACTGGAGATCCATTCCATCGGACCCGGACGGTAGAGCGATACCATCGCCGTAATATCATCGAACTCCGTTGGCTTTAACTGCCGCAGATACCGCCGCATGCCTGCAGATTCCAACTGGAACACGCCGGTCGTATCGCCATGCTGGAGAAGTGCGAAGGTCGGTTTGTTGTCCATGGGAATTTTATCGATCTCCACATTTTCGTTTCTTGTGCGCTTGATGATTTCGAGCGCAGTCTGAATGACTGTTAAGTTCATGAGACCCAGGAAGTCCATCTTGAGCAGCCCCAGAGCTTCCAGCGGCTTGGCCGAATACTGTGTGATGATGGTGTTTTCGTCCTTCGGCGCGCGCTGCAGAGCGGTGAAGCGTGTGGAGTCCTCCGGAGAAATGATCACGCCGCAGGCGTGGACCGAGACGTGGCGCGCCTTGCCTTCCAGCTTGAGCGCGTTGTCCATAATTTTCCGGTAGATCTCGTTGCTTTCGTACACTGCTTTGAATTCGGGAATCTCCAGTGCTTCTTTCAGCTTGGTTCCCGGTCGTTCGGGAATGAGTTTCACGAGCGTGTTCATTTCCAGAAACGGCAGACCGAATGCGCGGCCGACATCTTTCACGGCTGCTCTCGCGGCTAGTGTTCCAAACGTACAGATTTGTGCGACACGGTTGTTGCCGTATTTTTCGCGCACGTACTCGAGTACTTCATCGCGGCGGTTATCGGCAAAGTCCAAGTCGATATCAGGCATTGAGATGCGTTCCGGGTTGAGGAAACGCTCGAAGAGGAGGTTGTGGGGGATGGGATCCACGCCGGTAATCCCCAGACAGTAACTCACCATCGAACCCGCCGCCGATCCACGTCCGGGGCCCACCGTAATGCCGCGGCTTTTTGCTTCATTTACAAAGTCCTGCACGATCAAAAAATAGCCGGAGAAGCCGACTTGTTTGATGATTTTGAGTTCGTAGTTGAGGCGCTCACGCAGTTCCGGTGTTTCCTTCGGGTAGCGGCGCTTGAAGCCTGCCTCGCAGAGTTCCGTCACGTAGTCATCTTCACTCTGATTGGTGGGAACCGGGAAACGGGGAATGCGGTTCACACCGAACTGGAACGTGACATTGCAGCGGTCCGCAATCACGCGGGTGTTTTCGAGGGCTTCCGGAACATGGGCGAATGCTTTCTCCAGTTCTTCAAAAGGGCGCATGGAGAAATCGGTATCGCGCATGGAGAAGCGGCCGGGGTCGGACACGTTCGCGTTCTTTTGAATACAGAGCAAAATGTCGTGCGCTTCGTTATCTTCAATTCTGCAGTAGTGGCTGTTACAGGTAGCGACAACCGGAATACCGAGTTCCTTTGCATATTTGATGAGCTGCTGATTCGCCTCCGCCTGCCCGCTCACATTCGGCAGATCCATCAGTTCAAAGTACACATTGTCTTTGCCGACATACGATTGGTACTGCGCTGCGAGTTCCTTGATGCGCTCGCCGTCTTCGGCAATGGCGGCCTGGCCCATTGCGCCGGTGGTGGGGCCGGTCAGGATGATCAGACCCTTTCCATACTTTTGCATCAGCTCCGCATCGACTCTTGGCTTGTAGTACATGCCTTCCATGGCTGCGAGCGTCGCAAGCTGGAGCAAGTTTTCGTAGCCTTCCTGGGTTTCACACAGAAGTGTGAGCGGATAGCTTTTTGTATCAACCCCGCTCTCGCGATCATTCCTGGTCCGCGCCGCCATATAGGCTTCCATTCCTAAAATCGGTTTCAGGCCGTGCTTTTGTGCGTACTGATAGAACTCAATCAGTCCGTAGATGTTGCCTTTGTCTGCCAGTCCCACCGCCGTCTGCCCCAATTCCTTTGCGCGCAGCACGACTTCTTCCGGGCTCGGGAGGGCTTCCAGGAGGGAGTAGGTGCTGTGGCAGTGGAGGTGGACGAAATCTTCCGGTTTCATGCTCAAAGTATACCTTCTTTTGGGGGTTAGGGTTAGGGTTTGGGTTAGGTTACGGAACGCTTATTTCTGCCGCATCCGCACATTTCGTGGAACGCGGGTCGCCCGGGCTGTCATTCAAGAACGAGCCGTCGGCGTACGGGAAGCACTCGTCTGCAAAGACGATTTTCAGGATTTCATTCAGACTGGCGTTGCAGGGTCTGTAGACACAGCTGCGGCGGAGGAAATAGGCATACTTCACGACAAATCCGCGGAGCGTGCGGTCGCCGCCCATGCGTGTCAGGCGGGCAAGATCTCCAACGGCGTCGCGCAGCGATGTGAGCGTATTGGCCACTTCCAGCTGCGGGTCTGTGGCAGATGGGAAAATGGTCGCCTCATCCTGTCCCTGAATACGGCTCCAGAGGGCATAGAGAGTGCGGGTGGCATAACGAATGGAACCCGTGAACGGGTCGTCAGTCGAGCGGTTCTCCCGTGCGGCTGTCTGGCTGATATCGAATTCGCTGACCGTTTTCAGGCTGTCTTTGAAGAGTCTGTTATTGCCTTCCTGGATGCGCCCGGCCATGAAATCCATCAGCAGATCGAGATGTTTTTTCCGAAGCGAGAACGGACCGCGCAATTCCGTTGCGGCGGCGGTCTTCTCGGTTTGTTCAATGCACGGTCCGACATTCGCCCCTGCATCTGTCAGACAGGCGATGTCTTCCGTGCAGACCATGGCCGTATTGTTTTCACAGACTTTGTTTGGAAACAGACAGCTGTTTCCTGCGCCGCAGTCGGTACTGCCCTGGCAATGTCTGGTGGGGTCGTTTGAACAGAGACCGCCTTTCCAGCCGCAGCCGAATGCGCGGAGATGTGTGCGCGGGGCTGGGGGGTCGGGAAGAGCGGATGTTTTGTGGAACAGTTCATCGATGCTTTTCTGCACCTCCAGGAATTCCGCCGCTTCCGCTCGGTATGTCTCCAGCTGGTCTGAAATAATCCGGAGTGCGTCATACTCCGTGCGCAGCGGTGTGAAAGCGGTGCGCGTCGCAAGCACATCAATGTCGCATCCGTAACCGTTCTGCTGGGGTGGGGCATAGTCCGAATTGTACGGACACATCGGTTCCGTGTAATCGGCTGCCGGGTCGTCGAAGATCTCGGGTGTGCTCCAGGACGGGTCTTTGTAGGACGGATCGAGTGCGCCGGACGACAGCTGCGCGTAGCGCTGATTCAAAAAGAGCAGCAGCTTCTGCAGGCGCATGATGGCCTGGTAGGAGCCGCGGTCGAGCTGCAGGGACAACTCATTGCGCACCTGATCCATCTTGCATTCGATCGCCGCCAGGTCGAAACGCAGGCAGGCACTGTTGGTTTTCAGGTCGTCGGCCTGCTGCGTCAGGCGCAGGTGGACATCGATCAGTTTTGCAAATGACGACCGCACTTCCCGGGTCCAGGGAAACAGCCGGAAGTCTGTGTCGGTTTCCAGATCGTGTGCGGCGGTCAGCGCTTCATCCGCCCGCAGCAGCACTTCTTCCGTATACTCCGACACGCTTTCCAGTCCGAGAATTGTTGTGCACTGTACGCTGGTATTCCAGGCAGTGGACGATGCACCTTCCGCAGGAAGTGCGGTGAGGAGACCAAGGGCCGGTAAGAGGAGCAGCAGGCGGCGCATGTTACGAAGCAGCGGGGGGAACGACAATCGTGTTATCTGTCGGGCACATTTCTGTCGGGAATTCGATAGCACCCAATTCCTTGAAAAGCGAGACGGCTGTATTCAATACATCGGCCAGCGAGCGACTGACAAGGTGCAGCTCCGTTGCGTACATGGTGGTGCCGAGACGCGACCCGAGACCGAGAGCCAGGGAAAGCGTCCTGCTGGTGGAGTCCGCTTCCGACTGCGATCCCTGCAGGAAGCTCTGCGCCTGTCCGATGTAATCCAGCACGGGAGAGAGAATATTGCGCGAGGGGTTGTAGATGCAGAGGATGCTAGGAGTGAGAGGGGGCAGGCCCTGCAGCTGGCAGATGGCGCTTTCCAGTTGTTGCACCACCAGTTGCGGACGGTAGAGCGGCAGGATGGGCGGTGTGAGCGGTGGGTTGATGACGGCGTTGCCGAGCGGTGCACCGGTGATCGTATCGTGGAACGGCGCGATTTCATCCCCCACAGTCGCGGGTGTCTGGCCTCCTGTCGTGCGGTAGATCTCCAGCGTCTCTTCCACGCACTGTCCGATGTAACACATGTTATTGCCGATGCGGTTGGCATAGATATCCGTCTGTCCGGGCTGGCAGACGGTGGGGCGCTTTTCAATGGCATCGATCAGTTCCGCTACCCGCGGGTCCATTTTTTCCGGATCGATCATATCCGGGCAGGTGGTCGGCAGGTCCTTCGGATTGTTTTTCATTGCCTCGAAAGCGGCTGTCCAGAATCCGTCGGGATACGTCTGACTCATAAAACATCCCGGCAGATTTCGTCCGTTTGATTTGATATTTTTACAGCCTTCATTGGTCGACACTTCCGCACAGGTTTCTGCATTGATGGGAATGCCTGCGAATGACTTTCCATCGAAGCCGCCGTCCTGTTCGATGATGTCGCACTGGGCACGGTAGGCTTCCCCTTCAATCCGGCAGCATGCCGCCGCCGCTTCATCGTACGACATGTCATCATACAGAGGGGTGATGCGTGCGGGCATATGGCAGAACTGATACGCATGCACCAGTTCATGGTAGAGCGCGTAGGAACCGTTCACGCCTTTCATATCGTTATTCATACACACTTCAATCTTTCCCTCATTATTTTTATACGAAGCAGTTGCCAGAGCATTTTCCGGACCGCAGGTATCTTTGCAGACGGTCTCCACATAGCAATTGCGGGCCGGATCAAACGTACTTTCCGTGTATGCGATGCCGCGGCAAACGTCGGGACCCGCAAGAGTAGTGTGTTTTTGCGTCTCATCCTTGCAGGTCACCAGATTGATCTTGGCCAGATCAAGCGGATTGGCGGGGTCTGCCGGACAGGCTTCTCCGCTTGCCGGAGTAAAGGCGCGGCAGAGGTATCCGCGGGCGCTTTCCGGATCGGAACACAGGCCACGTCCGTCTGCAGGCAATGTTCCATCCATGGGTGGCGGGGGATAGGTTCCTCCGCGAATCGGATCGCCTCCGGTATTCAGAAGCGACGGGAGAACGGGTTCGAGCGGCAGAATCCACTGTAATCCGCTGTCCCCAAAGCGCTGCGGTACACCGGGTCCGTCGGTCCGCACCCAGACAAGTATGTTGTCGGGAAGCGTTTCTTTCAGCAGGGTATCCGGGAATACGTAGAGGATAGTTTCATTGGGCTGAAGCGGCGGGGAGGCGGCATTGTTTTTGACGGCGTTCCACACTGCCGCGAGGGCGTTTTCAACAGCGGCCCACCGGTTGAACAGATACTGCCGTTCCGTCCCCGGTCCGCTCACCGTGTCTTCAAAGGGTTTCGGGAAATCGGGCAGACGGTCGTTACGCACCAGGCGGACACCGTACTGGTAGCGCCAGACGGCAGCGGTCCGCTGTTCCGGATTCAGGTTTCGCAGAGCGTTGCCGAGTGTTTCCAGAAGCGGACGCATGACGGCGGCGTCCACTGCTTTCGTGCGCGTACGCGCTCCCGATCCGGAAAGTGCCGCCGATCCCGTCCCTGTCGCCTCTGTTCCCCAGATATTCACAATGCCGCGGATATCCTGCACGAGCCGCACGCCCTGTCCTGGAGTATGGGAAATCGGCAGTTCGTAGCTGGTTGCGACAAGCTGCAGACTGCGTCCGAGCGCCCGGACACGCTGCTCCTGAGCGACAATACTCCGGATGCGGTTGCCGAGTTCGGCGCAGCCCATCTGGGTTTTGCCCGATGTTCCTATTGCACGGGTGCCGCAGAGTTGGGTGTCATCTTTTTTGACTGCCGCAGTGACATCGTCGTCCGACACGGTTTCATTCAGTGTCCGCATGACTGCACGCACGTAGGCGACAACTTCCGGTTCCACGGTGTTTGTTACAAGCTCCTGCTCCGTTTCCTGTTTAATGCGTTCGTAGAGCGTCGAGGGTGCCGAAGACGATGACGCACTGCTCGCACCAAAGACCGTCTGGCTTGCAAGAAGCAGCGGGAGGAAGCCGGTCAGCAGCAGGATGCGCTTCATGGCGTGGGCAGATCGGGAAGATCACGCAGGCTGCCTCTGGCATCGCGGATGCGCGGCAGACAGGCGGTGGCCTGGGACACCAGCCCCAGAATATTGCGGATATCCAGCGATGTGCGTTTCAGACATTCAATATCCAGACTGAGCGGACGCAGACGGTCATAGCCGCCAAGCATAAGAAGCGTGCGGTCGAGAGCGGGACGTGCAAGAAGCAGTTCATGATCAATCATGCGCTGCTGCTCCGTTGCGGATCTGTCCGCATCCAGCCAACTTAAGGGATCTGACGATGTGGCCGGATCGTTGCGCCATTCCTTCGGGATAATGATGCTCAGATAATTCCGCCGTTCATTCAGCGCACATTCGTAAACCCGCACATATTCCAACAGCACCGGTCCGATCTCCGTTTCCGACAGCGCTTTCTTCCGGACTTCGCTCTCCCAGGCGGGAAGGGAAGCAGCCAGACTGAAGAGGGCATCGGTCGGTTTCACCAGTGATGCGTAGTCGTCTGCCGTGCACTGGAGTTGGGTGGTATTGATATCGCGCAGACTTTCCACGTGTGATTCCACCACGTCATCAACGGTTTCATGGTAGGTCTTTATCCACTCGCTGAAGGGCAGTGTTTCAAACGGCGATCCTTCTGCGGTGCATGCATCCAGCCGTCCGGTATCAGCATCGACTGCCTGTCCCAGGCTGCCGGCACAGGAGCCAAGAAGAAGTGCGGCCGTCAGGAGTGCGGGGAATTTATTCATCACACTGACCGATGAAACAGGGGATATTGGAGAAGTTGCCGAACGCGCGGACCGTCTGCCAGAGCGGTTCAATCAGCGGGAAGCGGAAGTCTGTCAGGAATCCTTCGAAAATACCGGTGAACTGTACGACCGTGCGGTACGACGCGTCGTAGGATACAAGCAGCACAAGCGCCTGCTCTTCCTGCGCAAGCATGGAGTCGATGATCGACGTACAGGTGTCCGTGCCCGCCGTCAGGAAGATGTTGTTGTTGCAGGCCGGAAGGACCGGCTGATCAATATCGATACAGCCGTCATTTTTAATCGTCAGCGTCGTGGTTCCTTCTGCCGCACTCTGCGAATCACGCGCGGCTCCGCACACACTGCGCAATCTGCACTGATACGCACGGAAGGCTTGCGTGATGGCGGGGATCAGTTCCGATGTCGTCACTTTTTTTGTTTCCAGAAGGCCTCTGCGTGCGGGTGCATCTGCGCGGGTGTCCATCAATCCGTCGCTCCAGGTGGTGTTTTTGAATCCGTCCCCCAGCGAGCGCCAGGCGTTGTTGCCTTTCTTCATCCAGGTATTGCCTTCAATATCCGTCCGTGTACTGCCCACAGGCAGGTCCGCCGATTTCTTCTGTCCGAACAGCACACTGCGATATAGGTTTTTTTCGTGCGAGAGCGCGGTGTAGGTTTCTGTCAGACACGCCGATGTATTTACTGTCTGTGCCGATGCTACCGGAATCATTACAGACACTGTCAGCAGGACACTGACCGATGCGGAGCCGAGACGGGAAAGCATTGTAGTCACAGAATCAGGGGACAAGATTCAAAGGTTTCGGAACATCGTAGAACTGCAGCAGATCTTTGATGTCCGTATCGTACGGCGGGAAGTCGTCGGGATTGATGTTGCCAATGGGAGTGGGGAGTGTTGCATCGCGGACACCGGCACGCGCATCGGAACCAGGGTCCGGCATAATCTTCGGTCCGATAATATCCCACTGGAAGCTCTCCGTATTTTTTTCACCGTGCAACAGCAGACACACATCGTCGTGCGGCAGGCAGGCGGCGGGGGACAACTGGCTCAGTGCGTCGGAGGCGTAGTCTTCGCGCAGGAAGACCATTTTGCGTGAACCGATGCGCTGGAAGCGTTCGCGCAAATCCATTTCCACATGCTGGCAGGTGGGGTCCTCCTCGTCTGAAAATTTACATTCCAATTTTGCTTTCATGGCGGGAATGCCGTCGCGTCCCGCGTCGGGTTCTTCCGTGCTGAGCGGCCCGATGCTCTTCCAGAACCGGTCGTACCTATCATTCATTTTCGTGACTACATCTTTTATCTGCAGGATGGTCGCCTCCGTCTGCAGTTGCACAGCCGCATCCGCAGGGGGCAGTTCCAGCGGCGGAATGGGTGCCGATGCAGTCACTTCCGGCAGCGTATTCATGGCATCGTACAGTGCAGTCTTGATGTCATCGATCGATGGCAGGTCGGGCAGCTGTTCAATCTTGTCGAGGTCCGTTTGCAACAGAGAGGCCGGTAAACGAGGGTATTTCAGGCGCACCTGCACCGGTTTCAGGACCGGCAGCAGAAGAGAGCCTGTCATGTAGCGCAGATGGGAGAAGTCGATGATTACATCCTGCCTGTGCTTCGCGGTCAGATTCGGCAAGCCGTCCGCAGTCAGTTTGCCGTTATCTGCGCGGGATGGCATCCAGCGGTCGAGCATGGAATAGATGACACTCGTAAAACGCTGGTTCATGCACCACGGCATGTTGGTCACATCATGAAAATCACTCAGGATTTTCCGGACATCGTTCCACGCTTCCCCCGCCACCGCACCAAGCCGGATTTGCGCGCGGATGTAGTCGTTGTAGGCGGTCAGGTTTGTCACCATCCATTCGCTGATCGGTTTGGTGAGCGCTGTCTGTATGTCGATCACTTTGCCTGCGTAGCGTGCAAGGACGGCGCGGAGCTCGCGCACTTTTTCGATGTCATCGGCGTAGGTCTGCAGCTTGTCTATCACATTGCGCACTTCCGGCGGCGCGGTATCACAATTTTTTTCGCCGCTTTCCTGCATGTACCACGTGCACCATTGCATGGCGCGGGACCGCAGTTCCGTCGGCGATGCCGCCACGACCAGCGCAGGAACAGGGTCTTCTTCCAGATGCACGAGGAATGATCGTTCAATGACTCCAAGAACTTCCCCCAGAATATCCTCCCTTGCATCAATCTGGATTTCTATCCGCTTGCTCCTCTTTCCGGTCGCAGCATCTTTGGGTGACATGCTGCTGGCACTTGAGCTGCTGCTTTGCGCGGCAAAGAGCGGATCTTTCGCATCAGCCCCGAAGGAATATGCAGGCGGTAGGACGATACGCACGATGGGCGGATGCAGCAGCGCGGTAATATCCGTGTACTGCTTCTGCAGCCAGTTACTTATAATCCGCGGCTCACCGGTATCGTCAAAAGCACGGGTGCCATCAGACACTGCCAGATGCGGAGAGTTGCCGTCGCGGGAGACGGGCCAGCTGCCGGTCATTTTTGCGCGGTCGAGATTATGCGTGTCACCAAACACAGCGGCAAGATCGTTGTTGTAATCGCTTTCGAACACGTCTTCTTTCAGCAGGGAAAATCCCCAGCCCAGTTTCAGGTACCACAGATCTTTGGCATCATCTTCTTTTACGCGCTGTTCTTCGCCGCTCACCGGATCGGTATCGATCATGTTTTCAATATCTTCTCCGTAGTTGCCTTTGCCCATCTGCGAATCGCGCATGGTTGAGACATCCACGTTGATCACGCACCGCCGGTCCTTTGTTTCGGTCTGGTGGAATTTGGGATCGAACTCATCGTAAAAACCGTAGCAGGCAACCTGCACTCTGCTGCGCGCCGTGTCGTCGTCGGGTCCGTCGCTCGGCACGGCATCGCGCGAGAAAGTGCCCGAGTAGCGGCGGAAATAGGAGTAGTAGACGGAGCTTTCAAGCGGACGCCCGGTTCCCGGATTCGGCACACAACCAAGAGTGGGGGTCGGAGGATTGACCGTTTCATCCACATCCTGTTTCAGGCGCATGCACCGGCATTCCTCCCCCCGGCACTGTCTGGCATTTCCCTTGTCCGCTGCCCCCGGGTTGCAGGCTCCGCCGCTATCGGTCACCTCCTGATCGCTGCACAGGTAGCGGATGCCCCAGCGCAAACAGACGTTGTAGGCGGTACCGGTTGCTTCATCAGTTGCGTCGCCTACTTCCAGACAATCCCTGTACTGCCAGGTATTGATGTACCCGCAAAATTCCTGACACAATTCCGGACTATGGCGGTCTCCGGGAGGAGTGCGGTCAGTGCCCTCTGTCAGCTCTTCGAATGGGGGGACAGGAGTATCATCTTCCAGCGGGACAACCGGAGCGCTGTTGATGAAATTCCCTGCGGAATTTTTTGCCCGCCAGCGACAGGAGGGATCTTCAAATTTCGGGTGGGGGAACGTGATGGTTGTTTTTATTACCTGATTGGGCAGGGAGCCGCCGGGCCGCCAGACGCTTTTTGGAATCTGCGATGTGCCCGGTACACAGGCTGTGCCGTAGCCCGTTGCTGAATCCGGATACACAAAATCATCATCACGATTGCCATTGGCATTCTCGTCCGACCGCAGTGCCATACCGGACAAAGGGGCTGCGTACCAGATGCCGTTTCTGCCCGGCACACCGGTGACAGTCGCAATCTTCCCTGCGACACTTTCGGTCATATCGAACCCGCCGCACTGCACATCGGACAGATAGTTATCGATCTCATCAAGCTCATCCTGAATCGCCTGGAAATCCGCCGGTTTGTCGGTGTCGATTTTCAGCGACTCGCGCGCAAAAACACTTGTGGCCGAGAGGCACAGAAAGGTTCCCACGACGGTGAGGTGAAGACCGCGCTGCATCGTGGCAGATAGTATAGAACAGAAGCGGAAAACCCCGAAGCCGCTGTACAGAATTCTGTTTTGATTTTTATTATTCATTTGTTGTTATGAAAATTCCGGTCAAGTTATGGGTTATGAGTTATCGGTTACCGGGCTTGGAATTTCTTTTTTTGATTCCCCATAACCCATAACCAAGGTCATTTATTCTTGCTTGTCACACCTCTCTCAGACAGTTAGTCTCAACTCCCACTACTTTTTCCTAAACTCCCATGTTCTCTCTCAACCGCATTCAGCTCATCGGTTATCAGACACAGCCCGTCACTGTCCGCCAGACTCCCGGTGGCACCAGCGTGACCGATTTGAATCTTGTCGTTCCCGTTTCTTTCCGTTCCGATGCCGGCGAAATGCTGAGCGGCAAGAGCTTCCATACTGTCACTGTCTGGGGTGCTCTGGCTGATGTCTGCGGACAATTTATGCGCGCCGGATCGCAGGTCTTTATTGCAGGACGTCTGCAGACCGATTCCTGGGACGACGAACAGAGCGGAGAGAAGCGCAGCAAGACGAAAATTGTTGCCGCAGAAATGATCCTCCTCGACCCCAAATCCGGACAAACTGCTCCACCAAGCGGCGCGAAGCACATTCTCAGTGCCTGCAACCGCGCCGATATTATCGGAAACGTCACCCGCGATCCCGAAATGCGCACCACCACAAGCGGCCAGAAAGTGCTCACGATTGGTGTTGCCACCAACGACCGCTGGAAGGACAAAGCAACCGGCGAAATGAAGGAGAAATCCGAATTCCACAATGTGGTTGTCTGGGGCGATTTAGCAGAAGAAGTCTCACAAACCGTCCGCAAGGGTAGCAAAATTTTCGTGTCCGGACGCGTGCAGACCAGAAGCTGGGAAACCCAGGCCGGCGCCAAGCGCTACACCACAGAAATCATTGGAGAGACCGTGTCCCTCCTGGGAGTCAGTAACCCCGTTGCCGGTGAATCCTTCCAGGCGGATGCTATGCCTGCAAGACAGAGTGCATCTTCGACAGGTACTTCTTCCTTCGGAGACGATCCGTCACCGTCTCTTGCGAGCGTACCGGATATCTCGTACGCGTCGGATATCAAGGTGGAAGATCTGCCCTTCTGAATCTCTTCCACTGGCTTCCACAATCGGACACGTCCCATGCTTGCAATAAGACCCCAGTTTACCTGTTGCAGCATGGCATCCAGGACCTCAGGAATTTTTTCCGGGTCCAGGTATTGATGGAGCCCATTTCCTTTCGTCCAATATTCCTGCGATGGCTGGCGCCGCATGAGGGCAACTTCCACGGTGGGACTCCCAACGTGATCTTCAAAACAGAACCAGACGCCAATCTCCATCAATTTTTCTTGTATTCCCAAATCGGGAATAGGAACCACCACGCCCTGCCTCTGCACTTCCATTTTAAAAGTGTTGGGTATGTGAAATCGTTCTCGCAGCTGCTCTCGCAATGTTTCAACAGTGATGTTGTAGCACTTCCAGTCTCGAATGATTCCCGCTTCCACTGATTCATCATCCGGATCTACAAGGATCTTCTGTTCAGCGTTGTCGCGTGTTTCATCGAGCGTTCGCATTAAGGCGCAGTGTCCTCTTCTTTTTTCAGAACACAAGAGATCCGTCATTGCCTATAAACCGCATCTCCACATCCAGTGGTTCACTGACCGCGCTCTTCACGTTCTGCACGATTTTCACCGCATCATCAAACGTAGCTTTTCCCGTATTCAATAGGAAATTCGCATGCTTTTCCGCAATCTGCACGTCACCCACGCTGTGGCCGCGCAAGCCTGCCGCATCAATCAACATCCAGGCAGGAGTGTTGTTGATGGCCTTGAAGCACGACCCCGCTGTCTTCACATGCGGCTGTGTTTCAATTCGCCTTTTGAGGAGCGCTTTGATTGTCTCTTCAATTTCAGCTGCCGGCTTGCTCGGGAGCTCCAGCAGCACCTCCCAAATAATCGTTCCGGTTTCCGGTCCGTGTTTGAAGGTGCTCTCGCGGTAACTAAAATCGCAGTCTTCTTTCTTGAAGATTTTCCATTCGCCTTCTTCCAGAACCAGTACTTCTTTCACAAAAGAATCAATCCACACGCCGCCCGGACCCTGCCCCGCATTCCCGAAAATCGCCCCACCGATTGTCCCCAGAATTCCGGTGAGCGGTGAGAGATCGAGGTTGTGCTTGGCCAGTTCATTAATGAGCATCGGCAGGTTTTTACCGCTGCCCACGCGCACCATGTTTCCCTCAATTTTCACCTCTTCGTTTTTGATGCGCACGACTAATGCTTCGATGATGCCATCCGCAAAAATCGTATTGCTACCACCACCAAGGACGATCAACGGCACTTCATGCGCCTGTGCAAAATCCCGCGCCGCTTCGGCATCGTCTTTTGTGGCAAGCTCAGCGTAATAGTGTGCCTGCCCGCCAATGCGCATGGTGGTCTTGCTGCCGACGCTGACCATTTCCTGGAACATGGATTTTGATTATAGCAGAAAGTGTCATCCTGAGCTCGTCGAAGGATGCCTCACCCCCTACCCCTCTCCAATCCGACCAACATGACGCCCCTGGAGAGGGGAGTAGATTTGAGCAAAAATAAAGAAATTTTTACTTCAAAAACGACGCCACGCTCTCCATCGCTTCCACCAGCTTTTCGCTCTTGGGTTTCTTTCGCATTTTCATCACCATCACCAGCAGCAAAATAACCGCGACAATGCTGCCTGCAATAATGCCCAGTTCCTTGTAGCCAAGCGGCATATTCAGAAGCAGCAGCGCAATCTGCACCACGGCCAAGCCGGTAATACCAAGCAGCACGCCTGTCACCAGACTCACGAGCACCATGTTCGATTTGTTCTCCTGACTGTCTCCGGGCGCACTTGCAAGACTTGTAAGGAGTTCACTATCCACAATCACCGGATGCTTGCCCCAGGTTTTTGCAAGCTGCAGCACTTTCTTCTGCAGCACCAGCGTTATGAACGCCTGGAAGGGGACAGCGGTTTTTCCTTCAATCACCGCTTTGCCGGTTTCGGGTTTGAATTGGACTTCGAGTTCGTTGTCTGGGGTGCTCATGGGCGGAGTGTAGCAGAATCGTTGTTCCCCGCTACTTATGTCTGATGCAAGATTTATTTTTTATCAGCTTCTTCTGAGATGCTGTTTTCAATTGTAGTCCCAGAAATTTCAGCTAATTGCTTAAGTTCTTTCATTCTTGCGGCTGCTTCTCTTTCAAACTCGTCAGCAATTTCTTTATCGATCCATAAAAATGGACGTTTTGGAGGACTAGACGGATTTGGAGAGGAGAAGAGTAGCATGTTTAGATGGCCGCAATAATATCATCCCAATCAACTAGGGCTAGAATTTTACTCTTTCCTAGCTGACTTCTGTAGTATTTCCACAAGTTATTCCATCCCGGGAGATCTTCCGCATGAGTGATATTTAATATATTTTCCTTTGCTTTTTCGCGCGTAATATCAAACGCGTGGTCAGGACAATCCCAAATAAAGAAGTTCATTACAACATCTGCTATACGATTTTTTAAGCTATCAGGAAATGAGCTAAAAGTATGCTTCGTCAAATATTCGGTACCATATTGTTGGGCAATGCGAAGTAAGCGGTTTGCCTTATTAATCATGCGTGGATCCTCCTTAGATAATATAGGTGTTATAAGACCCAATGCCAACTTAGAGGCAATTTCATAGGCCTCTTCTTTTAAGAGATTGTCCTCATTAATAAATTTTTGCGCAAATTCCCTGGTTAATGCTAATGCTCTTTTTTCTAAATATGTTTGCGCCCCTAAAATATCGAGTGCTGACAGATGTTCACCTTTAAGGTGTGGATGAAACATTGGTTTATCCAATGGGCCCAATGCTGAATGTGATGCCATTACAATTTCATCAGCAGCAAGTGCCATGATCGTTGCAGTACTTTTTGCTTCCATCAGTACAACAACTCTTATAAAGGCACTCTTTTCTCTTAAAATATTCATTATTTTGACGCCGGAATATATATCGCCACCGCCCGAATCAATACAAAGTGTAATTTCAGTATCTTCTTGTGCCGTTTTAATTTTTTCAATCTGATCAATCGTAGAGAAAACATCATCATCAGATATTGCGTGCCCATTTGAAAGCAAGAAAATATAATGATTAGTTCTTGGCTTCTGCTCTACAGAAGTTGCTGTTGCAACAGTAGTTTCACTTGCCACTGATGAGATATCATCACTCATTGAAATAAAAATTAAAACGTCAGTCTTTCACTTTAGCCTAGATGGTTTAATATCTCAAAATATTCCTTTGTTTCCTCTCTTTTAATTTAGTTTTGATTGCATCACCGGCGCATCCAATCGCTTCATCACCTCTTCTTTTCCCAGCACCGTCGCCATTCGACAAGCTCATGGCCTCATAGTCCACTGGTTGCTTTGTGGAGTCGTTGCATGGTTTCCTCCTTCCCCAGCACTGCAGCCACCTCAAATGCACCGGGACTATATTCACGACCCGTCAGAATGGCGCGGAGTGGCCAGAGCAGTTGCCCCAGCTTCAGTCCCTCTTTCCCGACTGCTGCACGGATCACACTCTCCAGCGTTGCCTCATTCCAGTCTTTTGCATCGATAGGTTCGAGTGTCTCCATCAAAATTTTCATAATGCGCGGCACATCACCGGCTTCCACTTTCTGCTTCTTACTCGCGATTAATTCCATATTAATCGCCGGAGCTTTATAGAAGTACCCCAGCATATCCGGTGCCTCATGGAAGAAGGTGATGCGTTCCTGAATCAATGCCGCTTTCTTTTCAAACTGATCATCATCTGCAGCCTCTGGATACACAGCTTCGACGAGTGGTGAGATGCGCTTCACGAATTCATCAACCGTGAGTTTGCGCATCCACTGCCCCTGCAGCCAATCCAGCTTTTCGGTATCGAAAATGGCACCGGCTTTCTGCACACGTTCCAGACTGAACTGTGCAATCAGCTCCTGCATGGTGAACATGTCCTGCGTGGTTCCCGGATTCCATCCAAGCATCGCGATGAAGTTTACAATCGCTTCGGGTAGATATCCCTTCTCAATATATTCCTCCACCGAGACAGAGTTCTGGCGTTTGCTCAGCTTGGTTTTATCTTTGTTGAGCAGCAGTGACACATGCGCGTAGCGCGGCGGGTTCCACCCAAGCATGCGGAAGAGGAGCAGGTGTTTGGGGAGACTCGAGAGCCATTCTTCACCGCGGAGCACGATGCCGGTATCCATGTAGTGGTCATCCACCACGTGTGCCATGTGGTACGTCGGGAAGCCATCGCTTTTCAGCAGCACCTGATCATCAATCGTGCGGCCCTGGAAGCTGACTTTGCCGCGGACATCATCGGTGAATTCGATGGTTTCGTGGTGCGGGATTTTCATGCGGATGACGTGTGGTTCGTTGTTTTTCAATCGCTCAGCGATCTCTTCCTTGCTCAACCTTAAACACTGTCTGTCGTACATCGGCGCCTGATGTTTTTCAGCTTGAGCGTTTCGCATCTGCTCGAGGCGCTCCGGGGTACAGAAGCATGGGTACGCGTGACCGGCAGCCACAAGTTCATCAACGTGTTTCTTATACAGTTCCAATCGCTTGGACTGGTAGTACGGTCCTTTGTCGCCGCGCTCACCGGGAATACCATCTACCATCACCACGCCTTCGTCCGGATCGATATTCGCCCAGTGGAGTCCTTTCAGAATGACATCAACAGCACCGGCCACTTCGCGCGCCTGGTCCGTGTCTTCTATGCGCAGGAAAAAATTGTCGTCCGTCTGCTTGGCAAGCAGGTAACTGTAGAGCGCCGTGCGTAGGCCGCCAATGTGGAGGGAGCCTGTGGGGGAGGGAGCAAAACGTGTTCTCATTACGCAGAGGATACCTTTGATTTGGATGATCGGCTATCGAGTTTTTGGTTATGGGTAATGGGTTATGAGTTATGGGAAATACGAAAAAGGGGCCCGAAGGCCCCCCTTATCCTTAACCTTATCCTCGACCTTATTCTTTCACCTCCGGCGTAAACGTCACCGCTGTCTTCGGGCGGTCAGCCTGCGGGTTGTAGGGATCGTCCGTTCCGCGCACGACAACCGGGACGTTGGCAATCTTGTCGACAATGTCCATGCCTGCGGTCACGCGGCCAAAGACGGTGTGGCGGCCCTGGAGCCAGGTGGTCGGGGCGACTGTGATAAAGAACTGGCTGCCGTTTGTGTCCGGTCCGCGGTTGGCCATGGCAATGACGCCACGGTCCATTTTGAGGTCGTTCGGTTCGTCTTCAAATGTCTCGCCGTAAATACTTTCACCTCCGGTACCGTTGCCGTCGGGATCACCACCCTGGATCATGAAGTCGGGGATGACGCGGTGGAAGGTGAGGCCGTTGTAGTAGCCCATCTTTGCAAGCATCACGAAGTTCGTGACGGTTTTCGGAGCTTTGTCGGCATCGAGCTCCAGCGTGATATCACCCTCCGATGTTGTGAGAGTGACGATCTGTTTGCCGCTCAGGGCCTGGCCGTTAAAACCCGTCGGGGAGATGGAAGAGGAAGCCATGTCTTGTGTGGAGGAATCTGTCGAGGAATATTGGTCTGTGCCGGTTGTGTCGGTGGTGTCCTTCGGTGTGCATCCTATGAGCAACGCCAAAGCAAAAAGTGGGATGAGAAACTTATACATAGGAGTCCACGTTAGTGGCGTTTTGTGCGGGATGCAACACATTGCAAAAGAATTTTCGCGATGCGTCGAGCGGCTTCTGGTTGGCGTAATTGAGCCGTCGCGGCCTTCATCGATGCAAAATTCTTGGACGATTTCCCAAGTAACGATTGAATAACGGAAGGCAGGTCATGCTCCAGATGAATTTGTTCCAGAATGACGGCTGCACCCTTGGCCTTCGCACGCACCGCATTTTCGTACTGATGATCGTTCGCGAGACCGCGGATAGGGACAAGGACCATCGGAATTTCATTGGCTACACATTCGCTGATGGTGCCCGCTCCGGCGCGACACAGAGCCAGATCCGCAATGGCATACAGATCAGCCAGTTCGTCGTACACAAATTCTTTGGACCAGTAGCCGGCCTGCCGTTTTGCGCCGCCTTTTCCGGGACCTGTAATATGCACGACATCACAGAACGGTAGTAATTCTTTGATGTGTAACCTGATGGCATTGTTGACTGCTTCGGCCCCCTGACTTCCTCCGTACACAAGCAGCACCGGATGTTTCCCGGTGAAGTGCGCCAAATCGTATCCGCGTTTCTTGCTTCCTTTGGTCATGGCTTTGCGGATGGGGTTACCGGTCACAATCGGCGCCGGCCCTTTTTCGCGTTGTTCGTCGCTGGGGGGAAAGCCCACGCAGATGGCGGTTGCCAGCGGCGCAATCATCTTATTTGCCTTGCCCATCACACTGTCGGATTCGTGGATGACGATCGGGATTTTTTTCTTGTGCGCAATTCTGCAGAGCGGAACACTCACGGCTCCGCCTTTGCTGAAAATGACATCAGGCTTGAAGTCCCGGAGCACGCGCTTCGCGATGCGGGCATTGCGCATCCAGGTAACGGGAAGCATCACATTTTTCTTGGGCAGCGGTGCTGTCGTAAACGCGACCTTCTCATGTTTCAAATACACCGCGTCCGAAGGCTTTGCCGAGCAGAGGAAAAATGATGTCGTTTTGGGATCAATTTCTTTGAGTGCACGCTCAACGGCAATGAGGGGAGTGAGATGACCGCCGGATCCACCGCTTACGAAAAGTGCGCGCATGGACGATATAATAGTTGTTGCTGTGATGAAGTACTAGTCGTGACGAACAGGTTATGGGTGATGAGTTATGGGTTATGGGGATTTGGAATTTCTTTTCCCAAATCCTAAACCCTGATCTCTCCCATAACCCATAACCGGTAACTCATAACCAATTAAGCGATTTTCAACTTCCTCGCTGGCCGCCTTTCTGCAAGTGATCCTTCCGTCGAGTACGTGGAAATATTCAGCAGGATACCGACCCCTATCATGGTCGCCATCAATGACGATCCTCCGTAGCTGATGAACGGGAGCGTGAGTCCGGTGAGGGGAAAGAGTGCGAGATTGATGGAAATATTGATAATGCTCTGGAACGCGAGCCACGTTGTGATTCCCGTTGCGACCAGGAAGCCGAAACGGTCCGGAGCTTCGCGGGCGATTTTGTAGCCGCGGATAATCAGGATGGCGTACATCGATACAATAATGAGTAACCGGAAGAAGCCGAGTTCTTCGGCCATCGCAGAAAAGATCATGTCGGATTCGACTTCGGGCAGGTACCCGAATTTCTGGATCGATTTTCCATAGCCGACTCCAAACGCACCGCCGGAGCCGATTGCGATCATCGCCTGTTTAATCTGGAAACCGATGGTTTCGGAAATACGTGGATCTGTGGGCGAGAGCCATGCTTCGAAGCGGTCGCGCACGTACTGCTTGCTCAGAATGACCGGCAGTCCCGCGACTCCCGCAAGAATACCTCCCGCTGCCAGGTGAAAAATATTGCCGCCGGCAATGAAGAACATGGTTGTCGCAATTGCGCTCAGCACAAGGAACGATCCCAGGTCCGGCTGGATAGCCACAAGGAACGTGGAGAGGAGGAGCAGAATCGCAAAGGGCAAAAATCCTTCCTTGAAAGTACCTATCAGCTGCTCGCGTTTTTGCAGCCACACTGCAAGATAGAAGACGAGTGTGATTTTCAAAAACTCTGATGGCTGGAACGAAATCGGTCCCAGAATCAGCCAGCTGGTCGCTGTGCCGTATTCGTTTCTGAGACCCGGCATGAAGACGAGGATCAGCGAGAGAATGGTTCCCAAAAACAGCCAGCGTGCGTAGCGTTCCCACAGGCGGTAGGGAATAACAGACACAAACATCATCACGCTCAGGCCCACAAGAATATGCATGGCGCTGCGCTTGAGGTAGAACGCATTGTGTGGTGCATCGAGCAGTCCCTGGTTCGTGAGTGTCTGCGTAATCTGATAACTCTTAAACACGCTCACGCTCGCAATCATCGCAAGGCCGAACAACGCCAGTCCAATGGCGATTCCCAGTAATAGTAAGTCCATGCGCTTGAACATGGTGGCCAGTATATGCTGGAAATCCGAAATCCGAAGCACGAAATCCGAATGAAAATTCGAAATCTGAATTGCAAAAGCTTAAAACATTCAACCTTCGGATTTTAGTCTTCCATTCGGATTTCGGATTTCGTGCTTCATACCTATACTCATCACATGTTTCTTTTTCTCAGCACCGCTTTTTCTGCGCTGATGATCAGTTTCATTGCAAAGCTTCTTGTTGATGCATTCCTTGTGGAACGCATTCCCGTCATCGGTTCTTTTGCAGGATTGCAGCTGGCGCATAATGCGGGTGTGGCATTCGGGGTGCAGCTGCCTGCGGGATGGCAGGAGGTCATCATCATTGCTGCATTGGTTTTCGTGTGTTTCCTTGCCTGGAAGTCACAGAAGACCCGCTTCTCTTCCATTGGCTACGGACTGATTGTGGGTGGAGCACTGGGCAATGTTATCGATCGTGCGCGTGACGGGTTTGTAACCGACTTCTTCCAGGTAGGGACATTCCCCATTTTCAATATTGCCGATAGCTGCATTACGATCGGGGTGCTGTTTTTGCTTGCGGAGACTTTCGGATTAGTTCGCAACAAGTAAGTCACAGAGCGCGACATCTTGCGGAATGGCTGATTTTTGTTAAGCTGTCTTGTCCTTGCATTGCAGCAAGGCGGATTTCCTGCTGATTCCACTTCACGACTTGTGATTTACGCCATCGTCTTCATAGGCTCTCTGCTCGGCATTGTTGTAATAGTCGGGCTTCGGGTCCTTCTGCGCCAGCGCACCATCCGCCGCTTCGTCCGCTCGGTCCGCACACGCTTTGAATCCGCAGAACAGCGCGGTGCCGTTCTGGTAGATGAAACCGTCATCAACAAACCACGCAAAAACCCACGCACATCCGCCATCGAACTCCAGCAGGTCCGCTCGCTGTTGCACAGTGCCGAAAAAGCCTGGAAGCAGGAACGGTTTGAAGAAGTGGAACGCCTGCTCATTCAGGCCCTCACCGTCCACCCCATGGATGAAAATGTGAGTGCGGAACTTGCGAAGCTGTACCTGACGACCGGCCGCGAATCGAAAGCGGAAGCCATGTACAGAGAACTCCTGCAGCACCATAACGATGTCTCCTTCCACGCCAACCTGGGACTCGCGTACTACCGTCAGGAAAAATATATGGAAGCCTGCTTTGCGTATCAGGACGCGCTCAACCTCGATCCGAAAAATCCGGAACGCAGTGCCGCCCTTGGCCGTGCCTGCATTGCCGCCCAGCGTTTTGAAGAAGCGGCCCCGCTCCTCGAAAAAGCAGCTGCATTCCTCACCCGCGATATCGAATTACTCCACATGCTTGCGGAGTGTTACCTGCAGCTCAACATGCGCGACAAAGCGGAAGAGGCGTACCGCCGCATCAACAAGCTTGAGCCGTACAACGAAGATGTGAAAGCGAAAATGAAGTCGATTGCAGAACAGGCTGCGACTCAGGAGGCTGCGTTGGCTTAAATTGGTTACAGGTTTGGTGGAATACAGATCTTTCTTTACTCTGCGAATTTAATCTCTTTGCCAAACTGGGTGACAGAAGCTCTCCATGATTTACTCATGAAAGGGAGGCGCGTCACTATTATATGGGCTATTTTTTTCGGAGGCATCTTGAGAGCAGGAGCAACAATCTGAATGCTATCCAGCAGTTCTTTGGATTTAATTTTATTCTCTCCACTCAATCGTTTTTCCACTAAAAAGGAAAGCCCTCTCCGCAGAATGACTCCAATGGATTGGTGTGGTCTTTGATTAGCCGGCAGTATGGGCTGATGTGAGCTTTTTTCCCAATGGTGTGTGACTAATTGATCAACAATCTCCGCAACCTGTTCTTTTTCGATAGAGAATTCAGTGAGCTCCATTGGTTTTATTTCAATTGTCTGTGCAGTTTTGTTGTAGTCCAGAGACCGGCCGGCAAGCATAACGTTTGATTGTAACCCGTCGATGCTCTGTATCAGTGTGCTCATTGCATAGCGCGTTTGTTCACATATTGTATCGAGGGTGATTGTGCCGCTTGGTTCCTCCAACAACATTCCGTATATAAATAATTGTGGCCGTGTCAGTGTGAGCGTGCCTGTCATGCTGCCGTACAACGTTTGTTCAATGGTGCTGATGGTCGGTCCTGACACCTGCAGCGGGGGCTTCTGCCCCTCGCTACTTGCAAACCTTCTGCCCAGATTGTGAAAGACATCGGAAGAGGGAAGCGTGATTGACCCGGGATTGACTAACATTCTTTCAACAACAAGACGCAAATTGCGAACTGTGGCCTGTGCTTGCGTTATTTTTGTTTGCAATCCATTGTGTCGCTCCTGTATTGCCGCCACATCCCGAGACACCTGTCTGCCTTCCTCTAAAACCTTATCCAATTCTTGTTCCGCAGCTTTCATGGCCTCCACTTGTTTGGCGAGATATTGCGCTACAGTGGTGGCATCGACAGAAGGTGGTGTCTGCGCTTCAAGGCTCATAGTATGATTTTGAATAAATATTTATAGAATGTCAAACATCAATACAGCCAAAAGAGCGTATTGAAGATGTTTTTAGTACCCAATCACTGCGACCGTTACACCACTGTTTGTTAGCTTTCAAAAAATATCTGCCAGCTTCGGCTATCCGCATTTATTGCCCATTCACCAGTATGGGGAAAAATATGATCCAACAGCCGCGCCAAATCTTTTCCGCTCATTCTCATTTTCGGGACGAAGTCCCGCACAGATTTACACAGGTCGCCAATCGAGACGCTCTCTTTCCCGCTTTTCTTTTGTTCGATGAGGTACAACATTCCCTTGCGCATGAGTGTGCCGATGTATTCGTGTGGCCGCATGCCTTCGGGCAGAACAGGATTTTGTTTCAGTAATTTCCATCTATCCAGAATCAGTTTATCCATAATTTCGGCAATCTCGCTGTCTTCAATCACAAGTTCTTTGCACGAAAGACGTTCCAGCCGGATATCAGGTAATGATTGTTGATAGACAAGGTCGTAATCCGCCCGCTCGAGAGCTTCTGCCAGCGGGCCTGTTATGTTTGTCTGAAGTGTCTGCTCTTCATACCGTGTGCGTTCAAGAACCGACCGGAACGATACGGTGCCCTCATGCTCCAGTAGCATGGCAAATGTGCAAAGAGCAGGACGTGCGAGCTCTTTGGTACGTATCAGACCGCGGTAGTGGGTATTTTCTATGACGTCGAGGATGGAGGTATCCAATAATTCGTGACCGGGTTTGCCGTATTTTGCAGTACAGAGCTTGCTCTGAAGAATATCTCTGGCCTGTGAATCTGGTTGAGCTACATAGATACTGCCGGTTGGGGCGCCTTCTTTTTTCAGTAAGCCCGCTGCTGTTCTGCGCAGTTCTAAGATCATTTGTCTGCATGTAGCCAGTTGCTCATTCAATGCAGCATGTTCTTCCAGGAGCCGCTGTGCAGCATCCGTTGCGTTCCTGGATTCCTGCGAAATACGTAAAAGCTGCTGCTCCAATTCATCAGCCTTCGCATTCAGTGTGGCTGCAGTAGTTTCTGTTGCCATTGGGTCAGCTTCCATTCCTGTCATGATGATACTATGGATCTTTATCTTATATGTGTCAAATTCCAGAAAATAGCGCAAAAAGCACATATAGCATCATCAGCTACTGATTTAGTACTCAATCACCTCCACTGTCACATCGCCCCGCACTTCGCTCTGGCAGCTGAGTCTATCGGGATCATTCACAATTCCCATGTTTTCCTCGTTGTCGTTTCGGGGGCTCAGGTTTTCCATGCCTTCTTTTACTTTGCACATGCAGGTGGTGCAGAAGCCGTTGCCGCCGCAGGCGTGTTCCATCGGAATGCCGTTATCCAGCGCAATATGCAGGATACGTTCACCCGCTGCCGCTTCCACGACAGTAATCTGGCCGTTTGCCTGGACGAAGGTGACTTTGGGCATTTCCTGGTTTCAGGTAATGAGTTATGGGTTACGGGGCACGAAGTATAGGGATCTGTACTGGTTTTGGCGATGATTGACGGACGGGAATTTTATCCTAAGATGCCACTTAAGCTACTTGAACAACACCAGTGTGGTGGAGAGGGTGGCGGGCGCTTTTTACGGAGGTAATGATCATGCGCCATGGTGTTAGTAACAATCCCCGTTGGGGGCGTTACCTGGCGATTGCTGCATTTATACTGATTCTTATCGGTTGTGCAGTTGTGGTCTCTCAGGGCAAATCGGAGCCTCGGGAAATTACGGTTCAGAATCAAAGGTAAATGAAAGGATTGGTGTTTTGTAGCTTCCGGGCCGTCTTTCTATAGGACGGCCCAAGCTTCTACAACCAGGCGGAATTTTGCTGTACCCTAGGGCCCCATGTCCTCTCTCCTGACTATCACCGATCTCCACGTTTCCGTCGCAAACACGGAGATTGTCCGCGGGCTGAACCTTGAGATGAACGAAGGCGAAGTCCATGCGATTATGGGTCCGAACGGTTCGGGGAAGTCGACGCTCGTGAATGCGCTGATGGGACATCCTGCCTATGCCATCACAGGTGGATCGGTCACGTTCCGCGGAGAAGATATTCTGGCGATGGAGCCGCATGAACGTGCGCAGGCCGGACTCTTTCTCGCATTCCAGTATCCGAAGGAAATCAGCGGTGTGAGTCTCCGTAGTTTTTTGCTCGCAGCTCACAGAGCGCAGGTTGCCGCACATCCGGACATGGTGCGCTTGTCACCATTACAGTTCCAGAAAGTCCTCGCAGCTGAAATGGAAAAACTCCACATGAATCCTGCGTTTGCGGACCGCTCCATCAACCAGGGATTTTCCGGAGGGGAAAAGAAGAAGGCGGAAATTCTGCAGATGACTATGCTCGCACCGGCTTTGGCTTTGATGGATGAGACAGATAGTGGATTGGATGTCGATGCACTCAAGATTGTAGCCAGTGGCGTAAACCGGTTGCGAGAAGAAACAAGACACAAGAAACAAGAAACAAATAATTCTCAATTCTCCATTCTCCATTCTCCATTCAGCGCGCTCATCGTCACGCACTACGCACGCATTCTCGATTACATCACACCGGATACCGTGCATGTGATGGTGAAAGGAAAAATTGTGAAGAGCGGGGACGCAGATTTTGCCCGGCAGTTAGAACAGGAAGGATACGCAGCGTATGGATCGGAGACAGTGATTCCCCTGGATGCGTAAGATCCAAGAGACAAGACGCAAGAAACAAAGAAATTTGGACAATATATAAGTATTCAAACATCTTTTGATTTTGTTTTCTTTTCGATCTTTGTTTGTCTCTTGTAACTTGTTTCTTGTATCTTCGTTATTCAATAGGACTATTTCCTTCCCCATCTTCCTATGGCCTCTGACCAGACCATCAATATCCGTCCACCCTTGTGGCTTCCTATTCTTGCCGTCGTGATTGGCGGTGTGTTTTATATTGCAGGCAAACACCTGGAAAAACAGCCTGTTGAAAATCCTGCCGGCACTATTACCGTCACCGGAGAAGGGAAGAGCTTTGTGACCCCGGACATTGCCAGTATCAGCTTTGGTATGCAGACCGGACAGCAGAAGACTGCGGCTGTCGCGATGCAGAAACTGAGTGAGAACATGACGAAAATTTACGAGGCACTGCAGGATGCAGGCATCGACAAGAAAGATATCGCAACGGAAAACTTCTGGCTGAACCCTGTCTATAACTGGCAGACCGGTACGCAGATTCTGCAGGGCTACGAAGCAAACCAGAGCCTGCGCGTGAAGGTCCGGAATTTGGACAAGATCAGCGATGTGGTGAGTGTTGCTACCGCAGCCGGAGCGAACCAGGCGGGGAGTGTGAACTTTACCGTGGATGATCCGGAAGCCAAGCGTGCCGAGGCCCGCAAGGAAGCGATCGACCAGGCGAAGGAGAAAGCACAGATACTGGCACAGCAGCTGGGCGTCCGTTTGGGAGAATTGAAGGGCTTTGCAGAAGGATATAACGGCGGGACCCCCGTACCCTATGCAACCATGATGCGCAGCGAGGGGATGGGCGGCGGTGCAGATGCCAGTTTGCCGCTTCCGTCCGGAGAACAGGAAATGAGCACCACTGTCACACTGACGTACGAAATCGAGTAAAATCGTCGTGATTTTTCAGGGAAATGGCCGCCAGCGTGCGGCCATTTTTTGATGGAGAAAAAGGCAATGGCCTCCGTTTCACTCCATTTCAAAAGTTGCTCTTAGAGCCTTGATATCTGCCTTTCAATCTGGTACATCAAGGCCGTCCCGGGCCTCCACAGGCAACCGGTTTTTTGCTATTTCATTTCGTTCAGAACATATGGGTCTCAATAGTACCAATCTCATTCTCCCGGATACCATCGACACAGACATTGTCCGGCCGGAAAACGTGACGCGGCGCACATTCCTCGGACGCCTGGGGAGTTATGCTGCAGCGGCAGGATTGGCGATGAAAGGGATTGCTTCTGCAGACGATCATCATACTCAGGATGGTCTGGCAAAACTGCGCAGAGAATCCTGGGAAAGTCAGAATGAAATATATGAACAAATTGCAAGGCTCGGTATGCAGAAATTTTATGATGGTCTGTCTGAGCAAGACAAAGTGACGGTCTTCTTTACGCCCGAAGAAGTGGAAGCAGGACACGGTCGCTGCGCATGTTGTTCTGATGAAGGAAACCGTCGTTACCGCCTGAAAGATGAAACACATGACATGATGCTCATCCGCACGCCGGGTTCGGGTATTTTGCTTGCGCTTGATACAGAGGATAAAGATCCATTTGCCCCTGCATTCCTCCAGTCCACAGCACAAGACGCACTCAATGCACAAGTGACAGTCTTTACCGGACATAAGGGATGTGGTGCGGCAAAAGCGGTTTTCAATACCCATATCAAATACTTGCGTGAAAAAGGACGGGTGGCAGAGGCGGAAAAACTGGAGCAGGAAGGATCGGATGCGTTTGCAAAGCGTTGGGCTGATGCAGTTGCCGATATGATGCGCAGACTCGCAACGCCGGAATCTGCACCACACATTCAGTCAGATTTCATCACCAAGCTTGATCGCCCTGCGGAGATCCACGTTGCCCGCAGTATTTATCTGACGGAAGAAGACAGATTCAATGCCGCAAATACGGCCCTGCCACAGGGATTTGTAGAACATGTGGACCCCAATAAGCTGACTGTGACTCTGTCACATGCAGATATCCTCCGCAGCATTGCGTTTGATAAAGAGCATGGCTTCGGTCAGGAATTTACAGACAAGAAGTCCGAGCGCTTCTTCATGATCAGCATTGCGCACACCCAAGAGGAACTCAGGATGCTCATGCTTCGTTCCTATCAGGCGCGAGACGAAATGCCCAAGGTCGATCGTGACCGCGTTCAGATTGAAGGTTTTGTACCGAATCTTTCCAGCCCACAGTCCGTACAACAGAGCCAGCGATCCAAGATACAGAATCTCTGCAAGAGCATTGGTGCATTTGTTTTGCTTTGGACAGAGGCCATTATGGAATTCATTGAAGTCGAAATCTTTGCCGAAGAAGCCCTCGCAGTCGGATTGGAAATTCTGGCGTTTGCGTAAAAGATTTCTTGGATAAAACATCGCATTCTAAAACCGACCCTCGAATCTCGTGATCCGGGGGTCGTTGTTCCTTCCTTGGAACAAGTCGTCGTCGGCTAGATACCGAACGAGCATGGGCTCCCTATGCTTCCAGTGCACACCATCTTGGCGGCGCCGAGCAAGAATACTGCAGCAAAGCACGCATACGGAACGGCATCATTGATCCACTGTCGCAACATGACTGGTTCTCCTGAAGAAACAAGTGCCATCTATCGTCGCGTGACCGGTTGGTCACAATCCTTGACAGATGGTACTTTTAGTATATCAAAATCCGCTATTTTTGACCAGTGAATTTTGAGGAGAAATTACTCTAAAAATGTCGGGTGGACCCTTGTTTATTTTCTCTTAATTGGTTATTATGGGTCATTTTAAAGACCTTCTCTAAAAGGAGGGTGAACGAAAAACCAGTCATCAGAAGGTCATTTTTTCGTGCCTTTTTGCCTCTTTTGAACAGGCCTCTTTTTGGTGGACGATTGTCTTTATAAAAGTCTCAAAAAAGAGGCCTGTTAAGCAAAATTAGCAATCCGTATAACAAACTTTTCACTACTCCGATCATCTACTGAGAAAAATTTCTGCTACAGTATCCGCTATGCAGTTTTCACGCTCTCCATACGCGGCCGGTTGCATCTCACTCGCAGTTTTTATGAGCGCCTGCTCATCCGATGCGTACCTGGATGAACCCATCGTCCCGGACAACGAGCCCGATGTGGCCACCACGGAGCCCTTCACCTACGGTTCGGATTGTCCGCCCATGAATACCGATCCTGCCGACACACAAGCGGTCTACGAGAATACGGAAATGGGCATCAGATTTTCCATTCCCTACAACGAAAAATGGGGATCGCCCGCGGAACATTTCCCGCCGTACACCGCCCATCAGCCCGATGAATCTTTCCCGTACGGCTACGTTGTTTTCGGTCCGCCCATCGCAAATTTCGGCCCCAATCCCACCCTCTGCAATCCCGGCCGCTCCTACGAACTCACCTTCTTCCCCGCCCGCACATCCGCCCAGGCGGTCCGCACGATTGAGGGCCGCGGCAACGAAGTGGTCCCGAACACCACCGTCCGCACCATCAACGGCCTCACCGTTGTGCAATACACCGATGCCGGCTTGTGTTCGTATCCGACCATGGAAGTGATTGGCACAGAGTTTAACTACAGCTTCACGACAGGGTGTGGAACGGATACTGAAGGGGAGTGGAAGTATCTGGAGGAGATCGTAAAAAGTGTGGAATTGACAAAATAGCGAAAGTGATTGACGGCGGCAAAAACAATCCTAGAATGCCGCGGACGTATGAAATATACCTATCTCGAAACCATCGATAGAAATACGTGTAAAAGTGAAGTAAATATAAAACCCTTTGAACCTGAGGAGGGAATGGATGGGATAACAGAACCCAACAAAAGACTGCTTTTTGTGCATGCATTTTCTCCGCGTGCACAGGAAATTCTGGTAGATGAATTGGAATATGACTGTGCTGATATGCGTATTATTCAGGCTTTACGCACTATCGAATCCATCTTCCGTGCGGAAGGGAAGCTGATTATGTCGGAAAGAAGCCAGGATAGTCTCAGCATGCATTTGCTTTTCGGGACTCGCATGCAAAATGAGCGCCCATTTATTCTGGATGCCTGTGAAGGGGAAGAAGATGATACGGAAATTTCCTGCAGCATTGCAGATATTCAAGACATTATAAACTACGCGATACGTCAGGGGATGCAGGAGTATCTGGATGAGATGAAGGGGGCGGCGGAGGGGAATTAATCGAAGATGATTGGTCAGATAACAGACGATCAAAGCTGAGCATTTCAGTTACCGGCGGCCTGCTCTTTTAGTGCTTGTTGCAAATACAATGCCAGGTGCGTGTGTATTTTTTTTAAGGTGACATGTTCATCGCCAAGAGCTGATCGAAGTAACCAATACAGGGCATCTTGCATACGTGTGTAACGGATGCGGACATCGATTTCAGGATCGTCCAACATATTTTCAAAGGCGCTGTTCAGATGCATGCTTCGGGGGCAAATCAGTTGTCTCCACTGTTCTATGAGGCCAGAAATAGTCGGATGTGGTTTCGTGATAAGAGAGATCTCCTTCGCAAGAATATCGTAATATTGTACTATTGTTGCAGATACATCAGCCTTGTCCGCTTCTTTTCCTGCCTGGAGTGTATGCCAGACTTCATGCATTTTAAGTTGTACTAGTCGATTGGAAAGCTGCTCAGCACGTAGCAAATAGTCTTGCAAATCATCATCAGTGATCTCTTCGCGTCTGTTTGGAGGCTGCGAAGGATCATCATCATTCTGCGGAAATGGCTCTATTTCTGCCATAAGGGGAGGACTATACTCTCCACTCCACCATTCAGTGCAAGAGCATTTATGACCCGTATCAAAGGTACCCCGGCGGCTGCCAAAAAATCCGAAGATCCCAGTATTTTCGGTCACCTCAATCGCGATATTTTCGACACCCCCAACCAGTCGGCCTACGCCGAAGGTTTGCAGAAAGGAGTCAACGAAGCGCTGGTCCGCAAAATCAGCGCGGATAAAAACGAGCCTGCATGGATGCTGGAGCACCGCCTTGCATCGCTGAAAATCTTTAAAGAGAAACCGATGCCGATGTGGGGTGCGGATCTTTCGACGTTGGATCTCGACAACATCATCTATTACGCATCGGCTGGAACAGAGGAAACGAATGACTGGGGTGAAGTGCCGGAAGATATCCGCCGTGTGTACGATCGCCTGGGAATTCCGGAGGCGGAGCGAAAGATGCTTGCGGGAGTCGGTGCGCAGTACGAAAGCGAGATGGTGTATCACAATCTGAAAAAAGAATGGGAAGATCTCGGTGTTATTTTCCTGGATATGGATGACGCACTGCAGCAGCATCCTGATTTAGTGCAGCAATATTTCATGAAATGCGTGCCGAATACGGACCACAAATTTGCAGCCCTCCATGGAGCGGTGTGGAGCGGGGGAACGTTTCTGTATGTGCCGAAAGATGTAAAGATTCGAGAGCCGCTACAAGCCTACTTCCGCATGAACGCAAAGAACATGGGACAGTTTGAACACACACTCATCATTGTGGAAGAAGGCGCCGATGCGCACTACATTGAGGGTTGCTCTGCACCAAAGTACGGCAGTCAGGGATTGCATGCAGGGCTCGTCGAGATTTTTGTGAAGGACAACGCGAAGTGCCGTTACAGCTCGGTCGAAAACTGGAGTCGTGATACCTACAACCTGAATACCAAGCGCGCGATTGTGCAGAAGGATGCGATTATGGAATGGATCGGCGGGAATATGGGGTCGGGCGTCACGATGCTTTATCCGTGTTCAGTGCTCGTTGGTGAAGGCGCGCGCTGCGACCATATGGCGATTGCGTTTGCGAATAAGGGGCAATGGCAAGATACGGGAGCGAAAGTTTTCCATCTGGCACCGCATACATCATCAAAAGTCACCTCAAAAAGCATCAGCAAAGACGGTGGAGTAGCTGTGTACCGCGGGCAGCTCAAAATTGCCCCGCACGCGCACGATTGCACGGCCAACGTGGAATGCGATGCCTTACTGCTGGACGAGATCAGCAGGACCGATACCGTGCCCGATATTCAGGTCCGCAATAACGACGTGACGATTGCGCACGAGGCAACAGTCGGTCGCTTGTCGGAGGAGGATATCTTCTATCTCACGTCCCGAGGAATCGCTGAGGAAGAGGCGCGGGCGATGATTGTGAACGGCTTCATTGAGCCGATTGTCAGGCAGCTTCCACTGGAATATGCGGTGGAGATGAACCGTTTGATTGAGTTGGAGATGGAGGGCTCAGTAGGGTAATGCAATATATTGACACCATAAATATATATTCTATAGTTTTATTATGGAAGAAACAGATCTAGATCTGGCTTTGGATGCGCATGGACTTTTAACTGATGCAGCGGATCGGGAGCGATGGGTCGGTCAACTGCTTGCAACTGCATCAAAGGATCGCCGTTCTAAAATTCATACGCTACTGCTTCAGCATAAAAAAACAGATGGCCGGGGTGATGTTGATCAGACTATTCTGCAGACCTTGTATGACCTTAGTACGGCGGTTGCCGCTTCTATAAAACCAGAGGCACCAAAGCTGGCTGTCAAAAAAACGATGTCACCCCAGCTTGCAAAGAAGCTTGCAGCAGAACTTGGTGAAGAATGTGCAGGCTGGAGCTTTCACAATGTTGCAGAAAGAGTTGCCTCTGTTGCTCAATCATCGCTTGGCAGATTGGTTACCTATGCCGATGTGTGGGCTGTCATCAAATATTTCCCTGCCAATCATGCCGATCACCTTCGGAAATTTAATAATTCTCCCGAAAAGAGTGCCGCTGTTACTCCATGGCGGGAAATTCTTTTGATACTGGATACATATCTGCTGAGTGTGGGCAAAGACGGTGCTTCGGACGAAGTGATGGATTGAACTGGAGATGTAGGGGATGTGGTATAGGCTCTAAAAAGGCGAGGATGGAGGGGCTTGCAAATACGCAAAAGCGTTCTATAGTCCGGTTATGGAGACAGAGCAACTTGTACAGGTGGCCACTTCAGATACAGATTCAAACAGTGATGGTGTGCCGCAGTGCTCTCTACCTGCAGAACTTTTGATGAATGAGGCTGCGCAGCAGTTTATTGCCAAGCGGTTAGGCGATTTTGTTCAACAAGGTGAAGAGATAACGTCCCTGCGCATTGTCGTGGCCTGTCGCAAAGCTGCAGAACAGCATGCAGATTGCTCAACGAACACCGCTCTCGCATATGCCATTGCCCAGCGCGATGCAGATATTGAAGCCTTGCATACCTATTTCCAGCTTGAGTATGAGGATCCCGGTTATGCCGAAAATTTGTTTGTCAGGGAGAATAAACCGGTAGGGCCTGACCTGACATCAGTCCGCACTGCGGCTGAGGCAGTGCTTGCAAAGACGCTGCCTCTCAATGGAAGTTCTGCACCCATCGCGGCGACTTCCGATCCAAAGGCGACGGCAACTCAGGCTGCAAAGAAGAGTGTTTTCCGAGAGAGGGATATTCCCGATGCCCAACCGTCAACTAATGGAACGAAAATGCTGCCTGCCCTCTCTGCCAGATTTGAGGACATTATCGAAACACTGCAAGTGGATACAGGGTTATCCACCGAAGATGCTATCAGAGCAGTGGCTGAAGTTATTACGGAGAAGACTGGCATGCGTGCAACGGTTGCGCAGGTGAAACTGGTTGTTACGCACAAACCGGCTTTGCCTCATGCCAATGCCATGATAACACTTCTGGAGACAGCCAAACACAATAAGATGATTATCGGGCAGTCGTTTTTGGCTCTTCCAAAGGCGCCAAAAGAACCTGTTGTGCGAAAGAAAAGACAGGCGACGTCACCTGTTTCTGCTAAGCCAATTCCTTTCCAGCTTGATGTGCACTTATCTCCAGCAGATCAGATACTTGCTATCAGTGATGCGATCTTCCATGTTCTTTCCAGAAAAGCGACTGTCAGCCATTTGCACACAATTCTTGAGCAGATAGAGGTAAAGCGCCGTGCGATATTACTGAATATTTTGGGGGATACACATGGTGGCAAAACGATTGAATCAGTCATGTCTCAACATACATCTTCTGCCGAGATCACTTCTTCAAATGGTGGAGGGGCCGCTCTGACACTTGATCTTTCTCCATTACTCAAAGGCTCTACTCCTCCAAAAAGGGGAAAAAAGAAGGGAACGAAAAACGGAAGATCTTTCGACAAGGGAGGTACAGATTTTGATGAAGACACACAGGATGAAGATTTTGATCTAGCCGGATCATTACCTGAAGATGGCGCGGGAGATGAGGAAGAGAACGATGCCCTTGGTTATTCTGCCTTTGAATTAATGAGTATTGATCCTTACCGGCCGACAAAAGCAAAGCCGGGTACGGAAAGGAAGGTGATGGTAGTTGCAGCACGCTATGCCGCAGGTCTGCCCTTATGGCATCAAGAGGATTGTTATGAACATGGCCCCAAAGATTTGGATTTCACGGGACATGACTTGGGCGTGCAGTATAGGTAAAAATGCATAAAATCCGCTTGATCTTCACAAAAACCCAGGCATACTCCCGGTCCCGTTTTTAACGATATGGGCTTTGTTCCACGCTCATCTCCGGCTTTTGAAGTTCCTGCGGAAGGTGTTATGACCTACCAGAAACTGCATGATCTGATTGATGCTTCCCGCAAAGCTTTGAAGAAAGCGTGGGTCGATCCTGATGCATTGCATAGGGATGTAGATACAACGCGTGCCAATGACCAGCGTCTTATTCTCAATGGTTCTCCATATATGGCGGCAACTCCTGCTCTCGTAAAAAGAATCCAGCATTTGCTGTGGTTTCATACGACTGATCTCGAAGAAGCTGACGTAGTGGATGCACCCCATCTGCACATTGCCGAAGGGACCGATGTTCCTGTGGATCCTGTTCATGCACCGCATCCACACGGCACTCCTGCCGCTACGGATGCCGCTGTTGCGTAATCAATCTGCAGGGGATTTAGATTGTAATTCCGCTTCCATCCTTTTTTGAATATCCTCAAATGCACTACTGAGAGCGCGGGAGAGGAGCACGCCGTTTCCATCTCTTTGATCCAAAATAAATAATCTCTTTGCAATATCAGGATCGCTTAATCCGCTGTCTCTGGCATCCGCGTAGGCGATTTCGATGGTGACAGCATCACCTTGGTCGTGAGCTGCTACCAGCTGCTCAACTAACTCCATTTGTCTTTCCGCGTCATCGCCATTGATTGAGCTGCCTTCTATCATTATTGATATTATAGAATATAATTAAATACTAGCAACTACAGACGAAACCGCTTTAGACAGATAGAATACCCCTATGAGCAGTCCCGCTGTTTCATCGGCTGAGTTCTTTATTCCCGCAGGATCCACACAGACCAAGGATCTTACTCTTTCTGATGCAGACACGGCGCTTAAGATCTCTGTTGGTCAGGACGCAACATTCACACTTCTCATTCGTCTGAATGCCACCGATAAACAAATGTCCCATGGCATTGATGTCTCTGTAGGTCCTGGCGCACGTTGCACAATCATCACGCTCAATACTGCCCGTGACGGGACCATCACTATTGATCAAGGGGGAGTGGTGGAGGATGGCGGGGTGATCCGCTGGCAGAACATCACACTGGGGAATGCGGTGGTCGTACACAACCTCCGCTCGCGTGTGACAGGTGCCCATGGCGAGAGTGCGATTGACTGGATGTTCTACGCAAAAGGCAGCGAAAAACAGCAGCTCACAGTCCGCAATGTGTTTGATGGCCGTGACGGGTCCGGAGAAATTCTGATGCGCGGTGTTGCCGAGGAAAAAGGACATGCGGTTGCCAAAGGTATGATCGAGATCGGACTGCAGGGAGGCGGCACCAACACATACCTCACACAGGAAGTGCTGATGTTGGATTCATCGGCGAAAGTGGATGCGGTACCGGGGCTCGAGATTAAAACCAACGATGTGAAAGCCAGCCACAGTGCCACGGTCACGCGGCTCACTCCGGAAGATCTCTTCTACTTTGCCTCGCGTGGTGTTCCCAAGGCGGAAGCACGGGCGATGTATATTCAGGGATTTTTAGGAGCGATTGCTGATCGCATTAGCGATGAAAAGGTGAAGGAAGAAATTGCGGCTTTAATTTCGCAAAAATACGTTCTATGAAAGCAGCTTTTGACGGACAGGATTACATGATTATTTTGGATGACGAGCTAGATGAATGGTCCAAATTGGGTGAAAGAGATGCTGAACTAACGGCTTCTTTACAGAAGCTCTGGGAAGAGGGTTTGTGGGAGAATAAGAAGGTCCGTTTAAGAATTCAGGAAAATAGTGGCACAGATGGTATAGAAGTTACCTACAGTCCGGAGGGTGCAGAAAGCTGGGAGGCAATTGAGCAGATTAACGTCGCCATTGCCTGGAGATCGTATATACTTTTGGGTATTGATCAGATGCGCGGAAGCCGTTACATCGGATCCGATAAGATTGAAATTTTTAAAAGTGACCCGGCGGGAAGACGGACCTTATAGCGCGTGAAGAAAATTTTCGGTACGCTACTCTCCATGCCGCGCACATCCGCCATGGAATATACATCGCCGCATAACAAGAGTCTCTTTGCAAAATTCGCCAAGTGGATTGCGACCGCTGCGGGTCATCCGATTGCCTTCTTTTTTGCGATTGCGCTTATTGCGCTTTGGGCTTCTGTCGGCCATATTTTCGAGTTCAGCAACACCTGGCAGTTAGTCGTGAATACCGGTACGACCATCGTTACTTTCCTAATGGTGTTCCTCATTCAAAACACCCAAAACCGCGACAGCATCGCCATGCAGATCAAGCTGGATGAACTTATTCGCGCTGGATCAAATTCCCGCAATGATGTTATCGACGTGGAAGAACTGACGGAGAAAGAGCTGAATGCGCTGCGCCTGAAGTACGAAAATATGGCGGAAAAGGCGAGAGAGCATCTTCACCGGAGGAAGACGAAGAAGGCGAAAGCACGCTCGAAGTAAAAGTTTTTATTGGCTGAAGGTCTGAGCAAGTTCAGCGGGCTCGTCCTGTTTGTAGCTGTCGATGGGTGTCAGGAACACCGCCGAGAATGTGGGGCCATTTTGTGCGTTGAACGCATGCATCGCTTCTTCTATGCGCCCCGGCTGTCCTGTCAGCATCACGACATTGCACCGGCCGTTTGCCTGTGTTTGCAGGAAGGTATTGATTTTCTGCAGGCTGTGATTGGGATCGGTATATGGATCGGAGTCTATATCGCGCCTCCTGCTGTGTTCATAAGAGGACTCAAATGCCCGGATTTGTATTTTTTTATCGATCAGTTTTTGCAGCAAAACATCATTCCCTGCAAACAAGTGCCGGGCGTTCTCCACATTTATTGTGCGGTAGCCGACATAGCTTGTCTCCTTGTCTTGAAAATTTGTCAGTTCCTCTTCTCCATCCTCGGGATTTATTAATGCCAGCCTCATATCAATTTTGACGGCCTCCTGCCTCTTCTGCTCCATTTTTACATTCTCATCATTTGATTCAATTTGCTGCAGTTGATGCTCTTCTTCCATGTGGGAACGATCGTCTATAGCAAATGTTGTTGTGCCAAATTGTTCATGTAATCCAAGAATCATTGCTGCAATGTCCGGCGTGATGTGTGCATCCATGGGCGACTCAGGTAGCTGGCGTCTGTTGCGCGGGACCAAAGGCGGCATTTCCAGCGCGATCAACACATGCGTTGCGCCTGCTACTTCCACTCTGCGGACATGAACGGGAACATCACCGATTTTATCCCCTTCTTCAAACGTATTCAGTGCAGAGAAGACACCCCGTGTTTCCAGATATTTATTGCGTATCGCAATTCCCGCAGTAGTAAGGACAGTTAAAAAGGCTCCCGCCGTTACCAGCATCTGCCGCCTATTTATCTGCAGACCTGTAATACTCGCACTCACCTGAAAGTCAGGCTGTTTCATTGTTTCAATTGCCGGAGAGAGGAGTGGCTCGTGCTCCATTCGCAGCAAAGTCTACAGGAAAAGTCTACTTTTGTAGACATACAAAAAAACACCCCTTTCGGAGCGTTCTTCGTGGTTTTCACCGCATTGTGTAGTAGAGAGATCTTCTAGGCTCATCACTCTGGTCCCTTGGCTAAAGCAAGGCTCAGAGCAATGGATCGTTCCCTAGGCAATCAATACGTGTGTTGGCAATTGAACGATAGCCAGAGCACACATCCCGCATATCGACGCTTGCGCGTGATAGGGGATAAATAACTCCCTGGTAAGGAGATGTTCCATCCGCAGGTTCTCCTACGGATACCTTGTTACGACTTAGTCCCAATCAGTAGTTTCACCGTGGTCCCGCCGCTTGCGCGTAACGGACCTTCAGGTGCTCCTACCTTTCATGACTTGACGGGCGGTGAGTACAAGACCCAGGAACATATTCACCGTGACGTAGCTGATTCACGGTTACTAGCGATTCCAACTTCATGGAGTCGAGTTGCAGACTCCAATCCGAACTGAGACCGGTTTTCTCAGATTTGCTTACCCTCGCGGGTTTGCTGCTGTTTGTACCGGCCATTGTAGCACGGGTGTTGCCCCAGGCATAAGGGCCACGCTGATCTGACGTCATCCCTACCTTCCTCCGCCTTGGAGGCGGCAGTCTCTTATGAAAAAACAACATAAGATAAGGGTTGCGCTCGTTGGCTGACTTAACAGTACACCTCAAGGCACGAGCTGACGACGACCGTGCAGCGCCTG
>CAZHLW010000003.1:0-84342 GCA_964533375.1 uncultured Candidatus Peribacteria bacterium
CGGTTGTAGAGTCCCACAGAAGTTTTGATGCATCCAGATCACAATCAACAAGTCCTCCACCTCTGATTGATGTGCCTGCAAAGAGGGAAGATCCGCTAATTGCACCTTCCGCTGTGATGCTTCCGGAAGAGTTCACAGAATTCTTTCCATAGATTGTTGATCCCGAGACTGTCTGGAAGCGGATGAGTGATCCGGTGATGGTTGCATTCAGAGTGAACACCGTTCCATTCAGACCCAGTCCGCGGCCTGCGGTGTAGGTCGTGTTTGTATCTGTTCCACAGGTGAATGTGCCGGTCGCACTATCCCAGCCAAGCTTCTGTGTTGTCGTGTCACAATCGGTCAGTCCTGCACCGGTAATAGATGAAGCGATATCGAGTGATCCGCCGATGGATACAATGTCTGTCGCGCCATCAAGAGAGATCATGTCGGACGTTCCGAGTGTATTGGAATTGCTGATCTTGAAGGTGTGCGAACTTTCCTGCATACCGATTGTCCAGTCGACGGAAGGCTGTGTGTAGTACACCGTTACACGAACATGATCGATGTACGGATACGCTTCAAAGTCTGTATCGAAATCCGAATACGCGGCGATCGCCGCACCGAAGTTAGTGGAGTTCACTTCAGCGGGTGTCAGTGAGAGACCCCACATGTCGCTGGATCCACCGTAGGGCGTATAGCTGCCGAATGTTGTCGGCCACGGCGTTACGTTCGCATGACTGGTACCTGCCGTGATATTCGAATCTTTCACCACATAGACGGAATCGTCATAGACAGTGGATTCATCCGGCGTACCGGATTTGCGCCATTCCACCTGTACACCTGTCACCGTTGCATCGGATGGAATGTTGAATCCGAAATTACGGGCAACGAGGAATTGTGAGGTTATGGAAGAACCAAAAATAAGCGATGCAAATGTGCCGCTGTCATCAGCCACAAGTGCGTTGGTCGGCATGAACCAGGAAGAAGCCGATCCGTTCGATGCATCATTGGTTACAGAGACCGGACTCTCCGGGCCATCGCTCTGCGTACCGGATGCAGCATTGTCATCATTGAATCGAATCGCAACATCGGATCCGGAATTGCTGAGTGTCAGCAATGAGTTATTGTACGCCTCTGTCGCAATACTGAGTGCACCTGTCATCGTATCACCGGATTTCTTCACGTACCGAGCATCGCCAATCGTAATGACATTACCGGTAGAGAATGGAGAGGATGTGCTGATGGTGGTGCAACCGAAGCGTCCGGTGGAAGAATTCCACTGGAGGACGGAAGTGGCAGTCGTACAGTTCGTGAGTCCCCCACCTCTGATTGATGTGCCTGCAAAGAGGGAAGATCCGCTAATTGCACCTTCCGCTGTGATGCTTCCGGAAGAGTTCACAGAATTCTTTCCATAGATTGTTGATCCCGAGACTGTCTGGAAGCGGATGAGTGATCCGGTGATTGTTGCGTTGAGGGTAATGACTGTTCCATTCAGGCCGAGACCCTGACCTGCGGTGTACGTGGTGTTTGTATCGGTATCCGCTCCACAGGAGAAGCGACCGGATCCTGCGTTCCAGAGCAGTTTAGAGCCCCCGGCGTTTGAACAATCGACCAAGCCGGCACCCCGCACATCCGTGCCTATATATAAGGAAGATCCAGAGATGGTTCCTTCAGCGGTAATACTGCCGGACGAACGGAGGGCTGTTGTAGCGAAGAGCGTCACGCCGGATACCGTTCCCCGGACATTGATGAGAGGTGTACCGGTGGGCGTATGGGTGTTGCCGTTCTGGATAACAAGAGTGCCGGTCATTGTATCACCGGATTTCTTTACATACCGTGCATCACCCGCAGCCTGTGACAATCCGCTCGATCCGCCCTGGTCGACGCCGCAGGAGAAGCGCCCGCTCGTGGCGTCCCACAGCAGCTTGCTGACACCGTCATCACAGTCCGCAAGTCCTCCGCCTCTGATTGATGTCCCTGCAAAGAGTGTCGATCCGCTGATGGCTCCTTCGGCGGTGATGGAACCAGACGATGTGAGTGATTTCTGTGCCTTGATGATATTTCCTGATGTGGTGCCACGGTTATAGATATTGCTTGCAATATACATATTACGCACACCCCAGTTTGCTGCACCAACATCCACACTGTTATCAACATTCGGCTGCAATCCGGTATCACGCATAATCCAACTGATATTTCCATCCAGGAAGAAGCTCATCCATCCCGGATTATCACTGTCACCAATACCGGTGGTGGTATCGGTGAATGTATAGAGAGGACCTGCACCGCCGCTTGCAATGAATTTGTCTGCAGCAGTAATGGTACCGGACGATGTAAGATTTTTCTCCGCATGAATCTGTGCACCGGAGAGCGTATTGATAATACGCAGACCGATGGAGTTGAGCGTGCCGTTTTTGATATCGATAACGAGCGTACCCGTCATCGTGTCTCCTGCTTTCTTCACAAAGTTGGCGTTGCCGATGGTGATGACGTTTCCAGTCGAGAAGCTGGATGATGCACTCACAGTACCGCAGCTGAAGCGGCCGGTTGTAGAGTCCCACAGAAGTTTTGATGCATCCAGATCACAATCAACAAGTCCTCCACCTCTGATTGATGTGCCTGCAAAGAGGGAAGATCCGCTAATTGCACCTTCCGCTGTGATGCTTCCGGAAGAGTTCACAGAATTCTTTCCATAGATTGTTGATCCCGAGACTGTCTGGAAGCGGATGAGTGATCCGGTGATGGTTGCGTTGAGGGTAATGACTGTTCCATTCAGGCCGAGACCCTGACCTGCGGTATAAGTTGTTCCGGTGTTCTGATCGGTTCCGCAGCTGAAGCGGCCGCTCACAGAATTCCAGAGAAGTTTTGATGTATCTGACGTCGAACAGTCGATCAGACCCGCGCCGCGGAGTGATGTTCCTGCGAAGAGTGTTGATCCGGAGATTGCACCTTCTGCGGTGATGCTTCCCGACGAGTTTACAGAATTCTTTCCGTAGACGACCGAACCGGAGATCGTATCAAAGCGAACGAGTGATCCGGTGATTGTTGCGTTCAGCGAGAACGATGTACCGTTGAGCCCCAATCCCTTTCCTGCGCTGTAGGTTGTATTCGTATCGGTATCAAGATCGGTGCCACACTCGAATTTGCCGGTGACGTTATTCCACAGCAGCTTCTGTCCTGCGAGAGAACACGCGGTTAATCCAAAGCCGTTGATGGTTGCACCGGTGAGGTTTCCTTCGATGGCGACAGAGCCGGAGGAAGCAAGAAGATTCCTTGCGTACACGGTAGAACCAGAGACTGTCTGGAAACGGATCAGCGATCCGGAGATGGTTGCATTAAGCGTGATGACTGTGCCATTCAAGCCAAGTCCCTGTCCTGCGGTGTACGTTGTATTTGTATCGGTATCCGTATCCGTTCCACAACTGAAACGGCCCGATCCTGCGTTCCACAGAAGCTTTGAAATTCCTGCGGAGGAACAGTCAACAAGTCCTGCACCGCGCAGCGATGTTCCTGCAAAGAGTGTCGATCCACTGATGGCACCTTCGGCGGTGATGGAACCGGAAGAACGCAGGGCGCTGTCCGCGTAGAGCGTAACACCGGAAATCGTTCCACGCACATTCAGCAGTGCAGTACCGGTCGGTGTGTGCGTGTTGCCGTTTTGAATAACCAGCGCACCGGTCATGGTATCGCCCTGCTTCTTCACGTAGCGCAGATCGGCAGTGAGAGTGGAAAGACCGGTACCAACGGCATTGTCTGTGCCGCAGTAGAATTGCTTCGTCGTGCTGTCCCACAGAATTTTGCCGTTTACCGGATCACAGGCAGTCAGTCCCACACCTTCAATGCTGGATGCAACATAGAGCGATGCGCCGGAAATGGATCCTACCACTTCCAGCGTACTGTCAGGAGTACTGGTACCGATACCCACAGATCCTGTGCTGTCTGTCAGGAAGACGACGCCGGAATCTTCCGTCCATCCGCTCGGGGCCGTAGCGGTTGTGGTTGTCGTGTTGTTGATGATGGTCGTTGTGGTCGAACTCTGTGGGGCACCACCGCTGCGCTGCCCTCCCGCACGGCGTGTCGGTTCGTTGCCCTGTGGAGCAAGCGAGCGAATCTGTTCCAGGAACGGGAAGTCATGCCAGACAGGCCGGCCGTTTTCCATCATCAGGATCTGACCGGGGCTGCCAAGACCAATGCCCGGCAGTGCGGTGACAGCAACGTTGGATGCAGCAGGATGGACTGCATCCGATGTCTCGTACGGCGGATAGACCGGACGCTCAACCAGAATATCCGGGCGGGCAACAGGACCCCTTGGGGCTGCTGCGTGAGCGCCGAGAAGTTTTGCAAGGCGGGATGCACGGCGGTCTGCAACATGCTGCAACAGAACAGTGACAGCGTCTGCACGGGTGACACGGACAGTTTTTGTTCCGGCAGGAATGCGCTGCTCACTGTAGGCCATGAGCGGATAGGCGACGGACGAACCGTTCACATGCGACGATACGGTCGATGCAACAACCACGCGTTCCGACACCTCCCCGGTTGCAACATCATCAGTTGTGACATGAGCCGATGTCAGTACCTGCAATGCCGATGCATCCATCTGCACGGCAGACCGTGTGAAGAGCACAAGAATTATCAGGAGCAGAGCAAGCATGCCGCGCGTCATCCATGTCTGGCGGGACGGAGTCACAGACGCATACAAATCCGATGTCTGCACCTCCGCGATGTGCCGTGCCATCTGTGCACGGGAGTAGCCGGTCATGTGTTGCACATAGGCACGGACCAGACCCTTGTCGCTGCGTCCCAGGGAAACATACCGGAGCTCTATAAGGGTACGGCGGAGCCAGTCGATTTTTTCCCGCTTCGGACATGCTGAAGACAACGGTTCAAGTGTTGCAATATCGAGCGCCTTCAGAGCGTCGAGCGAGCCGGTTGTCGGAAGCGGAGAATGCATTGGGTTTTTGTATGAGTGAGCCTCAGGCTCGTTTGTTGATTTATCTATTTATTATAGCGGAAAAACGCATTTTTGAGTACCCCACAAGACAACGGAAAAACCATTTGGCAAATGCAGTTCCAGTACCCGTAAATCAGCCTATAACAGCCCTACAAAGAGAGTCTGAAAAGAGAGGTTTACTGACCTATTTTCCAATTTTTGCCAACACCCCTCTCGGCTACGAATCCGGCAGGCATTTCCAGGGCGTACATGGCTAGTCCATCCGAGCTATAGAGCGGGCACGGATCACCCGTACATGGCTGCATAGTAGTACTCGAAACGAAGCGTCCGCGGTCATCAAAAAATATGATGTCGAGGGGCACCAACGTGTTCTTCATCCAGAAGGTTCTGAGTGCATCATCAGTGAACACAAACAGCATGCCGTGCGTCACACTTCTCCGGTTCATGAGACCCCTCGCCTGCTGACTTTCCGTGACCGCATGTTCCACATCAAGCGTGATGGTTTTTCCATCCGGCGATTGGAGTGTAATCGGGTGGAGCGGGGCAGTCGCGGGCATCAGAAAAGATCCTGCAACAATCAGAGCCAGAAGAACGAGTGTGCCGATGCCGACCTTCAGCAGAATGTGCTTCATACACCACGGATGGATGCGATAGCCGCAGCTCTGTCTTTGTGTCCGAAAATCGCACTGCCCGCCACCAGATTATCCGCCCCCGCCTCGCGCGCCAGCGCCGCTGTTTCTTCATTGATGCCGCCATCCACCTGAATCATCAAATCCGGATGCGCAATGCGCAGCTGGCGGATCTTATCCAGCACCGACGGAATAAATTCCTGACCGCCAAACCCGGGATGCACAGACATCAGGAGAACAAGATTGACGTCGTCGACAACATCATCAATCTCGCTGATGGGCGTTTCGGGATTGATCGCGATTCCCGCGGTTGATCCCCCCTTATGAATGGCTTCAATCAGGGCTAAACGGGCATCTCTTCCTTTTACGGTTTCTGCATGAAACGTGATGTTTGCAACGGTGAGCGCCTGGAATTCCGCAATACGGTCAGCGGGATTTTGCACCATCAGATGGATATCCAGCGGCAATGCGGTTTTTAATTTTTTGATAACCGGCGCACCAAAGCTGAGGTTCGGCACAAAGTGGCCGTCCATCACATCCACCTGAATCCAGTCTGCGGATGCAATCGTATCCACTTCATCCTGCAGATGCGTGAGGTCAGCCGAGAGAATGGAAGGGGCAACAATAACGTTCATGCGAGAGGCGTATCGAGATCTGCAATGCGGGCAACGTGTCTGCCGCCTTCGAAATCGGTTGTGAGGAAAGCGTCAATCATAGCGGTTGCAAGAGCTTCGTCTGTAAAGCGTGCCCCGATGCTCATGATGTTTGCGTCATTGTGCGAACGCGCGAGTCTGGCAATCTCTACGGAATAACAAACCGCGGCGCGAATCCCCCGCACTTTATTTGCAGCCATTGCCTCGCCATTGCCGCTGCCACCGAAGATGATGCCCGGACAGCTGTATTCCAGAACCGCAGCCGCACCTTTGCGCATAATGGCAGGATAATCGACGGATTCTTCAGAGAATGTGCCGACATCCACCACATCGATCCCTTTGCCGACTAAATAGGTTTTCACGAATTCCTTCAGAAGGAATCCTGCATGATCGGTAGCCAGGACGACGCGGGCGGGAAGTTGCATAGTCCGAGTATACGGTTACACTCGGCTCATGAAAAGAACGCCTCTTATTGCCGCCAACTGGAAAATGAACGCCCTGCCTTCGGGTTGGGACGGGGAAGACTCTCCCTATAAAAGCCGGGAAAACGTGACCATCGTTGTCTTTCCCACATTCCTGGATATCCACACCTGTGTGGAACACTTCCTGGTAACAGGCGGCCAATGCGGCCGGAGTGAGGATACGGGAGCCTTTACCGGTGATGTCAGCATGCAGCTGCTTGCCAATCACGGTTGTACGTACGTGTTGTGCGGCCACTCCGAAAGACGCCAGCATCACGCAGAAAATGATGAGATGATTGCACAACAACTTGCAGCAGCAATAAAAGCCGGACTCAAGCCGATTCTTTGCATTGGAGAAACCGCCGACGAACGCGAGCTCGGACAGGAGAAAGAGGTAATTGCTCGTCAGCTCTTCCCCATAACCCATAACCCATCACTGATAACCACTCATGGCCTTACAATAGCCTATGAACCAATATGGGCCATCGGCAACGGAAAAACCGCAAGCCCTGGCGACGCACAGGAAATGCACGCATTTATCCGCTTGATGTTGCCAGAATCCGCCCGCGAAAACGTCTCCATACTTTATGGCGGTTCTGTAAAACCGGAAAACGCCGCATCGCTCCTTTCCCAGCCGGATATTGATGGAGCACTGGTCGGAGCCGCATCGCTCGATCCCAGTGCCTTCCGGAAAATCATCGAACAACTTCCTGCTTGATTCCCCTCCCCACTATGTTCCCCCTCATCACACTCGGTGTCATCGTCTTACTCCTTATCCTCTGCTGCATCCGCCAGGTGGACCAGTACGAACGCGGCATTCTCTTTACCATGGGAAAATACACGCGCATGTGGGAACCGGGTTGGCATGTGATTATCCCGATTTTCCAGCGTCTCATAAAAGTCGATATCCGTGTGAAGGCAGTCGATGTGCCAAATCAGGAGGCAATCACCAAGGAAAACATTCCCATCGGCATCAACGCCGTCATCTACTTCCGTGTAAAAGATCCGTCCAAAGCTATTCTGGAAGTGGAGGATTTTTTCTACGCAGTCAGTCAATTGGCACAGACCACCATGCGCAATGCCGTGGGTGAAGTGAAGCTGGATGAATTATTGTCGAATAAAAAACAAGTCAGTGAGAATATTAAAAAAGCGGTGGATGATATTTCCGAACAGTGGGGAGTGGATGTGCAGTCAGTGGAACTGAAAGACATCATTTTGCCGGAAAGTCTGAAGCGCACACTTGCGAAGGTTGCGGAAGCGGAACGCGAGAAGCAGGCAGTCATCATCAATTCCGAAGGTGAAGTAGGCGCTGCAGAAAATATGGCGAAGGCCGCCGGTATGCTCGCATCTGTTCCGGGCGCGCTGCATCTGCGCACGCTGCAGAGCATTAATGACTTGAGTTCCGATCAGTCCAACACCACCGTGTGGATGGTACCGATTGAGGGACTAAAAGCGCTGGAGGGACTTGCGAAAAAGCTCTAATCCTAGCGACGAATCCACGTTCCATCCGGCAGCACCTGTGCGGCTCCTGCAAGTTCGAGCATCGTGAGCGCCACGCTCACATCGGATGCACTGCGTCCTGTTTTTTCGATGAGGAGATCTGTTGTTTGTGGCAACGCAGTGAGCGCACTGTAGATGGATCTCTCTTCCGGAGTTTTCGGATCGTACGCGGGCAATGACTTTTCTCCGGGCGAGAGAATGCCAAGAATGTTCAGCACGTCTTCGGGTTGCGTGACCAGATGCGCCTGTCCGTTCATGATGAGCGTGTGGCATCCTGCAAAGTTCGGATCGAAGATGGAACCGGGAACCGCAAACACTTCGCGGTTGTAGTCGAGTGCAAGCTCTGCTGTGATGACTGATCCGCTTCCTTCGGGTGCTTCACACACGAGTGTTCCTTCTGTAAGTCCTGCAATGATGCGATTACGCGACGGAAACGTGTATTTATCCGGCGGCATATCGAGCGGGAATTCGCTCAGCAGCAATCCCCCTTCTTTCACTATTTGTTCAGCAAGCCGCCTGTTACTGGGAGGATGAATGCTCGAAAGACCGCCACCCAGAACCGCAACCGTTCTCCCGCATGCTTTCATAGTCTGCAGCGCCACCTGGCTGTCGATACCAAGAGCAAGGCCGCTTACTGTCATCAGATGCGCCCGTACAAAAACCGGCACGAACGCTTCAACAATACGCTGCCCATACGCACTCATCGCACGCGTTCCCACCACACCAATCAGCGCGTGATCCAGCAGAGACAAATCGCCCCGGTACGACAGGAAAAGTGGCGCATCCGCTACCTCCCGCAGACGGTACGGATACAAATCATCCTCTATAGTCAGCAGTCTCACTCCATGCTTCTGCATGGCAGCCAAATACGCATCCAGCCGGAAATCCCGAAGTTTGGTGAGCACTTTCTCCACCGCTTCCTCTTTTAGTCCCAGTTCCGACAGCATGAGCGGGCTGATTTCCTGTAACGCCAGATCCAGATCGCCATACACCTGTTTCAGCGCCTTGTATCGCCTGGGCGTCAGCACATCCAGCCACCACCATGTCACAGCACTAGTGAGAGTCATAGAACCAGTCTAATGACCTTCAAATCACCGGATAGATACCCCGGAGAAAACTCTTGCGGCTGCGTCGGGAAATGCGCACAATAGAGCCCTCCCAGCCGTTCTAGACTCAAAAAGAACAGCCTGGAAAAGTTAAGCCGCCTTAGCTCAGTGGTAGAGCATAGGTATCGTAAACCTAGGGTCCGGGGTTCAAATCCCCGAGGCGGCTCCACTCACAACTCCTCCGCCAATCCAATCAAAATCCCCTCGGGTCCGCGCACGAAACAGAGGCGGTAGACGTTTTCATACTCCGCAATCTCGCCGACAAGTTCTGCGCCGTGCTTCTTCAAACGTGCAACAACATCGTCAAGGTCCTTCACTGCAAACATAATGCGGCGCAGACCAAGCGCGTTCGATGGTGGATGTTCCGGTGCGGTTTTGACTGCCGGCGGCGTATGGAATTTTGAGAGCTCCACTTTGCCGTGGCCGTCGGGAGTGCGCATCATCGCGATATCGGTACGGACGCCTTCGAGGCCAATTACACGGCCGGCCCAGTCTCCTTCAACTGTCGTCTGGCCCTCCAGTTCCATCCCCAGTTCTATAAAGAACGCTTTCGCCGCCTCCAAGTCTTCGACCACAATGAGAACGTTATCCATGCGCTGTAGTGTCATAGGCCATGACTATAGCCGGAAGCGGCTTTTCCTCAAGCATCCTGATCACATGTTAAACAGTCTTTTGGCTGTATTTGCAAATAAACAGTAAATATGTTATTATATCCAAGTACATCCCACACAAACACTATGTCCAAAACCATCCTCATTGCCGACGACGACTCGATGATCATGCAGATCTTTAGCCTTGGCCTGGAACAAAACTCCAGCGATGTGCGCATTCACAGCGCATCCACGGGTGAATCTGCCATCAGTGCCATCGAGGCGGTGAAGCCGGATGTGCTGGTGCTGGATATCCGCATGCCGCAGGGCGACGGATTTACGGTGTTGGAATATCTGAAGAAGCAGAAGATCAACCTGCCGGTTGTGGTCCTCACGAACTACCGCAATGACGACTACGTTGCCAAGTGCCGCTCCTACGGCGTGAAGGATTATCTGGTGAAGCACGAAATGAAAATTGACCGTATTGTCGAGCGGGTGAATGCCTATATGGTTTAAAAGTTTAAAGGTTTAAAAGTAGAAGGTAATTCGTAATTTTGTGATAACTTTTAAACTTTCTACCTTTAAACTTTCAAACCTGTACCCCTGTGCGCACCGCATTCACATACAAATGCGCGAGGCGTGTTGGTTCGGGGAGTTTATGACCGCGGAGAGAGTCGATCACCAGATCGACCGCTGTCGGCAGATCGATGTTGTAACCGATGGAAATGAAGAGCGGGTTCGATCGTTTTTTTGTACGGAGTACTGTGCCGATTTGATCATCGTTGTCCATCAATGCCGAGCGGTCGCCGGGATGCGGACCCGGCTCTGAAAAGGTGCCCGTTAGTCTGCTTTTGCCCACACCAATTGTCGGACGTTCCAGAAGCAGGCCGATGTGCGCCGCAATCCCCATCCGCCGCGGATGCGCCCGCCCCTGGCCATCCACAAAGAAGAGATCGGGGGTGGTTGTGAGTTTTGCGAGCGCCAGAAGCAGGACGGGAATTTCCCGGAAGGAGAGGAGACCGGGTATATAAGGATAGGTCGCCTCAGCCTGCGCGGAGGCTTTCTCGACAATATCGCCGGTGACGCTGTCCCAGACCACGACTCCTGCAGTCAGAATGGAATCAAAGCGGGTGGAAGATACATCAAGACCGGCAATCAGGCGGACAGGAGCATCCGGAGGCAGCGGCTGCTCGATAACTTCCATTCCCAGCCGTTTTTGGAGTGCAATCGCCTCCTTGGGACTCAAATTCCAGTCATGCAGCGTACGAAGGCTGAGGGGCATAGAAAGAAGGTTATTCGCACCTTGTGACGTTCCTGCAAGGCGATCCTGACAGTGGGTACCGGGTGGAGTCTTGAAGAAAATGCTCATTTTTGCTATACTGAGAAGATTTCTTCAACAAACACTTCCACACAAACATATGTCCATCGAGACCTGTATCGCACACGCTATCCACAAGGACCTGGATATTATTGAGGCCCTTCCTGAAGTACAGGACCTGCCGGTTGAGCAGCTCGAGACCTACGTGGAAAGTTACATCCTGAAGACCCAGGAAACGCTCTGCACTGTTATTGAAGCAAAAGGCGACAGTTTCCTGCGCTCCAAGGACGCCGCAGGCCTCTGTGCCGCTTGTTTGGAATCCGGCATCGGCCTTCCTCCGCGCATGCTGCTTCGCATGTGCCAGACCATCATTCAGCTCACCACGCTGGATGCAAAGTTCATTTTGGATACTACAGACGGAAAGAGTCTGTATTTTGTGAAGATGCAGCTGGTGTAAGACTTCCCTTTGTCACACAAACACCCACATAAAGACCCGCAGACGCGGGTTTTTTCTTGCCTGCCTCATCCCCGCCCCCTCTCCCAGCCCCAACCGCATGCCGCGGGAGAGGAGTGTTTTGGTTATTACTGTTTCGAAGGAGAATTAAAAAAGAAGTTCCACCAGGAACATTTTCGCAAAGCGAAAATGAAGGTTCGTCATTCATGGGGTGGAGTCCGGCTGCCCGGGGGGTGAAGGGGTCAGTGGAGATGCGGTCAGCCCGGACCGCACTTTTTGATTCTTTTTGGGGCACGGCCAAAAAGAATGCCCGCCTGGCAAGGCTCCCCGAAGGGAAACTAAATCCTAAGACAAAACCAACTGCCCGTTCTTATCAAACGGAAAAAACGGATTCCACGCCACCTCCCACAAATACCCGTCGGGGTCTTTGAAATAGCCATTGTAGCCGCCCCAGAACACATCCTGTGCCGGCTTGGTGATAACGGCGCCTGCTGCCTCCGCTTCTTTCAGAAACGCATCCACATCCTCTTTCTTCGAAACATTCTGCGCCAGTGTGATGCCCTGAAACCCGGACCCTTCCACCGGCACCATCGCATCTTTGGCGAGCTCTTCTTTGGAAAACAGCGACAGTACCGCTCCACCAGTCTTAAAAAACGCCACAGAGCCTTCGTGACTATCAGATGAATACTCAAAACCGAGTTTCAGATAGAACTGTTTCGATCGTTCCAGATCAGAAACGCCGAGGGTGATGAGATTGATTCGGGAATGCATAGGACGCCAGTATAACAAAAGCCCCACTTGCGCGGGGCTTTGATTGCAATGTAATGACTAGCGTCAGTCCGAGCGTAGCCGAGGACTAGCGCTTGGAGAACTGCGGCGCGCGGCGCGCACGGTGCAAACCTGGCTTCTTGCGTTCCTTCTTGCGGCTGTCTCTGCGCAGGAATCCTGCAGACTTGAGTTCACCGCGGAGGTCCGGGTTTACAAGGAGCAGCGCGCGGCTGATGCCGTGGCGCAGAGCATCACTCTGGGCAGACTTTCCGCCACCAACGAGCTGTGCTTCGACATCGAAGTTCTTCAGGTTGCTGGTCAGCAGCAATGCGGCTGTTGCGTTTTCAATCTGTGTGCCTGCGAAATATTCCTTCAGGGCCTGGTTATTCACCTGCACCTTGCCGGCGCCATCCTGGAACAGTTTCACGCGTGCAATGGCGGTCTTTCTCTTGCCGACACTGTAGAAATACGGGCGCTTGGATTCCATAATAATTAACGAGTAAAGGAGAGGGGCATGGGCTGCTGTGCTGCATACGGGTGCTCAGCATCTGCGTAGACATGAAGACGTTTCAGGATTTCGCGGCGGAGACGGTTGTCTTCCAGCATTCCTTTCACGGCATTTTCCACAACATACGTCGGCTTCTTTTCCATCATCATATCCAGGGAAACGTGCTTCATATTTCCTACGAAACCGGTGTGGCGGTGGTAGGTCTTGCGGAGTCCCTTCTTCGGGGGAAGCTTCATTTTGGCGGCGTTGATGACAACGATGTGCTCGCCGCACAGCTGGTGCGGGGAGAAGGTCACTTTGTGCTTGCCACGCAGCATGTGTGCGGCCTTCACGGCAATCTTACCGATTGTCTGTCCGTCGGCATCAATCAGATACCACTTCGGAGCCTCTGGTTTGATGGTGGAGGTTTTCATTTGGTGGAATCAGTGGATGTAGAGGATTCTGCTGTTGCAGGTGTTGCTTTCTTTGCAGCAGGGTTTTTCTTTGTCGGGGTCTTCTCGACAGGCTTCAACCCGACTTCTGCATCAATGAGCATCAGATCCACAAGCTGGGCACCATCACCCTTGCGGGCACCGGCGGCCTTGAGCGTCGTGAAACCGGATGTGCGGTTCTTGTAGCGGTTCTTAAGAACTTCCATCACCTTGCGGCTGGCGTTCTTGTCTGTCACATACGCATTCAGCGAACGGATGGCGACATGCGTTTCCTGGCGCTTTGCGGTGCTGATCAGGCGGTCAACGGCAGCCTGCACAATGCGTGCGCGTGCTTTCGTTGTGCGGATAGCCTCGTACAGGAACAGGGACGTGACGAGGTTGCGCTGGAGCAAACGCGAATGATCGGGTTTCTGGGTGAGCCGGAGGCGGGAAGTCTGCTTACGCATGGGGCGGGGAGGATACTACTCTTCGGACTCGTTGGAAAGGGTCAATCCTCGGGTCGCAAGTGTGCCTTTGACCTCATCGAGAGCTTTTGCCCCGAATCCGCGGAAATTACTAAGAATGGACTCCGTACACTTCGTGAGCTGCTCGATGGAGCCGACGCCGGCGTTGATGAGCGCATTGAGGGTGCGGGGTGACAAATTGAGGATTTCAATGGGGGTGTAGCTCTCTTTCACAGGGGCGGCACCCGGTCCAACTTCTTCAATCTGGGCGGCGGATACACGGGAGAAATCAGCCATAAATTCCGGCTCGATGGTCTTTTGATCGGAACCGAAGTACTTGAAGTAGCTCTGGAGCAACTGGGAGGCAAACTGCATTGCTTCATCTGCGGTGAGGGAACCGTTTGTCACGACTTCCATCACGAGCTTTTCGAGGTTCGTGCGCTGACCGACGCGGGAAGCTTCAATATCGAAACGGACTTTCTCAACAGGGCTGTAGACAGCATCAATGTAAATGAGACCCGGTTCGTGGTGCTTCTTGTTGCGCTCGCTTGCCGGTTCGTAGCCGACGCCTTTTTCGACGGTAATTTCCATGCTGACCGATCCGCCCTTTTCAATCGTGAAGAGGTGGAGATCCGGATTCAGGACTTCAATATCGGAAGAGGTCTTCAGGTCTGCAGCAGTGATGTCCTTCGGTCCCTTCACATCCAGTGTGATGGTCTCTGTGTCTTTGTTATGCTTACGGAGTTTGACCTGCTTGAGGTTGAGCATAATGTCGACCACAGATTCGGTGACACCTTTAATAGTAGTGTATTCATGCTGTGCACCGGCCACGCGGATGGAGGTGACAGCTGCACCCGGCAGACTGCTCAAAAGAACGCGGCGAAGCGCGTTTCCAAGCGTCATTGCGAATCCCGGAGGAAGCGGGGCAATGGTGAACACAACATGCGAATCGTCGCCTTTGGAACCTTTGCTGGAACCAAAAACAGGCAATCCGATTTCTTCCTGAATGATGTGCATAGATGTGAGAAGGAAGAGAAAAAGTGCGAAAGGAGAAGGATCCTCCCGCGAAAAATTAGTTGCGTGAGTAAAATTCGACAACCAGGCGCATATCGATGCCCTGCTCGGCGTCCGTTGCATCCGGAATGGCGATCATTTCCACAGACAGCGCGCTTCCGTCGACCTTCAGCCACTTCGGAGCGAGGTACTTGTCATGCGCATCGTGGATGAGGGCGAAGATGGGGGAGTCTTTCGTCTGCTTGCGGATAGTGATGACCTGTCCGGGCTGAACGCGGTAGGACGGTGTGGTCACGCGGTGTCCGTCGACCAAAAACAGTCCGTGACCGGCAAACTGACGGGACTGCATGCGGGTCATCGCAAATCCTGCGCGGTAGAGGATATTATCCAGACGCTGCTCCAAAAGCTGCTTCATCTGGTCACCGGTGCGACCCTTGGACTTAAGCGCTTCCGCGTACAAACGGGCGAACTGCTTTTCAGACAGACCGTACATCATGCGGGCCTTCTGCTTTTCCTTCAGCTGCTTTGCGTATTCGGAATCACGGCCGGAGCGTGTTTTCGGACCCTTTCCCGGACCATACGGTTTGCGGGACATTGCTTTGTCGTACTTGTCGGCACCAAACAGGTTCATGCCGAGGCGACGGGTGAGCTTTGCTTTAGGTCCGGTATACTTCATAGGAAAAGTAGGGTGAGAGTGGGAGCGAAGGGATTAGACGCGGCGGCGGCGGGACAAACGGCAGCCACCGTGTGCGATCGGCGTGACATCAATAATGGAATCAAGGTTGAGACCCATGCCCTGAAGTCCGCGAATACTCTGCTCGCGGCCCGGACCGATGCCTTTCACTTCAACGGCAACGGATTCAATACCGAACGGCTGTGCTTTTTCAACAGCCTTCTCTGCAGCGACCTTTGCGGAATACGGGGTCGACTTGCGGGATCCTTCGAATCCGGACGATCCGGAGCTTGCCCACGCGAGCACGTTGCCATCGAGATCCGTGATGGTGACGATGGTGTTGTTCTCACCGGCATGAATGCAGACACGCGCGTTTTTGACGATGCGCTTGACCTTCTTCTTGCGGGTTTTGGTGGCGGGGGCTGTAGCCATAGTGAGGATAAGGTTAGGGTTGAGGTTAAGGGATGAGGTTTACGTCTTGGACAGAGTCGTGCGTCCGGATGTTCCTGTCTTCTTCTTACCGCGCTTCGTGCGGGCGTTTCTGCGGGACGTCTGACCGCGGACCGGGAGCTTCTTTCTGTGACGCATACCGCGCCAGGTACCGATATCCTGCAGACGCTTCACATCCATGGAAACTTTGCGGACCAGTTCTCCTTCGGTCGTTTCCTGTTCGATGCGTGCGCGGAGGCGCGCTTCCTGTTCGTCGGTGATTGCTTCCGCTTTCGTATCAGGATCGATCTTGAGTTCTTCAAGAATGCGGCCGGACATGGGGCGACCGATTCCTTTGATGGCAGTCAGAGCGATTGCAATGCGCTTGTGTGCGGGGAGGACAACACCGGAGATACGGACCATAGGAGTTAAGGGTAAGGTTGAGGTTAAGGTTGAGGATTAGCCCTGGCGCTGCTTGTGCTTTGGGTTCTTGCAGCCAACGCGGACAACACGCTTTCCCCTGCCGTTGCGGCGGAGGAAGGTGAAGCAGTCTTTACAGATGCGCTTGACGGAAGGGCGTACTTTCATGGCTCAGGGAGTAGGAGTTGTGGAATTGGGGGTGGGAGCAGTTGCCGGCGGCGTTGCGGCCGGTCCCGTAATGCCCTCAATGGGCTGATCGGAACGGAAACGGTACGTAATCCGCCCTTTCTGCAAATCATACGGTGTCATTTCCACGCGTACCCGGTCTCCGGGGAGGATATGCACGCGGTTAACGCGCATACGACCTGCCAGGTGACAGAGTAGTTCGTGATCTTTTGCTTGCGGACTCAGGATTTTGACACGGAAGGTGGCGTTTGGAAACGTTTCTTCCACAAGTCCGATGAGCTCTATTACGTCCTTAGACACAGGGCAAACAAAAGAAAATGAACCGAAAAGGCCGAGGCATCCTACATACGCAGAAGAGCGTCAGCAAGCTCATTATCTGTGTTTTTGGCAAGATCTCCTACTTTGTGTTGCAAATTTAATAAAATGTTTTATAAATACAATATAGGACAACCCTGTCTATCCAAAAGCAGACATTACTTGCCCATCGCTTCTTTCACAGCAGAAACACACTCTTCTTTTGATCCATGTAAAACCATCTCATCGCAGTGAACAGCATCTTTCGTCCGTACTGCCCGGTTTTGAATACAGTCGGAAAATCTGATGGAGGCAGCGTTAATAAAGTAGGTGCTGTTTCCAGGCACTTTTTTAAGATATTTTTTCAGATCCTCACATTTGTCCTGTTCCACCAGTGTAAGAAAGAGAACGGCATCCTCCTTTGCCTGCTGTGCATTCTGTCTCCGGCGATACTGCTGGTAGCCGGACATCAGAAGAAATAGCACCAGAAGAGAGGCGGACACGATAACGGTGCGCCGGATGTAACGGAAAGGCTGTGCCTGCGCCGGAACAACGGTCGCTCCCATAAGTGACCGGCACGTCACGACAATGAGAGTGGTAACGTACGCCCAGAAAAAGACAAAAAAGATCACAAAAAGAATGTCCAAAGGAATAAGAGACGAACGACAGACATCGCCACCCATCGACACAATTCTTTCGATCCACGCACCTCCTCCCGGCGCATCACCACAATCACCCGGCAGAAAAAGCATGGCAAGTCCCTGCACAAGCAGAAGGAAATAGACATCTTTCGTGTAGAGATTTATCCACTTCTCACCATTCTTTTCCGCAGACGCATAAACGCCAATGAGAACCGCCAGCCACAGAGCATACGGAACCCAACCGGCCATCCCGATAGCAATTGCCGTCCATCCTCCACCCGCCGCCATCCAAAAAAAGAGACTCAGAACGCTGTAGAAAATATACAGAACAACCGCCTCACTCCTCGAAAGACAGAGAGTGAAGGGAAAGGATTCTTGTGATGTGAGTCGTAAGGGCATATGGACAGGTTCTTAGGCAAGCACTTCACAACCGTCGTCGGTCACGAGAATTGTATGCTCAAAGTGTGCCGCAAGCGATCCGTCTTCGGTCACAAGCGTCCAGCCGTCACGGGTGGTGCGGATATCGTCGCAGCTGACAGACACAATCGGTTCAATGGCCACAACCGTCCATGCCGGGAAGACCGGGCCGGTTCCTTTCTTGCCGAGGTTCGGAATATCGGGAATCTGGTGCAGTGTGCGGCCGAGTCCGTGGCCCGTGAGTGATCGCACAGGATGCAGTCCTTCCTTTTCGACCGACTCCTGAATGAGTGCGGAGATATCCCCCACCCGCACGCCGGGTTTCAGAAATGCCACGGCATCAGCCAGAGCATTTTGTGTGACATGCAGCAGATGCTCAGCTTCTTTGCTGATGTTCCCGATGCCGACTGTGACGCAGGCATCGGTGTAGAGACCGTCGCAAATCACACCGCAGTCGAGGGAGACAATATCGCCATCCTGCAGCATGCGGTCCCCCGGCATGCCGTGCACACACTCGTCGTTTACCGATGCACAGATAGTGAACGGATAGCCGCTGTATCCTTTGAATGCGGGCAGTCCCCCTTTCTCCAGAATGTACCTTTCGGCCATACTATCCAGCTCTATGGTCGTGATTCCTGCGACTGCTTCTTTGCGAAGCATTGCAAGACATCCGCTCAAAATGCGCCCTGCCTTGCGGAAGGATGCGATTTCATCGGCGTTGAAGACCTGGATGGCTGACATGAAACGAGCTTATAGGTTTCAGAGAGCAGCGACAATTCTTGCGTAGACTTCGTCCATTGTTCCCTCTCCATCTACATCGGCAACTTTCCCCTGTGCACGATACTCGTTGATAACGGGTTCGGTCTTTTCGTGGAAGAGTCCCATGCGGCGGCGGATGAATTCGGGATTCGCGTCGTCGGCTCTCCCCTGCTCCAGTGCGCGCTGCTGCACGCGCTTGAGTGCCTCCTCTTCGTTCACGGCCAGCTGCACGCAGCGGAAATCGCGGCCAAGACTTTGCATCATGTCATCGAATGCGGTTTTTTGATCATTATCGCGGGGAATACCGTCAAAGAGTAATGGCTCCGAAAGCGGGTGACTGCTGACCGCCGTGCGGACCACTTCCATAATGATCTCAAACGGCACCAGGTGCCCGTGATCAATGTATGATGCGACTTTGTGTCCGAGCTCCGTGTCGGTTGCGGCAATCTTTCTGAGTTCTCCGCCTGCTTCAAAAATGGTATAGCCCTTTTCGGCGGCCAATCGTTTGGCTTGAGTTCCTTTGCCAGAACCTTGAATTCCAAAGATGAGGAGATCCATGGGAGCGCAGAGAATAGCGAAGTTCCAGAGAAGTGCAATGTACGGTTTATCCCAATAGGTGCGTCATTGATGAAAAAGAGAATAAAGTCACATTTAACCTGCGAAAAGTACTTTTCTTCACTCTAGTAAGGAAAAGTAGACAGCGCTGCCACCTCATAGGATGATATGACCAGTACAGGCGGCAACGCTTGTTTTCGATCAGCGAGAATCGGTCATTTACATATCGAGGGGAAATCACATGAAAAGGTATCTTTCTTGGGGGCTGGCCGTTGTGCTGTTATGGCTTACATGGAGACAGGCAGAATACGCCCGGCTGTATCTGGCGGCACAGAAAGACGGATGGAAAGGGGAAACAGCAAAAAACGAATTGCTGCTTGCGTTCCCTGGAAAAGAAGAAGACCGCATTGCTTTCCTGCATCTGAAAATAGCGGTCGGGAAAATGAATATAAAAAAACCGGACGAGGCGCTGTACCATTTGCACAATGCAAAATTGCTGTCGCCACGCTTCTACGGCTTCCACAGTGATGCAGTAGAAGCGGTACATCTTTTAGGGCAACAAGGAAGAACGGAAGACGCACTACGAGAGTTCGAAGCGCTCTTTACGAAGGCAGAGGAGGCATGTGCTCATCCGCCGGACAATCCAGACGAGCTGCTGAAAGAAATAGCTCCCCGGCTGCGACACAAGACTCCGTGGCGAACGAACTTTCGTCAGGTAGGCTACCAACTGCATCAGAACATAGGTCATGCCTTTGCGATCTTTTTGCTCAGGACGAAGAGAAAGGAATTCCGCGCTCCCGAGAGAGCACTGCAGATCGCAAAAGCAATGGCGGAACGAAATGAAGACAATGCGTTTTTTTGGGAGTTCTTGTCGTTTGTAGAGTATGAAAATGCTCATAACGACAAGGCCCTGCTTGCGCTCGATTACTGTGAAAATTTGCATCCACAAATGAAGTTCGTACCGGATAGCAGATGGAAACAGATGCGGCAGGCGGTCCTGAATCGCGAAGAATTCCCCCTGCAATTTCGGCTCCTACGCTGATCGATTCCCTCGCCGGCCTTCCGGCGGGGGAATTTGTTATAGGTAGATTAAAATGCCTTCAATCGCCAAATGATTGAGTTTTGTCATAGATAGTATACATTATGTGTACAGCCTTTGGGCTCTTATACGTGATCTTTTCACCACCGGTTCAGGAAATCCTCTCACTCATAGGAACAAATGATGAAATTTGTAAAAAGTCAGATTGCCGCTCACCCGTACCTGTCGTTCGTCGCGCTTGTTGCAATCATCCTTTTTGTGAACCACATATTTACTTTTTTTATGGTGCGCTACTCGGTCAGGATAAGTATGGCGCAGGTCCTGATGGATTGCGAACTTGGTAACAGTATGGACGCGGACGCACGGATCCAGTTGCAGTTTGATACAGCTCCACCCGGATCCAGAGTGCGCAAAATCCGCGATGCGCACATGCATGCAAAGCTTCGCAACTGGGAAACTGCGTACAAACTCTGGCAGGAAACGCTGAGTATGCCGACAGACAAGGAACGACAAGGAAAGTCCTTCCTGATTGAGTTGGGCGATACGTTTGCTCAGTACCACAAAACAGAGCACGCAATGGACGTCTTCGATGATTTATTAAGACGATATCCCAACGACCCTGAGACCTGCGCGCATTATGCAATCTGGTTAAACAGATGGGGACACCCTAAAGAAGCGCTTGCATTGATGGAGATCATCATCAAAAGCGAGCCGAAAATACGCATCTTCGATGTGGTGCCGTACATACAGTACTTGCATCGCGCAGGGGAAAGCGACAGAGCTTTGGCGGTCGCCAAACAGGTGATCGCCGAAAGTCCCGCGTACTGGGAAGATGAACTCGCTAAGATACGCATGGAAGTGGCATCGATCGAGAAAACAATCGCCAGAAAATAATATCCCGCGTTTCCTGAACCAATGAAAGGATCAAAAAATCCCGTCTCCACTTGGACACGGGATTTTTTCAAGAGGCAAAAGGACACATCAATACAAACTCACCATGTTGATTCTGCAGGAGGCAGGCAGCTCATTTCCTACAACATCACAAACTCGCTGATGTTGCTGATTCGATAGACCGCAACATGCTCCATCGACTGCATCTGAAGAACATTCTCTTCTCTCCACTGGCGCGAGAGGCTTTTCTTCAGAAGTCGCCTCAGGCTGATCAGGTGTAGACATCAGACCAGCTTCTCGTAATCGTGCGCAAGCATCTGTGCATTTACCTGACGGATAAGTTCCATCACCACACCAACCATGATGATGAGTCCGGAACCGGAGATGATCAGGTTCTGGGCATCGAGGTTGGAGAACTTTGTAAAGACAATCGGAATGATGGCAACAAGTCCGAGGAAAATACCGCCCCAGAGGTTTAAGTTGTTGCTGGTTTTTGCGAGCATATCCGCAGTCTGCTTGCCCGGACGCATACCCGGAACGAAGCCGCCGCGCTTCTGAATGCTTTCTGCAAGTTCCACCGGCTTGAAGGTGACCGACACGTAGAAGTACGTGAAGACCATCACGAGCAGGAAGTAGGCAATGATGTACGGGTAGCTCGGATTCTGTGCGTTGAAGTAGGTGTTGATACTACTGACGAGCCACTGGAAGCGCGGAGCCGTCTGCAGGAACTGCGCGAGAATGGCAGGAAGTGTGATGAGAGAAATTGCAAAGATGATTGGCACCATGCCCGCCTGGTTCAGGCGGATAGGAAGACCTCCCTGCACGCCGCGGCCCGCACCCTGGTTTGCGTAGGTGATGGGAATCAGGCGGTGGGCATCAGTAAAGAGCACCACGGCAATGAGCATGGCCAGAGAGATGAGTGCGAAGAAAATGAACGCGCCCTGGTTGCCGGTTGTGCCGGCCAGGTACATCGCGCTGATCTGTGTCGGAATGTTTGCGACGATTCCCGCAAAGATGATGAGCGAAATACCGTTGCCGATTCCCTTCTCCGTAATCATTTCACCCAGCCACATCAGGAAGACGGAGCCACCTGTGACAAAGAGCATGGGAAGCAGAATGCCCGGGAACGAGAGATCGATGAGGTTGATGCCGCCGCGGCCAAGGAGAATGAGAAATCCGTAGCTCTGCAGGAAACACAGCGGGAAGCTGAGCCAGCGTGTGTAGCGGTTCATCACCTGCTGTCCCTGCTGACCTTCTTTGCTGAGTGCCTCGAGCTTCGGGAAAATAACAGCACAAAGCTGCATGATGATGGACGCATTGATGTACGGCGAAAGTCCAAGGAGTGCTACTGAGAAGTTATCGACCGCACCTCCTGTAAGCGATGCAAAGACGCCAAGCAGTCCTCCGGTGTTCCTGCTTGCGAGGAACTGACTCAGTGCGATCGGATCTGTTCCGGGAATAGGAGTGTGTGCAAGGAGACGGTAGACGAAGAGCAGTCCGAGGGTAATCAGGATGCGCTTGCGGAGGTCTTTGGTATGCCAGATCTGGTGAAGGTAGCGGAACATAGAAAAGCGATGAACGCTGATAAGAAAGACTCAGGCGGATGGAACGATAGTCGACCGTTCTGTAGCCATTGTCAATGAATTAAACGTGGATGAGCGTGACGGTGCCGCCTGACGCGGCGAGTGCGGCCTTGGCTGCCTTGGATGCTGCATGCACCTGGATATCGAATTTCTTCGACACGGTGCCCTGTCCCAGAAGCTTCACCAGTCTGCCCTTGCGGACGAGGCGCTTCTTCAAAAGGTCTGCAAGTGTGTAGGTTCCGGCCTCAAGAGTCTTTTCGAGGGTTGCAAGGTTGATGACTTCGAACGTTTTGTGGTTGACCGCAGTAAATCCGGACAGCTTCGGCTGGCGGCGGATGAGCGGGACCTGACCTCCTTCAAAACCAAAGCGGCGGCCCTTTCCTGTGCGGGACTGCTGACCCTTGGTTCCGCGTCCACCGGTGGCACCACCTTTACCGCTTGTACCACGCGCAATGCGCTTGGTCTTTCTGCGGGAGCCGGAGGCTGGACGAATGGAGTGCAACATGAGGCCGCGATAGTACTTGGACAGACGTGGAAGTTCAAGGGGAATTGTGATGGGCTTCCGGCTTTCTGCTTTCAGCTTTTAGAGCTGTTTTGGATGTTTTCAGGTTCTTTTGATGTTTATAACCTTTGATGTCTTTTTATTGGCTAATATAAGCCAAAATAGTACCATAGACTGTAATTGCTAATATTTAGTAAATATTGTATAATAGTAATAAGAAAAAAACCCTATGTTCAGCCATATTCTCGCATCGGTGATGGTTGCCTTCAGCCTGCTTCCACAGACGGTGCAACCGGCAACAGAGCTGAAAACAGATGCGGTCACCCGGGCGGAGGCGGCAACGGCACTGCTCCTGGCGCGCAACCCGAACGTCGCGGTCATCAAAAACACCGGACAATTTCCGGATATTAAAAAGAGCGACTGGTTCTCCCCCTACATGCTCGCTGCGGAGCGTTTCGGCATTGTGAAAGCGGATTCCTATAAGTTGCTGCGCCCGCATACACGCGTGAATCGCGCGGAATTTTTGAAGATGCTCGCCTTCACTTTTACGGTGCCGACCGGTTACACGCACACCTTTACCGATGTCCCGAAAGACGCATGGTACAGCGAGTATGTTGGTATCGTGCGTTCATTCAAGTTGCCGCTGCAGGACAGCGCCACACAGTTCGGTCCGGAAAAACCCGTCACTCATGAAGAAGCACTCCAGTCTATCCAGACATTTGTGCGCCTCTACGATCCAACTGCAAAAACAATTCTCGATGAACAGCAGATCGCCATCGATCAGTCGCAGAATAATTTGTTCATTTATAGCGTCATCTCCTCACGCAAAACAAAAGTCGTCTTCACCGCAGACAAACAGACAACCGCTCTTCAAAAGCCCGCCACTCCCCCGCCGTCCCTGCCGGAACTGCGCACGCAGATTATCACGCTCGTGAATGCGGAGCGTCTGCAGGCGGGATTGAAGCCCCTCATCTACAGCACGCAGCTGGAACAGTCCGCCCAGAAGTATGCGGACGACATGGCAACAAACGGATTTTTCGGGCACGTGAGCCCAAGCGGCCAGACGCTCAAAGACCGCGTGGCGGCAACCGGCTACTATACGCAGTCGTACTCCGCGGATTGCCAGTGTATAAAAGGATTCTCGCTTGGGGAAAATCTGGGTCGCGGACAGAAGACTGCAGACGAAGTGATGGCGGACTGGATGAAATCCCAAACGCACCGCGCGGCCATTCTCAGTCCGGACTATAGTGATATGGGTGTGGGGGTATCGTCCGGCATCTGGGTTGAGCACTTTGGAGGAACGTTACTGCCGGGACAGAAGATTGCGGGAGCGAAGTAACTTATCCTGCTTTTGCAGGTTCAAATGCAGGATAGGGATGCATCTGAGTTTTTTTAAGCTCACTGAGTGCATTGTATTCCTGCTGTAAAACAGAACCATCGTCATTTACATGCAGTCTTGTTCTGCCGTCTGCATTCTGCAACACAACAGTACGCACCGTGAAAGGCTGTGATGAGAGTAGCGCAGCAATTCTTGTCGTCACCTCCTCACTATTTTCAAAAGTAACCTGCACCACGCCCTGCATCATACGAATGGTAATACCATCCACTCCTTCGAGTGCTGTACGTACCTCTTCAAGAGTGGGAGCCGGTGCAATAATTGATTCTGCCATAGAAAAGAAGCTACGCCAGTTTCTCCTGAAATCAAGAGCATCGATCCTTACTCTGCCTTCTTCTCGTCCTTCTTCGGAGCCTTCTTTTCAACCAGGTTTCCCCCCTCAATCTGATCCTTGGACACGGTCTTGATCTGAGCGGCGGCAACATCGGCCTTCTCTACAGCGGGAGCGCTGTCATCCACCATACCAACGCGGAGGGCGCGGAGCTTTGCGAGGGCCTTGAAGGTTGCCTGTGCGTTCACGAGGGTGTTACCGGTGCCGAATCTCTTCGCAAGAACGTTACGGACACCTGCGTGATCGAAGATGACACGGAGCGCACCACCGGCGATGATTCCTGTTCCTTCGGATGCAGGCATCAGGCGGAGCTTGGCTGCTTTGAATTTCACGTCGACGTTGTGCGGGATGGTGCCCTTGGTGAGCGGCACGCGGATCATCTTGCGCTTGGCGGCCTTCGTTGCTTTCTGCACAGCTGCCTGTACTTCGTTTGCCTTTCCTGTTCCGAGTCCGACTTTTCCTTTCTTGTTACCGACAACCACGATAGCGCGGAAGCGCATACGGCGACCTCCTTTCACCACGCGTGTCACACGGTCGACGGAGAGGGTGCTTTCCGTGAATTCGGAAGGCTCACGCTGTCCGCGGTCGCGCTTGTTCTGCCTGTCTGGGGATGAAGTCTTGGCCATGAAAAGAAAAGAGGATAGAGGGGGAGATCAGAATTGGAGTCCGCCTTCACGGGCGCTGTCGGCAAGAGCCTTAATGCGGCCGTGGTACTTGTAGGCGTTGCGGTCGAAGATGACAGTATTGATGCCGGCATCCTTGGCTTTTTTGGCAATGAGTGCACCGACTTTCTGTGCGCCTTCCACGGTCGGCTTTGCCTTTGCTTCTTTTGCGGAAGCAGAGCAGATGGTGCGGCCAGCTTCGTCATCAATCAGCTGAACGCTGAGGTTGGTGAGCGAGCGGTACACCGTCATGCGCGGACGGGCAGCACTGCCATCGATCTTCGCACGAATGCGGCGCTTGCGAGCGAGCCGGTCCTGAATCTTCTTGAGTAACATGAGGAGAAAAAAGAGAGTCGAAAGTGATTATCCACCCTTGGCGGTGGCAGCCTTACCAACCTTGCGGCGGACGTGTTCCGTGCTGTAGCGGATACCCTTGCCCTTATACGGCTCAGGCGGGCGCAGTTCGCGGATGCGGGCGGCAACCTGTCCTACAAGCTGCTTGTCTGCACCTTTGATGAAAAGAATATTCTTGTTGCGTTCGTCCTGCGTGATTTCAATCTCTGCAGGGATGTCGAAGTCGATCGGGTGGCTGTGACCAAGGTTCAGCACGAGTGTCTTTCCCTTGAGGGCAGCCTTGTAACCGACACCGATAATTTCAAGCTGCTTCTGGTACCCCTCGGACACACCCTTCACCATGTTGGCGATGAGTGCGCGGGTAAGACCGTGGCGAGCTCTTGCGTCTTTCGTGTCATTCTTGCGTCCGACAATCACCGTGGATCCGTCGACGGTGACGGTGACTTCCGGCAGAAGGTCGTAGCGGAGTTCGCCCTTGGAGCCCTTCACATGGACTGCCGAGCCCTTCAGCTCGACGGTGACCCCGGAGGGAAGTGCCACTGATTTGTTACCGATACGAGACATTTATAGTGAGGTACGAAACAATGTTTAAGCGATGGTACAGAGAACTTCTCCGCCGATATTGCGCTTGCGCGCTTCCTTGTCTGTCAGAAGACCTTCACTCGTGGTCAGGATGGCAAGACCGTAGCCGCGAAGAACGGGCTTCAGGTCCGCGGCACCGCTGTACAGACGACGGCCGGGCTTGCTGACGCGGGTAAGCATCAGCGTTTTTCCCGGGACAAAGGTAACGGTCAGATTCTGCTTGGGAGCCTCTCCGACTACTTCCACCTTCTCGAGCATGCCTTCACGCTGCAGAAGATTGCAGAGTTCCTGCTTCAGGCGGGACCACGGGGCACTTGTCGATTTACGGTGTGCGGCCTGCGCATTGCGGATGCGGGTCAGGAGGTCGCCGATGGGGTCGTTGACGTAAGACATGGAGAGTAAGGGATTTACCAGGAGGACTTGGTGAGGCCCGGGATTTCGCCGTTTGCAGCGAGTTCGCGGACACAGATACGGCAGGCACCGAAGAAACGGATGAATCCATGGCGGCGTCCGCAGAGTTTACAGCGGTTGTACACACGTGTCGGGAATACGGACTTCTTTCCCTCAGTCTTCGCTTTCAGGAAGACATCCATATTCTTTTTCTGCCGGTTGACGAGTGCGAGACGAGCCATGAGTGCGGGGGATTGTCTAGAAGAGGAGGGAAGAAAGCAAGGATTAATCGGCTTTGCGGTCAGGACGGAAAGGCATACCGATCTGCTTGAGGAGCGCTTTTCCGGCTTCATCGTTGCCGGCTGTCGTCGTAATCTGGATCTGGAGACCGAAGGTCTTCTGCACATCGAGTGCGGGGATTTCCGGGAAGACGGTGTGGTCCTTCAGTCCGATAGCGTAGTTACCGTGTCCGTCGAGCTTTGTCGGCAGTCCGCGGAAGTCGCGGATGCGGGGCAGGACGTAGCTGATCAGTCTGTCCAGGAATTCTTCCATCTTGCGGCCGCGGAGGGTGACCATGGCACCGACGATACGGCCTTTCGTGATTTTGAAGTTGGAGATGGACTTCTTGCTGGCGCGGAGCACCGGCTTCTGTCCGGTCATTTTCATGAGGGCCTCTTCAATGAGTTCCTGCATTTCTTTGCCTTCCATCTTTGAGCGGTTGATACCGACGTTCACGACCACCTGCTTGATTTTCGGGAGGGCGTGGACGTTGGTGATGCCGAGCTCTTTCTTGAGCGTGTCAGCAATCGGGCCGCGGAGCCGGTCATGGAGAGTTGCGTAAGCCATAGGGATTATCCGCCTTGTGCGCGGTGAGCGGCTGTAAAGGATGCACCGCCTGCATCATTGGTCTTTGTGCCGTCTGCTTTGGCACCTTCAGCGTCTGCTTTCTTCCAGAAGGCCTGCTTCTTCGGCAGTGCGTCTTTGGCGTCGGTCTTCTTGGGTTTCTCGGCAGACTTGGTGGTTGCTTTGGTAATGACTTCTCCGCTTACTTTCGCGATGCGGGACTTCTTGCCCGTCTTCTCGTCGACCTTGTACCCGATGCGCGTGGGCTTCTTGGTCTTCGGATCGAGGATCATAACATTGCTGGCATGGATGCTTGCTTCGTACTGGATGCGCTGACCCGGAGCCTGCGTGGTTTTCTTGATGTGGCGGGTGCGCATGTTGATACCTTCGACCACAACGCGGTTCTTGGTCTCGAGCACGCGGGTAACGGTACCCTGCTTGCCCTTGTCTTTGCCGGTAATGACTGTGACTACGTCACCGGTGTGGATCTTCATAGAACGTCTGGGGCCTGGGAGATAATTTTCTGGTAGCCCTTGGCACGCAGTTCGCGGGCGACGGGACCGAAGACACGTGTTCCCTTCGGAACACCATCTTTCTGGATGATGACACAGGCGTTGTCGTCGAAGCGGACCCCGGAGCCATCTTTGCGGCGGGTCATCCCGCGCATGCGGACGACAACTGCGCGCTCCACTGCCTTCTTCTTGACCGTACCGCGGGGAGCGGCGTCTTTAATGGCAACAACGATCACATCTCCAATGCGGGCGTAGCGGCGGCGTGTTCCACCAAGGACACGGATGCACATCGCCTGCTTGGCGCCGCTGTTATCTGCCACGGTGAGGTAGGTCTGCTGCTGGATCATTGTGCGGAGGGTTCAGATGTGGAAGGTTCGGATTCGGTTTTGCGGGTCATTGCCTTTGCAACGTCTTTCTCAACAGCGATGTCTCCCACGCGGGGGACGCGCTTTAGGACTTCTTTCAGGAGGAAATGCTTGTTCTTCGAGAGCGGCTTGCATTCTTCAATCAGGACTTCGTCGCCGACTGCCACGTCTTTCATATTGTTTAAGTCCACCAGGAATTTCTTGCTGCGGCGGAAGCTCTTTTTGTAGAGCGGGTGGCTGACCTGGCGGTGGGTAGTCACCGTAATGGTGCCGGTCATTTTTGCCGATGTGACAATTCCTTTCTTGGTGATCATTTGGCGGTTGCGGGAGCGGACACTTTAGCCTTCTTGGCTGTCTTTTTCAATGCTGGAGCGGATTTGTCCGCCGTAGCCCCGTTGAGCGGGACGGAGGTGGACTTTTCGTTCTGGATGGTGAGCATGCGGGCCAGTTCCTTCTTTTCGCGAAGGAAGCGGGCGGTATCCTTTTCGGAACGCATGTGGACATTAATCTGCAACTTGGCGACAACAAGGCGCTTCTCGGCAATCTCCTTGCGGAGATCATCCGTCTGCATATTGCGAAGCTCGGTGGTTGTGAGGTGGGTTGCCATGGGGATTATGCAGCGAGAGAAGTGGTTGCCTTATCAGCGGAAGCGACAGGGAGCATGTTACTGATGATCTTCGTCTTGAGCGGGAGCTTGTGGCTGGCCAGGCGCAATGCCTCGCGGGCCTTTGCTTCCGGCAGACCATCCATTTCAAACACGACGGCGCCGCGCTTGAGGGTGATTGCAAAGTATTCGAGTGATCCTTTTCCTGCTCCCATCGGCACTTCTGCTGCTTTCTTTGTCACAGCGGTGTGCGGGAAGATGCGGATCCAGATTTTACCTCCGCGCTGGACGGAGTGCGTCATTGCCTTACGAGCGGCTTCAATCTGGCGTGCCGTGATTTCACCACTTTCGAGCACTTTGAGACCAATGGAACCAAAAGCGAGGGTTGCGCCACGCGTGGCCTTGCCTCCGACGGCACCGCGGTTTCTGTGTGGCTTCCGATATTTGAGCTTCTTGGGTTCTAACATGGTTACTTGGTGGGAGCGATGGAATCAGTCTGAGCCTGCTGGATGTTCTTAAACACCATTCCTTTGTAGACCCATACCTTGATGCCGATGGTGCCAAATTTCGTGATGGCGTGGCGGCGTGCGAACTGGATGTTCGCGCGGAGAGTCTGCAAGGGGATGTTGCCTTCTTTGAAGAGTTCATTGCGGGCAATTTCCGCACCATTCAGGCGTCCGGCAACGAGCACTTTCACACCGAGTGCACCGGACTGCATTGCTTTTTCCATCGCCATTTTGGCGGCACGGCGGTACGGCATGCGGCGGGTGATCTGTCCCTGGATGTTTTCTGCAATGGAGACAGCGTCTGTATCCGGAGCACGCAGTTCCTGGATAACAACTTCGAAGTTGCCGCCGAAACGCTTTTCCAGATCCTTCTTCAGGTCTTCAATAGCAGCGCCCTGCTTGCCGATAATCACACCGGGCTTGCTGGATTCGATGGTGACAGATGTGCGCTTACTGCGCTCAATACCAATGGAACTGATACCTGCATCCTTCAGCTTCCCCATGATATACCGCTTAATCAGCTGATCCTGCAGGAACAAATCACGGTACTTTTTGCCGCGTGCGAACCAGACGGATGCCCATGTGTGGGTGATTCCGATTCGGAAGCCGTTGGGATTAACTTTCTGACCCATAAGAGTGATAAGTGAGGGGAGCTTGCCCTGAGCGGCAGCGAAGGGTTAGGACTGGGAGGAAGCAGAATTATCAGAAACTTTCTTCTCTGCCTGTACTTCGCTTGTCGCGGTTGCGGGCTGAGAGGAGCTGACATCTTTTACAGGAGTTTTTGCAGCTTGTGAAGCTGTTTTCTTCTGAGTTGCAGTAGGCTTCTCTCCCTGAGCCTGTCGAACGGGTTTGGTAGCAGCCTTTGTCTCTTTCTTTGCCTGAGCCTCCGCATGAACACCGTCTGAAATGCCGAGAGCGACGGAAATGTGGCTCATGAACTTGTTCATCATACGCATGCGGCCTCTCGCCATCGGCACACCGCGCTGGTAGGCCATTCCCTGGTTGACGATGATGGTTTTGATCATGAGGTTTCCCTTGCGCTGCTTGTCGTTATGCTCAGCGTTGGCAACAGCCGACTTTACGAGCGTTTCGACCAGACGGGCGCCTTTCTTGTTCGTCTTTGCAAGAGCAGTCAGTGCCTCATCCACGCGCATGCCGCGCACCATCATGGCAATGATGTTTGCTTTCTTCGGAGCGATGCGGGCGGAGCGGAGATAGGCTTTCATGGGATGAGGGGGATCGGCGATCAGAGATCAGAGATCGGGAGTGGAATTATTTCTTGGCGGGAGCGGGAGCGGCGGCCATCTTGCCTCCGTGGCCCTTAAACTTCGTGGTCCAGGCAAACTCACCGAGTTTGTGACCGACCATCTGTTCCGTGACATACACAGGCAGGAATTCTTTTCCGTTGTGGACAGCGAAGGTGAAGCCAACGAATTCAGGCGGGATGTCGCAGTCACGGGCCCAGGTCTTGATGATCTTCTTTTCACCCTTGGCTATCTGTGCGTTGACCTTTCCGAGCAGGCGTTCGTTGATGTGTGGGCCTTTCTTGAGGGAGCGGGACATCTTAGGTGATAGGAAGTAGGAAGTAGGAGTAGGGAGATTCAGAGGGGATTATTTCTTCTTGTTCTTCTTCACGCGGCGGCGAACGATCATATTGCTGCTCTTGAGCTTGCGCTTGCGGGTCTTCACACCGAGGGCCTTCTTTCCCCACTTCGTCTTGGGGGCCTTGAGACCGACCGGGTTGTGGCCTTCTCCTCCTCCGTGCGGGTGATCGACGGCGTTCATGGACTTACCAAGCACATGCGGACGGATACCGCGCCAGCGCATACGTCCCGCCTTTCCCCAGCTGATAAGGCTGTGTTCGGGGTTGGAGACGATACCGATGGTAGCGCTGCATTCCTTCTGGACTTTGCGCATTTCACTCGAAGGCAGTTCGATGAGGGCATACGGGCCGTCGAAACCGACGAGCGTTGCGGATGTTCCTGCGGAGCGGACAATCTGTCCACCCTGACCCGGGCGCATTTCAACGTTAAAGACCTTATAACCAACCGGGATGTACTGGAGCTGCATGCGGTTTCCTGTCTTCACCTTCGTGCGCTCTCCGGCAACAATGCTATCACCCACTTTCAGAGTCTGTGGAGCAAGGACGTAGCGCTTTTCACCATCGGCATAGTGCACGAGGGCAATATAGGAGGTGCGGTTTGGATCGTATTCGAGGGACATGATGGTTCCCGGAACACCTGCTTTGTCGATCTGGCGGAAGTCGATATCGCGCAGCAGTTTCTTGTGTCCTCCACCGCGGCGGCGGATGGCAATGCGGCCGGAGCCGTCGCGTCCGTTAATGCGGCGCTTTCCCTTCGTCAGTCCCTTCTCGGGACGCTTTTTCGTAAGCTCAGAGAAGTCTGCGACGGTGTAAGCGCGCCTGGCAGAGGTCGTTGGTTTGAGCTTCTTGAGCGGCATGAGAGTAAAGGGGAGAGGGACTTGCCCTGAGCGGAGTCGAAGGGTTAGGAGGCTTTGAACTTAGAGAAATCGAGAGCAGAACTCTTCTCGGTGAGGGTGACCATCATTTTCTTTGATGGGTGGCGCTTCGTCATCACGCGTCCGGCGCCGAGGTTGCGGGTCTTTGTGGTAGTGCGCATGACACGGATACTTGCGACATCAACCTGGTAGAACTTTGTAAGAGCGGTTTTGACATCGATCTTCGTCGCACCATTCTGGACTCTGAGCGTGTAGCTGCGTCCGGCCTTCTGGCGTTCTGCCTTTTCTGTGACGATGGGACCGAGGATGATGCGGGAGATATCCATGGGAGGGGGTTAGGATTTCTTGGTAGAAGTCTTCTTTGCAGCGGTTTTCTTCGCTGCTTTCACTTTCGGTTCGGACTTGAGCTTCGCAACCGGAGCGCGCTTTGTGGTGTTTGCGACGTGCTCCTTCTTTCCAAACAGCTTGTCTGCTTCATCGATTGCATCCACCAGGAAGACGATGCTCTTTGCGTTCAGCACTTCCTCTGCGTTCAGGTACGCTGCGCGCACGGTTTCGGTGCGGGCAATATTGCGTGCGGAGAGCTGCAGGGACTTATGTTCGGACGGGCTGACAATCAGAATATTGCGGCCGTACGAAACGGGCAATTTCTTGAGCAGATCCGCCAATGTCTTGGTTTTGATGGTTTCAGGGAAGCTGTCCACTGCAACAATAGCACCCTTGTTTGCCATCACGCTCAGACAGCTGCGGAGCGCTGCATGGCGCATTTTCTTCGGCATGTCTTTCGTCCAGTTGCGGTCGTTTCTGGGACCGAAGTTCTTTCCACCTCCGCGCATGAGAGAGTTTCTAATAGCACCGTGGCGTGCGCCTCCGGTGTGCTTCTGGGGCTTGATTTTGCGGGTGGAACCCTGGACTTCGCTCTGCGTCTTCACGTGGGCCGGGGACTGGCGGCGGTTTGCCTGCTGCATCACCACAGCCTGGTGCATGAGACCCCAGTTTGCATCGGCTCCGAAGAGCGAGGCTGGGAGGTCCATGGATTTCACCTTGGAGCCGGTGGCGGAGAAAACATCAATAGTCATAAGGATTACTTGGATTGCTCAAGAGTAAGGAACACATGGGAACCATTCGGGCCCGGAACCGGACCTTTGATGGCAATCAGATTCTTTTTGAGGTCATTGATGACAACCGGACGATGCTTGATGGTGATCTTATCCAGTCCCATGTGCCCGGCCATGCGCTTTCCTTTGAAGATACGTCCCGGCCAGGTACGCATACCGATGGAACCCGGTTCGCGCTTGAAGTGGGAGCCATGGGAGCCCGGACCTCCGTGGAAGCCGTGGCGCTTCATAACACCGGCAAAACCCTTTCCTTTGCTGATTCCTTCAACGCTGACCATGGAATCGGTCGGCATCACTTCCACAGTAAGGTTCTTGCCTGCTTCCATACCATCCAGGGATTCAACCTGGAATTCCTTCTGCAGGGCGTAACGGGTGTGTTCAGCGCCCTTGCGGGACTTCCACTGCTTGGCACCGATTCCAAGGACAACGGCATCATAACCGTCCTTTTCCTTTGTTTTGGTGCGAACAACGGTGTTCGGCTGAATTTCGAGATACGTGACGGGGACAGCCTCGCCCGTGGGCAAGAATGCTCGTGACATACCGATCTTTTTGGCGATGAGACCAATCATAGGAGTGCTTGGAGGTTCCTCTGGGCTGCTTGTTTAGTGCTTTAGGGGCGACGTAAAGGCGGCCTCGAACGTAAGCGAGGAGAAAGTGCGGGGAGTTTAGAAACCTTTCTCTGCGGAGTCAAATGTATTTTGCAGCTTTCTGCGGGAATCAGCGGAGTTTTGGAGGGGGCCCTATAAAAGAAGTGGCAAAGTGCCTACACTCGCTGCCATGACCCTGCTTGCAAGAACTCTTGCCCGTTTTCCGCTGATGGCGCGTCTGCAAGCCAAAAAACACGCACGGATTGATGCGTATCTGAAGCTCCATCTGCTGGAGAACCCGACGTACGATGATCCCAAACGCCTGAATCGCTTCGAGTTCCAGGCCTATTCCCAAAGCGGTGAAGACGGCATTATCGCAGAAATTTTCCGGCGCATCGGTGTAAAAAACCGTGTGTTTGTGGAATGCGGAGTTGGTGACGGCTACGAATGTAACTCCCTGTATTTGCTGATGCAGGGATGGACCGGTGTTTGGATAGAAGGCAATCCCCGCTTCTGCCGTACCATTCGCCGCGCGCACGCGGACAGCATCAGCGACAAAAAATTGATACTAAAGGAAGTGATGATAACGCCGGACACTGTTGATGATCTTCTGATGCAATCGGGTATTGATGATGAACCGGATCTGCTCTCGATTGATACCGATGGCAATGATTACTGGCTCTGGAAGAGCGTCCAGCACAAGCAGCCGAGAGTGGTGGTGATTGAATACAATGCGCTGCACCGGCCTCCTGTGGAGTGGATCATGAAAGAAAATCCGGCGCACACCTGGACGCGCGACACGTACTACGGTGCGAGTCTGTCGTCTCTGGAAAAACTGGGACAGGAAAAAGGCTACACGCTGGTCGGGTGTAACTTCAGCGGCGGCAACGCGTTTTTTGTGCGCAGTGATCTGGTGAGTGACAAGTTTGTGATGGCTGATGCCACGTACCACTACGAACCGCTGCGTCTGTTTCTGCTGCGGCCTGCGGGTGCGTTTCCTATACGATTGACGGAGCAGCGCTCATGAAAACGGTGATGATCCTGCTGCGGCGTCTGCACTGGTTTTGGGTGACTGTTCTGTATGAGCTGAGTCTCGTACTCCAGTATCCTGTGATGACAGCATGGTATCTCTGGGTGCGCACAAGCGACGGCCGTGTGCATTTTTCGATTGGCGACAGTCACGCACTTTTTAGCTTCGCACGCATCCGTCATATCATTCGTTTGCCTATTGGACCTGTAACCATGCACCGTATTGGACGGGACGGACTTCAGGCATTTCCCCTCTTCCGGACGCACTCTTTCTTCTGGCCACAGCGGACACTACAAAAAGGGGACACAGTGTTTTTTTCGTTTGGAGAAATTGATTGCCGGTGCCACATCAACAAACAGATTGAGAGCGGACGCACGGAAGAAGACGTCATCAGCAGTCTTGCAACTGCGTACGTACAGGCCATCGTGCAGGAACGACACGACGGTGTAACCTTTGCGCTGATGAGCGTGACGCCGCCCGCACGCGCGGCGGATCTGCAGGATTTCCGTATTTTCCAGCCGCAGGGATCGGACGAAGAGCGATCGCGCTACACACGTCTTTTGAATGAAGCATTGCAGAGGCAGGCGATGCAGCATCATCTTCTGTACGTTGATACCTACAGCCACTACAAAGATGCAGACGGTATGCTGCGCTATCCCCTGTCCGACGGGAAAACGCACATCAGTGATCCAGATGGAATGCGGCAACTAGTCCATCACTCTCTCGGTGATGATGGAGTGTGATGCTGCGTGACAGCAGTTTCCAAAAATGCCAGTGCATCGCGGGCGGTTGTTTCCCATGAAAACTGCGAGGCAAACGTGCGGGCCGCCTCCCCCATTGTCTTGCGCTGGTCGGGGTTTTGCAGGAGAGAGTTGATGCGCGCAGCGAGTGCATGCGTATCGCCATGTGAAACAAGATAACCCGTCTCGCCATCGCGCACCGATTCACGCAGACCCGGCGAATCACTCGCGACAGTCGGCACACAGCAGGCTCCGGCCTCGGTGACCGCAAGTCCCCATCCTTCATTGGAGGAAGTCTGCACCGCCACCCACGATTCCTGCAGCAGTTTTTTCTTGCCCGCTTCATCCATGTACCCGCAAAAATCCACCGCGTGAGTGATGCCAAGCGCCGCTGCAAGTGCACGCAATTGCATTTCCGCATCCCCTCTTCCGACAATTCTTAAACGTAATTCCGGAAATTGCGGAAGTACTTCCTTCACAGCCTGCAGGATGTGATCAATGTGTTTGTAGCGCTTGAGGCGCCCGATGTAGATGAGGCTCGGGTACGGCGTTTTAGCAACGGCAGGATCGGCTTCAAATAAATCAGGCGGTAAGCCGGCGTATGTGACATTGATTTTTTCAGGAGCGATCCCGCGGCTCCGCAGATCGCCCGCGGTACTCTGTGAATTCACCCAAAAGTGCGACTTTCGGTACACGGAGGGGATCATTTTTTCGTAGGCGATCCACGCGAGTCCGGCAGGCAGAGACAGTTCCTCAAAAATAGTGCGCCCGAAGAGGTGCGGAATCATCACTGCAACAGGCGCAGAGCGCACGGTAAGCGGCAGCAGACACGGTACTTTGCTGATGTACTCCAGAATGACATCATACTTTTTTGCATGCATGCGGCGTATTTTGAGTGGCGCCCACCAGTGAAACACGTATTCCGACGGCCCGCGGATGAAACGGATACCATCAATGTTTTCCTCGCTGATGCTCCCCGGAAATCCCGCACAGAGCACATCGACTTCGTGCCCCCATTGCACCCAGTATTTCCCGGTCTGGTACACAATCTGTTCGAGTCCGCCGGCCTGCGGATGCAGACTATCCCGATGATTCACAACCAGAATGCGCATGAGGAAACTGACTATAGCAGCTGTACGCGGAAGGCAGAGAGGCGATAGAGTGTGGATATGGTCTTGTCACAGACAGTTCTCATTACCGGAGCCAACGCGGGCATTGGATACAAGACCGCGGAACTGTTTGCAGTGCGCGGCTGGCGGGTGATTGCGTGTACTCGAAAAGGAAGCGGCTATCCGGTGCACACAAATATAGAAGGCATGGTGATGGATATGAACGACCACGCGTCTATTGATGCCTGCCTGCAGGCGCTCTCAGAAAAAGGAAAGATGCCGACGGTTCTTGTGCAGAACGCGGGATTTGGATTGCAACTGCCGTTTGTGTCGATGACAGACAGTGATGTGAAAACAATGTTCCAGACAAATGTTCTTGGTGTGATGCACCTCGCACAGGAATGGCTGAAACGACGGGATGCAAAAACACCAGGTGTGATGATGACGGTTGGGTCATTGGCCGGACAAGTGGGTCTGCTGTACTTCAATGTCTACTGCTCCACAAAACATGCTGTTCGCGGCTGGAGCGAAGCACTCTGGCAGGAGCTCACACCACACAATATTGCCGTGAAGTTGATTGAGCCGCTTAACCGTGTGGAGACGGATTTTTTCCGTGCAGCAAACAAGCAGGAAGAAGATCATCCGATTCCGGAAAACGACAGAGCCCGCTATGAAGCGTATCAGGCAGAGAGGGCACACATGATGCGCACCGCATTGAGCGCCACCGATGTGGCAGAGACCATTTTCAGAGCAGCCACCGACGGCAGAAAGAAACTCTACTACCCCGTCTCCAAGGGAATTGCCACGCGCGCACTGTACGTCGTCCATCGCATTGCACCATCTCTGGTGAACCGTTTACTTGGCCTCGTGATCTACAGTCGTCTGAAGTGATGCAGACCGCAGGACATACACAAGTGATGCTGCGCGACGCGGACGGAGAAGACCGTACAGAACATCGATGATGCCAAGAAGAGCGCCGCGCAGGGCAGGCCCTTTGAGCAGACGTTCGTAGTAGAGGCCCATGTAGAGCGGATCAAGATAGAGAGGCCGAATGGATGCCACGCGAAAGCCATGCAGCTCGGCAAGTCGTGTAAGCGTCTCAGGACGGAAATGCCACAAATGACGCGGCACATCGTATATGTTGTAAAAGCGCATCAGCGGTCCGCCAATATTGGGCACGGCAATGATGGCAGAGCCGCCGACTTTCAGAAGCCGGTGAATCTGATCGATAGTTCCATGCAGATCGTGCATGTGTTCGAGGACGTGCCAGAGGGTAATAGCATCGAATGATGCAGACGGAAGCTGAGCGAGTACTGCAGCATCCAGACAGGAAATATCCTGCGACTCGCAATGCGCCCGCATTTTGGCGTTCTGCTCTGTAGCAGTCACGTTCCAGCCTTTCTGTTGCATCATCAGCGGAAATTCACCGCTCCCGCAGCCAATATCGAGCAGGTGACCGGTAGACAGATGTGATGCTTGTTCGACCAGCCTGCGTTTCCCGGGAAGACGCACCCATGTCCGCGCGCGCTGCACAAGATGCATGCATCCGCGCTGCGTGATGTCGTGGGGAATGTACGCATCTGTGTCGTAATATCTGCCGATGTCCTTTTCCTGCGGCACATCCTGTGTGAAAAGAAAACTGCAGGATGTACAGCGGAGAATCGTGAATGTTTCCTTTGATACGAGATCATCGCGACAGGTGAATGCCGTCTCAAACTTTGACGCACCGCACAGCGGACAAGCGGTGTAGTGAAGAACGTCGGATGGAGGAACTGTCATAAAAAAAGTATAGCAAGAGAGGTACACTCACGCTGATGAGTCCAAACGAAGCAACCTGCATCCTCTGCAAAGGCGAACCTGCAACATTCCTCTATTGTGATGATTTTCTGACAAACGGCGGCGCGTACAGACTGGTCCGCTGCAACGACTGCGGTTTTGTATGGACAATCGATGCGCCGGATAGCGAAGGAATTGGCCGATTCTACGACTCTTCCTACGAGGAACGCATTCATCCTCCTTTTGCACTGCATTTTCTCCGCCAGTTGCGACTGCGCCTACAGTCCAACAGCCGGGCGCGGATGATTCAAAAGAAGAGAGGTGATGCAGGACGTGTTCTGGATATCGGCTGCGGGAACGGTAATTTTTTACTCGCGATGAAACGGCGTGGATGGGCTACTGTAGGCGTCGAGCCGTCTGCGATCAGACGAAAGGAATTGGAAAGCGCGGGCATTACGATGTGTGATGCAAAGAGTTGGCATAGTCTTCCGGATGCATCCGTTGACGTGATTACCCTCTGGCATTCACTGGAACATCTGCATGGATTACCCGAAGCGGTTACGCAGATTGCAAGAATTCTGAAACCCGGAGGACATTGCATTGTTGCCGTTCCCAATGCCGGATCGCCGCAGGCACAGCGCGACGGAGCACGGTGGTTCGGGTACGACGTCCCGCGCCATTTATGGCACTTCACGCCAAAGACGCTGACGACACTGCTAGGTCAGCATCAACTGAAAGTAGAGGCAATACGCCCTATGCGACTCGATCCGCTCATTATGAAAGCATTCATTTCCGTACTGCAGCAGCGCAGAGACTGGTTGCCGGCAATCATCAGCAGTGCGTTTGCTGATGCACTCTTCGTGCGCACAGCCGATGCCGCGCCGTGCATGCTGTGCATTGTACAAAAGAGATGAGTACACTGCTTTTGATGATCCGTCGTTTCCTGTTTCGGCTCTTCCCGCCTGTCGTATCGCTGATAGGCCGTTTGTACATGCGCCTCTGCGGATGCAGCGTACCGGGAAATGCAAAAATCTACGGACTGCCGCGCCTGCTTCGAATGGAAGGAAAGCTCCGCATCGGCAACAATGTCTTTCTGTGTTCCATGCCATCGGTCAGTCCATCGGGGCAGGAATTCAGCCGCTGTTCTTTTTCCGCAGACAGGGGCGCCAGTATTGATATTGGTGACGACACATCGATTGTGGGGTCCGCCATTCACGCGAGCAGCAGTGTGACTCTTGGCAAACGCGTGATGATTGCGCCGGGCTGCAGAATTGTTGATACGGATTTCCATGCGGTCGATGCTGTGCCGCATGTGCATCACGCTGACACCAATCCGCAGCCGATTCGTATTGAAGATGATGTGTGGCTGTGTACGCAGGTGATGGTGTGTAAAGGTGTGCGGATAGGACACGGCAGTGTGATTGGCGCCAAGAGCCTGGTGACATCCGATATTCCGCCAATGGTGCTGGCAGGCGGTATTCCGGCAAAAGTCATCCGCCCGCTGGCAGTAGGTGATCATCCTTCCGCTTCCGTATGAAGAGCCCGCGCGCCCGGTGCATTGCGTTCTACCTGCCGGCGTTTTATCCCTTCCCGGAAAATGATACGTGGTGGGGAAAAGGATTCACCGAGTGGTGGCTTGTGCGTGAAAGACAGCCGCTTTTTAAGACTCACCAACAACCGCGTGTGCCGGATGAAAACCTCGGGTACTACAACACGCTGGATGCAGATACGCGCAGGAAGCAGGCACAGATGGCAAAAGACTGTGGCATAGAAGCATTCTGCTACTGGCACATGTGGTTTGGGCACGGCAAACAATTGCTCCACGAAACTGTAAAAGAAGTGATGCAATCCGGTGAGCCGCACATGCCGTTTTGTCTGGCGTGGGCGAATCAGACCTGGACACGCAGGTGGGCCAGAACGGGAACAATCAGTAAAACGCTGATGGAACAAACCTATCCTGGCGATGATGATATTCGTGCGCACTTTGCAACCGTCCTCCCGATGTTTCAGGACCCGCGTTACCTTCGCATGCATAATCAGCCGCTCTTTATTCTGTATAAACCGTTTGCGGTACCGGATCTGGAAAGATTCATAGCACTCTGGAACACACTCGCACGCGATGCAGGAATACCTGGCATTTTCTTTTTGGGAATGATTGCACCGCATGAAAAATCGCCGACAGTTCTGGGACTCCACGGTTTCATTCGCCATCAGCCTGCCACGGATTTGATGCGCTACGGACAATCCGTGATGAAAAAAACACTGCGAGGAAATGTCATGCCGCTCCTGCGCTTCCTTCGCGGTGCCCTGCGCCGCCCGCAGGTGTTTGATCACGGCACTATCGTACAGTCGGCGATGACAGCAACACTGGAACAGAATGAATATCTGCAAGTCCTAACCAACTGGGACGACACGCCGCGACAGGGGAAAAACGGCACAATCTTTCAGGGAAGTACGCCGGACCATTTGCAATCGGTGATGCTGCACGCAGTCAAAGAATTGCAGTCACGCCCGCAGGAAGAACGCCTGCTCTTCCTGAAATCCTGGAACGAGTGGGGCGAGGGAAATTACATCGAACCCGACACGCAGACAAAAAACGGCTATCTGGATGCCGTACGCGCAGTGTTACGCGGTGATGATACGTCTACTTCTTCCTGAGGTTTTGGATCTTGAGAACAATCCACCGAAGGACGCACACCACAATGTACATCCACAATCCCGAAAAGAGCAGCCCGATAATTCCTACAAGCCCGCTTTCCAGAAGACCATACAGCAAACGAAAGGCGATGATGGTCGGCCACACGGCCACAATCATGAACATCTGTAACCACACCGGCGTCTGGCATCCCATGCTGCCATCAAGGGCGCAGACCAGCGTGAAATAGAGCACAACTGCGGCAAGGAGTGTGAGGAGGAGAGTGGTGCCGATGGTCCAGGGGGTGGGACGGAAGAAGGTGCGGAAGAACATAAGGAGATTGTAAGGAAAATGCGACCATATACAAAATGCCACCGGACTCTCAATGAAGAGAGTCACGGTGGCGGTTTTTGGTGATCTTCTGATCACATCACTGGTTTACGCAATAAGTCGAGACGCTTCGGTTGTTTAAAATGATACACCAGAATGGTGATCAAACCGTTTGCGCCTTCTTGTCGCTGCTAGTCACCGTTCGGGGCGAACCCAGCAGCACCCAGGCCGGCGGTCGTGCCGTCTTCAGCTCGATTGGCTTCATTGCCAGCCTTCGTTGGCGGACCGGCGAGAGCGCCACCGTTGAAACCATTGGGGCCATTACCGTTCGTGTCGTTCGTCGCGTCGTTCTTTCGGACATTCATGATTGAAAAACTCCCAAACCAAAAAGATGTGAACCGTGCACCCCCGTCCGTAAAATGGACAAAAAGGGTGCGTTACCGCGTTTGTACGACTTTTCGCGTTGCAACAAATTGCTTGCGGCCGCTAAGCGTTTGCATACAACAAGTCGTAGCATCCTATGCACCAGGCAGATACGCAGGATGCTACGACAGATTGTAAGCAAAAAAGAAGAATCATTACGTAAACCGATGCTTCCAAAAGATCACCAAGTGCATCCTTGCGGATGCTTGGGGAGATTCTAGAACGACTGAAGAGGGAGTCAACAGATCCTGACATGCACCTATTCCAGCTCTTTGATGTCTTAAAACGGCAAAGAAAAGCCATGAATATGCTGTACCGCTACAGAAGAATAGTATTTATTGAATATATTTTTTATACAGCAAGCAGAAGAAAGCGTAAGAGGGACAGACGCTATGCGTCACAGTTTTATCATTCCCCCACTCTTCCTATGAAAACCCGTACAGCTCTTACTATCGGCGTTATCGGCACGGCAGGTGCTGCGGCTACGTATTTGTATAACCGCCCGAAATTGCGGAAGGAAATGATGAAGGCGGATTCCGCGCAGGAAGCGGCAGCGCTCTTTACAGAGCAGATTGAAAAAGATGCAGCGGATGTTGCAAAAAGTATGAAGAAGAAAGCCATGCACAACTGGCTGATGGATGAACTGCGCAGCAGCGGCAAGGCTATCAAGAAGCGCATCACAAAGGTGAAGTCCCATGCAAAGGCAGACGTGAAAGCGGTGAAGCGCGAAGGCAAAGCAATGCTCAGCGAGATGAAACAGGAGAAGGCGCATGTGGAGCGCAAACTTCGCGAGACTGCAAAGAAGTCCGCAGAGGCGGTTGCGGAGAAGGCAACAGCGTAATCCCCTGCTGTGAAAGACCCGGAGGCGCCGTATCGGTCAGCCCCCGGGCTTTTTAAATACTAAGAAATATTAATCGCAGATGTAGCGGTTGTTTGAGTCGTAGTAACAATCGTCGTCGTCATTGTAGTCGTCGTCACAGCGGTAGCGGCCATTGTTGTCGTAGTAGCAGTAGTAGTCGTTGTAGTTGTCATCATCGCACTGGTAGCGGCCGCGGTTGTCGTAGTAACAATTGCTGTCCTGGTAGCGGTCATCGCCGCTGCAGCGGTAACGGCCGTTGGTGTCGTAGTAGCAGCCGCTGGAGTTATCCGCAGTGCCACAGACACGGCGTCCGTCGGAGTCGTAGACACAGTCTCCGTCGTCATCGTCATAACGATCGTCGCAGCGGTAGCGGTTATTGGAATCGTAATAACAATCCTCATCGTCATTGTCATCACAGATATAACGTCCGCTGTTGTTGTAATAACAATCGTTGTCATTGTCGCAGCGATAGCGGTTATTGCTGTCGTAATAGCAGTCATTATCGTCATCATCATCACACACATACCGACCGTTGCTGTTGTAGTAACAATCGTCATCGGTGTTGTCGCAGTGGTAGCGGCCGCGGTTATCGTAGTAACAGGTGTCGTTGTTCTGGTAGTAGGTGTCGTAGTTATAATCCTCGTAGTCGTCGCAGTAGTAGTTGTTGCGGAGATCGTAGTAGCAGTGGCGGTTGCTGCCGCCGTTCACGATATCGTCGTAGGACTGGGAGGAACGGCTGCGGTCATTGGCATCCAGGCGGTAGACAATGTCTGCCAGTTCGCCGCGGGTGACTGCATCGTCGACATCGTTAATGCTTGTCGGGATGGCATTGCGGTCAGCAAGGGCGCGGACGTAGGTATCGGACCAGCGGCCGGTGCTGGTGTAGCGGGCGTCCAGGTCGAAGGCCATGGCAAGAACCTTGGCTACTTCTTCAAAGGTAACCTCGCGGTCGGGACCGAAGCTGCGGCTGCCGTAGCCGGTCATGTATCCCCTGTCGTACACGTACTCGATGTACGGTGCGTACCAGGCGTTTTCGTCGGTGTCATAGAAAGGAAGGGAGACAGAGTCATATCTGCTGACACGTCCGTTCTCGATCAGCGTGACGACTTTTGCGAATTCCGCGCGGTTCAGGTGGTTCCGCTCTCCGAATGATCCGTTGTCGTATCCGGTCATGAATCCCTCGTCCTGTACGTAGTCGATAGGGTCGTTATTCCGGTAGTTGGCCGATGTATAGGTCTTTGCAACGGCAGGAGTCGACGATGCGACAACCGCGACGGTCACAACTGCGCTGATGAGAGAACGGGAGGTGAACATAGGAATGGAGGTAATGAAGTACCCTATACTGCCAGAAAAGGCGGATCTTGGGAACCCGCCTTCGAGAAACAGTCCTTTTAGGCGGTTATTTGAGGAGATTATCAAAAACCTTCTTGAAAGACGCGAAGTCCTGCGCACCCTGAATCAGGGCTGTTTTGCCATCCGGTCCAAGCACCCAGAAAGACGGCACACCACCGACTCCCCCGTCACTTGCGGCCTTCATATCCTCTTCAATCTGCGGGATAGTGGCCCCGGTATCAATGCAGTAGTACATCGCTTCGGTGTCGATGCCGTTCAGCGACTGGAAAGCGGCATAGACATCGTCCGCAGTCAGCTCGTCACCGTCTTTGGTGGCAGCGAAGAATTTCTTCTGAAGCTGGAGTGCGTAGCCTTCCGACTGCTCTCTGCTGCATTCAATAGCCTGAGCTGCAACGGATGCTGCTGCATGGAAACTTAAGGGCAAGTTGCGGAACACGAAGCGAACTTTGCCGGGTGTAATGTAACGCTTCTGGATAGTGGGCAGTGTTTTCAAAGCAAACTGCGTGCAGAACGGACACGCATAGTCGATAAATTCCACAACAGTGATGGGCGCGTCAGCATCACCAAGTGTGTAGCCGTTTGCAGGAAGAGCAGGCGTGTAGTCCCCTACTTTCTGATACGGCGTATTAATAGTCGCTTTTGGCGTCGTGGAGCCATTTGTACGAGTCGTAGCCTGCGTCTGGCGGCCTTCACGATGGGTGTTTACCAGAGTGCGGCGGGACACACGCTCTGTGCCCTTGATGGTGTAGGCAGAAGCGAGAGCGGGCTGGAGTGCAAATGTCAGAGTCAGTGCGGAGAGAAAGAGTTTGTGCATAGATAATAAGGGGTAGGTCTTGATGGTAGAGGGAGCGGAAGCTGGGAGCAAGAATTGCCTCACCCCCGACCCCTCTCCATACCCCAACCGCACGCCGCTGGAGAGGGGAGCAGTTTTTCATTCTATAAAGAAAGCCAGTTCCCCTCTCCCGTTGGAATCCAGGCGGCAGGGAGAGGGGCTAGGGGTGAGGCAGAAACCTAGCTTCAAACGCCAACTCTTTTTCCCTATACTCCGCCCATGGATTCCTTCCGACAGAAAAAGGCCGACGCAATCCGCGCAAAGGGCGGGCAGCCGTATGCTGCAAAATTTAACCGGACGCATACATTGAGCGAAGGGCGTGATGCCGCAGAGGATACGGCGATGACCGTCTGTGGCCGTGTCATGCTGATGCGCGATATGGGAAAGATGGCGTTTCTCACGCTTCAGGACCATACCGGGCGCTTGCAGCTGGTCTTCAAAGCGGATGATCTCGGCGCGGATATATATAAGGAAGCAATGAACCTGATCGACCTGGGCGATATTGTGGGTGTGAGCGGCAAGCGCTTTGCCACACAGAAAGGCGAACCGAGTGTGATGGTGGAAAACTGGCAGATGCTGAGCAAGGCTCTCCGCCAGCCGCCGGAAAAGTGGCACGGCATTGCCGATCAGGAAACTGCCTGGCGTCAGCGGTATCTGGACATGACCAGTAATCGTGAGACGTTTGACCGGTTCCAGTTTAGGTCGAACTTTATCCAGCGCCTTCGTAAGTTTTACTGGGACGAAGGATTTACCGAAGTCGAAACACCGGTGCTGGTGAATGCTGCGTCCGGCGCACTGGCGACTCCGTTTCAGACGCACCACATGGCCTACGACAGCGATATGTTCCTGCGTATTGCCCCGGAAACCTTTCTGAAGGAATGTCTGGTGGGAGGGTTCGATAAGGTGTTTGAATTGGGGCGGGTGTTCCGCAATGAAGGGCTGGACCCAAGTCACCTGCAGGACTTCACGATGGTCGAGCACTACGCTTCCTACTGGGACTACGTCGCAAACATGGATTTTGCGGAGAAGATGATTCCGACTATTTTGATGGATCTGCTCGGGACGACAAAAGTGAAGATTCCGGACCGCGATGGCAATCTGGTGGAAGTCGACTTCAAGGCCGGCTGGCCACGCCTGAGTATCCGGGATGTCATCAAGCAATCCTGCGGGATTGATTTCGAAGAGCACAATTCAGCTTCAGCCCTGAGGGAAGCCATAAAGTCGAAGGGCATCAAGCTGGATGTGAATGTGGAAGCTCTTGGTCGCGGCAACCTGATTGATCAGCTCTACAAGAAAGTCAGCCGCCCGTCCCTCATCCAGCCGACCTTCATCATGAAGCATCCGCTGGATTTGTCTCCGCTTGCCCGCAGAAACGACGAAAACCCGAACATCACCGACCGCTTCCAGCTGGTTGTGGGTGGATGGGAAATCATCAACGCCTACAGCGAACTGGTTGATCCAGTCGATCAGGCCCAGCGCTTTGAGGAGCAGGCAAAGGCAAATGCCGGTGGTGATAGCGATGCGCACAGAAAAGATGATGAGTATGTAACAGCTCTCGAATACGGATGTCCTCCGTGTTCCGGCTTTGGCATGGGAATCGACCGCATTGTGGCACTTCTCACACAGCAGACCAATTTGCGCGATGTGGTTCTTTTCCCGTTGATGAAACCCGATGTAAGTGATCAGCGATCAGAGATCAGGGATCAGGATACAAAAAAGAAAAATTCCACCCCCGATTACCGATTACCGATTACCGATCACCCGTTGTTATTACAACATGCAGAATACGGCCACCTTCTGGAAGGCGCCCACGGGCTCATCGAAGCACACGCCGATATGACCAAGGCCCACCTGATTGCAACGGGTGCTGCTATGGAAGCGCTCGCAAAAAAGTTTGGTGGCGATCCACAGACCTGGAAAGTGGCAGGCATGCTCCATGATTTGGACTGGGATCAGTTGAACAAAGATTTTGCACAACACTGTGGTGACACATTGGAACACCTCCTCTCGACTATCAAAGCTCCGCAAGAATTACTGGCAGACATCCGTGCTCACTACGCAGATAAATATGGTGAGGACTATCCGCTCGATACCATGCTCCGCAAATGTTTGTACTGTGTGGATGAACTGACAGGCTTCATTATTGCGGTCACAAAGGTTCGCCCCAGCAAACAGATAGCCGATGTGGAAGTGAGCAGCGTAAAAAAGAAACTGAAAGACAAGGCGTTTGCGGCTCAGGTTAGCCGTGAACAGATCAGCAGCTGCGAGAGGATCATTCCTATGCCGCTGGATGAATTCATTGCAATAACATTGGATGCTATGAAGAATGTTGCAGCTGAATTAGGTCTTTAATGCGACTTGCCCGCCGTAGCCCAAAGGGCAAAGTCGGGTGAAAGGGGTGGCACAGGAACTCGGCCTCTGATATCACTGGCCTGTGATGCATTTTCTCGCACGCAGGCACCGCTCACAAACGTATCAGCGTTTTATAGAAAGAATAAAACGTCTGCTGGGACCGGGGCTTTTTTACACGATCAAGAACGGACCACGGCAGGCATTTGCGATGATGTACCGCCGGAAGCGTCAAAAGATCCGCCGGAAGGCGACGGGAAATGCGGACTTCATTCTGGTGATTGATCAACAGGTGCCTTCTGCTGACCGCAGCTCCGGGGAATGCAGAATGGATGCACTGTTGAGACTTTTGGCGGAAACAGGAAAGGACGTGTTTTTTCTTGGCGAAGATACGGCGCGGAAACCCGCCGAGGATTCACTCCGTGCGGCAGGTATCCACGTACTTCATGAATCCGTAAAAGGGTATCTGAAACATGCAGGGAAACTGTATGGAACGGTGATTTTCAGCAGGGCGCACATAGCGGAGCAGTACATGGACGCAGTTGAACGGTATGCACCGCAGGCAGCCATCGTGTTTGATACGGTCGATCTGCACCATGTGCGCATGAAGCGCGCAGCGGAGGTGAAAAAAAGCGATGCGCTCCTGCAAGATGCGCGGAAGATGGAGAAAATTGAGTTGTCTCTTGCAGCGCGTGCGGATTGCACTCTTGTCGTGAGTGAGGCGGAGAAGCGGTATCTGCAGGAACGTCTGGCGGATGCGCATATTTGTGTTCTCTCGAATATCAGCAGTGATCCGGTCAGACCGCATATGGCGCCGGAGCGCAGGCACATGCTCTTTGTGGGAAATTTTTATCATGACCCGAACGAGGATGGTATCCGCTGGTTTGTGACTGATGTGTTGCCGCTTATCTGCAAACAACTACCGGATGCAGTATTGGATATTGTGGGATACGGCAGTGATGTGTTTGTGAAAGACCTGGCTGGCGATGGAATAAGAGTGCATGGACATCAGCCCTTCCTGAAGCCATTTTTTGAGAGTGCACGCGTTTCGGTCGCACCGCTGCGGTACGGTGCCGGCGTGAAAGGAAAAATATCGATGTCCATGAGCGAAGGCGTTCCGTGTGTCACAACATCTACAGGTGCGGAGGGCATGGATTTAAAAAATAATGAGACAGTGCTGATTGCAGATACGCCGGAAGCCTTTGCGGCAGCCGTACTCCGTTTGTATTCCGACGATACACTGTGGATAAAGATTGCGACTTTTGCCCAGCAGCAAGGGCTGCATCTTTTTTCCAAAGAAAAAGCGCGCCATGCGGTGGAAGAGATGTTTGCTATGATCCGCTCATGAAGAGCCCTGGAATCAGCATCGTCATCTGCACGCATAACCCGACAGAAACCTTTGAGCAGGCGCTTGCGAGTGTGGACAGATTGGAGAACCGGGACCAGACCGAAATTCTGGTGATTGAAAACGCGTGTCATGCCGCATCAAAAGAAAAGATACATATACTTTTGAAAGACCGGCCGTGGATACGGTTGATTGAGGAACCGACGCTCGGGCTGTCTGTTGCGCGAAACCGCGGTCTACGCGAAGCGCGGGCACCGGTTGTCGGATTTATCGATGACGATGCGGAACTATCGCCACAATGGGGACATGTGATACTTGATACGTTTGCCAGACACCCCGAAGCGGGTGCGGTGGGAGGAAAAGTGGTTCTGGAGTATCTGTCGCCTCCACCGGCTTTTTTGACGGATCTGCACCGGTTGTACCTTGGATGGTTCGATTGCGGACCGGAGGAAAAAATTCTGTCATTTCCCGACTGTCCGCGCGGCTGCAATATGGCATTCCGCACAGAAGCACTGTCTGCTGTCGACAGCTTTTCGCCGTGGCTGGGAAAAATCGGCGACAGTCTGGCGTGCTTCGAGGAAATTGATCTCTGCCAGCGCCTGATGCAAGCCGGATGGATCAGTCTGTACCAACCCGATGCAGTGGTAACACATCTGATTGAAGCATTCCGCTATCAGCCGGACTGGTTTGTACAAAGAACCTACGAACAGGGGAAATCCGTGCGGATTTTTGAGCGCCTTGCGGGTTCCTTCTTCCCGTCACCCGCATCTCTGCGGCGCCTGTGTAGTAGCGGCCGACTCGAACGGCTCTTCGCACGCGGTTACCTGGCGGGGTGCAGGGCAAAATTGCACACGAGATAGCTGCTGTTTTCATTGGCAGGCCATGTGCTATTCTTCGCCTCCTGCCTATGGATCGCTTCTGGTTCTCCGTCATCCGGCCCTGTCTGTCCTTTATCGGGGCGCGTGTAATTGCGGAAATCGGGACAGGGAAAGGAGACACTGCCGTTCTTGCGGCGGATTTCTGCAGGGAACACGGTGCACGCTTTCATACTATTGATACGGCTCCGGCGTTGGATGTGCGTGTTTTTGAGGAAACCCATGCCCCGTACATCACCTGTTACCGCGGACGCAGTCTGGATATTTTGCCACACATTCCAACCTACGATGCCATCCTGATAGATGGCGATCACAACTGGTACAGCGTGTTCCATGAACTGGAGCTTGTCGAACGCCGGCGGCGCGAAACCGATGTGCAGTGCATGGTCTTTCTGCATGATACCGGCTGGCCATATGGACGGCGGGACCTGTACTACGACATCACTCTCATCCCGGAAGAATTCCGGCAGGAATCGGAAGTAGCGGGTATCGATCCCGCAACGGATACGCTCTCGCCTGTCGGTTTCAATGCAAGACTGCGGCATGCGAAAAAGGCAGGTGGCGACCGGAACGGCGTCCTGACGGCGGTAGAGGATTTTCTGCGCTCTCATCTCGACTGGCAGATTGTGACCGTACCGGGTTTCTTCGGCCTGAGCATTCTGATCCCCCAGCCGCTTTTAGATGCCTATCCGGATTTTTTGCGGTTTTTGGAACTGATCGTTCCCTCAGAAGAAATGGAGGAACATCTGAAAGAAATCGAGGCAGATAGAATCGTCCATCTTGCGCTATCGCAATCGGTACGGAAAACGAACGATGCCTTGCTGACACAGCTGGAAGAAAAAAATATACACATCCGGGAACTGTCAGAGGCAAAAAAAACAGACCCTGCGGAAGAACAGGCAATTGCACAATTGAGGCATATGGAAAGCACGCTGAGCTGGAAAATAACGGCACCTCTGCGTATTGCCGGGGCACTACTGCGACGGGATCTGTCTGTCTATAGCGACATGTGGGTACGGATGGGCAGGCCGTTTCCGCGAACCATGCGTTTCCTCCGGCACAGACTGCTGGGTGCATTTTTGCCTGCAACGGTTGTAAGTATCCCGCAGCAGATGGTATCGGACACGGCGGTCATTGTCGTTTGTCCGGAGACGGCTATGTATCTTCCGGATACGCTCGACAGCCTGCTCAATCAGAGCCGGCGCCCCGCGGATATCCTGGTTGTCCGGACAAGTGACGTGCGGGACGATGTGACGGGCGTCCTGCTTCCCTATCTGGATAAAGGAGTCCGTTTTCTGCAGAGCGGATTTACGACGGCGCTTGCCGCAGCACGTGCCGGAATCAGCGCGACTACCAGCGGTTTCATCGTGTTTATGGAGAGCGGCGATCTGCTGCACCGCGATTTTGTGGAGTGCAACGAGCTGCTGCTTCTGGAGAATCCCTCGACAGGTATTGCTATGAGCGATGTCCGTCTCTTTGGCGCACAGAGGGGCTACAGACGCGCACCGGATACCGCAGATACCCATGCACCGCTGTCCATGGAAAGCCGCCCGCGAAACGGCATCATGATCCGGCGGGAAGCGCTGGAGCAGGCGCGGGGCTGGCCCATGGATCAAAAACAATCGGTCTGGAACGAAATACTGCAACTGGGATTTCGCGTGCAGCGTAGTATGGGTCTGTACCTGAAACGGGCGACTGCTACAGATATTTTCGCCGACAGCGCGCCGCACAATGCTCTTCTACCCGCAACGCTCTGTTTGTCTTTAAGCGGACGCAGCTGGGCCTGGCCACTCACAAGCTCCTTTCTGGAAACTCAAACCTATCCCCACGCACTCATCCATCTGGTGATTGTGGATACGGCGGATGATGCCGCGTTTTCCGCAGTCGTCCGGCGTTGGCTCTCGAGTTGCGACTACCGCAGCGTGACGTATAAAACACTGCGGACAGGGCAGAAGGGGCTGGCGGATCTGCCACGTGAAACTGTTGCAAAAGACGTGAGCATTGCCTGTTCCGCTATCTACAATACCTTCGCGCGCACGATCGATACACCTCTCGTCTTCACATTGGAGGACGATGTCATTCCACCGCAGGATGCATTCGTGCATTTAAGCACACTGATGACTGGCGACGTGTTGTCTGCTTCCGCGCTTTACTGGCACCGCGACAAAAAGCAGCCCGTCTGCTGGATCTGGGATCGCGGCGGTCCGGCGTTCCCGGAAAAAGGACACGGCGTGCAGGAGATTGGCGGAACGGGATTCGGGTGTCTGGCCATCCGCGGAGATGTTTTCCGTAGTACTGTTTTCCAGAGCGGACAGCCGTTTGGAAATTACGATCATAATTTCTTCGCTCTTCATACGCTCAAAGATTCCAGAACAGCCGTGATCGACTGGGACTGCGTGTGCCGCCATTACCAATCCCCCGACGTATGGTTCTAAATGATGATCACCGGCCGCGCATTCTGCTGATTGTGGATATTCCGAATTGGGCTTTCCACACACTGGCACGCGCCATCCAGTCGGGACTCGCCCACCGCTTCCGGTGCGATATCATGATCGGATCGCAACTTGCCGCTTTTGACGAAACTGACTACGACCTGATTCATGTGTTCTTTGAAATGGAGCGCAACCATCTGCCATATGTCCATGGAAAGACACGCATTCTGAAGAGTGTCTACAGCCATTACTGGCAGCAGTGGGGTATGAGCGTGGCGGATTTTTACAAGACACATCTGCGTGAGGCGCATGCCGTCTGCGTCCCGAGTGCCTTGCTTGCCGACGCTCTCCGGGAACTGCCGGTACCGGTTTCCATTGCACCCGAAGGAGTGGATACATCGTTCTTTACGCCCGCTGGGATAAAACGCGAAGGGCCACTGGTAGTCGGCTGGGCGGGACATCCGAACCGGTCCATCAAACGCCTCGAATGGATGAAGGCAGCTACGGACGACCTCTGCGAATTACGGCTGACAAACGGGCTGCTGTCACCGGAGGAAATGCGTGAATTTTACAGAAGCGTGGACATCATTGCCTGCAGTTCGATTGCGGAAGGTGCGCCGCGCCCTCTTATGGAAGGCATGTCGTGCGGACTCTTCCCGCTCAGCTTCGATGTGGGGATTGCAGGGGAACTTATCAACGGAAACCGCAACGGCTACCTGGTGCAGAACAACACTATTGAAGGACTGCGGAGCGCCGTGGAATGGTGTGTGGAGCATCCGGACAAAATCCGCGATACCGCTTTCCTGAACAGAAACATCGCAATCGCGCGGCGCGACTGGCGCGTGACGCTCCCTGCACAGGAGCACATTTACGATACTATACTGGCAACGCGGTAGCGGGAGCCGCCATTCTGCCGTGGTTCATGTGCACAATACGGTCGGTAAATCTGCCAAGCTCATCAAAATCATGACTGACGAGTACCGCTGTTTTTCCCTGTGCTCTGAGCGCACGCAAATGCTCTTTGCACTTTTCCTGGAAATCCGCATCGCCGACAGCAAGAATTTCATCGAACAGATACAGATCACGATCGACTTGTGCCGCAGCCGCAAACGCCAGGCGCAGACGCATACCGGTGCTGTAGCATTTGAGCGGTAAGTCGAGCGCGGATTCTATACCTGCAAAGTTGATGATACGATCGGTCATCGCACGGATCTCCTTTCGTGAATAGCCCTGCAGCAAGCCATGAAGATAGATATTTTCTTCCGCTCTGCGTTCCGGATGAAACCCGATCCCCAGTTCAAAAAAACAGGAGAGTGATCCGTGAAGGCTGACAGTTCCGGTATCCGGACGGAGGAGTCCTCCCAGAATGCGCAGCATCGTGGTTTTTCCGGACCCGTTGGGACCGTACATTCCCACCCACTCGCCGCGCCGGACGGACAGTGATGACGGAAAAAGCGCATTCACTGTGGTTGTTTTGCGCTGCAGACGCCACTTGAGCAACCGGTCCTGCAGAAGCACAGACGAAATCATCGACCGTTCATAGGTTTTGGAAACGCCGTCGGCTGCAAGCACAATATCGTTCATCAGTATTCTTCAATGAAATGAGGACTCCTGCGCAGGTAAATCCAGACGCCAAAGCCAAAAATTAACAGACAGACTGCGGTAAATCCTGCCGCATGGACAATGCTTGGCATGCCCTGTGTCGCCGGATACAGAAACACCCGGTGCGCATCGTGCATCAGAATCGACATCGGCTGGAAATGGACAACCGCATCGAATGCATCACGCACGGATGAAATACCCGGATCGCCCAGACGTGATAGAAAAGCCTGACCGATGGGCTGATGCACATTGTACGCATAGGTAATGGGTGTCAGCCAGAAGAGAATCTGCGTGGCAATCCCCCACAGATGATGAATATCGCGGTAGCGCAGACAGTACGCACACAGAATCATACCGACGCCCAGGGAGAGCAGTGTCATCTGCAACAGGAGCAAGGGAATGTACCATTGCGCCCAGCTCCAGCTGAACCCGGTAAAAAACTGGAAGAGGAAAAAAATCAAAAGATGTGTCAGAAAAATAATCAGATTCGTCCATCCGACCATAAACACAAGCAGCAGACGTGGAAAAACCATCTGCTGGATAATGGCGGCCTTCTCTTCCAGCATCGACATACAGGCGTTCGTGGTGACTACGAAATGCTCCCAGACGATTATTCCCAGAAACAAATAGAACGGATACTCCGGAATGGAATGCTGGAGATACGGACCGATGGCGTAGAGAATAACCAGGAATTTCGCGACCGGACCGATGAGCGACCAGAAATACCCGAGTACGGACCCGCGGTACTTCAACACAAAATCCGACCAGCCGACCGCGGCAATGACGGCAAGTGAATGACGGAATGTGAAACGTTGTCCGGACATGACTGTATGCTAGCATACCCGCCGACATGATTGCTTCTTTCCGAGCTTCTTCACCGATGGCCATTGCAGTATTGGGTTCTTTTCTGATGGGGATCGCGGCAACCGGTCTGCTCTTTGCAGCGTATCCGTACGGACTCATTGCCCCGGATACGTTTGATTATCTAAAGATGGGACAAAGTCTGTTCCAGGGAACAGTACCCATGATGGAACAGGCCAGAGGCCCGCTGCTGCCGCTGGCGCTGGCGCTGGCAACGCACACATCGAACCCCGGTGCGGTTATACTGTGGATGAACGGCATCCTTTTTGCTTTCTGTCTGGCAAGCATCGCATGGATGTGCACGTTCCTGTTCCGGAGAGCGCGCTCTGTGTGGCTGTTCACCGGTCTGCTGCTGCTCGTAGAAATCCTCATCAATCAGCCATTCATCTATATCTCCTTTGCACTGAACGATGCGCCGGCGGCATTCCTGCTGTGCGCAGGAACCATCCTGGCAGTCACAGGATGGTACAAACATCTGTCTGCCGCACTGCTGCTTGGTTTTCTTTGTCTGGGTCTGTCGGAAGCCTTCCGTCCCATGATGCTTGTTCCTTTTTTCTGGGGACTTGCGTGGGTATGGATGTGGCTGCAGCGCAAGCACGCACAGCTCCTCCTGGCAGGCTGTCTGATTGCCCTGTTGCTCCCGATGGGGATATGGCATGTCCGCAATGCGGTTATCTACGGAAAAGTGCGATCGAATCCTTTTATTGCCTTTCATCTGATGACCCATGCCGTTGAACTCTGGTCAGAGGATGACCGGATTTTTGATGATCCTGTCATAAACACCGCATTCCATACCGCCCTGCGGACAAAAACCCTGCCGGAAGAATACAAGGGTCCTGATTTCTTTTATGTCACCATGGAACCATATCGCACCGTGTTTCTGTTTATGAGTTCACAAATGCCGCTTGTGCAAACCCATGGCTGGCAACCTGATGTCATCAGCCTGAATACCTACAGAGAAGAGTTCGCTGCACTGATCATGCGTATTGATCTCCAGACATTCCGCAGGCATCCCGTGAAATATATGTCGGCTGCCTGGCGAAAATACCAGGAACTCTATAATAATTTTCTGCCCCGCAATTATTTCCAGAGTTTCATGGCAAAGGATAGCAAAACCACCTATGCACGGCAGTCTGCTGCTGATGAAATACCCGTATCCCTCAGAAAAAAATTCCTTCCTGCTGCAGAATGGCAATCATCCGCGCTATCGGATACGGCAGCTTCTTTTCTCTTTGCCCTGTCTCTTCCACTGCATATCCGACCGTTTCTTTTCACAGCGGCATCGGGATATTTCCTTGCAGTCCACCTATGTACCGTAGCGGCTCTGGCACTCTTTGTTTCAAAACGATTACGGCAGGCTCTGGAACTGGATACCGATACTCACCGTTTTGCCTGGATACTGATGACGGTGTTTTTCCTCACAGCTTTCCTGCATTTTGCTGCCACTGCATTTCTGACAGTTCTACAGGATGTCCGCTACAGCAGCCCGGGCGTGATCCCCTGCCAGCTGATACTCTTCCTTGCTGCCAGTCTGCTTTTGCAGCATCTGTCTTTCCGCAAGAAATAATATCGTTATGAAAAAACTGGTATCCTGCGCGCCATGACATCCGTACGTTTACAACTGACACCTGTTGTTCTCGCCGTGGCGGCGTCTTTCGCGCTTGGCATACTGGCAACACTCTTGTTGTGGATTGCCTATCCGTACGGACTCATCACTCCGGACAGTTACGATTATCTGCGGGCGGGAGAGACCATGCTGCACCCCACTGCCGCCCTCTACGACAAATCACGGGGACCGCTCCTCCCGCTATTGCTGGCTCTTCTGACCCATACCCCGTTTCCCGGTGCGCTTTTGTTGTGGATAAACGGCATTCTTTTTTCCCTGGCAATAGCGGCGGCGGCATGGACGGGCACTCTGGTGTTTAAGAAAGCGGAGGCAGGCTTTCTGTTGGCATTTATTCTGCTTGCTACCGAACTTCTTTTGAACCAGCCGTTTTTTTATGCCGCCTTTGCTCTGACAGACGGACCTGCTGCCTATCTGCTCTTTGCGGGAACACTTCTTGCAACGGGAGGATGGTGGCAGAAATCGAAGGCAGCGCTGATTGGAGGATTTCTATGCCTGGGACTATCGGAAGCATTCCGACCGATGCTTTTGATTGCAGCCCTGTGGGGATGTGCCGGTATAGGAATGTGGCTGTATTGCAATAAACGCGGAGTGCAAAAAAGTATTCTAGCCCTCTGTCTGGCAGTCCTACTGCTTCCTATTGGGATATGGAACATCCGCAATGCCATTGTCTACAAAAACACGGAGCCTTCGCTGATGGGAGCACACTTACTGTCGCATGCAGCAACTCTTTGGACAGACGATGAAAAAGTGATCGACGATCCTGTTGCAAACAGCATTCTGCTGGCAAAAAGATGGAGTACCGATTTGCCGCCGCCGTACGACGGACCGCGTGTGTTTGGATTATTGCCCCATCCGTCTGACTCCGCCGTCAGATTTTTTGCCTCACAAACACCGACGTACAAAGCCGAAGGATGGCAACCTGCGCGTATTCCGGCAGAAATATATAGGCAAGAAACACTCATCCTGCTGCTCCCCGTCTCAATCCATACAATCATACGACACCCTTTTGGATATGCACGTCAGGTTTTGATCGGGTATGCAGAACTCTATGACCGCCATAAAAATGAGGATTATCTGCAGAGCTTCCTGACAGCAAAAGCGAAAGAGACCTACGACCGTCTGTGGCAAATACAGATTATTCCCGAAAGTCTCAAAGAGACATTCCTGAAACGGGAACGATCCGATCCGCTGAGGACGGCAGCGTTTGCGAGCAGCATCCTGTGGTCTCTTGCTCTGCCCATCCAATGGCCGGAGGTGATGCGACAGCTCTTTCTTCCCTTTATTCTGCTTGTTCACGCCTGCGGATTACTTGGATGCATGTTGGCCTTCTCTCCGGTAATGAGGAAGCATCTTGGTGTGCAGGAACGGACTGGAAAAATATTCGCCGTCCTAATGGCAACGTTGTTTTTCACCACAGCGATCCCCGCGCTCTTCGTCGCATCCATTACACGTATGCTGGAAACACGGTACGCCGCTCCGGGGATGATGCCGTCTCATTTTCTCCTGCTCCTTGCAGCGGGAATGCTGCTGTCAAAAATCACGGACAACTGGAAGAACCGGAGTAGTACAAAATAATAGTGTTTTAGACAACCCGGCGGCGGCGCATCCACGCATATCCCGCAGCCGCACCCGCAGCCATGATGGCTAATGTTGCCGGGCCCGACGCCGTGTTCTCGGGCGGCAGTCCGGTTGTCGGATCGATGACTGTTCCCGTGCCGGATGTAGCAGACGGCGTTCCGGTTGTCTGTCCCGGCTGGAACGGCAGTTCGATGACGGTGCCGGGAAGGACAGATGGAGATGCGTGCGCAAAGCGGCAAAGTGCCGTACAGGTCGAACCGGGCTGGCCGTTTTGGGAACCTTCATCACAGAGTTCGAGCGGTGTGTCGACCACGCCGTCACCGCAGCGTCCGAGCGAACAATCGGGGCGGCACTCCACATTCGGCTGCCAGAGATTTTTAGAACCGTTGTCGCACTCTTCACCGGCATCAATCCGTCCGTTTCCGCAGGCATTGAAGACGACAATCGTCGCAGATGATGTTGATGATTCAGTATCTTCACCCGTACCAGACGACACTGACGACATAACTACAGAGAAGGGTACGGATGACCTGCCGGTCACCGGAACACTGGAAGACTGCCCGATACAACGGAGACACGGCGTCACAGTGTCTGTCACACACACGGCATTCTGCGTTGCGCAGAAATCACTGCCGCCATCTGCACATTCGTTCCCTGTGCACATGCCGGTCAGGAACGGCTGGGAGCTGCGTGACGACCGGCTGCTGTTATTCAGCAGATATTTACAGGAGGGGGAGCAGGCAAAGCGGTTACCCTGATCTTTGAACTGCGGCTCACATTCTTCCCCGCGTTCCGGCTGCAATACGCCATCGCCGCAGAATCCTCCGTTTTGTGTGCAGGTACGGGAGCAGAGACTGTTTGGCATTCCATTTCTGTTGCCGTTATCACATTCTTCCGATCCTTCGCGCCGTCCGTTGCCGCAGACCGGAACAAATCCGGTGGATGAAGACAGCGATACCTCGCTCTCTGCACTGCTGCGCGAGGATGAGCGGCTCGATACGACGCTGGAACTGGACCGGCTGCTACTGGAAGAACTCCTGGAGGACGACACAGAGGATACGCGTGAGGAAGAAACGGACGAACGCCTGCTACTACTGACCGACGAAATCCTGGAAGAAGAAACGGAGGAGCGGGAGGAGGATCTGCCTGAAGAGACGGACGATGCGCGGGAGGAAGAGACCGAAGAGGACCGTAGAGATGAAGATCTATTCGATGATTGTGACGATGCAGAAGACGAGCGGGAGGAAGTGGAGGAAGACCTGGATGATGACACAGACGATGATAATGATGATTGCGATGAAGACACTGAGGACCTGCTGGAGGACACTGAAGAATGACTGCTTTGCGAAGAAGACCGCGATGAAGAGACGGAAGAGGCAGATGAGCGAGAGGAAGTGCTGCTCAGGCTGTGTGACGAACCGGATGACACGCTGGAAGAAGACCGGCTGGAGGATAATGACGATGAGCGTGATGAAGAGACGGAGGATGATCGTGAAGAAGAATGCGAAGAAGTGCTGCTTGCGGAGGAACGGGAGCTGGAACCGGTCGGACACAGATGTTGTTCCAGCAGTTCTTCAAACGTACAGGGCGTACAGGAGCTGCCATCCGGGAATTCGCTGATCGTGAGGAAATCCTTGCAGGACTGCGTGCACATCATGTCCTGCGGATCGGTACAGGAAATACAGATATCACGCCGGACACAATCGAGACAGGTATGACCCGCTGTCACACAGGAATCTTCAGGAGTACTGGCGTTTGACTGGGAATTGCCGGAAGACGCAGCACTGCTTCTGCTGCTGCTTACGCGTGATGACGACCGTGCGGATGATGCGCTGCTTGGCCTGGATCCGTTGCTGCCGGTACTACCGGTACTGCCTGTTGATCCTGTGCTTCCTGTTGTTCCGGTATCTCCGCCATCCCCTCCCGGATCCCCGCCGGGACCGCCAGGTCCGCCCGGACCGGAATCAATACCACTCGGTCCTCCGGCTGGAGTGCCGGCTGTTGCATTCCCTGCGGTTGCGTTGGTAGAAAGGGTCCCCGAAGGGATACCGGCAACGACGCCGGAAGGGGTACCCGCAGGAATACCGGTACCACCACCGCCGCCGGATCTACAAATCGAGTCCGCTTCACCCATACTTTCACTGCAAGCATAACTCCCCTCATAGTAGCCACGGGGTGAGCATCCCGCTGTTTCCGGATCACATGCGCACTTGGGATCGGTGTTGCCGGGTTCGCATGTCGCACAGTTCTGGAAAAGACCGGTACCACATTGCGTGGGAAAGCCATCATCACTGGGATTTCCTTCACAGAAGACACATGCAAGTTTGCCGCACGTTTCCCCGGGACTCCGGTACGAAAAATCATGACGGGAATTTGCGCTGTTTGCACAGGTCGGACAGACATCTTCACAACATTGCACGCCGGCCGGACGTGAACATTCACAGAAAAATCCTCCCGTATCGGCATCGGTACAGGTAAGGCCGGCTTTACACGTTGTCCCCATGGGCATTCCTGAATTGTTCGGACCTCTGAAACAACAGGTGAAATTACATTTATCGCCTAATTTACCCGGTTGTATGATGCCGGCTTCATCTACCACACACGTAGGGGTATCGGGATCGCAGAAGTTTGTGACAATACACGCACCCGCCTGGCAGGTTCCAGCCTGCCCGTTCACATTACATTGTGCATTATTGTTTCTCCGGCATATGCCCGCACCACAGGGATTCGTCGGACCCATATAGGTATACTCGGGTGGACAGTTGCACTGGTTGTCTATGGGCGATGTCGTACAAACCGTCGTGGGATTTGCCGTAATAATGGCCGTTACCGGCGTCTCTTTCTGCTGCAACCGCACCGTCACAAAAACCGTGAGTGCAACAAGCGGCAGGAGAATGAAAAGAAAGCGACGATCCACGGCAGGAAGTGTAGCTTAGAATTTCTTCCGTCGCATCCACGCAAAGCCCGCTGCAGCTCCTGCAGCCATAATGGCAATGGTGGCGGGACCCGACGCCGTGTTTTCAGGCGGATCGAGCATATCTGCCGGGATGACATCGACTGTTCCGGTCACCTGTCCCTCCAGAGGATTGTCCGGAGCCGGAGTGAACGGCAGTTCAATTACCGTTGCGGGCAGGACCGACGCATCAGACGGCCTGCGGCATAGAGACGTACAGAGCGATCCCAACAATCCGTTTTGTGATCCCAGATCACACAGTTCCAGCGGCGTATCCACTACACCATCCCCGCAGCGGCCGAATGTGCAGTCCGGACGGCAGAATGCATTGGCACGGACGGAGTTCAGTACGCCATCATCACACTGTTCACCGGGATCGAAGCGCCCGTTGCCGCAATTGGCCGCGGCAATGAAAACGGCGGAAGAAGCGGATGAAGATCGGCCTGCAAAACTCCGGGAGGATACATTGAAGGATGACGGCCTGAAGGGGGGTTTAGACGGATCATTGGGAACACAGAGGATGCAGGGAACCGCAGCGTCCTGCACACACGTGGCATCCTGCGCACCGCAGAATTCTGATCCCCCAAGGCTGCATTCGATGCCGGAACAGATGCCCGGATCTTCCTCGACAACCAAAACCGGGGCAGATGAACGCTGAGAGGAATAGATGTACCGACAACTCTGCGAGCAGGCGAGCGGCGCATTGTTGGACACAAGCGAGGGTTCGCAATCCTCCCCCAAACGGGCCTGCACAATGCCATCGCCGCATGATGCACGCGTGAAACGGCAGGCAGTACTGCACAGACTGTTTCTGCCGCCATTCAGGGCGCCGTCATCACATTCTTCGATTCCTTCGCGGCGGTTATTGCCGCAGGTGCTGGTGCGCAAAGAGGAAGAATGCCCGGAAATAAGGCGGCAGGTATTCGGGTTACAGTTGGAAGCGGGATCTGTCAGGTTGGGTTCGCAGTTTTCCCCGATGAGCGATTCGATGATGCCATCACCGCATTCCCCTCCTTCAATTCTGCAGCTGCCGTTACAGCCGTCATCGTTCCGGGTGTTGCCGTCGTCACATTCTTCGCTGCATTCGCGGGTGCCATTTCCACAAATGTTCATGCAGGAATTTGGGGAAGAAGACGAGTCTGATGCAGGAAACTCAGAACAGCTGATACAGGGCAAATCGCCAATCGCCGTACAGAAAGGACGATTCACAGAAGCGCAGAATGCCTGTGCTGCAGGATTGTCGCAGGCAGCGGGATCGCAAAGATTGGACAGACCGGATGACGTACTTCCTGCAGAGCCGTTGCTGCCGTTTGATCCGCTGGAACCATTTGATCCGGTACTTCCGGTAGATCCATTCGAAGCACCCGAGCCGTTGCTGCCGTTTGATCCGGCCGAAGAAAGGTTCTGCGTACAAACCTGACAATTACTAAAACCGCAACCCTGCAACGGTCCGCCACAGAAGAGGCCGACGCAGCAGTAGCCAAAAGTTGCCGACGACACAGAAGACAGGCTGGACGAAGAGCTGGCAGATGATGTGCTGCTTTGGGAGGATATTGATGATGATTGAGACGAGGACTGACTACTGCTCTGGGAAGATGATTGTGATGATGACACGGACGAAGAGCTGGCGGATGACCTGCTGCTCTGGGAGGAAGAGCGGGACGAAGAAACGGACGATGAAAAACGCGAAGAGACCGATGATGCGCTACTGCTTTGTGATGACGCCGATGATACGGAAGAGAAGCTACCGGACGATACAGAGGAAGATGAACTGGAAGAAACCGATGAAGAGCGTGATGCTGAAGAATTGCTGCTTCCTCCGGACGATGATCCTCCGCTGCTGGGACAGGCTGCAGGCTCATTCAAAACCTGCTGCACGGTGCAGGGAGTACACGCCGCTCCATCCGGATAGCGGTTGGTGACAATAATATTCGTACAGGATTGTGTGCAGGGATCATTCGGTCCGGCATTGGGGCAAGACACACACGTCTGTCTGGTTGTACAGTCCGCACAGGCACGGCCGGGTGCTGTACAGTTGATAGAGGATTGTGATGAACTTTGGGATGATACGGACGATGCGGATGATGCAGATGACGAACGGGAAGATTGTGAAGAAACCGAGGAAGAGCTGCGGGACGAACTTCTGGAGCTGCTGGCAGATGAACGCGAACTTTGGGATGATGCTGAAGACGCACTGCTTGCGCACGGACAGACCGGCACTTGCGTATAGCCGTTTCCCGCTCCACTGCAGGCATCAAAATAATTCACCGTCGCATAATCCTTGCCGGAATCCGCGGTCAGTGTCATGGTGTTCGTACCGCCTCCGTCGCAACAGCCGGGGCCTGACCACGTGGTTGTAAATTTTACCTTTCCGCAGCTATCCGCAAAATTACAGTCTGTGCTCTCGGTGGTACTGCAGGATCCTGCTGCCAGAAGATCTGCGGATGTTTTCCCCAGAGAGAGATTGATGCTTGTGGCGACCGCGGTGTTCTGATGAAACGCATTGCCTCCTCCGCCCGCACACGTACAACTCAAAAGCGGTTGTCCCGCAGTACAGACTCCCGATTTACACTGACTTTCCGTTTTGTTCTGACAGTTATAAGTGCTGCAGGGTGTGTTTTCAGTAACTGCCGGATGCGTGCAGGAACCGCCGGAGCAAATATCATTGGTGCAGGGATTATTGTCATTACAGTTTGTAGCCTGGTTTTGGGTGGTGCATTGTCCGGAAGACGGTAGCTGTTGGCAGTTACGCGGGAACGTACATCTGCCACCCGAACAAATGTAATCCGCAGGGCAATCTGCACTGGTGCCACAGGTATGTACCATGGGAAGTTCCGCAATTGCCACACACCGGACAGCAGCCGACACCCCTTTCCAGCAGCCGGGAAAGGGATCATAACAAGTGGGAAACCATTCGTATCCAGGATCAATCATCGTATTCGCCCATCCGTTTGTTGCACCGTTCCCCACCTGATTATCACAAATACCGGCGCAAGATTTTGGAGGGTGTGATGCATTGCATTGCGAATTGGGTCCTCCCAAATCAGTCATTTCTGCTTTATCGAACACCAATCCATATCCCGACGGGCATTCAAAATTGTAGGATTCTGTTCCATCCACCGTACATTGTGTACCCGGCGGGCAGTTACAAATATGGGTATACGACCATACCGGCTTTGTGCACCACCCTGACGGACTTTGATTGGTGACGGCCTGAGCAGTGAGACTCTTCCCGACGTTCTGCGTCTTTCCGTAGAAAGCCACACACACAAAAAACATCAGAACTCCGGTTATGAGGAAGCCGTTTTGCCTAGAAGAGAGCAATGCCATGCAAGGCACAATCGTACCGGACCGCTTTGGAAAAAACGACATTTTCTCTTAGCGGCGACGGCGTCTCCATGCATAGCCCGCCGCCGCACCCGCCGCCATAATCACCAGCGTTGCGGGACCTGTGGCTGTTGTTGCCGGTGGCTGTGTTGTGCTTCCGGTAGTGATATCGAAGGAGCCGGTCACCTGGCCCTGCAGAGCGGTATTTCCATTTGTCGGCATGAACGGCAGATCAATCACCATTGCGGGAAGGACTGTAGTATCCGATACACGGCGGCAGAGCGTGGTGCAGGAAGAAATCTCCAATCCGTTTTGCGAGCCATCGTCACACGTTTCAAGCGGCGTATCCACAATACCGTCGCCGCAGCGGCCGAAGGTACAGTCCGGACGGCAGAATGCATTCGGGCGCATGCTATTGATGAGCCCTTCATCACACTGTTCTCCCGGATCAAAGCGACCGTTACCACAGTTTGTGTTGGCAATCGGAGCAGCAGACGAAGCGGATGATGATTTCTTCGAGGAAGCTGCAGAGGTAAATCTCAAACGGGCATCCGGTCTGAAAGTGGATATACCCGGATCGTTGGGAACGCAGAGGATACAGGGAAGCGCAGCATCCCCTACACAGGAAGCATCCTGTAACCCGCAGAATTCCGAGCCTCCGAGCGCACATTCGGTGCCGGAGCACATGCCGGGAAGATCATTGGTTGCCACAAGAGATGCCGATGATTGCTGTGGCGAATAGAGGAAATGACACTGGGCGTCGCACGCAAATGGCGCGTTTTTGGACACAAGCGACGGCTCACAATCTTCTCCAAACCGCTTTTGCACAACATTGTCCCCGCACGCTGCACGCGTGAAACGGCAGGCAGTACTGCACATACTGTTCCTGCCGCCATTGAGCGGACCGTCGTCACATTCTTCCGTGCCTTCGCGGCGGTTATTGCCGCAAATAATCGAGCGGAGAGAGGAGTGCGATGAAGGATTGAGACGGCAGGTTTGTGCATGACAGTCCGAGGACGGATCGGTCAGAGCCGGCTCACAGGTTTCCCCAAGCAGGGATTCGATGATGCCATCACCGCATTCCCCTCCTTCAATGAGGCAACTGCCGTTGCAGCCGTCATTGTTTTTGGTATTACCGTCATCACATTCTTCAGCGCATTCGCGGGTGCCGTTGCCGCAAATATGCAGGCAGGAATTTTTGGAAGAGGATGATGGAGGAGTGCCGGAACAGCTGATACAGGGCAGATCATTGATGGGTGTACAGAACGGGCGATCCACAGAAACACAGAATGCCTGTGCTTCGGGATTCTCGCAGGCAGCGGGATCGCAGTTATTCACGAAGATATCTGTAGAGCTGACGGATGATCCGCCAGAACTGGTAGAACTTCTTGAACTGCTTGATGCCGATGATGCACTCGATGCACTGGAATTGCTGTTACTTGCCGAGGAACTGGAAGGCTGCGGACACAGCTGGCAGCTCTGTAGGGTACAGCCATAGAGCGGACCACCGCAGAAGGGTCCGATACAGCAGTAACCGCCGGCGGATGAGCTGGAGGATGAACTGCTCGAACGTGATGAAGACTGGGATGAGCCGGAGGATGCCGAAGAACTACTGTTGGAAGACGACTGGGATGAGCTGCTTGCTGATGAGCCCGAAGAAACAGATGACTGCGAGGAGGAAGACCGTGAAGAGGTTGATGAGGCGGAAGAGGCAGACGAACTGCTGGATGACAGCGATGATCTGGATGATGAATATGATGAAGCGGAGGAACTCCGGGACGATGCGCTGCTGGCAGAAGACACCGACGAGGAGCCCGAAGACTGGGAAGAGGTTGATGATGAAGAAGAAGCGGAAGACTGACTGCTTCCTCCGGACGATGAGCTCGCACTGCCGGGACAAAGCGGTGCCTCATTCAGAACCTGATTGACCGTACAGGGAACGCAGGATGCTCCATCGGGGAAACGGCTTGTTGTAATGAAATTCACACAAGATAATGTGCAGGCATCATGCGGGCCGGCATTGGGGCAGGTTACACAAATATTTCTGGTCGTACAGTCCGCACATGCATGACCACGGGTTGTACATCGCACAGAAGATGATGAGCTCCGGGAGGAAGCCGATGATTGCGAAGACGTGGACGATACGGATGATGAGCTTGAAGACGACTGCGAAGAAACTGATGAGGAACTTCTGCTGGATGATGCGCTGCTTCGTGAAGACGGCGAACTTTGTGAAGAAGCAGATGACGAACTTCCTCCGCACGGACAGACCGGAATCTGTTTGTTGCCGGTACCTTGTCCGTTACAGGCATCGTGAAAATCAAGTGTGGCATAATTTTGTCCTGGGTCCGCTGTCAGGATCATGGTAGTAGATCCGCCTCCGTCGCAGCACCCCGGACCGGACCAGGTATTTGTGTATTCCACTTTGCCGCAGCTATCCGCAAAGTTACAACTGGTGCTGTCGTTATTGGTGCAGGATCCTGCAGCCAGAAGAGATGCCGGACGGTTAAAAGAAAGATCCACAAGAGACGCGATATTGTTCATGCGGGTGAAATCTCCGGCTGCCACGAAGCAGCTGCAATCCTGTCTCTTTTTGCAGGATCCCGTATAGCATTTCTGTTTATTACAATCGTTAGCGGGAAGTGTGTCACAAAGATCAGATCCATCCGGCACATCCTGCAGCTGACATGTTCCGCCGATACATTTATTCGGACGACAACTATTGCCTGATGCCGGACAATCAGAATCGACGCTGCATGCCTGTGCGGGAAGAGGGCAACTGATGGTAGCTGTCAGATTATTGGTATCGCAGTGCGTACTTGTTAAACACCCGTATGCCGACATGCCATATTGTGGAACTATGACGCCGTCTCCCACATAGCCAAACACATTCTGATTGCCATTCCATGAATAGCCGGGATGAACGATACATTGTTTTGCCGCTATACACGCAGGGGCTAATTCCCCATTAGCGCATCCCATGTTTACAATCTGATTATTGGCACAGGCATCGGAAGATGGACCGAAGGTGATGCTCGTGTAAGGGGAGCCACCTGATCCCCCGCAATAAATACCATACGGTCCGCCACTGCCTATATTGCTATAGGTACATGTTCCACCCGCCTGACAGTTGCAAATCACATAGTTACCATTGAAATAACAGGAACCGGGTCCACTCACTAACTGCGCACCCAGTTGTGCCTGCTGCAATCCATGAAAAACAATTGCCCAGATGCTCATCAGCGAAAACAGTGTAACTGCAATAATTCCGCGATGTTGAAGGAAGGAAAACATCTCAACCACATCATAGCTAAAAAACAGAGAGTCCTGTTTTTTTCTTTCAGCTTACCTTGACGAAAATCATGCTTTTATGCGGCGACGCCTCCACGCATATCCGGCAGCCGCGCCAGCCGCCATGATGGCAATGGTCGCAGGACCGGATGCCGTGTTTTCCGGAGGTGGACCATTTTCACCCGGAATGACATCGATAATACCGGTTGTATCAGTCGGAATATCGGTGACCGGCGTAAACGGTAATTCGATGACCGTTGCAGGAAGGACGGTATCGGGATCATTGCTGAAGCGGCAGAGAACGGTACAGGTGGAACCGAGTAATCCATTGTGCGATCCCAGATCACACAGTTCCAGCGGCGTATCCACTACACCATCACCGCAGCGGCCGAACGTGCAGTCCGGGCGGCAGAACGCATTCGGTCTGTCGGTGTTCCGGGCACCTTCATCGCACTGTTCACCGGCATCAAAGAAGCCGTTTCCGCAGTTAGGACGCAACACAAAGAGCGCAGAAGAGACAGAAGATGCAAGCGAACTGCGGGATGAACGCGAGGAGCGTGGCACAAAGTTCGGTCTGAACGGCGGCTTGGACGGATCATTGGGAACGCAGAGAATACAGGGAGCTGCAGCATCTGCCACACAGGACGCATCCTGCGCACCGCAGAATTCCGATCCCCCCAGACCACATTCATTACCCCCACAGATAGTATCCACAAGCAGCGGCGTCGATGATGACCGTGAGGATGACGACATTGATCCGTAGATGTAACGGCAACGGGGAGAACAGGCGAGCGGGGCATTTTTGGACACAAGCGAGGGTTCGCAATCCTCTCCGAAACGGGCCTGCACAATGCCGTCGCCGCATGATGCACGCGTGAAGCGGCAGGCGGTACTGCACAGACTGTTTCTGCCGCCGTTCAAGGAACCATCATCACATTCTTCTGTTCCTTCACGCCGGTTGTTGCCACAGATTGCAATGCGCAGGGATGAGCTGGCACCGCCTTTCAGGCGGCAGGTGACGTCATCACAATCCGATGATGGATCGGTGAGGTTGGGTTCGCAGTTTTCGCCGATGAGCGATTCGATGATGCCGTCGCCGCATTCCCCTCCCTCAATGTAACAGCTGCCGTTGCAGCCGTCGTTATTCCGGGTGTTGCCGTCATCACATTCTTCAGCGCATTCACGAGAGCCGTTGCCGCAGATGTGGAGGCAGGAGTTGATGGAGGAAGACTGGCTCGAGCTGGAAAATGCGGATGATGGTGAAGCTGCAGAGGATGTGACTGCCGTACAGATAATACAAGGTAAAGCGCTGATGGGAGTACAGATCGGGCGATTGACTGATGCACAGAAGGCAAGGGCAGCAGGGTTTTGACAGGCGAAGGGATCGCAGAGGTTCGATATCCCGGATGAGGTGCTTCCTGCAGAGCCATTGCTTCCGCCCGATCCATTCGATCCATTGGAACCGTTGCTGCCATTGGACCCAGTAGAGCCAGCAGAATTGGCAGACGACTGCTGCGTGCAGATCTGGCAGTTTGAAAGCGTGCAGCCGACAATAGGTCCGCCGCAGATGGGGCCGATGCAGCAGTACCCTGCACCGACAGATGACGACGAAGAGCGGCTGGAAGAGTTCAGTGATGAAGAGGATTGTGACGATGTTGATGAAGCTGAAGAAGATTGGCTACTGCTCTGTGATGATGATTGCGAGGAGGACTGTGATGACTGACTGCTGCTTTGGGAAGAAGCAGATATTGAGGAAGAACGGGATGATAGTGATGAAGAAGAAAATGAGCGGCTACTGCTCAGTGATGATGATTGCGAGGAAGAGCGGGAAGAGGATTGTGACGACGCACTGCCGGAAGAGACAGATGATGAACGTGAGGATGCGGACGAAGACCGTGACGATGCCGAAGAATTACTACTTCCCCCGGATGACGATCCCCCACTGCTGGGACAGGCTGCAGGCTCATTTAAAACCTGTTGCACCGTGCAGGGAATACAGGCCGCACCGTCGGGGTAGCGGTTGGTGACAATAATATTCGTACAGGATTGTGTGCAGGGATCATTCGGTCCGGCATTGGGACAGTTCAGACAGATTTGTCTGGTTGTACAATCGCTGCACGAACGTCCGGCCGGTGTACACCTGAAGGAAGATTGTGATGAGCTCTGGGATGAGGATATGGATGATGTAGAGGAGATGCTTGATGAGGAGCGGGATGAGACAGACGAAGAGGAAGCGGAGCTGCGTGAAGAGCTTCTGGAGGAGACGCTGCTGGAGGAGCGTGAACTCTGGGAGGATCGGGAGGAAGCGCTGCTGGTACAGGGACAGACCGGTACTTGGGTATAGCCGTTTCCTGCTCCGCTGCAGGCATCGAAATAATTCACAGTGGCGTAATCTTTCCCGGCATCCGCAGTCAGTGTCATGGTGTTGGTGCCGCCTCCGTCGCAACAGCCGGGACCCGACCAGGTGGTGGTAAATTTCACTTTTCCGCAGCTGTCCGCAAAATTGCAGTCCGTGCTCTCGGTGGTACTACACGATCCTGCCGCCAGAAGATCTGCGGTTGGCTTGCCAAGAGAAAGATTAATACTGGTTGCGAGCGTCCTGCTTGGGTTAAAGGCATTGCCGCCTCCACCTGCACACGTACAACTCAAAAGCGGCTGCCCCGCAGTGCAGACTCCCGATTTACACTGACTCTCCGTTTTGTTCTGGCAGTTATACGTACTGCAGGGCGTATTTTCTGCAACTGAAGGATGTGTGCATATTCCACCGGAACAAATATCATCGGTGCAGACATTGTTATCATTACAGTTGAGGTTTGTCTGACATTGCGAAGAAGACGCACTGGAAGAAGAAGCTGCCGGCACCGGTTGACAGGTGGAATACGAGGGGCCCATGGGCGAATTATTCTGTATGCATTTGGACGGATATGGCCTATCCGGCAGAGATCCTCCCTGATAACAATCACTGTCCGATCCACATTGTTCGCCATCGGGTATAAATGAATATGGTCCGTTTGCACCATTGGAACACTGTCTTTTGGCAATATTGCCTGTGCAAATCAGTGTGTGCGACGGATCACCTGTCCATTGTTGATAGGCACCATTCCAGCCATTGGGCTGCCAGCCTCCATTGGAAAAAGTAAATGCAGGAGTATCGACATCACAAGGAAGGAATGTGAGCTTCTCAGCGGTATTCACACTCCCCCAATATCCATGACTGGCTGCATAGGCATACTCATCCTGGCTACCATAACGGGTGCAGGTCAGGGGTTCGGATCCTACGCTGCAATAGTATTTCCACCGCGGATTTCCTCCGCATTCGTTAATACACTTCATATCATCTTTCCCTGCACCAATAACATTCATAGATGTCGGTGCTCCATTGCCACACTGGGGAACATCAATGACAGCTGCTACAAGACGAACGTGTTGTTCTTTGTTTTGAGGCAAAAAGACAAAAAGAAGAACTGCAAAAAGCGGAAGTAGTAAACCAAGGGTGATGCCATTTTTTTTCCAAAAATAGAACAACATTCTGCATCCATCCTACGTATGCCGATACAAAAAGAAAATGTTATCTCCTGCGCCGCATCCATGCATAGCCTGCCGCTGCACCCATCGCCATGATGGCAATCGTTGCAGGACCGGATGCCGTCGTAGCCGGCGGCTTCGTACCGCTGACCCCTTGTCCAACCGCTGTGGACCCGTCAACAGATCCTGGCTGGTCATCGAATGTGAGCGACGGTGTGAACGGCAGCTCAATCACACTGGCCGGGAGAACGCCGGACGTAGTGCCATTCTGACAGAAGGCATTGCAGGAAGATGTGAGCAATCCGTTTTGCGAACCGTCGTCGCAGGTTTCGAGCGGTGTATCAATCACCGTGTCACCGCAACGCGCAAATGTGCAGTCAGGACGGCAGAACGCATTGGGCTTCAGGGAGTTTTCCAGCCCATCATCACATTCTTCGCCGCTTCCCAATTCCCCGTTTCCGCAGCCGGCCATTGCCACAAACAACGGAGTGGACGATGCAGAAGACGAGGATGATGTCTTGAACGATGCTTGTGTCGATGAGTTGAAAACCAGCGTCGTATCCGGCCTGAAAGGGGGCTTGCTCGGGTCGTTCGGAATACAGAGGATGCAGGGAAGAGCGGCATCATCAATACAAGATGCATCCTGCGCGCCGCAGAATTCAGCACCTCCCAGGCTGCATTCCTGGCCGGAGCAGATGTTGGGGATGTCGTCGGGAACGAGGGTGGGTGTGGAAGAATCTGCAAAGTAGCGATAGTGACAATTGTTATCGCATGCCAGAGGCGCAAACTCGGATATGAGAGACGGTTCACAGTCTTCTTTCAGCAGAGATTCAACAACACCGTTTCCGCAGGAACCCTGAGTACGACGGCAGGAGGTATTGCAGATGCTGTTTGGGCCGCCATTCAAGGAACCGTCATCGCATTCTTCTGTTCCTTCGCGGCGGTTATTGCCGCAAACGGGAAGCGGACTGACAGAGGAATTGGAGGAAGGATTGAGACGGCAGGTATTCGGATTGCAGTCAGAAGAAGGATCAGTCAGAACCGGTTCACAGGTTTCCCCGATGAGCGATTCGATAATGCCGTCTCCACATTCCCCTCCTTCTACGAAGCAGCCGCCGTTGCAGCCGTCGTTGTTTCTGGTATTGCCGTCGTCACATTCTTCAGTGCATTCGCGGGTGCCGTTGCCGCAGATATGGAGGCAGGAATTCACCGACGATGTACCGCCACCCTGAGATGAAGCCGATGAAGATGCGGGATCACAGCTGCCGTCATAACATGCTTCTCCTTGCGGACAGTCGTTGTCATCATCACAGTCATCAGGACTACAGGTGCCATTTGTGCACATTTCTCCTTCGGGACAATCGTTGTTGTCGTTGCATCCATCCAGACAGACAAGACACGGGAGGTTTAACGTGGGTACGCAGACTGGGCGGCCGAGCGCGTTGCAGAAGTTCTGAGCAGCGGGATTATTGCAGACGAGAGGATCGCAGATGTTATTGGGAGTAGAGGAGCTGCTTGCAGAGCTGCGGGAACTACTGGAAGACGATGACACCGTACACGCCTGACAGCTGTCATGGGCACAACCCATCACCGGACCGCCGCAGAATGGACCGATGCAGCAGAAGCCGGGATTTTCGGGTTCACATGTTCCATTGTCCGTACACTGCTGGCCGGCGGGACAATCGTTATCGCTGTCGCAATCGTCAACACACGCACCATCTTCACACTGCTGATTTGCCGGACAATCGTTATCAGTCTGACAACTGTCGGTGCACTGGTGATCTTCGCACACCTGGCCCTCCGGGCAATCCGTGTCTCTGTTGCAGCTGTTGGGCTGGCTCACGGATGATCCGGCCGATCCGGTGGAACCGGCACTGCTGTTACTTTGCGTACTGCCATTGCTGCCGTTCGATCCGGTGGAACCGCCTGAATTATTGGATCCGCCGGAGCTGTTACTGCTCCCGGAATGATTCGAGCCGCCGGAAGAACCGGAACTATTGGACCTGCTGCTGCCTGCAGATGACGCAGGACAGACATTGCTGCATCCATTTGGACCGCAACTCGGGCAAGTGGGATCATTGCCGCAGCAGAACGGACTGCCAAGAAAACAACTGTATGCAACGTTTGGCAGGAAACAGCTGGAGGTATTCGATCCGGTGGAACCGCTACTCGCTGTGGATCCGGCAGACGCATTGCTTGCAGTGCTGTTATTTCCTCCGGAGGAGGCACTGTTTGCCGCAGCGCAGGCTGCAGCCTGCGTCTGACTTTCCTGCGGGGTACACGGGGTGCAGGCACTTCTGTCCGGGAATTCATGAGGAGTGGGTGATCCGTCCAAGCGGTTAAATCCGCACACCGCCCCACCCTGACCATTGATTCTGCTGCTACACCAGCCGACAGCGAAGTTCGGACAGTTCGGACCCATCGGCCAGCACTCGGAGTTATTACAGATACAGGCCTGTGTCTGCTGACAGTCATTGCAGCGGAACCCGGGATCGGGACAGGCCGCAGCTGATGATTGGGAGGAGGACCGTGACGCACCGGACGATGTGCTGGAAGCACACAGTGGAGGTTCATTCAGCAGCTCTGTCACCGAACAAAGTGAGCAAGTATCGCCATTTCCGTCTTCAAAGTTATACACCTGTCTGCACGTCATCGATCCTGTGGACGGACAAAAATTCGGCCGGTTGGGATCCTGCACAATCATACAAGGCTGACCTGCCGGGCAAACGTAACACGTGCATTCGAGAGTGACACTCACCAAATGACAATCGTTGCAGCTCTCGCCCTCAGGTGTACAGGCAACCGATGATTGCTGTTGTGATGTTCCCGCTGATGATGATTGCCCCTGTGATTGTTGTGAGGATGATTGCCTGGATGATGACCTCGCGCTGGATGCCGAACTGCTCTGGCCAGCTGAACTTTGAGCCGATGAACTCTGTGCAGCCTGTGATGATGACTGCTGGCCTGCAGATGATTGCGCTGCAGACGAACTGGCAGGGTTTCCGGCAGAGGAAGCCTGACCCTGGCTGGAGGTAGGATTATTATTTGTACCGGCGGAGCTGCCGCCTCCGGGATTCGAAAAAGCCTGGCCCGCAGACGAGGACGATGTCGGTTCACAGCAGCAATCCGCTCTGCCGGGACACGCACCCCATCCGGCAGGACAGCCATTCGCTGCTGGATATGCACACGCACCTCCACCTCCGCCCGACGGAGCACACGTCCCGTTCGTACACTGCGACCCATTGCCGCAAAACTGCGACGCAGGTGAAATGCCTCCGCCTGGCATTTGCCAACAGCATGATCCGCCACACGATCCTCCATCTGCGGACGGGGCGGGATTTCCCTGTCCGTCGGTCGGACACCAGGGGAGCCCCGGGCTGCCACAACCGCCTGTCTGGGCCGTCAGTGTCTGCTGTTTTTGAAACTGCCGCACCGTTATGACGGATACAACAGCAACGCCCAGTACCAGCAGAAGAAGGAAAGGTCTCTTCACAAGGCTGCAGTGTAGCGAAAAAAGAACGCACGCACGATTCACTAGGCTTTAGGGCACCTATCTGTCGCTGACAAATCGGAAAAATATCATGCAATCTCTATCTCTTCCTCTTTTGCCGGCATGTACACCTCACACTCGGGCTTCATGCGCTTGATGCGTTCAGCAAACGGCAGCATCTGCTCTTCTTCTCCGTGCACGAGAATAACATTCCGGAGCCCCTCAATCTGCCGTACGTACGCATCGAGTTCATCCATGCCTGCGTGGCCGGAATACGCGTCGATGTACTGGATTTCCGCTTTTTTGCGATACGTCTGATCGAAGATTTTCACTTCAGTAATGGCAGGATCCACAATGCGCGCACCGAGCGTGTCTTTGGCCATGAAGCCGACAGCCAGCACGGTGTTCTTCGGATCTTCAATCTCATTTTTCAGGTGATGGCGGATGCGTCCCGCTTCACACATACCGGAGCCCGCCATGATGATAAACGGCCCCGGACGTCCGTTGAGCGCCTTGCTCTCTTCAGCATCTTCCGTGTAGCGAACCAGCGAAAACTGGAATGGGTTATGCGCACGGGACAGGAACTGATCAAACATCTGCTGGTCGTAACATTCCGGATGCTTCATGAACACGTCTGTTACCTTTGATGCGAGCGGGGAATCGATGATGATGGGAATCGGCGGCATCTCGTTTGCGTCGTGCAGCAGATGGAGGTCGTACACCAGCTGCTGTGTGCGTTCGAGCGAGAATGCGGGGATGATCAGTTTTCCCCCGCGGGCTGCGGTTTTGGCTACCACTTCCTTCAGGCGATCCTTGGCCGTCGCCAGGTCTTCGTGGTTTCTGTTACCGTAGGTCGATTCACAAATCAGCAGTTCAATGTTCGACGGCATGCTGGCCGGATCGCGGATAATCGGCAGCGTATTGCGTCCCACATCACCCGAAAAAGCGATGTGGCGGGTCTGGCCGTTTTCTTCAATATCGATCAGCACCATCGCAGCCCCCAGCACGTGTCCGGCATCAATGAACTGGACTTTCACCCCCGGCACCACCTGGAACCACTGTCCGTAGTTCTCGCCCTGGAAAATCTCCATACAATCCATTGCATCCTGCTGGGTATAGAGCGGTCCGTCGCACGCCATCATGGATTTAGACAGATGTTTGCAGTGGAATTCTTCGTCTTTCTCCTGAATGTAGCCGCCGTCGGCAAGCATCACTGCAGCCAGATCTTTCGTCGCATAGGTGCAGTACACGGGTTTGCGGAATCCTTTTTTCCAAAGGAGCGGAATACGTCCGACGTGGTCCATATGCGCGTGGCTCAGGACAAGTGCGTCGATGTCTGTGGCGGGATTAAAATCAAACGTCGCGTTCTTCACCGATGATTCTTCGCGGTGACCCTGAAACAGCCCGCAATCGAGGAGGATTCTGTAGCCGTTCACCTGCAGTTCGTGGCAAGTCCCTGTAACTTCGCGCGCAGCGCCATGTGTGATGATCTTCATGGACGCATCATAATTGAAAATTGAGAATTGAGAATTGAAAATTAAATTGCATTTTGTGAAGACAGTAAAAAAGAATCATTCCACCATTATCCATTTTTCATTTTCAATTCTGCTGATCACAGACCGACCGACTGAAGCAGCGCGGTTTTTTCCGTATCTGTCAGCGGCCGCAGCTTTCCCGGTTTTAGGTGCGGATCGGAAAGCGTCATAATGCGGATACGCGTGAGCTGATCGACCGGTGATCCCACTTTCTGCGACATACGGCGGATCTGCCGGTAGCGGCCTTCGGTCAGTGTGATGGAGAATTTATTCGGGGCAAGCCGTTTGATTTCCGCAGGCTTGGTCTTGCTTCCATCAATCATAATCCCCTCCTCCAGTTTCTTGAGTGCCCCGTTTTTGATTTCATTCGCGACAGTCACTTCGTACTCTTTCTCGTGATCGAACTTCGGGTGCGTGAGGCGAAAGGCCAGTACCCCGTCGTTTGTAAGCAGCAGCAATCCCCCGCTGTCTTTGTCCAGTCTGCCGACCGGCACAATCAATCCTTTCAGATGCTCGGGAAGCAGATCTTTGATTGTCTGCTGTCCGGCAATCGTCGCGTTCGTAGTCTCGATGCCGACGGGTTTATTGATAACGTAATACAGCATCTCCGCACGCTCGCTCATTACCTTGCCATCCACTTCAATCGTATCGACTTCCGGATCAGCCTTCTGCCCCAGCGTCGCAACCTTTCCATTCACCTTCACAAGCCCAGCCGTGATGTATTCCTCAGACTTCCGCCTGGATGCGATCCCTCTGGCCGATAAAATCTTCTGTAAACGCTCTAACATACACACAGTATAAAGCATCCTTTAAAAGCAAACCGCCTATCCAAGCCTCCCCATAACCGATAACCGGTAACCCATAACCCGTTACGCATGCTTCGTAATCCCCTCCCTCACCCGCACCTTCGTCCATTCGTAGATAATCTTCGCAACCTCCGCACGGTTGATGTTGTCGTTCGGGCGGAAGAGTCCTGTCTCAATCCCCTTGCTGTCTTTGTCTCCGGACACGATGCCGCGTGTGTACGCGTAGGCAATGTCGGCTTCAAGGCGATGACCCTGCGTATCGCGGAAGTTTGAAAAGAGCGGGGGAACCACTTCACCGAACACATCATTGAGCACGGCAATCACTTCCGCGCGGCTTGCTTTGCGGTCGATGGAAATTTTTGTGTCCTGCAGAATACGCAGCTTCATCTGTTCACCACACGATACAAACTCCTGTGCCCAGTGGCCTATTGCCTGACTGTGGGTGGGCGGTACCAATCCGCAGGTGGCGGTATCAATCTGCGATGCCTTGAACGCCATCTTCAAAAGCTCTGCAACAGTCACGGCATTGGCAGGACCGAACTTTCCAAGCGGCCGGCCGTTTGCATCCTTGTAGCCGGACACCACTCCCCACCCGCTCACTGTTGCAACATACGGGCTGAACCAATCCCCTTCCGCCACATCGTTGAAAGAATTGCCGGACAGATTATCGAGCGTCGTGAAGAGATCGCTGAAATCGGCGGCATGCGATGTCTGCCAGCTGACCAGCTCCGCTTTCAGGCTGTCGATTTGGTCCAGAAATGCATGCACTGCAGACACAAGGCCAAACGCAACAATGATGCCGGTCAGGGGGATAGCGAAGCGGCGCATCTAGGCTGTTATCATACTCGCCCTGTTTCTTTTCTCAATGACTTCATTCTTCCGGTTATGGGTAATGAGTTATGGGTTATGGGATCATTGAAAAAAGCATCAACAAAAAATATTCCACCCCCCATAACTCATAACCGGTAACCCATAACCACATCGTCCTCAAGATGCGATTTATTTGGTCGCGACGACGGCAACATTGGCCTGCATACCCATCAGCTCCTCGTCTTCCACCGGTTTCACATCTGCAAAGCCTGCTTCTTTCAATTGCGCTTCGATAACATCCATATTGCCCACATTCAAAAAATTATTAGCATCGGTCACTCCCATATCGTATTTGTTTCCTTTTTCATCAAAAAACATCCGTCCGAAGGCAAAATAGTAAATGCCGTTTTTATCCTTGTAATAGCGTTCGCCATTATTTCCTTCCGTATAAAAGCCTTCTGGAGCCGATGGATCGGGATGCTTCGCATCGGCCATGTACTGATAAAAGGACTCTCCTGTTTTGGTATTTTTTGTCAGCGTTCTCACTGCACCATCTCTTTCACACTCTTCCTCTTCCATACCAAGATCTTCCCGCGCTTTGGCCAGTTCCTCCTTGTTGATTTTGTTCTCATCCACCTTCCAGCTGCGCCACCCGAGTACCAACTTCCCACCTTTCGGCAGAAGATCATACATGGCTTTCAGTGTCTGCCGCCTGTCGTGGTCATTTTGGAAAATGAAGGACTGACCCAAAACAGTAATCAGTTTATAGGTTTCTTTCTCCTTCTGTCCGATATCTGCCATATCACCGACTCTGAATTTTACTTTTTCTCTGATGGCTCCCCCAAGCGCATCAACCTTGGCTTCTGCCTGCCTGATCAACACATCTGCACGATCCATAGCAGTAATCGGCACCTTGTCATTGAGGAGATTACTCATCACCATCGCATGTTCACCCGTACCGACAGCGACATCCAAAATGCCCTCTCCCTCTTCAAACTGCAATTGTCCGTCAAGTGCACCCGCTGCCCTCAGTGCCAGTTCCCCCTCGCGTTGATACAACTCCTCCGGCGTCAGACCATTGGCATAGCCACGTTCCATAGCGACCGTTTTCGGGTACAGCAATGTGTTGTAGTGATCCGAACTGTGGCGTACTTCTTCGCTCATAGATGCGTAAGCGGAACACTATAGGTAAAGATACTTCCCTTCCCGGGAGTCGATGCAACCGTAATATCCCCCTTCTGCAGTTTCATAAAGTTCCGCGCGATATAGAGTCCGAGTCCGGTACTTGCTGCAGAATCCGTGTTCGAACCTTTCACTCCCGCGCGGTCGAAGAGCTTGTCGATAATATCCTGCGTCATGCCTTCGCCGGTGTCCGATACATCGATGTAACCGAAGTGTTCATCCTTGCGAAGCGTGATGGTAATGCCGCCGGTCTTCGTGTGTTTGATGGCATTGCTGATGGAGTTGGTCACGGCTTCTGCCATCTTCTCTTTGTCCGCCAGAACGGTGATGGTTTTATCGTCTTTCACAGTAAGGGAAAGTCCCGCTTTTTCGAGGGCGATGCGGTAATCGCGCAGCGCACGATCCGCAATCTCGGAGAGGGAAACAGCTGCCACCGCAACGTCGATCACACCGCGGTCGATACGGGAGACGTTCAGGATATCGTTGATGAGATCGCCGTTCTGGATCGCGACGTCTTTCAGACTGTTGAGCGGTTCTTTGAGCGATTCATCAAAGGTGCCATAGTCGCCATCAAGCATCGACTCAATCGTCCAGCGCATGGCGGTGACCGGGGCGCGGAGCTGGTGCGATACAAAAGAGGTGATGTCCTGGAGCGTTTTATTCTTCGCAGAAAGCGCGATGGTCAGGCGCTGATTCTTCAGGCTCATCATGCCGAGCGCAATGACCATGCCCAGTGTCAGAAGCGTGAGGACGCCGCCGGCAATGCTGATGCGGAAGATCACACTTCGCAGCGGCTGATACGCCTCGCTTTCCGGCTGGCCCGCCACAATCGTCCAGTCGTAACCACCCACACTGATCGGCTGGAAGGTTGCCAGCATATCGGCCTGCATGAAAGGATCGCGGTACGACTCCATCGAGAGTGTCGATGCCTGCCTGATGGGCGTGATGTCTTTGTAGAAATCGTACAGCTGATCCGTGGATGCCAGGTGCGGGTGCGCAACCACCATGCCATGCTGATCGACCACGTACACATAGCCTGATTTCCCCAGGTGAATATTCTGCAGCCAGCGGACAATTTCTTCCGTGCGATATTCCAGCACGAGGGTGCCCAGCACCGCACCGCTTCCCTCACTCATCACCGGCACGGCTATGGCGACTGCCGGGGACTTTGCGCCTTCGTAGGGCACATAGACACCGGACACATACGGCTTCCAGTCCTTCGAGAGTTCTTTGTACCACTCAGTGTCTGTGTGATCTTTTCCATATGATCCCGGTACCGCCGGATAGTCGCTCCAGAGTAATCCGCCGCTGTTGGTCATGAAGGCGCGCTGAATGTGCGGGTACGCCAGCACCAGCGCCTTCAGGCGGATATTCATCGTGAGGGCATCCTGTGTTTTTGCAGCTTCGGTTGTGCCGGGCACAGAGGCAACGGCGTGCCCCAGGCGAACCATCTGCGTAATGTCATCAGTGAGGAGCTGCGAGACGTTTGCCGCAGCAGACAGGTTGGTGGATTCCACCAGAACTTTCACCGACGACGACGCAATCTGCAGCGCGTAAATGCTGAGGAGCACAATAGGAAGAAGTGCTGCAAAAAACGGCAGCGCCCACCGCAGCGCGTGGACGAGCGGATGAGTAGTTTGCACACTGTTTGTCTGTGTATCTGCTGACATAGAACTATCAGGATATTATACCATTTTTTACAGATACGCGGAAGCAGTTACTGGCGCACCGTTTGAGCCTGCGATATGCTTTCGTCCATGCGACAGAAAAAGGCGCAGAAACTTGCGCTCCTCAAGACGACTGTTGTGCTGTGTATTGTGGCAACCGCTGCATGTCTTTCGGCGATTCTCTTCGGTCCGCTGGTCTTTGGCGACCTCACGTCCATCCCATCCAACAGCAATAGCGGCTCCGGCCAGGGGAGTACAATGTCGATAGGCAGTGCACAGGGAGGCAGTAAGGTGACGGGCCAGACGCAGACAGATATTGTGGGTAATGTATCGGGGGATTGTATCCTGCATATCAGCCAGTGTCCGGATAATGAGCCTAATTGTCTGAATAGTGCGCTCTTTATCCGCGGCCTCTGCAGCGATGTCCGCTGTAGTGATTCAAAAAATATCTGCACCCCCGTCTCCAATCCGGGACCATCAGGGGATGGCAGATCCTCTGCAGGACAAACATCGGGCACGAACCATTCAGACGCATCATCACGCACAAACGAACAGAGCGGAAATAGTGGTCAGGGCTCACCGCTGACCATTGCTCCGTCGGCTCTGACCGACAGGCAGCCGCTTGGCTGTTACGACAATGACGGCAAATGGACAACTGACCGCTCCGCCTGTGCCGAAAACCAGTCACCGTTTTTGCAGGAGCAGACAGCCGACAGAACGGACAATAGCGGGACGAGCGGCAACAGTGGGAATGGGACAGTATCCTCCCGCGGTACGCGCCCGGTTTTTGAGAATCAGAGTTCACTGGAAACACGACCAGCCATCACTACTCCGGAGGCAACTGTCCGCACCACTATCGAAGCTGACCGTGAGGACCCGACTCTGCAGCAGGCCTTCCGGGAAATGTTCGACACAGCACCGGAGCCCGCAGACCGTGCCGGAGAACTTTTGCAAACCGCTACAAACGCTCTTGAGCGTCTCCAGCAACTTCGCGCGCGCCCGCTCTCTGCTGCCGCAGCCGCCAGCGTGGACGATTCCTACAACTGGATTTCCATCCTCCTGAGCGATCTGGCCACGCATAACCAGACCGACGAGGAGATCGAAACAAAAGCCGTTCTCCTGAAGGAGCGCCTGGAGCAAACAACCAAGAGCATTTCCTCTCTCCCCACCCCGGAGCCGCGTCCGTCGGGGGTATTGGCCGCTCTCGACTCGCTCTTTTTAAGGCTCCCGGTCGTCTTTGCCTTCATGCAGGAGGAAAAAGTGCCGCTCCATATGAATGCAGTCAACACCTATCAGTCTGCCTACACGCTCTACACATCCACCCGCACCGCCTGCATAGAAACCGCGTCCCGGTGTGCGGAACTTGCTAATGTCATTGCAAAGTTAGAAACCCTGCGCACGGAAATCTCGCTGATTCTGCAAGAAGCGGGGAAGACGGATTTGCAGGAGCGGATTGATGAGATGCTACGGTAAAGTGGGCATCTTTTTCTTATCCACCCTGCTTGTATGAATATCAGCAGTGTTTATCCCAAATCTTTTTATAAGGGCTTCTACGAATGGCGATGATCTTTCTTGACCAAGAAGGCTGCCATTATCCAATATCTTTTGCCCTTCCCTCCACGTTTGATTGAGCACTATTTGCTGCTCATGATCCATCATTCCCAATTCATGAGACTGTCTTGCAACCTGTTGAACAAGTTCTGCAAGCAATTGTTCTTCTTCTGTTTTATGCACAGCAATGCTATTTGCTAATTCATTGCCAGCAACAAAGAGTGCAGCGGCAACTTCGGGTGTCAGTTCTGTTTGAGCTTTTAGAATCACATCCGTTAATTTTCTGAAAGTAGTCTGGATTTTCTCACGCGCGGCTTCGATAAGCCCTAACAATCTTTGCGTTTCAAGGGTATTTACTTTCACTGCATTCTCTCTCTGGAGATCCAGATGATCGGGCACAGCCGTATTTTTTGCTTCAAAATGCATAGAGGTCATAAAAATATATGGATAATATAAAATCTTAATATAAAAATGTCAATATTGTGTTCCTCATTGTTAAAACTCTACCAAAGTCAAAAAGCCCCATGCATTCGCATGTGACTGAGGTTTTCCGTGTGGGTGATGAGAAATCACAATCTCTTTGTCTTGGCATCGGCCTACTCTGGCGGTCCTTTACGGTCCACTACCATCGGCGCTGGAAGGCTTAACTGCTGAGTTCGGGATGGGATCAGGTGTATCCCTTCCGCTCGAGACACCAAGACAAAAAGATCGTTCACCTGGAATAAAACTATAACCAGGCTTGCCATGAACCCGACTGAAAGAAGTGGTTCATGGACTTTATATTCTCGTTATACGGTGATGCAAAAGACCGGGAAGCCCGGAAATGCAACGACTGACATGCAGAGACAACTGTAAAGTGATGATTCATGTCTCCGCATGGGCATATTTTGCCCGCTGTGGTGAGACATGAACAGTACGCTGACCCTTCGACTAGCGGAGGGTTTCAGCACAGAAAAAGAAAAATGTTCAATTGCCCGTTCGTATCACTCGGCTAAACGCATTACTGCGCGTGCACCTGTGACCGATCTAGCAGGTAGTCTTCCTGCGGGCTTATGGAGATACGCCATCTTAGGAGGGGCTTCCCGCTTAGATGCCTTCAGCGGTTATCCCGGCCAAACATAGCTACCCTGCAATGCCGTTGACACGACAACAGGTACACCAGAGGTTCGTCCGCTCCGGTCCTCTCGTACTAGGAGCAGCTTCCTTCACGTATCTATGGGACCACGGAGGATAGAGGCCAAACTGTCTCACGACGTTCTGAACCCAGCTCGCGTACCACTTTAACGGGCGAACAGCCCGACCCTTGGGAGCTTCTCCACCCCCAGGATGTGATGAGCCGACATCGAGGTGCCAAACCAGTTCGTCGCTGTGGGCGCTTGGAACTGATCAGCCTGTTATCCCTAGAGTAACTTTTATCCGTTGAGCGACAACCCACCCACGTGGGAAGAGCATATAAATATACTCAGGTTGCCGGATCACTATCGCCGACTTTCGTCTCTGCTCGGCATGTCTGCCTCACAGTTAGGCTCACTTGTGCGATTACACGACTATACCGATTTCCATCCGGTACTAGTGAACCATTGCGCGCCTCCGTTACATTTTAGGAGGCAACCGCCCCAGTTAAACTACCCAGCAAGCACGGTCCCCTGCTCCGTTTCAGAGACAGGGTGAGTATCGTCAGAATACGAGGGTGGTATCTCAACGGCCCCTCCACCCAGACCAAAGTCCGGGCTTCAAAGGGTCCCACCTATCCTGCGCACGCAAACTAACAATACAATGCCAGCGTATAGTAAAGCTTCATAGGGTCTTTTCGTCCTTCCGTGATCAAGACGGCATTTGCACCGTCATTGAAATTTCACCGGGCCTTGCGTCGAGACAGTGCTCAGATCGTTATACCATTCGTGCGGGTCGGAACTTCATGTGAATTTCCCCTGATGGTTAGTCAGGACCCTACTAAGTAGGGCGCACGGAAACCGATTTGTCACATCGAGCGTAGTCGAGATGTAGACAACGTTTGTTTTACTGCGAGCGATTTTCGCACCTCATGTCGCCATGAGGATCGGACTATATCATCATCCTTTTGAGGGGATGCATCGCGTGTAGTCTCTGAGGAGCTCCCGCATGCGTGGGATTTCCTGCTGATTGTCCGCACTCCGTACCTTGCGGCGTAGGAGATACTCGGATGTTCCAGCATATAGCGATGTTTCTCACTGTTTTACCAGTGGCATCTCCGCTCATCCTGAGCTTTCGCAAAGGATAGGGAGATCTCAACGAACTGAACAGTTACACACGATGTGTAACCAATTGAATTAACTTAGCAATATTGAATCGAAATTTGCTCCGATGCACCACGTTGAGTGCACCGTACATCTCCTGTCTAGAGATGGACTGTTTGTACGAGAATTCCCCAGTGCTCACAGTTACCTGTGATGCGGGCAAGCGTGCCATGAACCTGAAATGGTTCGTGGTTGCCGACCACCCGACAAGGAATTTCGCTACCTTAGGACCGTTATAGTTACGGCCGCCG
>CAZHLW010000004.1:0-31913 GCA_964533375.1 uncultured Candidatus Peribacteria bacterium
CTTGCACCTTCTGTCTTACCGCGGCTGCTGGCACAGAATTAGCCGGTGCTTTCTCATGAGGTACCGTCAAAAATTTCGTCCCTCATAACAGAAGTTTACACCCAGAAAGGGCTTCATCCTTCACGCGGTGTCGCTCCATCAGGCTTTCGCCCATTGTGGAAGATTCCTAACTGCTGCCTCCCGTAGGAGTATGGGCCGTTCTCAGTCCCATTCTGGCTGGTCGATCTCTCAATCCAGCTACCCGTCATTGCCTTGGTAAGCCATTACCTTACCAACTAGCTGATAGGGCACAGGCCCCTCCCGAACCGAAAAATCTTTACCCTTGCGGGACTATCCGGTATTAGCCCACCTTTCGGTGGGTTATCCCTGAGTTCGGGGTAGGTACCCATGTGTTACGCAGCCGTCCGCCGTGGGTCTAAACCCACTCGACTTGCATGTTTTAGGCGCACCGCCAGCGTTCACTCTGAGCCAGGATCAAACTCTTCGAAAAGATTCATACGCCCTTGCGGGCAATCGAATCTTGAAGATTGATGATGGCTACATGATCAAAGTGATCACTGTAGTAATGAGTTATTTGAGTGCCTCCGCACTTGAGTATTTTGAGTGACTCCTCACTATAATATTCAAAGAATATTGGGGCTTATTGTTGAACACGAATGTTCAAAACAAGCTATCTCTCTACTACACAATGATGTGAAAGAGCCCAAAGACCCATATGTGCTGGCCTTTAGGCCGATTTGCAACAAGATGAGTCAAGAAATTCTGACAACCTTCGTTCCGCATACACGGAGGATTAGGTGCAGCTGGGGTATCCTACCAGTGAAAAAAGGGTCGTCAACATGATTTAGGAAGATTCTTATCTTCCGAAGGTCTAGGAAAAGGTTAAGGAGAAGGGTTTTGGATTTTTCTCTTTATTTTTTCGTTTCCTTACCCCTATTCCTTATCCTTGACCTCCATCTATACTAGCCGCCATGCATCATACAGCTGCTACTCATATTGGCTTACTTCTCATTTTTCCCCTGATTTTCTCTTCGTGTTCCGTGCAACAGGGAGCGTCTTTTGATGAGTCACAGGGTACTTCTTCTAGCGAATTGTCTTCTGCATCAAGCGTAATGCCCCGCATTGAGACCGGGTCATGGCTTTCGTATCAGAGTGATAAATTGAAAGTGGCTTTTGTCTACCCTCCGTCTTTTACGGCTGGCACAGTCCAGCCATCCACCATTACATTTTATCGTGGAGAGACTCCTGTGCAAATTCAAACAGAAGGTGTGCAGGTGCGTGACGGGATGCCCGAAGGAGAAGGGATTGCCGTCTCCCGCACGCGTGATGCTGCAATTTTAGAAATGCTCGATACTCCCTACACGCATTTCATGGAAACAAAAATCATCAATGGTGTGGAGTATCGGACATATTCGTATGATGGAATGACAGATCCCGTTATCTACGTTGGTTTAAAAAATAATATCATCTATTACATCACTCTCAGTTGGGGTCTTGATAATCCTGTCATGGAAGAAATTATGAAGTCTTTCCAGATTCTTGATTGAGACAGTAGGAACCCTATACTCATTGCCGTGCATCGCGCGGTTGCTGTTCTCATTGGCTTTCTTGTGGTGACTCATGTCCATGCGCAGCAGCTGGAACGTGCCAAAACCACAAATTTTCAGATTCCCAGTGATGTGGTGAGCAGCGGCGGAGGGGATGGTGCCAAGTCCACGAACTACATTCTGGACGATACGATCGGCGAGGCGAACATCGGTTTTGGCCGGTCGAACAACTACGACTTGAACGCCGGTTACCGGCAGCCGGATGGGGGAACATTTTTGTCTCTTACCTGTGATGACACCACCAACCTCGGCACCATCACCCTGACCGGACGCGCGACGGCGGATAATACCTGCACCGTTATTACCGACAGCGAGGCAGGCTATTCGCTCCAGTGGCAGGTGCGGACAGGGAGTGGCGGTGTGAATACCGGATCGCTCATTTCCACAACCCCGCCGCATACCAATGTCATCCGTCCTTTTTCACCGGCTATTATAGGAACACCGCAGACATGGGCAGTGACTGCAAATGATGCGAGATGGGGAGGGCGCCTGCGCTCCAGCAGCACGGATACCGATGTGAAGTGGGGGACCGATAATACGACCGATAAGTGGCTGAATGTGGGAACGGGGAGTTACGTCGTTGTGACACGCACGACACGGACATCGGTGAGCGGATCGACAGAAGTCTTCCAATATAGAGCCGAAGTCGGTGCAACGGCGATTGTGCCAAACGGGCTCTATGAGACGACGGTGACGCTTACGGCTGCATCACTATAATGGGCTTGAGCTATGGTTATGGGAGATGGGTTATAGGTTATGGGGGTGGAATTTCTTTTTTTGATGTATCTATCTTAAAGGTCCCGATAACCCATAACCGGTAACCGATAACCGTCCAAGGATGAACATTTTCCTTGACGTATCCTGTCTAGATGATTATTCTGCCGGTCCGCTTTCCCGCCCTCCTTCGAGGCCGGGTCTTACCCACAGAGCGACTATGGCTACACTCATGCCCGAAAACGATGACGACGAATCCCGCATCTACGAAATTGCGGTTCTTTATCCGTATCCGATGAATCAGAAAGAGGAATCGGCGCTCCAGAAGAGCATCGAGGAAATCTTTGCGACGGCTGGTGCCAAGCAGATCATGAAAGACGTCTGGGGACGCCGCGGTCTTGCCTACAAGATCGGAGGCTACAGCGAAGGATCGTTCATCATCTACTACTATGAGATCGACCCGTCCAAAATCAAAGAAATCGATACAGAACTGCGCATCCTGAAGGGCATGCTCCGCCATATGATTGTGAAGCCGCCAAAGAACTATCAGGTTGCTGCCTATGCTGACCACTATGCAAAGTGGAAGGATCAGGAGAAACTGATGCAGGAGAAGGCTGTCATGGACAAGGAAGAGCGTTTGAAGAAGCAGGTTGTGGAGAAAGCCAAGCGCGTGAATAAGAAAGAAGAGCCGGAAGTGAAGGCAGCGCCGATGACCGGTGCCGCAATCACCGAAGAGCTCGACAAGCTTATCTCCGACAAAGATCTCGAGATCTAATCTCCTTCCTACCTCTCACCCCACCCACCCATGCCACGCCACCAGAGCCAGAACCGCAGCGACCCCCGCGCAAAGAAGTGCACCTTCTGCGACAAGCAGGTCACGTACATCGACTACAAGGACTATCCTATTATGAAGCCCTTCATCGACTACTTCGGAAACATCCGCAAGCGCTACTACAGCGGCGCCTGCCTCCGCCACCAGAAAATGCTCAAGCAGGGCGTTGAACGCGCTCGCTTCATGGGCATGCTTGCTTACCGCAAGTAGGCCTCGGCTACGCTCGGCCTGACTTGCTCGGGTTGATACAAAGGCGGCTTCGGTCGCCTTTTTTGTAGTATTATTTCTGCTACACTTCTTTGCTGATCTTTACAGCATTACTGCTTTTTCTGGCGTATCACTTTATGGAGAGATGTGCCGGGGAAAGCAATCTGTACCTTTTGTGTTCGTACGATAAAGGAACGTGTGTATGAGTGATACGGGAATGGGCGAAGGTGCTCCGCGATTTGCCCGGATATTCGAGCTGCGGTGTCATCGTTTTGAGCAGGCTACACAGATTAGAAGATGTGTGGCTTTGTCTCTGGGGATTGGGGAAATGGCTATCGACATGGGAATAGACGGAAATTTCGCTAGACTCACGAAAGCATTACGTAGTGCCGAAGGTTCGGAGAAGACAGGGTTTTTCCCCCAGCGAAAATTTGCCACAGGAGTGGATACATCGTTGTTCATGCCCTATGGCGATATCGCGTGCGGCATGCAACTGAAGCGGGTCAATCGGTTCGTTGGTATTCATTTGGATGGCGACGATGCCGTGCTCCGTTTTGGCAATTTCGAACTTCTCTCTGTGGGGGCGTGCGCACAGCTTCTGGGACTATGGATGTTCCTCTTTTCGTCGGTCAATCATCCTTTGTGGTATGTGGATTCCGTCCCTCTGGTGCCAGCTGATTTACAATGGAAAGAATCGACACTCGCTGAGCAGATGCAAGAGGCTCTGGCATACTCTTCGCTTTGCGCAAGATAATGTACCTCGTACAGATTCAACTTACCCCTAGCCGCTGGTCTCTTCACGGGATCAGCGGCGCAACCCCGTGCTCTTTTTTCCCGAACCCAAAAGCGATAAGCTGGGAATCTTTCCTCATTCTTCTATGTCCGGTCACAGTAAATGGCACCCGACTTCGCTCTTGCGAGAGCTACGCCGGGCAGGCAACATCTTTTTCTAAATATTCTTTCTCCTTGAACTATGTCAGGACATTCTAAGTGGCATAATATTCGGGTCAAAAAAGGCGCCGCCGATGCGCAGCGCGGGAAGGTTTTTACGCGTCATGCGAAGCTGATTGAAATTGCGGCGCAGCGCGGAGGTGATCCCTCTATGAATCCGTCTTTGCGGACAGCTGTGGAGAATGCAAAAGCGGACAGCGTGCCGAACGCAAACATTGAACGCGCCATCAAAAAAGGAAGCGGGGAACTGAAGGGCGACAAAATGGAAGAGATTGTCTACGCGGCCATGGGCCCGGGCGGGACGGCGTTTCTGATTGAGTGTCTGACGGACAATAAAAACCGCACGCTCAGTAATTTAAAAACTGCCATCAGCAAAAACGGCGGCAGCTTTGCAGACGGCGGATCGGTCATGTGGATGTTTGCGCGCAAGGGGGTGGTGACTGCGACGAATGAAAAATTGAAAATTGATAATGGAAAATTAGAGGAACTGGAATTGGAGCTGATTGATTTTGGAGCGGAGGATATTGATCTGGATGACGGGATTCTGACTGTCACGACTGATATGGCGAACTGGAGCCAAGTCAGAGATTTCCTGAAGACGAATGGCTATAGCATCGATGCTGCGGGATTGCAGTATGTGGCCACGCAGAAAACGGAAGTGAAGGACAGCGAGACGGCAGAAAAAGTCATGCACTTTATGGACGTAATTGAAGAAGACGATGATGTGTCCGAGGTGTTTACGAATGCGAATATTACGGCCTGAGGGTTATAGCTTTGCCATGACTGCTTCCAGTCCATGCTGATGTGCCGTGCGCCAATCGGTATCGACTTCTTGTTCGAAGCCCGGATGACACTGTCGCATATCCACATCAACCTGCGTGGGATGGATCCATGGCTGATATCCAAGAACGTGTCTCATTCCAAGTCGCAAAGCTGCTTCATCTTTTGCTAGCTCTGTCAGTGCCAGAATGTCTTCCAAAATCGCTCTGTATTCTTCCGGATCCTCGGAAAGGACATACCAAACTAATTGATTTGTCGCCTCAGTGATTGCAGGCGTTGGGTTGGGTGTTTGAGAGACAGTGGTGGGGGCGGCAGGCGATGTGTCGCATGAATCAGAACTACAGACAGCAAGTTCCAGAAGCATTAAAGGTCACGCTACTCTTCTTTTCGGAGCCGACAAGAGATCTTTACTCGACCGTCACCTCCACTTCGTCCTGCGACTTCTTTCCCGAGTAATCTGTCGCAACGGCTTCAAGTGTGTAGGTTCCTGCAGGCAATGTCACCGTGTAACTCAGATTGTACGGAGCATTCGGCTTGGTCGTGAGCAGCTGGTTATTCAGGAAGAACTCAACGTACTTGATGCCGGCCGGGCCGCTGGCGTTTGCACTCATGGTGAGGGATTCACCGGTCTTGATGGTGATGCCGCTTGGCGGATCGATCAGGCGGATGTCGGGACCGCCGGAGGTGTTTCCAAAACTGAAACGAGTCTCGTCTGTGGCGGTGTTGTAGTACTCATCGGTGATGACAATTTTGAGCGTGTGCATGCCACTTTCGCTGATTGAGCGCGGGACGCGGACTGGACTCTTGAACGGCGCATCGGTCATCACACCTACGGATTTATCATCAATGAAGAATTCCACCTGCCGCAGTTTGGAGCCGACGTGGTAGGTGAAGTCGGGCTGGAAAGCGGGGTAGGGGGCGGAGTCGCCGGAGCTGGGGAAGTTCAGAGAGACTGTCGGTTTTGCCAGGCGGCCGGGGGTCATGGACAGTGAGCACTTTTCTGTGGGTGCGAGCGGAAGCGGCAGAGCGGACCCGGACATGCTGTTTGTAAGCGGGTCGTAGCCCTTCATCTGGTTTTTAGCCCAGGCCTGCACGGCGGCGTTCCACTCCGGGAAGCGCTGTGCGAGGAGGCTTGTGGGGCTTAAGAAGCTGCGCATCTCCGTGGCTTCAACAGGACATTCATCAGAGGCCAGAAGGCCTGTCACCTTATCGACCAAAAGCTGTAAGCAGGCGGAGTCCGGTTTGCTCGGTGCATTTTCCTGCAGGAAGATATCGGTCTGGCGGTTCGCAATCGGCGTACATTCGGTGGGGAGTTCCCCGGAAAGTGTGGAGATTTGCGCCTGCACAATGCCGGACGGCATCGGGAAGCTGGTCTTTTTTGTATCGGACAAAAGCTTGTGCGCGCGGATCATATAGTCCTGCCAGATAGGGGAGGCCTGCGAGAGGGACTCCGCTTTTTCGGAGAGGGCGGTGGAGTCTGCGTTGCCGATCCAGATGCCGGTCACGATGTTTGGTGTGTAGCCGATGGTCCAGAGATCGGAAGGTTTGCGGTCGGTACAGCCTCCTGTTTCCGCGCGGTCCATACACTTGTTGCTGGTACCGGTCTTTGCAGCGGTCTGGTAGCCGGGGACGTTCAGAATGTTCTGCCAGTATTCGTTTGGGCGTGCTGCTGTATCGCTGAGCGTTGCGGTCACGAGGTATGCAATGCGAGCATCAATAGCCTGGACGCCGTCATTCTGAGACGCTGCGTCGTACAGAATATTGCCGCGGCGATCCTTAATGCGGCTGATGGCGGTGAGCGGTTTCTGGATGCCGCCGTTTGCGTACGTCGCGTAGCCTTCCACCATTTGTGTGAGCGGAGTCTCAGCTGCACCCAGCGCAAGCGGCCATCCGAACTCATACGCAGCGCCGCCGCTTCCGGTGCGTGTTTTCTTCTCTTCGCCGGGAGTAGTGATGCCCAAGCGAGAAGCAAACGCCAGCACGCTGTCTTCACCGCCACCCATGAAGAATGCTTTGGCAGCGGGAATATTGCGCGAACCGTTGAGTGCTTTGCGGACGTTCACCAGACCCCAGAATTTGCCATCAAAGTTTTGTGGCTCGTCGGTACCGATTTTGGTCGGGACGTCGTACACAACGGTGGAGGGGCTGTAGCCTTTTTCAAATGCGGTGCCATACACAATGGGCTTGAAGCTGGAGCCCGGCTGACGCGGAGCGAGCGCCATGTCCACTTTGCCGCTGTGCTCTTCGTCTGCGTAATCCGTATTTCCCACGTAGGCCAGGATGTTATTTGTGCCGACTTCCGCAGAGACGAGTGCAATATTGTGTGCGCCGTACACACGGCCGATGTCTGCAGCCTTCGCGCTGATAGCTTTCTCCGCTGCCTGCTGCATGTCCCAGTCGAGCGTGGTTTCAATCATCAGTCCGCCCTGGTCCAGAATGCCGTCCTCGGCGCCGCCGTTTAACAGTTCCTGCACCTGATCTTTCACCCACAGCACGAAGTGCGGAGCGCGGATATCTTCACGCGCCTTCTGGAAGGTGATGGTCAGGAGCGAAGCGATTGCATCGGTCCGTTCTTCCTCCGTGATGTACCCGAGGTCCTGCATATTTCTCAGCACCTGATCCGTGCGGCCACCAATGTAAATGGTTGTGCCACCGGTTCCGACATTGGCCCCGAGTAGTCCGATCCAGAAGTCTTCATCGCGGATTTGATCCGAACTGGTAATACGGCCATCCGCGATTTTCTGGATGACCTCCGGTGTGACGGTGGTGCGCACCTGCTTGCCGTAGGGGTTGTAGTAACTGGGACCCTGGGGCAGTGCCGCAAGGATGGCGGATTCCGGCAACGTGAGGTCCTTCACCTCTTTATTGAAGTACGTCTTGGCCGCCAGCCCGATGCCGTACGCGTTCTTTCCAAACGGAATCCAGTTCAGATAGAGGTTCAGGAGATCGTCTTTGCTGTAACGGCTTTCCAGCTGGCAACCCAGAATGATTTCTTTAATTTTACGGTTGAGAATATTTTCCTGCGTGAGGTTGAGCGCGTTGCGCGCGAGCTGACGTGTGAGAGTCGATGCGCCTCCTGCCTGCCCGAACTTGAAGACGGCGCGCGCCATGGCGCGCATATCAATACAACCGCGGTCGTAGAAGCGGGAGTCTTCAATGGCCACGACGGCATTCTTCAAATTCTCCGGGATTTGGTCACCGGGAATGTAGGTGCGGTCTTCATCACTGTAGAGGCGGTAGAGTTCCGTTCCGTTTCTATCCACTATCACCGAACTTTGCGCGGCTGTCAGACTCTGCGGATCGGTAATGTCTGGGAGCGTGATCCACAAAAAGAGGAGATACAAAAAGAAGAGGCCCCCCATGACCAGCACGCCATCACGAATAAGGCGGCGGCTGCCACGGCGATGCGCCCATTCGCGCAGCCGGTACAGACGCTCCTTTAGAGACGGCCGGTTTTGTGTGCGCCGACGGCGCTGCAGGCGGTCGATCATCATCAGGTTTTCAGGGGGATCTGCTTTCTTCGTTCCTGCCAGTGTGTGCGATTCAAAGTCTCTCTGCATGGAAGTTCCAGTTTAGGCCGGAAGATCCATGGGACGCAATGGAGTGCAAGGCAAAATCCGTGGTATAGTGGGCCCATGAAACGGTTTGCCTTCCGCCGCTTTTCCGCCATTCTCGCAGGCTCAGTCGTGCCGGTGACTGCATTTGCGGCACGCGAACTGAATGTGAATATCGGTACCAGTTACAATTTTCAGACCATTGCCAACAATGTGACCTTCTTTCTGGCATCGACCATTACGACCGTTGCGACTGCTATGTTTCTGGTGGGGGCGTTTATGATTGTGCTGTCGGGCGCAAAAGAGGATTTCAAGCAGCGCGGGAAAGATCTGATGATAGGAGCCGCTATGAGCGTGGGTGTGGTCCTGGGTGCGTATGCCATTTACCGGACGGTGGGGTCATTTTTGGCGTAAAAATCCTTGGTATTTCCCATATCTATGCCTAAAATGACGATCTATGGATCAGAACCAACTGCCACCAAACGTGCTTGAACGACTGGAAAAGGCCGAACAACTCAAGATGGCCGGCAAAAACCATGAGGCTCTCGCCATTCTCGAGGAGCTGGTTTTGGAAGATCCGACAAATGTGTCTGCGCTGGAGGAAATTGCCGATAACGAACTGAGCTTGGAGCGCTACAGCCGCGCGAAGGTTGCTGCCACACAGGCAGTCGCCCTCGATCCCTCCAGTTACACGGGACACTACATCCTTGGCTTCCTTCTCTCTGTCGAAAGCAAATGGGCCGAGGCCTACGTCTCGTTAAAAGAAGCAAACAGACTGAAGGCAAACAACCCCGAAATTCTCCGCTGCCTTGGCTGGGTCCTGTTCCAGAGCGCACAGCGTCCGCAGGGAGTCGTGACACTCGAACGCGCCCTCAATCTTGATCCGGAAAATACGCTCACCCTCTGCGACCTTGGCGTTGCATACCTCGATCTGAAAAATTTCCCGAAGGCCCGTGCCCTTTTCCTTCGTGCGCTGGACCTGGAACCCGGGAATGCACGCGCAGGGGAATGCATTGCGGCGATTGACAGGATTGAGCAGCAGATTCGGCAAATTTGAGTTATGGGTTACCGGTTATGGGTTATGGGGAGCGTGAATGAAGACTTCCTCTTTACATGTTCCCATACCCATCACTCATGACCCATAACCTGAAGATTTCTTTAAAACATAAAACTCTTTCCGCATTGAAGCTTTTTTAGGAAAAACTCTATACTGAGGCCCATGCGAAAGAGCGTGGATTCATCGGTTGGTATTCGCCGCGGGTTTAAGCGCGGACTGCTTTTGCTGCAGCGCGAGAGGACGTGGGGAACAACGCTCACGCTTCTGTCTGTTGTACTCGTTTTGGTGCAACTCCTCATGGTCATGCTTTTGAGTGTGTATGGAGTGAACCGTTTATTATCATCACAAGCGGCACTCCGGCTGGAGGCAATTGCGAGCGCGCCGGACCAGGATATCCAGACATTCTTTGCGTCGGTGCATGCAAATCCGGATGTGGAGAGCGTGTCGTTTGTTACGAAAGAACAAGCATACGACGAGCAACGCCGGCGCGATCCGGAGCTTGCAGCGTTTTTGGATCAGTATGATCTGGAGAACCCGTTCCCCGATACGTTCGTCGTCACGCTCAAGTCGCTTGATGCGTACGATTCCTTCCGCCAGTTCATTGAGCAGGATCAGTGGCAGTCGGTCATCAATCCGTCGTTCCTCTCAAACGTGAACACGCAGGAGCGGCAGATACGCGACTTGCTGTCTATTACCGATGCCATCCGTTCCGTTACCTACGTCTTCCTCTTTGTGGCGTTTGCGGTGCTTCTCTTTGTGGTTCTGGAACTGGTGACCCGCACCGTCCGTCTGCACCATGATGAACTGTTTCTGGAAAATACTCTCGGCGCATCGCCGGTGGGAGTATTGCTGCCGTTCATTGCCGAGATGACGATTCTCCTGCTGGCCGCAACCGTTATTGCAACGGCAATAGTTGGTGCGCTCATTGCGCTGCTTCCGCTGCTGATGCCGGCTCTCTCCGTGGAGACTCCTTTCCGTGCGTTCTCCGGCGAAATGCGCCCGATGCTCCTCACAGTCTTCCCGTGGATTTTCATTCTGGAGTTGTGTCTGATGCCGGCGATTGCCTACGTTGGAACGTTCCTAGGAGCTGGCAGAAAACTCCTCTCACCGGTGGCGTTTTTCTCGTGAGGGGATGATATAGTCGGCCTATGAGCCGTACCCTGTCTGTCGACACCGTCATCCTGCGCACCGTTGATATTGGTGATGCGGACCGGTTTTGCATTCTCTTCACGCGGGAGCGGGGACGCATGGCGGCCCGGGCGAAGGGGGTGCGGAAAATGACGAGCAGGCTGGGTGGAACGCTGCTGCCGTTCCGGCATGTGTCGCTCCAGCTGTCTGTGAGTGACCATGGCAGCGTAATTACCGGCGCGGTTCCTGTGACCACTATTCCCATCAACCTGTCGTCGTTTGAAACATTCATTCGTCTGCAGCGCGGAGTCGAATTGCTCCTGGCACTGACCGATGATGATGAACCGCTGCCCCGCGTGTTTGATCTTCTGCTGCAGTTCATGGCACTTGCTCCGTCGGACGATTGCGATCCGCTGTCTGCATTCGGTGTCCGCTTACTATTTTTGCTGGGCCTGCTTCCTTCCAGTCACCACGATCCGCGCTTTGCGTCGCTCCCCGAAGATGCGCAGATTTTTGTGGAGGCTGCCACAAAAACAGCATCACTGGATGCACTTTGCCGCCTGTCGCATCCGATGGGAATTATTGACCACTTTGTCTCTTTGATTGTGACAGACCAGACGAACAGGCCGCTGAAGACGGCGGAGGTTGTTGGAGACTTATAGAAAGAATGCCCCCATCCGGCCCTTCGGGCCACCTTCCCCCGTGCGCGGGAGAAGGGCTCGTAGAGAGGTTATTCGTCTAAGAAGACATCCGGTACCGTCGTGCCCGATCCTGCAGAAGGCAATTTGTCTGTTCCAACCAGATAGAACAGTGGACGTGCTTCGTAGACGGAATATGCACCGAAGACAGTCTTTTTGCCGTCCTGTTCCACATTGCGGAACCAGGCGACGCGTTGACCGGGAACGCGCTCACCGACTTTTTTGCGCTCACCGGGTTTGAGGTCGAGCGTGAGCTGGGTTTTGTCCGCAGGCGGTGATGTTTGTGCCCAGATGAACGGACCCACTACCTCGGAAGAGCGGTCGTCTTTTGTGCCGTAGTAGAGGAAATACGCGAGGTCGCCTTCGGCGTAGGTCTGCATCACCAGCGCCCCTGGTGAATCGTTTTTGAAGCGCATGTCGATCACGCCCGGGTATACCGTTGCATCGGTTCCCTGCGGTGCGTAGTGGTTCACCATATAGCTGTGGTTCCTGCGCTGCACGATAGGGAAGCCATATTCCCAAATGCCGCGGTACGCAGTCGAGCTCACCTGACACAGACCTCCACCGTAGTCGGGAACAGTCTGATCGCCTTTAATCACCAGCTCACGAAGATAGCCAGTCGTTCCATCAACGGGACCAAGTGTTTCGTTAAAAGAAAAGACAGCGTCTTTCGGAATGACATGCCCCTGGAATTTACTGAGTCCCACCGCAATATTGTGGCGGCGGTTTTTGGGGGAGTTGCTGAAGTCCGATTCACCCACGGTTACCAGCTCCTTCACGCCCTGCGCCTTCAGTTCCGAATCGGTCACTATCACCGTCGGGGCGACTTCGCTCACCGGCAACATGACATGCACGGTTCCGGTTTTGATGGCCTCAATCGTCATGTCTGCGGCTGCCTCCAGGTTCACGGTCTGTCCCGGGAATCCCACACCATCAAACAAAATTTTCCCGCTGCCCGACCTGCTGATGGTGACTGTGCCCGCTTCGCGATCAACGTCCGTTGCGACAATCTGCCGTAGGGTATTCATGATGGCTGTGCGGTTGTACGTCGTTTCCGTTTTCTTCTGGAAGCCTGCGGGTACTGCGGGAAGACTGTCGCCATCCACGCGCAGTTCCTGCGGCGGCGTGACGGTTTTTCCGTTATAGGTCCAGACTTCCTCCGGGCTTGTCCACGCTGCCTGCCTGCCGGTTGTGACGGTGTAGAGGAAGTGTTTGTAGTGATAGTTCAGGTTGAGAGTGGCTGCAGACGCCATCGATGGAATCACTAGTAACGCAAAGACGCCAATGAAAGATGAACGGGAAAACACAGGCGCATTGTGACGACTTGTTCTCTTTCTGCCAAGAAGCGATTGGAGTTTTTAGTACCCCGGGCGACGCAGGCTGTCGCGGTAGACATCGCCGGGTCTTTTAGCTTCCTCGGACTGCGGGAACATCGAGTGCTGAATGGGCTGGGGTTTCGTCATGATGGGCGCCGGCATTTCGTCCAGCGCCTGGTTCACCAGGGCGTCTGCGCGGTAGTTGTCTTCGCGGGGGATGTGGGTGAAGACGACATCGGACAGTTCGCCGACGAGCGCCTGTACTTCGTCGAAATAGACTTTGAGCGTCGGCATCTTCACCTGATACTGGCCGTTTAACTGTCGCACAATCAGTTCGCTATCCAGATGACAAATCAAACGATTGGGCTGATAGTTCTTGGCCATCTTCAACCCTCCGATCAGCGCCCTGTATTCGGCCACGTTATTCGTTTCAATGCCAATTCGCTCTTTGTATTCCTTCAGCACATTGCCGTGCGTGGGGTCTTCCAGAATGGCAGCGACTGCAGCCTGTCCGGGATTCCCTCTGGACCCGCCATCAGAAAAAAGATGCAGCGTGCCGCCAATCATACTGGGCGCATCGTCCGCGGGTTCACGGCCGGTCAGTGCTTCTTCTATCAGTTCCGTCACAAATTTCTCCCGGTCCCGGATTTTCGGAAACAATTCTGCCAGACGTTTTTCGAGAGAGGCGGGGATTCTTAGCACGACTGCCAGTATAGGGTTCTGACTTTCTTAAAGCTACAGATTGAAGAATGGCCTGTGTTTTCAGTCCAGAAGTTATCGGTTATCGGTTATCAGTTATGGGGGCAGCGGAACTTATTTTTTTGATATTCCTTCATTTCAAGATCCCGATAACCCATAACCCATTTCCCATAACCTAACGAACAGAGCCCGTTCCGGTCTTCACCTTTGTAACTTTCCCCGTTTCCAAAAATTCAATCGCGGCATCCATTTGCGGATCTTTTTTGGCGGTGATATCCGCTTCTGTCAGATCCACCACAATATCCGGTGTGATGCCGACTTTGCCCAGATCCGTACCGTCTGGGGTGAGCCAGCGGGCGATGGTGATGCGCACACTTCCGCCTTCCGGCAGATCGAAAATTTCCTGCACCGTGCCTTTGCCGAAGCTCTGCATGCCGATAATTTCTGCGCGCCCGTGGTCCTTCATGGCTCCTGCAAAAATCTCCGATGCGCTTGCGCTGCCCTGATTGATGAGCACCACCATCGGAATAGCGGGGAGGATCGCGTTGCCGGTCACACTGTGGACATCGTTCTCGCCATCGCGGCCTGCGACTGTCACGACTGTCCCTTCGCGCAGGAACATGGACGAGAGTGTGATGGCACCGTCCAGGTAGCCGCCGCCGTTGTAGCGCAGATCAATCACCAGTGCTTTCACGCCGCCGGCCCGTGCGCTTTCCAGACTGTCGCGCACTTCGCGCATGGTCTGCGACCCGAATTCATTAATTGTCAGCACACCGACTGTCCCAATAGCAGTCTGCTTCGTTTCGTACTTCGTGCTCGGGACCGTAATGTCATCACGGACTATCGTGAATGTGAGCGGTACAGAGCGGTCTTTGCGGATGATCGTGAGCGTGACAGACGTTCCTTTCTTGCCGCGGATGATGCCGACAATCTGATCCAGCGTCATGTTTTCGAGCGTCTTGCCATCCACCGTCGCAATAATATCCTGCGGCATCAGCCCCGCTTTTTCCGCGGGCGATCCTTTTATGACATTCTGCACCGTCACAATCCTTTCCTTGAGTGACAGCTCCGCGCCGATTCCCTGCAGGTGGCCGCTCAGCATGTCCTGGAAATCCGTGTTTTCCTTTTTGGTCATGTAGAGGGTGTAGGGGTCACCAACCGCTGCGATCATTCCGCGGATAGCGCCTTCGGTCATTTTGTTGGTCACCAGTTCTTCGGGGCGGACATAGTGCGCCATGAGCAGCCTCCACGCCGTCCAGAACGTATCCAGCTCCACTTCTTTTTCGGGATTGCTCCGCACCGTTCCACTGCCAGACAGCTGCGTATCGGGCATCTGTACATCCGGGCCATTGCGTAAAATGGTCGTATTCAGCCCCAGCTGCCATCCCAACAGGAGGGTGAAAACGGGGACGATAATGGCGGAAAGACGGGAGCGTTTCATGCTAGACTGAGCATATGTCAGCCAAGAAGGTAAAACCAGAGGTTGGGAATAAAATTCCCAGGGATCTGAGATCGGAGATCGGAGATCAGGTTATTGAAAAGCCTGTTATTTATCGGTCGATGCGAGTTGCCGAAATTCTTGCATTACTCCCCGATAGTGCGTCACTTTTGGCCCAGTATGGACTGAGTTGTTTCAGTTGCAGTGCCAATGCCTATGAAACACTGGAGGAAGGATGTACATCGCATGGTTTTTCTTCTGAAGATCTGAACGATCTGGTCACAGACCTGAATGTAATGATCGACGATAAACCCGAACGACCTCAGACAATCACCGTCACCAAAGAAGCGGCAGTACAGCTGAAAGAGATTTTAACCGTGGAGGGGAAAGCGGGGTGGGGACTCAGTGTTGGCCTCGACAGCAACGGTGGTTTCTCCATGGATGTGGTCGAAGAGAAAGCATCGACTGATCTTACATTCATCAACAAGGATGTTCCGGACGTCCCTGTGTATGCATCACCCATGACGCTCTTTTCGATTGGCGGTGCGACGATTGATTTCCGTGACGGGCGATTCAAGTTGGATCTTCCTGAAGATCTTATCAAGAAGCAGAGTTGTTGCCAGGGGAAGGATGCGTGTGATTGCGGGGGCGGGGAGTGCGGATGTCATTGAGGATTATAAAAACGCCTGATACCAAAAGTGGCACAGGCGTCGATTTCTGAATCGGGAAGCCGAATCAGCGCTTCTTGAACTCTACGAATGCATCGAATGGTGCCCATGCGATTTGCGTGTCGCAAAACACCTCGTGAAAGACTGGATACAAAAGCGGCAACCATTTTCGAGTTGGTTGCTTCACTCTTATTTCTCGTTCCATGTCATTTCTTTGGTCTCCAGCCATCTGACGTATAGCCTGTAGCAATGTGTCGCATGTGGTTGAGCGTCCATTTTCTTGCTGGATTTGTATAAGCATGCTGTCCAATGTGCTTATTCCAGCAATCAATTCATCAGTCGTGTTTGCATTGGCGCATTGCTGCAGCAGAAACATCATTTCTTCAGAAGAGATTTTTTTCATTTTCTTGCCTCCAATCTTTCTAATGTAAAGCACGGCACCGCAGATTCTTCCTCGCATGAGGAATTCCCGATGCTGCAAAAGACCAACCTAATTATCGTATTTCCCGATATTCATCCGCCGATGGCGTTCGTTTTCTTCGGGGGTAAATTCGGGGGCGATGGGGTAGATGACATCTGTCATGTTGCCGGTGATGTTGGCGATCATCTGATAGTAGTGATTGACGAAAGCGCGCAAGTCCGGGTCGGGATGACTGATAGATGAGGCGAGGGCAGTGAAATCAAGTGCCTGGAAATATTCTGGATTTTTAAAGAGTAGTCGTATGAACTCTTTCTGCGCCGCAATCCAATCAGCGCTGCCCGGAACACACTTTGCAACATGCGGGCGTGGTGTCGCCCCGTATAAATGGTGCATATCCAGCGTAAAATCCACTGCTGCCTCCAGCGATGCTTTTGTTTCCATTTGATGTCCAAAGACCATCAATGCTTCCGGAGTGAGGTCGTATACTTCTCTGGCGATACGAATGGCGTCGAAACATTTTTCGGTTGTATTCGCTTTGTGCGTACTTTTCCAAACCTCCGGAGTGGCGCCATCAATGCCAAATCCGACGGTGTGTAGCCCTGCATCCTTTATCTGTGTTATCACCTGCGGGTAGTATTGGTGGGTTTTAAGAAAGTAACTCACCGTCGAAAGCCCGCGCATCTTTATCTGAAAAGTCGGGCAATTCGTACGCATAGACTGCACCACACTTTGAACAATTGCTGCAAAGTCACGAAGTCTCCCCGGAGTCTGGAAGACGTCCAGATTTGTTAAATAGAAGGATAACTGATCGATGCCGAGTCCGATTGCCCGTTCCGCGAGGTACCGCAAATCTCTCTCCACGATATCCAGCTCTCTATATGCTTCCGGCGCATTCGTTCCGAGCGCTGCGCAAAAATTACATTTCTGATTGCATCCCTGCCCCAAATGAAACGACATTTCCCGTTCCAGATATTTTCGCATGTCTTCGTCCGGGATATCGTTATAGATAGAAATAAGAGAGGTCTGCCTTGCATCCGGCAGAGAGTGGACACCAAGTGCATTGGCGATTGCTTTTGGCTTATTTCCATTGATTACATTCTTTCCAAAGAGTCCTTGAAATTGTTGTCTTGTAAATCCTGCAATTACCGCACCTCCCAGAATAAGACGGGATGCAGGATCAAATGTTTTTTGGAGTTCAAGAATAGATGGAATATAGGGAGCCCCTACCACATTCACTCCCACAATATCTGTTGCAGGTTCAAATGGCCGCAAGTTTGCATCTGCCACTTGAACAACATCTACGCCAGCCTCTTTCAAACGTGCGCCTGCACTCCAGAGTGCAGTGGGACTATAGATATGTCCTTCACCTTCTTCAGGAGCATAGGTGTGCCGGGGTTGGAGGAGTGAAATTTTTGCCATCGTTGAGATTTATGTTATTTGACTATTTATGTAAAATGGCGAATAACACTACTTTTTAGATTTGCCAATGCCAGCAATGAAACAGTGCAAAACCCCCTGACGACCCGATCTCGCCAGATCAAAATTGACGAACAGACTTCGTCAATCTATACTATTGAGATATACTCTTTGCATGATGATTTCCAGCCTCCTCAAAACATTGGGTTTAACCGACAAAGAGGTAAAAGTCTTTGCCAAAATGGTCGAAGTGGGTGCACAGCCTGCATCCCAGATTGCGCATTTATGCGGCATGCCCCGTAATACCGTGCGTAGCATTCTGGATGTTCTTGTGAAGCGCGGCGTCGTCGTGAAATCACGCCGGGCAAATACCCAATATTACGCACCGGAAAATAAGGACAACCTCATCCGGCTTCTGAAATTCCGGAAAGTGAGTATGCAGGAATCCATCGATCAGCAGATTGCGATGCTCGAAACCTATGGAGATGAACTTTCTGCAGGACAGTGGGCGAAGTCCCGTCCAAAGATTACCTTTTACGAAGGAGTGAGCGGGCTTGAAAAAGTGTACGAAGATACGCTGACCGCGAAAGATGGTATTCATTCCTGGGCTTCAACCGATGACATGCTGGAAACCATGCCTGAATACTTTAAGACGTATTTCATCCGCCGGGCAGAGAAGAATATTCACATGCGCTGCATTCTTCCGGATACACCGGTTGCTCTGGATATCCATAGCCGCGACAAAAAAGAACTGCGTGAAAGCGCTCTGGTCCCTGCGGCAAAATTCAACTGGAGGCCGGAAATTCAGATTTATAACGGAAAAGTGAACATTACATCCTGGAAGGAAAAGCTTGGTATCATTATCGAAAGTGAAGAAATTGCCGAGGCACTCAAGACGATTTTTGATCTGAGTTACGAAGCGGCGGAGCGGTATGGGAAGACGTCGAAGGCGGTAAAGGGAGAGAATGTCTCTTAATAGACATAAACTTATAAAAGTGATATTTTATTAGTAATGTTCCTTGGGAACACCGGTAGGTTTTAATGATGAGACAAGCACGGTGCGCACAGAAGTTGTGGGCAGTGCGCTTGTCTCATTCTGAGCTGGCCCGAGTCGGCGGAATCCGGTTGTCTGATGCAAAGGAAATTACCATGCCCGAGAGTCTCTGGAAAATTGAGTTCGACAAGTTGCGTGAGCTCTGGAATAAGCTCGCTGACAACTTTACCCTAGAACAGGTATTGAGTTTGATGAATGCCGGCCGGTTCGAGATGCGTCAGTTACGTCAATTTCTGCAAAAGGCACTCATTGATGTAAGGGGAGCGGAAAAGAATTATGAATCCGTTGTGCAATCGGATGGAGTGCTGCTGGATGCGATGGATGTCTGCCAATCCTTGGGGCTGCAGGCGGAATATGTGACACCACCGCCGGCTATTCCAGGACGATATGTCATCTACGTTCCCTGTGCGATTGTGGATATGGAATTCCTCCGCAAGAGGAATTTGCTATCGCATATGACCGATGCGCTTCATGATTTGTCCTGGACCACCTATACAGCAAAGTCGGGATATTGGGAGGTTATTCCTCTTGTTCCGGATTCGGGGAATCTGAACGAAGAACAAATGCATGCATTTGCGTCGAATCATTATCCCGGCTACGTCCGAACGCCCGGCTTGGTACTGACGGTATTGAATTTGACCCATCGGTTCAAGTATCACTTCAATTGTTTGCCATCAGGAAAACAAGTGCGATGTCCAGAGGCCTCTCGCGGGGCTACGGGATTTTTGTGCGTTGACGATTATGCCGGTGCCGTCGGCACGTGTTTCGGGTTCAGAGGATTCGATGACACCTACGTCTCAGTTGCCCGTCTCATTAAACCCTACCAATAACCCTGCTGTGTCTCCGACATAGCATCACAAAAAACCACCATCCGATAGAAAAGTCGGATGGTGGTTTTCGTAGATGCATTAATACTCAAAAACTTCGTCCTCACTGAAGAACCGGCGGATTTCCGCGTTTGCAGCATCGAGTCCGTCGGATGCGTGTGCGACGTTCACCATCATATCCACACCGAATTCATTGCGGATGGTGCCGGGTGCGGCCTTGGTGGAGTCTGTCACGCCGAGCATTTCGCGGATCTGGCCGATGACATCGTCGCCTTCCAGTATGAGAGCGATCACGGGCTTACTGCTCATGAAGCTTTCGACTTCCGGATAGAACGGCTTGTCTGCAATGTGTGCGTAGTGGTCGCGGAGAACGTCCGGGCTGAGGCGGATCATCTTGCAGCCGCGGATGGTGAGACCTGCGTCTTCAAAGCGGGAGATGACCTTGCCGCAGATTTTCTTTTCGACGGCGTCCGGTTTCAGGAGGATGAGGGTGCGTTCCATATTCTTAGGTCAAGGAAAAGGTTAAGGGTAAGGATACGAATGTTGCGGGGATTCTAGCAATATGTCCTCATGAAGCCAACTCCTGTGCTGTTTTTCTGTGTTTCTCCAAAGAACAGGCGAGGCATACCTCCTCGCCTGTTCTTGAGACTCCGGGAACTTACCGGCCGTTATTCAGCACATTGTCCAGGTCTGCCCACTCCTGCAGGCGGTCTTCGGTCAGGGCATCGCGCATGCAGCGTGCCTGTGTGCGGCCTTCAAACTTCTGGCAGATTTTCCAGGCCTCGCGGGCTGCAACGGCTGCAGACATACCGGTTGTGTCCGGGCTGCTCACATTGCCATTCCAGATATTTTGCACCTGTACTTCCGAGAGTCCTGCGCCCTGCATCATCTCCTGCATGGAAGTATCCATGCTGTCCACCCAGTTGCGGTACGAGCGGTACGATATTTGCCATTCATTTATAAGCTGCTGCTCGCAGGCAACACGCTCGGTACCACTTGCAAGGTTGCAGTGGAGACTGGGCATATTCTGCATCCATGGATTGGTATTTGCAGACATCCAGGATGGAGCAGTTGTCTGGAAGAGCTGGGCATTCATCAGACACTGCGTGAGAGCATTGCCGGTCACATTGTTGTTCGTACAGCTCACGACCCGCTGCGCCAGTGCACTCCAGTTACTGTTTTCCGAAGAAGTCCAGGAACTGTTCTGGGACGATGCCGACCACTGCGATGTGCCGGAGGTGGTCACACTCAGACCTGATTGGTCGTCTATAAAGGTCAGTGCCATTGCTGCCGGAATGCTGCCTACAAGGAGCAGTGCGGCCGTTGCGATAGAAAAAGGTGTTTTCATAGAGAAGGGGAGACAGAAATAAAACAGCGATCCTGCGATAGATCGCCTATGCTAGGACGTAGCAGAGTGCGCCTCCTTACAACTTTTGCCGCCTTTTTCGGCTGGCTCCGCGCTCCGGAAAGCGGATAGAATGATCCGGTGCAGTCGCTTTCTTCGTTGCCCCGGCTCCGGACGATCCTTGGCATTGCTGCCGGGTTTTTTGTGATCGGATTTCTGGTGTACGGCTGGTCGCTCGATAACCCGTTTGTGCGGTGGGATGACGGCATGCTGATTTACGAAAATCCCGCCATCCGCCAGATCACTCCGGCATCCATCAAGTGGATTTTCACACACTTCGATCCGGAGCTGTATATCCCGCTCACTTTCCTGTCGTACCAGATCGACTACCTTATTGCGGGAGTCGAGCCATTCCAATATCACCTGGATAACCTGGTGCTGCATATTCTGAATGCACTCCTTGTTTCATTCATCATCTTCGCATTCATACGGCGCCAGTGGCTTGCGCTCTTTTGCGGGCTGCTGTTTCTGGTGCACCCGCTCAATACCGAAGGAGTCGAGTGGGCGAGCGGGCGCAAAGACGTGCTCTCCACGTTTTTCCTGCTGGCATCGATTGCATCGTATTTTCTGTATCGGGACCGCTCCAGCCGGAAGTGGTACATCATCAGCATCGTGCTCTTTCTGTGCGGGCTGCTTTCGAAAGTGATGATCATCACACTGCCTGTGGTGCTTGTCTTTTTTGATTATGCAGACAGGAGAAAGTTCGACCGGCATTTCATCATTGATAAGATCCCGTATCTTTTGCTGTCCATGATTTTCGGGCTCGTCGGTATTCTGGGGAAAGAAACGGTGCTCGCATCCACCACGTACTTTGAGAAAATACTGATGGCGTTCAAGAGCGTCACGTTTTACTTCCAGCAGTTCCTCTGGCCCTTCCGGTTTTCGCTGCTGTACCCATACCTCGGTACCATCAATATCGCATCGCCGGACTTTTATGTGCCGATGATTTTTGTGCTTCTGCTGCTTTTGTGCGCAGTACTCCTCCGGAACCGTCAGCGGCTTATTACAGTCGGATTGCTGTTCTATTTTGTCACCGTTGCCCCGACACTGCTCAACTTCGCGAAGGGGGAGATGGATCTGTACTTTGCATCGGACCGCTATGCGTATGTGCCGCAGATCGGCTTCATCATTATCCTCGCCTGCCTGATTGCTTTGCTGTCTGACGGGCTTGCAAAGACATTCGACCGGCGGTCTCTGGCTGTGACCGGAGGGGTGGTCGGCGTCCTTTTGCTTTTTGTTCTGTCCGGGCTTGCCTATCGCCAGTCGCTTGTGTGGTCGAGCACGCAGGCGCTGTTTGAGAATGTCATCGAGAAGTATCCTGATGCGTCGTATGTGGCGTACAACAACCTGTGTAATGCCGAGCGGATGGATAACAACCTGGAGCAGGCGGCACTGGATTGCCAGAAATCCCTGGAACTCCGGCCGCACGCGCAGACCTACAGCAACTTAGGCGCGGTCTACCGGAAGCAGAAGAACTACACCGCCGCACTCGAGACCTACGAACTTGCCATGACCAAATTCCCGCAGAGCCGCTATCCGCACTTTGGCATCGGCATTGTGTATGCGGAAATGGGGCAGTTCGACAAAGCGGAGCTGGAGTACCTGAAAGCAATTGCCCTCTGGCCCAACTATTCTGATGCGCATCTGAATCTCGGAGCACTCTATGCCATGCAGGGCGAGTACCAGGAGGCGGTTGCAGAGTATGAAAAAGTACTGGAACGCAATGCGTATCATCCGACAACGCTCTTCAATATGGGGGTCGCGCAAACAGAGCTCGGCAAGATAGACGAGGCGATGCAAAGCTACCAGCGTGCCGTCACCACAGACCCGAAGTTAATTGCCGCGCGCATCAACTTTGGAATATTGCTGCATAACGCCGGCCGCAGCGATGAAGCTATTGCCCAATTCCGGGCCGTCCTTGCGATCGACCCGGATAACGCGACAGCGCTGTCGGCATTGCGACAGTTGGGGGAAGAATGATTGCCTCACCGGCCCTACGGGCCACCCTCTCCTTACCACCCACATGCCCCAGGAGAGGGAATAAGGAAATTATTATTTCAGGCGCGGTCTGATTCCGGATGTGCGGGATTGCCTTCATGCGGTCCGGGCATATGCGGCGGTTCTGTCGGCTGCGGCTGCACGTCGCCTTCGGTCTGCGTTTCTGGCATGGGGACCTCGTTGGTGTGGGCGCCGGTATCGGCGTTGTTCAGTTCATCAAACATATAAAAAGAGGGAGGAGATACATCACTATGACGTATCAAGGATGCTGCTCTGACAGAGAGAGCCGTGCCACCGGCGCGGCTCTACGGGCTATGCACCCATCAGCGATGCGAATTTGTCCGGGGTGGCATCTTTGCCAATTACCACCAGACGCAGGGCTTCCGGAGTGAGGAGCCGCTTTGCGAGGGCATCGACCTGTTCCTTCGAAACAGCATCTACCTCTGCAAAGTACTCACCAATGTCGCGGACCTTCGGGTAGAGCAGGAGTTGCTTGCCGTAGTAGTGCGCGCGCTCTTCGCTGTCTTCCAGACTGAGGGTGATCTTTCCTTTCAAAAATGCTTTCGCACGGGTGAGTTCATCCTGCATCACGCCTTCGGCAGCGCACAGCAGGTACTCATGCTTGATGGCTTCGAGTGCCTCCAGGAGTCTGGACTGGTCCACTCCGGCGCTGGTTGCGAGCGAACCGGCATCCATGTAGTTATCGGTATCGGTTGAGATGTAATAGCAGAGGCCGCGGGCTTCGCGAATGCGGAGGAACATTCTGGAGCTCATGTTGCCGCCCAGGATGATGGCGAGCAGTTTGTGCGTGAAGTGGTCTGCGTCCTGTGACGACAGTCCCGGGACGCCAAAGACCAGGTGCGACTGTTCGGTGTTCTTGTTGCGGAGGAACATCTTTTCCGGACCGTATGTATCGAGCGGTGCAAACGTGCGCTTGGAGCCCCCGCTCAAGGGACTAAAGAATTCTGTGGCCAGGGCCATCGCTTCTTCTTCCGTAATCTTTCCGGAGAAAGCGATGCAGCAGTTGTGCGGTCCGTAGAGTTCGTCTTTGTGCTTCTGGAAATCGGCCTGCTGCACGGACATGATCACTTTTTCGGTACCGATGGTGTCCCATCCCAGCGGATGGTTGCCGTAGAGCAGTTCCTCGAAGTCCCAGCCCGCCCGGTACATGGGCGTATCCTGGTACATGCGGTCCTCTTCCATAATCACTCCGCGCTCCTTGTCGATTTCTTCCGGCGGGAAAAATGCGTGGAGCAACATGTCGCTCAGGACATCGCACGCGAGGCGCCTTTCTTCCGATGCAACCTTCACGTAGTAGCCCGCGTACTCTTTGCCTGTAAACGCATTGAAGTCACCGCCGACTCCGTCGATGGCTGCACTCACTTCCTGCGTGGTCTTATATTTCTTGCCGCCCTTGAAGAACATGTGCTCCAGAAAGTGGCTGATGCCGCGCTCATTTTCCGATTCGTAGCGGGACCCGGCACCTGCAAACACCATCACTGTGACAGACGAGGTGCCGTCGACGGGGGCGGTGAGGACGCGGAGGCCGTTGGGGAGGGTGTTAATTGTATACATGGCGGGTTATGGGGGATCGGTTAGGGGTTAGGGTGGGGATCGGTGATCTGAGATCGGGGCAAATTTGGAATGAAGATCTAGCGCACCCGTCCCTGGGTGCAATACGGGTTATGCATTAAGGATGAAGGGCGTTGGCCAGAATTTGAGGATGGTCGCTGCAAAGAAAACGATCATCAGAGGAATCAGTAAGGACAAAGCGAGTCCGGTCGATCCCTTCCGCTCGGCGGTCAGGCTCAAATAGACGCTGGTGCCGCCGTAGAGGAGGGCCACGAGCAGGAGCGGCAGGTCCATACTGTGCAGCCACTGTTTGGACATTGCAGCGATGATGTTATTCACAGAGAGGAGATACGCCGCAAAAAAGCTCAAACCCAGAAGGTAGAACAGGAAGGCCGAGAGGGAGTGGAGGTAGCGGACCATTTTTTAGTTATGAGTTATCAGTTATGGGTTATGGGGAGCTGATAGCTAGAATAACAGAATAGTATGGGAACGAGAAAATACGGCAATAGAGCCATAAATACAAAAAAACGATTCCAAATCCCCCTAACTCATAACCCATCACCGATAACCGTTTATTTAGCTTTCTTCTGCACCGTCAGGCGCTTGCGGCCAGCTGCTCTGCGGCGGGACAGCACGGCACGTCCGTCCTTTGTAGCCATACGGGACAGAAATCCATGTCTGCGAAGACGCCGGCGCCATCTGAGTTTACCTAACATAGCCGCGGTACGTTACAGATGAGGTACTAGGTCCGTCAAGTCTCGTTTTCAATGGTTTTAAGCGTACCGGACGCGGATATTGTCAATCCCGGCACTCCTATTGGCATCCAGCGCTGCCAAAAACAGGTAATCGCTTAGTCTATTCAGGTATACAAGCAGTTCCCGGTTGATAGCCGATCGTTTACTCAGGCTGATAGCCAGCCGCTCCGCACGCCTGCAAATAGCTCTGGCAATGTGGAGTTCCGATGCCGCTCGGGAGCCGCCAGGGAGGACGAAATAGGGAGGAAGAGGTGTTTCTTCCAGAACGTTGATCCAGCCTTCCAGCAGTGCAATATGGTCTGCTGTGATGCGCGGCACGACAGCCGCATTGTTTTCCTGCGGTGTGGCGAGGTCGGCGCCCAGGTTGAAGAGCATGTTTTGAACGAGGGACAGTTGTTCGATCATGCCAAGCGAGAGGTCGTCGGCGTTGGTGGGGAGGCTTAAGTGGGCGTTGAGTTCATCAATAGTGCCGATGCTTTCAATGCGAACGTCGTCTTTTGCAACGCGCTGGCCTCCGAAGAGTCCGGTTTCGCCTTTGTCGCCGGTGCGGGTGACGATGGTCATGGACTTTGGAGTATATCGTGTCACCCTGAGCTCGTCGAAGGGTGGTTTGTCATGCTGAGGACGCTCGCAGCATGAATCCCTCCGGGGGCCACTGCCGTGGGGGCGTTCCTTTTTGTCCGTGCAACAAAAAGGAACCAAAAAGTGCGGTCCGGGCTGACCGCATCTCCGCTGACCCCTTCACCCCCCGGGCAGCCGGACTCCACCCCATGGACGACGAACCTTCATTTTCGCTTTGCGAAAATGGACCTGGTGGAATTTACTCCTTTTTATTCTTTAGTTGATCGCCTTCAGGACCGCCTCCTGCTCCTTCTTCGCCTCTTCTTCTGTCAGCGTCTTCTCTGCCGAGCGATACGTGAAGCGCAGCGTTGCATTGTAGGTGTCGCTTCCGGCTTTCTGATAGAGGTCGTGGATCACTACACTTTCGAGGAGCTTGCTACCCTTTACTGCTTTTTCCATCAGAGCTGCGATGTGTTTATCGTGCGTGCGGGTGATGGTGACGTCGTACACGACGGAAGGGAATTGCGAGAGGGGTTGTGCGACAATTTTCTCCGGGGCGTGTGCTAAGAGATCGTGCAAGTTGATGATGGCTGCGGCAGCACGGCCGGGAATGTCGAAGGTTTTGCGGATGCTTGGGTGTACTTCGAAGATCTGACCGATGACGTCTTTGCCGAAGAGGACATCGGCGATGCGACCGGGATGTGCGTAGGCGGGGACGTTTTTGGTGGAGGCAATTGTGACAGAGTAACCGCTCGCAGCCAGGCTGCTGATGACGGTCTCTTTTATTTCCAGGAATGGATCATTCAGCAAACCTGTCGTCTCGCGCGTGGCGGTGAGGAGCGAGAGCTCCAGATGCTCGGGCTTTGTTTTGGAAAAGACGTGGCTCCAGTGGAAATTCCGGAGGGTGCCTGTCTGGCGCAGATTTTTTTCTGCGTGGATGAGGAGTGCCGGGAAGGTGCTTGTCTGCAGAAGAGCGGTGTCGTCTCCCAGCGGGTTTTCAATTTCCACTGCGTCCGATGCATCAATACCTGCTTTCCGGAATTGCTGATTGCTGAGGAAGCTGAGCGGCACTGTTTCGAAGTAGCCGCCGCTCTTGAGCATGTCGCGCAGTCTGTGGATGCGCTCGTCGCGCTCAGGGATTCTGAGTTCACCCATCGGCATCACGTTTTCGATGCGGTCGTAACCGTACATGCGTGCGACTTCCTCGAAGAGATCGTGGTCTCCTGTCAGGTCGCGCAGTCTGTGGAGCGGAGGAGTGACAGTCAGGATGCCTGCCTTTGGACCACGCACGACATCACACTCCAATGCTTCCAGAATGCGGACCATTTCTTCTTCCGGAATGTCTTTGCCGATGTGCTTCTGCGTGCGTTCAACGGAGAGAGGGATAGTCGGCGTCTTGCCGTTGTCGCCTTTCGTGATGGGGCCTGATGCTATTTTTGCACCGGGGATGAGTTCGAGTACCAGTGCAACTGCGCGCAGGAAACCTGCTTCGGTGGTGACGGGCGGCACTCCTTTTTCGTACACGACGGATGCGTCTGTACGGTGGCCTGTTGCCATCACTGCTTTGCGGATCGTTTTGGAATCAATAGAGAGAGCGTGCAGGAAGAGGTGCTTTGTTTGCGGCTTGGTGCTGCTGCGCAGACCTCCCATGATTCCGAGGAGATCGAAGATGCCGTCATCATCATTCATAATGAGAGCACCGGTTGGCAGCTCTCTTTCCACACCATCAAGCGTCGTGATTTTTTCGCCCATTTTGGAGAGCCGCAGATGAACTTCTCCTTTAATATCATCGGCATCAAAGCTGTGCATGGGCACGCCGATTTCATTCGCCACGTAGTTGGTAATATCGACCGGCAGATTGATAGACCGGATGCCGATGGCGGCAAGGCGCTTTTGCATCCACTCCGGTGTGTCGCCCAGACTTTCAATATCAATTCTGCAACCCATGAAACGCGGAACCAGATCCGGTGCATCAATACTGATCTGCAGTGATGATTTTGTGGACGGGAACGAAATCTCCTTCGCTGCCTTTTTCTTCCTCCACGTTGCCAGTCCCAATGCTACGCACTCGCGCGCAAAACCAATGTGCGAGAACAAATCGGGGCGCGTGGTGATGGCGGTGTTGTTGATGTGCAGGATGGTGTCGGTCAGACCGAGAGCTTCCTTGAGAGATGTTTTAGGTTTTAGGTTATAGGTTTTAGCATCAAGGCGGCCGAGATCGACGATCGGTCTTTCACCATCTTCGGGTAATGCTTGGTAGATGGATTCGAGTCCGATTTCTTCCGCTGCGCAGATCATGCCCTCGCTTTGGACACCCCGGATTTTGACCGGTTCGAGTGTGACAGTTTCTTCGCCGTGCCATTTCACCGTTGCGCCGGTGTGAGCAAAGGCAACGAGCATGCCGGGAACGACATTGGTCCCGCCGCAGACAACGGTCTTCACTCCTTTATCTGTCTCGGCAGTGCACACGCTCAGGCGGTCGGCGTCAGGGTGTTTGTCTGCTGTCAGAACTTTTCCGACGCAGCAACGATCAAGATACTTTCCCTGCATCTCCACTTCCTCCACTTCAGCCGATCCGAGCGTGATGCGGTCAGCAATTTTCTGCGGATCTTTTTCAGTCCACTCTAGAAAATCCGATAGCCATTCCAGGGAAATCTTCATACCGCTGTAGCCTACAGGAAGGGGAGGGGCTGATACAACGGATGCAGATGGCATCCCATGTCGGGTCTATTGTCTACGGATCCTTTTTTGTCCTGCGATTTTCCGGGCGTATCATAGTCTCCTCCGACTTCCCCCCTTTTCATGTTCTCCAAATCTTCCAAGAAGAAGTCCGCTGGTTTCACACTCGGCGGCATGTGTCAGACTTGTTCCATTACCACCATCCTGCTGGGTATCGTTGCTGTTCTTGCAACCATCGCTGCATTGATCGGCGTGTATAAGTCACACTTCCTGTCTGCAGGCCTGACATTTGGAACCCTTAACGGTTCTGCATCGCTGATCGCTCTGGCGTTCAACGTGCTGATTGTGACGAAACTGAGCAAGGCGTGTCCGTGCCAGTGCGCGGTACCGTCGAAGAAGTAATCCTCCTCCGCCAAGGCTACAGCGGACAAGGGTCTAGGTTAAGGTTGAGATTAAGGAAAGGCGCCTTTGGGCGCCTTTTTTATGAGCATTTCGGACTTGTGATAGATACATTGGTCCCTATACTATGCCGCACCACTGCACGGAGAGGTCGCATAGTGGCCTAGTGCGCACGCTTGGAAAGCGTGTAAACCTGAAAGGGTTTCGAGGGTTCGAATCCCTCCCTCTCCGCCACCTACAATCTTTTGGGTCACCTGTGAAACAAATACAGTGAGCGAAGCGAACTGCACGCATTCTTAACTATGAGTCCTCTCCTGGATAATTCACGCTATACTCCAAGGGATTGTTTCCATCATTTCCATGTCATTCCCCATCGATCTCCCATCGCCAACTCTCAAACTTGCAGAAGAATTGGGTATGAAGCCTGAGGATATTGAGGAACAATTTACCCGTGGAACCGGCAAAGGCGGGCAGAAGATGAATAAGACGTCGAGCACGGTGTGGCTGAAACATCTTCCATCCGGTATTGAAGTGAAGGTGCAGCGGCACCGGGAACAGAGCAAGAACCGGCTATCGGCGTGGAAACTGTTGATACTGAAGGTCGAGGAGAAGGTTAGGGGCAAGGAATCGAAACATGCTCAGGCTATTTTCAAGTTTAAAAAACAGAAACAGAGGCGTTCACGCAAAGCAAAAGAGAAGATGCTGACAGAAAAGCATCATCGTACGGAGATTAAAGAGCAGCGAAAAACCGTCCATATTCCTAAACCTTAACCTCAACCCGGACCTTAGATTAGACAGCTTTACCCTGCTGCAGTCTCTTTGCGAGGGTGCGCAGGTAGGATGCTGCCACTTTCATGGTTTTGTATTCGCCCGTAGCCGGGTCAAAAATGCGCTTTTTGACGGTATTGACCTTCCAGTTGCGGCGTGTGGAACGCAGCGAGTGGCTTCGGGTGTTACCGAAAGAGGTCTTTTTGCCGGTTTTGGCGCAAGCGCGTGACATAAGGTTGCGCCAAGGTACCTTTCCAAAAGGGGTCCGTCAACTCAATATTCCGCCGAATAGGCGATTTTTGGACCCCCATTTGCCGCTTGCTTCGCTATACTTTCTGTATGAGTCCCTTTTTGAATCCCACCTACATCATCAGCATCCTCATTGCGCTTTCCATTCACGAATGGGCGCATGCCTACACCGCTTACCGTTTGGGTGATCCAACACCGGAGCATGCGGGGCGATTGACCCTCAACCCCATCGCGCACCTGGATTTACTCGGGGCGATTCTGTTTTTGACGGTTGGATTTGGATGGGCGAAGCCGGTGCCGGTGGATAGCAGGTACTTCCGCCACCCGAAGCGTGATCTCTCACTTGTGGCTGTAGCCGGACCGCTCAGTAATTTAATTCTCGCAATTATTGCGTTTGCCGCGCTCTTTTTTCTAACCGGCGGCGATATTCTGTCCGCGTTCGATCTGCTGCAGGCGCCGCAAGGGTCAGTCGGCTACACGGTGTTACTGCAAGTTCTGCAGAGTTCCTTGTTTGTGAATCTGGCGCTGATGGCGTTCAACCTGTTTCCGGTCGCACCTCTTGATGGATCGAACATCATCCAGCTTTTTGTGCCGTACCAGTACGAGCGGCAATACGAAGAATTCGTGCGGGTGGGTCCGTACATTCTGATCGGACTTATTCTGTTCGAAAGTTTCCTGCCTTTCCAAATTCTTTCCGGATGGGTCTACGGCATTATCGGGTTTGTGCTGTCGGTCTTTAGTCTGGTGGCCGGGCTCTTTTGATTACTCGGTGATGACGGGTTGGGGTTCGGGTTCGGTGACTGGTTCCACGGGAGCTGGAGCTTCAGGCTCAGTGGTTGCCGGTTCAATGACAAGCTCAACGGAAGAGGATTCCGATGATTCCAAGGATTCCGACGATGTTGCTTCAGACATCACCGAACTTTCAGATGATGCGGATGCTTCGCTGATGGAAGAAGCGGAAGATGCTTCAGACGATGCTGCCTCGGAAGAGATCACCGAACTTTCAGAGGAACTACTCTCTTCACTGTGATCATCATCCAGACCGAATGCGCTGTAGATGCTTGCTGCATCTTCGGTGATTTCTACCGTATATCCATCAGGGAGATGGAGAAGCGGAGGAGTGATGGCGGTATTCCAGAGGAAGTCGATGTTCAAGTCAGGCTGCGTCCAGGTGTAGTCAGAGTGGTAGCGGGCACAGGAGTGTGGCTTGCCGTCACTGTCGAAGATTGCAATTGAACGGATACAGGCGTTCCAGTACATGTCACTACTAACCGGGATGTTATCGGAAGCCATCGGGAAGATCATCGATGTATCGCGTGCGACGACTGCCCCTGTTTGTGTAATGGCGTTGTCGGTCACAATCGCAATCCAGGAGAAGCGGATGTCTGCGGTAGCAGGTGCTGCAAGGTTGATGGTGAAGCCGCTGTGGGTTGCACCCTTCACGCCGTAGAGGACAGGAGTGTCCGGGCTGGCTGTCACGACCGGCACGCCGCTTAAGCCACCGGAACCAAAGAGAACTGTCACGGATGTGCCACTCTTCGGAATGAGCGCGAAGCCGGCCTGTTTGCTGCTGAGAATAAGTTCGCCGTGGATGATCACGTTGCCGAAGAATTCTGCGAGGCCATCAATGGTGATGTCACCAAGAACGATCAAGCTCTTCTGCACAATCAGATCAGACAGCTGCAATGCAGAACCCGAATCAAACAGAATCGATCCACTGTTCACTTTGATGTTTCCGTTGACGGTCAGCATGCCATCGATGACAGCACCTGATGTTGCATGTACCGATGTCGATGTCATTGTTCCGGTGATGGTTGTTCCTCCATCAATCGTCAGACCATTCGGAACAAAGAGACTGGAAGCCATGAGTGCTCCATCAATGTGGAGGTCTCCACCGATTCTTGTATCACCACCGGTTGCAAGAGTGTTTTCCAGCACAAGTGTTGCAGCAGTGAGATCTGCAACCAGAGCAGAACCGGTGCTTGTGATGATCGTCGTAGTCTGGATAGATGCGAGCTGATTCTTCAGAGCATCAATCTCGGCCTGCAGAGAGGCAATGTCAGCATCGTAAGACTTAATCGTACTGACCTGTTTCTGCACCTCAATCTGGATCTGCTCATCCACATTGAGGTTTGCCAGAGAGGAGGCCACCATCAGCTG